>CAVWNI010000007.1:0-89524 GCA_963756315.1 uncultured Acidobacteriota bacterium
CAGCGTACGCAAAACACGTATCAAATGGAAGATCTGGCCAGCCATGGGTTCATCGTCGCCGGAGTGGATCATACCTACAACTCACGTCCGATTGCATTTCCAGATGGGCGCGTCATTCGCGGCGTGACCATGCGGGATATATCTGACTTCAGGGAACGAACTGTGGAGCAGCAGTTTGCCTATGGTGACACGGAGGTGCGGATTGAGGCTGGCGATGACGTTCTGGCGCTGAACTATTTGTCGGCAGCGAACGGTGACGCAAGGAGCGCGTGGTTTCATCGAGTCAATGCCAGCGATACCGGCGCGTTTGGGCACTCTTTCGGTGGAGCAGTGGCGGCGCAGGTCTGCTATGAGGATCCAAGGGTAAAGGCGGCGCTGAACGAGGATGGTTGGGGGTTTGGAGATGTCGCGACGCACGGGCTGGATAAGTCCTATCTGGTGATGAGCGATGATCCGGGAACAGGTGTTGGGTCGTTGAACTCGACCAATATGCAGGTTCGCCGAGAGGCGGAACTGGACCAGGACGACAGCGTCAACCTGAGGCGATCGATGCGTCAATTCGGTGGATATCTGGTCACGATTGTGGGGTCGGAGCACGACGATTTTACCGACCGGCCGCTGTACTCCCCGATACGGCGATTGACGGAGGCGGGCACGGTGTCTCCGCAACGCGTGCATGCCATTGTCGAAGCTTATACGCTGCAGTTTTTTTCCCACAGTTTGCTGGGAAAGCCGGCCCCATTGCTTGCCATTAACCACAGCCCTTACAAGGAGGTGCAGTTTGAGAACTGGTTTATCAAGAATGCATCGACCCGCTGAGGGAAAATTTCTATTCGTCAAGCCAGAGGCAGTGGAGGGAGGATCTCTCAAACTGTCCCGTCGGGTCTCGAAGCGCGAGGGTTGCCACGAAATCTTCGGCGGGGCGCAGTTCGATGAGCTGCCAGCCGGCGGCGATGGACGCGTGCGGACGCAAGTCCAGCAATGCCGCAGGACGGTGAGGATGAGCCTCGACGTCAAACCCGTCGAGCGGCAGATTGAGACCCAGGCCTTCACCCTTCAGCAGGGCTTCTTTGCTGGTCCAGCAGCGATAAAAGCCGTGCAGCCATTGTCCGGGGGCGAGAGTTCGCAGCGTCAGCAACTCGCGCGAGGAGAAATGATGTTCGGCGACATCGGCGTCGATGGGGCGGATGCGCTCGATGTCGATTCCCAGCTCATAGTCGAGGCTGACGGCAAGCGCTGCGATTCCCGCGCTGTGGGTCAGATTGAACCGGATGTGCCGGGTGTGTGGATCAGGCTCGATCTGCGGCTTGCCGTAGGCGTTGGTCGAGAAGGATATCTGATCGCCGGCGCGACCGAGATAGCTGCCGAGCAACGTTCGCAGGGCAGCGTGAGCGCGGACATAGTGGTCGCGATCCCTCGGGAACACGAAGCGCCGAGCTCGATCCGTCTCTTGCCGGCTGAGGATTTCCCAGTGCTGAGGCAGGGGCGCGGGGTCGAGAGCCCATGCCCACACATGCACCTGGTTGGCAGAAAGCGGCGGAACGGGTTCTGTACGCGGCCAGAAAAAGTTTTGTCCATTCATTCGAGTATCTGTTCAACACAGCGGTTTCGGCGGACCCCTCGCTGCCGGTTCCAGCTAAAGGTTCAAAACCGGATTCAAATACCAATTTCAGAGAAAATGCCGATGTCCATCGGCAGTACGAGGTGACACTATGTCGACGACAACAAGTACCATGACACCGCCAATCGTGAAAGAAGTTTCCCACGCGCCAGAACGCCTTTATACCGTAGATCGGGCGAAATTCGCAGAGAATTTCAATAAGCGTCCGTTCACCCTGGAGCATTCGCTCAGCAATCATCGCGCATTCACGATGGATCGGCTTCATAGCCTGCTGGAACGGTCGCTGCCGATCCCAAACAAAGTGTATTGGAATGCCGGCAAGAAGCGTATCGACCAGCGCTGGAAAGATCGGCCGGGTCGCGACTTCTCAATTGAGGAAGCATTTCGCCGTATTCGCGAAACCGACGCCTGGATCATCATTTTCGGCGCGGACCGCGATCCGGAGATACACGATTTGCTGGTGCAAGGGCTGGCCGAAGTGCAGGAGATGACGGGAATCCCGTTGAGCCGCGAAGAAAAAAGCAGGCAGTCCATCATCTTTATCACTTCGCCGCATCGCATCACGGAATACCATATCGACAAGGAATGCAGCCTGCTGTTGCAGATCCATGGGAAAAAGACCATCCACGTCTTCGACCAGACCGATCGGGAAGTACTGACGGAAGAAGAGCTGGAGAGTTTCTGGAGCTTCGATAACAACGCCGCGACCTACAAGGCGCACCTGCAAAACCGCGCCACATCGTTTTTGCTGGAACCGGGCAAGGCGGTGCACATTCCCATCAATGCTCCGCACTGGTTGGAAAACGGCGACGATATTTCGGTGTCGATCAATCAGAATTTCGAATACAAGAATGATCGGTTGGCCAATATTTATCGGGCCAACTATTACATTCGCAAGATGGGGATGAAGCCGTCGGCGCCGGGTCGGTCGCGCGTGAAAGATCGGATGAAGGGCCAGGGAATGCGTATACCGGTGTCGCTGGCCCGTCACGTGCGCGAATTGAAAGACAAAATGGAGAGGAGTAAACATGACGCCGACTAATTTTTGTTTCTGGGCTGCGATGGCGGTTTCGATCCAGGCCTGCCGCAGAATTCTTGCAGGACGGCGGCAGCCGCAGGTACACGTCGCCAGGCCTGCGCGAGACTGAAGGCGCGTCGATTGTGCGCGTCGCATCGGCGCATTGGGTATTTTGATGAACAACTACTCAATCCGCGGATTGAGGTAATTCGCGGAGCCGTGTAATCGATTTATGACCCCATTCCTCCTTCAGATGCGACACAATGTGGCCTTCGGATTGGGTATCACGTCGATTGTGATTGCGGTATTCGCGTTGCTGGGGACGCTGTACGCGCTTGCGTTTGCGATCATTGGAATTTTAGTTTCGCGGAGAAAACCTACCGCTGCGGCGACTCTTTCGCCGGCTGCAATGGATCCGTTGGCAACGAATTTTCTGGTGGTAATTCCGGCGCATAATGAGAGTTCGGGATTAACAGCCACTGTTCAAAGTGTGCTGGCGCAGAATCATCCGCTGCTGCGTTGTGTCGTCATTGCGGACAACTGCACCGATGACACCGCGGAGATGGCCAGGGCAGCGGGCGCGCACGATGTTCTTATCCGCACCGATCCGGACAAGCGAGGCAAAGGGCAGGCGCTGACCTGGGCGTTCGATCTGGCGCAGGGCTGGAACTGGGATGCGGTGTGCGTCATCGACGCCGACAGTGTTGTGGATCCCGGATTTTTTGCTGCCTTCGATGCTTCTTTTCGAAACGGTCATGCGGTCGTGCAGGGACGGTATGATTTTTTTCCCGCCGCGAACAGCAAGAATTGGCTGCAGCAATTCAGCGCTGTCAGCAAAGCCGGGGAGAATAGCTTCATCGCCCGTTCCCGGGAGAGGCTTGGCTTATCCCAACTGCTGATGGGCAACGGATTTTTTGTGTCGCGGCCGGTACTGGACCGGGTGCCGTGGCTGGCCCACTCCATTGTGGAAGATGCCGAGTATGCGCTGTTGCTGGGCCAACAAGGCATCGCGGTGCATTACCAGGAGGGGGCGCGGTTGTGGTCGCGGCAGGCCACCAGTGTTCGCGATGTTCAGCCCCAGCGCGTGCGCTGGGCTTCGGGCATCTGGCAACTGTTCCGCAAGGCCATACCGATTTTGTTGTCGACGGCCTGGCGCGACCGCAGCTGGCGCGCGCTGGAAGAGATTGTCATGCTGTTGATGACCAGTCGCACGGTGCTGATTTATCTGTGGGCGGTGTCATTTCTGATGAGTCTCGCGGCGCCGTCTCTGTTTCCCTGGACGTGGAGTTTGCTGGGAGGCGTGGCCATCCTGCAATTCACCTACCTGATGCTGATGTTTCGCTTCGCATGTGATCGCCCGGTGCCCATGGCCGGGGCGCTGTTGCTGCCGTATTACGTGTTTGTCATCTTGTCTTCGCAGGTTTTGGCGTTGAGCGGCGTCAACCGTTATCTATGGTGGCGGACCAGCCGATAGCACCATCTTGTCGCTCAGGTGATGGAGCAGGGTCGGCGTTCACGACGAGGTCGCGACCTGTTGGCGATCGCCGCGGAACACTTCCTCGTAGACTTCAATCAATTTTTGCCTCTGATAATCGGGGAAATACTCGCGAATCAGATCTTCCGCGCCGGCCGTGAACTGTTGCCGCAGCTCTGGGTGGCGCCACATCTTGAGCATGGCTGCTGCCAGCGCGGGAACGTTGGCGGAGGGCACGAGCAAGCCATTTCTGCCGTCGACAATCAGGTCGGGAATGCCTCCCACCGCGCTCGCGACTACAGGAACCTTGAGACATAGCGCTTCCAGCACGGTGTTCGGGGTGCCTTCGGTCAGGGAGGGTTGGACGACGCAATCGAGCAACTGCATCCATTCCGTGCAGTTGCCCTGGAAGCCGGCGAAATACACCCGCTCACGAATTCCAAGCTGTGCGGCTTGTTGCTCCAGTTGCTTCTGTTCGTGCCCGTCGCCGACGACGATGAGAAACAACGGAGCGTTGGCGGAGGCTTGCGTGCAAAGCTGGTGGAATGCGGAGATCATGAAACGGTGACCTTTTTCCTGACTCAAGCGGCCGACCGATCCAAAGATAAAGGCATGGTCGGGGATGCCAAGGCTCTTTCTGGAAACTGGTTCGCCCTCCTGCGGTCGTGCATAGGGAGGCAACATGGCATTCTTCACGACAATGGGCGGGCGGCGATTACCGCGCAACGCAGCGATCTGTACTGCCTGCTTTTCCGAGACGCAAACCACTCGTTGAGCGCGTTTTAGAGCCTGTCGCTCCAGCATTTCATAGAAAATGATGCGGCTATTTTCCGCTGTGAATCCGCGAACGAAGGCGACGTGGGCAGTATTGGTCGCTCGCGAAGCCAAATAGCCGACGACATTTGCCTTGAAGCCGTGAGTACAGAGAAGGGAGCCTTTTCTCTGGGACAACACGCGCGACAGTTGAGATACCAGGTCGAAGCGAACGCCACCGGGCAGGCACACCGTGGGTATGTTTCTTTGCTCGGCAGCGACCAGGACCTCGGGTCGTTCGCTCAAATCGTGAAACGATCCGATGGTGAGCCTGTACTCGGAATCCTTCATGTCCTGGGCGTGATGGAGGATCTGCTTTTCCGGTCCGCCGACCAGATTGCTGCCAATCAAATGAAGCACGTCGTACGGCGCGCGTCGTTCTTCCTGGGCAGAATTCGTTGTCATAGGCGTCGCATTCCCAGCGTCGAGAATAGGCGTATCCACTTCTCCTGCGGTGAAACTCGAAGCTGTTGCATGCCCAGCTGCACCAGTTCGGGCTCGCCTGCGGGAAGGTCGGGATAGGCGGATTGAAAAAGTTCGCGGGCGACGCTTTCATGCCACGCCATGGGAAACAGGGCGATGGTGTCGCCGGAAAGTTGAATGGGTGGGCGAGAAAACAATTGCCCGGTCAGGGCGGCGCAGAGTGAAGAGATCAGATCGCGTCCTGGACCGAGCGGCAAGGGGCAGGTCTGCGTGGCTCTGGCATTCATCTCGATCAGATAGGCATTTCCCTCTCGGGAATCAATCATGAAGTCGAAGCCGGCGAGCCCGGAAAACCCTAGTTTTCGCACAATCTTCTGAACCGCTTGCAGCCTCTCGGAATTTTCCTGCAAACGAACGACTGTTGCGGGTCCCTTCGGTTTCCAGGTCTGCAGCACTTCCACATCGATACTTGCGAGGACTTCCCCCTGCCAGCAGGCAACTGCCAGGTTGGCGTCGGGCCCGGTCACAAACGCTTGGATGCTGACCTCTCGTGGGCGTTGCATGAGCCACGGCAGAATGCAATTGGAGTCGTGATCCAACAGAGTGCGCTTGGCTGCAACAATAGCAGCCAGAGGAGCGCGCAGCGTTTTATAAGCTCGCAAGGCCTCCGGCAAAGAGTGCACAATTCTGACTCCTTCGCCGCCCGAGGTGCCATCCGCTTTCAGCACGGCCGGAAATCCGTGCGCAGACAGCCACTGCTCCACCTGATCCGTGGAAGTGACCGTGGTTGTCTCCGGGATACGAACACCCAGTTCCCGCACCATGGCCATGAATTTTTCTCTGGATTCGGTCAGGGGATAGCTGGCGGGGGAACCCAGGGAAGTCTGCAAGACACGGCAGAGCTCGCTCGGAAGCGGGATCAGTGGCTTGGCTGGCTACGGCGTAGATACCATGCAAATGTCGCATGGCAACGTCATCGCAGGGGATCACAATGTCCGGTTTTGAGGCCAGGATTGCTGCTCGAATGGAACGCAGGGGCGCTGTGCCGTAATATCGGTAGGACTTTTTGATGGCGCGCGTCGACAACACAGGATGGCTGTGCGGGCAGACGATGTCGACGCTGCAGCCTGCCGCGGCGAAGGCCATGGCCAGCCGCGCAGTCGAGAACCATCGGCATGTCGTTGCCAGCAGAACGTGTGTTGTCATGCAGGTACCCTACGGGTCCGCCTATTGAGGAACGGACGGTGGTGACTGTATGATTGCAAAAGAATCGCTCCTCAGATTTTACTGAAGACATGGCCGGGCATGAGAGAATGTTTCGCGCCCCTCGGCCGGTTCCGCGGCTTGTGACTCAGTCCCTGGGGACTGCACAACTTGCGTATCAGTCCTGTCGAAGCGATGGACTTGCGCGGGATAGACGCCGAACGGACCAACAATGAACCCTACCATTCCTGTAGCGATTGTTGGAGCCGGGCCATACGGCTTGTCGATTGCCGCGCATCTGCAGGCGCAGGGCATCACCTGCGGCATTTTCGGTCCGCCCATGGAAGTATGGCGGCTGCACATGCCGAAAGGAATGCTGCTCAAGTCCGACGGTTTCGCGTCCAATCTTTCCGATCCCGGATCCAGTTTCACGCTGAAGCATTTCTGCCAGATGCGCGGCATTCCGTATGAAGATACGCGATTGCCGGTGGCGGTAGAGACATTTATTGAATATGCTCTCGCCTTTCAAGAACGATTTGCCCCGCAACTGGACTCCAGGCTGGTCGCCGCGATTCGTCGCGACGGAGATCATTATCGAATCCGGCTGGAAGACGGCGCAGAGCTGACCGCCGGAAGCGTGGTGGTGGCGGTGGGAATCAGCCATTTTGCCTACGTGCCGGAATCGCTGGCGCATCTGCCGCCGGAGTTGATGTCGCACAGCTCGGCGCATCATGACTGCTCCGTGCTTCGAGGCAGAAACGTTACCATACTCGGGGCGGGAGCTTCCGCAGTCGATATCGCGGCGCTGATGCATGAAAGCGGTGTGGACGTTACTCTGCTGGCCAGGGCAGTGAACATCCGGTTTCATGATATGCCGGGGGCGGCTCCACGTTCTCTTTGGGAGCAAATGCGAAATCCGTCATCCGGACTGGGTCCGGGTTGGAAGTCACGCTTCTATACGGATGCTCCCGGAGTATTCCGGCATTTTCCTGAAGATCTTCGGTTGCGTATTGTGCGAACGCATCTGGGTCCGGCGCCGGGCTGGCCGATGAGGAAACGTGTCGAAGGCAAGGTCCCTCTGCTGCTGGGGTATAACATTGAGGGCGCCCAGGCAGCGAATGGGGGCGTGCGACTGACGCTTTCGGGCAGAGACGGCAGCGTCCGCGAGCATGAAACCGAGCATGTGGTTGCCGCGACGGGATACAAACCAGATATTCGCCGGCTAAAGTTTCTGGATGCGGCGATCCGGCAGGAACTGCGCACGGTGGGCAATTCTCCTGAATTGTCCGCAGATTTTCAGTCGTCGGTTCCGGGACTGTATTTCGTGGGAATTGCCGCCGCCAACAACTTTGGCCCTATGATGCGCTTTGCTTATGGTTCCGACTATACGGCGAAGCGTGTCGCGAGCCACCTTGCAAATCGCCAGCAAGTGAAATAGAGGGGAACAAACGAACAGCCCATGCAAAGCAAATCACTGTCATCGTCCGGAAAAATCCCGTCGCTCGCAGTCATTCTCTGCGCCGTCGCAATCGCTCAGTTAGGCCTTGCTTCAGCGCATGCGGCTACACGCCCATGTGATATCTTCGCCTCCAAAACTCCATGTGTTGCCGCCTATAGCACCACCCGCGCGCTGTACCATAAATACAAAGGCCCGCTTTATCAGGTCACACGCCAGTCAGATAAGACCTCTCTCAACATAGGTCTTGCTGGCCATGGCTACGCTGACGCCGCGAAGCAGAACGACTTCTGCGCTCAGACCACCTGCACCATCACCAAGATTTACGACCAGTCGCCCAACCACAGCGACCTGACGCCCGCACCTCCTGGCGGCGCAGCACATGGTCCGGGCCCCAACGGCTACGATCTCCCGGCGGTGGCCAACGCTCTCCCTGTAACCTTGCACGGACAGCAGGTCTACGGCATCGCCATCTCCCCCGGAATGGGCTATCGCGACGACACCCCTGTCGGCACAGCGGTCAACGGCCAGCCGGAGGGCGTCTATATGGTCACCTCCGCCCTCCATCTCAACACCAAGTGCTGCTTTGATCTCGGCAACGCCGAGGTCAACAACCTGGACAACGACGCCGGCCACATGGATGCCATCAACATCAAGCTCAACCGCAACTCGAGCAAGCCGGATGCGGGGCTCGATATGGAGAACGGCATCTACGGTCACCTCCCCGTTCCCCCCAACACTGAATTCGTCACCGACATGGGCGCCAACGACGGCCAGCACTCCTACGCCATCTATCAGGGCAACGCCGAGTCTGGAAAGCTGACCACTACCGGCATTCTTCCTCTTCCCGCGAAATATCAACCGATGAAACAAGAAGGAGCCATCATCCTGGGGACAGGCGGCGATAACAGCAATTGGGCCTCGGGTTATTTCTTTGAGGGTGTGATGACCAGCGGAATGCCTGACGCAACGACCATGGAAGCGGTCCAGCGCGACATCGTGGCCGCTGGATACGCTGGCCACCTTCAGCCATAGGAACCGATTGAAATTCGGCTGACGCTGATCTCTGCCGAATGTCGCGGCTTCGCGCCGTTAACCTGGGCATGTACCCAAAATAGAGTCTGGGAACCGCCGCCATGGTGAATCCTGTTTGAGCTGTGGGCGCGGGCGGGATCCGTGTAGTATCTCAGATGTCCAGGTTCTTGACGTCCAGCGCATTGTCCTCGATAAATTTGCGACGGGCTTCGACGTCTTCTCCCATCAGCGTGGAGAAAATCTGCTCGGATTCGGCCAGGTCTTCGAGCTTCACCTGCAACAGGGTGCGCCGCTCGGGATCCATGGTGGTTTCCCACAACTGCGAATCGCTCATCTCGCCCAGACCCTTGTAGCGCTGGACCTGATAATCCTTGCGTCCCTGCTCGATGACGTACTCGAACAGTTCGCGCGGGGATTCTTTGGTGACGGGATCCTGGGCTAGCTTCACAGCCTTTTTGGTCGCTGGCTGCTTGGCAGTAGTTCCTTCGGCGGATTCCGTCGCGTCAACTTCAGTCTCCTCACTGGCGGGCGCGGCCTTGGAGGCCGACTCGATGAGGAAGGGTCCTTCCAGCGGATCCTTGATCTGAATGTACTTCGACATCATTTGCCGATATTCCGGCGATGTTGCCAGCGTCCAGTCGATACGTCGCTCGGCGCCCTGCGCATCGGTAAAGGACAAAGAGTAGGTCTGATGCTCTTCATCGTGGACAGGCTGACCGACCGATTTGAACTGATATTTTTTCGCCAACGCTTCGAGTTTTGCGTGCAGCTTGATCAGCTTTGCAGGCGCCGCACCGGCCGCGCCCTCGAAATCCGTGCGCTTGACCAATTCGAGCTTGGCCAGCAGAGCTGTGACTTCTTCATTGCGCAGGCGCTTGTCTACCTTGTCAAAGAAGCCGAGGTACTCATTCAAATGGCCCATGAAGCGGGTGAGGGCAGCGCCTTCCAGGGTGGCTGCGCCAGCGCCATAGCGCACCACCATTCCATCGGAGGCACGCTTGACCATCACGTTGACAAATTCGCGGTCATCTTTAATGTACTGCTCGAACTTGCCCTTCTTAATGCGATAGAGCGGGGGCTGGGCGATGTAGACGTGACCGCGCTTGATCAGTTCCGTCATGTGGCGGAAAAAGAAAGTAAGCAACAGCGTGCGAATATGCGAGCCGTCGACATCCGCGTCTGTCATCAGGATCAGCTTGCCGTAACGTAACTTGCTGGCGTCGAAGTCGTCCTTGCCGATGCCGCAACCGAGTGCGGTGATCATGGCACGAATTTCTTCGTGGCCCAGCATCTTGTCGTAGCGCGCTTTCTCTACGTTGAGAATTTTTCCCTTGAGAGGAAGAATCGCCTGATAACGACGATCGCGCCCCTGTTTGGCAGTACCGCCGGCCGACTCGCCCTCTACCAGGTAAAGCTCGCAGCGTTCCGGTCGGCGCTCGCTGCAGTCCGCCAGTTTGCCGGGGAGCCCGCCACCATCGAGTGCGCCCTTGCGCCGCGTAAGATCGCGGGCCTTGCGCGCGGCTTCGCGGGCACGGCTGGCTTCAATCGCCTTATTGATGATGCGGCGCGTGATCGGCGGATTTTGTTCCAGGAACATTCCCAGCCGCTCATTCAGGAAAGATTGAACCGTGCCGCTGATGTCGGAATTCAGCTTGCCTTTGGTCTGGCCTTCAAACTGGGGCTGTGGCAGCTTGACGCTGATCACGGCCACCAGACCTTCGCGGACGTCGTCGCCGGATAAATTTTCCTTCAAATCCTTGAACAGGCCCATCTGCTGGCCGGCCGCGTTGATGGTGCGCGTCAGCGCCGTGCGAAAGCCGGACAGGTGGGTTCCACCATCGACGGTATTGATGTTGTTGGCGAAGGTAAAGACGGTTTCAGAATAGCCGTCGTTATACTGCATCGCGATTTCCATCACCACATTGTCGCGCTCCGCCTCCATATAGATCGGTTTATCGTGGAGGGTCTGCTTGCCGCGGTTGAGATGTTTGATGAATTCGGCGATGCCGCCGCTGTATTTGAATTCCGTATGCTTGGCTTCCCCGGTTTTCGGGTCGGTGGTGCGTTCATCGGTCAGCGAGATTTCCAGGCCCTTATTCAGGAAAGCCAACTCGCGCAGCCGCTGCGCCAGGGTGTCGTAGTTATATTCCGTGACCGTGAAGATGGTCTTGTCGGGCAGGAAGTGGATCTTGGTGCCACGCTTCTTGCTGGTTCCTGTCTGGTGCAACTTGTCGAGCGGGATGCCACGCTGGTATTCCTGCTCATAGGTGTGGCCGCCGCGCCAGACCTCCACTTCAAACTGCTCACTCAAGCCGTTGACGCAGGATACGCCGACGCCGTGCAGACCACCGGACACCTTATAGGTAGAGGCATCAAACTTGCCGCCGGCATGCAGCTTGGTCAGCACCACCTGGCACGCGGACACCCGTTCACCGTTGGGCAACGTCATCTCATCGACGGGAATTCCGCGGCCGTCGTCCACCACGGTAATCGAGTTATCCATGTGGATGGTGACTTCAATCCGGCTGGCATGGCCGTCCATGGCTTCGTCAACGGAATTGTCGACCACTTCATACACCAGATGATGCAGGCCCATTTCACCGGTTGAGCCGATATACATGGCCGGGCGCAGCCGGACCGCCTCCAGCCCCTCCAGCACTTTAATGTTGTCGCTGGTGTATTTGTCGCTGGCGCGCTGGCGGGTCGCGGATTGCGCGGCGGCATTGGCCAGTTCACGACCTGGGACGGGAATCTCAGTGATTTCTTCAGTTACGAGCGCTTTCTCTGCCATGGGACTCCGGAAAACAGTTGGGGAAACAGCATCCATTTCAGGGAGTTATCGGTTCCTGGGAGGCTCCGCTCGGATACCGGGCAAAAGCTTGATTCAGAAAGGACTTATCCCACCATGGACTCTCCCTTATTTTACCATGTTGCGGAGCGTTTCAGGGAGCCCGTTTGCGGGCGTTCTGGCAGGCTGGTGCTGTGGGAAACGGAGCAAAAATTCTTACTCGGGAACGGGGACCCTACGGGTAGAAATCGTCCAAAGGTTGCCTGGCATGAATGCGGGTCGATGGCAGGGGATGGGGGAATCTGAAGAAGCACAGGGGAGGGAGCCGGGCAGCTGCACGAAAAATGCAGCATTTAGGACGTCGATCGAGGGGAATAGGTTACTTCGGTCACATTCCTAGTAAATATAGAGGTATATTATTGATAAATATGGACTTACCCGATCAAATCAGTATACTCGAACTTGTCAACCGAACCAAGTATTAATTAACAAAATCTGGGTAACCAAAGGATACACTACCATGAAAACTGCCGTTCGCGCGCTCGTCCTCGGAATGCTGATCACCGGTTTCGCAGCCGACCATATGCTGGCCTCGAAAACTGTTCCCTCCGGTCCGAATGCAACCATGGTTGCCAGCAATACAGCCGGTCCTATGCCCACTTGCCAGCCTGGTGGAGAATGCGGCTTCAACAAGTAGTCGAGCCCAAAGTAACCCTTTTTGGACCGGGATGCAACTTTAGTGTTGCGGGTTAGCTCCGCCTGAGTTATTCTTCAGGCTCACTTGGAGCCTCCCATGTCCGTTTGGCTAAATATCGCACTACCGACTTTTCTTGAGACTCTATTCCTCTCGATTGTTCTGGTTTGCGTATACAGAGCACAGAAGAGCAAGATCTACCCGGCGTTTTGGCAGCTGCTGGTTTTCTGCGCTGCCTCCTCTGCCATTCAGTGTGTCGATGCAGTCCTGAATGGTTTCTACCTGATCAGTGGTGTCCACGCCTACGAGATCTACTTCTACGTTTATTGGGCATCTTTCGGCATCAGCGCGGTCCTAATGCTGCGCGTTCTGCATGAGATGTTCCGCCACGCCGTGCGATCTGTTCCCGGCGTGCAGAAGCTAGGGCAGCCCATCTTCTTCTGGGCGATCACCGTTTCGGTGATCCTCGCGTTCGCATCCAGTCTTACCCCCCACAGCAGTGGCATGACCTACCTTTTGGCGGCCGCGCAGGTCCTGGCTCGATCAGAGAGCGTCCTTGCGCTGTGCATGGTAGCCTTCCTGGCATTTGCCTCCAACTCTTTGGGAGTGCCGTTCGGCAGCCGCATTTTCGGAATCACGTTCGGATTTGGACTGATCGCTCTGAACAATATGATCAATTCTGTGATCATCGGACACAATCGAAGTCTGGCGACCACGGCCGAAATGGTTCACGAAGCTGTGTATCTTGGCGCCGTTACAATCTGGGCCGGGTACTTCCTGCGTCCTGAGCCGGCACGCCGCCTGGTGACCATGCCTGTGACTTCACCGCTGATGCGCTGGAACGATATTGCTCAGACCCTGGGCAATCCCGCAGGCCACGTTGCGGTCAGCTATCCGCCGACTTTCATGACCGATGTCTTTGATCTGGTTGAGAATGTGATGGGTCCGGCTGGGCAGCCGCAGAGAGCCGCAAATCCGTCGAGTCCAGTCGCCAGCTAACGACTGCAACATACAAAAAACCGGCTAACCCCTCGGGGTTAGCCGGTTTTATTTGATAGCCAATCGAAGCATCTTCCTGTCGCGGCTGGCAGTTCGCATTCCGACGAATTCAGGCAGGGATGCCCGAACGATTGGAGCCTTACGCTTCTACTTCTACAGGAAGCGGGTCGACGGCGACAAAGCGGCCGGTACGACCGCGATCCACGAAGCGAACTCGCCCATCGATCTTCGCATACAGAGTGTCGTCGCTGCCCAGGCCGACGTTCAAGCCGGGTTTCAAGCGAGTGCCACGCTGCCGCACGATGATGGAACCGCCGGTGACAACCTCACCGCCGAATGCCTTGACCCCGAGGCGCTGCGAATTCGAATCGCGGCCGTTGCGGGAACTTCCTAATCCTTTTTTATGTGCCATTGCTCAATCCTTCAATGCTGTTCTTGAAATGCAAACTTGTTCGATTCGATATGGCGGTGGAACTGGCAGCGCCCCTAGCTTGCGGCGGTAAAGCTTTGCCCGTCGACCTGAATCTCATGAATGCGGATCTCGGTGTAGGACTGGCGATGGCCCTGCAGCTTCTTGTATTGCTTTTTACGTTTGAAGTGGAAGACCAACACTTTCTTCGACCGGCCTTCGTTGACCACGGAAGCCAGCACCTTGGCGGAGTTCGGCTTGGCCAGACCCGCGCCCTCGGCGCTATCGGTGGAGGCGGCAAGCACATCGGTAAACTCAAGATTGCCATCTGCCTGTGCCAGCTTTTCCACCCGCACAACATCTCCGGGCGCCACGCGATATTGTTTCCCGCCGGTGCGAATGATTGCGTACATAGTTGAAACCTCCAGCACCGTTGGGCTTGACCCAGGCGCAAAAATTTTCAGGCGGAACATGCATACCCTGGAATCGCGGTGAAGCTGCGGAGTAGGGAAACATCCATGCGCACTGCAGAGCGCAGGCGCGAGGCAAATCGCCTAACCAATCAAGAATACTGGGTTTTGGCTGGGCTCGTCAACCATTCTTCACCCTGCGGAGTGGCGCAGCGGCCTCTTTTCCGCGGATTGAAATAGATAGACTGCCAGAATTGCAATTATCGGTTCGAGCGGGTCGCGGAACCGCGCATGAACCGTGACGAAATAGTAAACCAGCGGAAGCAGCAGGAAGGCCCAGGCAAACAGCCACGCGGCCGGGACGCGACGCTTGAGCGCCAGCGCCAGGCCAAGAATTCCGGCGAGGCTGGCAAAGGCAAAGTTCGCCACCCGAACCGGCTCGACATACCAGGCATCCCCGGTCGGATGAGGAACGCTGACCCAGAAAAAATACAGCCGCTTGATGGAATTGCGCACAAACAAGCCGGGATTGCTGCGGATGTACTGCCAGGCTAGTCGGCCACGCATCTGCGCATAGGCCACTTCGCCCATTTGCTTATAGAGTCGGAGCTGGTCAGGGGCTTCATAAGGATGGTTGTATTCCATCAAAAATCCCATGGCTCCGGGACCATTGCCGAGGTATAGTTCCGCACCAAAATTTGCGCGCATGGGAATAAAGCGATGAAAGACCATTGCGTTGCGTATCACCCACGGGGAGATACACAGGATGAAGACCAGCGCGGCGGCGGATGCAAAGGCGACCTGCTGGCCGGGGCGGCGAGTGCCCCACATCACCCACAGGCCGCAGGCCGGCAGGAAAAGCAACAGAGAAGGGTTGCTGAGCGCAAGCAGTCCCCAAAGAACACCAAAGATAAGCCAGCGCCGCAGCGTACGCGCCCCGTCGACCGAAGAGTCGTCTGCGGTTGGCGCGTCGCCTGAAATCTCTCCGATCCGCCGCATACGCAGGGCGAGCACCAGGATGCAGGTCAGCAGGAACGTGCTGAGCGTCATATCCCAGACCCATCGGACGGCATATTGCATCGCGGCCGGGTAAAGTGCCCAGATCCACGCCGACCACACCGCCACGCGGCGACTGAAGCAGCGTGCGGCAATTTCATAGGTGGTCAGCGCCGTCAGCGCGGAGAAGAAGCTGTTGATGGTGAGAATGACCCAGGCGGAACGCAGCGTGTACACGCCGAAGAGTTTGAATACGCCTGCCAGCAGCAACGGATAAAGCGGGGGCACCCATGTTGTCGGTCCCGTGTGGCCGATGAAAGGGTCAGCATATCCGTGGCCCGTCGCCAGGGCCTGGGCTACGCGGCCCATTTCGTAGCCAAACTCGAAATGATCCTGGCCAGTGCGAATGTGATAGGTGTGAGCGACCGTGATGTACAACACGCGCACCAGAAAGGCCACCCAGAAGACAGTCCAACTTGATTGGAACCGGGTCGACACCGTTCGGGCGGCCGAACTGACCGGATTGCCTGCTGACCCTTGTGCGGCCTTCACGAGCGTCCATTCTTGCGCAGCATTCTTGCGAATAGAAACGTGCGGGTATTCAAACGGAGTCGTGCGCGGTACGCGAAATGCAAATTCCAGGCTATTGCGGGGACGGCAAACGCATTGAGATTGCTCATTCGACCTGTTTTCTGTACACTTATGGTTTGGGCCTTGGGGAGATTTCCCCTGCTATTTCAGTGGCACCGACACCGCGTACGGTGGTGTGCAGTTCCCAGCCCCACGTAAACATTTATTCGCAAGATTAGGATACAGATCATGGCACAGACATGTGAAATTTGCGGCAAGAAGCCGCAATTCGGCAACAACGTTTCCCACGCGCACAACGTTACCCGTCGCCGCTGGAACGTCAACCTGCAGACCGTCAAGGCGAAAGTGAATTCCGCCAGCAAGCGCATGCGTGTTTGCACGGGATGCATCAAGTCAGGGAAAGTAGTCAAAGCCTAAGAGCCGTCGGCTGCGGATTTTTGCGGAATACTCTGTCCCGCAAAAGACATCCGCGGCTCGACGACGAATCTTCGTTTCCATCGCTTGCTGTCGACTCCACCCGAAGTCACACCGCCTCGAATCACTGATCCACCCTCCTTTCATTCCCAGTCCTCGCGATTTCTTTCTGTTTCCGTTCACAGGTTTTTGCGGGAACGGGTCTCGGCTCGGTCCAATCTGCATCCCACACTTTACGGGCATTCGGCATTGAATTCCCAATTTCTGCAGGTCCGGTGATCCCGGCGGAGGGCTGTACGCGATTGAAGCGATGGATGCTGGTGGTATGTTCCGTTCTTGTTTTTGTGCAGACAGCGCAAGCTGCATCGTCTCAATCCAGAGGCCATTCTGCGGCAGGTTCCACGCCAGGCCGGGTCACGCACATTGCCATGCACCATGTCCTGTTCCGGGCGATGGACAATGTGGTGTTGCAGGTGGATAGTCTCCAGGGGGTCCTCGCGCCCACCCGTCGACACGGAATCATCTCCCTGGATGACAAGAATTCATTCTCCGTGGACGCGGAGAGCGCGAAGGCGAGCATATCGTCCGCGGATCTGGCGGCTCTGGCAAATGGATTTATCCTGCCGCGCGCCAAAACTCCACTCAGCAACCTGAAACTTACCTTCAATCCCGATCAGTCGATTTCTGTGAAGGGAGATTTTCACAAGGTGGTCGATGTCCCATTTTCGGCCAAAGCCACGATCAATGTGACTGCGGACGGCAACATGCGAATGCACTTGTCGGATATGACGGTCGCCGGAGTGATTCATCAGAGCGTGCTCGATTTGCTGGGGCTGAAGATTTCGAAGATCGCGCAGCCGAAAAGAAAACAAGTGTTTCAAATCGTCGGCAACGATATTATTTTTCCCGTCGATCAGATGTTCCCGCCACCGCGCTTCACCGGCCATATCCATTCCATAAACATCGCGGATGATCAGCTGCATCTGGAGTTTGCTCCAGCAGGCGGTAGTGTCTCCGCCAGCCAGACCGGTCGAGGAAGTCATGCGGGTCCGGAACAAAGCGAGGAGGCGCCGCCGGTTGCGTCGGAAGATTCCATCTATTTTCGAGGCGGAACCATGAAGTTCGGCCTGCTGACCATGAACCCGGTCGACCTCGAACTAGTCCCTCTGAAGCCCCAGGCCCACAAGTCCTTTGAATTTTCCGTGGATCAATATTATGAACAGCTTGTCGCCGGATATGCGAAATCTTTACCCAGCAAAGGCCTGCTGGTCTATATGGCAGATGAACGAGATCTAACCGGGTCTACCCAGGCGAACCACAAGTGATAGCAACCCTGCCATGCGGGGCCACGATGAGAGAGTGCAATCCTTTGCGAAATAATAGACAATAAGAAACAGTTTAAGCGACCATCAAGCTAAAATTGTGCGGTCGATCTGCTGCGAGGCGGATTCGTTCGCTACGATCAACAAGCGGCACCAGCGTCTTCGACAGCCACTTCATGTGTCCTGTTGACGGGCGACTGATCACCCATGGTCATCGAACAGCGGTACTGATAGTCTCATTGGGAGCCTTTTCAGCGAATTTGAGACGAGCGAAAGAGAAGTAAATCGAATGAGAATTGCAAGTGTCGCTAGCGCAATGCCGCAATGGTATTACAGCCAGCAGAAAATATTTGAAACTCTGTGCCAGCACTGGAAAGACAAGCTTGATAAGCCGGACGTTCTGGAACGACTCCATCAGCGGGTGAGCGTGGAATTTCGTCACCTGGCGTATCCCATTGACGAGTATGCGTCCATTGAAACATGGGGCGACGCCAACAATCGCTGGATTAAAGCAGCCGTGGGGTTAGGCGAACAAGCCATTACCACCGCATTGAATCGCGCTGGCCGCACCAAAGAAGAAATTGGCGCCATGATCACAGTCTCGGTCACAGGCATCTCCGCTCCCTCGCTGGATGCCAAGCTGAGCAATTTGATGGATCTGCCGTTGGCCATGCGACGGACTCCCATCTTCGGTCTGGGTTGCGTCGCAGGCGCCGCCGGAATTGGCCAGGCAGCGGACTATGTTCGCGCCTATCCGGACCGGATCGCTGTGCTGTTTTCCGTTGAACTCTGCTCCCTGACCTGGCAGCGGATGGATTTGTCTGTCGCCAACATGATTGCCTCCGGCTTGTTTGCCGACGGCTCAGCCGCGGTGGTGGTCGTTGGGGACCAGGTCGAATCGGATGGCCCCGAGATTCTTGGTCATCAGTCCAGTTTTTATCGCAATACCGAGCACCTGATGGGCTGGGACATTTCGGAAGAGGGATTCCAGATCGTCTTGTCTCCCGATGTCCCGGACGCGATTCACAAGAATTTTCCGCGCGACGTCGACACGTTCCTGGCTGGGTTCGGGATGAAGCGCGCCGACATTGGTACCTGGATCATGCACACGGGAGGACCGAAGGTTCTGGATGCGTCGGCAGAAGCACTGGGACTGCCGCGGCAAGCGTTTGGTGCTTCGTGGGAAAGTTTGCGCAACAACGGAAACATGTCCTCTGCCTCCGTTTTGCTGGTGCTGGAAGAATATATGTTGAACCGACGGCCCCCTGCCGGCAGCTACAGCATTCTGGCCGCCATGGGACCAGGATTCTGTTCGGAACTGGTGCTGCTTCGCTGGTAGCGCCTTCTGTTTGCTGCAGTAAAAAGCGCGATTGCTTTGACACGATCGGAAGCGGTTGATACGCTCAGATATTGGCGTTTCGATGCCACCCTACCCACCGTTCGGTGCAGTACCTCACGCGTCCCCGTCGTCTAGCCCGGCCTAGGACACCGCCCTTTCACGGCGATAACACGGGTTCAAATCCCGTCGGGGACGCCATATAAAATCCAGATTTTCTCGATTACGGACGCGCGCATAGCGTGAAAATTTCGGGCTATGTGTCAGTAATCCCGGCCAGTGCCCCGCGATCTGCGCTCAATAATGCAGAAGAGCCCGGACTGATTGCCCGGGCTCTTCTGTGTATTTCAGCTTCGAAGGAAATCTAGACCAGGACGGCGACTTTTTCTTCTGCACCTGACTTGGCAGAATTTGATCCCGTGATGTCCAATACGATGCGGCCGTCGATCGTGCCGGCATGCATCCGCTTGAAGATATCGTTGATGTCTTCCAGCTTCTCGGCCTTCGTGGTGGCGTGAACCAGACCCTCTCCGGCGAAGGAGAGCGCCTCTGCCAGGTCCAGACGCGTGCCCACGATGGAGCCGCGAATGGTCAGAGCCTTCAGCACCACTTCGAAAATGGGAAGAGGAAACGATCCCGGCGGCAGGCCATTCAGAGCGATGGTTCCGCGAGCGCGAGTCATACCGATGGCTTGTGCAAACGCATGCGTAGAGACGGCCGTCACCAGCACCGCATTCGCACCGCCGATCTCCTTTTGGAAGAAAGCCGCGGGGTCCTGCTGTTTGGCATTGACAGTGAGCTTGGCGCCCAGCCTGCGGGCAAGCGCGAGCTTGTCCTCGGACACATCCACCGCGGCAACGTGGAATCCCATCGCCTTGGCATATTGCACCGCCAGGTGGCCAAGACCGCCGATGCCCGAGATGACAACCCAGTCGCCAGGTCTCGCGTTGGTGGATTTCAGACCCTTGTACACGGTAACGCCTGCGCAGATGATCGGCGCCACCTCAACGAAGCCCACGTTAGAAGGCAGATGGGCTACATAGTTTGGGTCGGCCACTGCATACTCCGCATAGCCGCCGTTCTTGGTGTACCCGCCAAACTGCGCTTTCGTGCAGCAGGACTCTTGTCCCGCGAGGCAATCGACACACTGCCCGCACGCGGAATAGAGCCAGACGATGCCGACGCGATCGCCTTCTTTCACGGTCTTGACGCTTTTGCCAACGCCGGAGACGTACCCAACGCCTTCATGTCCAGGGATGAAGGGCGGTGTCGGCTTGATCGGCCAATCACCTTCCGCGGCGTGCAGGTCGGTATGACATACGCCGCAAGCTTCCATCTTGATCTGTATTTCTTCTGGACCCGGTTCCGGGATCGCGACTTCCTCGATCACCAGAGGTTTACCAAATTCGCGAACTACCGCCGCCATCATATTTTTCGGCATATTGTTTTCCTTTCCATCGTGAGAGGTGCGTTGTCGCCAGGGATGGAGAGGATGTCTGCATTGTTGGGCAAGTCCGCGGAGGCCGGAAACCGGCTTCCGCGGACTTGCCACAAGAGAAGAAAATCGGCTCGTTCCCAATATGTTTTGCAAATGTCCCATTGCTTCGCGGCTCATCTGACTCGTTGGTCAAAATGGGCCGCGTGCAAAGGGGCTCCTTAGAACAGTCCTAAGGCTTTCTGGCTATAGCTCACCAGCAGATTTTTGGTCTGCTGATAGTGATCGAGAATCATCTTGTGTGTTTCGCGACCGAAACCGGACTCCTTGTAACCGCCAAATGCTGCGCCGGCGGGATACATGTGGTAGCAGTTGGTCCATACCCGTCCCGCCTGGATCTCGCGACCCACGCGATACAGGTTATTCGAGTTGCGCGACCATACGCCCGCACCCAGACCGTAGACCGTGTCGTTGCCGATCTTGATGGCGTCGTCGAGGTCCTTGAACTTGGTGACCGAAAGCACCGGCCCGAAGATCTCTTCCTGGAAAATGCGCATGCTGTTATCGCCGGAGAAAACGGTGGGCTGCAGGAAGTTGCCATTCTCCAGGTCGCCGCCGAGATGAACTCGATCGCCGCCCGTCAGGCATTTCGCGCCTTCGTCCTTCCCGATCTTGATGTAGTTCAGGATCGAGTTCATTTGTTCTTTCGAGACCTGTGGTCCCATCTGGGTTGCAGGGAGCAACGAGTTGCCGACTTTGATTTTGGCGACGCGAGCCACTGCGCGCTCCATGAACTTGTCATAGATGGACTCCTGAACCAGCGCGCGAGAGGGGCAGGTGCAAACCTCTCCCTTGTTGAACGCAAACAGCGCAAAGCCTTCCAGCGCCTTGTCCAGGAAATCGTCGTCCGCGTCCATCACGTCGGCGAAGAAGATGTTCGGCGACTTGCCGCCCAACTCCAGGGTCTGAGGAATGATGGGCTCCGATGCGTACTGCATGATCAGCCGGCCGGTGGTGGTTTCACCGGTAAAGGCGATCTTGGCGATGCGCTTGTTGGAGGCCAGGGACTTGCCCATTTCTCCACCAGGACCGCTGATGACATTCAGCACGCCCGGAGGCAGCAGATCGCCTACCAGTTGCGCAAAAACCATGATGCTCAACGGCGTGTTCGATGCCGGCTTGATGACGACGCAATTGCCTGCGCCGATTGCGGGGGCCAGTTTCCATGCGGCCATCAGCAATGGAAAGTTCCAAGGAATGATCTGACCGACAACACCCAGCGGTTCCTTGTAGTGATAGGCGACGGTGTCATTGTCGATGTCCGTCAAACGTCCTTCTTCTGCACGAATGCAGGAGGCGAAGTAGCGGAAGTGGTCGATGACCAGAGGAATGTCGGCGTTGCGCGTCTCGCGAATCGGCTTGCCGTTGTCGAGAGTTTCCGCAAGCGCCAGGGTCTCCAGATTTTCCTCCAGCACGTTTGCGATCCTGAGGAGAGCCGTGGCGCGGTCGGCCGGGGAAGTATGTGCCCACTTATCTTTAATAGCGTGCGCCGCATCCAGCGCCAGTTCCACATCGGCAGCTCCGGAGCGCGCAAACTCGCAAATCGGTTCCTGGTTGATCGGACTGTGGCTGACAAAATACCGGCCAGTGGTAGGCGGTACAAATTTGCCTCCGATATAGTTGTCGTATCTGTGCTTGACGCCCGACATGTGAAGGACTTCAAGCGCGTCGTGAATCGATGACTGACCTGCTGTTGTTGCCATGTTTGTTCTCTCCTTTGCCCGGCGGCATCTCATCAACTTCTGAGCCGTCACCGATTGACAAGCTTTTTTTCCGGGATCGAACCCGGCTGCCAAGTGGGCCTCGTCACATCGCGCTCATACCAACCGCAAATCGATCCGCGCAGATTCGTCAACGCCGGCCTAACTGATCTCCACGTCATTCGTCAGACGCGCTCTCAGGCGAACCCAATACTACAGATTTGGAATAACGACCGAATGTGACCGAGATCACTCGACTTCGAACTACTGGCGGCGGTCGATTCGACCTCCGCAGGGAGCCGCCGGAGGTTCGATATCCCGCACCAAACCGGAACGGGAGGTCGGGACAGAGGTGACCTGCGCCGCCATTTTGATTGGCTTCAAAGCCGTCGAGTGAATTTTTCCAGGTTGTCTTCGAGACGGAGTAACAGCGGGTCCCAGTGAAACGGCACGATGATTGAAGATGGCGTATCTTGATCGGCGATGTCGATGATTCAATTGATTTGTGTCATTCGGCCATGGCGGGCAGGCTAATATCTACACGCAGCCCCTGTGGCGAGACATTCTGGGCGCGAATCGTGCCGTGATGGATGCCGATTACCCGATCGGCGATCGCGAGTCCTAACCCTGCGCCGCCGGACTGACGGTCGCGGTCATTTTCGACGCGATAAAACGGCCTGAAGATATTTGAAATCTCCGATTCAGGAACGCCCACACCGTAGTCGCGCACAGAAAGCAAAATGAGGGACTCGCCTGCTTTTTCGACGCGCTCCAGATGAATATCAACCGAGGCGTCGGAATTGGTATAGCGGACCGCATTTCGAATGACATTCTCAATTGCGCTCTGCAACAAGTCCGCGTTTCCCAGCACAAAGCATTGCTCGCGCACCGTGAGTCGCACTGCGTTCTCACGTTCTCGCAACTCGAATTCGGCGCTGCTGACAATCTGTGATACCAGTTCGCCCAGGTCGATCCGTGTCATTTGTGCCGGTACCGAAGACGTATCCAGCTTTGCCACCGTGAGCATGCGTCCAATCATCTCGCTCATCCGCTCAATGTCCCGCTCCATATGATCGAAAGCTGAATCATTACCTTTTCGCTCGCGACCCAGATCGAGAGCCACGCTGAGCCTTGCCAGAGGCGAACGCAGCTCGTGAGAGATGTCGTAAATCAGTTGCCTCTGGCGGGAAATAAGCTCCTCAATGCGGCACGCCATCGTATTGAAATCCTGCACGAGAGAACCTAATTCGTCATTTCGCCGTTCCATTCGCTCGGAGGCACGGGTACTCAGATCGCCTGCGGCGAGCAGTTGCGAGGCCTCGCGCAATCGCAAAATCGGACCCGTAAGATAGCGAGCCAGAAGATAGCAGACGCAAAAGGAAACAAGAAGCACCACGCCGACTCGAAGCGCAACGGCAGGCCCGCTCATGGCTGGAGCGCCGGTTGGAACCTCCGCAGCATACATGTAACTTCTGCCGCCGCTGCCCTTGAGGGGCACGGCGACACGGGCAAATCCCTCCCGGACGAAGACGCTTTCTTTTCGCGTCGACCGTACACGAGAAATATTTCTCGCAAATAGATCGCAGTCATCGCCGGCGATCGCATTTCCGTCCGAATCAAACAGGCAGGCGCGCGTGTGCGAACTGCTGCCAATTTGTTTCATGTAAGCCGATGCCGCCGGCGCACCGTGCAGTTCCGCTTCTTCAACCGCGATCGCGCCAGAATATTCGACTTCCGTCGCCAGACTGTCGTGCCATCGTGAAGACGTCCTTCCGGGCTCAAGAAGAAATGTAACAACCAGGGCAATGCCGGTAAGAATGACCGTTGCCCAGAACCAAAGAAATATTTTTAGAAACAAGCTTCCTTTGCGGGATTTCATTTCACTCCAGAGCGCACGACAAAGAGATAGCCGCTGCCACGCACCGCCTTGATGCGTTCGCCCGCGTCCGCGGCGTGAGTCAGTTTTCTGCGCACGTTGCTGATATGCACATCGATGACGCGATCGAACGGGCCCAGCTTGCGTCCAAGAACAACTTCAGTGAGACGTTCTCGTGTCACAACATGTCCGGCGTGGTGAAGCAGCGTTTCCAGAAGACTGAACTCCACGCTGGTGAGGTCAAGATGAAACTCCTTGACCCAGACTTCGCGGGCAGTGGAATCAAGCCGGATGTCATCCACGACAAGCGGATTCACAGCATTCTTCACGTGGTTGGTTCTACGTAGAATGGCGCGAATACGGGCAATGAGTTCGCGAGGATTAAAAGGCTTCGGTAGATAATCATCCGCGCCGAGCTCCAGCCCAAGAATGCGGTCCACATCTTCTCCCCGTGCGGTCAGGATCAACACAGGCACAGCAGACCGTTCGCGCACATGGCGCAGTACATCCAGCCCCTTCATGCCGGGCAACATCAGGTCCAGTATGACGAGAGCATAGTCCTGCGACAGTACGTGCTCTAATCCACGTTGTCCGTTGTGAATGGCTTCAATGGAGAGGTCCTCTGTACTGAGACGTTCGGCAAGAAGCCTGCACAGCTCCACGTCATCATCGATGATGAGCACACGAGCCATTCCCATATCGAGAGCCCCGACTTCCGATATTAGAGCATCCGCTCTCAACCACAACGGACCTTTACAAAACTTTACCTAGCTTAACCAATCTTTATCGCATGCTCCGCAGGCCGATGCTCGAATGGAATTGCAAGCAGAAAAGGAGATGGTGTTATGAAACGAATCGCAATCTGGTCATGCGTGGCAATATTACTGGCGTTAACTGGAGTAGCTGTTGCCCGGGCAAACGCGCGGGGATGGAGTGGATGCTTTGCTCATCGAGGGGGCCATTTTGGCCCAACGGCTTATGTTGCGCACGAGTTGAATTTGAGCAAGCAACAGGAACAGCGAATTCGTTCCATGTGGCAGACGGAGCGCCCCGCTGTATCCGATCTGCTGCAACAATTCGCTGCGGAGAGCAAGGAAATGGACCAAGCCACCGCGAAAGGCGACCTGGATGAAAGCAAAGTACAGGAGATCGCCGCAGAACAAGGCGCGACTCTGTCGAAACTCCTGGTGGAGAAGGAACACTTCAAAGCGAGGATTTACAAGTCGGTATTGAATCCGGATCAGCGGACCAAGGCCGACGAGTTGCAATCCCGGTGGCAGCAACGTCTTGGTCATATGGCCAAGGGAATGGAGTAGCGCATGAAAACGAAACTTTCAATGGCTACTCAGTTGACTGTGGGCGGGTTGATTGCTTTAGCGATCGCTCTCTGGATGCAGTGGCTCTCCGGCGATCCTGCGTATCCAAAATTTCCCCCGGGGCCGGTGATCTTTCTTGCAGTGGCAGGGATCATCGTTCTGGGAGCCCGCTGGTGGTGGACGCCGGTCATGGGTGCGCTGATTGCGCTTCTGGTTACTTCTGGCTTCTTCGCCCGCCTGCACATGGCAATCCTTCGCCTGACTCACCCCGGGTCCGTTGGCGGGTTCGCCGCTGGGATATGGATCGGCACGATACTTCAGGTTGCTGCGCTTGCATTGACAGATGTCGCCGGCCTGGTTGCCACTGTCCAGAACTACCGGCACAGGGAAACCACGGGTGACGGCGCACAGATGGCATGCCGGCTTTTTGGCGGGATGTTTGTTCTGATGGGGGTCCTGCTTATTGTTGGCGGAGTCCACATAGACAAATATCACAACCTGATGCATCTCCTATGGGGCGCACTGGCGCTTGGCGCAGGCTTTCTGGGATCGACCGTGGCGAAGCGCTTCTGCATCGGATCCGGGGTGTTCTATCTGGCGCTGGGCATTCTTGGCATGCTAATCGGAAATCCATCCATGAATCGAGCATGGCATTTCGGCCCCATGCTGCTGAATACCGGAGACCATATCTTTCACCTTGTGCTCGGCGCTCTTTTCATGAGCTTCGGGTTGCTATCTGGCCGCGCATCGAAGCTACATCCCGTCCAGCAGGTCGGAAGCTGAGTCCCGGTGGGCAACACCGGCATTAGCGCGATTCGAGGAGCCTGGAAAACAGAGACCCGATGCGATCGCTCAGGGGCTCCTCGAATGATGACGGCTCCGATCCTGGCGACGGAACGGCGCGTCGTGTTTCAACGTATGATTCAATACGCATCCGGACCCGAACAGTGCACGTCACCAACTGTTCGGGTTCGGACAGTACTGTCCGAAAATGGACGGCTGCTGCCCGCCGAGAAACTCTGTTCGCGACGTTAGATCGAACGGGTGGTCGGAGATGCGAGCGACGGCTTACAGTTGGAATTTGGACGACCAATTGCTGGCACTAATCTGAGGCAATTTCCAGGCGAAGGTGTTGATCGGATGACGATGAAGCAGTTTGAGTCCTTTGCGATGGACACGTCGAATGAATGCTTGTGGCGAGACGCGGTGCAGATCCCTCTTCCCCCCAAGCCATTTGCGGTTCTGCGCTACCTGGTGGAGAATCCGGGCCGTTTGGTCACTCATGATGAGCTGCTGGATGCACTTTGGCCGGAAACCTACGTGCAACCGCAGGTGTTGCGGACCTACATGCTGGAGTTGCGTAAAGTGCTGGGGGATGACGCCGGGCGACCGCGATTCATTCAGACCCACCCCAAACGCGGATACTGCTTTGTGGCCCCCGTATCGGAAAGGGCAGCGTGGCCCAGCAGTGCCGGGCGAGCAGCGACACAGGCAGCGAAGGTCGGCGGAATTGTGGACCGCGAGGACGAACTGGTTCGTCTGGAAGCGCACGCCCAACGGGTGTCGAGCGGTCAGCGCCAGGTAGTTTTCTTAACCGGCGGAGCAGGCATTGGAAAAACCACGCTGGTGGATGAGTTTTGTCGCCGGCTCGGAACATTGCTGCCGGCCACTGTGGCATCGGCGCAGTGCGTGGAAGGAGTTAGCAAGAAGGAAGACTCCTACGCGGTGCGGGAAATTCTTCGCCAGCTCTGCGCTTCGGAGAGTGGCGAGGACGCCAGCCGTATTCTCGGGAGAATGGCGCCGGCATGGCTGCCCGCGTTGCCGCGGGAACCTGCAGCTTCGGTTGCCGGCGATGCGCCACCCGGCCTGCAGCGCACACGAGGAGAACTCTGCGGAGCGCTGGAAGAAATGGCTCGGGACAAGGTGCTGATCCTGGTGTTTGAGGATCTGCAGTGGGCGAATGATTCCACCCTTGAATTGATATCGGCGCTGGCGCGAGGGCGTACACCGACCAAACTGATGGTGCTGGCTACCTGCGGTTCCCATTGCGAATCCATCGACCATGCTTCCAGGACGATGAAGCAGGATCTGCTCATCCATCGTCTTGGTACCGAGATGATCTTAGCGCCCCTGCCCAAGACCGCGGTACGGGAAATGTTGAGCAGAAAACTGGGCCAAGAGACGCTCCCGCCAGGACTGGATACGTTTGTGTATCAGAACTCGGAAGGCAATCCACTCTTTGTTCTGGCACTGCTGGATCATCTGATTGCGCAGCGCGTTCTGGTGTGTGAGGGATCGGAAGATGACGGGCGGTGGCAGCAGCATGCGGATTTCCCTGACATCGAAGCCGGCGTTCCCGACGAGGTGGTGCGCCTGATTGAGCCGGAGATTGCACGACTGAAGCCTGAGGACCAGCGCATTCTGGATGCAGCCAGTCTGATGCGAGTTGTGTTTCCTGCGTGGGCCGTGGCTGCGGCGCTGCAACAGGATCTGGCCGAGACGGAAGAAGCGTGCGACCAGTTGGCGCGCCGCCTTTGTTTTGTGCACCGGGCCGGACATGACGAGCTTCCCGACGGGACACGCTCGGATTTCTATGCCTTCGCTCATGGACTCTATCGCGAGGTGCTGTACCAGAAACAACCGGCATCGCGGCGCGCGAGACGGCATATTCGAATCGCGGAGCGGTTGGGGGAACTGTTTGCGGGGTGCGAAGCGAATGTCGCGCGAGAGATGGCGACACACTTTGAAGCGGCCGGGGACTGGCAGCGCGCGACGATCGCACTACGCGACGCCGCCCGGCATGCGCATCAGCGGCAGGCATATACAGAAGCCGCGCAATTGCTGCAACACTCGCTGTCGATTGCGGAGAATCTGAATGAGGCAGCGCGGCGAATCGTAGAACAGGAGATTCAGGCAGAAATGGAGACGGTGCGCGAGCCGATGGAGAAAACTAGACGGCAGCACAAGGTGCCTGAAGAAATTGACGGATTCTGGATGGGAACTTGACAACTTTATTTTTGAGGATCGCTAGGGTGGTGGTCATAGGCAGGAGGTACCACATATGCGATCCATACTTCAAAAGGTTCTGGCGCCAGCATTGATGGCGGCAGCAGCATTGGCGACACAGTCCGCGATGGCGGAAACAACTCTCAAGGTGCCATTCAGCTTCACGGTTTCGGGCAAGAACTGCCCGGCCGGCCGCTATTTTGTCGAGGAAAACACGAACCACAGCATCGTGACACTGAAAAGTGCGGATTCGAAGCAAATCTTTACCTGGGTTCTCTCCTCGCGTACCTATGATCCAGCCGCGAACAACATCATTCTGAACTTCAAGACGTCGGGCCAGACGCATGTGCTGCGATCGATTCAGGTCGGTCCGATGTCGACACCCACATTGGATAACAAGTCTCTTGGAAACCAGGCCCGGTCAGAGCAGCTTGCGGTACCCCGGTAGGCCAATTCTTGCGGATCACGGGCGCTGACTGCGGCAGCCCCGAAGAAACGCAAAGAGAGGGTGCGTCCGTTTTGGACGGCCCTCTTTTTTGTTCAAGAACTGCGCAAACGATTCGAGCGGATTCTCGGGACTTAGCCCAGCAGCGCCAGAAATTGTTTCAACCATTCCACGTGCGCCGTCCAGGCTGGACCCGTGACGTAATTCTTGTCGGTGATCGCGCCTTCGAGCGGCAAGCTGACAAATTCTCCGCCGGCGGCCGTCACTTCCGGTCCGCAGGCTGGATACGCGCTGATTTTCTGTCCCTTGAGAACGCCGGCTGCCGCAAGAATTTGCGCGCCGTGACATATAGCTGCGACCGGCTTCCTGGCCTGATCGAAGTGCCGCACGATCGCGAGCAGATCCTGATTCAGGCGCAGATATTCCGGCGCGCGTCCCCCGGGAATGGCCAGGGCATCGTAGTCCTGCGCTTTGATGTCGGAGAACGTCGCATTCAGCGTGAAGTTGTGTCCGCGCTTTTCGGTATACGTCTGGTCCCCTTCGAAATCATGAATCGCGGTGCGGATGCTTTGTCCCGCCTTCTTCCCTGGGCAGACTACATGCACCGTGTGGCCCGCGATTTGTAATGCTTGAAACGGCACCATCAGCTCATAATCTTCAACAAAATCTCCTGCCAGCATCAAGATTTTCTTTGCCACTGCCCACTCCTTTTTGCAGATTCTATGCCGTTTGAGATGTCAAAAGATCTTCAATGCGCACCGGCAGTTTGCGTACCCGGACTCCGGTGGCATGGTACACCGCGGCGGTAATCGCGGGGGCCACGCCGGCGAGGCCGATCTCACCGATACCACGTGCGCCGAACGAGCCCATGATCGGGTCGGGAATATTCAGAAAAGTGATATCGATGCTCGGCACATCGGCGCTGGTTGGAACAATATAGTCGGCGAAATTGTCATTCATGGGATGACCGTTGCGAGGATCATAGACGGTCTGCTCCAGCAACCCCATCCCGATGCCCATGACGATTGCACCGGCTACCTGATTGGTCGCCGTCTTCATATTAATGATTCTTCCTCCGTCGATGACGCACACCGAGCGGCTTACGCGGAGCCTTGCAATACCCGGGTCCCACTCGACTTCAATAAACTGCGCGCCAAAAGAGTGCGTCGAGTAATTGTGCGCCGCGGTATCGGAACCCAGACCGCCGGTGCGGCTGTCGCCAACGACATATCCTACCGTCGCCATCTTCAGCAAATCCTGATACGGGATACCTTTGTCGGATGTCTGATTCTTAGGTTGCAGACGGCCTTCGCTCATCTCCAGCGTGGCAGGATCCTGGTGGTGATAGGGTGAAGCCGGGTTGCTGACGGCCAGCTTGATCAGCGATTGGATCGCATCGTCGGCCGCGGCCGCCACTGCGGGTAATACGGTGGCAGTCGCCGTGGAACCGCCTGAGGTGGGACCGGGCACCAGAGAACTGTCACCCAACACAACGTCGATTTTCGACAGCGGAATGCCTGTCCGCTCGCAGATGACCTGGGCGAAAACGGTGTAGGTGCCGGTACCGATATCCTGGGTTGCGCAGCTTACGTAGGCGGTGCCATCGGCCTTAAGCGTCACGTTTGCCTGGCACGCCCCGCGTCCTGCACCCCACGACGCCGCAGCCATTCCCCAGCCTAGAATCAGGTCCCCTTTCCGCATCGAACCGACCGCCGGAGTGCGCTGGGACCAGCCGAATTTCTCTGTGCCCACTTGGTAGCACTCCTTCAGGTGCCGCGAGGAAAATGGCTTGTTCTTCTCCTCGTCGATCAAGGTATCGTTACGCAGGCGAAGCTCGACTGGATCCATCTGCAGTTTGATCGCCAGCTCATCCATCGCGGACTCGACCGCAAACAGGCCTGGAACGGCGCCGGGTCCGCGCATCGGCGAAGGAGTTCCAACATTGCGCTTTACCAGCGCCGACGTTACCTGCAGGTTCGCAACGCTATACAGAAACGGAGTCGCCTCACCGCAGTTTTCCCTGATATCGTCTGTCATCGAGGTGTGGTTGCGATAATCCTGGCGAAGCGAAAGGAGTTTGCCATCGTGGGTCGCCGCGACGCGCATTCGCTGGCGAGTCTCAGGGCGGTGTCCTACATCGGTAAACATCATTTTGCGCGTGAGCGTCAGCTTGACCGGCCGCCCAAGTTGTCGCGATGCTGCGGCCGCCAGCGCGGAATGCGGCCATGGAAATAATTTTCCGCCGAAGCCGGAGCCAATGAACTTCGAGATGACCTGAACATTCTCCTTTTCAACTCCAAGCACCTGCGCCATCACATTCAGGTGATTGACGACACCCTGAGACGATTCGTACAGCGTGAACTTTCTGCCGTCCCATACCGCGACCGTCGCATGCATCTCCATCGGATTATGGGTTTCAACCGGAGTGCCATACATCTCGTCCACCTGCACGGGCGCGGAAGCAAAGGCGGAATCGGTATCTCCACGTTGGCTCTCAACATGGGTTGTTTCAGGTTCGTTCTCCAGATCAGTGGATACGTTTGGCGCTTGTGCATCGTACTGGACTCGCACAGCCGTCGCTGCGCTCTGCGCTTGCTCCAGCGTCTCGGCAACCGCCAGGGCGACATACTGACCCCAGTAAGAAACCACGTTATCTTCGAATGGCGGTCGGCTCTCACTGTTTCGTCCCTGGCCAAAGAAGCGATACAACGGCCCGATGTTGCCCTGATGCAGGACCAGCAAAACGCCGGGCATCTTCTGCGCTTGCGTGGCATCGAGTGAGCGGATGCGGCCATTCGCAATCGTGCTGCAAACGGGAACAGCATAGACCATGCGAGGGAAGTGATAGTCCGAGGCATATCGTGCCGTCCCCGACGTTTTCAAGGGCCCATCGATTCGCGGGACGGACGCCCCGATAATCTTCGAGGGCGAGATTGGCGGGCTATCGAACTGTTTGGATTGAGTCGGCATAATTTTCTATCTCCCATGCGCTTTATTCCGGCGCGTGATGATGCCCGTCCTAAGCGGACGCTTTCTTGCTGGCCATGGTCAGCGCGCGTACCAAGCAGCGTTTCGACAGCTCTACTTTGAACGCGTTCTCGCCGCGGGGGCGTGCCGATGCCAGTGCTGCGTCCGCAGCGCGACGGAAATTGGCGGCGTTCGCATCCTTGCCCGTCAATTCGCGCTCTGCTTCGAAGGACCGCCATGGTCTCGTCCCCACCCCGCCCAAAGCAACCCGCACATGACGGACTTTTCCCCCTTCCGCATTCATCAAAATCGCCGCCGATGCCAGGGCAAACTCATATGCGGCGCGGTCTCGCAACTTCAGGTAAAGCGATTGGGTCCCGGCGACCGGGCGGGGAAGGGTCACATAGGTAATCAGGTCGCCCGGTTCAAGCACAGTCTCTCGATTCGGAGTTTTCCCGGGAAGAAGATAGAAATCCTGAATCGGGATGTCGCGCTCTCCCTTGGTGCCGCGGACGTGGATGGTCGCCTCCAGAGCGGCCAGTGCGACGTTCATGTCAGATGGATTGCTGGCGATGCAATCTTCGCTGGTCCCCAGAATGGCCAGCATGCGGTTATCTCCGTCCATCGCGGAACAGCCGCTCCCGGGCTCGCGTTTGTTGCAGGCATGCGCTGTATCTCGAAAGTAGACGCAGCGCGTTCTCTGCAGCAGATTGCCGCCTGTGGTCGCCATGTTTCTCAGCTGAGGTGACGCGCCTGAGAGCAGCGCTTGCGACAGCACGGCATAGTTTTGCATCACCGTCGGGTCGTGTGCCAAATCGGAGTTACGGACAAGGGCTCCAATGCGCAGGCCACCGTTCGGCAGGCGTTCCACCTTGTCGAGCTGCAGCCCGTTGATGTCGATGACTACCTGGGGCCGCTCGACGTTCAGTTTCATCAGGTCAACCAGGTTGGTTCCCCCGGCAACGAAGCGTACCGTTGCGCCCATCTGCGCGGTGGGGGATTTCGCCGCATTCTCGATGGCCTGCGACGGGTTGCCGGCCGTGATGTATCGAAAAGTTTCCATTGGGATCCGCTCCGCGACGTGGGTTGTTTACATCTGCTTTCGGGTCTGCTGAATGGCAGCCACAATGTTCGGATAGGCGCCGCACCGGCAGATATTTCCATACATGGCCTGCTTGACGTCATCGTCGCTGGGTCCGCAGGGTTCCTTCAGCAAAGCAACAGCCGACATAATCTGGCCAGACGTACAGTAGCCGCACTGGTAGCCATCGTGCTCAACAAAAGCGGCCTGCATAGGGTGCAATCGGTCGGGCTGGCCCAGCCCTTCAATGGTGGTGATCTGATCATTCGTATGCATGATGGCAAACGACAGGCAGGAGTTGACCCTGCGGCCGTTCACATGGACTGTACAAGCTCCACATTGCCCGTGATCGCAACCCTTCTTTGTTCCGGGAAGCTGCAGATTTTCCCGCAGGCAGTCCAGCAGCGTAACTCGGGGCTCAATCTGCAAGCGATAATCTTTGCCGTTCACATGCAGCGTGATTGGTACCGATCCCGGCACTGCTGGCGCCTCGTCGGAAGCAGGCGCGGCGGGGGTCTGGGTGGCCGCCAGCAGGGGCTGCGCGGTGGCTGCGATACCTGCCGCTCCTAAGTGGGAGAGAAACGACCGTCGGCTGATTCGTCCAAACAGCGATGGTTTCTCCTCCGCAGCATTGTCTGCGCTGGAACCAATCGAACCGTCCTGGATTTCGTCCGGATTGGGTTTTAAGGGATCATTTGCCATGAGAACCTTCCCGAGGCATATCTGATTTTGAGTTGCACTCTTTCGACTGGAAACTCATCCAATACAAAGGAGAAAGGCGCGGCGAACATTCCTGAGACGGTCTCGAAGTATAGCTTTCACGACATGCCGCGAAGCTCGTCGCCGGCAGATTGCCTGTCTCTTATGAGACGCGCAATGAGTGCCAGGGGACAATGCCGAAAACTGGAAATTCATTGCCTAATCCTGCTTTTGTAGTGTCCTGAACCGTGAACAGCGGTGGGGATTTTTGCCGCACATTTACGCCTGGGGAACTTAGATGAGATCGATCGAAGAGAGTAACCGGAGAATGACGGACTTGTTGAACTCTGTGACCACAGGGGAGGGTGCGCGGCCATCCATCCTGGACGGCGTTACCCTCATACGCGTAGAACGTCGCCAGCCGCGAACACCGGTGTTATATGAGCCCAGCATCGTCATCGTGGGCCAGGGACGGAAACGCGGCTACCTCGGCGGACAGATTTATACCTACGACCCGCATAACTACCTCGTGCTGTCGGTTCCCATGCCATTCGAGTGCGAAACCGAACCCGGCCCGGATGGTCCGCTGCTGGCCGTCTCGGTTCGAATCGATCTGGCTGTGCTGAGCGAGCTGATCATGAAGATCGATCGTGGGCAAGTTCATCCGGGAGCGTGCGCTACCTTCGGCATGTGCTCCACACCGCTGGACCTTGCCCTGAGCGAGGCGACCGTGCGTTTGCTCGAATCTCTCTCATCGCCAGTCGATGCTCAGGTGCTGGGTCCGCAGATTGTTCGAGAAATCGTTTATCGCACGCTAACCGGCGAGCAGGGTCATTCGCTGCGCGCTTTGATCGCAGTCAACGGGCGCCTGGGACAAGTGCAACGCGCTCTGCAAAAGATGCATGACAGCTATTCCCAGGCGCTGGATATTGCGAGCCTTGCCGCGGATGTGCGCATGAGCACCTCTGCCTTTCATCACAACTTCAAGGCCGTGACCGCGACTTCCCCCGTGCAATATCTGAAAACTATCCGACTGCACAAGGCAAGAATGTTGATGGTTCAGGAAGGCATTGGTCCGGGAATCGCAGCCGACCGCGTCGGATATGAGAGCACATCGCAATTCAGCCGGGAGTTCAAGCGCTTCTTCGGGGCTACGCCGCTGGATGAAGTGGCACGAATGCGCGTCACGCTCGGCCTGGATTCCCATATCATCGCCCACATTGGATGAAGGCGCGGAAATCTGCAGGATTGCCTTTGCTGGAAAAATTCCAGGGCCGAGTTATACGTGCGGAATTTGTGTGGTGTTCCAGCCCCCGCCGAGAGCCTTGATCAGCAACACACTCGCATCCAGCCGACGCTGCAGAATGTACAAATCGTTGCGCTGATTGTTGAGCGCGGCCGTCTGCCAGGTGACAACCTGCAGATAGGTGTCCACTCCGCCCTGATAGCGAATCTGAAACAGGTCCAGCGACTGTTCGGCCGCCGCCGTCGCAGCCTGCTGTTGGCGGGCTTCGTCAGAAAGCACACGCAGCGCCGCGAGGTTGTCTTCCACCTGCTGGAACGCGGTCAGCACGGTCTGCCGGTAATTGGCTACGGTGCCGTCATACTGTGCGACGGTAATGTCCTTTTCAGAGTGACGCCGCCCAGCGTCAAAAACTGTTTCAGAAAAAGTTGGCCCGACGGCCCAGAATCGGCTCGGCCAGGTAAACCAGTTCAACATGGAAGTGCCTTGCAAGCCCGCCGTACCGCTTAAAGAGAGCGTCGGGTAGTAGGCGGCCTGCGCGATGCCGATCTGTTCGTTTGCGGAAGCCATTCTGCGCTCGTCGGCCGCAATGTCGGGCCGGCGTTGCAGCAAGACGGCCGGCACCACTCCAGGAATTCGTGGCAGCGTCTGTGCGGTCAGGCTCAGCGGCAGCGGCGGCAGTGTCAAGTCCGCCGGGGGCTTGCCGATCAACACGGCGATGGCATGTTCATATTGCGCGCGCTGCACTTTCAGGTCAGTCCGCTGCACGATCGCCTGGTCCAGCTGGGTCTGGGCCTGGGTCACATCCGACTGCGGCGCAGCGCCGCCTTCAAAACGATCCTGGGTAAGCTGCAATGCACTCTGGTACGCGGTTACCGTGTCATCCAGCAGCTTGGTCTGCGCGTCCGCTGCGCGCAGCCCGAAATAGTCCATCGCCAACTCTGCGTGCAGGCTGAGACGCGCCGTTTCCATGTCCGCATCGCTGGCCTGCGCCTGTTCCCGGGCGGAGGCGACGCCGCGCCGCACGCGTCCCCACAAATCAATCTCATAGCTCAGATCGACAGGCAGAACGAAATTTCCTGAACCATTGTTGGCAAGATTACTGGAGAAATATGGTTGGTTCGCCGAGTCGCGCACCGTGCTGGCTTCTGGACCCACGCCGATGGTGGGGGCCTGGTACGAGCGGGCATAGCCAATTTGCGCCCGCGCAGCGCGAAAGTTGGCCGCTGCGGATTTCAGCGTCTGGTTCGCGGTATCGACCTGCGCTTCCAGCGTGTTCAGTTCCGGGTCACCGAACATCGTCCACCAATCACCCTTCAGTTGGGTGTCGCTCGGCTGCCCAGGCGTCCAGCCATCCTGTTGGGCGAAAGCGGAGGGCGGCGCTTCCTTGAAGGAGGGAGCGGTGATGGCCGCGGGCGTTTTATATTTCGGTCCAACCATACACCCGGAAAGGGCCAGCAGCGCCAGGCAGGCGATTGCTGTGCCGACCGTTCGCTTCATATGCCATCCCCTTTCTCAATCTGTACCGGCTCGCCTTCGGCCAGCGAGTCGGAAGGATTGAGAATGACCTGATCCTGCGGAGTAAGTCCCGAAATGATCTCGACCGTCGCTCCATAATCATGGCCGATCTGTACCGGAACCAGCTGCACATGGCCGTTGCGTACCACCCCGACTCGAAGCCCCTCCGACCGAAACAGCAAAACATTGGAAGGCAACGTCATCGATGCGCGAGACGGCGGAAGCGGTAGATGGACGAATGCGTACTGTCCCGGCAGCAGCTTGTCGTCTGGATTCGCCACGTCAATTTCCACGTTTAAGGTGCGAGTGGAGATATTGATAGCGTCGGAATCGCGAACGATCGTCCCATAGAATTTCTGGTCAGGAGCAGCGTCGGAAGTCACGGCGATCCGTTCGCCGTTGTGGACATCGTCCGCATATACCTCTGGAACGGGAACAAACAGGCGAAGCTTGCCGATCGAATCCATGTGAAACAGTTCCGCGCTCGGCGTATTGCTGTCGCCGGCCTGAATCAGAGAGCCGATATCAACATTGCGCGCCGTGATCACGCCGTCGAACGGCGCATAAACTTTCTCGTAGCCCTGTAGCTGCTGCAGACGGCGCACGTTCGCCTGCGCCGACGACAAGGCCGACTGGCGCGCGCTGAAGTCGCTGGTTGCCTGATCTGCTTCCTGCCGCGACACGGCATTTTTGGCCAGCAATTTCTTCCAGCGTTGCGCGGTGATTTGCGCAATCTGCAGATTTGCCTGGGCAGTCGCCAGATCCGCCTGAGCCGCCTGCACCTGCTGATCCAGTTCCGGAGCTTCAATGTCCGCCAATACTTGTCCGCGATGTACCCGGGTCCCAATGTCGGCGTACCAGCGACGCAGGTAACCGCTGGTCCGGGCATAGATGGGCGTGTCGATGTAGGCTTCGGTATTCGCAGGCAGCGTGATTTCGAGCGGGCCGGCCCCCGCCGTGGGCGTGGTGACAGCCACAGCAAGAATGGAATTCTGCTGGGTGGTCTCCGCCAGAGTGTCTTCTGCATTCACGCGGGAGTGAATACCGAGGGCGATCAGCACGCCAATCACGACAGCGACCAGCACGAGGGCGATGATCGGTCCACGTCCAAGCTTCTGCTTCGGATCGAGCTCGATCGGCCGCTCTGGTTGTACCTCGTTCAGCTGTTGTACAGACATTTCGCACTCCCCCGCGTTTCGTGTTCGCTGCTCGCCACAATCCATCTCTACTTCGACACGATCGACAGCTCTTCGCTGCGTTTATGCGTGCTGTGGCTGCTCTTCTCGCGCGTTCAGCTCAGATCCCGATCCTTCTTTTCGCCTGCCGTGAACCATGGCAAACACGGCTGGCACAAAAATCAGGGTGGCCACTGTGGCGCACAGCAGGCCGCCGATCACGGCGCGTCCCAGCGGCGCATTCTGTTCCCCGCCGTCGCCAAATCCCAGGGCCATGGGCACCATGCCGATAATCATCGCCAGTGCCGTCATACAGACCGGGCGGAATCGCGTGACCCCGGCTTCCACGGCCGCCAGCACAGCATCGCGATGCTCTGCCAGGCGGATCTTTGCAAACGAGACCACCAGAATGCTGTTCGCCGTCGCCACGCCCATGCACATGATGGCGCCCATCAACGCTGGTACGCTGAGCGTTGTGTGCGTCAGAAAAAGGAAGATCACAATCCCAGCCAGCGCCGCCGGAAGCGCCGTGATGATGATGAATGGATCGAGCCACGACTGAAAGTTGACCACAATCAGCATGTAGACCAGCACGATGGCAAACATCAGGCCGCCCAGCAACGAGACATAAGAACTGCGCATGGTCTGCACCTGGCCGCGGATGGAAACGAACATGCCGCGCGGCAAGGTTTTCTGTTGCTGCTGAACGATGGTTTCCACGTCCTTGGCGACTCCGCCCAGGTCTCGATCCTGCACGGCGCCATAAATATCAACCACGCGACGAATGTTGTAATGCGACACGACAGCCAGTTCGTGCCCGCGATGAATCGTGGTCAAATCCCCCAGCACCTCCGGCGTAGCGCGCGCCGCGGCTGTGGGGGAGTTGACGGGGATATTCTGGATGTCCTGCAGCGTATCCATTCGATATTGCGGTGTCTGCGCGACCAGGCTGTAATCCACGCCATTTTTGTAGTTCAGGTAAAACATCGGCGTGATCTGCTGGCTGCCGCTCAGACTATTCAGAATGCTTTGTGCAACGTCACGCGTTGAGTAGCCGCCCTGCTCGGCTTTCGTCCGGTCCAGACTTACATCGAGGGTTGGGTAGTCGGCTGGCTGCTGAATGCGGAGATCGGTCAAACCCGGCACCTTCCGCAGTTTTTGCAGCAGCGCGGTCGCGTGCTGCGTGCTGGCAGCGATATCGTTGCTCTGCAATTGAATGTCGATCGGAGCAGGCAGCCCGAAGTTGAGGATTTGCGTCGTAATGTCGGCCGGGAGGAAGTAGAACAGCGTTCCTGGAAATTCGCGCGGCAGTTTCTCCCGCAGTTCGCGCACGTAGTTCGCGGTGGGATGATGGTCGCGATTCAACGTGACCAGGATGTCTCCACCCGAGGCGCCGATGATGCCGGACGTGCTATGCATCGTGTTCATTGGACTGTAGGGCAGTCCAAGGTTGTCGAGGATGTTGTTGACCTCTCTTTTGGGGATCACATTGCGAATTGAATCCTCCACCAGATCCGCGAGACGCGCCGTTTCTTCAATGCGCATTCCAGTCTTGCCGCGAATATGGAGAATGAATTCTCCGGAGTCTGTACTGGGGAAAAAATCCTGCCCAAGAAATGGAACGATGAGAAAAGCGCATAAGCAGACCAGCAGAAATCCCGGAACAAACAGCTTGCGGGCAAAGACAAGCCGCGTCAGCAGAAGTTGATAGGAATTACGCACTCGCTCAAACATCTGCTCAAAGCCGCGTTGGAAGCGCACAAATGGATTGCGTGTCGCACCGTGGTCTTTGCTTCGCAGCAGGTACATGGCAAGGGTCGGCACCAGCGTCCGCGAAAGAATATAGGAGGCGATCATCGCGAACATCACTGCTTCCGCCAGCGGCACGAACAAGTAGCGGGAAACACCGTTCAGGAAAAACATCGGCAGAAACACAATGCAGATGCACAGCGTAGACACCAGCGCCGGCACGGCGATCTGCGCAGCGCCATCCAGAATTGCTTCGCGCAGTTCATAGCCGTTTTCCATGAAGCGCTCGATATTCTCGATCGTCACGGTGGCATCATCCACCAGAATGCCGACAGCCAGCGCCAGGCCGCCCAGCGTCATAATGTTGATGGTCTGGCCGATCATGCTGAGGAGAATGACCGACGACAGGATGGAAAGAGGAATCGAAATAGCGATAATCAGCGTCGAGCGCCAGCTGCCTAGAAACAGCAGAATCATCAAGCCTGTAAGGGCCGCGGCAATCACGGTTTCTCTGACCACCCCAGAGACGGCGGCGCGCACAAACACGCTCTGATCGCTCAGCGGAGTCATTTTCAGGTTCGGCGGAACGGTCTGCGCGACCCGCGGCAGCATGTGCAGGATTCCCTTGACCACGCTCAATGTCGATGCATTGCCGGCCTTCAGCACGGTGATCAATACACCGCGGCGACCATCCTGGCGCACAACATTGGTCTGGAAGGCGGCACCATTACTCACCGTGGCAACGTCGCGAAGATAAATGATGGTGCCGTTAACCTGCTTAATCGGCATCATGCTCAGCTGCTGCAGCGAGCGCGGAGCGGCGTTGGTGCGGACATCGTATTCTTCCTCGCCAATCTTCGCTGTTCCAGACGGCATGACCACGTTTTGCGCGTTCATCGCGTTCAGGATGTCGCCCGGAGAAACTCCTTTCGACTGCATCTTCTCCTGGTCCATGCTGACCGTGATTTGCGGCTGCTTGCCGCCATAGGGCAACGGCAGGACGGCGCCGGGTACAGTCACCAGCGGAGGCCGCACAGCGTTCTGACTTAGATCCGCGAGCTGCTGCTCATCCAGACCCTTGCCGGAAATACCTAGTTGCAGAACGGGAACGCTGGACGCGCTGAAGTCAATGATCTCCGGCGGCAGCGTTCCCGGCGGCAGTTGACGCAGCATGTACTGCGATGCAGCGGTGATCTGTGCGTTGGCCGTATCGAGGCTGGCGCCGGGCTGCAAAAATACCTTCACCACGGCCACGCCGTTATAGGTTGTCGATTCCGTGTGCTCGATATTGTCGACCAGAGTGGTCAGCGCTTTTTCATACGGGGTGGTGAGCCGGCCCTCCATCTCTTCCGGGTCCAGGCCCGTATACTGCCAGGCGATGGCCACCACGGGTATGTTGATGTTGGGAAAGATATCGACCGGGGTCCGCAGAATTACCACTGGACTCATGATCAGAATCAGCAAGGCCAGCACGATAAAGGTGTAGGGGCGATCGAGTGCGAGCTTAACAATCCACATGTCTTAGCAGGCCTCCCGACCAGCGACAGTCGATCCGGCTGCCGCTAATATTGCCGTGACTACTTGACTCACCTGGTCTACGGGTTGATTCGTATTTTGTTCCGGTGAAGTCCATCGGAAAAACCGATGAAACCGCTGTAAAATTCAACATATGGAGCTGAGACACCTACGGTACTTTTCTGCGGTTGCGGAAAGTGGAGGGTTCGGCAGGGCTGCGGGCCGTCTTCATGTGGCCCAATCGGCTATCAGTGAGCAGATTGGCGACCTGGAGGCGGAATTAGGTGTTTTGCTGTTTGATCGAAAGAACCGACGCATTCGCCTGACCCGTCACGGAGAGAGGTTTCTCCAGGATGCGCGCGCAGTCCTCGCCGCAGCGGATAAAGCTGTCGAAAATGTGCGGAAGTCGGTCCGCGGTGAGATCGGCACGCTGACCATCGGCTTCTTCGTCGGTGGTACCGGTACATTTTTTCCGGCAATCATTAAAGAATTTCGTCTCCGCTTTCAAGAGGTGCAGGTATCCCTGGTGGAAATGGCGCCGGGCATGCAGCACGAGGCGTTGCAGGCCGGCACAATCGACGTTGGATTTACGCGTCCCGTACAACCGGCGCAATCATCGCTGCTGCGTTCTGAAAACTTCCAGACAGAACGCTTCTTTGTAGTATTGCTGAGAAGTCATCCATTGGCCAAGCGGCGCAGGATTTTCATGCGCGAACTCGCCAATGAACGGTTCATTCTGAATGACAGAAAATATTCACCGCCGGCCTTCGATAAGGTAATCGCCCTGTGTGCCGAGGCAGGATTTTCTCCCAGGATCGGCGCTACGGCCACGGTATCGCCCGGCGTGGTTGCGCTCGTCGAGGCAGGAGAAGGGGTGGCGCTGCTTCCTCAGGGGGCGCGGGCTCTCATGCGGGGTGACCTGGTGTTCGTTCCCGTCGCTGACAAGTCGGCGTTTATTGAACTGGTGATCGCGTGGTCTCCGCAACATGAAAGCCCCGTGCTTCACTCCTTTCTCGATCTGATCCGAAAACGCCGGAAGAAACCGGGCGCCAGCCACGCCTAGGGCCAATCGATCCCGCCGGCAATCGCAGTTTGGCGCGCGACCTCCCAGTCGATATTGCAAAGCAACCGGGAGCCGTGCAAGCTGATAGCATGCCGGAACTGCCCGACATTGCCGCCTACCTGGTCGCGCTGCAGAAACGCATCCTTGGCCAGCGGCTGGAGAACTTGCGTCTCGGCAGTCCGTTTCTGCTGCGGACCGTGCAGCCTCCGATCGAAGCGATCGAAGGCCGTACGGTCGAGTCCCTGCGGCGAATCGGCAAGCGCATCGCCATCGGGTTCGATAACGGGGACTGGGCGGTAATTCACCTGATGATCGCCGGCCGACTTCACTGGCGTCCAGTCGGAGCGAAACTGGGCGGCCGCAACCATCTGGCCGCATTTGACTTTCCTGAGGGCTCGCTGGTGCTGACCGAGGCCGGCTCCAAACGGCGCGCCACCCTGCACCTGTTCGGTAGCGAAGTGGATATGCAGTCCATCGATCCGGGTGGTGTGGATGTCTTCTCGATCGACCTGGAAGGTTTCCGCGCGGCCCTTGTCGCGGAAAATCGTACGCTGAAGCGGGCTCTCACAGATCCCCGCATTCTAAGCGGCATTGGCAACGCCTACTCGGACGAAATTCTGCATGCTGCGCAGCTTTCACCGATTTTGCTGACGCATAAGCTGACACCGGATGAGTGGCAAAGATTATTCACATCGACACGCCAGACGCTGCAACTGTGGATGGATCGGCTCACCGCGGAGGCGAACCAACACTTTCCCGAAAAGGTAACCGCGTTTCGCAAAGAAATGGCGGTGCATGGCCGCTTCGGACAACCATGCCCGAGGTGCGGCCAGCCCATCCAGCGCATCCGCTACGCAGACAACGAGACCAACTACTGTGCCCACTGCCAGACCGGTGGTAAGTTGCTGGCGGACCGAAGCCTGTCTCGCCTGCTGGGGAAAGACTGGCCGCGCACGCTCGATGAGCTCGAGGCTTTGAAACGGAAATAGGCACGATGCAGCTCCGATCGATTGACCGAACTGCCAATCTGACGGCAAGCCTGCAGAACCGGACGCGCAATTCCGACGCAGGACCTGGAATCCGGCATCCTATACTCGGCGTAGCGGCAAAGTTTTTCGCTGAGGGTTGAGACATGGAAAGCGAGATGGAGGAGCCCCGTTCCAGCTGGTTCCGAACGCATTTGAATCTGCTGTTGGCCGTTTGGATCGGGTTTGGCTTGATCGCCGGTATCTACACCCTCACGGTGGTCCGCACCTCCGATATCACCAAGCTCGCGATTACAACCGCCGTATCCAATCCGGTGGTGTTGGACCAGGTCGGAAGCCCGGTGAAAACGGGGTGGCTCATTCCGGCTAAGATCGCATTCCGCCGCAACGCTGGACAGGCCAGACTTTCCATTCCAATCTCCGGGCCGAAGGGCAGCGGAACCCTGTTCGCCAACGGGGTCAGAGAAGCCGGCGTGTGGCGCCTGGTGACGCTGCGGTTCCGCCAGGACGGCAGCACCGACTGGGTCGACTTGCTGGCGAGTGGTGTCGCGCGACCCGCCGCATCTCCCCACCGAAAACGGAACTCCAAAGCCTGAGCCGGGTCAAGCCAGTGCCTTGGCCGGGCCGAAGCGTTCCAGGCAGCCGGCGGAACACATCCTGAATCCAACGTGATCTTGAGGATGTAGAATCCGCTGATGATACTTTCAACGAGCACTGCAGCTTGAATTCTGTAGTTTTTGCTTGGCTCGGCCCCCCTATCCATCCCCACCGTTGCCCACGCTAACAAGAAGCCTGCCAAACACTCGATAGAACGACGTCCCCCCGGCAGCGGAACAAGCTTCACAACAGGACGAAACGGCAGCAGGAAAGCGCTCTGAATCCAGCTGAAACAGAACTTGCCAAGGAACGAGCAGGCGGCGGCCGACGAGATTCTCCAGCGACGACTTCTGATACTTGAGGTGGGTGTACAGTGAAATCCATTATGAACTTCCCAGTTATTCTTTCTGTGTTATCTCTTCTCCTGCTGTGGCTTTCCGCTCGCTTTGGATCGCACATTCGCGACAAACGAGAAGCCCGCGGTCTGCAGACGAACCAGGATTTCAGCATTGCCCTGACCGCCACACTGACCCTGCTCGGCCTGATTATCGGATTCAGCTTTTCCATGGCGATGGGACGATATGATCAGCGCAAGAACTATGAGGAAGCGGAGGCGAACGCAATCGGCACGGAGTATTTGCGCGCAGGCTTTCTGCCCGCTGCCGATGCGGCGAGCGTACGACATCTTTTGATCGAATATCTCGATCAGAGAGTTTTGTTTTATGAGGCGCGAGACCAGGCCCAACTGCAGAAAATCAACGCCGACACGGCTCACCTGCAGGACCAATTGTGGTCAGCGATACAAGCCCCGGCCGCAGCGCAGCCCACCCCCATCAGCGCCCTGGCCGCTGCCGGCATGAATGACGTTTTAAACTCCCAGGGATATACGCAGGCTGCCTGGTGGTATCGCATTCCAACCGAGGCCTGGGTTCTCATGTTCGCGATCGCGATCTATGCCAATCTGCTGATGGGCTACAGTAGCTTCGGCTCCAGGTCGAATGTCTTGCTGCTCGTTCTACCCATTCTGGTGGCGATCTCATTCCTTCTGGTGGCAGATATCGACAGCCCGCGCGGGGGCCTGGTTCGCCTTCGTCCCATCAACCTGGTCGCTCTGTCGCAATCGCTTCACGGAGGCTAGAGTCGTGGCGCCCAGGGAAACGGGGGCGAAACTGCAGATGCACTCGGAAATCGGGCAGTTCCGTCCGTAACATAGGATTCTTTGCGCTCGCGTATTACAATCAAGTGAAAGGATTTTTCATTTGGGATGAATCGACTTCCGAATGAAAACGTCCAATGAGTGTTGCAACAACCCCGTGGATTGGGTGACGTAGCAGGAAAATTGCCAAGCGTCACAGTGAATCCACTGCAACAGTGTCGAGAAATGCTTTCAACATCCCCGTTCCAGTGTCAAAAGGCATGGAACTGAAGGCGGAAATCACGTGGCTACATTAGTCGAACCCGCTGTTACAGCACCGGTTGAATCCACGCAGGACGCGTGTTCACTGGACAATTATCTGGCCATGCCAGACCACACCATGGACGGCCGCATTGCCGCCGCCCGAGCACGCCTGGGCAAGGATGCGCTGATTATTGGGCATCACTACCAGCGCGATGAAGTCATTCAATTCGCCGACTACACCGGCGACTCCTACAAACTCTCCAAAATCGCGTCGGAATCGAACAGCCGCTATATCCTGTTCTGCGGTGTGCATTTCATGGCGGAAAGCGCGGACATCCTTGCCCAGCCGTGGCAGCAGGTGGTGCTGCCCGATCTGAACGCAGGCTGTTCCATGGCCGATATGGCCGACATTTCTCAGGTGGAAGAATGCTGGGCCAAGCTGCACGCCGCCGGGCTGGATACGGCAGCTGCAGGCGGACTGATACCGCTGACCTACATGAACTCGACGGCCGCCATCAAAGCGTTTTGCGGCGAGCGCGGGGGACTGGTGTGTACCTCCTCCAACGCCAGGGCAGCGTTTGAGTGGGCGTTTGCGCGGGGCAGCCGCATTCTATTTCTGCCGGATCAACATCTTGGCCGCAACACCGCGTATACGATGGGAATTCCCCTGTCAGAGACCGTGGTGTGGGACCCTTATCAAATCAATGGCGGCTTGACGCCGGATCGGTTGCGGGCAGCTCGCGTCATTCTGTGGAAAGGGCATTGCTCGGTCCATCAGCGGTTCCTGCCGGAACATGCGGATAAGGTTCGCGCCAAATATCCGGGGATCCAGGTCATTGTTCATCCCGAATGCCGCCTGGAACTATGCCAGAAGGCGGACGCCATCGGTTCCACGGAGCGCCTGATCAAGATTATTGAAGATGCGCCGGCAGGATCGATGTTCGCCGTCGGCACCGAGATCCATCTGGTCAACCGGCTGGGTAAACGGTTTGCTCCGCTGGGAAAGAAGGTCATCACGCTCGACGATTCCGGCTGCCTGTGCACAACCATGTTCCGGATTTCCCCGCAGCATCTCGCCTGGGCGTTGGAAAATATGGTGGAAGGCCGCGTCGTCAACCGCATCCGCGTCCAGGATGACATCAAACACTGGGCACGTGTCGCTCTGGGACGTATGCTGGAGATTCGGGGGTAGCCCATGAAAACTTTTTCCCTGGATGAAGCCCAGACGCTGGTTCCTGTGCTGGAATCGCTGATGAAGAATGCCATGGAATCGAAGAAGACCGCCGAGGCGATCGCAGAGGAAATGCAGCAGCTATCCCAGCGCATTTTTCTCAATGGCGGCACCCTGGTCCATATTGCCGAGGTCGCCAAGCGGCGCGCGCAACAGGACAAAGCCGTACAGCAGGTGAAAGATACCATGGCGGAAATCGATTCAATCGGCGTGCAGGTCAAGGATCTGGACACCGGGCTGCTGGATTTTCCCTGCCGGCTGGGTGAAGACATTGTCCTGCTGTGCTGGAAGATGGGCGAGACCGAGATTCGCCATTGGCACACCATGGATTCCGGCTTTCAAGGTCGAAGAGCCGTTGACGAGCGCTTTCGACGCCCGCAGAAACCGAAGCCGAACTAGACTAGGCTCCCCGTCGCACCCAACCCAGCAAATCATTCCATGACAGCAGTTTTCAGGGACAGATAACTGCGCGCGGACAATGCATTATGCCCGCAATCGGACCCATCGCTTTGTCTTTGCCGGCTGCACTTTGGTATCCTGATCGGTTGGAAGATTTTCCATATGGGCGCGTATTGAACGCCTGCCAGGATTTCCACCTCAACCAAACCAAGGGGGCGACAGAATGCTACAAATTGGCGAGAAATTTCCCGAGTTTTCTCTGACAGCTGCGATTTCGACGGACAAGGACGAGGCAAAAGCCTTCACCACCATCACGCAGGATACCTACCCAGGGAAGTGGAAACTCTACTTCTTCTGGCCGAAGGATTTTACCTTCGTCTGTCCCACAGAGATTGCCGCATTCGGCAAACTGAATCGGGAATTTGCGGATCGCGACTGCCAGATTCTCGGCGCCAGCACCGATAATGAATACGTCCACGCCGCGTGGCGCACCTATCATGCCGACCTGAAGGATTTGCCTTTTCCCATGCTTTCCGACATCAAGCGCGATCTTTCAGGACAGCTTGGGGTTCTGGATGAGCAGGCCGGCGTGGCGCAACGCGCTACCTTCCTGGTGGATCCCGATAACATTATTCGCTTCATCTATGTCACCGATCTTTCCGTGGGTCGCAATCCGCAGGAAGTTCTGCGCGTTCTGGATGCTTTGCAGACCGACGAGCTGTGCCCCTGCAACTGGCAAAAGGGCGACGCTACCCTTCAGGTGTGATTCGCGAATCTGCAAAGGAGCCATTGCATGTCCATGGATGAGTTGATCGAGGCCCTTCCGGAGTACGCGAAGGACCTGAAGTTGAATTACTCCTCGCTGGTGCGCCAGAACACCGAACTCACTCGCACCCAGGCGTGGGGAACATTGCTGGTCAGCGCCATTGCCACGCGGCAATCGGCGTTGACCGGGGCCGCGTTGCAGTCATCGGCCGAGCATTTGACCGCGGAGCAGGTGGACGCGGTCAAAACGGCGGCAGCGTTGATGGGAATGAACAACATTTTCTATCGCTTCCATCACCTCACGAAGAATGAGAAATACGGCACCATGCCGGCGCGGTTGCGGATGAATGGAATTCGAGCTCACAAGGCCGATCCGGTGGACTTTGAGCTTTGGTGCCTCGCTGCTTCCGCCGTCAACGGCTGCGGCAAATGTATCGATGCACACGAAAATGTGCTGCGACAGAAGGGGATGACCGAAGAGCAGATCGTCGCCGCTGTCCGCATCGCGTCCATCATGCACGGCATCGGCACCGTGCTTGACCTGGAATACAGCTCCACCATGGAGCCGGTGTTGCAGCAGTAAGCAAGACAAACCGACGCGTCGCGGCGCGTTTCTCTCCTGCATGGGAGCGGGTACACTATCCATGTATGAGGTTACGAGTTTCGCTCTCCGGCGCGTTGTCCGGCTTGGCAATCATTTTCCTGGCGGTTGCCGTGCCGGGGCTGACGGGCTGCAATAACTTCTTTATCCCCGTCTGCCAGGCGAATAACGACTGTGGGGGCGGCAACGGAACCTACAGCTCCTATGCTTATGTCGCCAACGCAACCATAGGAACCATCGAAACCTTTCCCGTTCCGACCGCCGCCTTCACCAGTCTTACCGGCACCAGCACGACGCTTGGAGCTACCCCGAGCGCGCTGGCCGCGACACCCAAGGGAACTTTCCTCTACGTCGCGTTAACCGCGGGCTCAGTCTTTGTCTATACGATCGGCACCAACGGCGCTCTGACCATTGGCAACAGTGGCCAGCCTGTAACGTCCACTCTCAATCCGACTTGGATGACCGTGGATCCCAGTGGAAACTGGCTCTTCATGGTGTCCAAGAGCTCCCCGCAATTATTGGTATTTCAAATCAACACCTCGACCGGAGTGCTGACGCAAAGCAGCCAGGGCACCGTGCCTCTCGACTCTGGAACGCCGACGCAGGTCTACGTTACGCCCAACGATCAATACGTGTACATCGGGCTGGGGACCGGCGGCACCGATGGATTCACGTTAAACAGCACCACGGGCGCGGTGAGCGGACAACTGCATCTGACTACGATCAACGGGGCATCGGACAATTCATTCGCAGCCGATAACACTTCCACTTATTTAATCGTGGGCGAGGCGGGAACAGGCATCCGCGTTTTGACGATCGGAACCGGAGGCGCGCTGAAGGAGGTCACCGGTTCGCCGTTTACCTCTCCGCTCGGCCCTCAGTCCATCGTCGTCGATCCCACCAACACTTACGTGTACGTCGCCAACCGTACCGCGAGTGTGATCACGGGATATGCGTTAGGAACCAGCGGCGTTCTTACGCCGCTCAGCAGCTCGCCGTTTACCACCGGCTCCGCTCCCAACGCGATCTCGCTGGATTCGACGGGAAAATATTTGTTCGTGGTAAGTTCCGGCGGCTCTCCGGATCTTCAGGTCTTCAGCTTCGATGCGACCACGGGGGGCAAGCTGGACTCAGTCGTGTCGACCGCGACGGGAACAGATCCCGCCGGCGCCGTGGCTCTCTCTGTAGTTCCGTAAGGCCCGCTCTCATCGGCGGTCCCATGTTTTACGCACGATTGCGCGTACACTGAAATTTCTTCTACTTGGATGCTATGCCTGATTTTCCCCTGCAAATTGCGCCCACGGCGCGCCTGAGTCGACGCAACACATCGTGTCGCGTGGCTTGCCTGTCGCTTGTACTGATCTTCCTGGGCGGTTGCAGCCGTCTCCGTTCCCCCTCTTCCGCCGAGTATGTGTACGTCTCCGTGAAGCAGATGTATCTGCGCGACCGGGTGGCCATTGTGGCCAATCGCGTCGCCGAAGTGAAAAATGGAGAGCGCCTGCAGGTCGTGCAACACATCCCCCGGTTCATGCAGGTCAAGACTCCGCAGGGCGCGGTGGGTTGGATCGAAGACCATGCCGTCATCGATCAGGGGGAGTTCGACGATTTTGAAAATTTAGGCAAATCCCACGCGAGCCAGGCTCCCGTCGCCACAGCCATTCTGTACAACGAGCTGTATATGCACCTGACGCCGGGGCGGCAGACCCAGCGATTCTATTTGCTGCCTGCGAATACGAAGGTCTTTATGCTGCAGCGCGCTTCGACTCCCAGATTTGCGGCCGCCAATGTGCTGGGGCTGCCGGCAGCCGCTCCGAAAGCGCCAACCGTCTCGCGCCACAGCAAGGGCCAGAAAGCGGGCTTCGAGTCGCGATTCCTGCCTGCGGTTCCCATGGAAGACTGGTGGCTGGTGCGCGACGGCGCCGGACATACCGGATGGATGCTCTCGCGTGACCTGCAGGTGGATGTGCCGGACGACGTGGCGCAGTATGCGGAAAACGAAAGGATGATTGGGGCCTATATTCTGAGAACCGTCTCCGATCCGGATTCGGGTACGGCGAACGGGCAAGTGCCGGAGTATCTAACGGTGCTGACTCCCTATAAGGATGGCCTGCCGTACGACTTCGACCAGGTGCGCGTGTTTACCTGGGACACGCATCGGCATCGCTACGGCACCGCTTTTCGCGAGCACGATATCGTCGGATTTTTTCCGGTCAAAGTGACGCCCGGCAATCCCAGCGATCCCAATGGACCGGAGCCGACATTCAGTTTTCAAGTAGCTGACGGTGACAGCGTCAGTCTCGACCCAAAGACCGGCATGCCGCAGGCGGCGCAACTCAAAACGTTGACCTACCGGATGGAAGGGAACCTGGTCCGACCGGTTACCTCCGCCAGCGCAACTCCCAGCCCCAGGGCAAGCCGTGCCGTGCGATCCCACGTGTCGCATAGCCGCAAGAGCCGACGGCGTCCTGGCAATTAGTCCAGGATGCGTGCCGACTCGGCGCGAATGGACTCTCGCAACCTCCGATAGAGGGTTCCCAACTTCGAGGAAGAGCTAGCCCCGGGCACAGATTCTGCAAATCTCCTCGCCAAATTTCTCCGCCTTGGCCGGCCCCACGCCACGGACGCTGAGCAATTCCTCCACCGTAATCGGCCGCTCCTGCGCAATGGCCCGTATCGTTTGATTGCCGAGAATGCAGAACGCCGGTACGCCGTGTTTTCTCGCCTGCGACAGCCGCCATGTACGCAGTTTTTCTTCGATCTCCGCGGCATGCGCCGGCATCTCTCGGGTATCCGCACGTGGCGGCAGTGTCGATGTGATTTTGTGCCGCCGGCGCCGCGCTCCGACTTGACCGACTCTTCCTGCGCGCCGGAACAGCCTGCTCCAGGCTTTCCGGTAAAACAAAGTCCAGCGGATCGTTGGCCGGCAGTTCTTCTCCTTCACGCGTCAAACTTGCCTTGCGATAGGCAATGCTGCGATCGTCCTTTTCAAATGTCAATTCTTCCAGTCGGATCAGTCCGGCGCCGGCCAACGCCCGCAACAGATTCTCGAACGCATCTCGTGAAACCTCTTCCCGCGGAAACATGTCCTTATGGAGCCTGCCCGTCGAACCAGCCGAGCTTTTTTTCAGTAATTCAATCACCGAGCGAGCAGTCTGGCGTTCGCTCTCCGTTGGAACCCGGAACCGTCGTGCGACGCACGCCTCCGGCGCGCAAACATCGCAATGTCCGCACGCGCGCCGCGCATCTGCGACATCTCCGAAATGGCGAATCAAAGATGCCATGCGACATTGGCTGGATTCGGCATACTGCATCGCCAGGTCCAGTTGTGTTTTCTTGCGTTGTGACTCGGCAGCGTAGGACTCTCGCCAGCCCCGACTTCCCTGGATCGCATTCTCGTCGAAATCCACGATTCCGCCACCGTGAATCGCCAGCTTTTCCAGTGCCTTGTCGAACAGATCGGAATCCATCCGCATCTGGCCGCGAACCTCTTCCTTGTGCAGCGGCGCTTGTCCCAGGCGGCGATAGACCCGATCCAAAATGTCGATCGGCGGATAATCGCGCTCGAAGAAAAATTCATGGGTCTTGCGATCCGCATAGGAATAGAGCAGCACCGCGCGGCTGGGCAGACCATCTCGACCGGCGCGTCCAATCTCCTGGTAATAAGCCTCGATGCTGCCCGGCAGTGCCGTGTGAATCACGGTGCGCACGTTCGCTTTGTCGATTCCCATCCCAAAGGCAACGGTTGCCACCACCGCCTCCAACCGCCCTTGCTGGAATTTGAGCTGCACATTGTCGCGATGTTGCGAATCGAGCCCCGCATGATACGCAGCCGCCGGGAACATGGAAGAAAGCTTCTCCGCAAGCGCTTCGGCCTGCTTGCGGGTGGGAGCATACACAATGGCGGGACGCCGCGCCTTCTGGTCGAGCAGCCGGGCCACAAAGTCCGCCCGCATTGCAGGCGCCATCTCCACCACTTCAATGGCGAGATTTTCGCGGCGAAATCCATAGACAAACTTGGCGGCATTCGCCATGCCCAGTTGCGCTGCAATGTCATCCTGTACCCGGGAGGTTGCGGTCGCGGTCAGAGCGATGACCGGCGCCGGTCGCAGTGCCGGCACAAATTGTCCCAGCATGCGGTAATCCGGACGGAAATCATGGCCCCATTGCGAGATGCAGTGGGCCTCATCGATCGCGATCAAAGACGGCTTTCGTTTCGCCAGCATCTCGATAAAGCCTGGGACCCGCAGCCGTTCCGGGGCGATGAATAAAAACTGGAGCGTGCCGGCCAGGTACTCGGCGCACGCCTGGCGGGAAACAACGCGCTCCAGCCCGGAATGAATGCGCGCTACAGAAAATCCAAGAGAGTTCAGCTTGGCGACCTGGTCTTCCATCAGCGCGATCAGCGGGCTAATGACCAGGGTCGTGCCGCCGCGCGCAATTCCCGGCAACTGGAAGCAGAGGGACTTGCCCGCCCCTGTCGGCATGACCAGCAGAACGTCTTTGCCCTCAATTGCGGCGCGGCAGACGACCTCCTGATTGACACGGAAACTAGAGAAGCCGAAGGCGCGCTGCAACAGCTGAACAAGCGTTTCGCCGGATTGAGCGGAAATCGTCGCCACAGTGGAAGGGGAATGAACGGGGAAGCAGAACGGTCCGTAGCGGATGCTCGCCCTGGTCAGTATACGTTGACCAAATCGCTCTCAGAAAAAAGGATCAACTAAGGAAGGCAGCGATGGCGCCGACGACGCGTTCTTGTTCTTCCCGTGTTAATTCAGGAAACATGGGAAGCGCCAGAACTTCCTTCGCAGCGCGCTCACTTTCTGGAAATGCGCCTTCCGCATAGCCAAGGTCCTGGAAGCATCGCTGCAGGTGCAGGGGCAACGGGTAGTAGATCTCGGAAGCGATGTCGCGGTCGGCCAGAAATGCTCGCAGAGCGTCCCGCCGCTGCGTACGAATGACATATTGATGAAACACGTGCGTTCCGCGCGGGTCGACATACGGCAGAACAATTCCGTGGGTTGGATAAATGGCTGCTTCCACCAGGCCTTGCTGCTGAAATAGATCACCATACGTCTTCGCCAGTTCCTGGCGCTGCTGATTCCAGCGTTCGATGTAGCGCAGTTTGACCAGCAGCACAGCAGCCTGCAACGTATCCAGCCGGCTGTTCCAGCCGATCTCCTCGTGGAAGTACCGCTCGCGCATCCCGTGGACACGCAACATCCGCGCCCGCTCGGCGAAAGTTGCGCTGCCCGTGGTGACCAGTCCGGCATCCCCATAGGCGCTCAGGTTTTTTGTCGGATAGAAGCTGAACGCGGCCAGATCTCCCAGGCTACCGGCCGGGCGATGGTTCCACGTAGCGCCGAAGGCCTGCGCCGCGTCTTCTATCAGCAGCACATCAAATTCCTGCTTCACCTGGGCGAAAGCATCCCAGTCCGCACATTGTCCATACAGATGGACCGGAAGGACCGCTCGCACGCGGCTGCTTTGGGGCAGCGCAACCAGCATCGCCGTCACGATCGTCGGGTCCAGATTGTAAGTTCTCGGGTCGATATCGGCCAGCAATGGCTTCGCCCTGGCCCGCACAATCGAGCTGACCGTAGAGAAAAAGGTAAAAGGAGTGGTCAGAACCGCGTCCCCGGGGCCGACTTCGGCGGCGGCCATCGCCAGCCACAAGGCGTCGGTGCCCGAGGCGCATCCGATCCCATGGGCTACCCCGCAGAGAGCGGCGGCAGCCGTCTCGAACTGCTCTACTTCTTCGCCAAGTATGAAATGTTGGCCACTGCAGACCTGCTCGATCGCCGCCAGAATCTCCGTGCGAATCTGCTCGTATTGACGCGAAAAGTCCAGCATCGGCACCCGGGTCGGCTTGGTCCTGGCGACGGAAGAGGCGGCAACGGGGTGAGAAGGCAGGGACGGCACATTTCATGCTAGCACCGTCGGGATCGACAACAGCCGGGACGCAGACAACGAACCGTTGCGGAAGCCGGATGCGGACGCGCTCGATTCGTGATTCGGCACAAGATAGCCAATTCTGGCCGGGGCTCGTCTAACGAAAAGTGTCTCGCTTGGTTTACTTATGAAACGCCGACCACCATCCATGCATCCAACTGGCAAGTCGGATATTGCGCGGTATTCGACTCGGTTCTGGCTAGATTGCGCAATTTCATAGACAATACTGGCACGGTGTAGTCGTGCCTGCCCTGGGGCGGAACGAACCGGCATTGCTGTAGAACTTCAAGTTGGGCGCATGACCGTCCGCTTTGCGCAGTACGCTTTGCACAACTAGTTTGACACGGTAAGGAGATGAAAAATGGAAAGCAAGACCGCACAAAATATTCAGGACACTTTTTTGAATACGGTCCGTAAAGATAAATCCCAGATCACTGTTTACCTTGTAAGCGGCGTGAAATTGACGGGACGCATACGGTCCTTTGATAAATATTCCGTTTTGCTGGAAAACAACAACCAGGAGCAACTCATCTTCAAGCACGCAATTTCCACTGTTGTCAGTGGCAAGCCGGTTTTGATGGCCGAACATCGTCATGGTCCGGTCGGCACGCAGGCCACCGGAACAGCTCCCACCGGAACCATGGGGGTTGGGCACGGTCCTGCGGCGACGGGATCGGGAGTGTCCAGCGGTCCGGCGCTGACTCCATCGAGCTTTACCGCTTCGTGACACCACTCGCCGGCGTCGCGGCCAACGCGATCGCGGGTGGTAGCGATGGCAAGACCATGGAATGATCGAATCGTTTGACGCTCAGCGATCCAAAGCAAACACCTCCGTCGATCAGCCGGGGGAGCGGACGCTGATTATCGCCTGCGAGTTTACCGGAAAGAAATATCGCCAGCAGCTGACCCCTTCCGCGCGCCAGGCCAGGAGCGCATTACGCGCCGTCCGTGAGCAGGAGTCCCCTGTAGATTCCGGATCGGAACTGTCCGAGCATACCGCCAACAATGTAAGTGCCGCCGCTCAGAAATCTTCCGCGTCTTCAATTTCCGAGGAAGCGGCGGAGTGCCGCGAGCTGGCCATCAGCGCCGGAGCGAACGTGCTGGACGTCATCGTCCAGAGGCGCGACCATCCCGATCCGGCTACACTCGTAGGCAAAGGCAAGCTGGAGGAGATTGCAGCGCAGGCCAAGGCCACGCGCGCGGATCTGATCATCTTCGAACAGAACCTGTCGCCCTCCCAACTGCGCGAGCTGGAGCACGCCCTTCCGTGCCGCGTGATTGACCGTACACAATTAATCCTCGACATTTTCGCCTCCCACGCGCGCACCCGTGAAGGGCAACTGCAGGTGGAACTGGCCCAGCTGGAATACATGCTGCCCAGGCTGGCTGGCCGCGGTCGTTCCATGTCGCAGCTAGGGGGCGGCATTGGAACGCGGGGTCCTGGTGAAACCCAGATTGAAACCGACCGCCGAAAAATCGGTCGCAAGATTCAGGTGATTCGAACCCGCCTGGAGGCGGTTCGCAATATTCGCCGCCAGCAACGTCAACGGCGGTCTTCTGTTCCGGTCCCGACGGTGGCCCTGGTCGGCTACACCAACGCTGGAAAAAGTACCCTGTTCAATGCGCTTACCCGGGCCGCGCAGCTGGAATCTTCACGATTGTTCGCCACCCTCGACCCCAAGCTGCATCTGATCACTCTGCCATCGCGGCGACGAATTCTGCTCTCCGATACCGTCGGATTTATTCGCGCTCTGCCGCCCACCCTGGTCAAAGCCTTTCGCGCGACCCTGGAGGAGGTGCAAACCGCAGAGGTGCTGATTCACGTCGTTGACGCCTCCAGCCCGTCGCTCGACGAGCAACGCCAGGAGGTGGAAAAGATTCTGCGCGAACTGGAGGTGGATGGCAAGCCTCGCATTGAAGTCAGAAACAAAATCGATCTACTGCCTGCCGAGGAGCGGGCCGGGAAGAATGGTGCGATTGCCGTATCGGCCCGCACCAAAACCGGGCTGGATGGATTGCTCGCGGCGCTGGACACGGCCCTCAATTCCGATCCGCTGGAGGACCGCGACCTGGTCGTTCCCCAGAGCGAGGGCGCAGTGCTGGCCGCGCTGGATGCGGGCGCGGTGGTTCAGCAAAGAACGTTTCAAGGGGAAGACGCGCACCTTCACGTGCAAGGGCCTGCTTCTTTACTGGGGAAATATCGCAAATACTGGCGGCCTTGACCAGCTATTAGCGCCATCTGGAAGGGAAGAGTTTGAGCAGACCGGACACCCCGAATGTTGGGCTACGATTCTGGGCATCCGGCTTGCTGGACCTAGGACCAGGTCCGAGGCTGTTGATTCAAGTGTAGGCCACTGGAGAGCTAAGTCAACAGCTACTTTTTCTTTTTTGGGTGGACGAAATTGTTCGTATTGGAACGATTCGCGAGCACGTTTCCCATACGAAACAACAAGCCGAAAACCCACGCACACAAGAGATCACCAATCGAGCAAAATTGACTTCAAAATTCAATTGCGGACGAATGCAAAACGACTCTCGACCGCGCCACGACCAGCTGATTACTAAAGGGCGTGCCGTTCCGATCAGCAGGTTTGACAGCTGAGTTTCCGTTTGCTACAACTAAGGGTTCAATCAATTCAATCCATCGGTCAATCCTGAAGATTCCCGCGTCGCCGCAACACTCGGCGAATTTGAAACTGCGCTGCAAATGAGTGACCTGGTACAACAACTTGGAGGACTTGTGCTCGGCGCGGTGCCGACCATGCTCCTGTTTTTGGTCACACTCGCCGCCTACCGTCTCTTAGTCCACGTTCCTTTGACGAAAGTCCTGCGCGAACGTTACGCCAGGACCCAGGGCGCCATCGAAAAGGCTGCCGCTGCCGTAGCGGCCGCAGAAAAGAAGACGGCCGAGTACGAGGAGCGGCTGCGATTGGCGCGGGTCGCAATCTTCCGCGAACTTCACGATCATCTCGACAAAGTGCATCAAGAGTCGGAGCTGGCGCTTGCCCAGGCCAGGGCCGCTGCACAGGAGCGCACCGCAACCGCCAGGATTGCGATTGAAGACAGCATGCAGGTCGCCAGGCAGGAGCTCGACGGGCTGATCGGCGAGCTGTCCTCGGAAATTTTGGCGCGCATTCTGCCCGTTGGCACCACCCAGGACCGGGAGCAGGCAACCCAGGAGCAGGCTGGATGATATATTCCGCTGGCAATCTGGGTCCAAGCAGAGGTAGCTTCGCAGCGTTTCGGGTATTCGCACTCGCCTTCTGCGCGCTGTTTCTGTTGTATTGTGCAGCCCCGCGCGCGCACGCTGTACCCACTCAAACGCAAGCCCCGGCTGCCGCATCCGCGCAAAGTTCCTCGACCGCGGTGCAGGCCAAACGTCAGCAAGAACGCCAGGAAGAAATTCGCCAGAAGAAGATCGACAATCCCGAAGCGGAAGACGGGGTCAATGTCTATCGGCATTCTCCCACTGTGCATAAGCTGGCACAGATGTTCGGCCTTTCTGTGGAAGTGACTTCCCGTCTCTTCGAGGTTCTCAACTTCCTGATCTTGATGGGCTTTGTGGTCTGGTTTCTTGGCCGCTCGTTACCCAAAACATTGCGCAGCCGGACGGAACGGATTCAGAACCAGATCTCGCAGGCACGCACAGTCACGGACGAAGCCAATCGCCGCATGGCCAGCGTGGAAGAGCGGCTGGCGCGTCTGGACACCGAGATTGACGCCATTAAGGCACAGGCACAGCAGGAAGCCCAGGCTCAGGAAAATCAACTTCGCGCCGCGCTCGAGCAGGAAAAGCAATCCATCCTCGATGCAGCCGCGCGAGAGATTGAAGCGGCCAGCGCCAAGGCGCAAAGCCAGCTGAAGCGCCTGACAGCCGATCTGGCGATCGAACGCGCAAAACATAAAATTGCCATCACGCCGGAAACCGACCACTCCCTGGTGGAAAGCTTTCTGGTGGACCTGGATCGTGAACGGCGAAGCGGCGGTGTGAATTAAATGAGTGCTTTCGGTTTGCAGTACGCGCATGCCCTGGCCGACGTTGTCGCGGCCGATCAACTGGACGCCGCGGCAATCGACCGGCAGTTGCTGGATTTTCAGTCGACCTGGAGCGACAGCCGTCAGTTGCGGGAAGTGTTTCAAAATCCCGCCATCGCGTTGGAGACGAAACTGAAAGTGCTGGATGCCATGGTTCCTCGCATCGGCATGATGAAGCAGGTTCGCAACTTTGTGGCGCTCCTGTTGCAAAACGGTCGCATCCACGCATTGGATTCCGTCCTGACGGATTATCGAGGGGAAATGAACCGGCGGCAGCATATCGGCGAAGCTGAAATTACCAGCGTTCGCGAACTGAGCGCCGAGGAAAAATCGAAGATTGAAGCCAAAGCAGCGGTTTTGGCCGGCCTGGAGATCCGCGCGACCTACAAGCAGGATGCATCCCTGCTGGGCGGCGTGGTCCTTCGCATCGGCGATACTGTGTATGATGGCTCGGTTCGCGGCAGGCTGGAAGAGCTCCGCGAAAAAATTATGGCAAGCTAACCAACCCACACTTCAGAATTTCCAATTGGAAGCAGAATGGCGCAGATCAAGGCAGACGAAATTTCGCAGTTACTTCGAGAGCAGATAGAAAACTTCGAGTCGCGCGTTCGCGTCGACGAAGTGGGAACCATCATCTCCCTGGGCGACGGAATCGCACGCATCCATGGACTGGATAAGGTGATGGCCGGCGAGATGCTCGAGTTTCCCCACGGCGTGGCCGGCCTGGCCATGAACCTGGACGAAGACCAGGTGGGCGCTGTGCTTCTCGGCGACTATACCGAGATCAGCGAAGGTAACGAGGTCAAGCGCACCGGCAGCATTATGAGCGTGCCCGTGGGCGACGCCATGATCGGCCGCGTAGTGAACGCGCTCGGCCAGCCCATCGACGATAAAGGTCCCATTGTTACCGATCAGACGCTGCCGGTGGAGCGGTTGGCTCCGGGAGTCATCAGCCGTCAGCCGGTGCGCGAGCCGATGTTGACGGGAATCAAAGCCATCGACGCCATGATTCCGATTGGCCGCGGCCAGCGCGAACTCATCATTGGCGATCGCCAGACCGGCAAAACTGCGGTGGTGCTCGACACCATTATCAACAACGCCAAAAATAATCTGATCTGCGTCTATTGCGCGATCGGACAGAAACGCTCGTCGGTCGCTCAGGTGGTGCAGACGTTGACCGATCATGGCGCAATGGCCTACACCATCGTTGTGGTCGCCTCCGCATCCGAGCCGGCGCCCATGCAATATATCGCGCCCTTCGCGGCCACCGCCATGGGAGAATTCTTCCGCGATTCCGGCCGTCACGCGTTAATCATCTACGACGATCTATCGAAGCATGCGGTTTCCTATCGCGAGATTTCTCTGTTGCTGCGCCGCCCACCAGGACGCGAGGCCTATCCCGGCGATGTGTTCTATCTTCACTCGCGACTGCTGGAGCGTTCATCCAAGCTGAACGATCAGTTGGGCGGCGGCTCTTTGACCGCGCTACCAATTATCGAAACCCAGGCCGGCGACGTCTCCGCCTATATTCCCACCAACGTCATCTCCATTACGGATGGACAGATTTTTCTGGAGACGGACTTGTTCAACTCCGGGATTCGTCCCGCGGTGAACGTCGGTCTCTCGGTGAGTCGCGTCGGTTTCTCCGCGGCAAGCAAAGCCACCAAGCAGGTGGGCGCTACCCTCAAGCTGGATCTGGCTCAGTACCGCGAGCTGGCAGCATTCGCGCAGTTTGGCAGCGACCTGGACAAAGCCACGCTTAACCAGCTGAACCGCGGTCAGCGTTTGACTGAGCTGCTGAAGCAACCGCAATTTCAGCCCCTCTCCATGGAGAAGCAAGTGGTCATCCTCTATGCCGGGACGAATGGTTTTCTGGATGACGTCAAGGTCGAATATGTCGGCGCGTTCGAGAGCGGTTTCTATCCCTATATGGAGTCCGTGCAGTCGGGCATCCTGAACGAGATCGCCACTAAAAAAGCACTGAATGACGATCTGAAGAAGAAATTGAACGCGGCCATCACCGAGTACAAGCAGAATTTCTTTGCCGAAACTCCGGAGGCCAACGTCGCGGCAAAGAAGAGCACGCCGACAGAAGATAGCGGCAAGCACGGTAAGAATGCGCCCGCGGCAAACGAGCAAAAAGAAGTGGCGGCAGGGAAGAACGCGTAAGCGATGGCCAATGTTCTCGATCTACGACGCCGCATCCGCAGCGTAAAAAACACGCGGCAGATCACCAAGGCCATGAAAATGGTGGCCGCGGCGAAACTGCGGCGTTCGCAGGAGCGCGCGTTTGCTGCGCGGCCCTATGCCCGGATGATTGCGAGCGTGCTGGCGTCTCTGGTGCGGCGTGTCGACATTTACGATTCGGACACCGGCGAGGCCAAGCATCCATTGCTGGCGGCGCGCCCGGAAAAACGCGTGACCGTGGTCGTAGTAACCGGCGATAAGGGATTTGCCGGTCCCTTCAACGCGAATGTTCTGAAAGCGACGCATCGATTCATCGACGAGCAGTCGAGTCTGAACGTCGATCTGGAAATCGTGGGACGCAAGGGAATCGGTGTGTTGCGGCGCAGCTATCCGGTGGCATCCATCGCGGAAAACGGACAGCATGAACGCAGCCCCCAGGCACGCGTGGAAATTACCGGGGAACATGGCGGAATGCTCGACAAGCTGACCTTTGAGAAAGCAGCGGAGCTGGCCGGTACGCTGGTCGACCGGTACGCCAGGCAGGAAACCGACGCTGTCTATCTGGTCTTTAATGAGTTTCAGTCCGTCATCGCGCAGCGCATCGTGGTCGAGCGCATTCTGCCGATCGTGGAAATTGGCCGGCCCGAAATTGCCGGCGTCACCGAAATGGAAGAGGAGCAACGCGAGGAGATGGCGCGGGCGGCGCGCAGCGCGGGCGTAAGCGTCAAGCCGGAGGACACGCGCCAGGCTGACGAAGAGGCCAGTAAATTTGGCACCGCGCAGGTCGATTACATTTATGAGCAGCCGCCCAGCGAATTGCTGGGAGCGCTGCTGCCTCGCTATATCTCGACGCAACTGTACCACGCCATGCTGGAGTCGGTGGCTGCCGAACAGGCAGCGCGAATGACGGCCATGGATGCGGCCACCAACAATGCTTCCGACATGATCGACGCCTACACGCTGACCATGAACCGGCTGCGGCAGGCCGCCATTACCAAGGAGATTATCGAGATTGTCAGCGGTGCGGCAGCAATCTAGCAACAGGCGAGATAGATAAGCGAAATTCATAAGCTGTAGCAGAGGATTTGGACAAGGAATCATGGCAGACAATATTGGAAGAATTGTGAAGGTGGCGGGGCCGGCGGTCGACGTGCAGTTTGAAGAAGCAACCATACCGCCGATTTACGAGGCGTTGCGGGTCACCAGCGAAGGCTTCGATGTCCCGACGCCGCTTGACGTCATCCTGGAAGTGCAACAGCATCTCGGCGAAGGCCGCGTTCGCTGCATCGCCATGGAAGCGACCGAAGGAATGGTGCGCGGCATGAAGGCGCTCGATCTCGGCGGTCCCATTACTGTTCCCGTGGGCAGAGCTACGCTGGGCCGGGTGTTGAATGTGATTGGACAGCCGGTGGATGAAATGGGCCCTGTGGATGCCAAAGAGCGTCGCCCGATTCACCGCCAGGCCCCGGCATTCGACGAACAGTCCACGCGGGAAGAAATGTTTGAAACCGGCATCAAGGTCATCGACCTGATCCAGCCGTTTTTAAAAGGCGGCAAGACCGGTCTCTTCGGTGGCGCCGGCGTCGGCAAAACCGTGGTCATTCAGGAACTGATCAATAACGTTGCTTCGCAGCACGGCGGCTTTTCCGTGTTTGGCGGTGTCGGAGAGCGCACCCGCGAAGGCAATGATCTGTGGCTGGAATTTCAGGAATCCGGCGTCATTGACCTCAAGCAGCTCGACAAGTCGAAGGCCGCATTAATCTACGGTCAGATGACCGAGCCTCCAGGAGCTCGCCTCCGCGTGGCGTTGACCGCACTCACCGTCGCCGAGTATTTTCGCGATGAGGAAGGCGCGGACACCCTGCTCTTCATCGACAATATCTTCCGCTTTACCCAGGCAGGATCGGAAGTTTCGACTCTGCTGGGACGCATGCCCTCCGCCGTCGGCTATCAGCCGAACCTTGCGACGGAAATGGGCGAACTGCAGGAGCGCATCACCTCGACCAAGAATGGTTCCATCACCTCCGTGCAGGCCGTTTATGTGCCTGCGGACGATTTGACGGATCCGGCTCCGGCAACCACCTTCGCCCATCTCGACGCGACCACCGTGCTATCCCGTCCGCTGTCGGAACTCGGCATCTATCCCGCCGTCGATCCACTGGCTTCCACCTCGCGCATTCTGACGCCGCGCATTGTTGGCCAGGAGCATTACGACGTTGCGCAGGGCGTGAAACGAATCCTGCAACGGTATAAGGATCTGCAGGACATCATTGCCATTCTTGGCATCGATGAACTGTCGGAAGAAGACAAGCTGACTGTTATGCGGGCGCGCAAGGTACAGAAGTTTCTTTCGCAGCCTTTCCATGTGGCGGAACAGTTCACCGGCATTCAGGGTCGTTACGTCAAGGTGGCCGATACCGTGCGGAGCTTCAAGGCGGTCATCGAAGGCAAGCATGACGATGTGCCAGAGCAGGCCTTCTATATGAAGGGCGATATCGACGAAGTTCTGGAAGCCGCAAGCAAGATGCAGCAGACCGCATAAAGGCGTTTGGAACCCATGGCAGAAAACAATTCACTTCGTGTGCGGCTGGTTACACCGGACAAGATCTTTATCGATGGCACAGCGGACTCTGTTTCGCTGCCGTCACGCTCCGGCTATCTGGAGGTGCTGTACGCACACGCCCCGCTGCTTGCCGAATTGGGTCCAGGCGAGGTCACGCTGCATGGCGGAGACGTGGGAGATCAGCAGCTTTTCGTCGCCCAGGGATTTGTTGAAGTCCTGCCGGATCGGGTCACGATTCTCGCCGAAAGCGCTGTCCCGCCCAGCGAAATCAATATCGCCGAGGCGCGCCAGGAACTGGAACACGGGCACCAACTGTGGAACGAAGCCGGCGAAGACAGTGAGCGTTACGCCGAAGCCGACCGTGTGATTCGCGAGGCGGAAGAGCGCATCGCAGCTGCCGAACGAGCCGGAAAGTCAGCCTGATCCTCCCGGCCTAATTCTCCTGGGATAGACGCGATTCCTTTTCCGCTTCAGTTCTTCTTCGCGGCCGTCTGACAATTGCATCGAAAAGGACCCCGACCAAGGTTGGTGGCTTTAAGGGGAAGTGCGGGAAGTTCTGCGGATTCGGCCACGGGAAAATGCACTTCGTCGTGCATGTCGTTCCGTAGAGCGATTCCCGGCTCTATGGAACCGAACCGGGCGTTACATCCAGGCCGCCGGTCAGGCTGGCAATCTTGTCCACGTGGTGCCGCTGGCACCAGTCTCGCAATCCTATGGCGATGCGTTCCGCCGCGCACGGGTCCGCATAGCTGGCCGTTCCTACTTGAACCGCCGTCGCACCCGCCAGCATAAACTCGATGACGTCTTCCGGAGTCGTGATTCCGCCCATGCCTAACACCGGAATTGTGACCGCGTGCGAGGCTTGATACACCATCCGCAGGGCCAGCGGTTTGATGGCCGGCCCGGACAAGCCGCCGGTGATATTCGCTAAATGCGGCCGCCGTGTTTTCGCGTCGATGGAGATTCCGAGAAACGTATTCACCAAAGAAAGCGCATCGGCGCCCGCCTCGGCCGCGGTACGCGCCATCTCAACAATGCTGGTTACATTTGGCGAGAGTTTCACGATGAGCGGACGCCGCGCCAGCGCCTTCGCTCGCAGCACCAGCTCGTACAGCGCAGACGCATCGGTTCCGAACACCATGCCGCCGTTCTCTGTATTCGGGCAGGAGGCGTTCAGCTCATACGCGGCAATGCCCTCGACGGCATTCAGTGCCGTGATCACCGCGCAGTAGTCTTCGATGCAGCCGCCGAAGACATTCGCAATCGCGGGGCAGGGAAGTTTCTGGATAGCTGGAATCTTCTGCTTGATAAATGCCTCGACGCCCATGTTCTGCAGCCCAATGGCGTTCAGCATACCCGCCGCCGTTTCAATAATTCGCGGCGGCGGATTACCGGGCATCGGCTCTCTGGAAAGGCCCTTCGTCACAAACGAGCCAATCGTATTCAGCGCCACAATGTCTTCAAACTCGACGCCATAGCCAAACGTACCGCTGGCTGCGATCACCGGGTTGCGCAGTTCGATGCCGCAGAATCGCACGCGTAAATCGGGCTTTTGGCTGGAGATCATGGTTGGTGGCTTGCGCTTGCCTTCGGAGGCGCGGAATGTCTCGTCGCAGGCGCGACCTCTTCATGCGGTTTGGTTTCGTTGTGCTTCCTGGTGTGGGAATAGACGTGCCGAGGCTTCACTTCTACCTCAGGGTGAATCGCCTGCGTCAAAATGTGGCCGATGCTGGCGGAAGGCTGATTGACATCCAGCAACGCGGCCAGCGTGGCTGCAATGTCCACCGGCTGGGTGCGCCCACGATAGATTCCAGGAGTGAACACGGAACCATAGAAGCCAAGCGGTACATGGCGATCGTAGGAGTATGGAGAAAAATGCGTCGTGCCGCTGCCCGAAGATTGCATCTGGTATGCGTCCGGAATCAGCATGACATACCAACCGCCATTCGGCGAATAACTATGCGCAATCAGGCGGCCGAATTCGGTCGGCGGCAGTCCCGGCTGCAGCGAAGCCATTTGCAGGCGGGTATAGGTGCGGAAGATTTCAGGTTCCGGCGTGAGACGCGTTGCGCTGGGTTTTACTTTGGAGTCCGGCACGTCATCCGCGTCGAGCGCTGCCATCGCTGCCGGGATGGCATCCTGGATCGCGCGCTCGCCCTCCAGTTCATTGATGCCGGCGCGTTGAAATGTGGGAACATTCAGCGAGATGTAGGGCAGCTCCTGATCCGGCAACAGGTATTCAAGGTCCTGGCCAGGGGAAAAGCGGTCGTTCATGCTTTTGTTCAGCGCCGCCAGCAGGGGCTTGATTTGAATTGTGGCCGCGGGAACTCCCAGTTGCTGCGCGGTCGCTGCAACCGGCGCCACTCCATGGTCGGCGGTCAAGACAATCCACACATTGCTGAGTCCGCCTGGAACATTGTGGTCGAGCCATTGAAAAAACTGGTCAAGATTGCCGTCGAGCTGGTCGACCAACTGCCTCTGATCGGGCGAATCCGGGCCAACACGATGCCCCAGAATGTCCGTCGAAGAGATGCTGACAGTCAGGACATCCGTAACATTCCCGGTGCCGAGGTTTTCGCCTTGAATCAAGGCCTGGGCAAAGTCGAGTTCGTAATGAATACCGGCATCGGTCGCTCCAACGTTAGAGAAAAATGGCACACTCGCGGATACGCCCGCTTCTGTCCGAGCCTGGCTGGCGCGATCGCTCTGGTTGAACGCGGTCGCCCAGTCGGGCAAGGTCGACATGTAGTAGGTGGAGGTAATGAAGGCGCCGCTCTGCGGGTCAATCCAGAAGGCTCCATTCGCGGTATGTCCGGCTGTAAGGATCGCGGCACGATCCTTCAGCGACACTCCGAAGAGTTTCGCCTCACCTTTTGTAGCCAGTCGAACCTCGTCGCCGATGGTACTGGCCAGCAGGTTGCGCGGCGAGGCCCCTTCTCGCGCTGACTCCGGCGCAGTCGCGGGCACGCCCACAATGCTATAGCGCGGGTCTTCGACAGAAGTGATGGGGCGCTTCGTGTTCCGGGCCAGGTCCCACCACTGATTGCTGGCGATGCCGTTGCCATCCGTGTAGGCGCCGGTCGCGATCACGGAATGGCCGGCGGCTGTCACCAGATTTCCGTAGTCGTAATAGCAGTCGGGGAAAAAGGCCCCGTGGTCCAGGAACAAATTGAACCCATTTCCCTTGAAGTCGGTGCGGTAACGCTCCAGATAATCTTCGCGAAACTGATCGATCACCAGGATGATCACCAGCTTGGGATGCGCGTCGTATGCGCTGGCTGCACAGGGGATGGCGGACGAGATCGGAAGCAGGAGAGCGAACAGGCAGATCCAGAGACGTTTGAACATAGGGCAAGGTCGCACAACAATACAGGGATGCGATTATGTCCATGGTAGCAAGACGGCCCGTACTCCGGGAAATGGCGGATCAGTATCCATGTGAGCGGACGGAGCGCGCACGACTGCGATGCCCGCTCACATGCAGGTCATGTTCGCTTCTGCACCATGCTGATTGCCTTCAGAATGACTGCATTGCTTGCAATCACCGGGCCCCACTCGTTGTCATAGCGGTCGGAGCCGCCGCGAAAGCCTGTCGTGCCTTTCAAGCGAATCTCGTGAATGACTTTGCCCAGGCGGGGATTGATCCACTCCAGCGCAAAAAATGTAATGCCATTCTTCGAGTCGGTTCCAACCGAGACGGCGTCCGCTCCATAACAGTAGTCGTTGTACGAGATGCGTTGATCCCAGTTCCATTCCAGAATATTGACGCCGTAGCGGATCGGAAGGGTGGTGACGAAACCATCTTCGTACACGATCTCATACCATCCCAGCATGTCCGCGGTGTCATCCTGATCCCAGATCAGCCGGAAGCTCTCTTTGTTCGAAGCAGGTTTTGCAGCAGCGTGCAGAAAAATCAGGCTGGTGGGCGCAACCGCAATCGGAATGCCCGCGACCACCGTCGGCAGGCTGGTGCCGCTCTTCCCATCCGTCCCCACAACAATGGAATCCATTCCATTCGCAGACTTCAAGTCGAATGGAATTTTGTTCAGCTGGATCGTTCCGGTCGCCATCCCGCTCAGGTCGGAGCCCAGCACGTTATTTCCGGAATTGAATTTGCTCGAGATATCGATCGGCACAATCGAGGTTTCCGTCTGCGTGGGCGGAATGATTCCGCTAAGTCTGGTGCGAATGTCGGGAAGCATCCACTGCACTCTGCCCGATAGATCCTTTCCTTCGACCACCTGGCCCGTCCATAGAATGCTGCTGCACCCAAGGAACGTGGACATGAGATTCTTTCCAAATCCAACTTCATTGGTGGCAAACCATGCCGAAGGTGCGCCCCCCAGCAAAGTGGGACGCTTTTTTCTCGTGTCATAGTTCTGGATAGTCGGCTCGAAGTTTCCATAAATTTGCTGAAAGCCCATCTTATCCAGCGTGGCTTCATTCAACTCCGCATTGCCGCCTCTCTCTCCCGGCTCATTACTCCAGAACCAGTTAAAAATCAGGCAGTCTTTTGGAATAAGCCGCTGTACCTGCTCAGGAGTCATGCCACCCGGCATGTAGTAAACCCAGCCATCTCGGGTTGTATGCTTCTGCAGCCCGCGCCCCCGCACAGATTCCAGTAACATGTCGCCCCACAGCGCCGTCTGGACGCCGCGGGAAGATAGATGATCGTGAACCTTCTTCACATCCTCGCCGAATAACTCTCCTATATCTTCGTCCTTGCACTGGGGAGAAACTCCCACAGGTAAGAACAGTTCATCATGCCCAATGTGAACCATCTTGGGCTTCAGCAGGTCGATGTATTCGTCGTAGACCTCGTAGACCAGCGGGTAGCACTTGGGATTTGACGCGCAATAGATGTCCGGCCACTTACTTTGCGGTACCGCCGCCAGGTCGCGATGCTTCGTCAGAAGGTAGTAACTGTGGGTGAACGATGCAATCTCCGGAATAAGTTCAATCTGATATTTCGCCGTGAAGCGCGCCAGGTCGGCGACTTCGTCCTTTTCAAGGAAACCACCGTCGGCCGTGTCCTGGTGCGATGAGTTCTGCTCTACGTCGTGGTAAGGTCCCGGCGGATAGTTGCGGCAGCTATAGTTACAATCCCGGACCAACTCAAGCCATCCCGAGTTCAGCTCCGGGTGGCTGTCGAGCCGCATGCTCGCGCCCATCTCCATGATGAGTGTGTTGTATTTGTACAGCGCCATGTAGTCGCGGATGAAGCGCTTGAAATAAGGGATGTTGTCGCGTCCGGGAAGATACAGATAGATTCCCCGGAATTGTTTTTCTGGCCAATCACGGATCTGTACGCCGCGAATTTGTACCTGGTTATCCTGCTGGAATACCAGTTGCCGCAGAGACTGCAATCCGTAGAATGCGCCGCGATCGTCCGCGCCCGCCACCAGCACCACGTTGTCGCCGGTTCGCAGAATATAACCTTCCGCACCCGGCATCCGTTGGTCGCCGCTCGTAGCCATTCGCGACCAATACTGCCGGATCAACGGATTCTCCATCGACCCCATCAAAATCGCTCGCGTCCCCGCTTGGATATTGGCCGTTCGTTCGATCGGGAGATGCAGATCGAACCTGTCCCCCAGTTCGTTCACCAGAGAGCGCGCCAGAAACAGATCCTGCTGCGACGCATTCGGCGGCACCACGACGCGCACCTGGCGATCGAGAAAGAAATTCCTGCCTGTGCCCGAAATTTCCTGTGGCTTGGGGAAGATGACAGAATCGAGCGGTCCACTTGCCCCGGAATATTGCGCCGCGTTTGAACCCGCTATAGCAGAGGGAGCATCTCCGGTTGCAGCGTTCAGGATCCGCGCGTGGCCAATCATTGCACCGCTGATGGCAGCCCCGGCCGCCGTATTCAAAAACTCGCGACGTGTCCAATCATTCATTCCAGTAACTCCATGAATTTCTCAAGTGCGATTCCATCCCAGCAAAATGGCTTGCTGCCATGAACCGAACACTTGCGTAACACGAGCAATGGGTTCGTGCTTCTTCTTCCTCATCTTGTCCGAGTTGACAAGATGAGGAAGGGAAGCAGCCAGGGTGAACCTTCTCAGCATTCTGCAGCAGCCGGCCGTTCGTGCATCGAACCGGAGTAACTCGCGGAGGAATCCTCCGCCTCCGGTTTAGTTCGGCAGCGACCAGATCTGGTCGGGTTGGTTGTGTCCGCAAGCTGACAGGCTCAGCGGCGCAGATTGATCATCCGGCCCGCTGGCCGTGAGACAGGAGCCATCGGCATTCACAATGTTTCCAAGCAGGGTATATTTCCAGTGCTCGGTTTTGCTGGCGGAACATGTCTCCATGGCCGTCTTGCCATCGGCTGCGGCAAGACATTTCCCCCCGGACTTCAAGGTCCCGCTCGGAGTCATCGTCCAGCTTTCCGACGAAGTCCCGGCGCAGTCTTCGACGTTGCCCGCTGTGGTCAGACAGCGGGTGTAGTGATCGATAAACTCGTGATGATGATTCGCAACCGCGATGATTACGATCGTGCCGGTGCGCGTCGGCATGCCGCAGGAAGAAGACGGTCGGATGCGCCAGATCGCCGTATCATGACTGGCAATATTCGCCTGCAAGGTGGAGGTTGCAGCTTGATTCGCACCGCTCCAAAGATCGCGCGCTTCCATGTGGCAACCATCGCTTGCCGAAAAACCCAGGTCGGAAGGATGCAGTTCCACTTGCATCGCTGAGGTTCCGCGATTCAGCACCGCGACCGCATAGCTTCCGCCGCTGAGTTTCTTAAACAGGACATCCATCGTTGGATTGCGCCGCACTAATGTAGCCATCTTCCCTAATGGATCCTGATCGACCGCCAGCACCGACTTGTTACTCAGAACCTCTATCGCTTGCGGACTCAGTTTTTCGAGATCGGAACTGAGGATCAGCGGCGCCGACATCATCGACCACAATGCCAGTTGACTGCGGGTCTCGGGCAGCGTCGTGCCGGCGTCTCCGCCGATGATGAAATCCGCGTCATTCCAGTTTCCCGGCTTCTGGAATCGTCCTAGCGGAAGGTTGTAGGAGTAGTTCCAAAGCACGCTATGAAACCGCGGTCTATCTGGATTCGAAGAACGGAAGACGGCGACGTCCGTCCCTTCCCGCCAGAGCTGTCCGTAGTCGCGAACCCAGCTCAGCACGTCATACCAATCCGGTGTTCCCTGAAAATACGCCGGCGCCGATTCTGAAAACACGATGGGTCGGCCGACAGCTTTCAACGCCTTATGTTCCGCCGCGTAGGCGCTGCGGTAGGCCTGCGCCTGGGTGCCGCCCGCAGGCACGTAGACATTGCAGCCATCCAGCTTCAGATAATCGACGCCCCACGATACAAACAATCGCGCGTCCTGGAGGAAGTGGTCATTGCCCCCGCCGTCGGGCACGCCGCTGCCGGCAAATTTGCCGCAGGTTTCGTAGCCCGCGTCTTCATAAATGCCAAACTTCAGGCCCATCCCATGGATCGCCTGCGCGACTGCCTTCATCCCCTGCGGGAAACGCTGTGGATCGACTTGTAAGTCGCCTTTGGCATCGCGATCTTTCTGCATCCAGCAATCGTCGATGGTCACAGTATTGTAGCCGTGTGCCGCCAGGCCGCTCTTTACCAGTTCCTTGGCGTTGTCCAAGATTGTCTGGGCCGTAAAGTTACATTGATAGTGGGCCCAGTCATTCCAACCCATCGGTGGAGTGGCAGCTAACATCCCGCTGCTCGCGGGCGCAGCAAAGCTGGGAACGCTGATGCCGCAGACCACGGCTACAAGTAGCGTCATCAGAAAGACAGACGAAAGGCGCAGGCGGGAAGTTCGGACTGACATGTGGCTTTCTCCCTCGATGGAGTGGCTATGACGGTGGATGGTTTCCCGGCAGTCAACCAGGCTTAAGAAGCGGTTAGTCACCGGTATCCTACAGATACTCCTATAGGATTGTTGTGGAATTGACTTAGTCATCCTTTACTCCGTTCTGGTTGCTTGCACGAGTAACTCAACGGAAGGTGCGACCATGTCCAGCAAGATAGCCTGGGGCTGCTCCGCAGACTGAAGCAGGTCGAGATTATGTTGACGATCTTGCGCAGTTACGCTTCGATTGTTCTCCAGATCGTCCAGCGCCTGCAGACCGATCGTTGCAACCTGGTTCAAGTCATGTGAGAGCGGGACCAATTCCTGCGTCAGCTCCGACTGAACCAGCAGGGGTTGCAGCTTCGTATCGTTATCGCGCCATACGGTAAGCCACTGCCGAGCTTGCTGCCGCTGCTCGGCAGTCGCTGTTCCAGCGACGATCTGTTGCGCAAGATTGTGGAATTTGCGCGCCCTCTCGCTTTCCGGGGGCACCACGTCGATAAGCCGGTTCAGCGGCGTTGACGTCGTATAGCTGGGGCCGCCTTCCAGCCTGTAGCGCTTATATCCAGTGGGTGGCCCCACCACTGCCGCGAAGACCTTCAGCGGCACAGGATCAGGGTCTCTGCTCATCCGCTGCAACATAACGTTGACGTCCGCGCCGGAATTCAGTCCGGAATATTCCAGCCTCCGCGATACAATCGCGAGCCTGCTATACATGGAATCGACATCCCGCACCTGTTGCGGCGACCAGAATCGTTCAGCGACTGCAGCCAGGTATGGCCAGATCTGGCTGTTGATTGTTTCTGCACTCACGTACTCGCTCCACATGGCCGCCTCGCCACCCAGAATGCGTGACTTCTGCTCGGGATCCAGCGTAGCCGCTTCACCTCCCAGCGGATCCGCCAGGTAGTAACTCGAGGTTGGAAAATCCAGGTTCAGATAGTACGGGGTGGAAAGAATGCCCCGGTTTCCCTGACGCGCAGCTTGCGACAACGAGGCCAGTCCACGCCACGACTGAATCACAACATCCTTGGGAGTTTCCGGCTGCAGGACTTCGTCCCAGCCTTCCATAATCTTGTGGTGTTTCGCAACCAACTTCTGCACCTTGGCGGTGAAGTACGCCTGCAGCGCCGCGTTCGTCGCAAGACCATGGGCTTTCATGAAGCTTTGGATCTCCGGATTGGCGTTCCACTCCTTGCCATTGCACTCATCGCCGCCGATATGGAAATACTGATCGGGGAATAGAGCGGCCATCTCGCCGATAAATGTGTTCAGAAATTTGTAAGTCGACTCCTTCGTCGGATCCATGGCCGCACTATGCACGCCCATGTGGATCGCGATATGGTATGGGGTCGGACTACTCGCCAACTGGGGATAGCCGACGAACCACGACGCCGTGTGGCAGGGCATATCAAACTCGGGAACTACGCGGATTCCGCGGTCCCGCGCATAGTCGATCACCTGGTGAATCTGGTCCTGCGTGTAGTAGAGTCCGTCCGATCCTTTTTCCTGCAACAGAGGAAACTTCTTGCTTTCGACGCGGAATCCCTGGTCATCCGACAGGTGCCAGTGGAAGACATTCAGCTTGACTGCTTCCATTCCATCCAGGTCATGCTCGATGACTGGAATAGGGATAAAGTGGCGACTGACATCGATCATCAGACCGCGCCAAGGAAAGCGAGGCTGGTCGTCGATGGTAACGACGGGAACGCTGAAACCCTGGGGAGTGGTCCGTACCAGTTGCAGAAAAGTTTGCAGACCGTGCAGCACTCCCAGCGGGTTCGGGGCAGTCAGTTTAACCTGCGTGGTAGTAACTTCCAGGTGATAGGACTCATCTTCGCCCAGTTGCTGTACCGGATCGCTGGCTTTTGAGGTCTGGACAATAAAGTCTGGCTGGTTGAACTGCGCGTCACGCCACAACGGAATCCCAGTCTCCCTTCGAAAGGGTATCCAGAAAGCGCTGGCGCGCCCGTGTCAAGCGGGGCTCCGTATAGCCCTGCAACTCAATCCCGAATTTTCCATCGATTATGAACTGTCCCTGGCCCTGCACCACGTGGGCGGGAAGCGGCATGATCGGTAACGGGGCCGCTGTTTGTGCGTAGCTCTGGTGGGGAGGGCTGAAGATGCAAAACGTAAGTAACAGGAAACATCCAGAGCGGGCAGCACTAAGTTTCATCAAGACAAAATACCTCGACTGAATCATCATTCGATCCGGATCGCGCAACTAAAGGAGCATCGCGTTCTCTCCCCTGTAATTCGCAACGGTCCGGCATGCTGGTGGGGGTGGAGTAAAAGGGATCAGCGCGAACACGGCTGCGTGGGTCCCAACTTTAGGTTGGACTGCCAGCTCTCATTGAATTCCCAGGACCGGGCGATTAGCTTCGCGCGATCCCGGAAATCAGTTGTTTGTCAAAGCAGAAGATTCAGAAACATGCGCCGCTCCAGAATCTTCTGTCGTGTTTTCCATATTGACTGCCGTGCAAATTGCCGTCGCGCTACTAGAAGGTGAAAGCTCCCTGGAATGTAATCTGCCGCGGTGTTGCGCGTTCCAGAGAACTAAATACGCCAAGTTGGGAGGTATATTGATTCCCGCCCGGTACGGAAATATTTCCGCTTGGTGGCAGGAATTCCGGGTGATTCAGCAGATTTGAAATCTGGGTTGTAAAGTGAAATGTCACGCCGTGGGTCAGCGGGAATACCTTCAGAATGCCCAGATGCGTCACATAGAGGTGTTGGTTCTCCAGGCTATTCGGCTTCGCATTGCCGAAAGTTCCAGACTGAGGAACTGCGAATGCAGCATCATTGAACGCATCCAGCGTTCCTTTTCCATTTGGGAAGGAGCTGGGATCGCCGACTTTATCCGGCAAACCGCCAAACGTTCCCGTGTTCGAAGAATCCGCACCCGAATATGAAGGTGAATACCAGATTCCAGAACCCAGGTAGGTCAGCGAGGTCAGCGTCCATCCCCCCGCTGCTGCCTGGACTGCCCGCGAAGGAGTCGACAAAAAGCGCTGTCCTTTGCCGAAAGGCAAAGTCCAGGATGCTGTGATGGATGCATAGTGGCGCATCGTCGGGCCGTCATTTTCCCAGCCATGATTCAGTACATTGTAGGGATTCTCGGTGTCCAGGAAGTTTTCGACACTTCGTTGGAAGCTGTAGTTCGCATCGAAGACAAAATTGCCCGCCCGTTTCAGCGCCTCGAACTGAAGGCCGTCATATTGGGCGCCGCCGTTGTAGTAGGTTTCATAGGCCTGGAAGAATTGCGGGTACGGCAATTCTGCCGAGGTAAACGGAGTCGTGCTTGGATGGGGCAAATCGATGTTCACCAGGTAGTTCAGTCCAGAGCTCCGCGAGCCGACATACGACGCACGCAGTCCAATGTTACCGATCTGCCTTTCATAGGTGGCGCTAAATTGCTGAATCTTCCCAAGACTTGACTGCCTCGGATACCCGTATACAGTCTGGCTGGGAACGGATACAGTCGCAGTGCTGGACGGGTACGGGTCAGGGAACTGCAAGAGCGGCGCTTGACCTTTGTTAACAACGTTCAGGTAGGTTTGGCTAATGGAGAACGGCCCCGTCGAACCTAACTGTGGATTGATCAGCTCGAAGGGATTGTAGCTGCCCGGGCCATTGGATCCGATATCCGCGTTCAGGCGCGCGGTATACAGTCCATAGCCGCCGCGAATCACGGAATGCTGGCTCAGCCGATAGGCGACACCGACGCGTGGCGCGAAGTTCGTCTTGTCGCTGATCGCCTGCACAGCACCCGATACAACGGTGATGTTCGACGGATAGAGCGGGCTGACCTGGGAGATCCCACCCGGATCGACGATCACATCGCCGGTCGCCGGATCAAAGTTGTACATCAGATGGTCCGGGGCGTGGGGAGTTCCGTAGTAATCCCACCGGAGTCCGTAGTTGAGCGTCAGCCTGTCGGAAATCTGGTAGTCGTCCTGCGCGTAGAGTCCCATATCGCCAACGTACTGGTACCGCGTTGGCAACGGGTTCACGCGCGCACTCGATTGCGGGATGCCCAACAGAAAATCGGCATACGCGTTTCCCGTGACCGATCCGTCAAAGTTAAGCGTGCCGTAATCGTTGACGAAGCCATAGCCGTTCTTATAACGCTGGATCAGGACACCGAATTTCCAGACGTGGCGCCCAACCTGCCAATCCGCGGAATCTGTTACGGTCACCAGCCGGTCAGATATCTTCAGTCCGCCCGGAACATCCGCGATTCCCTGGATGCCGCTGATGTTAATCGTCGGGAGTCCTTGACCGGTGGAGTTGCTCGGGTTAGATCCCTGTAGGCCCACGGCTGCCAGCACGGCGGCGCCATTCGGCGGCGTCTGGCCTCTTTCCGTCTGACCGTCGTCCATGTAGTCATATTCCAGGCCTAGGCGGAAGTTGTTATCCAGGTGCGGCGAAAAAATGTGCGTATCGCCGATTGCCCACTGCTGCTGCTTGCGCACGCGCGTCCAGACAGCCGTCGGAACGCCATCGTTCAGCACATAGGGAGTAATTCGGTCCAGCCAGCGAACGAAGATCGTATTATTCTTCGTGACGTTATAGTCTCCACGCACCATGGGCCAGTCGCCCCGATACAAATCACTGTTGAAAGGGAACTCAAATGGGTAATTGTTGACCGGCGGCAGGCTCGCATAACTCCCAGTAGGCGTCGGATAGAACTCGTTCTGGATGTTCACAGACACCGGGTTGATACAGTTGGGGTCTCCAGCAATGGGATTGGGACACTGAGGAATTGTGTTGTTTGGAAAGGGAAGGCCGGTGTAGGGATCGGTAATCGTTGGTGAATTCTGGGTAAACACACCCTGGCGCCACGCCGGTGTCGGAACAGCGATCAGATAAGGTGTGCCAAGAGGAATTCTTTGCGCAAACCATTCTCCATAGAAGAATGCTCTGTTCTTTAGGATCGGACCGCCAACCCCAATATTCCATTCATGCTGGATGTAGGGCGTTTTTGGCGGCGGGAAATACTCCGAAGCATTCAATACCGAATCGTAGATCTTGTAACTCGCAATGCCATGAAAGGCATTGGTCCCGCGGTGAGTGATCAGATTAATATCAGCTGGCACTGCACTTTCGGCCGGGGCGTTCGATGTCGTGACTGAAGTTTCGTCGAAGAAATTCGAGTTGTTGTTCTGCTCGCCCTGCAGATCGTTGGGAATTCCGTCGAAGATCTGGGATTCGTTGGTTTGCTGCTCACCATTCATCACCGGGAAGCCGCCGTAGCCTCCCTGCACGCCGGAAGCCGTTGTCAACAAGGAATACGCGCTTGGGTAAATGTTGACCAGCGGCGTTCTGTTGTTCTCTTTCAGGCTGAAAGTGGTGGAAATGGCTGCAGTCTCAGTGTTCATGACAGCCGCGCCAGCCGAGACAACCACCTGAGTCGTCGTTGCGCCAACTGCCAGAACCGGATCCACGCGTCGAACTTGTCCGGGATCGAGAAGGATGTCCTGGGCAGCAAAGGACTTAAATCCCGTCTGATCGCAGCGGAGTTCGTAGGTGCCAGGTAACAGTTCGTCAAACTCATAATCGCCAGTGGCAGAGGTGACGGCCTGCCGAACCACGCGACCGGTTGCTGGTTCAGAGAGAGTGACCTTGGCTCCGACAACGCTGGCGCCGGAGTTATCTTTGACCGTGCCTCGGAGGGTTGCGTTGACTGCCTGGGCGAAACCGCGATTTCCGGCCAGCCCGAAAGCTAGCAGGACAATGAACAACATTGCGAGTTGAGATCGACAAAGTAGGCGCCTGAATCTTCCCAGATCTTTCGAACAACCGGTCTCTTCGGCATTTCGTCTCATGTGCCACCCCTCCGTAAATTAACTTTGTTATGTTTTCATTGGTTTCAGATTATGTATGCCGTGGTTTACGAATTAATTGCTTCGTTTTGGAGCTAATGGGCGGATTATATCAATCGTGAATTTGGTGTCAAGATGGAAACTGACTACTAATTCACTAATAAACGATAGGAATCGCTCAGATGTTTAATCGAGACAAACGGTTGGCCCGGTTGGAATTTTTTTCTCAAGGCAGTGAAGCGACCCCGCCGTCTGGCGGGCTACTGGATGCGGATCGTCGCGCTTCCCGCCACAGACGGGGCGACGGCGAAGGAAAACAGATGGGTTGCCCCATTGAACTGCAGCCCGCTGACTTTGCCCGCGGTCGCGGAGACCTGCGGCGCATGCGTCGCGTAGCCGGTCAAGGTCACGGAGCTTTCTCCGGGCGCGAACGCCAGGGTCGCTTCCAAGGCGCCATGGTCATGGACGGAAGTAAAGCGCTTGCGCGCCAGGGGAACAATTTTTCCTGTGTCGCCCAGCAGCGCGATCCCGTGCCGGTTGACCGGAGCCAAAACGTCATAGGCCCAGCCGTTGTTGTAGTGCATCTGCAGGCTTTGGCCGCCAGGGATCAGCGAGCCTTTCTGCGCCACCCAGTCCCACGCATAGACCGGACCATCCAATCCCAGGTTGCTCAGCGACACCGAAGTGCCGGTGCTGTCGCCGCTGCGAGGGTAAGACAAAACATACTCCTCGGTCGCGCCGCCAAAGCTGGTACGGGTCGCAGCCACCATCGGCGCGGTCAGCGGCTTCTGACCATCCTCGCCATCCGCAAGATAGGTCGCATCGATCGGCATCAGCGGCGTGTCCGGTTTCAGAATCACCGAGTCGGCGCGCATGACACGCTTCAGGTTCGCGACATCGATCGATCCCATCGCATCGCCTGTGCCAACCGGGCCGGCAGAAAGTGTAGAGATCACCAGATTCGGCAGCTCATTACTCATAAACACATCCGTCCAGGGCCACAGTCCCACGGCATGGGCAAGCGCCGAACCATACAGGAAAAAGTCATAGCGCGATCGTTGAAAGCGATCGTCGCTGGTGCGGATGGTACGCAGGCTGGAGAATTGTGTGCTCGCCAGGAAATATCCCGGCAGCGGCATGCAGTACTGGATGCCGAGATTCTCCTTCGCCATCGCGTTCGCCATATCCGCCAGGAACGCATGCGATTGTTCGATATTGATGGCTGGACGCGCGTTGTCGTTCAGCCAGTCCTGCTCGTATACGATCACTCCACCTTTCTTCAGATACTCTGCGGTGGAGTTCCAGTATCTCGGGTCGATAATTACATTCTTCGACATCCGATACTCTTTGCGATACGGGCTGGACTGCGAGATCCAGCGAGCATGCGTCACCATGGGCAGTCCCAGGCTCTGGTGGAACGCATCGAGTCCTTTGGGGAAAACAGCTGGGTCGGCCCGATAGACAATCGCGCCGTTGTCAGCGGTTCCGTTGACCAGTATGTTGCCCTTCTCCTTGGGATACCACCAGCTATCGAGCTGCAGATACGCGATCGGCACACCCAGTTTTTGGAATTGATCGCGCACCGCGAGCAGCGTGCCTGGATATCCGAGCTTGGGATCGAACTTGTAATAGTAATGGGCGCCATTGTCCGTCCAGTAGCCAAACTTGTTCAACACCACGTCGGCATCGTTCGGCACAGGATGTTTTCCGTCGAGCTTCTGCAGGTCCATGCCCCAGGCAGCGAAAGTATCGTTGATGCCGCTGCCGAAAACCAGCAGGGTCTTGTGCGTGAAGCCCGCGGGCAGCGTTGCAATCTGGGAGTCGATGCCGCTGGTCACGTGTCCATTGGCAGCCTGATTCAGATTTGCCACCAGAAAGCTATCCGCCGGAGACAGCGCCATCGTATTGCGATTTTTGTCGAAGAGCAGCCATGGTCCCTGCGCGCCCAGCTTGCCAAACTCAAAGGTTGCGAAGTTGTCGACGGCATAGCTGAGGCGCATCAGCCCCGCAGGCAGCGCCTCGAAGTCGGGAAACGGCGTTGTATTGGCGTCCGAGCCCTTGCGCTGATCCAGGAACAGCACCGCGGAGTGCTCGCGATAGAGCCGAATCGCAGCCGTGCGCGCCCCCTTGTTCCAAACTGCGTTGATCTGCCGATACGCTCCCAACCCATCGCTGCCACTGGTCACGCGCAGGCTGGTCGCTTCGCCGGGCAATGCCCCCTTCAACTCCCAATGGGTCGCGTTGTCGCGTACCGAGTACGCACCCGACTGGCTGAAAGAAACATCGACGCTCGCATTGTGTAGAGTTTGGTCCTGGGCGTACAGAGGAAAGGTCAGCAGACAAAAAGCAAAGGCAAAGCAGAGGTTCTTCATGCCGTCCCAAGTTTACCGCAGAGAGTTCGACCGCAAGCGCCGACTGAATCCCGTCTGGCGGTGGATAGATGGAAGGTCCGTACCCGGGGCCGCGGAACGCTCTGGTGGAAACGGTTCGGAGGAACTACACTGACGGTCGGCAAGGGAGAGTACCCACGGACAACCCACAGATCGAAGAGCAATCAAGGAGCGCGATCATGCCGATCCTATGCAACGAAGAAGATGGCGGGAAGGTGCTCGTCATCCATGTTGTAGGAAAGCTGGTAAAAGCGGACTACGGGGAATTTGTACCTGAGTTCGAACGGCTGGTGCGAGAGCACGGAAAACTGCAGGTGCTGTTTGATATGACAGGCTTTCACGGCTGGGACGCGGGGGCGACATGGGAGGACATCAAGTTCGATATTCATCACTTTGCGGACATCGATCGCCTTGCCATGGTCGGAGAAAAGAAATGGCATCACGGTTTAGCCGCCTTCTTCAAGCCGTTTACCAAGGCGACGACACGATACTTCGACCATGACGACGTGGCTGCGGCGCGAAGATGGCTGGGTGAATCGTAGTCGCTTCGGCCGCGACCGAGGCAAGCGCGTGCGCTTCGGCTGAAGGATGGACGGGTTGGAAAGTAGGGGGAAGGTCTTCCACTGCGGACTGCTTGCGGACCGATGGCCTGGGTTGTGCCCTGGGCAAGGAGTAATTGAGAGCGATGAACGAGATTCGAGTGATTGGCGTGATCGGCGCAGGAACAATGGGTAATGGGATTGCTCACATCTGCGCCCGCAGCGGCTACAACGTGCTGCTGTGCGAGGTGGAGCAGCGGTTCCTTGACCGCGGACTTGCGACTCTGCAGAAGAATCTCGAACGCGAAGCGGCCAAGGGCAAGATCACCGCGGACGCAGCGAGTGCCGCGTTCGCGCGCGTAACGGGCGTGCTGGATCGCGAGCGACTGGCGGAATGCGACTTGGTCATCGAAGCGGCAACGGAGAAATTCGAGATCAAGAAAGCAATCTTCGCCGACCTCGACCGGATCACGCGTCCCCACGTCATCCTTGCCTCGAACACATCCTCCATCTCTATTACGAAGCTTGCCAACGCAACCGGCCGCCCCGGTCGCGTGATTGGAATGCATTTTTTTAACCCGGTTCCCATCATGACGCTGGTCGAGGTGATTCGCGGCATGGCAACCAGCCAGGAAACCTACGAGCAGGTTCGCGAGCTGGCGTTGCGGCTCGAGAAAACGCCGGTGGAAGTGAACGATGCGCCCGGCTTCGTATCGAACCGGGTGTTGATGCCGCTGCTGAATGAGGCGATGTACGCGGTGATGGAAGGCGTGGCCACGCCGGAAGCTGTCGATGAGGTTTTCAAATTGGGCATGGCGCATCCCATGGGGCCGCTGACGCTTGCCGACTTCATCGGACTTGATGTCTGCCTGGACATCATGCGCGTGTTGCAGGAAGGCTTCGGCGATCCGAAATATCGACCGTGTCCGCTGCTGGTTCGTATGGTGGATGCGGGGTGGCTGGGGCGGAAATCCGGCCGAGGTTTTTATCAGTACTAACAGCTTTCGTGACGCCGAGAGATTTGCCTCAGAAATGGTGCAATCATCCAGTCGCAATATTGGTTGCTAAGGCAACCAATATTGCGGGTATGGTTGCCTTAGCAACTAAAATTTTCGCACCCCATGCCAGAGCCGCGGATGTCCCAAATTCGGTCACATGGGGTTCATGCCGCTGTCCCGGTCACCGAAACGATCCGGGAATCCGTAAGCAATCGCAATCTGGTGAAGTTCCGTCCGGATCTTCTGCCATTGCGTACCGACTTCAGGCCCCAGGTCGACCGTGTCGACGACATGATCGATCTGTGCCGCCGTGTCCGACACCGTGCGAAACCCTGAGAAATCAAGCATAATCTGGCCATTTGGCCAAATTATGCTTGATTTTTTTGATAGATGATTCTCAATGAGCGCTAAGCCCTGCTCTCGCCATTTGAGTTTCCACCATCGCCCGTGCTTCGTAAAAACAATAAGGCCTCACTTACCTATCGAGGTGGAACCGACACGTGATCCCGTTAGCTCTGCTCTGCGCCTCAAGTAAACAAGATGACCGATTCAGATGCAGTGTGAACCTCAAACAAAGAGATCAGGTTCTGCGTGATGGGCAACAATACCGGTTCGTCCGGGAGCTATCTCCACCGCAAGCTGATGTTTATCCTGGTAATCCCCGCTGTTTTGGGCACGAAACGGTATCGGTGCATCGGTGAACAATCCATCGAGCCGATTGTTCAGTCCCTCTATAGCGAGCCCGGTCTCTGCTTCGCTAAGACGACCGGTGCCATAGACGGCAAATGTGGGCAGCACTTCCATGCCGGAGAAGAACAAGGTTCCGTGAGTGATGGGAAAGAGGATCTGCTCTAGCGAACCGTTGATACCGCGCGCACCATAATCCTCAAAAGGACCACCAACTGTGACGGAGAGCAGTGCCCGTTTGCCCGCAAAGCCGCCTTCTCCATAGCGGTGTTGATTCCCAGCATCCTTGTATCCGTAGGCCAACCCGTACGCAAAGACGCGGTCAACCCAGCCTTTCAGGATCGCCGGAAAGCTGAACCACCATATCGGAAATTGAAAGACGATAGCGTCTGCCTGGCGCAGCTTGGCCTGTTCGTCCTCCACGTCCTGAGTTTGCGCGCGCTTCGCATATGCGTTCCCGGATTCGCTGACGAAGCACAGTCGGTCCTCGTTCACTCGCTGAGGAAAGTCAGCCGCATCGAAGACCGCTTTCCAGTTCATCGCGTATAGATCGCTTTCGAGAACGCGATGTCCAGACGCAAGCAAGCTTGTCTTGGCGGCTTCCACGAGCGTGCGTGTTAGGGACGTAGGCTCTGGGTGAGCATGGATCAGCAAAACAGTCTTCTGCATTTGGCTTCCTCTGGGTGGTACATCCTGACTCCCTAAAGAGATGAAGACTGAAGCTTCTAAGATGCAGAAATAATGGTACTTACAAATATGTGATGTACTATCAAAAAAGATAGTGTAGTGAGGAGCAGCCGGTGACGAAGCGTCGTTTCAAAGAATACGAACTGGAAACCGGCTGCGGCGTCGAGGCCTGTTTAGAAGTGGTCGGGGGAAAGTGGAAGGGGCTCATTCTCCACCACCTTATGCAACATGGGACGCTGCGCTTCAATCAGCTTCAGAAGCTGAAGCCGAACCTGAGCCCCCGCATCCTCACCGCCCAGCTTCGAGAACTGGAGCGAGATGAGGTAATAGTCCGTGAGGTCTATCCAGTCGTTCCACCGAAGGTGGAGTACTCGCTGTCACCTGCCGGGGAATCGCTTCGTGAACTGATTCAAGCGATGCAGAAATGGGGTGATCGTTTCCTCGTTCGGGTCAATGCACCCGTTCGGAAAACCTCGGCCAAGTGACACCAGTCGAAAATCCCATGGTTGACCTCTCTGGGAAGAGGCAAGCTCCCGCGAGACACATTCGGTGAACTTCGGAGAGTTATGATTTGTCGAGTCCATGTCGCTTGGTGGTAAATCGCCAACTCGCTCATTGACAACCGAGAGTAATCCACTTATCTGCATGGTCGCCATCTCGGACAAGTGGCGAGAACGAACTTTCTTCCCCCATTTCTTGGCCAGGTTATGGTTGATTTTTGATGTCTCGGCCAAATTATGCTTGAATTCCTGAAGCCGACGAAAAATGCGGCGATTGAGAATAAAGCTCCTACGGTGGCCAGCTTATGCTTGATCCGGCCAGAATATGGTTGAAAGAGCAAACTCCGCTTCTCCATTCCGATCTTTCTTGAAGTGATGGAGCAGCTTTTCGGTTTCGTTGTCGAAGGCCTGCGACATGTCTTTCGCATCCCGTTCCTGGCTGGTGTGGCGAATGGTGCTCTTGTGGACGGCATCATCGAACCGAGGCCGGAAGGACTGCGCGTTCTGGTGCAGGTTCTTCATCATGGCGGCCATGTCTTTGTCGTTGACACGGTTCTGTGCTCGCGCGGGGGAGCCCCCAAGTGCCCAGAAAAAGACGAAAACAAAACTGGAAATCAACGCCAGATTGCCCGAGCGCCGCAGCGTACGGTGAGACTTCATCGTAAAATTTCCTCCTTGTTTACAAGCGATCCCGACGAGATAGGGCACTGCATTCCCAACCGCAGGAATGACTTCCAGCGTCCGATGCCATCCGCCATACCGGGTTTCCTGGTTGGATGCCGCGTGCCGAGGTTTTTCTGCTCCGGCCGCCGGCAAACGCGTTACTCTTTTGCATATGGTTCGCGTTACAGTGCTGGGTTCGGGCTCCAAAGGAAATTGCACTGCCGTCTCCACCAGCCGCACCCGAATTGTGCTGGACGCGGGATTCAGCGCGAAAGAAATTGTGAAGCGGATGCGGCTCAGCGGGGAAGAGCCGGAAAAGCTGGATGCCATCCTGATTACGCATGAGCACCAGGATCATGTACAGGGTCTGTCGGTGCTGGCCCGCCGTTGGAAAGTGCCCGTCTATGCCACCCAGGCGACCCATGCCGCGTGGCGCGAATGGATCACCCCACGAACCCGGATGAGTTTCAATGCCTGGCTGGAGTTACGCCGGCAACAGGCTGCCGAGCTGCTGCAATCGGCGCTGGAGGGAAGGCAGGAGTCCGCTGCCGACGCAGTTGAAGACGCGGTTGAAGATGATGGGTCGATGGAGGTTCCCGTACTGACGGCAGCGGAGGAAGCACCGAAGGTTGCGGATGCTGTCGATTCCGGCTCCCCGAACGATGATCCGGGATATTTACCGTGCGTCGAACATTTCCACGCAGGGATTCCGTTTGAGATTGGCGATATTCGCGTGACGCCGTTCACCATTCCTCACGATGCGGCAGATCCGGTTGGATTTGTCTTGCAGGCGGAGGGAATGCGCATTGTTGTCGCCACTGACCTGGGATACCTGGCACCCAATGTTCGCATGCAGTTGCAGCGGGCGGATGTGTTGATCATCGAATCCAATCATGATGTCGAGATGCTTCGCGACGGCCCCTATCCCTGGGTAGTCAAGCAGCGGGTATTGTCGCGAGTGGGGCATCTGTCCAATGATGCCCTGGGCGAATTCCTTGCGTCTCAATACGATGGCGGCGCGCGCTATGTGATTCTGGCGCATATCTCGGAGAGCAACAATTTGCCGGAGCTGGCGCGCAGCTGTGCGGAACGGGCGCTCGACGGCAAGATGAGCCTGCTGGGAAATAAGGTGTTGCTGGCATCGCAACACCAGCCACTGGAATCTATTCAGTTATAGAGATTCCTGGTTTTTCCGCTACCGTTTACGTTACAATTTAGTCAATATTACTTAAGTGGTTTGGTAGCAGCAGGATTTGAGGAAATCAGGGGACACATGCGGAAAGTTCGTTGTATCGATCCCACTGTTGGGGACATCCTTGCAGGATGGCGGTATGACATCTCCGGATTACATCCAGAAATGCGTACCGACTACGAAGAACATCTGCGGGAATGCCGGCAATGTCATACGCGGCAGCGGATTCATCGCACGGTGGACGTCCTGCTGATCGGCATTTCTACCTGCGCGATTGGTGCATTTGTCGCCGCATTGGTGATTCTGCACCGCATTGAGCCGCTACGGGACTGGGTGGTGCTGAGCCTGCAAATGCATCAGCTATCGCTGGTTGTGAGTCTTGAGCGGGTAGCGGTTCTGGGGTTGCTGATCTCGCTGCTGGCGTGGATCGTGATCGCTGTGATCACCCCGGTGCCGACCTATCTGAGCCGGCAGGCGCGCGCACTGCAGGAGCGCATTCCAGAAGAACTTCGTGATCATCTGCCGAAACTCTCTACGTAATCCTGGCAGGAATTCAGGCAGTCAACCGACGGCAGATGGCAAACGTTGGGGTTGCCGGTCGGCAGACTCCTGCTCCGAAAGGCTTGGAGGCGTCTTACGCCTTCGCTGCCTTCTTGCGATTCAACTCCGCGCATTTCGTCAAGACGGCCTGATGCAGCTTATCGCGGATGGAATCCGGTAATTCATACAACTCGTCATTGCGGTAGATCTCGATGGTTTGGCGAGTGGTATCGACGGTGACGTGGCAGTGGCTGCAACCGCCCATGTGTTGCTCCAGATCGGAACGCAAAGCCGCGGCAGTTTTCGCATCGAAATAATCCGTAAGATTAGCAAGAAATTCTGTACAGTTCACCGCGCATTTTCTCCTGTGGGAACCCGGAAATACCGGCTCAGCCGTTCGCGCAATTGCAGGCGGGCACGTAACAGCCGGCTTTTCACTGCGGGCACGCTCAGTCCCAGCGCCTGAGCTGTTTCCTCGGTCGACAGGCCATCGATATCCCGCAACGCAAACACGGTGCGAAATCCCGGAGGCAAGCCTTGAATGGTTTTGCGAAGGATGTCCGCCAACTCCGCCTGGTTATAGTTCTGCTCGGGATTCGGCATCCAATCGGCAAAATCGCGCGGGATGGAGCCCTCCTCGGTCTGGATTTCATCGTCCATGGAAACAGTTTTCTGGGAGCGGCGTTTGCGCAGGCGCATCAAGGATTCATTGACGGCGATGCGCACCAGCCAAGTATAGAATTTTGAATTTCCCTGGAACTGATTGACCTTCTGAAACGCCTTGAAGAACGTGTCCTGGACAATGTCTTCCGCATCCTCACGATTTTGCGTGATGTGAAGAGCGATGCGAAAAATCTGGCGATCATATTGGCGCATCAGTTGCTCGAACGCGCTTAAGTCCCCAGCCTTGACCTTCTCAACCAGCGCGAGGTCAGGATGGAGCGCGTTTGCTTCCTTTTCTGCCGGAGTCAACGTTGCCATGGTTCGAGGGCGGCCCTTTCGATCTTGCTGCTCGCCATGGTGCCCGGATCACAACTCCGAAGTCACAATGCCACTGCAGCTGATTAGATGGTAGACCGGGGCTGCGGTTGCAGACAAATGTGGGCCGCAGGAGGGAATTCGACGGGCCACTTTGTTTTTGCATGATATGTCGCTAGATTCATAGATATATGCAGTTCTTCAAACTTGCCTGGGTTGACCCGCATTGTCTCGGGTCGCTGAATTTGCAACATCTGTTGAGAATGCCTGCTGGACGCTTGCGAACATGGTCAGTTGCGCTGCTTCTGGCGGGGATGGGGTCGGTGTCGGGCGCGGCTCTGCAGACCGAATCCACGACGCACCACAAAACCGAGGCGACTACCCACTCCAGCAAAAAGCACACTGAATCCGCGGCGCATAGTACGCATCACCACGCCGAGCCTTCCAAGGGGCACTCCACACACCACGAGACATCGAGCCGGTCGCATGAGGGTTCGAGCGCGCACCGCAAGCCAACGAGTGAAGAGCGGGCGCGCGCGAGTCATCGGCGGACGCACCAGGTAAGTGCGCGGACGCTGGCGCGCGTGCATCAGCTGCACCGGGCATTTGTGGCCTCGTCCCAATTGCGACCCATGGCGCAGCAGTTGAGACAGGAGCGAACCCCGGAGGCCTATGCGGGAGTGCGCCGTTATGCGCGCGAACATACGGGCGAGGCAGCATCGGCCGCGTATATGGCACTCGGCGAGGCGTATTTTACCGATGGCAAATATAAGGATGCGGTGGAATCGTTTCAGCAGGCCGGAAAAACGGGTCAGGCATTGGCGGACTATGCCGATTATCTGGGAGCCAAGGCGGACTTTGCGCAGCAGGGATATGCCGATGCCGAACGGTTGCTGGACGGATTTGCGGAGCGGCATCCGGACAGTGTGCTGATTGATCGCGCGGCGCTTCTGCTGGCCAACATCAAGGTGGGAGAGGGAGACCCGCAGGCAGCGCTGCGACAACTGGCAAAACTGGAGGGCAGCGCGCTGGCGAAGTCCTCTGAATATCTTTTCGCGCTGGCAAAGGCGAATCAGCTGGCGGGCAATCGCGAAAAGGCACAGGCAATGTATACGCGGCTCTATCTGGGTGACCCGACCAGCGCCGAGGCAGGGCAGGTGCCGGGACAAATGCAACAGATGGGAATCAGTCCTCCATTTACGGTGGCGGAGCGCACTCGCCATGCGGATGGATTGTATGTTGCGGGACACTATGAGGCGGCGGCATCGGAGTATCAATCGCTGGCGGCAGACCCGGCGGTGGTGGGCACAGCCGCGGTGAACGGACTGCTGGCGCGGGCCGCTGTGGCGAGCTTCAAGCAAACGCATCACGTGGATCCGTCGCAGTTGGCCAGGTTGTCGGATACCGACGACGAGGCGGGCGCAACGCGGCTTTATCTGATGATGGAGGCGGCCCGCGATAACAAAGATGTTGCGCAGGTGAAGGCTCTAATCGCGCAGCTGGAGCAGCGTTTTCCCACCGACCGGTGGACAGCAGAAGCTCTGTACTCCGCCGGCAACATGTCGTTGGTGGCGAATGATCTGCCGTCGGCGATTCAGTACTACGGAGACCTGGCACAGCGCTTTCCTGAAAGCGCGATGGCGCCAATCAGCCACTGGCATGCGGCGTGGCTGAACTACCGGCTGGGCGACAAGAAAACGGCGGCCCAGCTATTCGACGAGCAGCTGGAACGGTATCCCAACGATGTGGAGGTGTCGGCGGCGATCTACTGGCGCGGTGTGGTGTATGAGGAGTATGAAAAAAATCCAGCCGCCGCGGCTGCCTGTTATCAGAAATTGATCACAACATTTCCGCAGTATTACTATGCCTACCTGGCGCATCAGCGGATGAGCAGCCTGGGTGCCGTCGCGCCGGAAACACTGCCGGTGCTGGCGCGCGTCGGCGATCCGAGTCTGCCCGAGCTGACGGTGGAGATTCCAGAGGACGATATTCATGTGGAACGGGCGCAGTTGTTGGCGAATGCAGGGCTGAACCAATACATTGTGCCGGAGATGAGCGCCAGCCCGGACAGCAGCAGCTGGCGAGCGTATGCCGAGGCTCAGCTGTATAGTTCCTACGGAGAAAACTGGCAGGCGCTGCACATACTGAAGCAGAAGGTGCAATCGTACCTTTCGGCGCCCATCGATTCAATTCCGCGCGGCTATTGGGATCTGTTGTTTCCGCAGCCGTATTGGGCCATGTTGCAGGGCGACTCGCAACAACAGGGGCTTGACCCCTATCTGGTGGCATCGCTGATCCGGCAGGAGTCGGAATTTAATCCGAGCGCCATCTCCTATGCCAACGCCTGGGGGTTGATGCAGTTGTTGCCACGGGTGGGAAGCGAACTGGCGCGGAAGGAACGGGTGCGGCCGTATCGGACCGCGTACCTGCTGAATCCCCAGGTAAATCTGAAGCTGGGTACGGCCTATTTTCGCGAATTGATGGATGAATTCAACGGCCAGCCAGAATATGCGCTGGCGGCCTATAACGCCGGCGATGACCGGGTGAAGGCGTGGCTGGCCAATGGACCGTATGGCAGCCTGCCTGAGTTTGTGGAATCGATCCCATTTACCCAGACACGGGAATATGTGGAGGCAATCGTTCGCAACCGGGACATTTATCGGCAGCTTTATGAGGCAAAGTGATCGCGGGCCGGTTGCAGGAGCCGATACGATTTCACGATGTTTTCACGGTTGCCGATAGAGTGGGCAGGCAACGCCGGTGGCGGGATGAGGAATCCATGAACGCATGAAGCAGGGGAAGAAAGTGCGGCCGTCGCGCCGGGGCGCAGCGAGAGTGTCGCTTGCGATGCTCTTCGCTCTGTTGATTGCAGCAGCGGGCCTCTGGTTTTTCTCTCTTCTGCGGGCGACAAGCCTGATTTATAGTCTCTCTCCGGTGCGGCCGCCGCTTGCCGTCCGCGCCTACATGAAATTTTTCCGGCATCCCACGGGGCAAACCGATTTCACGGTTCAGGGGAAGAACGGTCCTGTGCCGGTGCGGATGGTGTTCCCGGTTGATGCGCCGAACGCTCCCATGGTGGTGCTGGTGCACGGCCTGGCGCCGGATGGCAACAAGGATGGGCTATTAAATTTTGTGGCGTTTCACATGGCGGAGATCGGCCTGCGTGTTGTCATGCCCGACATTCCCGGGGAGCAGCATCGGCTGATGCGGGCGAGCGATCTGGATGACGTAGGTGCGGCGATCCAGTGGAGCGCGGCGGCTTCAAAGCAGCGTGTGGCGCTGTTTGGCATCAGTTTTGGAGGAGGGCTTGCCATTGCAACCGCCGAGATGCCGCAGTACTCCAACCTGGTGAAGGTGGTGTTTTCCGACGCCGGATACAACGATATCGAACGGCTTGGCCGGTACTACATTGGGGAGCGGGTGCTCGGGCCGGATGGCCGGCCTTACGACGAATCGCGTCCTGGGTCGGGTCCGTTGCTGATGGCGTTCCAGCATTTGGATGAGATGGTGCCGGCGGACGATGTTCCGGCAATGAAAGAACTGATTCTCAGCGAGGCTCTGGATCACAGTGGAGGGCCGGCGCCGCCGAAGGTGCTGACACCGGCGCAGAATCAAATTTACGACGATCTTCGCGCAGTGAAGACGCAGGACATTCGAGATGCCTATCTTCGGCTGCTCGAGCGGCATCTGGCCGAGATGGAAGCGATCTCTCCGGATCACAATTTACGCGGGTTGCGCGCGCCAGTTTATATTCTGCACGGGCTGGATGACAATTCCATTCCGCCGCAAGAATCCTTGTGGACATTGCACGATGCACCGCGCGGAGTGAAGGTGCACGTTCTGATTACATCGTGGATGACGCATGCGGTTCTATGGGGACGAGCCTCGATGTGGCAGAAGCTTCAGGTGGGAATCTTCGTGCGCCAGGTTTTGAATGCTACGTTTCGTCGCGTTCCGGTGTGAGCGCTGCTGCGGGACGACGGGAGAATTGAGCATGCGATATTCTCAACTTGTCTCTCCGCAGGAATATCCATCGCCCGGATGGCGAAATCGGCAGACGCAGCGGACTTAAAATCCGCAGAGGAGCAACCTCATGGGGGTTCAAGTCCCCCTCCGGGCACCATAGAA
>CAVWNI010000008.1:0-849340 GCA_963756315.1 uncultured Acidobacteriota bacterium
CCAACGGAAAGCCCATCGTCAGCGATGAGACTGCGCAGGCGCAGGTGCTGGCCGCGCGCTACCGTTGCGAGTTTGTCGACCGAAGAAATTTTCGGATTCAGCATGAGCTGTTTCGCACCGTACCGGTCGACATGATGTTCCGCTACAACTTTGTTCCGCTGGAGCAGTTGGAAAATAAGCTGATCATCGCAGTCAGCGATCCCAGCCGCTTGATGATGATGGACGAAATTTCAAGCCTGCTGGGACAGAAAATCGGCGTCAAAGTTGCGACCCTCAGCCAGATTACCGATCTGCTGAAGAAGACGGAGCAGTCGCAGCGCGTCCTCGACGAAGCCACCGAAGGGCTCACGTTCGACGTACTTTCGTCCGAGGACAATCCGGACGAAACGCTTTCCATCGAGAAGCTGACGTCAGAAGAAGACATTAGCCCCATCATCCGCCTGGTCGACACCATGGTGTTTACCGCGCTGGAGCGCAGAGCCAGCGATATTCACCTTGAAACTTTTGACGACAGTCTGCTGGTGAAATATCGCATTGACGGCGTGCTGCAACATGCCATGGCACCGATTGCGCGGGAGCACCATCAAACCATTCTTTCCCGTATCAAGGTCATGAGCGAGCTGGATATTGCCGAGCGCCGAGTTCCGCAGGATGGACGTTTCCGGGTTCGCTACAAAGGCCGCCTGATCGACTTCCGTGTTTCCATCATGCCGACTGTTCACGGCGAAAATGCCGTGCTTCGTGTTCTGGACAAGGAGTCGATGAGCGAAACCTTCCGCTCCTTGACGCTGAACGTTGTCGGGTTTGACGAAGACGATTTGCGCCGATTCCGTCGTTATATCCGCGAGCCGTACGGCATGGTGCTGGTCACGGGGCCGACGGAATCCCGGCAAGACCACCACGCTGTACGCCGCGTTAAACGAAATTAAAAGTGACGAAGATAAGATCATCACCATCGAAGATCCGGTGGAGTATCAGATCCGCGGCATCACACAAATTCCGGTGAACGAGAAGAAAGGTTTGACCTTTGCGCGCGGACTGCGTTCAATTCTGCGGCACGATCCCGACAAGATTCTGGTCGGTGAAATCCGTGACCAGGAGACTGCTCAAATCGCCATCAACTCGGCATTAACGGGCCACCTGGTGTTCACCACGGTTCACGCCAACAACGTTGTCGACGTGCTGGGACGTTTTTTGAACATGGGCGTCGAACCCTATAACTTCGTCTCTGCGTTGAACTGCATCCTGGCCCAGCGCCTGGTGCGCGTCATCTGCGAAGATTGCAAGAGGTCCGTCCAGTATGATCGCGAGACTTTGCAACTGAGTGGACTGGATACGGCGGAGTGGTCCGGATTTGATTTCAAGGAAGGCGCAGGGTGTATCGAGTGCGGCGGGACCGGTTACAAAGGCCGTACAGCCATCCATGAACTTCTGGAGCTGAACGATCGAATCCGGGAAATTATTCTGGAGAAGAGGCCAAGTTCTGAAGTGCGCAAAGCGGCGCGCGCGGAAGGTATGTCGTTTCTGCGGGAGTCAGCCTTGCAGAGGGTACGTTTGGGCCTGACAACATTGAAAGAAATTAACAAAGTTACGTTCATTGAAGCTTCACGGTAATCTTAATCTACATGCGTCTTTTTCCAACTTCACTGCAGGTTGCAGTGCGTCCTCGGCTAGCCTGCGAAATCGCGCCGGATGGAATTCTTGCGGCCCGATCCGCCAGTGTGGACTCGGCGTTGGATGAAGCTGTGTTCACGCCGTTGGCGGAGGGAGCGGTGTCGGCCGGGGTAGCGTCGCCGCTGTTCCATGACAGCGACGCGGTGCAGACAGCATTAAAGCATGCGCTTGACTCTTTCGACAGCCGCGGACGCGACTGGACCTTCATTGTTCCGGATGCCTGCACCCGGGTGCATATTCTCGACTTCGATACGCTGCCGGCGAAGGCTCAGGAGATTCTGCCACTAGTTCGCTTTCGACTGCGCCGCATGCTGCCCTTCGATGCAGATCAGGCAGCCGTATCCTATCAACTTTTAGGTTCTCCCGAACCGGCGCGCAAAGATGCTCCGGTGCAGGTGATTACGGCTGCCATGCCGGCGGAAATTCGAAATGAGGTCGAGTCTATGGCGCGCAGCCTGCAGCGGGAACCGGGCGTTCTGTTACCGGCAACCCTGGCCGCGCTGGCCGCCCTGCCTGATACAGGTTCGCATCTACTGGTGCACACAGAAAAAGATTCGATGACGACGGCCATCACCCACAACGGGGAATTACTGCTGTACCGCGCTACGGATCGTGCCACCACCGATCCGGGTGAAATGGCGCAGGCGGTCCTGGTGGCTGCAGCTTATTTCGAAGACGCTTTGCATGTGCCGCTGCAGGAAGTCTGGGTGGCGGGGTTGGAGTCAACCGATGTGCTGCGGCAACATCTAGCTGCCGATGGCGCCTGGCAGATTCCATTGCGGACATTGGTGAACTCGCAATCCTTCTCCGCCAACGGTATTCCCAGCCTGGTCGATCCTGGCCGCTTTACCAGCGTGGTGGGGGCGCTTCGCGGCTAATGCGGATCGCACTCAATCTCGCTTCGCGTCCCTTTTTCGAACTTCGGCCGGTACTGTTGCGTCTGCGAATCCTGGCGGGAGTGCTGGGTGTGCTGGCGATGGCACTTTTCCTGCTGCTGCGTCAGGCCGAGGTGAAGGCTGATCGAGCCCAGGCAGTCGCCCATAAATGGACTGTTGCTTCCCAACAACTGCAACAGGAATGGCAACAGGATCAAGCCTTGATGCGCCAGCCCGACAACGCAGCGACCTTGCAGCGGTCGGATTTTCTGAATCAGATTTTTCGTCGCAAATCATTTTCCTGGACGACGGCGATGATGGACCTGGAGCGGGTGCTGCCTCAAGGCGTGCAGGTGACGAGTATCGACCCGCGCATGACAAAGGACGGTCGCGTGATGATGCGCCTGCGAGTCAATGGCCCTCGTGACAAGGTGGTGAATCTGGTCAGCAACCTGGAAAAATCTCCGCATTTCGTAGCACCGATGGTTGTCGGAGAGACGGCGGATATCCAAGGTGAAGGTCAGGCAGGATTTCGTCCCACCATGTCGGAATCGACAGACGTGAATGTCGACATTATCGCGGGCTTCAATTCTGGAGACCTGGCATCCACCGATGTAAACGCGGAAGCAGAAAAATCAGGGACACATTTGGCGGAACGCGAAGCCAAGGCGGGGCGGACAGAGGATGGAACCACAGCTCACACAAACAGCCTCCGCACCCACCGGGCAGGGAAGCGAGGTGTGCGATGAATTTACCCCGTCCAGGTTGGACGAACACCCGCATCACCGCGCAGCATTGGCATTATGGCGCGATCATTGTGCTGCTGCTGCTGAACCTGGTGCTGGCGGTTCGACTGGTATTTGCGTGGAACCGCGCCAAGCAGGGGGATGCGGCGAACATCGCGGCCAATCAGGCGCAATATCGGGTGATGAAGTTGAAAACCGCACCGCTTCGGGGACTGGATAAAAAGATCGACCAGGCCAAAATCGATCAGAAAGCCTTCTACGACAAGCGATTTCCTGCGAATGATTCACAGGTATTAACTGAACTGGGCGCGCTTGCGGTGAAGAATAATGTCTTGCTGGCCCGCGGGCAGTACGCACATCGCAAACCGCAGCAGGGGCTTGTGGAGATGGACATGGAGGCCAGTTTGAGCGGCGATTACGCTCCCGTCGTCCGCTTCATCAATGGGCTGGAACGAGATAAACTTTTCTTCCTGATTGACGGCGTCGCATTGAATGGCCAGCAAAACGGAGTTGTCAGCTTACGCATGCGCCTGATCACGTTTTTGCGTGAGGATACGGCAAACTCGGGCGGGGCGCTGACCTCCGCCTCCACCGATAGCAATTCCACGGAGCAGTAAAGAGACCATGGCGATACGACTCGGCACCGAGGACAAGAAGAAGCGATTGATTGCCATGGTCGCCGTGCCAATGGCGCTGACGGCGATTGCCTACTTGGTCTGGTATCTGGCCGGGGGGCCACCCTCCGCGCTGCCACCCTCGATGGAGAGTACGTCTGTTTCCACCGCAGCGAATCCCACAAGCCAGGTGGGCGCGGGAGTGGGCAAAGCGGCGCAGCATGTCGAGAGCGCAACAAGCCTGGATCCCACGCTGCATCCGGAATGGATGGCGAAGGCAGAAAACACTGTCTACTCGGGTACCAGCCGCAATATTTTTTCCAAGGACTCTTTGCCTCCGGTGCAGCAAACGGCGATTGAAAAACCAATCGCGCCGGCTCGCACGGGACCTGTGACGCCTTCCGGGCCTCCTCCTCCGCCGCCGATTGACCTGAAGTTTTATGGCTTCGCAAAGCAACAAAACGGTCGCAAGCTTGTGTTCCTGATGCATGGAGAGGATATTTTTATCGCAGGCGTTGGGGATATAGTGGACGGCCGGTACAAAGTGATCCAGGTGAATGACAACTCCGTCGTCGTGGAAGACCTGGCGTACACCAATCAGCAGACACTTCCGTTGCTGGTCAGCTAGCCGAAAGAATAGATGCCGGGGCGACCCTGTTTAATCGCTGTTTGCTCGCGATGCGTGATTGATGATCAGATGCGGAAGCAGCGCCTGCTTGAGTGCCGCTTACGTCGAGCAAAGCTGGCATTCCTTTTCATCCAAGTGAGTGCTCTGGTACACTAACGCTGCAACGCAGATCGCCACCGTAACCACTGCGGGACGCGCATCTGGGGACGTAGCTCAGTTGGGCCGCAGAGCTACTTCGACAGCCAGCAGTTCGCGACAGCCTTGTATCAATCTGAGCTGATGTATCGGCTGTCGCGGTTGGGTTACGAAATCACGCCTGGGAGAAGTGGGGCGCCTGAGATAAAAGGATACACACAGGAATATCTCGACGCTTCCAGCCCACGCAGCCAACAGATTCGCGAGTACCTCGAAAAGAAGCGGATTTGCCGGGCCGGAGGCGGCGCAGATCGCCGCCCACTCCACTCGCGACAAGAAAGAGATTCACACACCTTCCGAGGTAATGGCAGCCCACCGGCAGCTTGCGGCCGAGTTCGGCAACCAGGCGGATCGAGTCGTCTCTGAAGCGCGGGCGAGGGCGGCTGATCAGCGAGCAAACGCACGTTCCGAACATCCCGGAGCGGGTTCAGGAAGCCGTCACCTTTGCCAAGAGCCGCAACTTCGAGCGCGAGGCCGTCACCGATGAGCGAGACATCATGCGCGACGCCTTGCGGCGCGGCATGGGCGACCTTACTTACAGCCAGGTACGCGACAACTTCGAGCAACGGCAAGCTACCGGAGAGTTTCAGCGCGCACCCGGCCAGAAGCACGACACCGGGCGGCAGTTCACGACCCGCGAGGCCATTGCCGAGGAGCTTGCGACCATCAAGCACATGCAGCAGGGCCAGTCCACAGTCGAGCCGATCATGCGGCAAGAGGACGCCGCCGCCCACGCTCGCACTCGCGAGTTCCTGAATCCGGCACAACAAAAAGCCATCGAGGAGGTGCTTACCTCCCAGGACCGGATACATGGGCTGCAGGGGTTGGCGGGCAGCGGCAAAACCACGACCCTTGAGGCCATCCGTGAGGGCGCGGAGCGGAACGGATACGCCGTCGAGGGCTTCGCTCCCACAAGTCGAGCCGCCGGCCAGCTCCGGGATGCCGGCATTCAGGCCGACACCTTGCAAGGTTTTCTGGCGCGGGGAGGCGTGGAGCGGAGCGCGGGAGACCCGAACGCCCGGCACCTTTATATGCTCGACGAATCCAGTCTCGCCAGCACCCGGCAGATGCAATCGTTTCTCGAAAAGATTGGGCCGCAAGACCGGGTTTTGCTCGTTGGCGACACCCGGCAGCACCAGGGCGTCGATGCCGGAAAGCCCTTCGAGCAGATGCAGGAGGCCGGAATGCGGACATCGCAGCTTGACCAGATCGTGCGCCAGAAAGACCCGGAACTGCTACGCGCCGTCGAACATCTCTCTCGCAACGAGACGGCCACCGGCATTCAACTTCTTCAGCAGCAGGGCCGCATTACCGAGATTCCCGACCACCAGCAACGCATCGAGGCCATCGCCAAGGATTATGTCGCGCGACCGGAGAACACGCTGGTTGTCTCGCCCGACAATGCCAGCCGCCGCGACATCAACGATGCCATCCGCGCCGAGTTGCAGGGCAGCGGCGCTCTATCCAAAGACAATCACCCGATGACCGTTCTTACCCAGCGTTCGGAGCTGACCAGCGCCGACCGCAACTGGGCCGCACTCTACCAGCCCGCCGACGTTCTCTACTACACCCGAGGGAGCAAGGAACTTGGCATTGAGCGCGGCACCTACGCCACCGTCGTCTCCACAGACCCCAAAGCGAACCAGCTCACGGTCGAACGGGAGGACGGCCAGCAAGTCACCTACGATCCCAAGCGGCTGCATGGCATCGCCGCCTACCGGGAAATCGCCAGAGACTTTGCCGAGGGCGACCGGCTCCAGTTCACCGTCAGCAAGCCCGACATGGACATCAAGAACCGCGATCTGGGCACGGTGGAACGCATCGACGGCACCAGCATGACTGTCCGCATGGATGGCGACAAGGCCCGGACTCTGACATTCGACACCTCCGAGATGCGGCACTTCGACCACGGCTACGCCGTTACGTCGCACAGCTCGCAGGGACTCACCACGGATCGAGTCCTCGTCAACATGGACACCACAGCGCACCCCGAACTCATCAACACTCGCTTCGCTTATGTGTCCGTCTCTCGCGCGTCCGAAGACGCGCGAATCTACACGAACGACGCAACAACGCTCGCCGAACGCCTCAGCACCGACATCAGCAAAGCCTCCGCTGTCGAGGTCGCAAGACCGAACAGCGAAACGCAAGCTCACCAACCCCAATCGAAGGAGCAGACCATGACAAACACCAAAGAACTGACCCCCGAAGAGCAAAGACGGCAGTTCCAACAGGAAGCTCACGATCCTGCAACCGACAAGGCGCAGTCGCCCGCCGAAATCGACCACCGGCATTATGCACCGCTCCACAATGCACTGCCGAACGATGCCTCTGGTTACGAGTGGAAGCGGGAGACCGGCGACATCCAGAGCTACCAGCACAACCAGACTGCCGGTTGGTTGCACATCGACCCGCAGGGTCAGTTCTACGACCGCCACGCCCAGCCGATAGCGAAGGAACACGCTTTAGAACATGCTGGGCATCTCACGCTTGCGGTCAACGAAATCTCTCAAGCTCAATCCATCGCTAAAGGCACTGTCGGCACCGACCAGGGATTGAGCTTGTGATTCAGCGGCGGGCCAGTCCCAACCGCCGTTCATGAGCAAGCGATCCATCCAGATCCAAGAAACACTGTATTGCGGCATTGGTGTCAGTGCCAAAAGTCTCACCGTGGCGACTCAGCGCGTGGGTCAGCCAGTAGAGCAAACGAGCTTGCGTCGCAGGCCGCAACCGGGCGACAGCGATGCCGGCACCTTAGCCTCTTTTCGGCTTGCGACCTTCAATTCGCGTCTGCGCTCCTATCCCCAACAGCGCCTCTATTTGGCCCGCGGCTCGTAGCACTTGGTAAACATCCAAATTGGCGATCGTCGTGTGCTCTTTCACGTAGTTTGCCAGGTACTTCTCGGATTCCGAACTCACCCCATTTCGAGCGCAAACCAGATATGCCACCGATTCCGCTTCGAGCTCCCTTTGGCTATGGTCCATTGGTGGCCGTTCAGGAATTTTGAGCAGTGGGTCAGGCCCGAGATGCCCTAGAAAAAGATGACCCAACTCATGCGCAATCGTGACGAACTGAGTGGCAGGAACATGGTTGCGATTGACGAGCATTTCGTAGGAGCTCGCTGCCTTGAGATCGGTAGGCCGATACGTCAAACGGATACTTCCTGCCGTTCCGTCACCAGCATCAATCATTTGGCTGTGTATGGATTTGGAGCTCATCCGTTGACAAAACGAGTCGATTCGCTCCCGGTCAATTGGACCCTGAGCGAAAAAGCTGGTCACGTCCTTTGGTAGCGGCTTACCCTCTGTATCTTCCGCGTCGTAGACAAGCGCGACAGGGCCAAATGGCCAGAGAATCAGTAACGGACGCGCTCCAGCCTTAGGCCTGCGATCGAAGCGCTCGTTCCAATCCACCGCTGAGGCGGCATACATGAGTCCCGGCTTCTGCACCTGGAGGAGCATTGCATTGAAGGGTGCAAAGTTACGCAGGCGAACAACGAAATCCAGGAGTTCCTTGTAATCCTTCGTCTTCGTGTAGAGACGAGAGTCAGTCAGAAGCTTGTCGAGAAGAGATCGTGCTTCATGTTCCTCAGACGGCTGCGCCTCCGCGACGGCCTGCGACTCACCGTTGGCTCCGGACAGTTTCTTTATGATCGATTGAAAAATTGGCACGTCAGGCCTCCCCGGTGCCGGGGCCTTCGGGAAGGAACCCGTACTTGGTGCGGTGCCTTTTGAGGTTTTGCCGGTGTAAATCAGTCAATCCCGTAATAGCGGGGACGGAATCCATTCGCAACGCGAGTGCAGCCGCATCGCTCAAACTGTCCGAGCGTAGGACAAACCCAACATCAGAGAAGCTTATGAGGCCACTGTCGAAGGCGCAATCCCAAAGGGCCGAGAGCAAGAGTCCATTGTGAACGTCCAAGCGTAGTTCGTCAGACTCGCATTCAGCCCATGGAACGATGTGCGAGGCGCGGAGAAGAGCCGGGTCTTTGATGCCGGTCAGGGGGCAGCGGCCATTCCAGTATTCAAGTAGTGCATCGCGGAAGATGTTCTGGCCGATGCGAACAACAGTGAGGCGTTCCCCCTCGGTGTTGACCGGGAGACTAGCAGTGCGTTTCCGGAAGACCTCCAGAGGCGCATCGGGCAAGCTGACACCGAGCTTATAAGCGCGATCAAGCGTGTCGTAAAGGCCGGACAGTTCTGAGAATGCGTAGGCAGCCTGACCGGGCGAGTTCAGAACTTCGGCATGTTTTAGTGCCAGCTCACCCACGACGCCGGAGTGAGTGAGTGCGAGCAGCCAGATGTTCTGGAGCGAATCGCGCGCAATCCAAACTTCACCGCCTGCCGTAGTAGAGCGGTAACCGACCCAACCGCCATTCCTGCCTAGCTCAACGCGGAAGCCGTTCTCGTAAGCAGCCTTATGGGCTTCCTCGCTGGTGATGAAGCTTGGCGACGATTCAGGCTTGAGGGGCTGAGCGCTCACTCTGGATCGGCCTCAGCGAATTGAAACGATGGTTGATTCTTCGTTTCGGACGAAGTCGAGACGGAGTGCGACGCTCTCGATGTGCCAACAGCTGGGTGTTGATGAGGTTTCGGCTTGCTGAGTTCACCGCGCTCCATTCGATCCCAGGCGTCCAGTGTAAGTCGCTGGGTGCGGTACTGCTTGTGAAGCTTGATCTCTTTCTCCTTCAAGACGCGGAACGTTTCGCTGGGATAATCAGCCCCCATCACATCGGCAGGATCGAGTATGTAACGCAGTTCGTCGCGGGTTAGACCGTAGGCCCAGGCGTACCAAGCGTCGAGCTCGGCCCGGAGTAGGGAGCGGCGGTCTTCGTCCCAAGCGAAGGGCGGACCGTCATAGCCAACGTCGTGGGCGAACGCGGCCATAGAGTGGCTGACATACGTGAGTTCGAGGGCGCGGGGGACAATGAAGGCGAGGGCGCTTTCGTCGAAGGTTGCTGGCGGCAGAACCGGCAGTTGTTTCCATATCTCCACAGTCAAATGAGTGCCGCCGACTTTCTGTCGAGCAATAAAATCGAGTATGAGCGTGGTGCTGCTGACGAGAAATGCCACTGCAAGATCGGCCGGCTTATCAACGGACATTAGGCGAAATGTGTGACCAACGCCGACTCGCGGAAGCGCTGCTGTGATCATGGTCCGCTCGTTGTTGGTATTCGTGACGTCTCGCCAGCCCATAAGCCAACGTCGATTCCAACCTTTTGCGTTGAGGCGGCGGTTTACCTCGCTCTCCGGCACCCAGTAACGTGGTGAAGCCTCAAAATACGGATCAGCTTGTTCGCTTAGTGTGGGTCTGGGCAGCGCACGCGTATCTTCCATTTTTTCATCCGGATAACTTCCGAATCGATAATCAAAGGCGCTCAACATCTTGGCTTCATATAGAGGGACATAGCGCGAAGCCACCTTCACCCAATCGCAACCCTCTCGTGAGAACCCCTCTTCCTTTAGCTGTGTAGACGACCAGAAAATTCCACTGTCATCGGCCATGTCGAAGAGCTTGGTCGCATAATCGAAACCCCACAGATTACCGAGGCCGCCCGCAGCGTCGTTGATGAGAACTGGCACGCGCGCGTAGATCTTGCCTGTCAACTCCGCGTCGACACGGGATCGGAAGACAGGCGCCGTCTTTGTGTTGGGGCTCATGAGTGCGATCTGCTGAGGGGTTAGCGTATACCTCCGATCCGGTTCTTCAAACTCCGAAACATCAAGCAAGAGGCAAGCAAACTCTGATGGTTCTTTTCGTTCTTCGCCCGCGATCGTAAGCAGACAAAATCTCATGAGACCCGCGACAGCAGGAAATATCCGGCGATCATTTCTAAAATCGATCAGTCGGACGAGCCGCTGGTTGTCCACCAGCCAGGCAAAGAACGGCGCAGTGGTACCGTCGGTGGCGATACCTGTTGGCACGATCACTCCTGCCCGCCCACGTGGGCGGGCTAAGCGACTGAACAGTTCCGCGAAGAGTGCGTAGGTGTTGACATCGCCGCGGCCCGTAAGCGGGAAACGCCCAAGAGCATCTGCCGGAATACGCGCGAACTCGGACGAGGCTTCTGCGATTCGTTTGGCGATCTCAAATTCCTGGTGCAGCAGACACTCGCGTGTGCCGGGCGCAGCATCCTTAAGGGCCTTGATCTTTCGGGTTCGGGCCGCCGCGTTCGGAGCCTCCGCAATCTCCGGTTCCCGGGAAGCGAAGAACTCCTGCTCCTGCAACTTAATGCGCTCCCACGGCGGATTGCCGAGCACCGCATCGAATCCCCCAGCGCTGAGAATATCGGGAAACTCAAGCGGCCAGTGGAAGACCGCGGCCACACGAGCGAGCTGCTGCGCCATGCCCAAACGCGGACCGTAGATCTGATGGCCTCCAGCACGGCTCTGCACGTCGGTTGTCGTGGGAATGAGTTCTTTGTCTCCGTGTTGCCCAGCGGTCTCTTTGGTTTTTGGGATCAGGAAGGCAGCGATATAAAGGTCTGCGCCCTCCCTCAGGAAGCCCATCTGACGGTCTTGCCTAGCGGCGTCAAACCGCTCGCGTTTCTGCCTGATTTGATCAACGGTATCTTCGGGCAGTGTGCGGACAGCGTGTAAGCTGGCGGCGAGTGGCGGTAAAGCGAACGGTTTAGCACCGGAACCGCTGAAATCGAATGAGGCGGTCCGCTCGCCCTTGGCGGCCTTGTTCTTTCTGTCGAACTCTCTAGCGATGGCCTTATCGTCGCCGATGAGCGGCTTATAAGCAGCATCGGGAATGCCCTTGCTTAGGGCATCGATCGAGAAGATACCGAGAAGGGAGTCTCCAAGTCGGATGTTTGCGTCGAGAAATCCGAGCGGTTTCCCCGGTTCCACCGTCTCGATCCACAGAGCAACTTTGGTCAGTTCGACGGCCATAGGGTTGCGGTCGACACCGTGAATGCAAGAGCGAACAACATCCCGAAGGGCCGCGAGTCGTTGCTGCTCGGTATGAATGTCACCGTGTCGGAGACGCACGACTCGCTTTGCAATGCGACGGGCGGCGGCAAGCAGGAAGTGACCGGAACCGCAGGCTGGATCGATGACTGTGACCCCGAGCAGGCCGTGGACAGGATCTTCGGATTCACTCTCCACGCGGTCGAGAACGGGGTCCAGTGCGCTGTTGAGCAGCAACTGCACCAAAGAGTCGGGCGTATAGTAACTGCCGCTCGTCCTCCGTGCGTTGCCTTTGGTCTGCGTCCCTTCAGCGAACTTGAACTCGCGACCATCGCTGCCAAGGCGCGGCGTTAGTTCGAGCAAGCTTTCGTAGACGGAACCGAGCTCTTCGGTTTCCATGTCCCGCCAGTTAACCGGCATCAGAAGTCCTTCGTCACGGAGCCACGCTAGCCGAAAGATGGCTTCCATGAGGAACCGATTGGATATCTCGGCCCGGTCGAGTTCTGGCGTAGCGGTGGTTTCAAATATTCCACCCAACGCCGGAAGACCAAGACGAGGCTCCCCAATTGCAAGAGCGCGAATAGTAACGCGTAGACCAGACCAACGGTCGTGAAAGTTGTCCCATCCACTGCGTCGAATTGCGCGGTCGCGCAGAGCCCCCAACGAGTAGCCTTGGGCGTACAACTTGCGTTGTTCTTCCGAGGCCCCCGGTAGATGCAGTAGGTTGCGATCCTCCGCAGCGAGTAAAAAGATCAATTTGTAAACGAGTCGCAAGAGTTGACGAAAGTATTCGTCGATCGGCCAGGTTCCGTCCCGCAGTCGGGCACTCAGGTCGGAATTGGCAGGATTCGTCAGAAATCCAGTGCCAAGTGCAAGCAGGGCGGCTTCTACGCCATCGCGAAGTCGGTCGCGCGCAGCGAGGCCTTCCTTGCTGCCGGACTCGCGCCAGCGTTCCAATGGACAATCGGCAGGCAGCGCACCCAGACGACCAAAGCGGCTGACGTGAAGCACGAGCCAAAGTGCTGAGAAGCCGGCGTAGTCTTCGGCCTCAAAAATCTGACGAAGGTCAGCTTCGAGGTAGGCCGGGCGGGTTAGGCTTTCGTTGTCGCGCAGCAGCCGCAGTGATTCACCATTTGAGCAGAGACCCCATACCGCGGCTTCGTCAGCATTTAACCAATCCTGCAATGCTGAAGCGGCCGAGCGGCGGCGATCCTGCGAAAGTGAATTGCTGGCGTGATCGAGACCGTCTGATGGTGGTACCACCACGACCGGCACTCGACCACCGACGGCTTCCAGGGTTACTGGAAAATGCCTGTCATCGCGGAATTTTGGAGTTTTGACAGCTTGGATGTCGGAGAATCCAAAAACTCCTCGAAGAAGGCGCTCCGTGAACTCAACTGTTTTGTGACGCGCAGGCGTGCTTGAAGCATGAAGATCACGAAATAGAGCCTGCCCAATGCGGAAGTATCGCGCGGTTTCGTCGCGAAGTGTCAGCCCTTTAGGGATACCGTAATCCGCATCGCTCTGTTCCTCAGCCTTGCGTTCAGCGACCGCCGCAAACTTCGCGGACGACAGAAGCGATCCTTCAAGAGTGATGGCGTCGAAACTCAGAGTGGACTTGCGAACGCGCGCCATTTCTAGGCGCCTCCTGGGATCAGCACATACACACCCAAGACATCTGGAGGAAGAACTGGTTCAACAGTGACGCGCGGTGCTCCCGGCATCGACGCCGTAGCCGAACGCACTCGCTCATGGTCCGCGAGCAAGACCTTCGCTCTCTGGGCTGCGTAAGCGGCTATCGGGCCGCTCTCGCCTCGCATCGCTTCGATACGTGTGAGAGCCTGCCGAACGATGCGCTCCTGAGCGACAGGTGCAAGGTTTTCCGTTGCAGGGGAACGAAGCAATTCAAACGCCTCATCTCCGACGCGGGAGGGAACGTCTGCATTCCCGGTGAAGGCGAGTACGCCGGCTTCTTCTACCAGCAGCAGTTTTTCCTGGCGACCATGGACGAAGAGCTTGAAACGGAGACGCATTAGGAGAACGAATGTTTGAGACGACACATCTTTGGTCGCCCATACGCCGCAACGTCCAAGAGGTCGTCCTGTGGTCTCACTTGGCTGCAGAGCGCTTTCAAGTAGGAAATCGGCCAGAGTTGAGGGAAGGGGGTGGCTGCGGACAACGACCTCGGCATTCGGAGGCGCTGGCTCCTCAAACGTAATCCTCAGTGTTCCCTGAAGTCCCCGCGCAGCGAGCCGCTCTAAAACTGTTGGAGGGAGTGCTTCCAGATGCGCCAATTCGGTTCCTCCGGACGATGGCTCAAGTCCAGCATTGAGCCGTCCCATAGCACGGGCCAAAAAACGCCGAACATCTTCAGGTCCTCCCAGCAGGGTCTGCCAACGCTGCCATTCGGGGATCACTTCATCGGGACGAAGAGTGTTCTGGGCGAAAACTGCGCGTGAGCGACGCTCGCCCTCTTCGGCGTCGCGCCAACGACGGTCAACTTCATCCGTGTCCGCCGACAGTTCAATACCGAGGTCGAGGCGAAGTTGCTCCGAACGCCCCTTGCGAAGAAGCAACGCGTTTAGAAGAGCACCCGCCACCGCCGATCGCTCTTCTGGCAGAGGCACTGTGACTCCAGTTGCTTTGCGGATGGCTTCGGCCTTTCGGAGCACAACTTGAAGAACCGCCCCGTCAATGGAACTGTCGGGAGAGTAAAGAAGCACAGATCGGACAACCCTGGACTGTCCAAAGCGATCTACGCGGCCTTCCCGTTGCTGATGCCGTGTCGGATTCCAAGAGAGGTCGTAATGCACGACCGAATCAAAGAGATGCTGGAGGTTGATACCCTCTGACAGGCAATCAGTCGCAACAAGGATGCGCTGAGGTGCGCTTCCCATTGACTCCACTCGCGCTCGGCGGTCTTCGGGAGTCAGCAATCCTGTGACTGCTTCGACGCAAAGCTTGGGAAATACCTTACGAAGGCCAGAAGCGACATGTTCAGCCGTAGCGATGAAACGACAGAACAGTATTGGGTTGGAGCCATCTTTGAGTAAGGGACGCAGAAGCTCTGTAATCGCATTGAGCTTTGGATCTGGAGCGGTCGTCAGAGCCTCCGCTTGTCGAACCAAAGCGGCGAGCGCCGGGTCATCAAGCACGACGGCTGCAGGCTCGACATCCAGGCCTTCGGCTTCGTCATCGTCGCAAAGCTGCTCTTCCAGAACCGCTACGTCGCTCAATCGGGTACGCAAAGCGCTATGAGCGGCCGCGGGTGAAGACCCTACACAACGCATGAGAGCAAGCGTGCTCCAGAACGCCATCCGTCTATTCCGCTTATCGCTGCCCGCGCCCTCTACGACACCAAGGCAATAGTCCAGGACATTGTCATGAAAAGCCTGATGCGAAGGATTGAACCGATAGGGCTTTTCGGTTGTGTCATGGCGAGGAGGAAAGGAGCGATCTTCGCCCCAATCCTTGCTTCTAATATCAATCCGACGCCGCTGAACAAAATGCCGCGCCAATCGACGGCGAGAAGCTTCGTCTTCAAGCGAACTCCTGCTGAACTGCGGATCGAGCAACGACAAGAGACGGCTAAATGCCTGCTCGTCACCGCTGTGAGGTGTTGCCGTCAGAAGGAGCAGGTGTCGGTTCGCATCTTCCGCAATCTTCCGAAGCAACTCAAATCGCTGCTGACGCCCGAGATGGGCGCCCACGCAGGAGTGCGCCTCATCGACGATCACGAACGGAGGACATGCGCGTCCGAAGCTATCACGTCGCTTTTCGGCCTTAATGTAGTCCAAGCTAACGACGGTGAATGGGTTCGCCTCGAAGAGAGTCTGCGACTGTGCCAATCCCCGTTCAAGCCGAGCGGCAGAGGCCGCTGTGACTGCCACAGCGTCAAGATCAAACTTGCTGTGCAGCTCTCCAGTCCACTGTTCAACCAGATGTGGCGGACACAAGACGGCGAACCGGTCAATCTCTCCACGATCGACAAGCTCACGCAGAATGAGGCCCGCCTCTATGGTCTTACCGATACCTACGTCATCCGCAATCATCAGCCGGACCGTTTGCTGGCGGAGGGCCATGAGCAATGGAACCAACTGGTAGGCGCGGGGATCAAACGCAACCCGTGCAGCCGAGCGGAATGGGCCCGCCCCCCGGCGAAGTGACAACCGCAGTGCTTCGCCTAGCAATAAAGCTGCGTCTTGGGTTGCCCGGTCTTCCGCTTGCGGGAGGTCAAATTGAGCTGGAAGGACAGGGTCCGATTCGAGCGTGGGGTCGATGAGCTGAACATCCAACTCGCTGCCCGTGAGCGGACGAAGGGAAAGAAGCGTCTTGTCAACGGAAGGCAGTGCGACCCATTCACGCCCACGTGCGCGGACCAGATCTCCTGGCGAAAATGTAACGCTCACGCGGACACTCCTAGAGCTTCCAGAAGCTCACGCGGGGCCTCAGCTGGGGGTATGGCTGGCAGAACTACAACGTCAAAGGCCATGTCACTGAGCACCTTGGCCGTTTCGCTATCGGGGGTCACGGTGGTTGCGACCACTCGATGTTCTTTCCAAACCAGCGAAAACTCAGAACCTTCAGCAAGCAGCGGTGTGCCAGACGGCGCAGGGAGACCCCAGTTCCTTATGGCTTCGTGCCACGGTGATGCAATAGTTGATCCCGGCGCATTTGTTGGAGTCACAATGCAGCGGGTTAGGCGGAGAAGAAGTGCGAGTGCCGCTTTATCTGTACGGTCAATGAGTTCATGGTCTAGCTGATTGTAGTAAGAAAGAAGGCACCGGTAGCACCCTCTGACGCAATGCGCATTGGGAACTGTCACGAGGAGACCTGGATCGCCGGTCGCAGCGGCAGCCTCGATGCCTTCATAATGCATCAGCTCGATTGCTGTACGCGCAATCTCCGCCAACTTCGTCGGCTCTTGCAATATCCTGCTGAGTACGCCTGCGCCTCCTTCAGTAGCTTCGTAAAGCAGGATCGCGCGCCGGGTGTCCGCAGTAGGTAGAGGTTCGGATGCAGTCTCTCCCTCTTCTAGTTCAAAGGTGAGTTCGATACTCCGAAGTAGGGCATGTTGTACGGTTGCCGACGTAGCCAGGCTTGGCCTTCCGTCCGCAAAACGTATGAGCAACGCGTTCTTGGTATCTTGCACAAACGGAACAATCAGTTGAGCCGTCGGCACGTCGGGATCGGGAGTATCGCTTTCATCTTGCCCCTTACCCCATCGTCCGGTAGCCGGATCGATCCAAAAGCCAAGTTCTGTCTTGGTCTTTCGACGCCGAAGACCCTTGTTAATTCGACTAATGCGTGCGCCCGCCCCATAGTCCAAGTTGAGGATTGACTCGTCCTCTAGCTGCGCTGTGGCGCATAGGATATCCAGGGCTCCTTGGCGCATCGGCCACTCAAAGACGCTTTGGATTTCAAAGCCCTGCCGCTGACGGTCCTCATCATTTGAAGTGATCCTCAGTGCTGGTTGTGTCTCCACGTTGTCGATCCGCAACAGATTCTGAATAGGTGTGAGGCCGGCTAGACTACGACCGCAATTCACGCAACGCTCCAGTTCTTCGATGTGAGCGGCTCCGCAATTCTCACAGATATACATTTGCCCTGTAGCGAGATTGCCGGTTTCTCCGAGCTGGCGTCCTGGCGGAAGCTTGGCTTTCGTAACTCGATACGCTCGGCCCTCGTGGTACACCATACTTCTCGGGCCGAATTCCGCAATGGCCAAGAAGCGCGCGCGCTGCAAGAAGGTGCCCTTACCGTTACCCCCTGAAGGGACATACGCGTAAAGCGGGAGCCGCGGAAAGTTGTAACCGGGAAGGAAACCCTCTGTCGCCAAATAACGGTACGTATAGAAGTCAGAGCCAAAAGAAGATGTGCCCCGTTCCAAGAGAGCAAGCTGCTCGTTCGCCTGAGATTGTTCAACCTTCACATCCCGGCGTTCTTTGGCAGAAAGTCCTGGTATCTCTGACCTTCGATTGGCGTCAGTCAATTGCTGGAGCGCCGTTTGATAGAGCTGCCTCCAACGTCCAAAGGCTGCTTTGAAACGGTCTAGGGATCCGGCGCTAACTTCCTCTGCGAACGCTTGTCGATCTGCGGCCCAGGGCGCACGTTCTGCCGGCAACTCATCGGCGATGCTGTCGAGAATTCGTTTCATCGCCACGGACGCAAATTGAGTAAGACCTGTCACCCGCAGAGCTTGCTGCAGACTCAGTTTGAGGGGTTGTTCATCAAGCTGGAGGTCCAACACGTGCGGTATATCAGATGCGAGCTCTTGACGCGATTCCGCCAGCCATACTGCGTGTAAATGCGACTCAACAAGATCGCGATTCGCAAGGTCTAAGCTAGGAGCCTTCACGATCCCACGCACCATCTCCTCTGGCTTCGAAAAGTAGTGCTGGTCATGGGGGCTCTGCGCAGCACAATAGGCGACTACGAGAGCCGCTTGGCCGGACCGTCCCGCTCGGCCCGAGCGCTGTGCATAATTGGCCGGTGTGGGAGGAATATTACGCAAGTAGACCGCATTTAGCGCTGAGATATCGACGCCCAATTCCATTGTTGGAGAACAAAATAAAAGCGGCAAAAATGCGTCCGTCTCCTCAGGGAGCCATCGTTTCGGATTCTCCGCGAGAAACTCTCGATCCTCCTTCCCGTACCGGAAACGATTCTCCCGCCACTGCCGCCGATCTTGATCGACTTGAGCGGTATGTTCACGACCTTCCAATCCAAATAATCCATCCCCGCCTGCGTCCAACATTGCGGCCAAGGATTGATAAAGGCCAACGAAATACGTGTTTGCGCTAGGCGCTTCCACACCCGCATAAAGGCGCACCACCGACGAATTCAGCTGCCAGCCTTGAGTGTCAAATGGTGTCTGGACCCGATTCAAAAATCCGTAGTTGCCTTCCGCGCAACGAATCATGGAAGCCAAGACAGCCGTGTAACGACTGGCAGAAAGTCGCGGGGCTTGCCAAAGATCTCCTTTTCTCAGTTGCCGTGCGAGGCTACTCCCAGGACCGGATCGAAGTAACAGCGTTTCATCGTTGAAGTTGGCTCGAACCGTCCCTTGTACGAGTGTGGCGGCCGAACGTTCGTTTTTTGCTTCATCACGCGTAAGGCTCCAGGGTGCGCGTAGAAGTGTCTGGGAAGTATTAGACAAGACCTCAAGTGAGTTGAGCTGAAGGGCGTCAGCGCTCAGCGCGAGTCCCCGGCGCATGTGATCGAAGAGGCAGGTGAAAACCCGCTTCCGAATTGTTAGGGACGCCTCGCGCAGTTCCGGAACAGCTTCTAGGAACTGGGCTTCATCCGAAACGAAATCATCGAGCCCTGAGTAATCGGCGCTTACCAAACGAAGCTCTTCGAGGTTGGGGTTTGTAAACCTCCAGCCCCGCCGCTGATCCGCCCAAATCCGATGAACAAGCACTTGGCCGATTGCACGCTCCGCATCGTTGAGTCGTGCTCCCAACGCTTCAGGATCAGCCATCCACTCTTTACGACGGGCCTTATTCAGTGCGAGGAAGCCAAGTTTTTGGCGAACGCGGAGTCCAAACTCCGCCTCACCGAGTCCTTCCGGGCCAGCATCACGAACTGCAGCGAAGATAGCAGCTCGCAAGAGCGTGACGAAAAGGAAATCATTGAAATGACCCGCTTGTAGAGCGGCATCTTGGCGGTTGTCCGTGAACGCGAGCACCTTCCGGGTATGAACCGGTAGATCGCTTTGCTCGGACATCATCCAACGCAATGCGCTTGACGTGAGTAGCGTAGTAGCAGAACTCCGACCTTCCCCTGAAAGACCGGCAAGTTTGTTGATCTCGCGGGCTTGAGCAGCAACCTGATCCTTACAGCAGGGGCAAAATCGAAACTTGCCTGGAATGAACCATGCCAGCGCTCCAGTGGCCGAAATCCGGCCATTCGCGGCCACCCTAACCTGTTCAAGCAGGTAATCGCGCTTGTCCAGACTCACTCGCTCGGCGCCGCGCGCAGTTTCGCGCCAATCTTCAGGGTAATCCTGCACGTCCCCGCCGAAACTGAAGTCGGCGTCCCCAACATGCACCATCGTCAGGTAGCCAGCCCGGTCACCTCCGTTGTCGTCTTTGAGAGGGAGCTCATCAATCGGCCTAGCCAAAGCTTCATCATGACCATTGCGTCGGGTAAGCGTAACGGGATGGAACTCTTGCCCACAGCTTCGGCAAAACACCAAGGCGTAGAGCCGAGCCTCTGGATCGTCAGGATGATAAAGCTGTCCGTCTAAGGTGACGAGGCGTTCACCTCGGGCTCGAAGCGTCGCGTACACCCGTCCCGCGCCAGAAATAAAACGGTGAAGTTTGAACGCCAGGAACGCGCGTGAACCAGAACCACCTCGTTGATCGCTAGGTCGGCTCATAACCGAAAGCATCTGTTCCAAGCGCTCGCGGCAAAGCCCTTCGTTCTTGCCGGTGTCTTGACTCAAGAGCTTCGCCGCCTCGCTCAGTCTAACGGGCGGACGCCGGGTCAGCTTTTGGCCATCTTCGAGCCCCATCCGTAACTCAATCCAGGCCGCGAACGGATCGCGCTCTAGCGCATCATCGGTTACGTCTCCGTCCGAAGCATCCTCCAGTCGCACCGTCAGCGCACGATCGAGGACACTCCCCAACTTTAATGAGGGATTTGTCGCACGTTCCAAACTCTCATCGATAACGGAATCAGGGGAGATTGTGGAACCAAATAGACGTGACGCAACTTGGGCAACGGCAGCCGCACGAGTTTCGGGTCCACCTTCGCTCGCCATCGTTGCGGAAGTCCCGATGCAAACAGGCTCGCGCTGTCGGCAGAGCCGATCCCGCAATCTGCGAACCAGCATTGCCACATCGGCACCTTGTCTTCCCCGATATGTATGGAGTTCGTCGAGGACGATGAAGTCCAGACCCTCAGCGTTTGCGATTACTTGCTGATCCAACGGATCCTGACGAGTCATCAAAAGCTCAAGCATCATAAAGTTCGTCAAGAGAATGTCTGGAGGATTTCTGGAAACCGCCTCGCGCTGCTCTCGGCTCTCTTGTCCTGTGTAGCGCGCGAAGGTGGGCCGTCGAGACTCCGGAACTCCGGATTCTCCGATGAACTTTTCCAATTCCTTCATCTGGCTGTTGGCCAGCGCATTCATAGGGTAGACAACGATCGCTCTTGTCCGCTTCGTCCCGGAACCCGAAGCATGTGCGCGTAATGCGGCATCGATGATCGGTATGAAGAAACACAGCGACTTTCCAGACCCGGTGCCTGTGGTTACAACGAAACTCTGCCCCTGTCGCGCCTTTGCCACTGCCTGCGACTGATGCTTGTACAGCTTGACTTGTTTCCCGTCGACCCGAAAGACGTTCTCAATATCGGCACATAAATCACCGTCCCTAACAAGGTCGGCGAGGGTCGATCCAGACTGGTAATGAGGATTGATACTGACCAGCGGCTCTGGCCAGAAAGTGCCCTGAGCGTAGATGCTCTCGACCTGTTCAGCAACGTCGTGGGCACGAATCTTGGTAAATGAACGCGCAAACGAAGCGTATTCGCGAATGAGATGGCGATCCAAACTGAATACGTTCACGAAAGCCCCTGACCGGATTGATTGGAATGTTGCTTGACTACCATTGCACGCTCTGAGTTTCGCTGGCTACGAGATAAGCCATTTTCCCACAAGAGACCCTTCGAGTGCTGTTTTGAGGGAGGATGTATCCTCCCTGCCTACAGCCGGTTACGCCGTCTTCCGCCACCCACCTCAGCGGGCCTGTTCCTGCCCGCAACGCCGGCCCTGAACATCTGAAGAGCAAAAACAACTGCAACAGCGGCTAAGGGGAGTGAGAGTACCGGGACATCCTTTACGTTTTAGACCGGGGACATGGTTTACAAGCCCCTTGCGGTGAGAGTGGCTCTGATTGCGGGTTTTCGGCGGGCTTTGCCGGTCTTCAGATACATGATAGTCGTCGTCGTAGCCGTGGTAATGTGGGAATCCCCGCAGGGATTTCCAAGGGGTGTGGGAAGGGTGGAAAGCCGGCTTTATGGCTTTCCATGCTTTCCACACCCCGTCATTTCCATGGCTTGTTTTCCCGGATTCTGGTTTTCAAGTGCCGGCAACTAGAGCCAGCTAATTGCGCTACTCCGGCAAAGTCGGCCTATCGCTGCGTCGAGCCTGGGCGTCTTCAATGCGATGTAAGAGGCAATCGTCCGTACCTTCGAGAAACTCCGCGCAGTGCTCTTCGAGGTCTAGATACAGGTGGCGAAAGGCTTCTAGCGGATCGCTTGAGAATCCGGGATAGTGGCTTGCGTTAGGTCTTCCCAGTGCCGAGCGCATGTACTCCTGATGAGACATCGAACGTGATCCAAGGTGGTAGGTGACCATTCCCAAACTGTGACGAAAGTGAAATTCCAGCCGCCGATTGTCTTTTCGAAACTCCCCAGAAGCAAATTGACCACCGCTGCTACTCCCGGCATCAAGCGCTCTGTAGACGAAGCCGTGCTTAAGAAACAACGGTTCTAGGATGTTGGAACCGAGAACCAAGGTTCCCACTGGGTCGCTGCTCATTGGCGCACTCCAAAAGTTTTGTTCAATTCAGCATACGGCAGCGGTTGCCCATTGAAAACGGCACTTCGGTTAAGCTCGATACTTCCGATTACTCGCAAGCAGTTCAATACGCTTATGGTCGGAGCGCAGGCCGGAATCTCATCTCTGAACTGTTGAACTCGCCCAGTTCAGTGTTGCAGAAGAAAACGCGGTGTACGTCCTCATCCATCTGTTCGAGCCCGATCTCCTCGTTGCGGAACACTTCGCTAACAAACACCCGGCCCTTGTGCCAACTGATGTCCCCGCTGTTGTTCACCCTCCGAGTCTGAAAAGATCTGGGATATTGGAAGCTCGCTACCCTGCTTGGGAGCAGCCGAGTACTGGGCACGTAAATGCTTCCCGGCGTTTCGTTGGCGAGAGCCTCATGCGGACGCTCGTGGTTGAATACAAGACGAAAGCGATCAAACTTCTTCTGTTGCGCTGTCACCGTGCGAGCGGGGGGCTTTGCAGTGTCCTCTTTCAGCGTGCGATGCATCCGTTCATGTCTTCCGTTCTGTTGAGGTCGTCCTGGCTGAATGCGTTCGTGAACGATGCCGAGCTTCATCCATCCAAGCGATAACTTCGACAGACCCAGCAGGCCGACTCCCGCGAACGGCGCTCCGTTGTCCGTGCGAATGCGTTCTGGCACGCCGTACTCGCGCATCGCGGCATCGCAAACAGCGCTCACCTGGGCGAGGTCCATGCGTGCGACGGCCTGGCAGCGAATCAGGAAACGACTGTGTGCATCGGTGATCGTGAAGGGATCGCAACGATACCCATCGCCTGTCAGGAAGTAGCCCTTAAAATCCATGCACCAAAGCTGATTGGGCGCCGTCACCATCGAGAACGGCTGCGAACTGGGCGTAGCACGCCGCTTCTTCCTCTTCGGGTTGGTAAGCCCTGCTCGGCTTAGGATCTGACCCACCGTGCTCGCAGCGGGCCAGCTCACGTTCGGGTTCATGCGCTCCAGCCGCGCCTTGAGCTTCCTCGCTCCCCAGGACGGGAATCGCTTCCGTAGCGCGAGAATCTCGTTCTCGATCTCGGCCGATGTTGCGTATGGGGAACTGTGCGGCGTGCGCGTCAGATCGAGCAGGCCCTCAGGCCCAACTTCGTCGTAGCGCTTGATCCACTTGTAAGCAGTTGGACGCGAGATGCCGTACTCGTGACACAGGTCGGTCACGGACATTTCTTCCTTCTGATAGCTCGATAAGAACTGCAGGCGTTGATCCACGGTTCGAGTCTCTTTCCAAGGCATAAACGCATCTTCATGCGTCAAGCCAAAGCTGGGAAAGCCAACTGTTCTCCGCCATGGTGTAAACCATGTCTCCGGTCTGTTTTGTAAAGCATCTCCCCGGTATGCTCAGGAGCTCCGCCCCTCGCGCCCGCAAGGGGTTTCCCCAGGCTTCCGCGCTGCGCTTGTGCAGCCCTCCGCTGCGCTCCGCCCTTTCCACTCCCGCTTCGCTCCGTTTCAAGGGTGGGAGATCCCCCTCCCCTTGCAGTTGCTACCCCCCGCCTTCGCCAGGAGGCGTTCGGCATGTATGTCACATGCCGCTGCCAATTCAAAGGCAACGGCAAGGGCAACAGCCCAAGGAGGAAGCACCCATGAACACCACAGCCACCACCGCAGTCGTCACCCCGTTCACCCAGAACAACAACAAGCAACAGAAGCAGACCGCGAAAGAAGTAATCGCGGCCAACGTGCAAGCCCTGATCGAGCAGTTGGAGCAGGGACACTCCGAAGCCCTCACCGCCTACCTCACCGCAATGGGCAGGTTTCACAATTACAGCTTTGGCAACATTCTGGAGATTGCACGGCAGAAGCCGGACGCAACCCGCGTTGCTGGCCTCTATGCGTGGAACCAGCTTGGCCGCAAGGTCAAGAAGGGAGAGCACGGCATCCGCATTCTGGCCCCCGTTATCGGGGTACGCCGGAAGAAGGATGAAGAGGCCGAGAAGGACATCCGCACTCAGAATCAGGCCGTTTTGGTTGGGTTCCGCGCCGCCTATGTCTTCGATGTGAGCCAGACCGAAGGCAAGGAGCTTCCCGAATTCTCCGAGCGCGTCTCCGGCAACGCCGGAGAGTACCGCGACCGCCTTGTGGATTTTGTGATCGGGCAGGGAATCGAGCTGGAGTTCAAAGAAAGCATCGCCCCCGCTCTTGGCATGAGCTACGGCGGAAAGATCGCTTTGCTTCCGGGCCAGTCTTCCGCCGAGGAGTTCTCAACCCTTGTGCATGAACTGGCGCACGAGATGTTGCACAAGGCCGAACGCCGCACCGCCACCACCAAGACAGTACGCGAAACCGAGGCCGAGGCCGTCGCTTTTGTGGTCGGCAAAGACCATCGGCCTTGAGACGGGCAGGGCATCGGCGGATTACATCCACCTGTACCACGGCAACGCGGCCCTGCTTACCGAGAGCTTGGAAGTCATCCAGAAGACTTCCGCCGTGATTCTCTCCGCGCTCGAAAACCCCGCAGCGGAGACAGCCGAAGAACCTGAACCCGAACTGGCGCAAGCCAGCTAACCCCGGCTTTGAAGAGGCGGACGGCCTCACGCCGTCCGCTCAACTCCCCACCGCACGACCCAACCGCTCAAAGGAGAGCAACCCATGAACACGAATACCGCTACCGAATACCGCAACCTTCCCCTCGCCGTCCTCACCGAGTCCGCCACCAACCCGCGCCGCATCTTCGAGGATTCCGCCCTCAAGGAGCTTGCCGAGAGCATCCGCAGCCAGGGCGTTCTCTCTCCCTTGCTTGTGCGGCCTCTCACCGACCAGAGCTTCGAGATTGTCGCCGGAGCCAGACGCTACCGCGCCGCGCAGATGGCCGAGGCCCCGACCGTGCCCGTCCGTATCGTCAACCTTACCGACGCCGAGGCATTGGAGGCGCAGCTAATCGAAAACCTGCAACGCCGCGACGTTCACCCGTTGGAGGAGGCGCAGGGATTCAAAGCCCTGCTCAACTTGGAGGACCCGAAGTACAGCATCGAGCAGATCGCCGCAAAGGTCGGCAAGAGCCCTGCATATTGCGCCGCCCGAGTTCGATTGACCGAGCTTGCCGCGCCAGTGGTCGAGGCGTTCTATGCCGAGGAGATCGGCGTAGGCCACGCCTTGCTACTGGCAAAACTGCAGCCCGCGCAGCAGGAACAGGCGCTCGCCAATTGCTTCCGCGAAGAGTGGAACGGAGCCGGAGCCAAGGCCAAGCGCATCCTGCTCCCCGTTCGGCACCTGCAACAGTGGATAGAGCACAACGTCCTTTTGCTCTTGAAACAGGCGCCTTTCAACAAACGCGACCCGCAACTTGTCCCCGCCGCCGGAAGCTGCGTCGATTGCCCCAAGCGCACCGGACACAACAAGCTGCTCTTTGCCGATGTCAGCGGGAATTCGGACGCTTGCACCGACCCGAATTGCTATGCCGCCAAGCTGGACGCGCACGTAAAGGCGAAGGTTGCCGCCAAGCCGGAGCTTGTCCAGATCAGCACGGCATACAAGCAGCAGCCGGAAGGCGAGAAGACCATCCCGCGCAACAAGTACGTCGAAATCCGGGAGGAGAAGCCCGACACGCCGGAGAAAGCGAAGTGGCCGGAGTTCAAGACGTGCAAGTACACCACCGAGGCCATCGTTTCCGACGGCATCGACAAGGGCGAACTGCGGAAGGTTTGCACCGAGCCGACTTGCCCGGTGCACCATCCGAAGAAGCAGACGCCGAAGGCCGATGCCAGCTTCAAAGCGGAGCAGGAGAAGCGCCGCCGCGAGGAGGCACTGGCGAACGCAACCGGAATTCGCGTCCTGCAATCCATCGTCGCCGCCGTTCCCGTCCGGCTGATGAAGCGCGATCTTCTCTTCATTGCCGAACAGTTGCTCCCATTGCTGGACGAAAAGCGACTGGAGATGGTCGCGCGGAACCGGGGCATCAAGGCGAAGGATGGCGAGTCGGGCGCCAAGATGCTAACCGCTTTCATCCGCAAAGCCGACGAAGGCACAATCGGCAAGCTGATTGTCGAAGCTGTGATTTTGCTCTCCGCTCAGATCACAGTCAGACGGAGGCAAGGTTCTCCGCGCAGCGGCCCAGGCATACGGTGTCGATACCGACGCCGTGGCCCTCAAGGTCAAGCAGGAGTTCGCCGCGAAGGAGAAGGCGAGGAAAGCCACAAAGCCGGAGCCGAAACCAGCGGCAAAGGCGAAACGAGCCGCCTAGCTAAAGTCTGAATCCTCGGACCTGCCTTCGGGCAGGTCCATTTTTTCGTCCCCGCCCGTCTTCCCACCCTGAAAGTTGCTCTCGCATTCATCGAGAGCGCCCTGTTCTGCCCACCCGACGGGCGAGTCTCAACCTAACGAATGTCTGCCATTGATCGTCCACTCATTGCTTGAGCTGAAGTTTTCTCAGGAGCATCCCGGTGTTTGTATTCCAGAAAGATACGGTGCCATCCAGCGAACGCGTCAGCAGGTGGCCGTCCGGAGTAAATGCGACACCGACGACCGCTTCCGTTGCACCTTGCAGGACACTCTTCTGCTTGCCACTCTGCAAATCCCACAGGCGCACGGTGTGATCATCGCTTCCGGATGCGAGCGTGTGGCCGTCGGGGCTGAACGCGATGCTAATAACCCTGTCGGTGTGGCCCCGGAGATTGAGCAACTGTCTTCCGGATGTCAGATCCCACACACGGATTTCCGCAGCTTGCGCAATGGCAACTGCTTGTCCATCCGGCGAGACCGCCATGCCGCCGTTACCGTTCGCAGTGGAGAGCACGGCTGCCAGACTGCCGGGGAATTCGATTTCACCGCCTTTGAGGCGATCGGCGACTTCTTTGCTGAATTTTACTGGCGAGTTTTCATTGAGCAAATCCACAGCCCAGAGCGGAGTTCCGGGGGAGTCTTCGTCTTATCAGCTGTTAGGACTGAAACCGCAAGCTGGACGTAGTCGCGACTGACCGTGCTGCGACTAAGCGTCGCCTGGATGAACGCTCCTATGATCGCAAGCACGACGGGAATAGCGACAAGTGACGCAATTCGTGCCATCCGCTCCAAATCGGTTCCGGTCGATTCCGATTTTTACTGCTTCAGCAAGCTGCTGATGTTTGCAGGGACGCCGATCGGTGGAGTCCGCGGAATTTCGTCTGGTTCGCTCATTTACTCATTTTGCGACGCAGCTCATTCTATCTCCACTAGCTATAGCGCTGGTGAAATACGATTTGCTGTCGGCTTGGAATGACGCTGTAGTGGGGATCCGCATCGAAAAACGGCTTTAGGGCAGGCCGATAGCTTTAGCAAGGCTTCCTCGCCAGTGCGATAGCTTCTCCTGGTATGTGATCGTGTGGGCAGAACTGGTGGAGGGAAGTACTACGCATTGGATCCGTGAGATGTCAGGGGTGACCTTGCGGCGAAACATTCTTTCAGCCGGCTGACCATTGAAGCAGATCAGATGAATGCTACTGTGAGCTTGGAGGAAGCTGCCGACCTCATTCGGGACGATGCTTGATTGTACGATTCTGCTGTCGAGACTTCCTGTACGCTCCGCACAGAGGCAAACATCCCACAAGGCAATGCCGTTCATCTTTAGTCTGTGAAGGCGATCCTGATAGGACATCTCAGGCATGGCTCCGACGAGATCTCCCATGATCCGCCAGAAACTGTTAGTTCTGTTGGCATAGTACTCGCCACGCCTTAATGATTCCGCGCCCGGAAGAGTGCCGAGAATAAGCACCCGGGCAGATGCATCTCCAATTGGATCGAAACCGAAGCACGTCATATGCTTCATGCTCCTCATAAATAAGATGATGTTGGGGGCCACCGGAGAGCGGTGGCGGGCAAACGTATTGGCCTCGCTTATCGTTTTTGCCAGATCGTAGGCCCGAACCAGTGGTTTCCGGTTGCGCTGGAGTATGTACCTTAGCAATGGACATGAGCACTACGCATAAGTTGGAGTTCGTGCGTCTCTAAGGGATTGAATGCGGACATTATCCCAAAGGATGAGGCGACTCCCAGAGAGAGTAATCGCACGAACATCGCCGTCTTGTGAAACAACAAACCCGATGCTGTTGGGATTGGAAGCGCAATATCGAAGCATCGAGCGATGACGAGTGCCATATTGGTTTATGTCAAGCCTTTTGATTTTCGTGGCGAGAGAATTCTGCGCTGAAAAAATGTGGCTAGGCTCGTCTCTCACCGTAATTTCAACTCCGAATGCTTTCAGCCGCAAGGAAGAATCGAGCCAAATCAAGCCATCAACGCGGGACAGGGATGCCAAGAAACGTACACAGCCGGTCAGTTCGTCATTCGTATCCCTCAATTCTGCATCGCTGACAGTCTCGTCCAAGTAGAGGTCTGTCGGAATTTCATCGGCATGTGTGTCGAGGTACTTTCCATGAATGTCATCAGAGTACGATGTATGCTTGATCGATAAAACGCTTACCCGATGGAGAGCATCCTCTAGCCGCTGGTAATCAAGTGAGTATTTCGGGTTCAGTCCCAAACCATCGTCAGAGATGAGCACTGCGCCACCATGCTGGTACTTGTGGATACCAATGAGAATCCTACATATAGCTGAAATCCACGTACTTTCGAGACTGACATCCCAGTGTCCCCTCTCGTCATAGAGATCAGCTCCCACTTCCTTGCGCACTCGTTGCTGAAAATTCTTGATTGACGGCATCAATTTTGAATACACTGGCCCGGACTGGAAGACTCTTTGTTGTCCTCGCACGAGAGTGTCGTGCTTTAGGCTACCAATTAAAATGTAGGTTCTGTACACGGCAAGTTCGCCGGTTCCTTGGATTACGGCTTGAAACATTCCGGGCATCTCCGAACCACTTGATGCCTCTTTCATCACAAATGCACTGTAGTGAACGCTCTGATCGATGAGTCCCCATATCCGCAGTTTCCCTTTGGAGTCTGTGTCCACTGCCAAGGTCGAACCCCACGGATCGACCGCCGTGGAGAGCTTTGCCAGATTGCGCACGTTTAGTGGCAGATCGTTAGCAAGTGGGAAGGATTGCCACCGGTCGGCGAGTATCCTGCCGGGTGGATGTGGGTCCGGCCGTTTGCGGGGAATGAACGCGATGCGACAGGAAATGGGTTGGGTTTCTTCTCGCCTTAGACTTGCGAAGTACAGCGTCTCAAACAAGTCTGTTAAGACCGTCACCGATGGGGGCGATTGCTTGCGAGCGAGCAACTGCGAATGAACGTGTTGGGCGAGATCATCTGGAAAACTTGCGGGCATTAATTCACCTGAGCTTCTTTGCGTTCTTAGGGAAGGACTCCGGCGAAGAGACGGCGTCCCATCGCTTCCACAATGCTGATTGAAGTCTCAACTTCCGCCTGATTCAAACCGATCTTGTGTCCGAGTATTGCTCCTGCATCATTCCCCTTCTGAATATAGTCGTCGTCGATCACTCCCATTTTGTGAGCTAGCAGATGGCGTTTCTGAAATGCCCGGCACGCAAAATCCCATTGGTCTGCATTTAATGAAGCGGCAAAGTCGAAGCCAAAACCATCCTGAACTTTACGCCTCGCCGCCACGAGATTTTGAAAGCGTATTTCAATCGACTTGCGTTGGCATAGCTCCCGCCCGAAGCCGTCAAAAGCAGAAACCGCATTCTCCAGCGCATCCCCAATCAAATGGTTGGCAAGCTCTGCTTCTGCTGTTGAGGCGAGTGCCAGCTCTTTCCGTGCCAATTCTAGGTTCTTGACCAGAATCTGCAGCGAATTATGGATGCCGCAGTCGGGGCACCATCCGAAAACGCCGTAAATGGCATAGCGCAAAGTGCAGCTGTCGCAGATGATCGCGGTTTCGAGTTCCTTTTCACGGTAGTAGCGGATTGGCAAAGGTGTCGATCTCTCTACCTTCAGGCTGAGCCCAATCCCAAATAGGCCTTGCGGCTTATGCTCGAATTCCAGGGACTTCAGGTCTTTATGCAGCGCGTCTGTTACTTTTCTCAAGACAACGGACTTCGCGTATTCAATCTGCTCCTGCGTAAAGAATGTTGTGCTCTCCCCACTGTGGCCGCAGTACGGACAGTGGCACGGAGCTGGATCCTTTATGCCTGTTCCGGGTGTAAGTTTGAAGTACCCTAGACATTCCTGAACTGGACACTCCCTGCCCACATACCCGTCTTCGTCTGCGCTGATCGGAATACTGAATTCACTGCCGAGACTATCGAGATTTCTGGTGGTGAAACGACTCATGGCTCTTCATCCTTTGAAAGGGGGGCACCCGCTTAGGTTCGCAGCGTGCAGCTTGGAACGTATCCTGGGTCTTGGTACTCGAACAGTTGAATCTCTCCGACCGAGGTCAGGTGCTGGCCAAGAAATACTGAGAGCGCGAACGGCCCATAGAAAAAGATGCGGGTCTTCCGTAGGCCATGCTCTTTTAACAATTTGCCAAGCTGTTCACGTACTGCCTGGCCAAACGCAACGGCGTCCCCTGCACCACGGATGGATTGTGCCCCTCGGGACGGCGGGGAAACGAAAGCAAAAATTCGGGCGGAATGCCTGTGCTCTCCACATATTTCACGATGTCTTGGCGACCGTCGCCCTTGATGTTCAAGCCAAGTACGATATCCGTCCCGTCCGGCGCACCTTCAACTACTTCGGTGGTGAGCTGGTAGGGATTCGTTGCAGCGGCGTCCGATCTCCACGCATCCTTCGCGGGAGGTTGGGGTATCTCAAACACCCAGTCGCCGACCGTCGGGAACGTTGCTCCGAGCGCAACGCCAGATGACAAAGCACACTTGCCCCGGAAGCGGATAAGACGTTCTTTTCGCTCCTTTAGGATTGTCTTCTTAAGTACGTCAAGCTCGGGGATAAGTTGGCTATTCCACGTTTCGGGCGACGGCACCGTACGGCTGGCCCTGTCGAATTGGGACGACCAGTCGAGTGCATAGTCCGCAGCAGCGTCGAATGACTCGCTCGTCCAATTCTGGAGCCATAGCGTGATTTTCTTCTCACCTGCGATTCCGGCTGCGACCGCAGCCTCCAGGAGCGCTTCGATCTCAGTCCGGTCAATGACGTTCCCCTTGCGTGCTCCGATCTCACGCATGATCTCGGCGAATGCTGGTTGCACCATAGCCTTGAGCTTGCCGGCATAATCCGGATGGTCCAACAACCGGCTGATGAAGTGGTTGATGGCGCGGTCGTCGTGATGCATGTCGCCGTGCCCGGCATCTATATAAACCTTTGCATAGATGAAATCGATGTAGTCGCCGAGACCCGCGTCACGCAACCTTCTGTCTAATTCCTGCTTGGTAGGGATCAAGGCATCCGGCTGGTCATCATAGAACGCCTTCGCACCGCGAAACCGTGCAAGCCCGGTCTCAACCGGACGGATCGTGGCCGAAATCGATGGACAAACGAGGTTGAAGCACTTGTAGGTGTTGGGCAGCTCCAAATCCAGGCGGTTGAATTGTTCGATCACCGTTTTGAGTTCGCCAGGCTGAACGTCATGGTCCTTAACCTGAATGTGAATGCGTGACGATTTGCCCGCCTCGGTGAAACGAATATCGATGTCTCCGGTGCCCTCAAAGAAAAGCTGATGGAATGCAGCCTCAAGCAGCCAAAGCGGTACGTTACAGGCCGCGTAGCGCGTCTGGAAGTCGAATCCTTTTCCGGCGTTGATGCCTCCCATCGCCTGGGGCGAAAGTAGCGAACCGGGAAAGGCCGTGGGGTCATCGGGATTTTTCGGAGAATCCGTCATGTTGATCTCACTTGCCGAAGTTCGCGCCAAAAATCTGCCGCCACAGTTTTCGACTGGCCGCTTCGTTCGTGTTGTTATAAGCACTCCGCGCTATAGGTGCAGCCGTCCTGACATTTGCCAAAAAAGCCTTGAATTCGCCGCTGGACCAGCGCTTGGCGACATTTATCGAGGTGTAGCCGGGATCGGAGATAACCGGCACCATGTCGAGATTGCGGTAACTCGCGTAGGTCCGGTCAATTCCTTCGAGGACATTCACAATCGCTTCCGCATGAGAAGTCGGGTTGCCGATCTTCGTGTGAATGAGCGCCTCAAGTATGTACGATTTCGGATTGCACGGGTTCGTGCCCAGAGTATCGCGCCAGAATTTGAGCAATTTTACGACCTGGACGAAGTAGCCGTTCGTGGCCTTGTTCTTGCTGATGCCAGCGGCTATTTGTCCCTTCGGATGAGTCTGGACCCATTGGCGGGCCTCCCTGTCGGGAATCCACAGCGGGCCGTCAGCGGCGGATACCGGGGTCGCCGGAACGATGTCGAGCCAGACCTTGTTTGCCGCACTCGCACCCACGGATCTGCCCTGCCGTTTTGTCTGCTTGTAATATCTGCCAAGAATTCCTTCAATCCAGGCGAGACAGACTTCGGGGGCGGTGGCGGTGTGATCGAGATCGAGGACGCAGATGACATCGACATCGTTGATGTCGTTGATCGCCGTGCGGCGGGCATAGGAACCTGAGAGAAACGTGTCGGTATGCGCTTCTTTGGAATCGGCGTCCGTGCGCAGTTGCTCCCGGACCCTCTCGTGCGCGGCCTTCGCCGCCGCAACGTCGTCGTCGCCCGGCTGCAGCGAAGATAAAAATGCGCAAAAATCAGATGTCAGTTCCACTGAGCTTGTCCTTTCCGGAGGCAATAGGGAGGTTCTCCAGTGAAGCGGGATCGAGCCCGTATGCTCCTGCGAGTGCGGAAATGAAGTCACCGCACGCGGGGCATTCCGAGTCACGGTCGAAGTAAATTCCATACCAGCGATTGATGGTCATCTCATCACTGCTTTCGCTGAGCGGGGGCAGACTGGCATATTGTGTGCCCGGCTCCGGCCGATTGAGCCACAGATACCACGGCGCATCGTAGTCGCGCTGCAGAATGCTCAGCGATGTCTTTTTGTTCACGAGCAGTTCAAGAAGAGCCAGCTTTGTCAGCATATTCGCAATGGGTGAAACATCCAGGGACAACCCAGGCTCAACGGCGACAGGTTGGTCAGAGTACGCGATCTCCGCAGCGTCGGTTGCAGATGATATTTCCATGTCCGACGCTTCATCCGGCATCGCCGCCACGAAGCACTCATGGCAGGGAGACTGTTTGGGTCGCACGCGCAGTACCTGTCCACCGTAGGCACGGCGGAAGGCCCCACCATAAACAGCCGGTATGTTCGCTTCAATGCAGAGCTTATTCAGCAGGAGTTTGCTGGGCCTATTGTCGGTGCCACAGATGACGACATGGGCCTGTTCAATCAGGCCCTTGATCTCCTCACGGTTTTCATGTGCTAGTTCAATCGCATAAGTCGATATGTGTGCATTCGGATTCTTTTCGTGAATGAGGTCGCGGACGACGTTCACCTTGAAGCGTCCGACTTGTGATACGCCGCCGGGATGGCGGACAACATTGCCGACGGAAAGCCGGTCCCGGTCAATCAGGATAAAACGGCCCACACCGCACTTGGCCAGTTCGATAGCGGCGTAGGCACCCCCGGTGCCCAGGCCCATAAAGAGGACGGTCTTGTCCTTCAGCACCTGCGTTTCCAGAAGGCCACTTCGGCGCATCGCCAGCTCCGGCTGAACGTCGGCGAAGGCAATCTCGAGCGCCTGTTCACTGCCGTCTCCGTGAAGAAACGCCGCGGCGTGATGGATCGATCCATCTGGTGCCATGAATGTCGAATCCTGGCCGACGGGACCCTTTCCGTCCGCGAGCACAATCTTCAGTCGCGCGCCTTCGGCGGGCGGCTTACCTTCGCCGCGCAAAATCATTCCCTCAACAATTGTGGGAGCGGGTAGCGCGCCAAGTTCGCAATGCGTGTAGGCGTCTCCATCGTCCCACGAGGAGAACCAGGCGCGAACCATGCGCTGCCTGCCGAGCAATCCCCATTGGTCACGCAGCCATGCACTCGACAAAGTCACGACAGCGAACATGTCAGCGTCGTCCGCAGTGATGTTAAGCGCCCGCGGCGCGTCTGCGCCCGCCGCTACTGCCACGATGGTGCGCTTGGTCTTGTCGTAGACCAGTTTCGTGCGCCCCGGCTTTCTTTCCGCGATGGCCTTCATCGCATCCCGAATCATTTGCTGCTGCTGGCTATCGGTCATAAGTTCATGCTCTTTCTGCCATCGTTGGTACAAAATCTGCTAGCGGACGGCCGGTTGCAAGGTGTTGCTCGTAAGCCTCTATCCAGAGAATTCCCTTCAGAAATACCTGGTGCAGCCTTATCCCCGAGCGCCAGCGTGCGTCGCGCCAATGGCAGAGTTGAACCATTCCGTTGGAAGACGGTGCGAGGGTATGCATCTGGTGGGACACTCCGAGCGAGGAAACGAGAGTGCCGTCACGCATTAGCAGGGGACACGGTTCGGTTAGGTACATCGGTGGCCGCTGGTTCGGAAAGCCCGAGGGGATCGAGATATGAAGAGCATAACGATACCCGGCCTGGGACAAGGTGTATCCGGACGCGTAATAGGTATCGTCGCTTTCTTTCCGATAAACGCTAAATTGGCCGAAACCTTCCTGTTGAAGTGCGGCGTGCTCAAGGCCCAGCCTCTGGCGCTGCTCAGATGTCCACATGCGGGGTACCCTCCTCGGCGACTTTCGCGGCGCGAAACACTTCCACCACGCCCTCTATATCCGGGGCCGTCAGGCCCGCAGGGGCTTCAACGATACCTGTCGAGCCGTCATCACGGTTTAGGCGGTGAACCTCAAGGACCGGCATGGGCCACGCGGCTCCAAGCGCAAAGGCGAGATGGTAAGGTCCACGCAACGTTGCAACCAAAATGCAGCCAAAGGCGGTCGAATGATGTTCGACGGGTTCTCCGCTAACGTTTCGCAGGGCAGCGTTCAGACGCGACACGACCCTCTCGCGCGTTACGGTATCCATGTCAACGCTCGCCTGCATGAGCGGGGAAGCATCTTCCGTTCCGATCCGGATTCGGTGAAGAGGGAATCTTTCCCAGGCCGCCAGATCTTGTTCCGGCAGCGCACGTCCGCTGAGCAAAGCCTGGCGAATGGGACTTAGACCGGGCAACACTCTCACCGCCAGCGGTGCTGGCTCATTGTCAGTGCCTGCCAAGTCGTAGATCCAGGGATGAATTCGAACGGTCGGTTCGCCGCGCCCGTCCTCCAGCGTGACGATGATCTCAACCATGTCGGCGAACTGGTTGCGATCAGCGATGCTGTGGATGCGTCGCTGATCTCCGCCGCTGGGAGCGGAAAGCCCCAGCCGGTGGTGGGAGTGCCAGTCCCCGAAATACCGCAGCTCCCAATCAGCCGCCGCGATCTCGCTAAGCTGACGCAGGTAATCCACATCCAAGCGGAAATGGGCATTATTCCGCTGCGCATTTGGCCCAGCCTTCGTCGCCAAGTGAAGAATGGCTGCGCCTTTCCAACGCCCGAACAGATCGCCGCCGGTTTCAATGGACCACGCCGAGGCCTCTGCGGCAATCGAACGCAGTTCCGACTCCCAGGTAACGAGCACGGGCGCGATGCTGCGAATAGCAGCCTCCTTGGTCGCCTTGCTCTCGTTGCCGTCGCTGGCTTTCTTTCGTCTGAACATAATTAATACAGTGCCGCCGTTAGAAATCAGTGTAAGCGGACAGAGCGAACACCGTCAACAAAAAAAACTCTAGAGCTGCATTTGGCCGGTTTGCGCCGGGAAGAGTTCATTGACCCGGATGCGTGCAACCACGGGATTCACGTCGAAGATGTCCGCCAAAGCGCGAACGGATTCTTCCCGACGCTTTTCATCGAGAACTTCAACACCCAGTAGACCGGCAGATACAAGATACGGCTTCATTGCCTCATGCACGAGCGGTCGCGGACAAAGCAAGCCTCCCATGGCGCGGTTGGCCTGAAATTCCCACCACCGGCCGTCGTAGCGACTTGCCTTCTGCTCGTCGCCCTGTACGTCTCTGCAGAGAATCTGATCCCCGGAGTGGCTGTCCTTGTCGAAAAGGTGGAGCGGAATTTCATCGAGAGCGAAGAGATGGGCATGCAGCAAACCGTGCCCAGCTTCATGCGCCATCGTCGTTCGCACGCGGCGCTCGGCGACCTTACCGCCCTCTGCGTCAAGAGCAGCGGAAATCACGACCGACTTCACGCCATTCTTGCCGAATCTGGTGAAACCCAAGACACCCGCTGGCAGGTCCTCGTATTGCGGAGACACGCGGAAGCGCTTCTCGATGAAGCGCTCGATTCGGATTGCTTCCGGTGCACAGGGAAAAAGTCCTTCATTCCGGAGTTCGTCGCAGCAGATTTGATCGATCTGGCTGGGGGTGAAGTAGGGCTGCTTGGAGGATGGACCAGAGCGGAAAGGCTTCATCGCTTATCCTTGCCTCTCTTCTCCTCCTCCTTTTTCTTTGCGAACTCTAGCAGCTCATCTGCGCTGATCTTTTTGTCGATCACAGTGCGGAACGCTAGTGCGAACGTCGGATCGTCTAGGGTTATGCGTTTGATGTCTTCTATGGGCGCTCGAACATCCATCCCTCGCAGGTCTTCGACTTTCACTTTCAGAATGCGAGCAATTTCCACGAGCACTTTGTCTGACGGATGTCTGCGGCCCAATTCAATGTCGGATATGAATGCGGGAGAACAGTCCAACCTTTTGGCGAGTTCACGAAGCGAAAGATCTAGCTCATCACGGCGTCGGCGTATGAATGGCCCTATTCCTTCCATATGTGTCAGCTTATAGAGCGGACATGACAGTGTCAACGAACGGTTGAGTTCTTAACGCTCGTGATGGCACCAACTTTTACAAGGCAGCCTCGTCAATATTTTAGACACAATGAAAGACACGATGGCGCAGAGTTCCGGTTGGTTCACGGCAACTCTATTGGACCGCAGCGAGGACTTTTATGCGGCGATCTGGTGAACAGGCCCCTACCGCGACAAGGATCGCTTGCCGACGCCGCTTTGTCGTCTTTGTGGGATGTGATAGCAAGGGCGTGCTTGTCTCGTTCCAAAGGCCCGCTCCTGTTGCCAGTGTGGTTGAGCTTGGACTTTGGGTGTGGCTTTCAAGACGCCCCGCTGCGTGGAGGAGTCAAACAGGGGAACGAAACTTTTGCTCTGTGATAGGGCAAAGTGGACACCAAATTCCGGCTCATCTGATAGACTTTATTCTGTCGTTGCGTTGATCCGATTTGGTGTCCACCTTGGTGTCCACGTGGTGTCCACAGAAGCCCGAAATTGAGTCCACAGCAGCGAAATGGTAGAAGAGAGCGAAAATAGCGAAACCTGCGAAGCGCTTGATTCTATGTGACGTATAACCAAGTTGTTGAAAAACAATCTGGGGACGTAGCTCAGTTGGTCAGAGCGCTGCCCTGTCACGGCAGAGGTCGCGGGTTCGAGCCCCGTCGTCCCCGCCATACATTCCAAAAGACTTACGGAATATATGGGACCTAAGTGACAAGCAAATCAGGACACAATAAGGTCACAATAAGCGAATCGCCTCTCGATTACGCTTCTGTGCCCGTTCGCGCCTCTTTTTGCTTTGCGCCCACGTTTGTGCCCACGCCGGGCACAATCATCTGAACAACCTTGCTCTGTGCGGCCCGCTTGTTCGAGTTCACAGCCTGCGTGTAAACGTCGAGCGTGATCTTGCTGTTGGCGTGCCGTAAAAGCTCCTGGACGGTCTTCACGTCTTCCCCATTGGCCTTCAACAACGTGCCGAAGGAATGGCGGAAGGTGTGCCAGCCGATGTTCTTGTTGATGCCAGCCTTCTTTGCCGCTGGCTTGATGTAGCGCTTCATGAGATTATCCGGCCAGTAGGGCTGCTTGCCCTTCATGGACGGACTGGCGAAGACCCAATCACTGTCGAGCGGGTAGGCACAGGTTTTTCTCCAGCGCAGAAGATCCTCGGCCATATAGCCGTCCATTGGGACGGGCCTGGCCGACGCCTCTGTTTTGCAGACACCCAATACCTGATGCCAGATGGACTCGGTAACGCGAATCTCAAGGTTCTCAAAATCGATGTCGTCCCAGCGCAGGGCCAGAAGTTCACCGACTCGTAAGCCGGTCGCCGCGTCGAGCAGAACCAAGGTGCGTTCCCTCACGGCGAGTTCGGCGAGAAGAGCCTGAAGTTCATGTAGTTCGAGCACCGCAGGAATCCTCTCTCGTTTCGCGCTCTGCCGAACGAACTTGATCGGGTTCTTGTCCGACCACTCGTACCGCATCGCGTGACTGAAGAGAGCGCTCATGATGTTCCGAATCTTCGCTTTCGTTCCTCGTGCCCGCTGGATGCTACCCAGCCATTCTTCAATGGCCACCGACTTGACCTGTCCTAAACGATGGTCGCCCCACCGTGGAAGAATCCAGCCGTTCAAATAGCATTCGTAACCAGCTCGCGTCGAATGCGCTTTACGTCCCTGCTCGTCTCCGGTTAATTCCTTCAACCGATAGTGTGCGATCAGTTCCGCTATCGTACTCGGACAGCTTACTGCCTGCGGGGTTTGTTGGTTGGCGTCGATGCGCAACGCATTCGCGGCTTTCAGGGCTGCTGCTTCCGATGGGAGAGTGATTGTCGTGCCGATCACAGCCTTGCGCTGTATGTTCTTGCCGTCCGGCCCAATCTCTCTCCAGCGAAAGACCCAAACATCAGGCCCTTTCTGCCGTTTACTGCGTTGCACGCTTCCTTGCTGATACCGTGTGCGCCTTGCCATAAATACTCCTGGTCTCCGGCGCAACGGGTGGCTTGATTCAAGCCTATCGCTGCGTCGGGCAGAGGTCTAGTGGAAACTCAACTTGCTAGCCGTTCTGTGATCCAGCGGTCGATATCGCTGGCTCGGAAGCGCCACATGGAGCCAAGCTGAAAGCCTCGAACGACCCCTTGGCGCGCATACCGCTGGAGAGTTTTTGGGTGTATGCGCATAATTGCTGCCGCTTGGTCGGTATCCAACAAAGGCTCAGGAATGAATGGCTCACTGCTCACAGGTTTTCTTCCTAATTCCTGACCCGATGGTCTTTGCATCATCGCGGTGCCTCCTACGAAGCCTAAGCAGCGTCCCAAAGCCTCAAGCGGTAGCTTGTAAGGGTTCAACCCTCGCCGAGCAATTCCGCTATTGATTCTTCGGATACTGCTTGCTGACTACGATTGGCGCAGACTTCAGCAAATGTCCAATCACATTTTGCCCGTCCACTATTCCAAAACGTAATAGTCGCTGCCGAGCAGGGGCACCGCGTAGGCGACGGGAATTGCAGCAGATGCATCAAAGACTGAGCGGGGATATACTCCTCCACAGACGAATTTAGAGATGGTTTTTGTGTTCCCGATTATCTGAGGGCCTCCACTATGCAATGCGGGCTCTCTGAGTCCCCAGGCAGAGAGTCAAGTGGGGGTAAGGCATGGCCCGAGTTAGCCCAAAAAGCCGAATCAATCTAAAACACATGGAGGCAGCCATCGCGGTGGCAGAGACGCTCAGCTTCTCCAGAGCTGCCAAGCGCCTCCATATAAGCCAGCCTGCTGTCACGAAGTACATCAGCGAACTTGAGGAGAGCCTGGGTGCTCTCCTCTTCGTTCGGGCGCATCATACTGTTTCTCTCGCTGAAGCTGGGAGGGCTTATATCGAGGAAGCCCGGATCGTCGTCCTTCACGCAGGACGCGCGGTGCAGGCTGCACGCGCTGCCCACCAAGAGGCAGAAATGATCCTAAACGTAGGGCGCTCGCCTTATGTCGATCCCTACTTTACATCGATGCTTCTTTCAATCCGGCTTCCTCTTTTCCCCCACTTGCACCTACACCTCTCTAGCGGCTTTTCCTGCGATCTCACGCATGATGTGCTCAAAGGTGATCTTGATATTGCAGTAGTGAATGAGCCACCGCAATCAGGCCAACTAGCTGGTGTAGCAATCGACAAGTCGCCGTTCTATGTCGTCATGTCGCGAGAAGATCAGTTGGCGCAGTATCCGGCACTCAATCTGGAACAGCTTTCTCGAAGGCGCTGGCTCTTATTCCAGCGAAATAGCCATCCTCCTGTTTATGACTTACTCCAGAAGCTCGCCGATGAAGCACGCGTTGTACCATCGTCTGTACAGCACTTTATGGTCCCTGAGGAGTGCTTGCCTCTTCTTCTCGATCCTGGAGGGATTGTTATCATCCCAAAGTCAGGAGCCCTCAGAATTGCACGCGACGGGCTCACAATGAGGCCGCTGGATGATGCCCGGCTGACGATCTGTACGCGGCTGATTTCTCGTACTGATAATCCCTCACCGGCGATCAGTGAGCTATTTCGAACCTTCATGCGCAAACTGAATCACATGAGGCTGAATCACCAGATGTCATTGCCGCTTTTCACCTGATGGACGACTTGATTCCCAGAGTTGTACTGCATCCACGATCTTCACGTTGACTGGGCCGGACGCTTCGCACCTTGGGCAGGTGACAATACCCGTAGCAATTACCTTGGCATGAATGTCGTCAATTCGCACGGTGTGTCCGCACGCCTGACATTGATGGGCATGTTCCCAATGTGACTCTATAGGATGACTTCCCATCATTCACTTATCCTCGGTTTACTCTCTTCGCTATGGATCTCGAATCAGTTTCGTCGCCTTCCGAAAATCAGTTAGCGCAGCGAGGTAGGGTGCTCTCCCAAGTCCCACTGATTAAGGAGTGCCGTTTGACTGGCCCGTACGCCATTCCTTTATCTGTTCAGCAACAAGTGAGACTGCATCCGGTTGTGGGAGACTTGCTAGCTCAGAGAAGCTCCTGCCCTCTTTGAGTAAGCGCCCCACGACAAGCCAGCCCGCGCAATATATCTCGCGGTCGAATCCCGCCCCACCTTTCGCCAAAGTGAACTTGCTGACTGCTTCAGCGCCCGTATCATCCAGATGACCTTCGAGATCGTTGAAGACTTCGGGCAGCTTCGTCGCGCAGGTGTCCAGCCATTCTTTAGTGCTGGTAGTGTAGGTTTGTGGCGGAAAACCGGGATTGAGCTTTTCCGTTACCCTCATGGCGAGCCCCTCGGAGAAGATAGCTCCGCCTACAGTCTGTCCCCCCCATCGCCCGCTTGATCTCTGAACAGCATGAGTGAACTCATGAGTCATCGAAAGTGCCATCTCTGTATTGGATTCTTCAAGCGGAATCGCTATTCTCCACACCCCATTTATCTCCCCACTTGCGAACGCATCATGATGGAAGGTGCCGACAAAAACCGTTACCTGAACTTGACCACCGTCCGAAGGCTTAAGCAGGGAGACAACTTCAGCCAGCTTTGTTTGCGGCGAGGGAACAATGTCTGCGGCTCCAGCTGTAATTCTAGGAAGTTTCGCTTGGTATTTGGGCCACGCTTCATCCAACCACTGCCGGGCGATTGCCTGACCAGACGCAATCGGCGGGACGGCGGCAAAATCATATTTCTCCTTCCAAAGCTCCCATCGCCTGTCAGGTGATGCATCGTCAGCGATAGCTGTTCGATAGAAGTCGAGAAAACGGGGACTGAGGTCCCGCACCTGTACAGTCCATACTGGGATTGCAGCGTGAGGCGTATTCTGTCCGATGCAGAAGTGGGAGCTAAACACGGCACAGAGAACGGAGCCGCAAATCCTGATCGTGGAGTATCGAACTGGCATCTGAAAACCTTTCATCTCTTAGCGGAGCGTGACATCGTCAAGTTGGAACGAAAATGGTCCGACACTCCCCGTATGAGCGAAGTTGAATTGCTTCACATCGGAACCATCCGTGTGGAACTCCGAGAATGGGAGAACAACCCGTTTCCACTGAGAAGTCAGGCGAATACGCACCATGCGGGGCGGTTGGCTCTGCGTGCTCATCCATACAGTGAGCGTCCCGCCTCCCTTCGTGAAGAAACACAGCTCCCTATGTGCGCTTAGATTGGCTGGGTCCCACGGACTTGCAGACGGCATGAAGCTAACGCCCGCAAACGGTAGTGGAGAACCGTGTGCCGTCGTTCCAGCAACAGACAGAGAGTGTTTGGAACCGTTCGCTCCGTCTTGGACGACCTCAAAGCGTGCGGTCGATTTGCCGTGATACCGGCTGTCATTGAATGTCTGCCAGCCGGCACCAAAGACCGTCCGGGGCGAACCTTGCTCGAAGTCCGAGACCTGCCCTGACTCCGACCCTTTAGGCGTCAGGAATCGAGCGCTCTCTTCGTAATCCTTAGCCAACCGCTGAAATGTCTCCACGCGGTTAACTTCAACTCCAGCTTTCCAGATGTATATGATGTGCCGCGTGTCCTGGATATGCTTTGTCGGATCTCCTTTTACCAGCAAGAGATCGCCGCGCATACCAGGAGCAATCACGCCCCGATCTGACAAATGGAAAATGCCAGCCGGAATACTCGTCGCCGACGCCAAAGCCTCTTGTGGAGACATCCCGCCACCGACAAGAAGTTCCAGTTCACGGTGCATGGAGACGCCATACCAAGTACCGATGTTTGGGGCATCGGTTCCAGCAAGAATAGGAACACCTGAGCGTAGCAACTGCTTCTCGGCGTCCGTTGCGTATTTCATACGGAACCGATGAGGCGGAAACATCAAGGAAGCAAATTGTCCCCGAAGATTTCGTAGCGCATCCGGCGTCAGAAAAGGTTTGATATCGGGATCATTGGCGATGGCAGCCCCGGACGGCATGTAGAGGCTTTGCAGGACAGTGAGTGTGGAGACGACGAAGACGTGGTGACTGGCGGCAAGCGATCCAAAATCTGGTTGAGGTTCACTCTCGATGAAGAGATGTGCGAGTCCGTCAACACCAGCCTCGATTGCATCGATGGCTTCAGGTCCATTCCCAATGTGTGCAATCGCAAGTTTTCCGCGACGATGAGCCGCCTGGACAACTGCCGCCATCGTCGCATTGCTGATATTGGCAAAGGGAATGCCGTAAGCACTGCCATCCTCGTCGATGATCTTGATGTAGTTCGAGCCCTGCGCGATTCTGGCGTCAACGAAACTCTGGGCTTCGCTTGGTCCGCTAATGGTTGGTACAGGGCCTCCCGCGCCGTGTCCTGCGGGCGCCGTGGCGGGCCAACCGGCAGTAAAAATATCCGCCGATTCAGGGTGTGCTCCAGCCGCCTCGGCATCACGAAACGGCACGATCAACTTGGGCGGGTCTTCCATACCCATCTCGGTCGTCACACCAAACAGAATTGCCTGCTGGAGCGAGATCGTTCGATAGGTATGGGTGTGGCTGTCAATCAAGCCTGGAAGGAGCGTGTCTCCTGTGCCATCAATTACCTTAAAGTCAGAGGACGGAGCGACAAGGTGATTGCCTAGTTCGGAGATCTTCCCGTCCACAACGAGTACGGAGTCGGCATCAACAATTGTGCGCCCATCGAACACGCGCACGTTCTTAATCAGAAAACTTCTGCTGGAAGCCGTCGTAGCGATCTGGGAAGATTGAAGCTGGTTGGTCTGCAGGAGCAGGGATGCCGCCAATACAAATGCAATTCTCAAGCGTCTTCACCGTGAAATGAATTGAAGAGCTTCCCACCTGCTCGGCCCTTAACACGTTTGAGAAGGCGGTTTTCGAAGCGGTTAGCATAGGCGCAAGAAAAACTGGGGAGCCTAACCGCTCCTTACACAGGCGGTCTAATTAATAGTGGCCTCTACTGAATCAGCAGCGATCCGGAAGGTCCTGGGCGGCGATCCATCGGCATTCAAGGTGCTGATGACTTGCCATTTCCGTGCTGTCTTCCGAACTATTTATCGCATCGTCGGAAATCAGGCAGACGCCGAAGACATCGCTCAAGAGGCGTTCCTGCGTGCGTATATGAACCTGGGCCAATTTCGTCAGGACGCTCAATTTGCTACGTGGGTGACAAGGATCGCCATCAATTTGGCCCTCAATTCAGTTGAGCGTCGCACCCGCGACGCGCTGTTCCAGGCTGCGAATAGCGAGATGGAAGAGAATGCAGCTCTCATGGAACTGGTAGACGATGCGCCGGGTGCTGACGACTGGGTATTTGCAGATGAGGCTGCGAGGCTTCGCAAGATATCCATGCGAGAACTCACCGCGATGGAGCAAACCGCTGTTGCACTTTGGTTCGTAGAGGAATTGCCACTCGAAGAGATCGGAAAAACGTTAGGAGTACCGAAGAACTCCGTGAAGCAAGCGGTCTTCCGCGGCGTTGGAAAACTCCGTCGGGCGCTGGCTCCTTTGAAGGGAGGAATGAGATGAGAAGTGTTCACATATCTGAAGAAGCTCTAATCGAATACGCGACCGGTGCATCTGCTGAACAGGAAGGCGTAAGAGAACATCTTGCCGAGTGTGAAAACTGCCGTGAGGCGCTGCAAGCGATTCGGAATATGAGGTCCGCGCTGCGTCGGGAGGAAATGCCAGAACCCGACGTTGAGGAGCACTGGATTCGTTTCTTTAACCAAGTTCGTTCTACGCCGATTGCTCATAAACAGCAGCAGTCACAATGGTGGAGATGGATAGCAATAGCGGTGCCGGCGTGTGCCATAGTAATGCTGCTTGCCATCATCACTATTCCACGCCGTCAGCTTCCTGTGGGATCGTCCAACACATCGGTGGTGTACAACAGAGAAAGCACCGCAGACCTTAGCGGGCAGCTCGCCGGAATTGAGCGCCTTCTTACACTCGTCCGTCACACAGACGGCCCATTGGACGGGCCGATTCGCTCTGAGGCTGTGACCCTGCTCGGGAAGAACTCCGCGTGCATCCAAGCTGCGGACTTAAGAGGTGAGGTAGGAGTGGCCCAGGTTCTCGAAAACTCAGGATATCTGTTATCAACAATCGCTCATGCGACGGGGACTTCGAACGACGCTACCTCCCGCAACATGGAACTGAACCTCGACGGAACTCTCTTACAAGTGCGTATTCTGCTCCAGAACGGGGCCAGCACTAGCATAGGAGGAGGATCTGCCTCATGATCAACATTCGTATTATGCATTACTGGCTGGCTATCATGATGCTTCAGGTTGTGGTCGGAGGGATTACCTCGACCGCCCAACAATCTACAAAGGCCAGCGTTCCAGCTTCCCAAGCGGACGCTGCTTATGGAGCTGGCATTCGTGCGATGAACGAAGGCCAGTGGGACACGGCGATTTCTTCATTTTCTAAAGCGTCCTCCGACTCTAATGGCATCCACGGCGATGCGTCGCTGTATTGGAAGGCATATTCCTACCGACGCTTGGCTCTTCGACGACAGACTATGCAGACTTGCGGTCTGCTTCGTACAACGTATCCGAATAGCACATGGAATCAAGACTGCGATGCTCTCCTGCTTGAAATGAAACAGAACTCGCGTGCCTTTTCAGATGAGTCAGGGAAAGATTTGCCTCCTATCCCGCCTGACTCTGCCGATGTAGGCTCCGACGACGATCTGAAATTGCTCGCGCTAAACGCGCTACTCCATAGGTCCCCCGACGAAGGAGCGTCAGCAGCACGGCGAATGTTGAAATCCGACGCACAGATTGCCACCAAGCAGCAAGTTCTTTTTGTGCTGACACAAGCCCCATCTCAGCATTCGGTGCTCCTGCTAAAGGACGCTATGCGGGGGAGCTTCGGAGCGATAACACAGGCGGCAGCGTTCGGAATTATCATTCAATATTCAACGATTAAGGACCCTGCTGCGGGTGTGGCCGCTTACCATTCGACAAAAAGCAGGGACACCAAGATTGCGGTGATTGATGCTCTGGCAAAGTGGCAGGACTGGGCAGACTTAGTCATGCTCGCGAAAGAAGAACATGATCCCATCTTGCATCGCAGGTTTGTATTTGCCCTATCAAAGGCCGACGATCCTGTTGCCACCGAGTACTTGAAGGAATTGCTTCGTTGACGACGTGCTCGGTTAGTGAAATGGGGAAGGTTCGAGGAGGAGGAACTGGACTCCTCGCGCGCAGCCGGAGAGCGGAGGCCGGAGTTGCGGATGAGGGTTGCAGGGAGAAACCAGCAAGGGTTCTCCCTGCGCGATTTTGCGCAGAAGAAGAAGGGCGGCTAATTTGCCGCCCCTCAAATGATGGATGGAGTCTAGGCCGCTTTCTTTGCGGTTTGGCTGCGGTGCGGCGTCTTCTTCGCCTTCTCTTTCGCTGCGAACTCCTGCTTTACCTTGGCGGCGATGGCGTCGGTGTCCACTTTGTAGGCGGTGGCGGCATCCTTGAGAATGGCGGCAGGATTACCGCGCGTGGCCGCAAGCAGGATGCTCGACTCGACCAGCAGCCGGGAGAGCGTTCCTTCATCGGCGCGGCGAAGGAAGGCGGCGAACGTCTTTGCCAAGCCTCCATCGTCGCGCTTCTGACGGATGCCGTGCTGCCGCGCCAGCATCTCGACGCGGTTCTCGTCCATGAGGCTTACCAGCTTCTCAAGGATGAAAAGCAGGTCACGTTTCATCAGGCGAACCGGAACGGCGGCGCCCACGGCGGCGAGGACACGAAGGCCGGTCGTGTTGGCGATGGCCTGTTCCTTGCGCTGCTTCTCCTGCTCGGCCTTCCACTTCTCATCGTTGCGGCTGGTTTGCTGCTTCGGATGATGGACAGGGCAGGATGGATTGGCGCATACCTTATGGACGGTGCCAACGTCGCTGCCTTCGGTGATGATGGCTTCAGTGGTGAACTTGCACACCTTGAACTCAGGCCGCTTCGCGTCGTCCTTCGACTTCGGCTTGTCGTCCCGAATCGCGGTGTACTTGTTGCGCGGCAGTACCGGGCTGCCTTCTTTCTGTCCGCCGTAGGCCGTGCTGATCTGCACCAGCTCCGGTTTCGCGGCGATGGTTTTGGCGACGTGCGCCGAGACCTTGGCCTGATAGCAAGTCGGGTCGGTGCAGCGGTCGCCCTGCCTTCCGAGGTCATCACCGAAAAGCAGCTTGTTGTGTCCTGTCCGCTTGGGGCAATCGGCACAACTGCCAGCGGCGGGAACAAGCTGCGGCATCGCGCTTGTTGAACGGCGCATCTTTCAGGACGAGCAGGATATTGCTGTCGATCCAGAATTGCAGGTTGCGGACGGGCAGCAGGATACGCGCTGGCTTCGATGCTCCGTTGTTGTATACCTCCTTGAAACAGGCTTGGAGTGCGGCTTCCTGTTGGTCGGCGGGCAGCTTCGCCAGTACAACCGCATGGCCCACGCCGATCTCATCGGCATAGAACGCATCGACCGCTGCGGGTACAAGGTCGGTCAATTTCAATCTCGAAGCCACGAAGACGGGAGTTTTGCCCATCTTCGCGGCGATCTGCTCGATGCTGTACTTCGGTTCGTCCAAGTCCAGCAAGGCGCGGAACCCCTGCGCCTCTTCCATCGGGTGAATATCCTCGCGTATCAGGTTTTCGACGATGGACATTTCGACGGCCTCCGCATCGGTCAGATTGACGATGCGGACGGGCACGGTCCGGACTTCGGCCAACTGCGCGGCGCGATAACGCCGTGCTCCGGCGACAATCTCGAAACCGTTCTCGGTGAGAGGCCGCACAAGCAAGGGAGAGAGAACGCCCTGGGTGCGGATGGACTCGGCCAGTTCCTTCAAGGCGGTTTCCTCGAAGGTGCGGCGCGGGTTGGTCTTCGACTCGTTCAGAAGAGAGAGAGAAACATTGCGGTACTCGGTGGCATTGATGACTTGCGTTTCCATGATGGTGTGCTCCTTTCGAGCGGTTGAGGGTGAAGGTCACGGAGCGGAACACGTTGGGCGTGGTTCCGCTCCAAGGGAGCGGACTAGCCGCGAATGCACTTGTCCGTGAAGGCTTCCGCGAATCCCTGCAAGCGCAGGTTGTTGTCCCACGTCTTAGCGAAACGCTGGTGTTGCTCATGCAAAGCAATCAGGTGGACATAGTTGCCGCGCACGATATTGCGGCTCCACTGCTCCACGCCGACATAATCGTTGCGGTAATAGAACGCGGACAGATGCGCTCCTCCCGCAAAGCCAAGCTCGAAACACATCTCCGGGTCGCGCATGGCATCGCCGTTCTGTTCGCCGTAGTGAGCGACGGAGATTGCGGGAAGTCCCATCGGGCCGGACTCGTCCATCGCCTCGATGACAAGCTCCATGTACGGCGGGTTGTCGATCTTGAGGTACAGGCCGGGATGCCATCCTCCGGCCTTCTTGATGATTTCAAGGATGGTCTGCATGACGCCACCTCCGCCAGTTCTGCATCGGCCATCGCCTCGGTTGCGGACGGTTCCAGTGCGGCAAGGATGACAGCGGAGGTTTGCTGGATGACTTCAAGCGATTCGGCCAGCAACGAAGCGTTGCCGTGGTAAAGCTGGATGTAGTCGGCGGAAGCGGTGCCCGTCTCCAGCCCCACGGCCTTGCCGATGACAAAGGCGATGGCCTCGGCCTCTGTCTCGCGCACCGTCTTGGTGGTGGCCGTGCGCCGCTCGGCCTTGTGCAGCATCTCGTGCGCCAGCTCATGCACTAAGGTGCTGAACTCTTCGGCCTTCGACTGTCCGGGCAGGATGGCGATGCGTCCGCCGTAGCTCATGCCAAGCGCGGGCGCGATGCGCTCGGTAAAGACAAGCTCGATGCCCTGACGCTCGATGAAGGCAATCAGCCTGTCGCGGTTCTCGCCTACGTCGCCGGAGATCTCCCGCATCTCGGGAAGCTCCGCGCCTTCGGTCTGCGACACATCGAAGACATACGCCGAACGGAACCCAACCAATACGCGCCGTGTTCTGCTTGGTAATGTCCTTGTCGGCTTCCTCGTCCTTCTTGCGGCGAACGCCGACGATGGGGGCAAGGATGCGGATGCCTTTCTCGCCCTTCTTCACGGAGCGGCCAAGCTCTTTCCACTTCCAGAACCCGGCAACGCTGGTTGCGTCGGGCGTCTGCCGCGCAATCTCCAGAATGTTCCCGAGAGAGTAGTTATGAAAGCGGCTCATCGCGTTGAGGTAGGCGGTAAGGGCGTCGGAGTGTCCGGCCTCTAGCTGCTCGATGAGGCTCTGGACGTTGGCGGCGATTACTTCTTTCGCCGTCTTGGGCTGCTGCTGGTCGATGCTGCGATGGTGGTGGCTGTGCTGCTCATGGTGTTGTCTCCTTTGCGTTTGCTTTTGCTTTTCATGCCATGCGTGGCATGTACCTACATGCCGAACGCCTCCTGGCGAAGGCGGGGCGGCAAGGCGCAAGGGGAGGGGTATCTCCCACCCGGAGCAAAGCGGAGGGCGAGCGCAGCGAAGGTCTGCACAAGCGAAGCGCGGAAGACTGTTGGGAAACCCCTTGCGCCGCGCCAGGGCAGCGCCCTCAGCGAGGCTTGGTTTCCTTATTCGTGCGCGTCAGCGCACATGAATTTCAGGGTCGCGTTGCGGCAGGAACAGGCCGCAGAGGAGGGAGCGAAGAACGCGCCAGCGGTCGTAGCGCGGGAGGAGTCGTCCGCCCGCCCAGTTCAGTCACCCCGTATGATGTTCGGAGCCACAGAGACGAGAAAAGGGGAGGGATGTCTTTGGATGAGAGTAAGAGCTTCGTGCGAGATGTGATTCTTCAGACCACAACGCCTGACATGCGTGTTGCGGATGAGGTATTCCGGAATGAGCCACCTATCTCGGAGCGGATGCTAATCGGGCACGATCTCTGGGCAGGGCCTTTAGGCATCGAAACAGCGGAGGCGGTTTTTGCAGCCTGCCGACCACCAGGATTGAACTTCGACGCCGTGCGATGGAATTATTATCACTACGCTCTTGTCTGGGATATGGAGTGGAGTGCCGGAGCCTCCCTGAATTGGGATCATGACCGCCGTTTGCAGGATTGCTTGCTCCTGTCCCGCCTGGTTCACCCAACAACGATTGCAACGTGCTATTCGGCGCGTCTGTTTTATCGAGACGGCGCAATCGCTCAAATCGTTCCGGGACCGACACAAGGATTAGGAGCCCATGTCTGGGGCAGCGGAAGAAACTGGAGAAACTGGCTTACGGCTTCTGATCTGGGGGAAATCAGAACGCTCCTTGCCCGCTACGACTTTGAGAAGTTGCCACGACGTATTCGCAAAGCCCTACGGCATTTCCTGTACGCCTGCTTCACCTATGAGCTGGAGATTCGGTTCACCTTGGTTGTGACGGGATTAGAAGCACTGGTCAACGCGCACAAGCGGGACGTGACAAAGCAATTCAAGCGGAGGCTCAACCTTGTTGGAGCAGATCTGGGTATCGCGATTACCGAGGATGAGGCCAAGGAAGCCTATGACTACCGCTCCAACTTCGTGCATGGGCAGTTGCTGCAAGGCCAAGACATCAGCGAAAAGGTACAAGACAGCTACATCCGCCTGGAAACCCTGCTCCGCATGATGGTGAAGCAATGTATCGCCGATGCACAGCTTGCTAGCAGATTCGAGACCGAAGCGGCCATCAACGCAGCTTACCCAATCGGAACATGACGTAGCTCCATCGTGGAGCACTCAGCGCGAAACTGGCGGCGTGGAATAGTCCTTCAGCAATTGCGGTTGGCCGCCATCATCCCGAGTCACTGTGGCTTCCAACGATGTGGACATTTTCAGGCATGAAGAAAATACGGTGCCGTCGGTGAACTCGATACAGATCTCCGGTCCATCAATGGTGTCTTCGTAGATCGTGAATTTGCTCACAACCTTGCCAACAAACTCTATGCACTCGATCATTCCAAATCCTCCTTAATTAGGGATGCGGCAAATCACACATTGTTTGACCGGCAAATTGCATTCCGTCTGCGGTCATGGCAGGCCGGAAGGCTCAGGGGACGGACCAAGGGAACCTGTTTTGTTTAGAACCGGAAAAGGATAGCGTAGGATGGCGCCAAAAGGCATAGCTGACGAAATCGGCCTGTCCCAACAGAGGTTGGTCTCCGAAGCGTTGCTTTGCTTCCAAGGTTATAAGGTCGGCAAATTCTATCTGACATGCCGGGAATATTACGACGTCATCAACCTGAATGTGCCTGAAGTCCGCATCGGGGGTTTCAGCCTTGAAGAAAAGCATAAATTTGTCACTGCTTTTCTCAAGGCGTTCGAGTCGGGTCTTGATGCTAAGAAAGTTGTGAATGAGTTGGAGGAGCGCGGGTTCGGAGATTTCTTAACGCATCCGCTCCTCTTGGCGCTGGCCTGCATTGTGAAGACGAGCACAGACAGAGTTCAACCGCGAAGTGCCCTAAGACTCTTGCAACGAGCTATCGAAGTTCTTAGCGAGCGCTGGGATGCCAGCAAGGGCCTGGTACGCGCGACTGCCACATCGCTCGATGGGCGAGACCGCATTCAGATGTTAAAACGACTTGCCTATGTAGCCTCATCCAGTTCGCTTCCCAAGAACCGCGCCGAAGTCGAAGCCCAGAAGCAGATTGATCTTTTGAATATAGATAAGGTCGATGCTCGAAAGGCGCTTCTGGAGACCGCAAAGTTCTATGGGATTCTGGTGCCTACCGAAGATGGATGGGAGTTTGTGCATCGCACCGTACACGATTATCTCGCTGCGTCTTACTGGGTCGAGACCGGGGGATTTGCTTCGGTCAAGAAGTATCAGTGGACGGCACGAACTGCCTATGCGGCCTGTCTCACCCAGGATGCAACGAAGATTTTCCAAGCCGCCCTGCAAGCGCCCGATGGACTCCCGGCAGTTGCCGAGATGCTGAGTAACGCCGCTCCGATGGACGCGAAAAAAGTTGCGGAATCGCTTCGCACCTATTTTTCAAAACCGGGATGTTCGTCAGTTATGAGCAAGGCGGGGAGCGGGGTTTATACCGTCACGCTCGCGACTGATTTCATCAGCGGAGCCAGCTCACGATTGTTGGATCGTCTCGTTGAAGAGTATTCCAAGACCCGGACACCCGTTACAGACGCAATTGCTGCCTACTGTCTGGTCGAACTCAAAGACCGCGGGATCAAGCTCGACTATGTGACGTATGAAGCGTTGAAGACTGGCTTTCAAAACGAGAAGCTGGTGCTGCATGTCCAAGGAGTGGGGAGCGTGGAGATCGCGGAGATGAATCCCGCGGCCGGAAAGGTGCCTACCCTCTTAGCTAGTAGCAAGAAGGCAATCGGAAGCAATCGGACACATTCATAGCTCATTTGCATACTCAGCAATCCGATTCGTCAGAAGGATGAACCAGCTCTGCGCCGATTTACCATCGGTGCATGGAATCTACCAAACTGTTCATACGTGACCCGCGAGAAATCCCCTTCTTCCGCGATCAAGCAAGGATGGTCCTCGCACTAGCGGACGAGTGCTCCAGAGGAGTAGCGGTTCGTGAAGACGATGACTTCGGCTTTATGGCTATGCAATTTCTCTATAAGCAGGTTCAACACGCCGAATCGCTGCTGGCTTTGGAACCAAGAAGGGATGCTGGCCTAATAGCGCGCACTATGATTGATGGCCTATATCAACTGTTGTGGACATCGCACGATCCTGAAGCACGGGCACAGCGATGGAGGTCATTCTCAATCATTCATGACTGGCGGCTTATCCAAGGCAGGCTGAGAGAGGGTATCTCGGTCGAAAAGTCCGTTGTAAAAAACAATGAGGAGCGCTTGAACACATTCGGATACTTGCATCTTCTCAAAAAACCAAAGCCAGGATCATCAGATCCGTACCACAGGAAATGGCAAGGTGCTGTCACTCTATCGGAGATGGCTGATGTTGTTGGGAGAGAGCTGTACGATGGACCATACTCAGAACTTTCGGATTGGGAACACTGGGGCGTTAGCGGCATTGGAGAGTCCATCTCGCGAAAGAATAACCACCTAATCGTCGATACCCACTCGGAGCGGGTAGCCGGTCTCGCACTTCTTGCACTGTTTCAGTGCCTCGTTCAAACGCTTCAAGTTGTTGACATACGTCTTGCGATGAAGCTTGCCGAGAAGCTCGACGGGATTGCTGCCAGCTTTCGAGCCACCATCGATTCATTTTATCAAGCGTAAGTTTTCTGAGGAGCAAAGATTATGCGTCGCCTACTTACGGAGAGATACGGAGGATTGAAGCGCAGGGCGAAAGCCTCGGTCATGGCTTCCACCACACCTGTCCCAAACGCCATAGCGAGGTTCTGATGTCATCTGCATCGCCCTTCAACGAATTCGGCTATAAACGCCTCACCTTGGAGAACTGGCTGACGGTAGATCCGGCATGGTCCGGTGTCGTCATGTCGTCCTCTCGGTCTGATCCGTCCGATGCTTGGGTGTATGACCTCATCCAAACCGAACTTGATCCTGCAGTGCCCCTACCCATCCGCAAACTTTTTGAGATCGCTCGCGGCACGTTGGTGTACAGCCTGATGTTCTATCCGCTCCTCACCGTCGGCACCGAGCAAATGTTCCGGGTATTTGATGCGGCCGTGACTATGAAATGCAAAGCGATGAACGCTCCGTCGAAGGTCAAACGCTTCGCAGAGAAGATCGCATGGCTTGTGGAACGTGCCGTGATCCTGCCTGAACAGCAACCCCGCTGGGACTCTATTCGGCACCTACGCAATGAGGCGTCTCATCCGGCAGACCAAAGTATTCTGCCACCTGGCGAAGCACTGAACGTTCTCAATATTGCCGTCGAATTGATAAATCCGCTATTCCTTGCGCCACTTCCGAAGGCTCCGTAGGAGACAGGTCGTTCACAGTTTCAAATAGACTGAATGAGTAGCCCAAATTGGTCGTAGCTAGGAGAGCGCCGTGGCTGGTCCAGCTGTAGAGAAGAGATTGCAACTCTTGCGGCAGAGTGCAGATCAGCAAATCCTAAAGCCGCTTGAGACTCACGGATGGACAGCAAAAATCGAGTCTGAGAATCCAGACGGTGAATACTTCATCATCGAAGCCTCGAAGGACTCCACATCTCATAGGATTGCTCTGCTCTACACCTCGGCAACTGCAAATGGAGTCTACAAGACGCTCGACGGTGCCGTAGAGCACATTTTCACGAACGGCGAACTCTACAATATAGAGCAGTATGCGTATGGCATAGCAACACCAGTTTTGCCAATTGGGGATTTCTTCCCCGTTCTCGTCGCTTGGAATAAGCAAATCGCCCCTGGGGTCAATACCCAACTTCCCACGCGTGGGCGTCCGCGCTTGGTGAGACATATCACTGCCGAAAATCCCCTTGCTGGGATATGGTCCAGACTCGATCAATTCGGAAGTGTCGTGCTCGCAGAGAGACTGATCCTCCGGAGGGCAGCAGAGAGCGGAATTACTCTGGCTCCGGAAGCCCTCAAAGCGAAGGCCGCGGGCGTCGCCTTTTCGTTACGGAATGCTTCCGACTACACGCGAGTCAACCGGGCAGTTGGTCGTGACGCGACTGGCTATATGGATGTGCGAGGGCTGCGTGAATTGCAAAACCTCAAAGAGCTAATCCAATGCTCGCGGCTGATGTCTTGCTCAAGGACGAGGTCTGCTCCAGGCCAATATTCGCAACCGGATTCTGACTCTTGCCGAAGTCAATCGCGGACGCCTTGCTTACATCTTGGCTGAGACTCGCGGCAAGCGAAGCGGCATCATTGGTGTAAATCTGCGCGTCGTGCGAGCCACGCGAAACAGAGACATACGCAAATCGGTTGTTTATCAACTCAGGGTGAACTTCGGTATCCATGTTCACTAATACCCGCTCTGACGTGAGACCCTGCGAGCTGTGCGAGGTCACGGCATAACCATGATCGAAGTGCCGCATCTGATCGGCATCGAAGCGCACGATTCTGTCTTTCGTGCCATCCATGCGGACGCTGATCTTGTCATCGTCTCCGATGTGCTGGATGGTGCCGAGGTCACGATTGGCCACCTGCAAATCCCTCAACGCAGCTGTAAATTGTATTTTGTCTCCTAAAGCAAACTCACGCTCGATCTCGCGGTATGCTGCGATGCCGCGCAGCCGGGACGGGTCATATGTCACTTGCTGGCCGTCCTGCTTTTGTACGGTGACAAGATTCTCTTTAGGGTTTGTGCTGACGACGCGGGCGTAGCTTCGACTCTCTATGCCATGCTCTTTGCTGCCACGGGTGTAATGCAAGACATCTCCGGGCTCATAACGACTGGCCCACTCTCTGTCTGCTCCGGTCATATCGTTGCGCGGTGTCAGCACGTGCATGGAATGATCGTTGGTATCCACGACTCCAAGCGCCTGCAACTCCTGCCGCACGGCCTGATTGATGGCGCGGCGCGAAGCGTTATCGGGCGACACGATGAGCGTATTCTCGGGACGTTCGGCATAACTTTTGGCGATAGCCGCGATGCGTTCCTGCGGATCAACAATCTCTGTAATTCGTCCCTGCTGCGAAAGCATCTCAACGCCAATGGCAGTCTCGTTGTTGGACAGATGCTCGACCGCTTTACGCAATTCTGGATCTTTCTGGCGCATGATCTGGTCAAGCTGCGCGGTCCTCATGCCCGCTTCCTGTAGCTGCTCGAAGGGCTTTCCGGCATCGACGCCCTGATGCTGCCGCGTGTCGCCAATTAACAGCACTTTGTCTTGTGGCCCAATCTTATTCAGGAAGTCACGCATTTGCTGCGTCGATGCCAGAGAGGATTCATCAACCATGTAAAGATGCTTTCTCGCAGGATCGCCGGCGGCCTGCAGGCCGCCGCCTGCGAGGAAGCGTTGCAACGTGTCCGCCTTGATGCCAGCATGGCGGAGCTGCTTCGCGGCACGCGAAGTCGGCGCAAAGCCTTCCACGGCGTAGCCGTTCCGTTCGGCTCCTTCGCGTATGGTCGCCAGGACCGAAGTTTTGCCGGAGCCCGCCCGCCCCTGCAATCCCTGTATCCGATCGCGTGAGGTAAGAACTTCCTCGACAACCCGCTTTTGGGCGGCATTGAAGTAAGAGCGTGAATCGGCAAGCGGGACTGCGGTTTCAATCGGCATGATCTGCGGTGCGCGGCTCTGCCCGTCCTGCACCTTCCGGACGATTTCACTCTCGGCCTTGATGGTCGCCGCCGTCGTGAACCGGCGTCCGGGCTTCACGCCGTCATCGGCAATCTCTTTGAACTCGCCGGAGGCGACACGCGCCTCGAAGCTGGCGCGGACCTCCGGGTAGGTCATCTCGCCCATTCCCCGGCGCAGCGCATCGACATAAAGCGCCCGTTCGTCCACCACGGCCTCACGCTCAAACCCCTTATCGCGGGCAAAGGTGACGGCCTCCCGAACCTGCTGGCGGCGGTCATTGTCCGGTCGCTGTTCCTTTCTGCGCTCCTGCGCCTCGGCCACAACTTTGTCGGCCTGATTGCCGAACTCATCGGCAATCTGTTTATGCGCGGCCAAGATTTGATCGGGGGACAAAACGACTTTCTTATCGCGGGTGTTGTGCGCCGCGATCTGTGCAGCCTCCGGCCCGCTGAAGCCACTGCGGGAAAGGGCTTCCTCGATCTGCTGGCGGCGCGGGCTGGATGCGTCAAGGTACTCCTGCGTGTAGCCCTTGATCTCCGGTGCTCCACTCTTGCCCGCTTCGATCTCATAGCCGAGGTCGCGCAACTTGTAGGTGAGATGAGACTGATAAACGGCGGTAGCAAACTGCTGGCTCTCGAAGAGAGAATGCGGTTGCAATGCCCGCATCTTCCCGTTATCGCGTTCCGTCATGTTGAAGACGACGACGTGCGTATGGAGCTGCGGCGCGGAGTAACCATCGACAGGACGGGCGGTATCATGCTCGAACTTCGCCGCCACAAACTTTTCGGTCGTCTCGGCGGGATTGTTGCCGCCGATGCGGGCTTGTGTGTATCGCTCCAACTCATTCAAGGCGACGTTGACGGCTTCGCGGTGCGCCTCGCGCACACGGTCATCGCCGCCGACAAGGGCGGTCAGAGAGATGGACTTGGGCGCAGAAAACGTAGCGTCCCAACCGGCGCGGTGCTCGACCGGAGAGACCATCTCTCCCTGTGCGTTGCGGTATTCATGGACGACACGATGCGAGACCAACTGCTTGCCAGTTTGCGGGTGCTGGCCTTCGGAGAGGCGGGCGAACTCTTCCGCACCGACAGCGCCGGACAACTCGAATGTGTCGGCCAGCTTGCCATGCCATTCACCCTGAATGGTATCGCCTTGCTTCCAGTAGTTCTGCTCAGCGGCGGTGAACTCTTTCTCGTGATATGTCTGCGCCTGGGACGCGGAAAGCGGCTTCGAGATATTCAGCATGACAGCTCCTCAACCGTGCGTAATGACGTTCTGTTCTTCGTGAGCATCGGGAACGATGGAAAGCTCCGGCTGTATGGCTTCTGAGGTCGCAGGTTCGTTCGGTTCGGGCGACGGAGCGGAGGCTACCGGCACCTGCTGCAACTCCTGACTGCCGCCATGAACGGCCTTCGGGTCATACGGCAGCTTGTCATCGGGGCGCTCGCGCAGCTCGAATGGCTTGGCAATCTCCGGCATATCGAAGTACGGAAATGAAAAGTACGTTACGAAATTCTGGTACTTCATAAAGGCATGGAGGTCCGCGAGGCCGGAGATTTCTGACTCCAATACCAGCGGTTCAACCTGCCTCTCGATGGTGAAGTTGTGGCCTGCGCGGGTTCCGTCAAAATGCGTCTCCCGCAGCCTTTCGATTTCGACCTTGCCGATGAATTTCGAGACCCACTCCCCGGCATTCGGCTCTTTGGTGGTGAGCCAAACGCTGGTCGCAGGCTGCGACAACATCACCTCGGCCAGATGGCCGTACAGATACCCGCCGTCTCGCCGAACATATTGGCGACATTGACGTTTTCGAGTGCGTGAAGCGTCGTCTGCCACTCCTGCTTAATCGAAAAGTGCTCAAGGTTATTCATGAGCATGTTGTATTGCATCTGGATTGTTGTGAGCTGTTGGACAAGGCTGGCATAGCTTGTTGGGTCAAACACGATGTCACCCACGCCGAACAGGGCGAAGCTGGGTGTCGCTACGAGGAATAGCCCTGCGCCAGCGCCGATGAGCCATTTCCGATGTTTGCTGAGATTGAACTTCATAACGAACCTCCTATGGTTGTTGGAGCGGTTAGAGGCACTCTGGGCAGGTTGGATCAAACCTGTCCAAAGAAAAACAATGAGTGTGAGTGGCAAGCCAATATGGAAGACAAACGGCCCTCTCTGTGGCTTGGGCAAACTCGATGAATCCGTCCATGAGAATGCTTTGTGCTGCGGGCATCCTGAGTGCAATGAGCGACAGCACAATCGCTGCGACGGCAGCCATCGACCTGCGCCGATTTGTCATGCGGAGATTCATGCCTCTTCCTCTGCAAGCTGGCGAGCGACCTGCGGGATAATGGAAACCCATTCCTGCCCGCTGCGCTCGATGGCCTCAGCAATGGTGTACAGAATCTCTCCCAGCCAATCGCCACGATTGAGAACAAGGGCCACGGCGACTTTTTCGCCAGTGGATTGCACGGCCCATGCGTCGTGCCCGCCGCGCTTCGCATCGCGTGATTTGCGGAGCAAATGTTCATAGCGGTTGTCCATCGTAATGCTCCTCTCTACAACGTGGGATCGACCTGATGTTCGGCATAGGACGGAATCAGCAGATCGGTGCCGATGTAGACGCGGGCGCGGGAACCTTCCTTCAACGTGATGACCGGCAGACGATTGAGGAAGTGATTTAAAACCTGCTCGCCTTCAACGGCTGATTCTTCGGAGATGCCGTCACGAATCTCCGCCGATGGAGTAAGGACGCTGGCGCTGTTTCCGATTTGCGCGAGACCTCCCAGGCCGCCGATAGCAGCGGCGGCGGCGAACGCCTGCAAATAGCCGTGGTTCACCTTTGTTGCAAGGCCCGTGGTTCCGATCTGGTCGAGACCGATGTACTTCCCGAACTCGAGAGAAAATCCGTCTGGACAAATCGCACGATGGAAAGTGACGAACATCTTGCGCTGCTGTACGTTGCCCACACTCTGTACGTCGCCAAGCAGCCGCGTGCCCTGTGGCAAGAGCAACTGCTGATGGTCGTGGGAGTAGAGGTCCGTTGTCAGTGAGACCATGATTGGACCGCTGAAACCTCCGTCGATGTGGTTGGTGACGACGCCTTCCAGCACCGTGCCCTCGAAGACGCGATAGAGGCGGCCATTGTAGGTATCGAAGCTGTATGCCGACATAGGATTGCTGTTCGTAGCTGCCTTGGAGTCATGAGCGGAGGCTGGCATAACGCCGGGGCCGGTGTGCCCTGGCGTTATGCTGGCGGAACTTCCGCCGCTGGACGTGTCCGCCGTTGCTTTCGGCGCTTCGGTTGTTGCCACGGATGGAGCTACAGCGGAAGCTGCGGACACCTCAACCGGACGCTCGAAATCAATCGCAACCGTATCGCTGTCGATTGCGTCCTGCTGTTGCTTTAGGCGCGCAAGCTGCCGTTGCTTGGCGTCGGCCTGTGCCTGCGACACTTCAGAGGTGCGGGTCGGCGCGTTTGAACTGTCACCATAGATGGCGGACCGCTGCGCCGCCGTCATCGGTGGCGCCCCAGCGGCTTCGGGGCCGGGGGCACCCTGGGCCTGCTCAAGCTGTTGCAGAGCTGCGTCAACCTCCTGCTGATGTTCCCGGTCCTGCTCGTCGCGCTTGGCCTGCAACTGTTGTTGCGCCTCAAAGCTCGACACCTGTGCGGCGTTTGGAGCCGAGGGACGCATAGGCAATGCGCTTGTCGTTGCCGTCTTTTTGTTGCCGCGAAGCAGGCTCGAAATGTTGGCAAGGCCAATAAGCCCGATGATGACCACCAGAGCGACCACCACAGGCATACTCTTCTTAAGTGGCGGTCTGGCTTCAGGCTGATCGGGAACGGTGGCAGGAGTATTTTGATTCAGTTCTGACATGGCTACCTGCATTCCTCGGTGCGATGAAAATCAACCTTTTGTTTGCCGATCTCCAGGTAGCCGCTATCCAACTGCTTCGGCACCGTATACAAGCCGTCGTTGAAGTCGAAATTGATGAGCGAAGGTTTCTTGTCCTTCACTTCATACAGAGCTGGCGTTTCCTGAAACTTCCCACGCAGGTAGGTGAACTTGTCATCCCGCCATATCGCCTGTAGGCCAAGCTCTTTCCCCTTCGATTTGTCCCATGTGTAATCAAAGTGCAGCGATTCGGGGTACTGGCTGCGATAAGCCTCTTCTTGTGTCTTCTCCGCTTTCAGCGTCGAGGCCTGCGCCGCCTGCGCTGCCGCCGCTTCCTGCCTCACCTTGTCCAGCTCGGCGGCGGGCACGAAGACGGGCAGTTCGGCCAGCCTGTCTTTTGCGGCCTTGTCGCCGGGGGTGATAAAGATTTTGGAATCGAAGTGGGGATCGTCGTCGCCGGAGACTTCCCGCAACTGTAAGGTGTATTCGTTGCCGTGGTCGGAAACGATATGCACGTCTGTCGTGCTACCCGCGACTTTCGGCTTGATACTGATGAAGCGGCTGGCGACGTGTCCGCCGTCGAAGACCCAATCCACCGTGTCCCCGGCAAACACGTTCGCAACCTTTTCTTCATTTGGGAGCAGGATCAAGGTTGACTGCAAGAGACCGACCCGGATCACAGGGGGCGTATCGGACTCGGATATGGTGACAGTCCGCGGCGCGGTCGGCTGAAGATGCTTCTGCTCTGGTGTCGCCGTGCCAGAGGCAGAGGCGGTTGCGGTCAAGGCGAGCCCACAGGCGACGAAGATGAGGATTGGCGGTTTCATTGTCTCTGGTCCTTTCGGTTATGCGGACTCACCCTGGGCAAATCGAGAGATGCCCTCAGCGAGTCCATACTTGGCGATGAGTTTGGTGCGGCGTACACGGTCTTTCGGTTTGGTGGAGAAGGTGGCGTAACTGCGGCTGTCGAGATTCAGCCGAACAACTTTCGTCAGTCCATCGCGCCGCATGTACAGTCCCTCGCGGTCCTGCAAACTCTCAAACAGGGCGACTTGCTGTTCGTTCATCTTGAACAGCTCTGCATACCGTTTGCGGTTGAACGTGGCGTCTTTGAGAAACAGGAACGATGTGCAGGAGTTCACGATGCTGTCGGCGTTCTCACCGAGGTCTTCGGCAGACTGACCAATCATCGTCACGCCGCCGAGGTTTTTGCGCACGGTTTTGATCGACGCGAGCGCGCCTTCGAGTAGCTGGCGATTCTTCATCGAAGAGAAGATTTCCTCGATCAAAATGTGCTTGGGGACGCCGAGATTGGCGGGGGCATAGAGCACATCGTTGATGCGCCGGAGCAGCCACACCATCAGCGGTTCAACGAGGTCGGCATACTGCGCGTTATTCACACCCTGGAAGTCGAAGCATTGGAGCCGCGACAAGGAGAGGCTATCTTCTACGTTGTCGAAGATGGCGTTGTAGATGCCCCTGCCGACCCACTTCGACAGGTAACGGTCGAGCTTCTTAGGCAGAAAGAGATTCGACAGGCGGCGATTCTCGGCGTCGAGCAGGTACATATCCTGCACGGCCTTGTGGATCACATCATCATCTTCCGGCTCCAACTCCGCGCCGCCGTTGGTGAGCAGGAGTTTGATGAAGGAGTAGAGAAATTTAATATTGTTCTCAGTGGGTTCGAGGGCGAACGGATTCACGCGCGGGCCATCTTTACCGATGCGATCCACACGTCCGCCGTACAATTCGACCACGCTCTCATAGCTGGCCCCGATGTCGAAGACATAGGTAAAACCGCCGTATTTCTGTTCCAGCGCAATGATCTGGTTCCCATGCACCGACTTGCCGGTTCCCGTTGGACCGATGATGAGCATGACCCGCACACCGTTCACGTACACATCTTGAAAGAACGGCGTTCGCGTGCGGGTCTCGAAGATGTTGAGGTATTCCGCGTCCAGGTCTTCCGAACGCGGATGGCCGAGATGTGGTGCAAACACAGAAGAGAGGCGCGCGTGGTGGTCTTCCGAGAGCCACAGCGGAAAGACGTTGAACTTCTGATTGCCGGGGAACATCGCGTAGAAGGCCGAAAGGTTGCCAAGCGTCTCCTCGATCACCTGCGTCCGGGCATCGACAAAGATGCGGTGAACCGATGGAACGACATCGCGTAGCTGCTCTGCGCTGTTAGCGGCGAGCAGGAGACGGAATGAGTATTCCCCCTGTGCTTTCTTATCGAGCGAGCGGATGACATCGCTCAAATCATCCACACTGCTGTTCGCGGCTCTTGCGCCCGCGCCGGTTTCAAGAGCAGCGGTATCGCGGGCGTTCATCACCCGCGAGAGAATGCCGACTTTGAAAAACGAGATGAACTTCTCCTGCGCGTCGATCTCACTACGGGCCGCAGCGGTAGACTTGGGCCGCCAGGTCGAGCACGAGACGCTATCGCAGTCGAGTGCCAACAGGCCGGAGAACAAGCACGGTCTGGAGGATTCAGGCGTCGTCTTCAGTGAGAACATCTGCACGCGGCGGTTGCCAATTTGCAGGTGATCGCTATGCCAGGCAACCGGGTTCGTCACGATCTGCCGATCTACGCCCGTATCTTCATGGAGCTGGTCGGCAGCAGCCCACTCCTCAAGATTGAAAAGGTAGCTGAAAAACTGGAACACATACTGTTTGTCGAGCAGGCGGAGACCGATTGCATCCCCAAGGTGGCCGTCCAGAATCGTTGCCGCCTTCTGGAGTTCGGTGAGCAAGCGAGACGTAGCGATGGCATTCTCTTTCGGCCTGGGCACAAGCGCATTCGTCTTTGGCGGTTCTAGGGTGAGGCACCAATGCAGGTCGATCCGCCGAAACCCCGCGTTCTTTTCAAGGAAAGTCCGCCTGTCATCCGCGAAGACCTCTGTGATGGGATTTGGGTATTGCCGCTGGTGTGGAAGGTCGAACCCGGACATCACGCGCGTGTACTGGTAGAGGCATGATCCTTCGGGCAGGCCGCGCAATGCTCCCTCAATCGAGCGCACACGCGCGTCAAGCTCGTGGTCCGTTAACCCTTCTTCGTCGATACCGTTGAGGGCGAAGAGGCACCCGTAACCGCCGCCTTTCAGCGCAAAGATATTCGGGCCAATAAAGCGCGAGATTGGCACAATCGAGCACGCGGCTCCGGCCTTTGCGAACCACGGCGTATGTTTGAGCTGTTCACTGTTTGCGCGGGTCATAATACGATCTCTGGCTGAGGCTCAGGCCCCAGAGCTGAAACATCTTCGGGTGCTTGCGGACGATAAGCCAGCAACCTGTTGCAAGCAGGGGAAAGGAGACGACCGCGAGCAGGCGGAAACCGGCGAGGAAAGCCAGTACGCAAACCATCACGATCACAAGCCACGTCGGCAGATTCAATCCGAGCTTTTCGCGTGGCTTATTGAGCGCCTGGTTGATGGGGACCGGCTCTCCTCGCTTGGCAGTCTGCATGACTAGCTCACACTCTGACCCGTCAGAGACGAGATCCAGCCTGCTCCCCAGCCGAGTACGCCAGCGCCAAAGATGGCTCCAAAGAGCCCGATGACGCCGCGCTGAATGTTGCCGCTCATGAAACTGACACCGGCGAAAATAAGGCCGATCAGGCAGATGACCGCGCCCGCGTATTCGGCGAACGTTTGTACTGTCTGCATGAAGGTTTGAGCGCCGCTGAAGCTGATCGTTCCCTGGGCGTGCGCGAGATTGGCAACGCCAGCGAATGCGAGCGCAGCCAGCGTCGGTCCCATGACGTGTACCGCACGGCGAAGTTTTCGTTTTGCGAACTGGTGTGCCCACCGGATTGCGGTGGGATTGGACGACCGATTGAGAGGCTTCTCCAACCGGAATGCACGGCGGACTCTGAGCATCTTTGCACCTCCGCTGACGTGGGCGTCAGCATGGCGCAAAACTAAGGTTGCTCAACCCGCGGTGTCCAATAACAAAACGGCTTTCGGATATTCCGGATCGTGATAACCAGCCGCGATCCGTGCCCTCCGACGTAGAGGGATTCCAGTCCCTTCAAGTGGCCGCTCAATTTGAGAGTATGCAGAATATTGCAAAAAAGGTATAATTTGACTTATGGCATGGGTCGTCGGGTTTCTGAATGAAGACGTGAAGGCATCACTGGACGCGCTTCCTTTGGACATTCGGGCCAGCTTTCAACGCATTTCAGAGCTGATTCAAGCGCATGGTTTGGAACGGGTTCGTGAACCGTATGTGAAGCACCTGGAGGGACCGCTCTGGGAGATGCGAATGAAGGGCAGGAGCGGTATTGCGCGAGCCTGCTACGTTACCGCAGTGGGGAAGAGGGTCATCGTTGTCCATGTCTTTGTGAAGAAGACTCAGAAAACGCCTAGACGCGAGATCGAACTTGCGTTGAAGAAAGCAAAGGAGGTCGAATGAAGCGCAAGTTTATACAGGCTGAGGAGTCCTTCCGGCAGTGGAAGAAAGATCCAAAGTACGTCGCCGAATATGAGGCGCTGGAGAAGGAATTTGCCTTGGCATCTGCACTGATCGAAGCCCGAAGCAAGGCGGACATGACTCAGGAAGAGGTAGCCGAAGCGATGGGAACCACGCAGGCCGTTGTCGCTCGGCTTGAGAGTGGCAAGGTATTACCCTCGACACGCACCCTGGAACGCTTCGCCAGAGCAACCCGCAGCCGACTGCGCATCAGCTTTGAGCCCCATCACGAACCTGCTGTCGCAAAGGGCCGATAGATTTGGAACCGACACGGTGAAGGCTATTTTTGAACGTGGGCATATTGGTGCCCTTTTGTGCCCCAAATTCGCTGAAGCTTCCTTCGCGTTCCCAGCCGGGTGGAACCTCTGCCGCTACGAGGCAGAGGAATGGCCCGGAAAGAGCGAATAATGCCGCAGGACGGCAGAGGTCTCAGGAAGTTTTTGAAGGAAAATGGACGAAAAATCGAGGGCACAATAGGGCCACAATAACGATTCCCCGGTATACCTTTTAGGGCCTATTGGAGCCACCCATTGCCCGGCGTTTCTATAAGTTACGGGTTCTAGGCTCACTGTCACGGCAGAGGTCGCGGGTTCGAGCCCCGTCGTCCCCGCCATACATTCCAAAAGACTTACGGAATATATGGGACCTAAGTGACAAGCAAATCCGGGTCCGATAAAGGTCCATTAAGCTCCAACCTGAGCTTTCTGCGGGTCCATCTCACCCGCGTTTTGACCCATGCCGGGAATCATCATCCTTACAACCTTGCTTTGTGCGGCGCGCTTATTGGAACCCACTGCCTGTGTGTAGACATCCAGTGTGATCCTGCTGTTCGCGTGCCGTAAGAGCTCCTGTACCGTCTTCACATCTTCCCCGTTGGCCTTCAGCAGTGTGCCGAAGGTGTGGCGGAAGGTGTGCCAGCCGATGTTCTTGTAGATGCCGTTCGCCCTGGCGACCGGCTTGATGTACCGCTTCATCAGATTGTCCGGCCAGTAGGGTTGTTCGCCCTTCATGGTCGGGCTGGCGAAGACCCAATCCTCCTGCATTGGATAGGGACTTTTCGTTCGCCACTGAAGCAGATCTTCCGCAATGTAGCCGTCGAGTGGAACCGGCTTGGCGGAAGCTTCCGTTTTGCAATCCCCGATCTTCTGATGCCAGATGGATCGGGTCACACTCAGCTCAAGGTTGTCGAAGTCCACATCTGCCCACCGAATCCCTAACAGTTCGCTCACACGCAGCCCCGTGGCAGCCGCCAGCAGAACCAGTGTGCGTTCCCGTGTGTCGAGTTTGGTGAGAAGAAGCTGAAGTTCTCCGAGTTCGAGAACATCAGGAATGCGCTCCCGTTTCGCACTCTGACGCACGAGCTTGATCGGATTCTTGTCCGTCCACTCGTAGCGCATCGCGTGATGGTAAAGAGCACTCATCAGATTCCGAATCTTGGCTCGTGTTGCTTTCGCCCGCTTGATCCCGTCGAGCCATTCTTCGACTGCGACGGGCTTGATCTGATCCAGTTTGAGTTCGCCCCATCGCGGGAGGACCCAATTGTCCAGATAACTTCGATAGGCAGCTCGCGTAGGAAACGACTTCCGACTGTGACTGTCCTCTTTCAACTCCTTGAGCCGATAGTGGGCAACCAGTTCAGCGATCGTTTCCGGCCCGCTCTCTGCCAGCGGGGTTTGTGCGTTAGCGTCGATGCGCAACGCGCGAGCTGCTTTGAGGGCGATTGCTTCGGTCGGCAACGTGAGAACATTCCCCACGATTGCTTTCCTCCGCTTGCTATCCGTGATTCAGATATCACTTGGACCCACGACCTCTGCCGTCACGCGGCAGAGGAGCCGGTCGAGATCGACTGCAAAAATGGCCCAAATGCCGCGAAAATGGGGGAACAGGGCAAAGGCTTAGAGGGCAAAGGTCGCGGGTCCGATAAGGGCCCAATAACCGTTCCTTTGGGTGTCTCAGGGCGCTCAGGTAGCCATCCGCTACGCCTGGTATCAACAAGTTACGAGTTTCCGGTTAGCTGTCACGGCAGAGGTCGCGGGTTCGAGCCCCGTCGTCCCCGCCATTGATTCCAAAGATCTTAGAATCAATGGCGACCGACAGTGACGATCAGATCAAGGTCCAATCCGACATCCCCCGAAGGCGGCGATCGTCTGATTGACCATCGCCTCGACCTGAGCATCGTCGGATACGTCGCAGCGAACAGCCAGTGCCTTGAAGCCCTTGTCTGCAAAATCGTTGGCAGCGGCCTGAACTTCCTTCTCGCTCCAGTCAGTCAGCGCCAAGCTTGCGCCGGATTCAGCGAACGCCTTTGCTGAAGCCAGGCCTAAGCCGGACGCCGCCCCCGTGACCAGCGCAACCTTATTCTCGAAGCTGATGTTTATTCCGGTTCCTCGTATTTGGTTTTGCTGGTTCTTGAGTTCATACAATCATCCGTGACGGGCTGAAGCGAGTTCACCGCGACGCGACGGCGTTTCCAAACTTTTTCACTGCCGCCGGAGTCCGGGCGAGTTGGCCTTTACGAAGCTACGTTTTCCGTTTTCGTTTCAGGAGGCGGATCAGGGCTGCCTCTTCCTGACGTAAAGCATGAGCGGCGCGCCTGCGCTGTGGTGTCTTTTTCAGAATGCTTTTCATCATGCCGTTCATGTAGTTTTCCAGGACTGCCGGATGCACATAACATTTGCGGCACACTGACGGCGTATTTCCGAGTTGCTCGGCGACGGATTGAATGGCTCGCACGACATTTTTTCTGGCCTGGGTCTCCGATTCGAATGCATCGCATTCCTGCAGCGCCACGCAGGCCAGGACGGTTCCGGCCCAGGTGCGAAAGTCTTTGGCGGTAAACTCGTGACCGCTGATCTGGCGAAGATAATCGTTCACATCCGCAGAATCGATGGAATGGGTTTCGCCTTCGTCGCCGACGTATTGAAACAATTCGTAGCCCGGCAGATCCTGGCATCGGCGGATAATTTTCGCCAATCGTCGGTCCTGGAGATCGACGGTATGGCGCACGCCGCTTTTCCCTTGAAACTTGAAGGTGATCTTCGAGCCTTCTACCTGCACATGTCGGCCACGCATCGTCGTCAATCCATAAGAATGATTGTCGCGGGCATATTCCGCATTGCCGATGCGAATGTAGGTCGTCTCCATGAGCTGGACAATCGTTGCCAAGACCTTGGGGCGGGGCACACCGGGCAGCGCCAGGTCGCGCTCCACCTGCTGGCGCATCGCGGGCAGTGCGGCGCCAAACAGCAGCATGCGCTCATACTTTGTTTCATCGCGAACCTCGCGCCAGCGCGGATGGTACTTACTCTGCTTTCTTCCCCGTGCATCGCGACCCGTTGCCTGCAAATGACCTTTCGGGTCATTGCAAATCCACACCTGCTTCCATGCGGGAGGAATGACCAGGGATTTGATTCGACCTAAAACTTCCGGGTCGCGCACGGGTGAGCCGTCGACTCCGACATAGCGAAATCCTTTTCCCCGGCGCTTCCGTTGAATGCCTGGCTGGGCATCGGAAACATAGCGAAGGCCAGCTTCCCGCGCGGACTGGGTCGGATCAGGAACCTTGTCGTCAGCATGCATCGTGGGGGAATAACTCTCGACTTGAAATTGGCACCGGTTCGATTGGATGCAATTCCTTTGCGGGGGGAAGGCAGCTGGGTTGTGCGCCTCGGAGTTAGCGATCGTGAGCGAAGATCTTCTGCAACTCCTGCGGGGGAACAACCTCCAGCTGGGCGTAGGTGCATTCGCGGGGATCTTTCTCAGTTCTCCATCGGCGAAAGTGAGCCATGTGACGAAACCGATTGCCTTGCATATGCTCGTACGCTACCTCGACAACGAGCTCGGGCCACAGCGGCTCCCAGGAAAGATCTTTACCGCGGCTCCAGCGGCTTTTGCCGCCCGGCATGCGCTGTTGTTCACTGCCGTCCGCATCGCCATTTTGCTGCCAGGATTTCCAAGGGTGATGCGCGATCGCATTCTTGCGGTAAGGACGAAGAAACGTGAGCAGCTCTCGTCGTTTTTCCTGGGTGAAGCTGGAGCAGACGCCAACGTGCTGCAACGCTCCAGCATCGTCATACAATCCCAGCAGCAGGGAACCGATGGCGGTGTTCTCGCTCTCCTTGTACCAGCGAAAGCCGGCGACCACGCAGTCGCAATCGCGTTCATGCTTCAGCTTGAACATCACGCGCTTGTCCGATTCGTAGGTGCCTTCAATCGGCTTGACCATGACGCCATCGAAACCCGCACCTTCGAATCGCTGGAACCAGTCGCGGGCGACGCTTCGTTTCGATGTTGCCGGTGTGAGGTGAAGCGGCGGCGCTGCGTCGGCAAGCATCTCTTCCAAACGCTCGCGCCGTCGATGAAATGGCTGGAGCCGCAAGTCCTGGGAGCCTTCGCACAGCAGGTCAAACAACACGATGGACGCCGGAGTTTGCTGGGCGAGCAGCTTGACCCTGGATGCGGCTGGGTGGATCCGGAGTTGCAATGCATCGAAATCCAGGGCGCCCTTTCTCGCGATGACAATTTCTCCATCGACGACGCATCGGGGCGGGAGTTGTTGCAGCAAGGGTGGAAGAAGCTCGGGGAAGTAACGGTTCAATGATTTCTGCTCGCGACTTTGAATCAGGATTTCCTTGTGGTCGCGAAACACGAGCACCCTGAATCCATCCCACTTGGGTTCGAAAATCCATGTATTTCCCGGTGGAATCTCTTCCACACGTTTGGCCAGCATTGGCAGGATGGGAGGATTCACGGGAAGGCGCACGATCTGATCCTAACCGGGAGGTTGGGAAGGGCCGCGTAGTTGCGCGGAATCGATGTTTGGCATATCAACAACCTTGCGAGGCGGTTGATTCGATTGGAGTGCTGCACGGTGGGTGCGGGAAGCCTTACTTCTGCCGTATTGTTGACGGGAATCTATGCTTAGTTTTGCCCATGACAGATTTCGTCAGGCTCGATCCACTGCGAGCGGGTCAACGATGTTGTTGTCGCAGGCATTCGAGAAATGGTGTATACGGCGAACATGAAGCCAATCCTGCTCCATCTCTGTTTCATCATTTTGATCGTGTTGGGATGCGCGCGCGCCAACTCGGCGAGCGGCCAGATGGCCGGGCCTCAGCACCGGCATGGCCCACCATGGAACAGCGCGGTGGTATCAACGCAAATCCTGCACGTGGGCGGCGCCTCGATTCAGGTCGACTTTGCCCCGGGTTCGCTGGATTTGCCGCGGAACGATGTCATTGAGTGGGTCGAGACTGCGGCCAAATCGGTTTCCGTGTACTACGGCAGATTTCCCGTGGCGCGGATGCGCATTCTGATTGTGCCGGTTGCGGACGACAGAGGGGTGCTGACGGGAACGACCTGGGGAGATGTCGATGGGTTTCCAGCATTTACAAGAATGCGGGTTGGCGAGCATACGACGCGGCAGGACCTGACGGACGATTGGACGATGACGCACGAGATGGTGCACACGGCTCTTCCTTCGCTGGCGGACAACCACCATTGGCTGGAGGAGGGGATTGCAACGTATGTCGAGCCAATCGCCCGGGTGCAAGCAGGCGGACTGACAGCGGAGAAGATATGGGGAGACATGCTTCGGGACATGCCCAAGGGCGAGCCCGGTGCCGCGGATCACGGACTGGATGAAACCCACACCTGGGCAAGCACCTACTGGGGTGGCGCGCTTTTTTGTCTGCTGGCCGATGTTCAAATTCGCGAAAAGACTGAAAACCGTAAAGGATTGCAGGACGCCTTGCGCGGAATTTTGGCTGCGGGCGGATCGATTGCAGAGGACTGGCCCATATCGAAGGTATTGGCTACGGGCGATCAAGCCACCGGAACTTCAGTGTTGACTGACCTTTACAAAAAAATGGGAGAAGCGCCCGACTCTGCAATCGATCTGGATGTGCTATGGAAGCGTCTTGGGGTCGGCTCCTCCGATGGCGAGATCGAGTTCGACGTTCACGCTCCGCTGGCGCCGATACGCCGAGCCATTACATCTCCCCCGGAATTCCAGCAGGCGTCTCAAAAAGCTCCGTAGACAGATTTTCTGAGATTGTGATCAGGGTGTTTGTAACCTATCTCGCAATTAAGCATCGTAACGGATATGGGCCGAACTGCGGTACGGCCTCATTCTGAATGGGGAAGGGAATCACCGAATGAACACCAACTTCAAGGCAGTCCTGTTTACTGCGGCAGTCTCCGGTCTATTGACGGGAACCGCTGTACGCGCCCACGCTGCAACACCGGCAGAAGGGGTCCAGGCCGGAGGCGGCCAAACCCAATACACAACGCAAACCTCCACCAGTTCCACCCACCTGCTCTACAGCCAGGCCACGACAGACAAGCATTCCTGTAAGGGCCAGAACTCCTGCAAAGGCCAAGGCGGCTGCAAGTCTTCTGATAACGGCTGTAAGGGCAAGAACTCCTGCAAGGGCAAGGGCGGCTGCGCAACCGACGGCTCCAAGATGCCTAAGTTCGCGTAAAGCGAATTTGAACGGGGCGGTGGTATTTCGGACAGCGTTCCGCACCGCCCTTCTTTCCTTTCGGGGTCTTGTATGGCAGCCAATCGTTTTAACGGATTTAGCGACTACGGCATCGGCATCGGCCTGCGCGTGCCTCACTACGAGCACATACTCACGCGGCATCCAGTGGTCGACTGGTTCGAGATCATTTCAGAAAACTACATGATTGACGGCGGCCGTCCGCTGGCCGTGCTGGATACAATCCTGGAGCAGTACCGAGTCGTGCAGCACGGCGTCTCCATGTATTTTGGCTCTGCCGATCGATTGAACAAGGAACACCTTCGCCGTCTGAAAGCCCTGACCCGCCGGACCAAGACTCCGTGGCTTACGGATCATCTCTGCTGGGGCAGCGTCGACGGGCGCTACACACACGACCTGTTGCCCATGCCGTACACGTGGGAGGCGGTGAAAGTCACGGCGCAGAAAGTTCGCCAGGTGCAGGACTATCTGGAAATTCCAGTGGCCGTCGAAAACGTGAGCAGCTATGCCGAGTTCCACGTATCGGAAATGACGGAATGGGAGTTTCTTACCGAGGTGGTCGAGCGCGCTGACTGCGGCATCCTGCTTGACGTGAACAATATTTATGTCAGTTCGAAGAATCACAACTTCAATCCGCGAACCTATGTAGATTTTGTCCCCGCCGAACGTGTTGCGCAGATCCACATCGCCGGCCACTCGCGATTCCAGAAATACCTGCTCGATACGCACGATCATCCCGTGCTGGACCCGGTCTGGGATTTGTATGCGCAGGCCATTCGCCGTTGTGGACCGACGGCGACGCTGCTGGAATGGGACGACAGCATCCCCTCGTTCGAGGAAGTGCATGCGGAAGCCTTGAAGGCGAACCGCTTCCTGGCCGCAACCGACTCGGCGGCAAGTATCGACCATGTGATGGAGGCCGCGCGGTGAGTGAGCTCAAAGAACTACAGCGGCGCATGGCCTCTGCCGTGATGACGCCGCTGACACGGTCCGACGGCATGCAAGCAAAATTACCGGATGGACGATCCATGCGCGCCGAGGCTAAGCAGTTCATCAAGCCGAATGACCGTCTATCTTCGTTCGACCGCCTGGAGATTTACAACCAGCAATACTGGTTTCGCGTCCTGGCTGCGTTTGCGGAAGACTTTCATGGATTGCGAGCCATCGTCGGCGCGCGCAGATTCGAGCAGCTATCGCTTGCTTATCTGACACAGTGTCCCTCGCGCTCATATACTTTGCGCAATCTGGGCAGCCGTTTATTTCTATGGCTGCGTGCGCATCCGGAATGGATTCAGCCGCAGGAACGCTTGGCGCTCGATATGGTTCGGCTGGAGTGGGCGCACGTGGAGGCATTCGACGCGGCGGAAGAGCCGCTGCTCGGCCCGGAGGATCTGCTCGAAGTGACGCCGGCAACGCACTTCGGAATTCAGCCCTACATTCGCCTGCTGGAGCTGGCATATCCCGTGGACGATTTGCTGCTCGCCATCAAGGACGATCCAGATCAGCAGAGCGATGCAGCCAGCAACGCCGGGGCTTACCGGCGCAAACCGCATCCGGAGGTAAGAAAACTGGAGCGGCTCAATCGCGAGCGCATTTACCTGGCCGTCCATCGCAAACAATACTCGGTGGCATTTCGTCGCCTGTCACCGGAAGCCTTTCGCATGCTTCGCGCGCTGGGCAAAGGCAACTCGCTCGGCGAGGCTCTCGACATTGCGATGCGCGGCAGCCGATTGCGTGACGCTGAAATTACCGAGCGGGTGCAGGAGTGGTTTACAGAATGGTCGCAGAGCGGATGGTTCTCCAAGGCATAAATCGCGGATGCCGCAAGTGAATCAACTATGCTCCAGAAGGAAAACGAAGATGATGCAAAGTAAGCTTGCGAGCTGTTATCGCGTCTACAAAGATGGTGCATCGAGCTTGCAGTCGCTTTTCCTATTATTCGTCCGGGTTTATTGGGGCTGGCAGTTTGTGCAGACCGGCCTGGGAAAACTGAACAACATTCCGCACGTGACCAATTATTTTACCGAGCTGGGCCTGCCAGCTCCTCACCCAACCGCCATCTTCATCTCATTACTGGAGGTTGTGGGCGGTTGGTTGCTGATTCTCGGCCTGGGCTCACGATTGATTGCGTTGCCACTCTCCATCGACATGCTGGTCGCGTACATCGTAGGTGATCGCGCCGCGCTTCTATCGTTTTTCTCCGACCCCGGAAAGTTCTACGGGGCTGACCCTTACACGTTTCTGTTTGCATCGCTGATCATTCTTATTTTTGGGCCGGGTTTATTTGCCGTGGACACGCTGATTGCAAAGAAGTGGTTGCGCAGTGGCGACACAGTTCCCGGTAGAGCCTTGCCTGGTTGGTGATTCGGGCGGGGAATGAAGGGCCTGCAACGTCGGCCTGCACCGTAATGCAGGCGGAAATTAACCTGGCACCGATTGACACTCCTCTGATGAAGCTGATATGACTGCTGCCAGCCCGCCGTCGGCTGGGATGCGTTCGGTGACGGTGTCCGGCGACAGGAGAACTCTCGTGACATTTACGCCCAAAGGAAAGTTCAGCTGGTACGAACTGATGACCAGTGATACGAAAGCCGCCGGCAAGTTCTACTGTGACGTCGTGGGCTGGACAACCCAGGAGATGCCCGGAGGTGAAGGTCCCACATACACCACCTTCAACCTGGGCAACGTTGGAATCGCCGGCATGTTGAACATCCCCGGACACACGGGCTGGATAGGCTACATTGTGGTCGATGATGTCGATGCTCACATTGAAAAGATCGTGGAGGCCGGAGGCAAACTTTGGAGACCTGCCACCGACGTTCCCGGAATGTTGCGCTTCGCGGTCCTGTCTGATCCGCAGGGCGCGGCGATCGCGGTCTTCACGCCAAACCCGAACATGCCCTCGCCGGAACGCCCGGCGCCACCGACTCCCGGCACCATTGGCTGGCACGAGCTTTACACCACTGATCTGGAAGGCGGATTCGAGTTTTACAACAAGATTTTTGGCTGGACGAAACTGACGGATATGGATATGGGTCCCATGGGCGTCTATCGCATCTTCGATGAGGGGGACCATCAGGCGATGGGAGACGGCGGGATGATGACGAAATTGCCGCAGATTCCTGTCTCCTGCTGGAACTTCTACTTCAACGTGGACTCGATCAAGGCCGCCATCCAGCGCGTTGAGTCAGGCGGCGGGAAAGTCATGAGCGGCCCAACGGAAGTGCCCGGGGGCGCCTGGATCATCCAGGGCCAGGACCCGCAGGGAGGAATGTTCGCCCTGGTCAGCAGCAAGCAATAAGCGCCCTTGCTTTTGAAACGTGGCGACGCAGGCGACGGACTATCGGGCGGATGATTTGTTCAGGGCTGCAGCCGCGCGAACGAGCGTGGTGAAGGCTTGCTCATCGATTTCGTCATTCTGGTGGAAATCGATTGCGCGCCTGACGTTGCCGTCGAGGCTGGAATTGAATAGTCGTGAAGGGTCTTTGAGCAAGGCACCCTTGGCGAACGTCACCTTGACGATGCTCTTGTAGGTCTCGCCGGTGCAGATCATTCCGTCGTGATACCAGACGGGAACGCCTCTCCACTTCCACTCCTCGACCACCTCAGGGAGAGCATGGTGGATGAGATCGCGGAGATGGGAGAGCGTCTTGCCGCGCCAGTCGTCCAGTTCCTTGATCCTCTCGTCGATTAGGCGGGAGGGGGATTCGGCCTGGGTCTTTGCGCTCTTTTTCACCGTGCTTGCTTTCATCGTCACTCCAATCCCGCAACGACACGCTCCAGGCTGCCGAGGAACCCTTGCCATCCCCGGGTCGCGCCCTTGTAGTTGGCATCTTCTTCTGAGCGGAAACCGGATTGCTCCATGCGGACATGCGTGCCTCCCGGGGTCGGCGTCAACTTCCAGGTAACGACAGTGTCGAGGCCATAGGCGGACCACGTGTAAGACAGCGTTTTATTTGCCTCGATTGCCAGGACCTGACAGTCGACGGAACCCCAGTCTGCGCGAAGATTGAAACGGTGGTTTACGACGGGCTCGAAATCATTTTTCATGAGCCATTGCTCGATCAACGGGCCTTCGGTAAGCGCACGCCAAATCTTCTGTGGCGAATGGGGCATTTCCCGTTCGATAACGAGAGTACGTGTCGGGGCGGAATTGGTCATGGGTTCATCCTTGTGAGTAGGTTTTCGAGTCGATCGAATCGGTCATTCCAGAATGCGCCGTAGAGGGCCATCCAGTCGACCAGCGGGGCCAGGGCCTGCGGATGAGCACGGTAATGAGTTTCGCGACCCTGATGGCGGTGGCCCACAAGCCGGGCACGCTTCAGAATGACCAGATGTTTGGAGACGGCGGGCTGTGAGATTCCGGCGCGGCGGGTCAGGGCATGAACGGTCTGTTCGCCGTCACGCGCCAGGCGCTCAAAAATTGCCCGACGGGTGGGATCGGCGAGAGCGCTGAACACGTAATTGGCATTGGCCGGCGTCACAGGAAAACCATAACCAAATGGTTATGGTTTGTCAAGACAGGAAAAGGAGCAAATCATGGCGCTGCTCCCGGAGACCGGGCCAGTTGCGACTGATCCATGCTGTGGCGCCATCAGGGGGAAGTGAACCGTCGAACACCGGATTTTATTCCGTCGTCTTTTCCACTGGCCCCGATTGAATCGACCGTGTAGTAGTACGTGGTCGCCGGCTTTAGGCCGTCCATCCGCACTCGAAACTCGGTAGAGGAGTGATCGGGGTTCAGCCTGATGGGCGACTCCGCGGTCTGGCTAAGATCCCTGAGATTGGTACCGTAATGCACTACTCCGTAGTGCACGGGAGAGCCGCCGGGATTTTCCGTTGTCCACCGAATCACCGTCAAATGTTCCGTCGACAATTCGATGACGGGACCGTGGATGATTCGTAACCGCGCGACCTGGGAAGTGGCTGGACCTTTTTGGGCTGGCGCGTTGTCACTGATCGATTTCGGGCCGGGAACGGGCGCTACATCGCAGATGGCCGACGCGCAGGGCGGCAGAGGCGGAGTCGGGATGAGAAGTTCGTTCCCCTGAGTTGCGGCCGAACCGCCCTTCATGCAAGTGCCGGTATAGGTATCGCTGTTGAGGTAGGGGCGGGTGAAACCGTCGGACAAAATTTGCAGAAATGCGACGATTTGATTCTCTTCCGTATCCGTCAAGCCGAGGTTGCCGGAGGTCATGTCGATGTTGTTCGGCACTTCTGGCGTGGGCCAGCAATTGACTTTCTCAGTCGTTCCTGCCGGACAATGTCCCGAAGTAACGGGGTAGGCATATTTGTCGCGCGTGTTGTAGAAATGTACGACCTGCTTGAGGCTTTTCAGGTAGCCGTTGTGAAAGAACTCTTTCTGGAAGTAGGGACCGGGAGCTTCGGTGGTGGGGCATTGCGGCGGCGTCGAGGCGACGTCACGCAGCGAAGGAACCTGCATCTGGCCGTCGACAGATGCTGCATATTGCCTCCAGCTACTGTTCGGGTTGGGGCCGGAACCGAAGCCGCTTCTGAGGAAAGTCCCCAGCCCCAGATCTCTATAGCCGAAGCCGAGAGGGTTGGGAGTGTAGCCGTAGGAATCCGGCCTGGTCTCATAATAGAGGGCATCTCTGGGGTTCAAGGGCAGGCCCTCATTGGCCGAACCGAAACAGGTGAATAAGGGGTTGACCATAGCGGTCGAGCTGCTGTCTGACTGCCCCGCTTTCAGCGCGGTCCCTCGTCCGTCGAGGTGGCACGAGTTGCAATTACCCTTGCCGTCAAAGAGCTTGTAACCGGCCATTTCGTCGGGGGTGAGCTTGTATTTTCCAGCGAGGAAGGCGTCGAATTTCGAGGAGAAAGCGCTGACCTGGACTGATTGCTCGAACGAGTCAATTGACTGCGCCCAGCGGTCGTAGACTGTGTTGGCGCGGGTGCGGTCTTCCGGGGTCAAGGCAACGGGTGTACTGCTTCCTTTGAACACCGCGGCGCCTCCGGGGATATCACAGATGTTCTCAGTCTGGTGAGGAAACTTGATATCCAGAGAGCCCGGGCCCCAGACCTCTTCAAACAGCGGCCGGTAGACAGCGGAGGCAAGGCGAAACGCGATACAGGCTGTGTCGGGAAATCCCATTTCCATGTGATCGACGGGAGGGCCCTGCGCCTGTTCGGCGTCAGGAACGCGCAGCTTATATCCGGTCGCGCGCGAATCCCAGAAATTTCCACCGAAGAACAGACCCTGCACCTGGTTGTATTGGAGGACGGGGAAGAATGGAGCGTACGGGTGTCGCTGGGCTGTCCGCTTACCGGCGCGAAAGCGTGCCGATCCTGGATACGCAATCATCGTGAGGTTGACCGAGGGGATGGGCCCGCTAAAACCGGCATAGGGCATGTGACAGGACGCGCATGCCTCGTTTCGGTTGGGTGACATGTTTTTGTCGTACAGCATCAACTCGCCGAGGGTTTCGGTCGCTTCTGTTCCGGAATTTTGAAGGATGGGCGGCTGACCCGTAAGAACGGGTGGCGGCAGGGAGTGCCATCGCGCCAGTGCGCGGTTTTCGATGACATCCGACTCGCGCAGAACGCGAGCCAGCTCAGATCTCAAGTTGGATGGAAGAATGCCCGGTGGGTACGGATTGTAGGCCGGGGCCGGGTGAGGCTTATCCCCGTTTTGTACGGGAGCCTGCGCCACGCTGGATCGAGCGCAGGCCAGGAGCATCACGATCGTGAGGGTCGATCGGATCAGAGTTGGGATCCAAAGGTTTGTTCGCCTCATGCGCTAACCCCTGGTGAGTTCCGTTCGAAATTGACCGGTCGAAACGGATTGGTGTCAGACGGCTCAGCTAAGAAATATTAAACACTTTTGGCGTGTCTTTGGCTCCAGGGGAAGAAGATTGTTATGGCCGGATCACGGCGCATCTCCGGAGTGCTACTTCTGCAGAGCAACGATGGCAGACTCATGCTGCAGAAGCCATCGCTTGCGTTCGATTCCGCCACCGTAACCGGTGAGAGAACCGTTGGCGCCGATCACCCGATGACAAGGCACAATCACGCCGATGGGGTTGGAGCCATTGGCCAGACCCACGGCCCGTACAGCCTTCGGCCGGCCGATCTGCTGAGCCAGCCTGCCGTAGCTGATGGCGTCTCCGCAGGGAATCTCTCGAAGCGCGCGCCAGACCTGACGTTGAAATGGGGTGCCCGCAGTTTTTACGGGCAGGGAATCGAGGGCGGACAGGTCACCCGCAAAATATCGCTGAATCATGTCGGCGAATCCGTGCGGATTCGTGCCTGGTTCGAGTTGGAAGCCGTTGACGCCGTAGTGGAGGCGGAGCAGACGCAGCATACGCTCCTCATGATCTGTCCAGTCCGCAGCGCGAAGATTCCCATCACGATCGGCAATGATAATCATCTGGCCGATGGGCGTGTCGACCCGGTCAATGATCAATTGCAAGGGGGCATTCATACGATTTGTCCTTTCTGTTGAGGCGATGATGAATCGGCGGCCCAGAGGTGTTGCGCTGCGTAGGCGCGCCACGGACGCCAGGATTCCGCGCGGTGAAGCAGGCGGGCGGGATTCGATAGCGCGGCTTGATCGATTCGAGACGCGCCCCGGAGCAGGCCTATATCCGATGCGGGGAAGGCGTCCATTTCGCGGATGGCGCGCAGCGCGATGTAGTGCGCGGTCCACTCGCCGATTCCGGGTATCGCCTTCAGGCGATCGATGGCCTGGTCGATGCTGCCTGCCTGCCGAAACAGATTGCTGTCCGCGACGCGGCTTGAGCGAGCAGCTTCAAGGTGGCGAGGCGCGCGGACGGCATACCGAGAGCGATCGATTTGACCTTTGCCAGCCGCTCCGCGGATGGGAACAGACGGGAGAGGCGAGGGTGTCCCATATGGGCTTTGGCCAGCGGCTTACCATGGAGCGCGGCGACTTGTCCGGCGAGCCTGCGGGCGGCTGCCACGCTGATCTGCTGGCCGAGCACAGCCCGGACCGCCAGCTCAAAACCATCCCAACCGCCGGGAGCGCGCAGGCCGGGACGTTGCGCAATCAACGGCGCCAGGAGGGGATCGGCCGACAACTGCTCGTCAATGGTTTCGATGTCCGCGCCAATATCGAATTGTCGCCTGACCCGCGCGACGATGGCAGGCAATGATCGTACGTTGGGGAAGCGGATCTTGACGCAAATGTTCTGCCGCTCCGCCTGATGCGAAACTTCGATGGTGCCAGACAAGCCGTCCATTTCCACCGTTCGGAGATAGCGGCCGTTCTCGACAACTTCGACTTCCGGTATGGCACGGGCTGCCAGAAAACCAAGGATCGATTCCCAATCGTAGGGCGCTCGATAGCGCAAACGCAGGGTGACGCCGTCCTCCGGAGTGGCAGATGTTTTGTGCCGCAATGCGCTGGGCGGACGGTGGAACAAGTTCTGAAAGGTCTCGTTGAAGCGGCGCACACTCCCGAAGCCTGCTGCGAGCGCAACCTGAGCCATGGGCATGCGAGTTTCATGGATGAGTTGTTTTGCGAACAGGACACGCCTGGTTTGAGCGACGGAAATGGGAGACGCACCCAGGTGCTGCAGGAACAGACGCCGCAGCTGGCGCTCTCCGACGCCAAGGCGGTCGGCTAGTCTCTCGACGCTGGCATTGTCGCCGTCCAGGGCTCCTTCTGTAATGAGTGCCAGGCCCCGGGAGACGGTATTCGAGGTGCCGCGCCAGGAAGCCATTTCCGGTGCAGTCTCTGGCCTGCAACGAAGGCAGGGACGGAGGCCCGCGTCCTGGGCGGCCGCGGCAGAGGCGTAAAACGTGCAATTTGAAAACTTGGGAGTGCGGGCCGGACACACGGGGCGGCAATAGATCCCGGTTGATTTGACGCCGACGAAGATGAGGCCGTCAAAGCGGGCATCCCGGCTCTCCAGCGCCCGATAGCATACGTCCTTGTCCGGCAGTTCCATGGATTGATTCTTTCATCAAACTGACATGGAAATAGCGGTTTTCGGACATGACCATTCCAGGTGCGCTGCAATCGTTCTCGGACGCGGGCGGGGACGCGAATGTTGGGGTCATTCTGAATCTCTTCGACGTTCGCGGAATCCATGATGACTGGAGAAAATCGTGGCAAGAACTTTCGGAAGCCTGGCATTCACACCCGCGGTGAAGGAGTTGCAGCAACAGCATGGCAGCCGTCAGCAATACGAGCGGATGGTGACGCAGGGCGCGGCGCACAACAAACTCACGGCAGACGAGATCGCATTTCTGGAGCAGCGCGATAGTTTTTACTGGGCGACGACCGGATCGAACGGCTGGCCGTATATTCAGCATCGCGGCGGAGCGAAGGGGTTCCTGCAAGTCATGGACGACCATACCCTGGCGTTTGCGGACTTCAGCGGGAACAAGCAGTACATTACGACCGGCAATCTGACGACGGATGATCGTGTTGCCTTGATCCTGGTGGACTATGCCATGCAGGCGCGTCTGAAGATTCTGGGGCATGCCCGCGTGCTCGAAGGTGAGGCCGCCCGGGCGTGGCTGGCGCAACACCCGGCGGAAGACGAGTCGGCCGCCGTGGAGCGGGTCTTTGTGATCGACATAGAAGCGTACGACTGGAACTGCCCGCAGCACATCACGCCACGATACACGCGAGAGGAAATCGAACGCGCTTTGACTCCTATGTATGCGCAGATCGAGAAGCTGGAGAAGGAAACTGCGACATTGCGGGAAGAAGTTACGCGTCTCCGGTCTTCCCGGGTTTCGCCGGACAACGCCTGAGATCGTACGCTAACGGAAAGCAGGCTCGAACTGCGGCAGGTTCGGTCGCAGGATTCATCTCTATGAGGCCGACGACGGCGGCCGAACTCCCACGACATTTTGTAGCGCCTCCAGCCAATTGGAGGTTCTATTCCGGCGCGCTGGCTTGGATGATCGCGATGCGGAGGTCTTTCAGTAGATTGGCGGGATCGAAGAACTGGTCTGCCTTGGCTGGTGGCGTGCACTACAACGATCATGCCGGGAAGACGGGATCATTCTGCGCTCCGCCGGTGCCGAGACATTCTGAAGTGGCGAAGCGGGAGAGAGAATTTGCCGTGTCGCGGTTCAGGCTGCCTGGTGAGCCCGAGGTTAAGGAATTTGCCGGGCCTGACTTCATCGTGCCAGCAGGCATCACAACACTGGTAGTCAGAAAGAGCGAGGACGCCAATGGTTCGAGATCCGGAATCTGCGCGACTAGACGAGGCGCGCACCGCCAATACACCGTGGAGAAAATGGGGACCGTATTTAAGCGAACGGCAGTGGGGAACGGTTCGCGAGGACTACAGCCGAGATGGAAATGCATGGGATTATTTCACCCATGACCAGGCCCGATCTCGCGCCTATCACTGGGGCGAGGACGGCATCGCGGGGATCAGCGACGATAAGCAATTATTGTGTTTCAGCGTGGCGCTGTGGAACGGCAAGGACCCGATTCTGAAAGAACGGATGTTCGGCCTGACGAACAGTGAGGCGAACCACGGCGAAGACGTCAAGGAATACTACTTCTACGTCGACAGCACGCCCACACATTCCTACATGAAGTACCTGTACAAGTATCCGCAGGCGGAATATCCCTACAACAACCTGATCCAGACCAACCGAGGGCGCAACCGGCTGGATATGGAGTATGAGTTGCTGGACACAGGTGTTTTCAACGGCGATCGCTACTTCGATGTATTTGTTGAGTTTGCCAAGGATTCGCCGGAAGACGTCCTGATCCAGATCAGCATCAGCAATCGTGGACCTGAGGCGGCCACATTGCAGGTGCTGCCTACCCTGTGGTTTCGAAATACCTGGACTTGGTGGCCCGGCACACCGAAGCCCTCCTTGAAGCAGATCCCGGGGAAAAGTGGGCATCAGGCCGTGGTGGCCTCCCATATCGATCTGGGTGATCGCTATCTTTACTGCGAAGGAGATGTGCCGCTGTTGTTCACGGAAAATGAGACGAACAACGAGCGGGTCTTCGGAACCCCCAATTCCTCTCCTTACGTAAAAGACGGAATCAACAACTATGTGGTGAACGGAAAGCGAGAGGCGGTGAACCCGGGGAAGACAGGAACGAAATCTTCGGCGCAGTATTCGGTGAATGTTGGGGCAGGAAAGACGGCCACGATTCGTCTGCGGCTCAGCGATGTGGCGCCGGCTGCGATGGGGGATCCGTTCCGGAGCTTTGCTGAAACCATGCAGACTCGCCGGCGTGAGGCGGACGATTTCTACAAATCCATCACTCCTCCGCGTGTGACCGAAGATGAAGCGCTGGTTATGCGCCAGGCGCTGGCCGGGATGCTCTGGTCCAAGCAGTTTTTCTTCTTCGACGTGGATCTATGGCTCACCGAACATGGTGATGATCCGATGAAGCCCGGACGACGCTCCATGCGGAACAGCGACTGGTTCCACATGCTGAACCAGCACATCATCTCGATGCCGGACAAGTGGGAATATCCATGGTATGCGGCGTGGGACCTGGCATTTCACGCCATCGCGCTTTCGGCGGTGGATGTAGATTTTGCCAAGGAACAGCTTGACCTGATGCTGCAGGAATTTTTCATCCATCCGACCGGTCAGATTCCGGCCTACGAGTGGAACTTCAGCGACGTCAACCCTCCGGTGCACGCCTGGGCGACGATCTTTCTGTACCGGACGGAACAGGCACTTAAGGGTAAGGGCGACCTCGAATTTCTGAAGCGTTCCTTCGCCAAGCTGATGCTGAATTTCAGCTGGTGGGTGAACCGCAAAGACCGGTTCGGCAACAACCTCTTTGAGGGCGGTTTCCTCGGGTTGGACAACATTGGTGTTTTCGACCGCAGCGCGGCTCTGCCGACCGGTGGGCACCTGGAACAGGCTGACGGCACCGCCTGGGTGGCACTTTTTTGCCAAAACATGGGAGAGATTGCAGTCGAACTGGCGGCACATGACCCGTTTTACCAGGACATGGCCTTGAAGCTTGCCGATCACTTCCTTTGGATCGCTCACGCTATGAACCAGACGGGCTCGGAAGGCATGTGGGACGAGGAGGACGGATTTTACTATGACGTGTTGCGACTGCCGGATGGTAGCGCCAGGCGGCTCAAAGTTCGCTCCATGGTGGGCCTGCTGCCTTTGTGTGCTACGACGGTGATCGAACCGCTGCAGCGAGAACGGGTACCGCGAGTAGGGGAAGTTATGTTTCAACGCTTGCGAAACATGCCCGAGCTGCGCGACAGCATTCATGCAACGGGCGTCGGTCACTACGGGTATGGCGAGCGCGGCATACTTGCCCTGGTGAACGAGACCAGGCTGCGCAGAATTTTGACGCGCATGCTGGACGAGAATGAATTCCTGAGCCCTTATGGGATACGGGCCCTGTCCAAATATCACGACGAGCATCCCTTTATCGTCCATGTCGAAGGACAGGAATTCCGGGTAAATTATCTGCCGGCGGAATCTGACACAGGAATGTTTGGAGGAAACTCCAACTGGCGTGGACCGATTTGGATGCCGGTCAATGCTCTGCTGATCCGAGCTTTGCTTTCGTTCTATCTCTACTACGGCGACAACTTCAAGATTGAATGTCCCACGGGGTCGGGCAAGCTGATGAACCTGTTCGAGGTTGCCCGGGAGATTTCTGCTCGACTGGAGCGGATCTTCCTGCGCGATAAATCGGGGCGGCGACCGGTCTACGGGGGAACGGAAAAGTTCCAAACAGATCCGCAGTGGAAGGATTACATCCTGTTTTTCGAGTATTTCCATGGTGACAATGGTGCGGGTTTGGGGGCCAGCCACCAGACCGGCTGGACAGGCTCAATCGCAAAACTGATCGAAATTTTTGGACGCATTGACGGTCAGCAAATCCTCGACGCCGGAAAAGCAGGTGGGTTTATTAAGGCTGACGTGAAGAAATAGAGACGGTGTCTCGGCACAGATGGACGCACACGGAAACGAGACGCAATTTTCGGGACCAAGTTGGGAAAGATGGATGATCTGCGGGTAGTGTGGCGAGCGCTACTCGCGGAGTGACGGAGAACCGCTTCGGGATAACCGGACAAACTAGATGGCATTCCTACGAGAGCATCGAGAGCGGACGAGCAGAACGCTTCGCTGGACTCAAGGTCCAGGCGCGGTTGTGGGCATTCTCTTGTTCATTGGCATGCTTGCGGCTGCTCTGGGCCAGGTTCCGAAAACTTCCGCTCCGGCGCCCAAACCCGCAGCGGCTATGCCGGTGGATCCCTTGGGACGTGCGACACCTCGCGGGTCAATGATCGGGGGCCTGAAGGCCGGGCAACGTCATGACTACGCCACCGTTGCGCTGTACATGCAGCAGGATCCACGCCGACCCCTGGACCTGGTTGAGGTAGCCAGGGAGCTGAACGCGTTACGCCCGAACTTCACCGGCGATGTCAATTTGCTGAGCAATGATCCCGAGGGCACAGTTGAGCCGGGGCTGCCGCCGGGCGAGGTGAGCGCCGGCACTATCACTGTGGGCGACGCCACTCTCAATGTGATTCTTGTGCGCGTGAATGATCCAGTTTCGGGAAAAATCTGGCTGATGTCGAAAGCGACGGTGGCGAGAATCCCTGAGCTGTACGCTGACCTGAAAAGCCAGAAGCCGACAGGCACGGTTCGGATTGCAGCCCTGGCCATGGGCGGGCGGCAATTGCTGGGGATGTCAGTCCGGCAGTGGCTGGGATGGCTCATCTCCATCCCAATCTCGTGGTACCTGGCTTTGTTGCTGAGCCTGGTTGTGAGCCTGCCCAGACGAATGTGGGCCAGAGCTCGCGGGATTCCACTTGTGACCGTTTGGCAGACGCCGGTGGGATTGCCAATCGAGTGCATCATTGCAATCCTGATCCACGCCGTCTTTGTCTATTTACTTGCGCCGCCGCTGTTGTATCGCTCGTACTACTTTCGTTTTCTGGCAGCTCTGCTGGCGGCGTGCGTGGCATGGCTGGCGAGCCGGGTCACTGACCGAGGCTTCGAGGAGGCGGTTGACTACTCCCGCGTGCACAACAAAGGCGGCGAGTCGATCCTGATCCTGATGCAGCGCATCACCCGGGTGGCGATGCTGATCATCGCGTTCTTTGCGGCGCTGGCGCTGTTTGGTTTGAATGTGAAGACCGCGCTGGCGGGATTGGGAATTGGGGGACTGGCGATCGCACTGGGCGCACAAAAAACGCTGGAGAACCTGATTGGGGGCGTGTCGCTGCTGATGGACAAGGCGGTTCAGGTCGGCGACTTCTGCAAAATCGGTGATCGAGTGGGCACGGTCGAAGACATCGGGCTTCGCTCGCTGAAAATGCGAACGCTCGACCAGAATATGCTGGTGGTTCCGAACGGATTGCTTGCGACTATGCAGTTTGAAAACATGAAGTCGCGACCGAAATTGCTGATCAGCCAAAATTTCTCACTGCGGATTGAGACCAAAGCCGATCAGCTTCGCCTAGTGCTGGATCGCGTGAAAACCATGCTGGACAACCATCCCTCGATTGAAGCCGGCTCAAGAGTTCGGGTGGCCAGTTTCGTCGGCGCGGCGTTCGAGCTTGAGCTATTCGCGTACGGCACGACAAGCAACTGGACAGAGTTCACTACGATCCGCCAGGACGTTATTCTGCAAATTGCGGAAATTGTGGAGGGGGCGGGTACGAGTTTTGCGGCGCCTACGCAATTGACCTATCTCGCCCGAGGGACCGACATCACGATGTCGAAGTGACGGGTGGGTTCCATCGGAAACGCGTTCCGAATGGATTTCTCCTCTGAGCTCCACGGTCCCAACGAGGCGACCGGTGTGCTTCATCTGACCCACTCAAAAAGGCTGGCAGACCGGGCACCAGAAGGTTGTGCGCGCGGCAGAACCTTGCTTGCGCATCTCGATGGGATGACCACAGCGGCGGCACGATTCGCCTGCGCGCCCATACACCCATAATCGAGCAGAATGATCGGCTGTGTTTCTCGTGCGCCGCAATCCTGCATAGGTGGCGATCTGGCCGTCGGCTTGTTCCGCCACATTGGCTGTGAGGAATTTTCTGGCGGTATGGACGAGCTGTTCCAGTTCCGTTTGTTTCAGCGTCCCCGCTTGTCGAAATGGGTTTACCGAGCACATGAAACAGATCTCCGATTTGTATACGTTGCCGATGCCTGCGAGCACGCGCTGATTCAGCAAGACCTCGGCAATCTCCTGATCGCCGTGTCTGCGAATACCGGAGATGGCCTGGGCTGCATCGAATTGCGGTTGAAGCAAGTCGGGGCCCAGTGCGGGGATCATGGTTTTGCGCAGGAGAGATGCCGCAGAGTGAAACTCGGCCACAGGAACGGTGAAGGCCACTGCGGTCCAGTCTGCGGTTTCGATCGCGATGCGCATATCGCGTCGCGGGCGACGCCAGCGTTCTCCTGCGCGATAGAGATGCCAGGAGCCATTCATGCGCATGTGGGTGACGAGGATCAAGTCTCCCGAGAAAAACATAAGGAGCCATTTTCCGCGCGATTCGACTCGTTCCACCGTGCGGCCGGCGAGCTGCTTATCGTCATCAACACTCGCCAACCGGGCATAGCCGGTCTCGAACCTGGTGATGATCTTACCGGCCAAGGCTCGATCGAGAGTCCGTGCGGAGCGAAAGATGGTGTCGCCTTCCGGCACGTCTATTGCACCTCGCGCGGGTGTGCTGTTTTGCCGGGCTCCTGGCTGACAGGGGGCATCAACACGCGGCGCAAATTGAATCCCATCGGCGAGGGATGGAAACCGGCATCGAGCAGGAAGCGCGCGACGAAATGTTCCGCGATGGGGATATCGTTCACTGTTGCGAACAGCATGCCTGCAGGTCGCGCGGAGCCCTGCGTCTGCAGGTCCTGTTGCCCAAGCTCGGCAAGAAAAATCGCCAGATCGCGCGCGGTGTGGCTGCGGTCCGGCTCATCCGCAGGCAAGAAGACGATCAGGTTTGGGTTGTTACGGCGCAGGTAAGCAATGAGCTCGCCATTGCGCAGGACGATGCGAGCACCGACAGTCCGCGAAAGCATTCGGGTTCCGGCTTCCCGGGGAGATTCCACAGAATCCGAATCATCGATTGCAGCTGAGAGGGTGGGCCAGCGCAAGACGGAGCCATAGAGATTTGCCGGATCGGTCGCCGCGAGGCAAAGCATCTCAGACTTTTCCGGCGATGGATCGGATCGCAAAGAACGCAGCAGATCGATTGCGGAGGGCAGCGCAAACTGCGCTCCGCCGAGCCCGGCGACAAAATATCCTCGGCGCACCCGGCCAGATTCCTCGAGTGCCTTCAACACGTCGTATACGGCGCTGAAGCCGCCGGAGATGTTTTCCAGACCCATGGTTTCTCGGGTCACGACGCCGTGGCGTTTCAACAACTGTAATGCGACGGCGTGGCTACGAAGAGTCGGAGACGGTGGGATTGCGGCGGGCGAATCCAGCAGAGTCCAACGACCCTGAGCGCTGGGCGCCAAGGTGCGGCGCGAGCGGAAATTTGATTGCACATGTTGGCGAGACGAGGAACGCGTGCTGGCGCGGCGCGCCATGTAGGCACGCAGTACATGGAAGGTATCGTTGGTCACGAGCCCTGCCCAAACCAGGCTCCACAGCGCATCGAGAGTCTCACCCGGAAAGCCCCCACCGAGCGACTCGTGAAGCGTGGAGAAAAACATTGCTCCCCGGGTTGCGAGGAGTTCGAGAATCTGCTTCTGCCTTGCTTCGAGACTGTTCTGTAACTGATTCAGTTGCGTTTTGACGACTACAGCGGGTGTATGCAGTTCGATGAACTTGTCCGAGAGGTAGAGTGCGATGCGGCCATCGGTTTCTCCAATCGGCTCGACACCACACCAGGTCACTTCTCCGGCACCGATCAATGTATCCAGGTCGCTTGCCTGGTACCCAAGGACGCGAGCGGGCAGAATCTCGCGCTCAATGAGCGAAGCCGGCAGCGGTGCGCCCTGCAACTGGTCCACGGCATCCAACACCGCGTCCAGACCGCGACGGCGATGGAGGCAACCATGCCAGTGCGTGGCCATGCGGGCCAGGGTGTGCTGCTCGACGGGCTCGACCTGTTTGCGGAGGCGCGCGAGGGATTTGCGACGGATCGTACGAAGGACTTCAGCGTCGCACCATTCGCGATGAATTCCACCGGGGCGGAAGTCTCCTTCCACCAAACGGCCGGCATGGACGAGGGCGCGCAAGCCAGTCTGAACCACCAGCGGATCCCAGCCGAAACGCCCTGCGGCGTCTGCGACTGTAAACGGGCCGTGAGTGCGCGCGTATCGCTTGAGGATTTCCAGTTGTGGATCCGGCAGGGGGTCAAGGAACGCTTTCGGCACTCCGGGGGGTAATGGAATTCCAAGAGCATCGCGGAATTTGGCTGCATCTTCAATCGCGATGAAACGCTTTTCCCCGAGCATTCGGATTTCCAGCGCGCGACGAGCACGAACCAGCTTTGGAAGAACCGCATCGAGGTCGACTCCTACAGTGCGGCGTACGAGTTCGGGGCGGCTTAGATCGCCTATTCGCAACAGTAAGTCGTGGACGCCATCCACATTTTTCGCACGATAAGTTTCTGCCAGGGCCTGCAGCTGCTCCTCAACCTCTTCGATGGCCGATGCATCCAGCAGCTCGCGCAAATCGGCGTCGCCCATGAGATCGCGCAGCTGATCCTGATCGATGGTGAGCGCCTGAGCGCGACGTTCCGCGAGAGGGGCATCGCCGTCGTAGATAAAATTTGCCGCGTAGCCAAACAACAGGGAAGCTGCGAACGGGGATGGCGTGCGCGTGTCGGCGACGTGAACACGAATGTTGCGGCTCTGAATGCCATGCAGCACCTCAAGAAATGCCGGCATGTCGAAGACGTCGCGCAAAGTTTCGCGATAGGCTTCGAGCAGCATAGGAAACGAGGCGTAGCGCGAAGCCACGGAGAGCAGATCGTAGGCTCTCTTGCGCTGCTGCCACAGAGGCGCGCGACCTTGAGCGCGTCGGCGCGGTAATAAGAGCGCGCGGGCGGCACTCTCGCGGAATTTCGCCGCGAATAGTGCAGTCGATCCCAACTGGCGCAACACCAGATCCGTCGCCTCGACCGGATCGAGTATCAGGACGTCAGTATCGGGCGGTTCATCGGTCTCAGGAAAGCGAAGGACGAAACCGTCATCGGTCCACAGCGTTTCAATGTCGACATGCCCGGCAGCCCGCAGGCGGCCGCTTACCGCCATCGCCCAGGGAGCATGGATACGGCTGCCGAACGGGGTGAGCACGCACACGCGCCAATCTCCTAACTCGTCGCGGCAGCGTTCAATGACAATGGTTCGATCGTCGGGTACTTCTGTGGTGGCAATTTCCTGATCAATCAGAAAGCGCAGGAGATTGTCTGCCGCCTGCGGGTCGAGGTCATGCTCTCGAGTCAGGCGGCTGACGGCGGCGTTGCGTTCCATGCCGCGCAACTCGCGCACCATGGCTCCAATGCGCCGACCAAATTCGAGTGGACGCCCAGGACCTTCACCATGCCAGAAGGGCAATTTGCCGGGCTCGCCGGGCGCGGGAGAAACCAGCACACGATCGTGCGTGATCTCATCGATTCGCCACGTGGTTGCGCCAAGAATAAAGGTGTCGCCTCCGTGACTCTCAAACACCATTTCTTCATCCAGTTCGCCGACCCGCACCGGCTTATCTTTGGCGCTGGAAAGGAATACTCCATACAGGCCGCGGTCTGGAATGGTGCCGCCGTTTAGAATCGCGAGGCTTTTGGCACCCTGGCGGGGCGTCAAAGTATTTCGCACCCGGTCCCAGGTAATGCGCGGACGCAGCTCTGCAAACTCGTCGGAGGGATAGCGGCCGGAGAGCATATCCAGAACACCGTCCAAGGCGGCGCGGCTGAGAGTTGCGAAAGGCGCAGAACTGGCAATCAATCGACGCAGCGAGTCATAGTCCACCGGGACGATGTCATCCTGTTGTCTGAATTGGGTTGCGGCCACCGGGTGCGAACTTGTTTTCTTTCCGCCGGGCTTGTTGGCGCGCGGCTTCTGCGGTGGCTCGGCCACGATGGCGACAATTTGTTGCGCCAGTACATCGAGCGGATTGCGCAAGTAGCGGGTGGATTCGACCAGCCCCTGATGCATGGCTGTAGTCGCGGCGGCACACGCGACCAGGTCGGCGCGAAACTTGGGGAAAATGATTCCATCACTGACAGCACCCACATGGTGCCCGGCGCGACCGATGCGCTGCAGGCCGCTGGCAACGGAAGGCGGGGCTTCAATCTGGATGACTCGATCGACAGCGCCCATGTCGATTCCAAGTTCCAACGAGGAGGTGGCCACGAGGGCGCGAATGCGACCGGCCTTCAACAATTCTTCAATCTCTGACCGTTGCGCGGCGGCAAGTGAGCCATGATGGGCACGGGCAATCGATTCCTGCGCCAGGTCGTTCAACGCGCCGGCCAATCGCTCGGCCACTCGGCGGCTGTTGACGAAGATGAGGGTGGATTGCTTTTCGCGGATCAGTTCCAAAAGCCGTGGGTGAATTGCGGTCCAGATGGAGGTTCGCTTGGGACCCTGCGCAGCCGGCCCGCTGGGTAATTCCTCGGGCTGGCCCAGGCGCGCCATATCTTCCACAGGAACTTCAATGCGAAGATCCAGCCGCTTCGGCTCACTGGCGTTGATGATGGTGACCGGTCGAAAGGTTGGCGTTGCGGTTGAGGAAACTTGTGAGGCGTCGGCAATCCATTCCGGTTCAAGCTGGCGGAGCGCCAGGTTATTTTCGGTCTGCAGATCGAGCTTCGGTGCGGGTGCGGCAGGCTTGCGAGACGTATCCGCAGGAAGATCTACGCCGCCGAGGAATTGCGCTACTTCCTCCAGCGGGCGCTGAGTTGCGGACAGGCCGATTCGTTGAATTGGACGGCCGACCAAGGCCTGCAACCGCTCCAACGATACGGCCAGGTGGGCACCGCGCTTGGTGGGGACCAGCGCATGGATTTCGTCGACGATTACTGTCTCGACCGAGCGCAGCGAGGCGGCCGCATCGCTGGTTAACAAGAGATAGAGCGATTCCGGCGTGGTGATGAGAATTTCCGCGGGATCGCGGCGAAAGCGTGCTCGCTCGTTCTGCGGCGTGTCTCCGGTGCGAACGCTGATCCGTGGCTCGCGCACCGCGATGCCGGCGCGTTCCGCCATCTGCCGGATGCCGGCCAGGGGGGAACGAAGATTGCGTTCCACATCGACGGCAAGAGCTTTCAACGGGCTGATATAAATGACGCGGCATCCATGGGATTCCGCCGGCGGCGGTTGCAACATCAATTTATCGATGCACCACAAGAATGCGGTGAGCGTCTTGCCGGTTCCGGTAGGCGCAAGGATCAGCGTTGACTCGCCACGGGCGATGGCAGGCCATCCCAGCCGCTGCGGGGCTGTTGGATTTTCGAAAACCGCGCGCAGCCACGAAGCCGTGATGGGATGGAAGAGCGAAAGAGGATCGACTGCGCCGACCGCGGAGGGAATTGGCGTCTGCGGTTTATCTGGCGCAGATTTTCCCTTCGCGGAGTTCTTGCCGTCCGGCTTTCGGGTGGCTGATTTCGATTTCGCCACGGAGGGCCCTCTTCCTAAGGATATCTTGCGGGCGTCGTGTGCCCGTAAGCGTTGGATGCGATGCGCGACCTTGATGCACACTGCCGATGGCTATGCGGGGCGGAGCTTTTGCGGTATGGTTAGTACGGTCTAAAAACATACGCGCCACGTGCCTTCTATGCTGCAAGGTCGACAGCGACTGCTGGAGACAGTTCCAGTGGCATGGCTGCCATGGGCTTGCAACCAGTGACATGTTTCAAACGGAGAGGAATCCTTGTGAACACTTTGAATCGTCGGACTTTTCTTAAGACTGTGGGGCTGGCTACGGCAGAAACTCTTGTTGGAAGCAACCTGCACGTGCTGGCAGAGACGCAAAGCGAGGCGGCGACGCCGGTCGCGGCCAACGATCATATCCAATTTGCGCTGATCGGTGCGGGCATTCGTGGGCAGGGCATTACGAAAGTCGCCGTGCAGGTTCCTGGAACCAAGCTGGTGGCCGTTTCGGACACTTACCAGGGAAGGCGCGACCATGCCAAAGAACTATGGGGCAACGACATTTTTACCACGGTGGATTACAAGGAAATCCTAGCGCGCAAGGACATCGACGCTGTTGTGATTGCTACACCGGACCACTGGCATAAGCAGATTGCGGTGGACGCCATGCATGCCGGCAAAGACGTGTATTGCGAAAAGCCGATGATTCATCTGTATTCTGACGGACCGGAGATGATCGAAGCGGCGCAGACCACCAACCGAGTGATCCAGATCGGCAGCCAGCGGGTCAGCAATGTTGTTTACATCAAGGCGAAGGAATTGCTGGCGGCGGGAGCGATCGGCCAACTGAACATGGTGACGGCATGGTGGGATCGCAACTCCGCCATCGGCGCGTGGGACTATACGGTTCCACTCGACGCGTCGACAGAGACGTGCGACTGGCCACAATTTCTGGGGACAGCGCCCAAGATTCCGTTCAATGCCGAGCAATTTTTCCAGTGGCGCAAGTGGAAGGCCTACGGGTCGGGCGTCGCAGGCGATCTCTTTGTCCATTTATTTAGCGGCACGCATTTTGTCACCGGAGTGCACGGACCGACGCGGGCGATGGCTACGGGCGGGCTGCGTTACTGGAAGGACGGTCGCAACGTGCCGGATGTGATGGTGGCGCTGTTTGACTATCCCGAGGGTTTCAACCTGAGTCTGCGGGTGAATTTCGTGAACGGAGGCGCGGAAAGCGAGGGCCTGATCTTCACTGGTTCTGAGGGGACGATGGAAATCACGGGAAACGGCGTCAACGTCAGCCGCGTACCGCGGGAGACAGAGCCTGGCTACACCATCGATACCTTTACGGTCGCCATGCAGAAGCAAATTCTAGACCAATATCGTCAGAAGTATCCGGTGACACATCCGACGGGACCGCCGGAGATGAGTTTTGAACGGTATGCGGCAGCACACGGCTACGACGACGTTTATAGTCACTTCAACAATTTCTTCAATTCCGTTCGGACCCGGCAGCCAGTGGTGGAGGACGCGGTGTTTGGATATCGCGCCGCGGGTGCAGCGCTGTTGAGCAATCGCAGCTACTTCAGTGGCGACATCGAACACTGGAATCCGGAAACGATGAAGTTGGTTTCGTAACCTAGACCATGGGATCGCAACGAGATCTGTCAGGAGAAATGGTATGAATCGTTTTACACGCTCGACGATGTTGGGTGTTGTGGCGCTTGTATTTGGGTGTGGAGGTTTCGCGGTCGCGCAGAAAGCCGAGACTCCGCGCCTGACTCACCCGGGTAACGGGCCCTACGGTGTTCCACAAGCAACCTTTCTGGCCCACCGGCTGGGTACCGATCATTCCGAAGGCATTACGACCATGGATATGAACGGGGATGGCCGTCTGGATATTTTGAGCGGCGCTTACTGGTATGAGAACCCGGGACCGCAGGGCGGGGAGTGGAAGCGGCATCAATATCGTACGGTTGGCATTCACAATGAATTTGTGTCGGACGCCGGGGAGTGGGCGGTCGATGTGAATCACGACGGCGCGCCGGATGTGGTGACCTACGGATGGATACAGAACGGAGTGTTCTGGTGGGAGAATCCGAAAAAGCCGAACGTGATGTGGAAGAGCCATTTCATCACTAACAGCTACGACACCGAGGGCGGCTGGATGGGCGACCTGAACGGCGACGGGAAGCCGGATCTAATTCTGGCGCACTACAACCATTCAGGAATTATCTGGATTGATTTTTCCGGCCCCAAGCCGATTGTGCATCGTCTGGGACTGGACACCAGCCACGACCGCGGCGTTTCCAACCCGAGCGGAATTGTCCATACAGTTTCTCCGGAGAGCCGGGCGCAGGACGGCCACGGGATCGGAATCGCCGATATCAACGGAGACGGAAAGGCCGATGTTCTGACGCCGTACGGATGGTTTGAAAATATCGACGCGAACAAGGATCAGTGGAAGTGGCATCCCGACTGGAACCTGGGAGACGCCGGGTTTCCGATCATCGGTTATGACGTGAATGACGACGGCAAAATGGACATCATTTACGGCCAGGGCCACAGCTATGGCGTGTTCTGGCTGGAACAGCAGGGAAGCGGCGCGGATCGGCACTGGGTCCGACATGTCATCGACGAATCGTTCTCGCAGAGCCACGCGTTGAAAATGGTCGATCTCGACGGCGACGGTCAGCCGGAGCTTCTGACCGGCAAGCGTTACCGCGGCCACTCCGGACACGACCCGGGCTCCTACGATCCGCTGGTGGTCTACTACTACAAGATTGATCGCAAGACGGCACAATTCACCCGCTACGCCATTTCAGTCAACGGAACGGCGGGCGCGGGAACACAATTTGTTACTGCGGATTTTGATGGAGACGGCGACATCGACATCGCAACCGCGGGCAAAAGCGGCGTGCATTACTTTGAAAATCTGATGGTCAATCAAGTTCCCAACGCACAAAGGGAGAAGGAAATCATTCTCAATAAGGATTGGCCTTTCCCCGGAGAAGGCAAGGAAGTGCCGCAGGATGAAGGTCCAAAATAGACCTGTCGTCCAGAAGTGAGGAAGGTTTGCAAGGGCCTGTTTCCGCTATAGCGTGGGCAGGCCCTTGACCCTAGGGAACCGTTCACGGTAGGGTGCGTCTATCGATGAAGATCGGTGCACCCTGCGGCCATGTCCACTCAAACTCTGCAACAGATCGTCCAACAATGCGCGCGCGAAGCGGGTTTTCACTTAAGTGGAATTGCGCCCGCCGTACCCAACGATTCCCCTGCGAGCTATGCGCCGGTTGATCGCTGAAAATCTCGAATCGCAGATCGGTTCACACATCAACCCAACATTTCCGGAGCTGGAAACCTTCTCTGAGTGGGTTGCGGATGGCCGCGCGGGGGAGATGGAATACCTGAAGCGACGGGATGCGGCGGGCCGACTGCTGCGCAGCTCTGTGCAGGTTCCGTTTCCCTGGGTGCGTTCGGTGGTCGTGTGCGCGGTGAATTACAACAGCGACCAGCCATATTCGATTGAACCGAAGTCCGGTGACGCGATAGGGAAGTCCGCCTGGATCGCGCGATATGCCTGGTCCGGCCGGGAACAGGCGCCTGTAGCGCAGGAGCAGTCGGCGAGGCAGGAGAGCGCAGGCGGTTCGCAGGCAAAACTGGCGGCTACGGATTATCACTCCGTAATGCGGACGCGGCTGGAGCAGCTATGTGCTGTGCTCAAGGGCAAGATAGGTGAATTCGAAGCGCGGTGTTTTGTCGATACAGGGCCGCTGGTGGAACGAGTGTATGCCAAGTACGCCGGACTGGGTTGGCAGGGAAAGAACACATGCCTGATTCACGAATCGCTGGGTTCGTGGTTGTTCCTGGGCGTGATTCTTACTTCGCTTGAGCTAGGGCGAGACGAACAGATGCCGTCGGTGCCGGATCGCTGCGGAAGTTGTACGCGCTGCATCGACGCGTGCCCCACAGCGGCGCTGACTCCGTACCGGATGGATGCGTCGCGGTGCATTGCGTATCTTACGATTGAGAAACGCGGAGCCATAGCGGAAGATCTGGCAGCGAAGGTGGGAAGAAATGTTTTTGGTTGCGATATCTGCCAGGAGGTGTGTCCGTGGAATCGTCGCGCGCCAGTGACGGACTGGCCCGAGCTGCAGCCGCGACCGGAGCTGGTCAATCCTGCGCTGGACTGGTTGGCGGGTTTGAACGAGGAGGAGTACCGGCGGATCTTTCGCGGTTCACCGGTCGAGCGCGCGAAATATAGTGGTCTGCAGCGCAACGTAGAAATTGCGCAGAACAATGCGAACGCCTTCTCTGGCGCGGATGCTACCGGGATGCATCAAGAGGTCCCAGGAATAGAAATTCTACGGACTGCGGAAGATCGCCGACTCATCTGATCATCGCGCCGGGGAATCCATCGTGTTGCGCCGGTCGCCGGGAGCGGGCTAATTCACGATGCCTGATTCCGCACTACGTTGGTCGCGTTGAGCCCTTTGGGGCCCTGCTGGCATTCAAAATCGACCGCATCACCTTCGTTCAAGGTTTTGAATCCATTCTCTTGAATGGCGGAAAAATGTACAAAGACATCTTCGCCGGTACTGCGCTGGATAAAGCCATAGCCTTTGGCCCCGCTAAACCATTTCACAACACCATGTTCGGTCACAATACTTCCTCTCGTTCGAGTTCCCCGGGCGAATGCCGATTGGAAAAGGACCAACCCCTCCAGTCGGAGAATTCTCATGCCCGGTGGAAAAGAATATGGAATTGTTATGGCAGGAAACGCAATGAAACGCAAGAAAAATCTGGCGCAACCGGTTGATTTTAATGAGTCCACCGCGGCATTGCTGGGAGGACTTGACCAACCGGGCTACCCTCGTCCGTGACCCGTCATATGCGCGACAGACCAGCTATAGTCAAACCAGCGGGGGTTGCTCGATTCCGGCAGGCAGGCGCCCGCGATGTAGTAATGCTGACGATAAGGCCACAATCCGATTCCCCCGACTCTATCGCCATTCAGCTTGAAAAAGAGGTACAAGAGTCGCACCTGATGTCGCTGCTCCGCTACCTCTCGCGGACCGCGGTGCATACCTACGCCTTCAGCGTAGCGGCCAATGCCATCCTGTCACTGTTTCCTTTTATTGTGCTGATGCTGACCATTGCGCATCGCATCCTACACTCCACGCAAATGGTCGAAGTGACGGCGGCGATGTTGCACGGGCTGCTGCCTACGGGGCAGGACTTCGTCGTTCGCAACATGGTGTTTCTGGTGTATTCGCAGAAACGCGTGGCGGCCGTGTCGGTGTTCATGCTACTGGTTTCTTCCACCGGCGTGTTCCTGCCACTGGAGGTGGCATTGAACCAGGTGTGGGGCGTGCAGGAGAACCGTTCGTACTGGCGAAACCAGTTAATTTCCTTCGGGCTGGCTTTTATGGTGGGGATTCTGGCGTTGCTGTCGATTGCAATCTCGGCATCGCACGAAATGTTTCTGGAGGCGATATTTTTTGGCCATACCGCGAGCCCGGCGTTTCATTTTCTGCAGAGAACTCTTCTGAGGATTCTTGGCGTGATCGCCAGCATCTCGATTTTCTTCTTCGTTTATTGGATACTCCCGAACCGCCGCATCCGTCCCATGGCGGTGTTGCCCGCCGCGGTGATTACAGGGCTACTGTGGGAGGGCGCCAAGCTTGCCTATATCGCGGTGCTGCCGTGGTTAGATCTGAAGTCGGTGTACGGACCTTTTTCCATTTCCGTGGGACTGATGCTGTGGGCCTTTATCTCGGGATTGATCCTGCTTGCCGGAGCGCATTTTTCTGCGTACCGCTTTTTCCGAAAACAGTCCACGATGGAGAAAGAAAAGGCGATGGCAGAATCTGCTGCGCCTCCAGAAGAACTGACGACAGCGTAGAGCGGTTCGAGGCAGGTGTCGGCGGCGAGATCGAATGTGACGAGGATGCGATTGAAGGTTGCTACACTCTGACTATTACGATGGGTCATGAGAGATGCGCCCGATGAAGTGGATAGAGTCGCTGGGACGGCGGATGAGTGCGATGTTGCGTCCGCTGCCGCCGGAAAAGAAAAAGCGTGGCTTGGCGTTCTGGTCGCTGGTGACCGCCGTCGCCCTGTTCCTGTTGAGCTGGGTTCCGGGGATTGGCCGGCACATCGGTATTTCACCCTGGATCGCGCTGCTGGTTTGGATTGTTGCGAGCCTGCCTGCACTGTTCCGGTGGATGCGGTGGCGATTGCTGTGGAAGCTTCGCAATCGACTGTTTGTCACCTACGCGTTGATCGGGCTGACGCCGGTTGTGTTGTTAGGCATGTTGTCATTGATTGCTGCTTATGTGCTGTTGGGCCAGTTTGCCAACTTCGCGGCGACGACTGTCATTAACGCGGAAGAAATCGCTTTATCTGCCAATACGGATGCGCTGGCGCTTCACTTTCAACAGGAACTGTCGACGCAAAGCGGCACCAGCGGGAATTCCAAAGCCCTTATCCTGCCACCGGCGGTGCCGGCGGAAGCCGCCCACATCATCCACATTCCTGGATTGGAGGTGGGAGTCTATGTGGACGGCATATTGCAGCGGCTGGATTTGCCGCAAGGCCACGCACTCACCGCGATTCTGACGCCACCCTCCTGGGTTCAGGAGAACTTTCGAGGACTGATCGTGAGCGGCAATCGTGTCTATTTTGCCGCCATGGCGCGGAAACCCGTCGGTAAGCACAGTGTGGTTGTGATCACGGGCATCCGACTGAATCCTCAGTTTCTGGGCCACGTGGTCTATGGACTGGGAAGTATGACGGTGTGGCCAAATGTTCATCTCCACTCGAAGCTGCCGGCACTTCAGCCCGATCCGAGAATGCAGTCCCGCATCGGGTCCGCCGACATGGCGAAGGAATATGCTGCGACGGATTCCGCCGATGTAGCGCCAATCATTGACACCGCGGGCAGGGACTCCGGAGAGGTGACGGGCGGGGTCCTGCCAAAATCGGCGAACGTGTTGGATTTGCCCATCGACTTTCCGACGACACTGGATACCACCGAATGGTCGACCGGCCGGCTGACCAGGATCTTCGCGCAGGTCACTTCCCGTCCGTCTCTCTTGTATCAGCGGCTGTTTCAACAATCGCTGTTGATTGGGGGAGGAATTCGAATCGCCCTTATTTCAACTGCAGTTGTGTTTGCATTTCTCGAACTGCTGGCGATTTTTCTGGCCAGCCGGCTCAGCCGAACGATTACGCGATCTGTCTCGGACCTTTACCACGCCACGCGGGAGGTAGACCAGGGACGCCTGAATTATCGGATTCCTGTATCAAGGCAGGACCAGCTGGCGGCGTTGAGCCGTTCGTTTAATGCCATGTCGGAATCGCTGGTGCGTTTGCTGGAGCAGCAGAAGGAAAAAGAGCGCATGGAAGGGGAACTGGAGATTGCGCAGGAGGTCCAGTCGAACCTGTTTCCGTCGTGCGATGTGCGGCTGGATCGACTGGAGCTTCATGGCCTGTGCCGTCCCGCGCGCACCGTGAGCGGCGATTATTATGACTTTCTGGTCTTAGGCGACCACGCTCTTTGCATGGCGATGGGGGACATCAGCGGGAAGGGAATTTCGGCGGCGCTGCTGATGGCCGGGCTGCATTCGGCGGTGCGCGCATTTAGCCTGGGCGGCAATGAAATGTTCGGGAGCAAGGCACATAGGTCGACCGGAAACGGATCGCCAGCGGCCACTTCGATTGAGGTGTTTCAGTCGCCAGCCAGCCTGATGCGGCTCTTGAACCTGCATTTATACAGCAGTACGCAACCGGAAAAATACGCAACGCTTTTCCTGGCGAATTACGACGTGTCATCGCGCGTGCTCCGCTACTCGAATGGCGGCCAGCTGCCGCCTCTGGTGCTGCGACCTGACGGGTCCGTTCTGCGGCTCGATAAGGGAGGCACGGTGGTGGGTCTTCTGGACGACATGCACTACGACGAGGGTGCGGTCACACTCCATCCCGGAGACGTGCTGGTTGCCTATAGCGATGGGGTTACTGAACCGGAGAACGAATTTGGCGACTTTGGAGAAGCGCGGATGGTGGAGCTGATCCACCGTAATCGCCATCTGCCGTTGCCGGAAATTACCGGGCAAATCATGCAGGCATTGAAAGACTGGATCGGGGCCGAGGAACAACCCGACGACATTACCCTGGTGCTAGGCCGACAGGGTTAGATGGCAGGAACAGAACTCCCGCGGGCTCCGCTAGAGCGCGTGATGCGACGGTACAAGGAACGCCTTGACGGCAATATCGTTCGGCTGCTTGCCGGCTGGAAACATGGTCAACAGGCTGTGGGTCGGCGTGCGGGTGAGGATGACCGCGATATCGCCCGAGTGAGCATCGACTACAAACAAGAGGTGCCCCGCCTTGGAAAAGGCCATGGCGTCCGGACCATCCCCGGTGCGAGCGGTGCCTGTCAGTTCGGCATCGTCGATGCTGAAGACTCCGAGAGAGTCGGCGTCGAAGTCGCTGATGTAGAGCGTGGAGTTGTCCGCGCTGGCGAGTCCTCTCACCGGGTGGGTTCCCACCAGGTACGCGCCACCGACTTCATTGGTACTGGTGTCGATTTCAGAGATAGATCCGCCGTCGTAGTTCACTACGAAGATTTCTCCGCCATCGGGTTTGAGAGCCAGGTAGATGGGTGTCTGGCCGACGTCGAGCATGGCCAGAAGGGCGTCGTTTGGAACCGGCTGCACGCTTAATGAATGCGCATGTGAAGATCGAGGAGGCGACATGGCCAGTGCGATGGCCATGACCTGGTGGCCGCTTGAGCAGGCAATAAAGGCCTTGCTGGAATCGGGAAGGATAGCGATGTCCGTCGCTCCCGGGCAGCCGCTCCACACGCTGCGGACACGGTCGGTTTTGGCGTCGATGATGCTGACGCTGTTGCCGGCGCGGTTGGAGACGACCAGAGTATTTCCGTCCGGGCTGATAGCCGCCACGCCGGGTGCTTCGCCCACACCGATGGCAGCAATTTCGCGGCGCTTGTCGAGGTCGAGCACGGAAACGTTGTTGGAGCCGGAGTTGGCAACGTAAGCCCGCTTGCCGTCGGAGCTGACGGAGATGAAATACGGACGTTGATGCACCGGGATGGTTGCGACGACCGCGTTGGTTTCCGTATTAATTACGCTGACAGAATTGCTGCCGGTGTTGACGACGTACACTTCGTTACGCCGCGAGTTGACGGCGACGCCGGTGGGATCGGCGCCCACCGGGATGACTCGATCCTGACGAAGATTCACCACGTCGAGGACAGTGACCGTGTTGCTGCCGCCATTGGTGATGTAGGCATACTCACGATAATTGGCAGGGTAGTCTGGAAATTCGTGCGACTGGCAACCGGCAAGCCAGATCATCGCGACAGGAAAAAGCAGGCAGCAGACCCAACGCGGAAACCACGCGCATTGGGGATGGGGGCCTGCTGCGGATCTCGCTTGAGAGTCCCGCATCATCCGTTCGCCGGCTACCTGGCTCTCGCCAGGGGCTGATCGGCAGCTGCGAGGTCGGCCGCTTGCCGCTCGACTCGAATGCCGTCGGGCACATCGCGGTGGAGAATACGTGCGATTTGGCGGACCTCGCCGACCATATCGGCGAATTGCTGGGGATAGATAGACTGCGCGCCATCGGACAGGGCTTTGTCGGGCTGGTGATGGACTTCAATGATGAGGCCATCGGCGCCGACCGCTACCGCGGCGCGGGCCAGCGGAACCACCTTGTTGCGTTTGCCTGTGCCATGGCTCGGATCCACGATGATGGGCAGATGACTGAGCCGCTGGACGGCCGGAACGATGCTCAGGTCCAGGGTATTGCGGGTGTGATCGACAAAGGTGCGCACGCCGCGCTCGCACAGAACGACCTGATAGTTGCCTTCGTTCATGATGTACTCGGCAGCCATCAGGAGTTCCTCCAGCGTCGCCGCCATGCCGCGCTTCAGCAGCACCGGCTTGCGGGTCCGTCCTGCTTCGCGCAACAGGGAGTAGTTCTGCATATTGCGCGCGCCGATCTGGATCATATCCGCGTAGCGTTCGACCAGCTCGAGGGTTTCATGATCGATGGCTTCGGAAACGATGCGAAGACCAAAAGCGTCGCGAATCTCCGCCATGATTTTAAGCGCTTCCTCGCCCAATCCCTGAAAGGCGTAGGGAGACGTGCGTGGCTTGTATGCGCCGCCGCGAAAGAACTGCGCGCCGGCAGCCGCGATCTGCTCGGCAACGGCAAAGGCCTGCTCATGGGTCTCAATGGAACAAGGACCCGCCATGATCGCCAGATTCTTGCCGCCGATGGTGGCGTTGGTACCGGGAAAACGGATCACGGTATCCTCTTCCTTCACATCGCGGCTGACCAATTTGTAGGGTTGGGAAACACGAATGACCTCGGCCACGCCGGAGAACTCTTCCAGCGTGCCTTGATCGACGGCGCCTTGATTCCCAGTCACTCCAATGGCGGTGCGCTGCGCACCTGGAAGGGGGTGGGCGCGAAATCCAAGGCTTTCAATGTGATCGCAGACGGCGCGGATTTCTTCCGCACTGGCCTGCTTTTTCATGACAATCAGCATGAGGAAATCTCTCTAGGTGCTTAGTGTACTGAGCTTTTGTTGGGGACGCTAAGAAAACATCGAATGGAATCGATGTTCGTGCCAAGGGAAGACGCGCTTTCCGCAGATAGCTCGAACCAATCTCGAAGCCGGCGGGGCGAGTACGGCAATCCGGTGCGACAACCCACGGAGGCGGGGCAGAATTACTTATTCGCGCGACGCCAACCCAGCAGCACTCGGCCAAGATATACCAGTTGCAGACCCCAGGTAAACAGATACGCAAGAATCAGATTTCGATGTTCCATCGTCATAGCGGCAGCTACTTTCTCTCTATGTCTTCTATCTTACTTGATCCTGATTATCGCGTATCTTGCTTGATCTGTTTTATCGCGCGACTTGCTTGAACCTGATTATCGCGTATCTTAGTTAATCCGTCTTATCGCGCGACTTCCTGGCCGGATTCGAGGGAACGAAGCGCTGAGTCCTGCTCAATCTGCTGGCGTTTGCGTTCCAACGTATACCGCAGGATGACGAGCATCACGCCCCACGCGAACCAGCCAGTCAGGTTCCACCAAAAGGCAGGCATCATGCGCGGATCGATCCCGGAGCCGGGAGCGCCAAAAAAGACAGGGGCGGGATGCTGGGTGCGCCACCATCGAATGGACATATACACAATCGGGACATCGACGGCCGCAAAGACGGAGAGTACGGCGGCCAATGTCTGCGTCTGGCCACCGGCGGTAAAGCGGCGCAGCAGAAGATAGCTCACATAAATGAGCCAAAGCACCAGAAAACTGGTCAGGCGTTCATCCCATGCCCACCAAATACCCCATACCGGCTTTGCCCAAAGCATTCCCGTGACAAGTCCGACGCTGACAAACACCAGAGTGACTTCTGCCGAAGCCAAAGCAAGAGCATCCGCCGCTTGCGCACGCAAAGGGTTGGAACGCCGGGTGAGCAGATAAACGATGGAGGCGACGAAGTTTACGTACGGAAACAGCAGCCCCATGATATTCGAGGGGACATGGTAATAAATTATGCGAAAAATATTGCCCTGCGCCGCGTCGGTAGGGGCGACGTACATGGCCTGGTAGAAACCCACTGCAAGGATGGCCAATACAATCGGAAGTCCGAACTGGAGTGTACGTTTCATAATACTGATCGTTCTACGTTCCGTAGTTTACGCCACGCCGCCGTGGGGATGTCACTCCGCGCTGAGAATGGTTTCGAACAGCAGCAGACACAGCGTTAAAAAAATGATGTCGTAGCCTGCGAGCATACGCATCCATAGGCCGGGATCGAACTCCCCGGTCAGGATGCCGGTAGTGGACTGCACCATGGCCAGCAGAGCAGGAATCGAGACCGGGAACAGAATCAGCGGCAGCAGCATCTCGCGATTTCGGGTGCGCAAAGAAAGCGCGGCGAAAAAGGTTCCATTCACCACCAGCGCCAGCGTGCCCAGAGGCAACACCAATGCCATCAGCCATCCCTGACCCAGGGCGTGCAGGTTGTAGAAGATGATAAACAGCGGGGCCAGTACCACCTGAATCATAGTGACGAAGAGAAAGTTGGCGAGCACCTTGGCGAGGAACAGCGCGCTGGCGGGGCTGGGAGCCATCCGTTGCGCATCGAGCACTTGATGACGCAGTTCGCGGGTCCAGGTCTGGTTGAGGGCGGTGGTAGAGGCAAACAGGAGAGCCACCCACAAAATGCCTCCGGCAATCTGGCGCGAAACGGCCATGGTGGGATCGAAGGCGAAACTGAACAACACCACGACCAGCAGGGAGAAAAAAAGCATTCCGTTGATCGCATCCTTGGATCGCCATTCCAGGCGCAGATCTTTCCCGAGGTGGGCCCAGACAATGCGCGCGTAATTCAACTGGCGGCTCCATGATGAGCGTTGGCTTGCGGGCGCGTCAGGTCGACGAGCACTGCTTCCGCGGCGCGGACGTAATCGGTGGGGGCAAGGAGAATTTGCAATCCGCGGGTGCCGGCCGAAACAGAGATGACATCGAACAACTCAATGGATTCGTCCGCGAATACTGGAAACGGTTTCTTGCTGCCAAACACCGTGACTCCGCCCCGAATATAGCCGGTCAAGGGCTGGACATCTTTGATCGGCATCAGTTCAGCGCGGCGACCGTTGGCGGCGGCGGCCAACTTCCTGAAGTCTAGTTCGTCGGCCACGGACAGGACCGCGAATACGGTGGCGTCATGATCGACGCGGCACAAAAGAGTCTTGAACACCTGGCTGGCAGGCAGGCCAATCTTTCTAGCTACTGTCTGACCTGAGAGATCGTCGAGGTCGACTGCATATTCCCGTGTTTCATAATGAATTCCCAGAGCGTCGAGGAGGCGGCAGGCGTTGGTTTTCATGCGCTGGGTTCCTCCAGGGAAGGAAATGCGGCACCCGGATCTGTGCGCTCAAAGTATTCCATGCTGACAATCTGGCCAGCCTGCATGGTGCAGAAGCAGTCGGCGATGGGACGAGCGAGATCCGGCTGGTGCGTTGTCAGCAGGATTGTATTTCCCGCGGCGCGCATTTGATTCAGCACATGCAGCATTTGCGCGCTGCTGGCAAGATCGACGTTGGAGAAGGGCTCGTCGAGCAACAGCAACTCCGGCCTGGCCATCAAGACCCGCGCCAGAGATGCACGCTGACGCATACCCTGGGAAAACTTGCCAACGGGGCGATCCAATCCGGGGTCCAGCCCTACGACTTCAAGCGATTGTTCCGGCGTCCATCGGCCGGCCGCGATCGTTTCCTGCTGGTAGAGACGGGCGCTGTAGCGCAGGTTTTCCAAAGCTGTCAGCTCGTCGTACAACATGGAGTCGTGACCGAGATAGCCGATGCGGCTGCGGACGGCGCCGATCTCCATGGTGCCGAGTAAGCTGAGCGTGCCGAAGCTGGGTCGAGTGAGGCCGGCGAGATTGCGCAACAGCGTGGATTTTCCGGCTCCATTCGGACCCAGGATGACGTAGCTATGGCCGGTAAGAAAATTGGCTGTCACTTTTCGCAGGGCGGCGAAGCTGCCATACAGTTTGGACAGTTCGCGAACCTCGATTGCGTGGGTGGCTGGGTGCACAAGTTGGAGTATACGGAATGTGCTTCGAGTTGGGAGAGGGGTCAGGAGGGATTTTCTACCGGCGGCATTGAGGAGGAGGTCTCAGGGCAAGCCGATTTGGCGAGATGCTCATGGTGTCGCGATTACAGGATCTGCACGTGCAGATTCAGCGCGAAGAGATTCACTCTATCCTTTTTGCGCCATGGGAACGGATTGTTTTGCCTGGGTCTTGGGCGCCGCGGGGGCATACTTGGATGCGCATTTCGCCTGGATCTGAGTGGCGTGGAAGACGCCATCGCGGCCATACATTCCGACTGCAAGCGCCTGGGCATTGCCCTTGAAGGTGTCGGGGGGTGGATCACCGCCGGCATAGTTTACTCGCAACTGGCGTCCCTGCTCCGTGAGCACGAATTGCAGGTGGGCGCCGTCGCGTTCAATTGAACCGGGCTGGACGTTGCCAGCGACGCGCAGGTGCCGCGTATAGGCGTGGTTGCCCATGGTTTGCAATTCCTGGATGGTGACGTAGTAACTTTTGTTGGACTCGATGCCGGTAACGGTCAGATAAAGAATCGTCCCAAGGATGATTACGGTCGCAATGGCTATGCGAAGGCCAGCGTTGTTTTTTTGCATAGTACGCTCCCGGCGTTTTCCATCAAATCATGTAGATGCGCAAGCGGCCACAGGTGGGCGACTTCAAATTTCCAGTTGCAGGGTTCCGATCACGCCTCACGCAAAGTTTATTATGGTTCGAATCGGCTGACAAACGAAGCGGGTGGCGGGAGCAGCCCCATGGGGAAGGGAGGTGGGTCGCCGACAAGCCGAATAGCGCGTGCGAAAGCACGTGGATGATATGCAAACCGTGATTTCAGGTGCACGAGAGGCGGCACTTGGTCAGGGTATAATCCAACCTATTGAAGCGATGCGTTCGTTGCGAGGGAACATCGCGCTGGGAGCACACGAAAACATGAACAGCAATGGCAATCATCTCGATCCTACGGCGAAGAATCCCACTCTAAAAGTCCCCACAGGTCGTGCAGAATGGATTGTGCGGCGGCGCGAAGAAGCAGCGCGCACGGGTGACTGGAACATGTCGCAGATGCATTTTGCGCGGCAGGGGAAAATCACCGAAGAGATGGCCTATGTTGCGCAGATTGAAAAGCTGCCCGCGGAACTGATTCGCGACGAGGTAGCTGCCGGACGCATGATTATTCCCGCCAATGTGAACCATCCAGAGCTGGAGCCGATGGCGATTGGCGTAGCCTCGAAATGCAAGATCAACGCCAATATCGGCAACTCCGCCATCACCTCGAACATCGACGAAGAACTGCGGAAGCTTCACACCTCCGTGCATTTCGGCGCGGATACGGTGATGGATCTTTCAACCGGCGGGGACATTCCGACAATTCGCCAGGCGATCCTGCGGCACTCCCCGGTGCCGATCGGGACGGTGCCGATTTATGAGGCGCTGAGCCGGGTGAAGAGGTTGGAAGACCTGAACATTGATGTCTATCTGGAAGTGATTGAAGAGCAGGCCGAGCAGGGGGTGGACTACTTCACAGTCCACGCAGGCGTCTTGATTCAATATGTACCCATGGTTGCCAAACGCATCACCGGGATTGTCAGCCGCGGCGGAGCGATTCTGGCGCAATGGATGACGCACCATCACAGACAGAATTTCCTCTATGAACATTTTGATCGCATCGTGAAGGTGATGGCGAAGCACGATGTCAGTTTTTCACTTGGGGACGGGCTGCGGCCTGGTTGCCTGGCCGATGCAAGCGATGAAGCGCAGTTTGCCGAACTGAAGACACTTGGCGAGCTGACCACGGTCGCGTGGAAGTCTGATGTCCAGACCATGATTGAAGGACCGGGCCACGTACAGCTGGACAAGATCAAGGAACAGGTGGAGAAGGAAGTGGAGCTATGCCATGCTGCTCCGTTCTACACGCTGGGGCCGCTGGTTACGGACATTGCACCCGGCTATGACCACATCACCAGCGCCATTGGCGCAGCCATGATCGGCTGGTACGGCGCGGCCATGCTGTGCTACGTGACACCGAAGGAACATTTGGGCCTGCCGAACGAAAAAGATGTGAAGGACGGCATCATTGCCTACAAGATTGCCGCGCATGCCGCGGACGTTGCCCGGCATCGCCCTGGCGCTCGGGATCGTGATGACGCCATCAGCCACGCTCGGTACACCTTCGACTGGGACAAGCAGTTTGCGCTGTCGCTCGATCCGGAGACAGCGCGCTCGATGCACGATGAAACGCTGCCGGATGAATATTACAAAGAAGCGGCGTTCTGCTCCATGTGCGGACCGAAGTTCTGCTCCATGAACTGGTCGAGCAAGGTGGATGAGTTCAACAAGCGCGAGCATGGCTTAGAAAAGCGCGACATGACGCAGCTGGTCACCGAGCAAATGTTGGTGGAGCGCCGCTAGGCCAGGCGAAATTTCGATCGTGCGACGATCCCAGTCTGCTGCTCCGCGGAGCCGCAGTTGATGGCAATTTCCATCAGACCTGAGCTGCCGACGATGGCAAACAATTCGCCCTTGGGAGCCTCTGCAAAGTAGCGGCAGAAGCGGGCGATACGCAGATTCCCCACTTCAAGCGAGAAGTTTGCAAGGTCTTCGGGCAAGTCAGCGGCTGCCAAGTTCGTCAGCAGATTGCCAAATCGGTCGCTTTTCAGGATGACGCCTTCGATGGAACCATCGGAGTGATGGATGGGCTCCGGTATGGGCAGTTGAATCAGGCTCTCGATCTCGGGACCGAAGGTTTCCGGCTGTACGTTGCCTCGTTCGATCTGAGCGGCGAGATGGGCGGCCGCAGGCGCGAAAATGTCGCGACCGTGAAATGTGTTGCTTTGGGCCGGAAGCATGTATTGGGGATTTTCGATGGACCGGTGCCGAACGCTGGCTGCGCGGCGGTGCGCCTCCCGCTCAACCCATGTGAGCACGCCGTTATCGGGCGCGATGAACCAGGCGTCTGCCATGCGCGAGAGAACGGGCTGGCGATTTGAGCCCACCCCTGGGTCAACGACGATGACATGGACTGTTTCGGCAGGGAAGTAACGCCAGGCCTGCCAGACGGCCAGGGCTCCATCCAGCAAGTCGAAGGCCTTGACTCCATGGGTGATATCGACGACCCGGGCTCGGGGGCAGATGGACGCGATCACGCCTTTCATGACGCCGACGAAGGGGTCGGCGAGGCCAAAATCTGTGGTCAGCGTGATGAGAGATTGAGTGGTCATCGCCAGACTTTCGGTGGTTGCCGCGGGATGACAATCCATCAGGATTGGATGTCAGTTATCGACAAAGCATGTTATTCTTAAGTAGACACTTATGCAGTGTAATCGACAATGAAGAGGGAGTAGCCACACTGTGCTGGCACCTGCAAAAAAAACCGACGTAATTGAGCGCTTTCGTACCCATGCAAGCGACACCGGAAGCCCAGAAGTGCAGATCGCGATTTTGAGCGAGCGCATCACCGAGTTGACGGAGCACTTCAAGGCCCATGATAAGGACCACGCATCACGTCGTGGCTTGTTGATGATGGTGAGCAATCGTCGCCGTCTGCTGGATTACTTGAAGACACACGATACAGATCGCTACCGGGAAGTCATTGGCAAACTGGGCATCCGCAAGTAAGCGGCAGCGACGTTTCGCAGATATCAGGATTGCGAACGTGGTTGAACCCAAGCACTGCGGCATTTACGCGGGAGAGAACTGGCTCTGTTGGGCTGCTTCCGCGTACACATCATTTCTCCCACCATCGCCGCCTGCCAACTTCCCCACGTTCCCGCCTATCTGCACCCACGCCCCTACACAAGAAGATTTGAGGAATTTATGAAACATGAAGTGACCGTCGAACTAGCCGGCGGCAAGCGTCTTACCTTTGAGACTGGCCGAATGGCCAAGCAGGCTTCAGGAGCCGTACTGGCGACCCTGGGCGACACAGTAGTTCTGGCCACCGCAGTGGCCTCACCGGACCCCAGAGAGGGCGTCGATTTCTTCCCGCTCACGGTTGATTATCGTGAATACGCGTACGCCGGCGGACGGATCCCCGGTGGATTCATCAAGCGCGAAGGCAGACCCAGCGAGCGTGAAATTCTTACCTGCCGCCAGATTGACCGTCCCATCCGACCCCTGTTTCCAGAAGGCTTCCGCAATGAGACCCAGGTGATCGCGCTGGTCTTTTCCGCGGACAAGGAAAACGACCCAGACATCATCGGCATCAACGCTGCGGGCTGTGCGCTGTCGTTGTCTGACATTCCGTTTGGCGGCCCGGTGGGCGCCGTACGTGTCGGCCGAGTCGATGGACAGTTCATCATCAATCCTTCCTACGCCGAACTCCGTGCGGGGGATATGAGCATTACCGTGGTCGGTACGCCGGACGGCATCGTGATGATTGAGTCTGGCGCCAAGCAGGTCAGCGAAGATTCCATCGTCGATGCCATTGAATTTGCCCACACCGAGATCAAGAAGATCTGCGCGGGCATAACGGAACTGGTTGGCAAGGCTGGTAAGCCGAAGCGCGAAGTGAAGCCGGTCGAATTCGACCAGGCCTATTACGACGAGTTGTACGCCAAAGTAGGCGATCGCCTGAAGGATGCGCTTGACACCCACAAGCACCCCAAGTTCGAAAGCTACGCGCTGGTCAAGGCAATCAAGGATGAGTTGAAGGCTGGGCTTCCGGCGGACGATCCGACCGCGCCGGCGAAGCTCTCAAAGTATTACGAGTCGCTGCGCGAGAACATCTTCCGCGATCAGGTTACCAAGGACCGCGTTCGTCCGGATCGTCGTCAGTTCGACGAGATTCGCGAGATTTCGATTGAGATTGGCGTGCTGCCTCGCGTCCACGGCTCGGCGCTATTTACCCGCGGCGAGACCCAGGCGCTGGTTACCGCAACGCTAGGGACGATCGATGACTCCCAACGCCTGGAGAGCTTCGAAGGGGAGCAAAGAAAAAGGTTCATGCTTCACTATAACTTTCCTCCGTTTTCCGTTGGAGAGGTTGGACGTATGACTGGCGTAGGTCGTCGTGAAGTGGGTCATGGAGCCTTGGCGGAGCGAGCGATTTCCGCTGTTCTTCCGAGTGAGGCCGAATCACCATATACGGTGCGGATTGTGTCGGACATTCTGGAATCCAACGGATCATCCTCGATGGCCAGCGTCTGCGGCGCGAGTCTGGCGCTGATGCATGCTGGTATCCCGCTGAAATCTTCCGTGGCTGGAATTGCCATGGGTCTGGTGAAGGAAGGCGACAATTACGCCATTCTGACTGACATTGCCGGGGCAGAAGATCACTACGGCGACATGGACTTTAAGGTGGCCGGGACGCGCAACGGAATTACTGCGCTGCAGATGGACATCAAAATTGCAGGAGTGACCGGGCAGATCATGCGGGAAGCATTGGCGCAGGCTCGTGCCGGCCGCATTTTCCTGCTGGACAAAATGGATGCCGTGCTGGGCGAGGCGAAGACGGAGAAGTCCGAGTTTGCTCCGCGCATCCACACGCTGCAGATTCCGGTGGATAAGATTCGCGATCTGATTGGGCCGGGCGGCAAAACGATTCGCGGCATTGTGGAAGCGACCGGCGTCAAGATTGATGTCGATGACACCGGCAAGGTGAATGTGGCGTCGTCGGATGCCGATGGGCTGCGACGCGCAATTGAGACCATCAGCAATCTAACGGCGGTGCCCGAGGTTGGCAAGACTTACCTGGGCAAGGTTGTCCGGCTGGCAGAGTTCGGCGCGTTCGTCGAAATCTTCCCCGGCACTGACGGCTTGCTGCATATCAGCGAGATTGCCGAACATCGCGTTCATGAAGTGACGGACGAGTTGAACGACGGCGACCAGGTGCTGGTCAAGGTGTTGGGTATCGAAGGCAACCGCATCAAGCTGTCGCGCAAAGCGATCTTGAAGGAGCAGCGGATTAAGCTGGGCCTGCCGGATCCGAACGCGGGCGGCGGGCATGTGCCGGATATGGCTGCGGCTGGCGAACGTCAACCGGCGTCGAACGGCAGTACCATCGTGCTGGAAAGTGGCGACGACTTTAACGATGAAGGCGGCGAGACATCGAGCGACGCTCCTAACTTTAATCGTGCCGATGGGGCGCGCCCACCGAGTTCTTCACCGGGCGGACGTGGTCCTGGTGGCGGCAACAACAATCGCCGTCGCCGTCGTCCTGGCGGGGGTGGTGGTCGGCCCGGCGGTGGTGGCGGTCGACGCTCGTAGGGTTTCAGCAGGGAAGCGGGCTGTGTTCAACGCAGCCCGCTTTTTTCGTTCCAGGGATTCTTTCCAGCTTCGCATCCGTACCATCCATTGCCCATGAGATTCCGCATCATTCTCGCCATGGTCGCGTTGTCCGTTATCTGGGGCAGCACGTGGATGGCGATCCGCGTGCTGGTGGTCCTGGTTCCGCCGATGCACAGCGCATCGCTGCGATTTCTGTTGGCTTCCGTCATACTTTTGCCGATCATTCAATGGAAACGGCTGCCGTGGCCCACGGGCCGTGGACTGCGAGCCGCGATGCTATTGAGTCTGACTATGATTGCCGTTCCGTCGGCGCTTACATTCTGGTCGGAGCAGCGCCTTTCTTCCGGCCTGACTGCGTTGATCTTCGGCGCCATGCCTCTGATGACGGCGTTTCTGACCCCGTGGATGGCTGGCCGCAGCGTGCCGCGAACGGCATGGCAGGCGATGATTGTGGGATTAGGCGGTTTGGGTTTGGTCATGTCCGGCGCCATCTCAACCTCCCTATGGCAGGCATTGGGAGCGATGGCTGTGCTGCTGGCGGTTTTGCTTTATGCGGCTTCCTCTGTGTACGCCAAGGAAGCGCTCGCAGGGGTCGATCCTTTTGTCGGCACATCGATCCAGTTTTTTCTGGGAGGGATCTGGCTGGCGCTGGCGAGCCTGGTCTTCGAACGCGGACGGACTTCGACATGGAGTACAGCCGCCATCGTCGCGCTGGTTTTTCTTAGTGTGTTTGCGAGTGCGCTCAGCTTCACTGTTTACTACTGGCTATTGAAACAGATTGAGGCCTATCAACTGACCAGCCTGCAATTGGTCGTGCCCGTTCTGGCAGTGGCGGAAGGGGCGTTGTTCATGCTGGAGCCGGTACCGTGGACGATGATCGCGGGCGCTGCGGTGGTGCTGGGAAGCATCGTCTTCGTGATGCGTGCGAAACGCGCTGACGACGAGGAGATCGCGCTCCGTCTTGATCGATGAACATCCCGCGTCGATCTAAGAGTCCACGATGATTTCTTTTCGTCCGGACTGCCAACTGGTATAGGCAGCGTCGAGGACGCGCTGATTTCTTAACCCATCTTTGCCGGTCGCCCCATACGCCGCGTGGCCTTCGAGGGCAGCACTGAAAGCGTCAAGCATCCGGGTGAATGCATCCGCGTTGTTGACCTGCCGGCTTTCCATCACGTTGCCGCTCAGTAAGAGCTGAACGTCCACTGGAGCGAGGGTGGAAAAACAATTTTCACAGCGGATGACCCCGCTTTCTCCCACCACTTCGAGCAGCGTCCGATACGCCACGCGAGAACTGACCATTACAGAGGCGATGGTTCCCTGGCGGAAGTCAAGCGCGATCGTCGCGATTGTCTCCACAGAGGGGGACGGAGCATCGCGATGAGCGAACGTCGTGACCGCGGCCACCTCGTCTCCGAGGACGAAACGTAACGCATCCAGGCAATGAATGCCAACGTCTCCGATGACTCCGCCGCAGGCGACGGTAGGATCGTGAATCCACGCACGAAGGCTTTGTCCGCTCTGGTTGCAGAAAAATGCGGTGGCGAAGACCGGCTTCCCAACTCTGCCGGCGTTCACCCAATCGCGGATCAGGCAGACGCTGGAATTGTAACGAAACGGCTGGGCTACTCCGAACAGCACGCCCGCCTTTTCTGAGGCGGCCAGCATCCGTTCGACTTCCGCGACGTTCATGGCCAGAGGCTTTTCGCACAACACGGGCTTGCTGTGATCGAAAGCGAGCAGGGCATCGCGCATGTGAAATGCGTCCGGCGAGGTGACGAAGACGGCATCAATCGAGGGCGACGCGCATAAATCCTCCGCTGAGGAAAATACGTGTTCGATGCCATATTTGCTCGCATTGGCCTGTGCTTTTTCAGGATTTCTGCGCCAGATGCCGGCAAGCCGGCTCGACTTTGCGTCGACAAATGCGGGTGCGAGACGCTTCTCCCCGTGAAGACCAAATCCTAAAATGCCGTAGCGAATCACGCGAGCTCTCTCAATTCTTCTTATAGGATTCCAATTTCGCGGTCCACAGCAAAAACTGCAGCAGACGTGTTTTTTCCGCGAAGAGAAACTTCCAGAATATGCGGCGATCGATAGTTCCGGCAGGGATGCCGGAATACGTTTCTATTCGCCAGCGAAGATAGGGGCTGCGCCAGGGACGGAACCAGTGTCCGCGCAGTGCGTGCCGACCGAATCGGAAAGGAGCCAGGAAGTTTCGCATCGCATCGAAAGGCAGGTTCAGAAACTCGCCCAGGTTTGAAACTAACAATAGAAGACCGCCGACTATGCAGTCACTTGTGCAGCCGGCTCTTCGCTCTGACGGAAAACGTTGCCGATGCGGCGGATCTTTGCTCCAACGCCGCGCAGCTTTTCTTCGATGCGCTCATAGCCGCGGTCGATGTGGTAGACGCGGTCGATGATGGTCTCTCCCTCAGCTACCAGTGCTGCCAATACCAGGGATGCCGACGCACGCAGGTCTGATGCCATCACAGCGGCTGCTGATAACGGGGACTTGCCGAGCACGGCGGCGGTGCGGCCGTCGACGCGAATGTGAGCGCCCATGCGAATCAATTCCTGCACATGCATAAAGCGGTTCTCGAAAATGTTTTCCGTCACCAGCGAAGTACCTACCGCCTGAGTGGCCAGGGCCATAAACTGCGCCTGCATGTCGGTAGGGAAGCCGGGATACTCTTCTGTCGAAATATTGGCGGAGCGCAGGGAGCCAGGAGCGCGGACACGGATGGAGTCCGCGCCCAGATCGCACTGCACGCCAGTTTCTCTCAACTTCTCGATGACGGCGGAGAGGTGACTGGGATTGCAGCTCGTCAATGTGAGGTCTCCTCCGGTGATAGCGCCGGCGACGAGAAATGTTCCGATCTCGATGCGGTCGGGATGGATGCGATGTTTGGCGCCGTGCAGTTTCTGTACGCCGCGAACGCGAATTGTGGCTGAGCCTGCACCTTCAATCTGCGCGCCCATCGCGATCAGCAATTTTGCCAGGTCAATGACTTCCGGTTCGCGCGCGCAATTTTCCATCCAGGTTTCACCATCCGCCAATACTGCAGCCATCAGGATGTCTTCCGTGCCGGTGACGGTAATTTTTTCGAAGACGATGTGCGCTCCGCGCAGTCGTGTCGCGCGCGCTTCCAGATAACCATGTTCCTGGCTAATCTCTGCACCCATGGCCTGCAGGGCCTTGATGTGCAGATCGATAGGGCGGCCGCCGATGGCGCAGCCGCCGGGCATAGCGACACGGGCCATTCCGGTGCGGGCAATCAGCGGACCCAGAACCAGCGAGGAGGCTCGCATGGTCTTGACGATTTCGTATTTTGCTACCGGGTCCGACAGCAATGCGCAGCGAATGCGGGTGCGGTGATGTGCGCGACCATAGCCGAGCTCGACCTCGGCGCCCATGGAGACCAGCAACTTCCGCTCAGTTTCAATGTCGCGCACGTCGGGAATGTTTTCGAGCGTCACTTCATCCTCCGTCAGGATGGCGGCTGCCATGCAGGGAAGCGCGGAGTTTTTCGCTCCGCTGATACGGAGCGTGCCTTGCAGCGGGGTTCCACCGCGGATTACGAACTTATCCATCGAGAGACATATCCATGCCGTGTGACTTGATGATTTCGCGATGAAGAATGTCAGCAGCGTGTTCTTTGGAACGAGCCACTACAGATCCAGAGTCGTGTCCTCAATTGCGCGGCGCACGTTCCCGTCGGATTTCGCAAGCCTGCGTACGGCTTCCTGCTTATCGACGTTGGCTTTCAACATGACCAGAGCAACGGGGACACTTTTCCCGGACGCCTTGATGGTCCGAACCGCCGTCTCCTGGTCGACGTTGCAGGACTGGGTGAGGATGCGAATGCCGCGTTCGACCAGCTTGGCATTCTTCATATGCACGTTCACCATCAGGTTTTCGTATACATAGCCAAGACGGGTCATGGCGGCCGTGGTGATCATGTTAAGAATCATTTTTTGCGCGGTGCCGGCCTTCATGCGGGTGGAACCAAGGACGACTTCGGGGCCGACTTCCGCAACAATGGTCACGTCGGCGACACCACTCAGTTCTGAGTTGTAGTTGCAGGTGACGGCGGCGGTTTTGGATCCACGGCCATGGGCGTACTCCAGGGCGGCCACGACGTATGGGGTGCGCCCGCTGGCCGAAACACCGATGACTATATCCTTGCGGGTGGGGCGGCGGCGTGCAATATCGCGCTGGCCGAGTTCGCGAGAATCTTCATTGGCTTCCATGGACGACGCCAAGGCTTTGGGTCCTCCGGCCATGATGTACTGGACGGTCTGGGGCAAGGTCGAATAGGTGGGAGGAATTTCGGATGCGTCGAGGGCTGCGATGCGACCACTGGAGCCGGCCCCCACATAAATCAGACGGCCACCGTCGCGCAAACAACGGGCCACATTGTCGATGACTACGGCAATCTCGGGCAAAGATCTCCTGACAGCCGCGGCAATCTTCGCGTCCTCGTGGTTGATAATGCGGGCGATATCGAGGGCGGATTTGGTGTCAAAACCCTGGGATGCCTGATTCGCACTTTCCGTGATGAGCGTTTCTAGATGTGTAACCGTACCTCTACCGTTACTTTCTGCGCGTGTGGTTTGCGTCTCGATCGAACCGGTTCCATTTCCCATAAGCTTCAAAACCACCTCAGGCGGGACGTTCTGCTTTGATTGTATCGCCTCGGATGGCCTCAATCCAGCGGCGATTCGTGATGTGTTCGTGGCGGAATCCTGGTGGGTACATCCCATCCGAGTTCCGACATCAGCGCATTATGGAAGCGGGGCCTCACCATCTGAATCTGTTTGGATGCGATATCGGTGCCCACTGCCGGATATGTTCGGTTCGTGAGCAGCACCACGGCCAAATCTTTTTCAAAATCGATCCACAGGGAAGTTCCTGTATAGCCGAGATGGCCGATCGAATGGGCGCTAAAAAAATTCCCCGAAGAAGACGAAACGCTGGGCGTATCCCAACCCAGTGCCCAGTCGCTCTGCGGGGGTGGCTGACGCCGGGTGATGAAGAGCGAAATCGTTTCGGGGCGAAACAGAGTGCCATCGCGGCGCAACAAACAACCGGCCAGAGACAATATGTCGGGCACATTGGAGAAAACTCCGGCATGGCCGCTGACTCCGTCAAGTACCCAGCAGTTGTTGTCATGGACCTCGCCCTGAAGTACGCGAGGCCGGAAGCTGTCGCCGGTAGAGGTCGGCGGAATGGACGGTTTCAGTTCCGTAGAGGGGCGATACACGGTCGAGTCCATCCCCAGAGGAGCAAACACTTCACGTCGGCAAAAGCTATCGAGACGCTCTCCGGCCAGAGTCTCCAGCAGATGTCCCAGAACGATGAAGCCGATGTCGGAGTAGACAGCGCGAGTTCCAGGCGGTGATTCCAGCGGCATCGTAAGGCAGGCATCGAGGAGGTCGGATACGCTGTGGCAATGTTGGTAGAGCGGCGCGTACGCGGGGAGACCCGAACAATGGGACAGCAGCATTCGCGTCGTGATTTGTCGCCGGCGAGGATCCGGATCCGCTGCGTCCAGTGAGGAACGCAGAAACTTCGGCAGCCGTGCGCCCACCGGCTCGTCCAAATCCAGGTGGCCGCGCTCCCATAACAGCATCGCCATGGAGGTGGTAGCGATCGCTTTGCTGACGCTTGCCAGGTCAAAGATGGTGGTCGGTAGGACGCGGGGCGAGTCTGGGTCATAGGTGAATCCGCCGACCGATCCCTGGGCGAGTCGCCGACCCCCTTGAAGGACCCCGAAGGAGGCTCCGGGAAACACGTGTTCCTGGACGGCTCGGGTGAGTAACGACTCGGCAATGGGGAATTGAGACATATTTCGAGGAGGAAGGATCTGTACCCAAGCCTAGCAGTTTCAGTGGAAAAGGCCCAAAAGGTAAAGGTCAAGGGGAAAGGTCGGGTGCGGCGGTTTTGTACATTACAGAATACATGTTATCGGACATACTCAAAGATCAACTTAGCCTTGGTCATGGGTTCCGTTTCGAGACTGCCGCACGCTCCGTGCCAATTTGAACGGCTTCGGCCAAATGTCTTGCGGTTCTCTGTAGTCATGGTGGGCGATGCCGTTGAAACTACCGGGTGCAGGTTTTGTAGTTGGACTGCGCGAGGCCCCCATTGCTCCAGCAACGTCACTCCCAATCTCTGCTAAGAAGTTCTTTCGTACTGGCTGCGGTCGCAGGCATATTTTTTTCAACACCCGCGTGGGCGGCGCCCGGACCGGTGTCCGTCTTGCTGCAGATTAATCGCGTGGCGGGATCCAGCACTGGCGCAAGCGGCAATTCTGGAGATCTTGGACCTGCCCTGCTGGGCTACTTGAATCAACCGGAAGGCGTTACGGTCGACGGCGGCGGCAACCTGTATATTGCCGACACGATGAACAACAGGATTCAACGAATGGATGCCGCAACCGGCGTAATCTCCACCATCGTTGCCAGCGGTCAATTGGGCTACAGCGGAGATTCGGGTCCTGCCACGGATTCGTTGCTGAATGAACCTGCCGGAGTTCTGGTGGATCGAAGCGGCAACCTCTACATTGCGGATACGGGAAACCACATCGTTCGATTTGTCAGCGCAACCACTGGGATCATCACCACGGTTGCCGGAACGGCGTATGCCACCGGCTTCAATCCGAACAGCATTGGAGATGGCGGGCCGGCGACGCTGGCGGAGATGAGCGCCCCAACTGCGATCGCTGTCGACGCCGCAGGCAATCTTTATATTGCCGACGCGGGCAACAATCGCGTTCGCGAAGTCTCTGCGGCCACCGGCATCATCTCTACCGTAGCGGGCACGGGCATTGCGGGTTATACCGGCGACAATGTTCAGGCCACTCAGTCGGAGTTAAACAACCCAACCGGAATTGCGCTGGACGCCGCGGGCAATCTCTATATTGCCGACTCGTCGAACAATCTGATTCGCAAAGTGACGGCCATGACGGGAGTCATCACGACCGTGGCTGGAATTCCCGGTTCCTCGGGTTACAACGGCGACAGCATACTCGCCACCCTGGCGACATTAAGCTTTCCAACCGGGATTGCTGTCGACCTGGCAGGACACATTTATTTTTCGGATCGAGACAACAGCCGAATCCGCTGGATCGATAACTCCGGAAATATCAAGACGCTCGCCGGTAATGGCGTACCCGGATTCGAGGGAGATGGCGCCTTAGCAACGGATGCCGAAGTGGACGCGCCGGACGGTCTGGCGCTCGATTCGGAAGGCGATCTGTATGTAGCGGATTCTGGAAACAATGTGTTGCGGGTAGTTTCGCAGGGGCGCGGCTTCCCTGCTGCCGCGATTGCCACCAATTCTCCAGAAACCCACAACATTTATCTTGGGCTCAACCAGTCCACAATTCTGTCGGCTCCGACGATTTCTCCGGCGCAACTAGAAACTCAACAAGGATTGCAGGGACCGACTCAACCGCAGGAATATACGGTGGGTGCAGTCACGGGCTGCAGCGCAGACGGCGTGACCGTCAACCCTCCCGGCTCGATTTGCACCGTGCCTGTCACATTTGTGCCAGGCTACCCGGGTATGAGGACAGGAGCCGTAGTGATGACGGCAAACAGCGCCGCGATCTCGTTCGGACTGCATGGGATTGGCCTGGGGCCGCAGGCTGTGGTGGTGCCGGGGATTATTCAGACAATTCTCTATAGCACCGATATGTACAACGGGACGCCGCTGAGCCAACCGGAGCAGATTGCTGTGGATCCCGCAGGCAACGTTTACGTTGCGTGATCCGGCAAGCAACGTGGTCTGGAGCCTGCAGAATCTCAAGGGCGCCGCGCCGACCATTGTTGCGGGCGGCGGCGCGTTGGCACCGGCCCAGGCGGACGGCGGTCCTGCCGTGGATGCGGCGCTCGACGGGCCCAGTTCGGTGGCGCTGGACGCGAGCGGGAACCTGTACATTGCGGAGACGGGTGCGAATCTAGTACGCAAGGTCGACCTTGCCTCCGGATCCATCACCACCCTGGCGGGAACCGGGGCACCCGGGTACTCAGGCGACCACGGCATCGCCACCAGCGCAACGCTGAACGCGCCGGCTGGAATTGCGGCGAATGCAGTGGGGGATGTTTTCATTGCGGACACCGGCAACAATGTGATCCGCCGCGTGTATGCGACTTCCAGAATCATCGTGACCGTGGCGGGAAATGGCGCGGCAGGATATACCGGCGATCGCGGGATTGCGGTGCAGGCTGAGTTACAGCGCCCAGGGGGAGTAGCGGTTGACTCAGCCGGACGAGTTTATATTGCGGACACGGGAAATAACGTGGTGCGCACAGTCGATCCGATCACAGGATCGATTGCGACCATGGCCGGCACTGGTGTGGCCGGATTTGCTGGAGACGGGAGCATTGCCGGGAGCGCGATGTTAAATCAGCCGGCGGCGATCGCGGTCGATGCAGCGGGTGACGTGTATGTCGCAGACAGCGGGAATGCTCGCGTACGTAAGATTTATGCAGCGAGCGGAATCATCGTCACCCTGGCAGGCTCTGCACTAAGGGGTGATGCAGGCGATAGCGGACCGGCGAATCAAGCCGCACTTTCCGCTCCGTCAGGAGTTGCGGTGGATTCCCTGGGCCAGGTTCTCATTTCCGACCCAGGCAATGACACGGTGCGGCGGGTATCGCTAGACACGCCGATGTTGGGCTTTGGAGCCGAAAGCGTAGGAGTCACGACAGCGGCGCAGACGGATTTGCTGTCGAACATCGGCAACCAGCCGCTGGCTATCGCACAAATCCTTGCGCCCCCGGTTCCGATGGACTTTCTGATGGGAGCTGATCCGGCACAATGTTCGACCGGCAACCTGGCTGCCGGCGGCTGGTGCGATCTCCAATTCGTCTTCCGACCGACGGTGCCCGGGCCTCTGACGGAAGACGCGTGGATCGCGGACAACTCGTTGAATGCAGCGGCATCGCAGCAAGTTGTTCCCATGACCGGCGATGGAACTGTGGATACAACGGTGGCGACGACAACGACAGTCACAGTCGGCCCCGCCACGGCGATCTATGGAACGCCCGTGCTGCTAACGGCGGATGTCACCAGTGGCCCAGGGTCGGTTATCAACGGAGACGTCGAATTTTCCATCAACGGAGTCGAAGTGGCGGGATCGGCTTTGAGGGGTACGGGAATTGCGACCGCGACGGTTCCGGCTGCCCCAGCTGGAAACGATATCGTGACGGCAATGTTTGCCGCTCAGGGCAACGATCAGGGCAGCAGCGGCACCGGCGTCCTGATGGTAACGCCTGCCAACTCCCAGGTATTTTTGTCGGCCTCGGCCGGTCAAACTCGACTGGGACAGAATGTGATTCTCACATCCACTGTTGCCTCCATGACTACGGGCACGCCGACCGGTATGGTTGTGTTCTTGAACGGCAATGCGCAGATTGGGGAGGGATTGCTGAGTGCGAACGGGCAAGCCATCCTGAATACAAACAATCTGCCTCCCGGGGTTGACTCGATCACAGCAGAGTATCAAGGGGATGCCAACTTTGAACCGTCGATGTCGACTTCTGTAACTCTATCGGTTGCAAATGACACGCTAACGATGACGGCCAGTCCAACCATGCTCTCCATTTCTACGGGCAAGACCGGGCAGACCGTGCTGACCCTGACGCCAAAGTACGGATTTGCCGGGACAGTGAATCTCTCCTGCGCGGGACTCATGCAAGGAGCGACCTGTCAATTCAGCTCATCCAGTGTAGTGTTTGCGGCGCAGGCGCAGTCGGCTCAAAGAGTCACACTCATCATTGATCCCAATACCGTGGCGACCGGTGGAGTTGGGCTGCCCGGGAAAAAAGGACACCGAGTCCTACGTCTGCTGCTGCTTTTGCTGGGGCTTGGCGCTGCTTTGTTGCCATATTTCTCAAGGCGGCGATCTGCCTTCCTGGGCTGGGGCAGGATCTGTTTGTTTATTTTGTTCGTGAGTCTGGCTACCCTGTCAGGATGTGCCAATGCTACCGTCGCTGTGCCCATTTCGGACGGAATCACCGTGCAAGCCTCCACGCCCAGCAGCGGAGTCATTGCAACAGCAGCGCTACAGGTCTACATGGCTCAATAGCGGGGAACGCCGCCGTAGACTCGTATTTCCAGCCCAAGTAACAACAGGTGCGAGCAGGCTGTGGATGGATGGCGTTCGTCGAACGCGATTCGATCCATCGGTTTGTCGCATACAATGACTGGAATACTCTTGATCGAGTGAGAGGTCGAATGAAACAAGCCATCAAGGGATTGCTGCTCTCGCCCACAGCCAAGAACTTCGTCGATAAGGTCGAAGCTGCTATTCCGCTGATCCGGAAATGGCATCGCTTCGAATACGAAGAGCATTTTCTGCGGGTCGCGGAATGGGAACGTCTGTTTTCCGGTGTCTACCCCACCTTCGCCGCGGCCAATGCGGCCATTCCTGCGGGCCGAAACAACAGCTACGATAACGCGGATTCGGCCACGTTCCTGGGCTACAAAAGCTCGATCCGCTCGAGCGATTATCCGGTGCTTTTCTGGATGGCGAAGCTGCTGGAGAAAAATCCGCGGGTCTTTGACTTTGGCGGGTATCTGGGCATCTCCTATTATTCTTTTGAGAAACTTCTAAACTATCCGTCCGATTTGCAATGGACGATCTACGATGTGCCCGCAGTGGTCAGCGCCGGGGAAAAGTTGGCGCAGGAAAAGGACACGAGGCACCAGCTCAGCTTTACGACGTCCTTTGAGGGCGCGCAGGAGTTCCCTCTCTTTCTTACATTCGGATCGTTCCAGTTTCCGGAAGCGACGTTCGGCGAATCTTTTCGACAACTCTCGAAGTGTCCGGCGCACGTGCTGATCAACAAATTGCCGTTCACGGAGCGCGATACCTTCTACACGCTGCATAATATGGGGCCGGCACTGGCGCCTTACCGCATCGCCAATCGTGAAGAGTTTCTGGCATCAGCTTACGATCTGGGCTATGAGTTGGTGGATAGCTGGGACAATCCGGAGTTTGGTTGCTACATTCCGTTTCATCCGGACCATTCCGTTCGAGCGTTCAGTGGAATGTATCTTCGTCAAAAATCGGCAAGCTGAGTGGTGACCCCGGGAAGATTCGAACTTCCGACCTGCGGTTTAGGAAACCGTCGCTCTATCCACCTGAGCTACGGGGCCACTGCGGATTTGACCGTAGCGGAACGGTCGGCGCGAAAGGATGGCCGCGATGCCGATACCTTCGCAATACCCGTATGGTAGCATTCGGAAACGGATCGAGACCTTCAAAGAGAACGGCAATGTCCGCAATGCGAACCCGGCGGAATCAAGGAGTGTTTCGCCGGGCAGCAGACGATGCTGATAGACACCTGAGCAGCGTCGAACCCGCCGAATCAATTCCCTTCCCTCCAGGGTCTGCTTGCGGATTCAAACCAATCGGATTTACAGCTGGATCTTCACCGGCCACGTCTTCCAGATATCGGCGCAGTAATCGCGAATCGATCGGTCCGAGGAGAACTTGCCGACGCGGGCGACATTCAGGATAGACATTTTCGTCCATTCCTCCTGGTTCTGGTACGCCGTGCTGACCCGGTCCTGACAGTCGATGTACGACTGATAGTCGGCACAGAGCATATAGTCGTCGGCGCTCAACAGCGAATGGACAAGCGGCTCGAAAAGATTTTTGTCGCCATGAGAAAACTCTCCGCTGATCAGAGCATCGAGAGCTTCTTTGAGGTGGGGATTGGTCTCATAGTAGGCGCGCGGATTGTAGCCTTCTGACTTGCGCTGCTGTACCTCTGCTGCAGTCAGGCCAAAGAGGAAGAAGTTCTCGGCGCCTACTTCCTGGCGGATTTCTATATTGGCTCCGTCGAGCGTGCCAATGGTGACCGCGCCGTTCATGGCAAACTTCATGTTGCCGGTGCCGGAGGCTTCTTTTCCGGCCAGCGAGATTTGTTCGGAGAGATCGGCAGCCGGATATACCCGTTGGCCTAGCTTCACGCTGTAGTCGGGGAGGAACACAATTTTCAATCTGCCGCCGACCAGGGGGTCAGAATTGATGGCCTCACCGACAGAGTGAATGAGTTTGATGATCAGCTTCGCCATGCGGTATCCCGGGGCAGCTTTTCCGCCAAAGAGAAATGTACGAGGAACCAGCTCCGCCTGCGGGTCGTGCTGGATGCGCTTGTAGAGTGTGAGGATATGGAGAACCTGCAGATGCTGCCGTTTATATTCATGCAGACGCTTCACCAGGACGTCGAACATCGATTCGGGATCGAGCGCGATGCCCAACCGCTCGTGAATGTAGGCGGAGAGTTGCAGTTTGTTGTGCTGGCGGATGGCTCGCCACTCACTGCCCAGCTGGGGATCTCCGACCATCGGCTCCAGTCGACGCAACTTATCCAGGTCCCGAATCCATCCGGCACCCAGTCGCGAGGTCAGTAGTTTCGTCATGCCTGGATTGCTGAGCACCATCCAACGGCGCGGCGTAACGCCATTGGTCTTATTGCTGAATTTCTCAGGTGTCAGTTCATAAAAGTCGCGCAGCACGTTGCTTTTCAACAGCTCCGTATGCAGTTCAGCCACGCCATTGATCGCATGGCTTCCGAGCGCAGCCAGATGCGCCATCCGGACGAATCCGCCATCACACTCGTTTACGAGGGACAGCCGCTGGGCGCGAGGCTCGTCGCCGGGAAACCTGGCGCGAACCTCCTCCAAGTGACGACGATTAATTTCATCGATGATTTCCATATGCCGCGGCAGCAGAGAGCCAAGCAGGCTTCGTGGCCACTGTTCCAGGGCCTCGGGCAGGAGGGTGTGGTTGGTGTACGAGAGGCAATGCTGGGTCACGTGCCAGGCAACATCCCACTCCAGTGAGTTTTCGTCGACCAGCAGACGCATCAGCTCGGCCACGGCAATCGCTGGATGCGTGTCGTTCATCTGAATGGAGAAATTACGGTGCAGCTCGGCCAGCGGCCGCTTCTGCGTTAGCTGAATTTGCAGAATGTGCTGCAGAGAACAGGAAACAAAAAAGAACTGCTGCGCCAGGCGAAGCTCTTTGCCCTGCACGCCGTCGTCATTGGGATAGAGGATCTTGGAGATATTCTCGGAGGACACTTTATCGGCTACGGCCCCGAGAAAATCGCCGTTGTTGAACGTCCCGAAATCAAAGGATTCGACCGCCTGCGCCGACCAGAGTCGCATGGTGTTCGCGGTATTCGTCTTGTAGCCAAGGATGGGGGTGTCGTGCGGAATTCCTCGCACGACTTTCTGTGGGATCCAGTTGACGCGTACGCGACCCTGAGGATCACTGTACCTTTCCGTTCGACCGCCGAGCTTCACTTCAAAGGCATCCTCCGGGCGCTCGAGAGCCCACGGGTTGCCCAAACGCAACCATTTGTCCGTGGTCTCAACCTGCCAGCCGTCGCGGATTTGTTGATCGAAGATTCCGTACTCATACCGGATGCCATAGCCGATGGCGGGAATGTCCAGGGTGGCGAGCGAATCCATGAAACAGGCAGCCAGGCGTCCCAGCCCTCCGTTGCCCAGACCGGGCTCTTCTTCCTGCTCCACCAGGGTGTTCAAATCGAGACCGAGTTGTCGCATCGCCTGGTCGGCTTCGTCATAGATTCCAAGATTGATCAGGTTGTTGGCCAAGTGCGGCCCGGTCAGAAACTCCGCCGATAAATAGCAGACCACGCGCACATCCTGCGCCTGGTAATTCGTGATGGTCGAAATCCAGCGTTCTACCAGCCGATCTCGAACCGTATGCGCCAGCGCCATGTAGAGGTCATTCACCGTAGCTCGTTCCAGGGATCTGCCCATCACGAAAAAGAGGTTATCCTGAAACGATTTCGCCAGCGCCTCCACACTCAGGGCGGTCCGCTGGCAATTCTGGTTACCGGACGGCGTTGTTGGGGTTTCGAAATTCGGCATGCTCGCCTCTCTGCAACCGGGCGCCGCCCGATCCGGGAAAAGCGCCCACACCGGAGTTATCGGCCGTCAGCGCATCTTTATTTAGTTCTTGGTTGTGCTGGCTTTGGGAGAAGCGATGCGAATGAAGATTGCGTGAGCGCTTTAATTGCGCGCGTGCATCCATTCGAGCCATGAGGTTCGGGTTTAGGTGATTGTGCGTGCGTGGTCAGGGACGGGAAGGGCCAGAGCGGAAACGGGGCGGTCTGGATGGGCAGAGATTTCGTGTAGCAGCGTCACGAATCGTTTGCTGAGCTCTGCCATGCCCTGTGCATCGAACAAATCCGTGCAATATTCAAAGGAGCCGGAAATACCGTTGGCGCTTTCAGTTAGTTGCAAGGTCAAATCAAACCTGGCAGTGCCAGGTTTTGTGTCGATTTGAATCAAGCTGCCGGCTTGGACTGCACCGTCGGAGTCGAAACCAAACATCACTTGAAAAAACGGAGACCGTTGAGATCTGGGGTCAGGTTTCAAGGTGCGAACCAGCTGCTGGAATGGCACATCACTGTTCTCATAGGCTTCCAGGGCGGTGGTATGGACGCGTCGCAGGACATCCAGGAAACTTGGGTCCCGGGCCAGATCACAACGGAACACGAGCATGTTCACGAATAACCCGATGACGGATTCTGTCTCCACATGCTTGCGCAGGGTGCTTGGGGAGCCAATGCAAAAGTCGTCTTTCCCGGATTGTTTATAGAGCAGAACGGCGAATGCTGCCAGCAGCGTCATGAACATAGTCGCGCCGGCCTGTCGAGCAATTTTCATCAATGCATTTCGAAGGGGCGCATCGATCTCAACGGCAGCGGTTTCTCCCCAGGGTGTGCGCTTTTGAGGATACGGACGGCCGTTAGAAAGATCCAGGTATGGAGGCAGGGCCGCAAGTTTCGCCTTCCAATAGAGGACTTGGTTTTGCATTCGACCCTCGGCCAGATTGCTTGCCGCCCACACGGCATAATCTGCAAATTGAATCGGAAGGATGGGGAGGATGGCGGTCTGTTTTCGGACGATCGCCTGATAGAGGGCGCCGAGTTCGTCAAACACGACAATCAGTGACTTGCGATCGGCGATGATGTGGTGGATGTTGAAGAATACTACGTGCCGCTGCTCCGTTAGACGAAACAAATAAAACCGAACTAGCGGCGCCTGGCACAGGTCGAAAGGGCGACGCGCTTGCTCGCGGATCAACGTACCGAGCCGCTGGTCTCGGCTGATCTCGGGAAGGTTGGAAAGATCCGTAAACTCCACCGTGGTATGGGCCTCGCCGGCCACAGCCTGAAAAAGGTCACCGTCTTCCTCGTAAAAAGAGATACGCAAGGCGTCATGCCGGGCAATCAGCTGGTCGACAGCGGTCTGCAGCGCCGCCAGATCCACAGGTTCCGGCACCAAATATGCGACAGGAATGTTGTAGGCAACGCAGCCGGGATCAAAAAAGTCGATGAGCCATAGTCCCTGCTGCGCTTCTGTCTGGGGAATTTTTCCGGTGGGTGGGGCGGGGGTCAGTGGGCTTTGTATTTGATCCGCGGTGGCCTCGCGCAGAGTCAACAAGAGATCGGCTTTGCGGCGAGTGAGTTCTCCGCGCAACTGCGCATCCACCGCCCCAGCGGGCGCGTTGATCTGTAGCCGCCCATCCTTGGCCAGAACATTGATATTGCGTTGCCGAAGAAGGTTAATGAATTGGATCGTCGTTAGTTCCTGCATACGTCTACGCCTTGGTCGTACGCAGCACCGGATGACCTGGCCCTGGCTGAAGTGGCTGGATGAGCAGTTGATTTAACGGCCTACTCATTGGGGGACACCGTGATCCATGCTAAAAACACAAGAAACAGCAGCAGGCCGCTCAGATTTCGATCTCCTCGCGCTCCAGAGCGGGGGCGGAGGAGGTCGAACTGGAGGCCCAGGACATGAGTCGGATATGTTGCGCCAACTCTGCTGGGGTAACAGCTTCAAAGATGATTCGCAGCGACAAATTGATCTTGAAGCGCTCGCGCAGGCGGGCCAGCACTTGTGTTCCTAAGAGCGAGTGGCCGCCGAGCTTGAAGAAATCGTCGTGAATACCAATTGGCTCAACTCCTAAAAGTTCTTGCCATATGGTGACAATAAGGGTTTCGATTTCGTCTCCCGGCGGCGCAAAGTCGTCCAGGGTGTCTGGCCTGCCGTGGACGCTCATGGCGGTAGGAAGGTTCGGAGTGTGGATGGAATCTCGAAGATCTGCGATGGCCTTCTTCGTGAGCCGCTGGAGTGCAACGTAGTCGCGGGTTGAAACAAGCAGCTGCGGTATCGGAGACGCTAACACGCGATCAAACACTTCCTCCGCTTCTGCGGAACTGATTCCGTGTTTTAACTTGTCTTCTCGAAGATGAGCGAAGGCAGCGGGCAGCGATGTATTCACCGCCATGCCGACCTCTCGCCACGTATCCCAATCGACCGACAAGACTCGCGTGCCACCATGATCGTCGTATTGTGTCGCAAATGCGTCGAGGTAGGCATTCGCTGCGCCATAGTCAGACAATCCAACCGACGGAATTACGCCGCTAATGGAGGCACAGAGCAAAACAAAATCCAGCTCGGGCACGGTGAGACAATCGCGAATCCATTCCGTTCCCTGCACCTTTGGAGAGAGAACGGCGAGTGCCTGGTCGCGTGATTTCGTCTGCATCATACCGGCTCCAGCAATACCGGCGGCATGGATAATGCCGTGAATCGGGCCATACTCAGCCCGGATGCGGGCGAGGAGCTGCCGCATCGCAGCCAGATCGATGGTGTCCACGGTTGCAACCAGTGGCTTTCCTCCAAGGATCTCGATTGACTGGAGACCCTGAAGCTTATGTTTGAGATCGTCCGGCGTTTCCGCTGCTTCCAACAGCGCATTCCAATCCGTAGCCGGCGGTAGCGAGGTGCGAGCGGTAAGAATGACGCGTGCCTGTGCAGTCCGAGCCAGATGCTGAGCCAGAACCAAACCTACGCCGCCCAATCCGCCGGTGATGAGGTAGGTGCCACCGGCTCTGAGAGTGAGGCTCTGATCGGTTCTATGGTCTGGTGACGGTTTACCCAATTTTACCGGTTCAAAGTGCTGCACCCACCGCGACGATCCGCGATAGGCAAGGATTTCATTGGACGGCGGAGAAACTAGCTCTCGGACGAGCTGGGGGATCGCCGAATCGAGATCGGATGCGAGATCAAGATCGACGACTCTTGATGTGATGTTCGGGCATTCGATTGGAATGACGCCGCATAACGCATTCAGGGCCGCGGCCGAGGGAGACGAAACCTTCTCTCCGAAGACACTGTAGGCGCGATCGGACAGAACGTTGAAGTCGACTTGCCTGTCAGGGCTTTGCTCCTGAATCGCCTGAATCAGAAACATAGCTGCGAACACGCCGTAATCGAAAGCGCTCTGCAGGTCGGCTGTGCCGCTTGCGCGCGGCATCCATGCATGGACAATTCGGTCCGGGCGATGCCCGCTCACTTCCATATCCTGGAGCAGTGATGCATAGTCTTCGCGGTTCGCGGGATCGATCTCATAAAGCGCAGGAGAGACGCGTTGAAACTTTTCTCCGGGGCGTACGCGAATGGTAAGACCATGGGAGCCGAGTGAAGATGCGAGAGCGTCGGAAAATGTCCCGTCCTGGGCTAGGACCAGCCATGTCGCGGCCGCATCGATTTGCGATTTCTTTATTGGTTCGGGAAGGGTTCGAATCCAGGAAGGAGCGTAGAACCAGTCTGCGATGTCTGAATGCTTGAGCGGCATCGCGGTGGTTGACGTTTCCCTGTTTTTTTTCGGCTCGACCCAGTAACGCTGCCGTTCGAACGGATAGCCGGGAAGCGACACTCGGACGCGCCGTTCACCGGCGTGCAGTGCATCCCAGTCCGGCCGCGCATTTAAAAGCCAGAGACGCCCCACGGCAGTCAGCCAGGTATCGCGGTCGTCCTGCACAGCCTGGCGGGGACGCATGGAAGGAATCATGGGCCAGGTGGAGCGGGGCTCAAGATGCTGGCGCGTCAATGAAAGCAAGGTCTCGCCCGGCCCAACTTCCAGCAGAATCGCGCCCGAGTCGCTCATCAATTTCTGAACGCAATTGGAGAACTGGACCGTGCTCCGTATATGCGATCCCCAATAGCCGGGGTTGGTGGCCTGGCTTTCGGTAATCCACGTGCCGGTTACGTTCGACAAGTAAGGGGTGTTCGGCGGATGCAACTGCACCTGAGCGACACGGCGAACAAACTCTTCCAGGATTCCGTCCATCATGGGCGAATGAAAAGCATGGGAAGTATGGAGGCGTCTGCAATCAATCTTCTTGCCTCGCAGTCTGGTCTCCAGAGCTTCGATTGCCGCTGCCGTACCCGATGCGATGGTTTGAAGCGGTGAGTTGATGGCCGCAATGGATGTTTCGGGCGAAAGCAAGGGGAGAAGATCCGATTCAGAGAGACTGACCGCCAGCATGGTTCCGCTGGGCAACGCCTGGATCATCCGTCCGCGGGTTGCAATCAGCGCGAGAGCGTCTTCCAGGGAGAATACACCGGCGAGACATGCCGCGACATACTCTCCGACGCTGTGGCCTATCATCGCATTGGGGCGAATTCCGCATTGAGTGAAAAGGGTTGCCATCGCATATTCGATGACAAACAGTGCCGGCTGCGTGATGGCCGTTTGGTTCAACCGCGTCTCAGCCTCTTGTTCGTTGCCTTCGGCCGGAAATAGAACAGTTCTAAGATCGAGACCGAGATGGGGCTTCAAAAGTTCACAGCAACGGTCGATTGAGTCGCGAAAGATCGGGGTTGTGCGATATAGATCGAGTCCCATGTTCACGTATTGAGCGCCCTGTCCTGGGAAAAGGAAGGCGATTGCTGCGGATTCCTCCGGCGCATTGTCGGTTTTCAATGTTTGAGATCGCGGCGACGGTGAGCTGGATGCATCCAGCGCGGCTTTAAGGGCCGCGTTATCCCGAGCCACCAAGACGCGGCGATGTTGGAAGGACTGACGTCCTTTCTGCAGGGTGAACGCGACATCGGCGAGATTCGCTGACGGATTTTCTTCCAGAAATTGAAGTAATTGGGTGCACCGCGCGTCGAGAGCGGAGCCTGTTTTCGCGGAAAGAACAATCAATTGCGATGCGTTGAGAGGATCGGATTGGACAGGGGGGGCCTCTTCGATGGAAACGTGAGCATTCGTGCCTCCGATGCCAAATGAGCTGACTCCAGCACGAAACGGTCCTGGCTTGTCGTAAGAAATCAGCGATCTGTTTACGGTGAACGGAGTTCTCTTGAAATCGATAAGAGGATTTGGCTGCGTGAAATGGAGGGTGGCGGGGATGGTGCGGTGTTCGACGGACAATGCCGTCTTGATGAAGCCGGCGATGCCGGCGGCTGTATCCAGATGGCCGATGTTCGTCTTCACCGAACCCAGCGCACAGGAGTGGGACTTCATTGCTGCCGACTCAAAGACCTTCGACAGCGCTGCGATCTCTATGGGATCGCCCACCTCCGTGCCCGTACCATGCGCTTCGATGTACCCGATGGATTCCGGAGAAAATCCAGCCATCTGCATCGATTTTCGAATGACCGCACTTTGACCCTCGACGCTTGGAGCCGAATAGCCGACTTTGGCGGAGCCGTCGTTGTTCACCGCCGCCCCTTGAATCACGGCGTAAATATGATCCCGATCTGCGATTGCATCGTCGAGACGTTTCAATACGGCGATGCCGGCCCCGCCGCTGGGTACAGTTCCTGAAGCGGCGGCATCAAAGGCGCGGCAGTGACCATCCCGCGAGAGAATCATGCCGGGAACATAGAGATAGCCAGAATTCTGCGGAATGGGAATGGAAACGCCGCCGGCCAGCGCCATGTCACACTCGCGTCGAAGCAAGCTTTCGAATGCCATTTGCACGGCGACCAATGAGGTGGAACAAGCGGTCTGGACGCCGATTGCCGGACCTCGCAGATTCAATTTGTAGGCCACTCGGCTGCACAGAAAATCCTTATCATTGCCAACCATGACCTGATAGCCGCCAACCGATTCGATCACCTCAGGATTGGAGAAAAGATTGACGACTCCGTAGGAATTCATGCCAGCACCGGCGAAGACACCAATGGCACCCGGGTACGAGGATGGATCGCAGCCTGCATCCTCCAGTGCATCCCAGGCACACTCAAGAAAGACCCTTTGCTGCGGATCGATGATTTCAGCTTCGCGCGCGCTGAACCCGAAGAAGGAAGCGTCGAAATGGTCTGGTTGATGAATTGTTCCAGCGGCGGGAACAAAATCTGGATGCGAGACCAGGTCAGCGTCGATTCCGGCAGCAGCCAGCTCCGCTTCAGAAGCGAAATGAATTCCCTCCACGCCTTCGGTCAGATTCCGCCAAAAATCCTTGACCGTGGGCGCGCCCGGGAATCGTCCAGCGAGACCGACGATCGCAATTCCCTTCTGATGATGTGTTACTGCAGAGTCTCTCATATCCATGGCCCCTAAATCTTTCCCGTATTACTGCTTCGCGCCGCAGGCTTCAGCTTGACTTTGTTGTTCGATGAAGTTTGCCAGCGATCGGATGGTTGGATACTGAAAGAAGCTAATTAACGGGATCTTCGGGTCAATTCGCCGGTTCAGTTCATCGTGCACCCTGACGATCTGCAGGGAGTGTGCGCCAATATCGAAGAAATTATTGTCTACTCCCACATGATCCAGGTCGAGTACATTTCGAAATACCTCCGCGATTGTCTGCTGCAACGAAGTGACGGGAGCCTCAACACCGAGACTGTCTGCCTCGACCGATCGTTGCGGTGCGGGGAATGCAGCGCGGTTTAGCTTTCCATTGGGCAATCGTGGAAATTCCTGCAGTGGGACGAAAGCCGACGGAATCATGTAGCCGGGGAGAACCGTTCGCAGGTGATCGCGCACACTGGCCAGGGCGGGAGGTTCGCCATTGGCGAAAAGGAGATACGAGACCAGACGTTTTTCTCCGTTATCGTCGCGCAGTATGGTCACCGCATCGGCGACGCCAAGGCAGTTTCGCAGCGCGTTTTCAATTTCTCCCAACTCAATACGAAATCCGCGAAGTTTTACCTGATGGTCCATTCGCCCGAGGAAGTCCAGCGTGCCGTCGGGCCGGTAGCGGACCAGATCACCGGTGCGATACAGTCGCACGGAGAGTATCCCCTCCGGTTCTGAAAATGACATTGCGACGAATCGTTCGGCCGTCAGGTCAGGACGGTTGAGGTATCCGCGAGCCAGACCTTCACCGCCGATCCACAGTTCTCCTGGTGCGCCCTGCGGCACAGGCTGGCCCGATGGATCGAGCACATAGAAGGATGTGTTCTGGATGGGGCGGCCTACGGGAATTGCCTCGTCTCCCGTGTGCACAACCGGCAGCACCGCGGACCAGATAGTAGTTTCCGTAGGTCCATACATGTTCCAAAGGGACTCCGAGCGAACGAGCAGGGACCGCGCCAGATCCGTATCCATCGCTTCGCCGCCGCATAAAATCTTCAGGTGCGGGTCACCTTTCCATCCGGCGGCAATCAGCAGCTTCCATGTAGCCGGCGTAGCCTGCATCACCGTGGGACGATAACGCTCCAGGTCGGCGAGCAGGCTGGCCGGATCCCCCGGCTCGAGGGCAACGCAGACGGTGGCGCCGGTATACAACGGCAGCAACAATTCAAGTCCCGCGATATCGAAGGATATGGTTGTGACCGCGAGCAACACATCGTCCGCGGAATATCCGGGCTCCCTGCGCATGCTCTCAAGGAAATTCACCAAAGCCCGATGGGTAATTTGCACGCCCTTGGGTCTGCCGGTCGATCCCGAAGTGAAAATCACATACGCGAGGTCGTCCGGACGAACGGACTCGGAAGCAGCGTCCGCCTGATGCGAGGCGACGACTGTTCCAAAGTTGTCAGGCTCATCGAGCGTATCGAGGCAAATCACACCGAAGCTTTTCTGGTCACCCTGCGGGGGCAACACGGACAGCAGGCTGCTCGTCGTCAATGCGACAAGCGGCTGTGCATCTTCGAAAATATTGGCAATTCTGGCTGCGGGGTAGGTCGGGTCTAAAGGCACATACGCCGCGCCTGCTTTGGCCACCGCGAGAATAGCTGCGACCAGATCCGCAGAACGTTCCAGGCAAAGAGCCACCAGCTTGTCGGGTCCAGCTCCCCGCGCTTTTAAATGGCGGGCGATGCGATTGGCACGTTGCTCCAACTCTCTGTAGGTGAGCGATGTTCGGCCGGCCATGACGGCGAGGCGATCCGGGGTGGCCCGTGCGTGGGCCTCAAACTGCTGGTGGAAGCAGATTTCGGGGAGTTCTTCCTGGGTTCGATTCCACTCGACGAGTAACTTGTGTCGTTCGGAGGAAGAGAGGAGTGGAATGGATCCGATGCTCTGATCTGGATCGGCACAAACTGCGCGGAGAACTGCGACATACTGCTGTTGGATCCGTGCAATCGTCTCTGCCTCGTAGAGGTCCGAATTGTAATCGAAGTATGCCCACAGGTCGCCGTGTCGAGGATACACCTCAACGGTAAGGTCGAAGCGCGCAGTGTCGACTTCGAGGTCCAGCCGAGTGGTGACGACGCCCGGCAAATTCAAGTCGTCGAGGGGGTAATTCTGCAGGATAAACATGACTTGAAACAGAGGCGAATGGTCCAGCGATCGCTCGGGGCTCAGGGCATGGACAAGTTTGTCGAAAGGAACATCCTGATATTCATACGAGCGAAGGGTGACCTCACGAATTCTTCCCAGCAGCGTAGCGAAGGATGGATCGCCGCTGAGGTCGGTGCGCAGAACAAGATTGTTAACAAAGAAGCCGATCAGCTGATTGAGTTCGGCACGGCTTCGATTCGCAGAAGGCGAACCCACGACAATGTCATCCTGACCCGAATACCGAGCCAGAAGCACCTTGAACGCCGCCAGCAGGGTCATAAATAAAGTGACGCCATGGCGCTGACTGAGCTGCTCGACTGCACTGACAAGTTCATGCGGGATGACGAGCTTCGATCGGCATCCTCGAAACATTTCAGTCTGGGGGCGTCGATGATCCGGCGGGAACACAAGTACCGGGGGCGCACCGGCCAACTGCTTCTTCCAGTACGGCAACTGGCGATCCAGCGCGCCCGATTCCAGCCATTTCCGCTGCCAGGCTGCGAAGTCCACGTATTGAATACTGAGAGGCGCCAGCAAAGGCTCACGGCCTGCTGCGTAGGTCGAGTAGAGTTCGGCAAATTCCTGACCCAGCACTCCCATGGACCAACCATCAGAGATAAGATGGTGCATGATGAATAGGAGAATGTGATTCTCAGGCGCGACGGTGAGGAGCAGGACACGGAAAAGAGAGTCCCGTGTGATGTCAAATCTTTCGCGGACCAGCTCAGCCACGTAGTGCCAGAGTTCGGAACCGGGACCTGGGTCAGAGAGATGGCGCACGTCGATTTTCTGAAGCTGCCAATCACCTCCGTCGCGAATGACTGTGCGGGGCGTGCCGTGAATTTGCACAAAATTGGTCCGCAAATTCTCGTGCCGCTGCACGATTTGGTGGAACGCCCGTTCGAGCGCCGCAACGTTGAGGCGTCCCTTCATTCGCAATGCCGCGCCGATGTTATAGACAGGGCTGTCGGGATCCAGCTGATTGAGAAACCATAGGCGCTGCTGTGCAAGCGAAAGCGGCAACGGTCCCGAACGATCGATTCGCGGAATACCCGCGTCACCGCCAACCCGAGCCTGCCTGGATTCCCGCAGAAAAGTGAGGAGTTCAGGTTTGCGTTCTCCCAGTTCCTGACGAAGCTCAGGAGTCAGGACACCTTGCGGAGCACTGCACTTCAAAGCATCTCCGTCCAGCGAGAGGCCGACATTGAGGGACCGCAGATGACCTAGTAATTCGATAATCGATCTCATATGCGAATTTCGTCCTTGTACAACGCTGCGGTTTCTGACTCCAGGTCGCCGTGAGTGGCCCACAGCATGGTTTCCAGCAGGCCGACCATATCGGCAACACTGGGATAGTCGAAAACGACTGTGGGTGACAAATCCTGGCCGAGCCCGGCCTGCAGCCGGTTTTTCAAATCTACCGCCATCAGCGAGTCCAGACCCAGATCGGTGAGAGGAACTTCAACGGGCAATACCTCATCGCGGCGAAAGCCGAGGATCTGCGCGGCCTGCTCCTGAACGAAAGTTTCAATGGATCGCCTCCGATTTTCCGGTGTTAGATTCATCACCCGATGAAGACTGGCGGCATCTGGAACAGTCGCAACCCGAATCTGAGTTTGCGTTCGGGGAATGTTTCCGAAATTCTCCAGCAGCGGCCTGGTTCTTTGAAATTCAAGGACAGGCTTCAAAATATTCCAATCGATATTCGCGATCATCACTTGTGCCCGGGAAGAGGCGATCAGATCTCCGAACATAGGGAAGAGCTTCGTGGAAGGTATCGGCAGCAAACCTGCCTCGGCGGAACGCTCTTGCTCTCGCGACGAGACAGACCACATCGTGTCCCACGCGCCCCAGTTAATCGACAGCATTGGTAGCCCCAAGTTGCGGCGATAGTGAGCGAAAGAATCCAGAAATTGATTCGCTGCGGCATAATGGGCCAAACCTTTGGCTCCCAGCAAAGAGGTCGTAGAGGAAAAGACCAGGAAAAAATCCAGATCCAGATTCTTCGTTTGCTGGTGCAATACCCAAGTGCCAAGAACCTTGGGGCGGAACATCGAATCGATGGTTCCCTCCCTGAGATCACAGAGTTTCGCGTCGCTGACAACCGTGGCCGCATGAAAGACACCCCGCAACGAAGGAAAATCTCGTCCGAATCGATCGAAGAGAAGATTCATGTCCGCCGGCGAGGCAACATCTCCGGCGACCACGGTGATACCAACTCCCAGGGCTTCGATCTCGCTGATCGTCTTCAAGCGTTCCTCGGCGAAGGGATTCGACTCAGTTCCAATTCCACTTCGGCTGAGCAATACAAGATGGCCCGGCCCCTGTTCCGCTGCCCATCGCGCCACCTGTAGACCCACCCCGCCCAAGCCTCCAACGATCAAATACGAAGCGTCTCCACGTATCGCATTCTTCGCTTGCGTTGTCTGACCCTTGAGACTTGCATGCTTTAGTCGTGCCACGAGACGCTCACCGCGACGGAAGGCGACTTGGTCCTCCTGGTCCTGACCCAGCAGTTGGTCCAGAAGGTTGCTGGCGGCGGCGGCTGGCGTGGAGGCCGGGTCGATATCGATCAGGCCCCGGTACTGCCCCGACGCCTCCAATCCCAAAACACGTCCAATTCCCCACGCGAGCGATTGCAAGGCTCCGCCGATAGCCGGTGAAAAAGAGTCGGTGGCCTGCGCGCCGCGGGTTGCGATCCACAGGTGTGCATTTCCGTCAGTTGGCGGCAGAAGGTTCCGGATGAGGCGCACCACAGTCTTAGCACAAAGCTCTTCCCCTTGTGGCAGCACCTGACTCGATTCGATCGCATCGGCAACGTCAATTCCCCACAGATACACCATCTCGTGAGATCCGTGCTCGTGGCGCACTGACTTCAGTCGGACAAATTCCGTCGCGATATCGCTTGCAGACCTGGGACGACGAATCGTCTGGCATGATTCACCCCTGGACTCTAACAATGTAGCCAGAGCGACTCCCACGCCAAACTCATCCGCAAAAATGATCCATTGTCGGCCTGTCTTCGGTGATTCGTGGCGAGCGAGTGCGTTGTTCGCGTCCTCGTGGGCAACGATGACGATCTGCTGCGACAACGAGCCGTCTTCCAAGACATAGGAAATGTTCCGGCTGGACCCGATCTCCGCCTCTTCTAAAAGCTGTGCCCACTGCAAGGCGGAAACAAGCGGATGCTCCTGGCGCAAATCCAGGTCATTGAATCTCCACCAGCCATCCGTCAGACCGAACGTAAGGTCCAGCCAGCGGTCTGGACGAACCCCTTCCACCAGCAGCAGCACTCCACCGGGCGCGAGCACAGCACGGATGTGCGCCAGCGTTCGCCGCAGATCCGCTGTAGCGTGCAGCACGTTGGCCGCGATGATAATGTCATAGCCGCTTGCCGCGAAGCCCTGTTCCACAGGGTTTTTCTCAATATCGAGAGTCCGATAGCTCATCCCTGGGGTCTTAGAGAACTTGCCGCGAGCGCGGGACAGAAATACAGGCGAGACATCGGTGAATACGTACTCAATGGCCTTGCCTGCAAGGGCCGACAAAACGGGTACGGTAGTGGCTCCGGTGCCGCCTCCGATTTCCAAAATGCGTACCGGGCGATCCGTAATCGAGTCGGCAGCAGAGCGAACTACCTTGGCCGCCTTGTCGTTAAAGAAGCGGCACACCGGGGACTGCTCGTAAATTTTCTCAGCCTCCCCAATGGAACCGTCGGCAAAAACCAGCTGCATGGGATCGTATTCGCCCCGCAGTACCGGCAATAATTTTTGGCCGCATCGCTTGAGGATGGTAATTTCGGTCAGCATCTCCGGAAATTCGACGCCGAGCTTGTCCAGAGCAAGGTCCGGGTCTGGACGGGGTTGGAAATCAACAAAGCGGAAACGATCCACGGTGCGCTCAAGAATACCGTCTTCGCTCAAAATGGCCAGCATCCGGGCCAGTATGCGGCGGCGGGCGGGAATAATTTTCAACCGCCGGCTTAGATCGTCGAGATCGAATTCCTCAGTTGATAGCGAAGACAGCCCAGCCTCCTGAAGAGCGCGCAAAACATATGCAGCGTAAACCGGCCGCAGCTCGGTCATGAAACGCTCCATCCGCAATAACTCTTCGTCGGCTGGCGTCACCGCGATGGTCTGCAACAGACTTTCATCCACTCGTATGGTGGAACGTGAGGTCTCTCGCGGGAGCGGCTTTGGTTCCCAGACCAGATCATAGATCCAGTCGTCGCTGCCCGCAGTCTGCGGATCTGTCGCGGGATTGGAAGATCTCTCCAACGCTGACGGTACAGCGTTGTACCGATCGCGTTCGCGCTGAACCTCATGTTCAGGGTCCAGCCAATATCGCTCTCTTTCGAACGGATAGGTGGGTAGCGAAATCGTATTCGCCTCTGCAATCGACGAAACTTCGTCCATATCCAATCTGCAGCCAAGGACATACAACGCCGCCGCCGCGCGGAAGAACTGAAGATGATCACCGCGACCATGATCGAACGAAGCAAGACACGCGCCTGGCAGATCGTCTCCCGCGAGTTGCGAAAATAGCGGAAGTGCCGAAACGTCGCCCATGAACAGACACGCCGCACAACGTTCTTTCGCCAGCAGCGCAAGAACTTCCGCGGAATTCATGGGATTCTCACAGCTTCCCGGTCGAAGCTTGCTGGGCAGGAGAGGAATTTGCGGCGTGCAGAACCGGATCTGCCTGACGCATTCCTCCAGTTTCTCTGGGCTATTCTCGGCCGTTGCAATGGCGAGACGAAGTCCGTCGTGGAGGCTTAAGACACCCGTGACGGTAGCTGCAACAATCTCGCCAGGACCAAATCCGAGGACCACCGCAGGCTCGATGCCGCAGGATCCCCACAATTCCGACAGTGCATACTGACGAGCGAACGCGGCTACGCCCTCATACCATGGAGGCCGACTGGCTGTGGGATTGACAGCCGGGCTGGCGCTTTCGCCATCGAGAGTGGTCGGAAGCGACAAACCCAGTTCGTTTCTTACGATGTCTTCGCATCGCTGGACCGCTTCGCGGAATACGGCCGACTGGGTATGCAGATACTGTGCTTCCTGATGGAGACCGGATTCCCCGTCTCCGAAAATAAATGCAATACGCGGCGCGTGGTTCAAAATGCGTCGAGACTGAGCGGTTCGAGCGGAATCGTGAATTGCCAACTCATGTAATTGTTCCAACAATTCCGTGCGCGAGGACGCCACCAGACCGGCCCGATACTCAAAATGAGAACGACCAGCATGCAGCGTGTGAGCGATGTCTGCGAGCGAAAGAGAAGGCTGCGCCAGCAGATGACGGTGCAGCGCTGCGGCGATCGCTCGAAGTGCAGACTCAGTCTTTGCGGAGATAGGAAAGAAATATGCCTTCCCTGCCCCTGGAGGGGTGTGCAGAGCTGGAGGAACATGCGCCTCAACCTGCTGCGGATATTCTTCGACGATGACATGAGCATTGGTACCGCTGAAGCCGAATGAGCTGACGCCACCCACGCGGGTGCGTCCGCGGCGATTCCATGTCTGAAGTTCTGACGCAACTCGAATGGGGAGCTGGTCCCATTCAATGCGGCTGTTCGGAGTGTCAAAGTGAAGGCTGGCTGGAATCTTCTGGTTCTGGATTGCCAGGATCAGCTTCATCAGCCCGGCGATGCCCGCAGCAGATTCAAGATGGCCGAGATTGGTTTTTACTGAGCCAACGAACAAGGGTTCCGAATTTCTTGATCGGTTCGCGAATACGGCATTCAACGCACCTGCCTCAATGGGATCGCCCAGGGAGGTTCCTGTTCCATGCGCCTCGATGTAGTCCACGTCGTTGGGGTGCATGCCCGCATCAGCGAGAGCAGCGGCCACCACCGCCTCCTGGGAAGGACCATTGGGCACAGTGAGACCACTGCTGCGCCCATCCTGATTGCAGGCTGATCCGCGAATCACCGCGAGAATGCGATTACGGTCACGGATCGCATCGGGCAGTCGCTTCAACAGAATCATGCCGCATCCCTCGCCGCGCACAAAGCCGTTGGCAGATTCAGAGAATGCCTTGCAGCGACCGTCGGGCGCCATCATCCGACTTTGCGACAACGCAATCGTGACGTCCGGATTGAGAATCAGGTTGACCCCGCCTGCCAGTGCCGCATCGCATTCTCCGAGCCGCAGGCTTTGGCAGGCCAGATGAACGGCAACCAGCGAAGCCGAACACGAAGTGTCAACGGCCATGCTGGGACCTTGAAACCCAAGCACATAGGAGATGCGTCCCGCGGCCACAGCGTGCGAAAGTCCAGGTGCAAAGTACGGCGAGATTTTCTCGCGCGGCGAGTTGAGGGCGATTTGACTGTAATCCGCGTTGCAAATCCCGACGAAAACTCCTGTCTTGGTTCCCGCCAGGCGGGAGGGCGCAATTCCGGCATGTTCCAGTGCTTCCCATGAAGTTTCCAGCAACAAGCGCTGCTGCGGGTCCATGCTCATGGCTTCGTTAGGTGCGATACCGAAAAACTTTGCATCGAATTGTTCCGGCGCATCAATGAAACCGCCCCAGCGCGTCGACATTTTGCCCGGAGTATTTGGATTGTGATCGTAAAATTCCTGCACGTCCCAGCGTGACGGGGGTACCTCGCGAATGGCATCGACGCCCTCGCTCAGCAGTTGCCAGAATTGTTCCGGATCATGGACGCCGCCAGGAAATCTGCAACCCATTCCGACAACAGCGAGAGGAACTTTGCGTTGTTTTTCGGCGGCCTGAACGCGTTCGTTCAACTCGTCGGCCAATAAAGCGAGGCGCTGCGGCGAAAGCTTCGATATTTTTTCGAGGAAATCGCTCATCGCACACCTCCCGCCGCTCTCGCACTCAGCAGACGATCCACTTCCTCGTCGGAAAGCGCTTCAATATCTTCGAGCAAATTTGTCGGGGTGAAACTTGTTGGTCTTGCCGCCGGTGTTTCCAAATGGTCGTCGAACACCTGTCGAGAAATGAATCCAGCCAGTGCATTGAGCGTTGGATAGTTGAATAACAAGGTGGCCGGGAGACTCTGGCCGAGACAGGCCGCGAGCGAGTTGCGAAGTTCAATTGATAGCAGGGAGTCTAGCCCAAGCTCCTGCAATGGCTGACTGGGATCGATTTCCTGACTGTCGCCCAGACCCAGGGTGAACTTGACGCGTTCCGCGATCAGGTCCATCAGGATGTGTCTCCGCTGGGCGGACCCAGCCGATTCCAGTTGCGGCCGCCAGGATGGGTTCTTTTTCTTCTGAGCGGTCGGAGTCGCCATTTTCGCCGCATGCAAGGTCCGCAGTTCGCGCAGTAGCGGGCGGTTTGATTCACCATGCGTTTCAGTGCTCTTCGCGAAGTATTGTCTCCAGTCGATCGGCGCAACGACTGCATGAACGCGCCCATCGGCCATGAGCATTTCGAGTGCCTGCAGGCCGTCGCTCGTGGAGATTCCGCGCATACCCATCTTCGATGTCCTCTCTACTACGCGAAGATGGACCGCGGCACCGGTCTCGCTCCACGGCCCCCAGTTCACGCTGAGTGCAGGCAGGCTGTGTGCATGCCGGTATTGCGCTATTGCATCGAGGAAGGCGTTGGCGGCGGCGTGATTGGCTTGACCTTCCGCGCCGAAGACAGAAGCGACGGACGAAAACAGCACGAAATGGTCGAGAGGCATATTCGCGGTGAGACGGTGGAGGTGACAGGCGCCTTCCAGTTTGGGAGATAAGACGCGCTCGAACCTTGCCCAGTCCTGCTGCAAGAGCGCTCCGTCATCGAGAACGCCGGCGCAATGAAATACGCCCAGGAGCGGAAACCTTTCCGCACTGTTGAGCGCGGCAGCCACATCGGCTTCCTTCGAAACGTCGCCCTGACAAACGTGGACGATGGTTCCGGCAGCACGCATTCTTTCGAGCACCTCGATCGCCTCCGCGCCGGGCGCACGACGCCCCAACAGGATGACCAGGGCCGCGCCGCGCTGACTGAGCCACTCCGCGACTGCCAGTCCAATGCCGGTGAGCCCGCCGGTCACCAGGTAAGCTCCTTCGGGACGGATGCCAGCTGGTTCGCGGTCCAGAGCCGGGCAAAGGACGACCCGACCGATATGCCGTGCCTGCGCCATATATCGGAACGCATCCTGCGCCTTAGCCAGAGGAAAGGATTTCCACGGCAACGGCTGCAACGCACCCGCCTGGAATTGCTCGAAGATGGCGGTCAAGGTTGCGCGAACAAAACTGTCGCCGCTCTCCAGCGCCGGGGCGAGGTTAAAGGGAATGTAGATCACATCCGGGTGAACCATCGCGACTGACGCCTGTGACCGGAGGTCCGCCACTCCCATTTCAATAAAACGTCCTCCGGGAGCCAGCGCATCCAGCCCCGCATCGATGAACTGTCCGCTCAGAGAATTCAGAACAATATCCACTCCGCGGCCATCTGTGAACTCGCGAATCTCCCGCGCGAAATCGAGTGACCGTGAATCCATCACGTGATCGACGCCGATGGACGTGAGGTACTCTCGCTTTTCCGGATTCCCGGCAGTCGCGAAAACCACTCCACCGGCGTTGCGCGTAATCTGGATTGCCGCCGAACCAACTCCGCCGGCGCCGGCGTGAATCAGTACGCGGTCGCCCTGACGGATGCAGGCGAGCGTTTCCAGCGCATATTTCGCGGTGAGAAACGCCACCGGAATCGTCACGGCAGCTTCGAACGCAAGGCTCTCAGGTTTTCGCCATGCCATGTTCGCGGCGGTGGTGACGAACTTTGAGAAGCAACCCTGGCCAACGGCAACGACTTCATCCCCAGGCCTGAACGCTGTAACCCCCACACCCACTCGAATTACAGTGCCGGCACATTCTCCACCAAGCGGGCCACTCTTGCCTTTGTACATTCCCAGCACATTCAGGACGTCGCGAAAATTCAATCCTGCGGCGCTCACACGAATTTCGATCTCGCCGGCCTCCGGACTGCGGCGGGGCGTCGGAATGAGTTCGATTCCCTCCAGCGTGCCAGCGGAGAGAAGAGTAAGTTGCTCGTTCGATGCGTTCGCGTCCGAGTTGTGAGCAGGAAGAGATGCAATGGGTCGGAGCCTGGAACAATGGATTTCATCTCCGCGCCAGGCCAATTCATCTTCGATAGCATGCGCGGGCAGAGACTGCTGGAAGCGGAGGAATCGCAGTAGTTCGTGCCCTGTGGTTTCGCGGGCCGGATCGAGGTCCAACCGCACAACGTGCATTTCTGGATACTCGGCCGCAACCGAGCGACCCATGCCCCACAAGGTGGATTGCAGAACATTCGATAACGCAGGGCCTTGAGCACCCCGGGTCACAATCCAAAGTCTTGGAGTGGTTTTCTGATCCAGGGCCAGGAGTGTCTGTACAATTCGCAAGCATCCTCCGAGCATTTTTGATTCCAGTTTCATCCCCTCTGCCGGCTGAATCTGCGAGATGTCCGTCGGAGAGGTTGCGAAATAAATAACATCGCTGATCGGCAACGCCATCTGTTTCTGAATCTCAGCGAGTTTCGTCTTGGGCTCTCCCGGCTGCAGGATCGCGCAGGGAACGCCATCGCGCGTGAGCGCGTCCGACAGGCTCGGGATCCATGCTTCATCAACAGCGCCACTGAGCACGCAGGTGCCGGCGATCGCTTTTGTTGCCGCTCCGGCCACGACATGATCGGACGGTTGCCCGGCTCCGCCGAAAGAGTTGAAAGCTTCCCCAGTCGCCGCGGCGAGAGGAATCCAGGCGACTTCATACAGCGGGTTTGAAGTCGAATTGAATTCAACCGTCCGTCGATCCTGCGGATTCAAGGGTCGAAGAACCAAGCCTTTTGCGGACAGCAATAGATGGCCGGATCGATCGAATCCATAAACATCCGCGGTCACCGATGCGCCGGTTTCAACTGAATGATCGCGATGCAAACGCGCGTGCGCCAGTGTCAGCTTTCTCGGATCACCGCTGATGTGAAGCTCTTGCAGCGCGACGGGAAGATAGATTGCATCGATTCCATGTTCAGTCCGCAACAGGGTCGCCACGACGGACTGAAAACATGCATCGAGCGTGATGGGATGAATCTGGTAGTGATCCGTATCGGCGGCGATAGTGTCAGGAATCGCAAACTCCACCAGGGCTTCGTCGGCACCGCGAAACACGCGACTCACGGTACGGAAACTGGGACCAAAATGAACATCCAACTCGTCCAGCGCGCGATAAAAAGAGCTGGAATCCAACGGGTCGGTGCAGCGCTCGCGAATTGCCTCTAGACTCTCGGGCAGCGTTTCGTGGGTTGCTTCGGAGGCAAGCTGCCCGGCCGCATGCATGACCCACTGGGGGGCCGATAAATCCTTTTCTGCCTCAGTCTCGACGGCACAACTATAGATCGCGAAGGAGTAGCCCTCTTCCTCGTCGCGAAGGACGCATTGCAGATTGCGTGGTTCGTCGAACACGCAGGGTTGAAGAAAAGCTACCGCTCGGGCAAAGCCCGATTCGCCGGGAGTGCGCAGACCAGCTGCCTGGGCGGCGCTCAATGCCATATCCAGGTAAGCTGCTGCCGGAACGACTCGTCGCCCGGCCACGACGTGATCGCCGAGATACGACGGGTGATCCGGTCCGATCTGCGAAGCAAACTGAATTTCCGCGAGAGGCGAGTTCACCCGCGAGCCCAGCAGTGGGTGTTCGTCCGCCGTGCTGAGCAGTAGAGATGCTGAAGTATTTTCCGGCTTCAACGGGAACCAATGACGCTGGCGCTCAAACGGGTACGTTGGCAGCGCGATGGGACGACCCGATTTTCCGTGGAGAGCCTTCCAGTTGATTTCGGCGCCCAGCTCGTAGAGAGTCTTGACCGAGCCGAGAAGGTCTAACCAGCAATTGCGACCCTTGCGGAGAGATGGCAACCAGAAGCGATCCGCGGCATTGTGCCCGGACTTGCCGAGACTCAGCAAATGGGGTTGGGGGCCGATTTCGAGCAGGGTCTGGCAGCCGGTCTCAAGCGCGGCTGTCAGGCCGGCATCGAATTGTACGGTGCGCCGCATATGCTCCCGCCAGTACCGCGCCGTGGTCATCTCGTCGGCTCGCGCCGTCTTGCCGGTCAGATTGGAAATGATCCGGATCCGCGGCGCATGATACTTTACCTGTCTGGCGCAGCTCTCAAATTCTTCGAGTATCGGCTCCAGCAGCGGCGAGTGAAAGGCATGTGTCACCTCCAGCGCCCGCGTCCGGATGCCGTCGGCCTCCAGGCTCTTCGCCACCCTCTCCACGGTTCCCGCCAGTCCCGACAGCACTACGCTCTCCGGCCCGTTGATCACTCCAATCCCTACTTCCGATTCCAGCCCGGCTATCGCCTGCTGCACCCGCTCCGCCGTCGCTCCAATCGATCGCATCGCTCCCGGTTGCGTCAAGGTGTCCATCAGCCGCGCCCGCGCACAGACCAGACGCAGGCCATCCTCCACGCTGAATATGCCCGCAATCACCGCCGCAACATATTCTCCCAGGCTGTGGCCCAGCACCACGCTGGGCTCGATGCCCCAACTGCGCCACAACTCCGCCAGCCCATATTCCAACGCAAATAACGAAGCCTGCGCGTACCGCGCCTGCTTCATTCCCCTCTCTGCATGCGCTCTGCCCGACTCCGTAGCCGGCGGATACAACACCTCGATCAGCGACTCCCCCGTCTGTTCTCTCCAGGCCGCCGCGCATCGCTCGATCGCCGCCCGATAGACCGGCGCGCTGCCATACAGTTCCTGCCCCACCCCTACATACTGGCTTCCCTGCCCCGTACATAAAAAACAAACCCGATCCGCTGCCGTGCTGACAGGCACAGCAGGACTCGCAAAAGCCGCGAGTTGTTGTTTCATCTGCTCAGCGTCGGCGGCAAGGAAGCAGGCGCGATGCGAAAAGTGTGACCGGCCCGTATTCGCGGTATAGCAGACATCGCGCAGGTCGGTTGCCGGCGTTTGTTCAAGAACCTGGCGATACTGTTCTGTCAATCGCGTGAGGGCGGCATTGCTTTTGGCTGACAGCGCCAGCACCTGCATGGGCCAGCCAGTTTCGCTGCGCGCGGAGCTCGTCGGCGAAGCCTCGGCAACGATAATGTGCGCGTTTGTGCCGCTGAATCCAAAGGAGCTGACACCGGCGATTCTCTGGTCTCCGCCAAAGTCCCAGTCAATCAATCGACGCGGAACGGTCAGCTTTAGATCGTCCCATCGAACATGGGAAGTGGGCTGGCGAAGGTGGAGGTGCGGAGGGATTTGGCCGTGATGGATGGCGAGAACCGTCTTGATCAGGCCAGCGACGCCAGCCGCGGCCTCCAGGTGGCCGATATTCGTCTTGAGCGAACCGACATGGAGAGGATGGTCGGGGGCTCGCTCTGTGCCATAGACAACTCCCAGGGCTTGCAACTCAATAGGATCTCCCAGCGCAGTCCCGGTTCCGTGAGCTTCTACATACGAGACCTGCTTTGCCTTCACGCCGGCGTTTGCAAGGGCCTGCCGCATCAGGTTTACCTGCGACGGACCATTGGGAGCGGTCAAACTGCTGCTGGCACCATCTTGATTCACGGCAGTGCCGCGAATCACCGCCAGGACACGATCGCCATCGGCGTGGGCCTGTGACAGGGTTTTCAGAGCTACGAAGCCGCAGCCTTCTCCGCGAACGAATCCATCCGCGCTGTCATCGAAGGCTTTGCAGCGGCCGCCTGGCGATAACATGCGGACGCGCGACAGCAGCGCTGTCGTTTCCGGAGCGAGCATGGCATTGACTCCGCCCGCCAGCGCGAGGCTGCAGTCCCCGGCGCGCAGACTCTGGCATGCAAGATGTACAGCGACCAGGGACGAGGAGCACGCTGTATCGAGAGAAACACTCGGTCCTTCTAATCCGAGCAGATAGGAAATGCGCCCCGACGCGATGCTGTGCGCAATTCCAGATGCGTAATGCGCATCCATGGCGTCTGGATCTCCGGTCTGGGCGTGGAGCTGATTGTAATCGCTGCTGGCAATGCCAAGGAAGATGCCGGTTTGTGAGCCGCGCAACTCCGATGGGGCAATTCCGGCATTCTCCAAGGTTTCCCAGGCAACTTCCAATGCGAGCCGCTGCTGTGGATCCATGCTGGCCGCTTCTCGTGGGGCAATCTCAAAAAACTTGGCATCGAACTGATCAACTTGATCGAGAAATCCACCCCACCGCGTCACCATCTTGCCGGGCTGGTCGGGATCGGGGTCATAATATGCGTCCGCATCCCAGCGATCGGGAGGAACGAGCGAAATCGCATCGCGACCGTTCCGAAGCAAATTCCAAAAGTGGTCGGCATCCACCGCGCCGCCTGGAAATCTGCATCCCAGACCGACGATGGCAATCGGCTCGCGAGAACGCAGCTCCGCCGCCTCCAGCTTCGCCTGCATCTCCTGGACCGCGAGGAATGCTTGCTTCAGGAGCGCCGATCCTTCCGTCGATTTCTTTGTCTCATCCATGGTGCAAATCATCTTTCATCACGCCAGCCGACTGCGGAGCAGTGCCGATACATCTTCGTCGGAGAGATCGGCAACTTCTTCCGCCGTCAGAAGTTTTTCTGTGGCTACGGGCACGGGCGAAGACATCTCGCCGCCCGCTTGGATCTCCGGGTACATACGATCGAGAAGGCAGGTGACAATCGCCTCCGGTGTGGGGTAATCGAAAATCAAGGTGGCGGGAAGACTGTCCACGTGCAGCAATCTGGAGAGCCGGTTCCGCAGTTCGACCGCCATCAGTGAATCCATACCCAGCTCCATCAATCTGTCCCGTTTTCTGGGAGACGAATTCGCGCCGAGCCGCAGCACCTGCGCAATCTCCTTCAACACAACATCGAGCAGCAGGGCGCGCCGTTCCGACTGCGGCAGGTCTTCTAACAATGCAGCAATTTCCGGGACCTCAACTGGATCCGGCGGCGCTGCGTCGACCGAGGAGCTGTACGTCCAGGCACTTTCCTGCGGCATATAGGCCGGATTCAATGTCCCGGTCGTCTCCGTCAGGATTGCGTTGTTGGTCGCGGACCTCGTGGCTAAAATCACGTGCAGCCCAATGATGCCGGCGGCAGATTCCGGTTCAGGCGCGGAGACGATCCTGTCCAATCCAGCGGCGTGCAGTGCGGAGCTCCATTCCGCCACACCCAGCAGTGCCGCACCGGCGCGCAGATCGTCGTCTGATTTCTGCCAGCCTTCAATTAATCCAGTGGTGATGTCGTGCCAGGCGAATTCCTGTGTCGATTCCAGAAGTACCATGACACCGCCGGGTGCCAGCAAACTCGCAATTCCAGACAAAGTGGCTTGCAAGTCGCGAGTAGCGTGAACGACGTTGGCAGCGATCACAACATCAAACGCACCGCGGCGAGCTGCAAGATGTGCTTCGTTTTCGATGTCCAGCAAGCCATAGCGAACAAATGGATAGGAGACAAACCGTGCGCCGGCACGTTGCAGAAAGACTTCAGAGACGTCAGTGAAATGGTAGGAGGCGCGATCGGGGGCCAGGTTTGGAAGAATGGCTGCTGTCGTTGCTCCCGTGCCCCCGCCCAACTCCAGGACTTGCAGTCGACGCTTTGCGGAAGCGGTGTTGATGATTGCCTGCACTGCCGCCGCCACGATTAAGTTGGCATACCGCGCACCACTGGAATTCTCATAGAGATTTCTGGCGAGATCAGGACTTCCGCCGGGAAACAATGTTTCGAGAGGACTGGTTGTGCCCAGTAACACTCCGCGGAGATTCTTCGAACAGTTGCGAAGATATTCCAGCAGAAATGGATCATCCGCCAAACATCGTTCCGCATCCCGCCAGGCTTGGTCCATGTCTGGATCGGGCAGCATGGCAGGATGAAGAAACCGCAAGCCGTCCCGTTGCAGATACCCGGCTTCGCACAACAGCAGCAGCCAACGACCCATCAGCTTCCTGTGCGCTGGAAGAATCCCGCAGCTGGCGGCAAGTGACGCCGCATCGTGGGAAACGCCGGCCGTAGTAAAGGCACCAAGACCTCGCAGTGTTCGAAGGATCTCGGCAATCGTCAATCGTTCGAGAGCCATCCATTTCTCGGCGAACGATTCGACGCTCATGCCAATCGGAACAAGTTTCGATTGAGATACGGCCGACTCCGTTGCGCGCTGCCATCTCCGCAGGGCAACGTCGCCGTCCTCCGAATGGAGCCAGTACCGCTGGCGCTCAAAGGGATAGGTTGGGAGCACCCGTCGCGTGCGCTGCTTACCCTGGTCGAATCCTCTCCAGTCGATCTTGTGGCCGTCAACATAGAAAATTGCAAGCGTTTCCAGCATGTGATCCCAGTCATTTCGCTGTCGTCGCAGCGAGATTTTGATGCGCGATTCCAGAGAGGCATGCGAGCGAACCGCGAGGGCTTTCAAATGGGGTTGGGGGCCGATTTCGAGCAGTGTCTGGCAGCCGGTCTCAAGCGCGGCTGTCAGGCCGGCATCGAATTGTACGGTGCGCCGCATATGCTCCCGCCAGTACCGCGCCGTGGTCATCTCGTCGGCTCGCGCCGTCTTGCCGGTCAGATTGGAAATGATCCGGATCCGCGGCGCATGATACTTTACCTGTCTGGCGCAGCTCTCAAATTCATCGAGTATCGGCTCCAGCAGCGGCGAGTGAAAGGCATGTGTCACCTCCAGCGCCCGCGTCCGGATGCCGTCGGCCTCCAGGCTCTTCGCCACCCTCTCCACGGTTCCCGCCAGTCCCGACAGCACTACGCTCTCCGGCCCGTTGATCACTCCAATCCCTACTTCCGATTCCAGCCCGGCTATCGCCTGCTGCACCCGCTCCGCCGTCGCTCCAATCGATCGCATCGCTCCCGGTTGCGTCAAGGTGTCCATCAGCCGCGCCCGCGCACAGACCAGGCGCAGTCCATCCTCCACGCTGAATACGCCCGCAATCACTGCCGCAACATATTCTCCCAGGCTGTGGCCCAGTACCACGCTGGGTTCGATTCCCCAACTGCGCCACAACTCCGCCAGCCCATATTCCAACGCATATAACGACGCCTGCGCGTACCGCGCCTGCTTCATTCCCCTCTCTGCATGTGCTCTGCCCGACTCCGTGGCCGCCGGATACAACACCTCGATCAGCGACTCCCCCGTCTGTTCCTTCCATGCCACCGCGCATCGCTCGATCGCCGCTCGATATACCGGCGAGCTGCCATACAGTTCCTGCCCCATCCCTACATACTGGCTTCCCTGCCCCGTACATAAAAAACAAACCCGATCAACATCGCCGTCTTCCACAACACCTGTAAATATTCGAGCGGCGGGCACAACATTCTCTGCCGCCTCCAGAGCGGATGCCATCTGTTCGGAAGTCTCTCCAACGACAGCCATACGATGGGCGAAGTCCGCACGACCGAAATTGGCGGTGTAGCAAAAGTCCGCCAAGACATCTGTGGAAGTGGCGCGAAGTGCCACTGCATATCGTTCGCGAAGCTCGCTGAGGGCCGTCTCTGTTCTGGCCGAAAGAGTGAGAATATGCCTGGATCGTTCATCGGCACTACGCTTGTGTTCCGCCTGCGGAGCTTCCTGCAATACAACGTGGGCATTGGTTCCGCTGAACCCAAACGAGCTGACGCCGGCGTAGCGAAGTCCGTTCGGCGGATTCCAATCGACAACCTGAGTGGGCACCACAATCGGCAGGCGCTCCCAATCGATGTGAGAACTTTTTTGCTTCAGGTGCAGGCTCGGCGGAACGGCGTGATGCTGCAGTGCCAGAACCGCCTTCATCAGCCCGGCGACGCCGCTGGCGGATTCCAAATGCCCGATGTTCGTCTTTACCGAACCGATGACCAGAGGAGTATCCGCGGGCCGTCCGCTACCCATGACGGACGCGAGTGTTTCCACTTCAATGGGATCGCCAAGCGCCGTGCCGGTGCCATGGGTTTCCAGATATCCAATTTCTGCGGGATTGACCTGCGCGACTTCCAGCGCGGCGCGAATCACGGCCGCCTGCGCTGGACCATTGGGTGCGGTCAACCCTCCGCTGCGCCCATCGTGGTTCACGGCAGATCCGCGGATGACTGACAGGATGCGATCACCGTCGGAAATCGCATCCGACAGTTTTTTCAGGACTACGATCCCGCACCCTTCGCCGCGCACATATCCGTCGGCTGCTTCATCGAAGGTCTTGCAATGCCCATCACGCGCCATCATGTGTGCCTTCGACAACGCAATGTTCAACTCGGGCGTAAGGATGAGATTGACTCCGCCCGCCAGCGCCAACTTGCATTCCCCTGCCCGCAAGCCCTGACAAGCGAGATGAACCGCAACCAAGGACGATGAACAGGATGTATCGACGGCCAGCGACGGCCCGTGCAATCCCAGTACGTACGAAAGACGCCCCGCAACCATGGCGGGCGAGTTACCGGAGCCAGTGTACGCATCGATATGTTCAATGTCCGCAAGTGCAGAACGGCCGTAGTCGTGATTTCCAATTCCGAGGAAGATCCCGGTCGGCGTGTCCTGAAGCACGGCGGGACTGTATCCGGCATTCTCGAGTGCTTGCCATGCCACTTCCAGGGCAAGGCGATGCTGAGGGTCCATGGCGACGGCTTCTCGCGGTGAAACACCGAAGAATGACGCATCGAAGAGATCGACTCCAGTCAAAAATCCGCCGTGCTGCGTAATCATCGAGCCAGGGGCGTCCGGATCGGCATGGAAGTATGCGCGCCAGTCCCAACGATCGCGTGGGATCTCGGTAATCGCGTCCCTTCCTTCAGCAAGCAGATTCCAGAACGATGCCTCATCGATCACACCGCCCGGAAACCTCAACCCCATGCCGATGATGGCGATCGATTCATGCCGCGCCGACTCAAGTTCGTCCACACGGGCGCGGAGCGCGCGAATTTCATGCAGCGCCCGCTTAACCGGCGATAACTCCGGAGAGCCACTCACTCGATCGGGAGTGAAATCAGGCATGGGCTTTTTCCCTTCCGGCGCGATCGAGTTCCTGAATCAGCAATAACTCCGCCTCCTCTTCGCTCATCGACTGCAGGTCCGTGGATATAACTTCTGTATCGCCTGACGCTTCCGCGGCGGGCTCCATGGACGGCGCCAAAATTTCAAGTAGATGCCGGGTGAGTTCTTCGACAGACGGATAGTCGAAGAGGAGACCCGCGGGCAACGTGATGCCCAAAGACTGCGAAAGGTCGTTCCGCATTTCGAGTGCCATCAACGAGTCCAACCCGACGTCCTGCAAGGCAATATGATCCTGAATCGTCGCTGATTCCTGCAGACCTAGCACGCGGCGCGCACTTACTTTCACGTGCGCAGACAACAGGAATTTCCGTTCAAAAGCTGGAGCTGAGCGCAGACTCTCGGTGATCGTACTGGCTTGCGGAACAGCGGGATTGGAATGTTCTTCGCGATTTTCGCTTTCGATGGGTCGCAGTTCGGCGAACAAAGAAGCGTCTCTCCGCGGAGGAGCTGCGCTGAGAAATTGTTCCCAGTCCATCTCCATCACGGTGACTTGCGAACGGCCCGCTTCGACGGCCGCATGGAGCGACGCGAATGCAGCGTGAGGTTCAAGCGGCCTCATTCCTTGGCGAGTCCACCGGGCAGTTTGCTCTGGAGTCAGCCGCGCGGCCATACCCGACGATGCCCAGGCTCCCCAATTTACGCTGAGGGTTGCCAGACCCCGGCTGGAGCGGTGGTGCGACAGCGCGTCGAGAAAAGCGTTGCCTGCAGCGTAACTACCTTGCCCGGGGGAGCCAAGCACGGATGCCGCCGAAGAGAAAAACACCATGAGCCGGATCGGGTCCTGTTGCGTGAGCCGATCGAGATTCCATGCTCCTGAAACTTTCGACGCTGTGGTGTCACAGTAGGAGCTCCAGGTCTCGTTGCCCAACACAGCATCGTGCACAATGCCGGCGGTATGAAACACAGCGCGCAGGGGTGGTCGCGTGGCACGCATACGATCGAGGAGTTCCTGTAATTGATCGGATGCCGCCACATCGACATGTTCGACTGCGACATCCACGCCTTGCTTGCGCAGCTCCGCGACCGTCGAGTTATGTCCGTGATCGACTGCAGTTCTGCCTGCGAGAACGATGTTTCTCGCTCCTTGTTCTGCCAGCCATCGCGCAAGCTGTGAACCTAACGCTCCCAGGCCGCCGGTAATTAATACTGTGCCGTCGACTAGTGCTTCGCGAACCGTCCGGCCTCGATCCGCCTGGTCGAATCCCAACACGATCTTCCCGATATGGCGGGCCTGAGCCATGGTGCGGAAGGCCTGCGCCGACTCTTCGAAGGAGTACATGGTGGTCGGCAATGGCTGCAATTCGCCGGTTGCGAAGCGTTCCACTAAGGCGGGCAACATTTCAGAGATCAGCTTGGGATGATCCGTCGCCACTTCACCCAGGTCGAACGGAAGATAGCGAATATGCTTTCCGAGTCCTGCTACTTCTTCGGCGCTCCACAGGTCGCGTTTACCGACCTCGAGAAAACACCCACCTTCTGTCACGACATCGAGGCTGGCTCGAATAAACTCTCCCGCGAGAGAGTTCAGAACCACATGGACGCCCGCTCCGTCCGGTCGCCCGCAATACTTCGTCACGAAATGACAGTGAGCGCGAGTCAAGGATATGCTGCACCCCGAGCTTTGCCAGATACGCCCGCTTGTCCGGATGGCCGGCGGTGACAAATACTTCCGCGCCCGCGCGCATGGCCAACTGGACCGCGGCCAATCCCAGCCCACCGGCAGCGGCATGGATGAGAATGCGTTGCCCGGCGCGGAGGTCGGCCAGCTGATGGAGGCCGTACTCCGCAGTCAGAAATGCCACCGGGATTCCGGCCGCCTCGCCGAAGGTCATGGACGCCGGCTTTCTGGTAACAAAATCCGCCGGCAGGTTGACGAAGTTTTGCAGGCTGGCGGGCGCGAAAGCGAGAACGTCATCGCCGACCTGCAAATCGCGAACCTCGGCACCCACCCTCACAACCGTGCCGGCACATTCTGCGCCAGGCGTGGCGGTGCGTGCCGGGAACATTCCCAGCGCCGTTAACACATCGCGGAAGTTCAGACCGGATGCGCGCACCTCGATTTCGACTTCGCCCGGCTGGGGAACTTTCCGTGACGTGGCTTCGATTCGCAGATCCTCGAGACGTCCAGAAGAAGGGATCTTGAGACTCCGCACAACTTCCGGCCGTGGAAGATTCCGAGCCAGCCGCGGCGTGTAACGGGTTCCGTGCCGGAAGGCGACCATCGGCTCTGGACCGTTCGCAGCAATTTCGGCAGAGAGCATGCCGGCTATCTCTTGCGATGCTCCTACCGCAGCGTTCTCCAACCCAACATCGATCAGGACTGGAGAAATTTCCGGATACTCCAACATCAGCGTGCGCGACAAACCCCAAAGCGGCGCTTGCGCAAGAAGGACATCTTCCGATGGCAGAACGGATGCAGCGGATGAAGACACGAGCCATAGCCTGGGGGCGGCGATGTCTTTGGAAACTTCAAGACTTCTCACAAGTTCCAGAACAAATTCGATGTCGCCCTTTTCCGGGCGAGTCCACTGCGTAGCGTCCGCGGGATTTTCGCTGCCGCGTGCGTCATAGACGATTCCGGACCAGGCGGCATTCGCAATCGCGGAGCGAAAAGAGTCCGGACCGCGAACGATTACGTCGCACCTGCCACCCTGTTGCTCCAGCAGATGCGCAAGATGACCCAAGCTTCCCGCGCGTGATTCCATCAGCAACCAGCGTTCCCCTGACCTGGAAGAAGGAACTGCAGCCTCCAGAGGTGCGGGACGCCATGCCAGCTCATACATTGGAGCCGCATCACACAAAGCCGCAGAGTTCAGCGCGAATGCTTTCGCGCGCTTTGCTTGAAAACCGTTGAGCCGCGCCACGACGCTGCCGGAGGCGTCCATCACGACAATATCGGCGGAAAATGCCTCTGGGCTGGAAGAGACGAGATTCACGTGTACCCAGACTTCTGTCATACCGGGCTGGCAGAGGTCAAAAGAGTCCACACTGATCGGCAAAAACAGATCGGCATTCGATTCCCCGCGCGCGGCAATCACGGCCTGCAAGCATCCGTCGAGCAAGGTGGGATGCAGTCCGTATCGCTGCGCCTCTCGCGCCGTGTCTTCTGACAAACGCAGGCGAGCGAGCGATTCGCCCTCACCGGACCAGACCGCATGCATGGTTCGAAAGGCCGCTCCATAGCGAAGACCGGTGCGCTCGAGACTGTCATAGATGTGGCTGGGAGAAATCTCTTTCCGGCAGCGCAACTTCAGGGCTGCGAGATCGACGAAAGCTGGTGCCACGTTGGATGGCTGAACGGTGCCCTTGGCGTGCGTTGTCCAGCGGGTCCCATGGACGCTGGCAATCTCGACAGAATTGTTCGTCGCCAGCACTTGCAGCCGCGAACCACGAGACGTTAGAAAGAGTGGATCGCGAAGCACAAAATTTCGGACTGAACCGGTTCCAGACTTGTCGATTTGCCCAAGCGCCGCGGCGGCGATCTCCAAAAACGCCGCGAACGGGAGAATAGCACGTTGCCCCAGGGTATGATCGGCCAGATAAGAATCGGCGAAAGTGTCGAGTTCCGACTCAAAAAGCTTACCCTGAATGAAGGCCGAGTCCAGCTGTTTCCCCAGTAACGGATGGACAAGTTTCCCCGCGGGAATATGCGCGTACGTATCTTCCTGGATAATCCGTTTCGGGGTGGGAGCTTCGGTTAGCCAGTACCGCTCTCGTTTCCAGACATAGGCCGGCAGCGGAATGGTACGACCAGGAGTGTTCTGCTTCGGGAGCAGCGGGGCTTCTTCCAAAATCACATGACCATTCGTACCTCCTATCCCGAAGGAGCTGACACCCGCAGCTCGAGGCTGTTCTCCGCGTACCCATGGCAGGTTTTCCGTTGGAATCTTCAGGCGAGTTCCGGCTAGAGAGATCTCTGGATTCAACCGGTGGAAATGCAAATTCCGAGGAATTTCGCCGTGCTCAAGACAGAGAACTGTTTTAATGACACCCGCCATCCCCGCAGACGCCTCGAGATGCCCGACATTTGTTTTGACGGCGCCTAAGACACACGCTGGCAGTCCAGGGCCAGGCTGCCCGTACACCGCGCTGACCGCCTCAATCTCAATGGGGTCTCCAAGCGACGTGCCCGTGCCGTGGGTTTCGATGTAGCTGATGTCCCCAGGGACCAGCATGGCGTTGCTCAGCGCCGCGCGAAGGAGTGCTTCCTGCGCCAGGCCGTTAGGAGCGGTCAGTACGGTGGTTCTCCCGTCGTGATTCACCGCGGTGCCGCGAATCACAGCCCGGATGCGATCTCCGTCCTGAAGCGCGTCCGACAGCCGCTTCAAAATGATGACGCCGGTGCCTTCACCAGGCCCAAAACCGTCCGCGCCGGCGTCGAATGTCTTGCACTTTCCGTCGCTGGCCAGCATTCCCCACTTTGAAAACACAATCACTTCATCGGAGAGGGTTTTGAGGCTGCTGGCGCCCACAATGGCGACACCGCATTCTCTGCCCCGAAGACTTTGACACGCCAGATGAGTTGCAACCAACGAGGAAGAGCAGGCGCTATCGACGGCTAGACTGGGCCCTTTTAGGTTGAGCAGAAACGATATCCGTCCAGCAGCGACACTATGCGCGCTGCCGATTCCTCCGTGGGCAGTCAAGGCGGTGGCATCGCGGAAATTGAGGCGACCATAGTCGCTGTTGTAGATAGCGATAAATGCTCCAGCATCCGTGCCGGCCAGACTAGCGGGATCAATACCAGCATCCCATAGCGCTTCCCAGGTGACTTCCAACAGCAATCGCTGCTGGGGATCCATCAGTTGTGCTTCGCGCGGAGAAATACCAAAAAACGCGGCGTCGAATCCATCGATCTCAGACAGGTAGGCTCCGCTGCGCAGTTGGAGCGGAAGTGCGGCAGCATCTTTCCATCGTCCCTCGGGAATTCCAGTGACGCCATCGCGGCCTTCCTGGAGAGCTGTCCAAAACGCTTCCGGAGAATCGCCTCCACCCGGGAAGCGGCATCCCATCCCGATCACGGCAATCGGGTCTGAAGCGATCAGGTCGAGGTCTTCCTTCTCAGATCGCAGCCGCCGAACAGCGAGCGCCAGCTTGGCTGGGGAGACGCGAGGCTTATTGGAAGCAGTCATCACGAACTCCTCTGGCCACTACCCATCAGGGCGTGTAGGGCATCTTCTTCAGTCAGGCCATCCGAGAGGCCGTCCACCCGGACGTCTTTGGCGCTGCCTGAAACTACGCCCTTCGCTGCCTCCGGGTTCGCACCGGATTCGTCGGAAGTGGCCAGTTGCAATCTGCGCAGAAGATGAGGAGCCATCTGGTGAATGGTCGGATAGTTGAAAACGACGGTGGCCGGCACGGCGACCTGGAGTGTGTTGCTGAGCCGGCGAACAAATTCCAATCCCATCAGGGAGTCCAGGCCCATGCTTCCCAAGGGGCGCTCCCGATCGATCTTCCGTGTCGCCAGTTTGAGCACTCGGCCGAGCACTTCCTGCAAATAGGACTCGAGCAACTCCTGCCGTTGCTGGATCGAGTCCACTTGAATTAGCTGATCCAAAATCTCCGAGCGACTGAAGGTCTCGGCCACGACAGAACTACGCGCCAGGGCAGAGAAAGCCGGTGGGGCCCCGTTCGGCCCATGGAACGCGGCAAATTTTTTCCAGTCGAATGGAGCGGCAAGAACCTGCACGGGATTGGTTTCGAGCACACGTCCCAGAACAGCCAGCGCCTCGGATCGGGAAAGGTTCCTGATTCCCTGCTCCCCATATCCCGCCAAGCTTTTTTCGCTTGCAGTGGTTTGGGCCAATCCGATTTGGTCCCAGCTTCCCCAGTTCACAGAAGTCGCCGGCAGACACAGGGTTCGCCGGTAATGCGCAAACGCATCCAGAAATGCGTTTCCTGCCGCGTAACTGCCCATTCCAGGTTGCGGATGAATTGCGGCCAGCGACGAGAACATGACAAAGTAATCCAGATCATCCTGGAGAGTCGCTTGATGCAGATTCCAGGTACCGGTTATTTTCGGTGCGATGACAGGGAGAAATCGAGCTGCAGTTAAATCTGCTACCAGCGCATCATCCACCACGGCTGCCGCATGGAACACGCCCTTGAGCCGAGGCATCTCCGCACGGATCGTTTCAATGACCTTCACCAGGTCCGCTTCCCGCGTGACATCGCCTTGAAGAGCAACTACTTTGGCTCCGTGCTGTTCGATTCTTCGGATTGCTTCAAAAGATTCCGCCGAGGGACTGCGTCGTGAGAGCAAAACGATATGCCCCGCTCCGTTTGCTGCCATCCAGTCCGCCACGGTGAGCGCCACTCCTCCCAGTCCGCCGGTGACCAGATAGGTAGCGTTGCTGGCAAACAAAGGACTGTCCGTGGCGGGCAACACGTGCACATCTCTTTCCATGCGCACCGCGATTCTTCCGATGTGACGCGCCTGCGCCATGAAGCGAAAGGCCGCACTGGGATCTGCAGCGGAAAACGCTTGCACAGGAAGCGGGCGCCAGTCGCCGGACTCGATGTGGCGCATCACCTGGTGAAGCAATCCGACCACATAGGAAGGTCTTTCTTCGATCGCTGCCGCCAGGTCGACAGCATAAAACGACAGGTTCTTGCGAAATACTTTTAATCCAATCTGGCGGTCATCATAGATATCTCGCTTGCCTAACTCGATGAATCGGCCATACGGCGCCAGGACTTCCAGCCCTCTGGATTGGAATTCTCCAGCCAGCGAATTGAGAACGATATCGACGCCGCGACCGCCCGTTGCCTCCATGACGCCGGCAGCGAACGTTAGTGACCGGGAATTGAATACGTGCTCGACCCCGAGTGACCGCACGTAATCCTCTTTTTCTTTGGACCCCACGGTTGCAATGACCCTGGCCCCTCTCCACCGGGCGATCTCAACTGCGGCCAGGCCAACACCCCCGGCGGCAGCATGGATCAAGACCCAATCTCCCTGTCGGATATGGGCAAGCTCCACGAGTGAGTAGTAGGCGGTAAGGAATGCAATCGGTGTCGTGGCCGCCTGATCGAGGCTCAACATGGCCGGCTTCCGCAGGACCATCGCCGCAGGAACAGTTACCGAGGAAGCCAGCATCCCGGTGGCTTGCATGGCGGGTGTGACGGCGATGACCTCGTCTCCGACAGCAAATTCCTTCACACCATCGCCGACTGCAGCCACCGTACCCGCACATTCAATTCCCAGACGGATGGGCGCGTCCGGATCGAGTCCCGGAAAAATGCCCATCATCTTCGTGACGTCGATGAAGTTCAGGCCAGTTGCCTGAACGTCGATGGTGACTTCTCCGGCACTCGGCAGAGGTGGCGTGTAGAGACGCAACTCCAAATGATCCAAATCTCCAGAGGGCGGAACTTCAACGCGATACCGTTCGCTGCTTCCGAGCTGTTTTGGCTTCACTTCCGGGATACCCGGCGAGAATGGGGCGAGCCGGGCGAAATATGTTGCGTTCCCTCGCAACGCGATCCGGTCCTCCTTCCCGCGAGCGCAGATGAGCAGCGCCAATTCCCGAGCCTCTTTGCTATCTGGACTGGCGCTGAGATCGACCAGCGAGGTCTGAAGCTCAGGATGTTCCCGCGCGATGGTGAGACCGATGCCCCACATGGGCGCGTTCGCAATCCGCAGTACATTCGCAGAGCCGCCCGCCGGCATCGCTCCACAGGTGACCAGCCACAGACGCGGAGGATTTTGCCAATTGGCTGCGGCGATGGTGCGTACAACAGCGGGCACATGCTGACTCCGCATCGCTTGAGCGTCGATCAATCTCTCCCCAACGTGCTCGGCCGATGAGTCGGAGTCGAGACTCCAAAGATGCACGACCGCGGTTGGCACCCCCTTGTCAATCGCCACCTCATCGAACAATCGTTCGAGATCCTTCTGGGCGGAGGGATCGATTTCGAATTCTGTTTTTCCGACCCGTTTGAATTGCCGACCTGGTCGGACGAATGTGCAATTGCCGCCGATAAATTCGAGCGACTCGCGCATCGTCTTGGCAATCTCAGAGCGATCGGCGAAAATGATCCAGTTTTCTGAGGAGGCCTGAGCCAGAAGCGCCATTCTCGCCTCAGCTTTTTCTCGAGCAGTTTCTCCGGCCTGTTTGTCCGCATCCTGCAATAGCCAGTCCAAGCAGTAGAGCGATTCCGGGACATCGGGCATCGTTTGACGGGCGCCGCGTCGCACTTCCATTCCAGTGACATCCATCAGGAGACGCCCGGCAGGGTCGAGCAAGCGTATATCTGCGCGGAACGTTCCATTCAACGTGTCGGCGCCAACTAACTTTGTCTGCACGTAGAGATCGTCGTGGTTGGGAACTGCACCGTAGATGCGAATTGACTCAATCGCAACCGGCAAATAGATATCGTCGCCTTCAAATGCCTTTGCGTCCGGACGGAGGTGGATCACGGTCTGGAAGCACGCATCGAGAATCGCAGGATGGATGACATCGTGATCGCCGTCCTCCACATCCGTTCGCAATCTGCATAAGCTCGCGAGATCGCCGACCCAGGCTTCCTGCACCAACTGAAAGGCGGGGCCATAGTGCAGGCCACATCGGCTCGTTCTGGCATAGTGTTCTTGCGCATCCCAGTGAGTCGTATATTCAGCCTGTAATGCAGCGAACGAGATGGTTTCAGGGGCGATGGTATCGGGTTGAAATGGCTGGAGGCTCCCGTATGAGCGCAGCGGCCAGGCGCCTTCCCCTTGATCCCCTCGACTGCGAACGGCAAACGAGTACGCACCGTTTTCCTCCGGGGTGAGCGCCAACTGGAAGGTTTTCGCGCCCTCCTCCGGAATGTAGGCAGCGCTGGCGAAAACTGCATTCCGGACCTCAAAGGCCTGGTCCGGGAACATCTCCTTGGCCGCGGTTAACGCCATATCAATGTGGCCAGAAGCCGGAAACACCGGGGAGCGCAAGACTCGGTGGTCATTCAGATAACGCAGGCTTGAGAGTTGCAAGTCCGTCTCCCAAAGGACCGCCCTCGGATTGAGCGATGATTCAAATCTACGACCCAACAAAGGACTGGTTTGGCTGGCGTACCGTTTCCGCACCGGGTTACCCGGTTCCGGCCAGCAGCGCTCGCGCTGAAACGGATACTGCGGCAATCGCACGCACCGAGCTTCATCCGGATAAAGCCGTCGCCAGTCGATCCGCTGTCCCGTCGCATAGAGCGTTGCCATTCCTGCCAAGATGGTCGCGCACGCCGGTTTTTCGCGGCGCAGCGAAGCCACAGCAACTGCGCGGGGTTGAATCGCTCGCGCCGAGGCTTCGATGGACGGCAGCAGGATCGGATGCGGGCTGAGTTCAATAAAGACATCCTTGCCCTCAGCGCAAAGTTGCTTGATCGCTGGAGCGAACAGGACACTTCGGCGCAGATTTTCCACCCAATAGTGTGCATCCATTCGGGTGGTTGCTGGGAGTGCGGAGTCGCTGGTTCCTTGCGCGTACTGACCTGTGACTGTCGACAGCAGCGGGATGTCGGCTGGCTGCGGGCAAATGTCGCAAAGTGCTGCCAAAAGTTCCGGCAGTATCGGATCGACTTGCGCGCTGTGCGACGCCACGTCGACTTTGATTTGCCGGCAATAAACCTCTTTGCCCGTGAGTTCTCTGAGGAGCGATTCGATGGTGTCGGTGTTTCCGGAGATCACGGTGGTGTGAGGACCGTTGCTGGCCGCCACCGACACCCCTGCGACAGGCTCAAGTAGCTGTTCGACTTCCGCCACAGGAAGCTCGACGGTCGCCATGCTGCCCGCACCGGTGAGGGTCTTCATCAACCGGCTTCGGCGACAGATGACGGCCACAGCATCCTTCAAATCCAGAACTCCAGCGATGTGGGCTGCCGCAACCTCACCCATGCTGTGACCGACGACAGCGCTCGGCACAATCCCCCATGATCTCCACACGGCAGCAAGAGCCACGCTCATCGCGAACAAGGCGGGTTGAATCACATCGATTTGAGTCAGATATCTCTCTGCATCCGCGCCGATGACGCGATCGATCAGGCCCCAGCCAGTTTCCGCAAGGATTGCGGCATCGCACTGCTCGAATGCCTGGCGGAATACGGGGTCGCGATCGAAAAGTTCACTGGCCATCCCCAGCCATTGCGAGCCCTGGCCGGGAGCTACAAATACGAAGGCATTCTGGGTTGGTCGCTGGGTCGAGCTTGTGCGACCGAAAACAACTCTATCGATTTCTTCCTTCGCAATCGCCGCCGCCAGATTCGTCTCGAGTTCCGCCGAATCTTCCGCAACAATCGCCGCACGGTATTCGTGGTGGTTACGGCGCCGACTCGCGGTATAGCAGACGTCTCGAATGGAGTATTCCGTGCCAGCCGCTCGCAGCTGATCGATATGGGCTCGGAGGAGTTCATCTAAAGCTTCAGGATTGCGGGCGGAAACCGCTAGAAGATAAGGACCCACCTGCTGTGAAATGTCCGAGATTGGACCTACTTCTTCCAGCACTACGTGGGCGTTGGTTCCGCTCAGAGCAAATGAGCTGACGCCTGCCAAACGCAACCCTCCCCCCCCCGGCAACTGGGTCGCCTCCGTGACAACCCGAACCGGAAGTTTATCCCACGCAATCTTTGGATTAGGAACACGGAAGTGGAGACTTGGAGGAATTGTGCGATGTTTCAGGGTGAGTGCAGCCTTGATAAGTCCGGCCACGCCAGCCGCGGCTTCGGTATGGCCGATGTTCGTTTTAATGGATCCCAGTGCACAGGGCTCGGACACTCCTGCTTCTGCCAGCGCAATGCCAATAGCCGATATTTCGACTGGGTCGCCGACTCCGGTTCCAGTGCCGTGTGCTTCGATGTAGGAGATATCCTTTGGATCCACACCCGCCGACTTCCAGGCGGCCCGCAGCATTTCCTGCTGCCCGGCCTGACTCGGTGTAACCAGAAAGCCGCTGCTGCGTCCGTCGTTGTTCACTGCGCTGCCACGAATGACCGCATAAACTGAGTCGTTGTCGGCAAGTGCACGTGACAGGCGTTTCAAAACGACAATCCCGGCGCCTTCGCTGCGCACAAATCCAGTAGCCGATTCATCTCCGAATCTGCAACTGCCATGCGAAGAAAGCATGTTGGCTTTGGTAAACAGCTCGGACAATTCGCTGCCGAGGATGAGATTGGCCCCTCCGGCCAGCGCCATATCGACTTCACCAGTCCACAGACTTTGACAGGCAATATGCGTAGCCACCAAGGAGGACGAGCAGGCCGTGTCGATGGTCAAACTTGGCCCCTGGAACCCGAATAGGAACGACAGGCGTCCGGATGCAGAAAAACGACCGCAACCGGTTACGGAATAGAAATCTCCTTCAGTTGCGGATTCATACAGTCGAGACTCATATTCGTCGGTCCAGAGACCCAAATACACTCCGGTCGATGAGTTTTCATAGACTTCCCGAATCTGGCCAGCGTCTTCAAGAGCTTCCCAGGCCACTTCCAACAGCAAACGATGCTGGGGATCGATGTAGATTGATTCGCGCGGCGAAATTTCAAAGAACTGTGAATCGAAGCCGGCAATGTCAGATAAGAAACCGCCGCGATCCGTGTGTAGGCGCCCAGGTTTGCTGCGGGCTTGTTGATACATTTGATCCAGTTCGGCGAAACGGCCGCCCGGATAGGGTCCCACCGATTCCCTGCCTGCCAGCAGATTCCGCCAAAGTTCTTCAGCATTCGACGCGTCAGGAAACCTGCAGCCGATCCCGATGATCGCGATGGGATCACGGGCCGGCGCATGGTGACCTGAGTCCGCGTCCGGGCGTTGCTGTTTTGTTTTCTCGTTGTTCATCAACCCTCGACCCTTGATGCCAGAACTGTGGCGCGGTGTTCGCTCCCATAGGTAAGAAAACCGGTTCCGACGGTGTGAATCAGCGCTGGAGAGCTGATCAGCGGAAAGAAATGGTCGCCTGGTAGGATGTTGATATCAAACCCGGCTTCCGTGTGCAATTCCCATTCGTGCAGGCATGCCGCCTTGACTGCCGTGTCTTCCGCACCGCCGAATGCAGTGATGGGTATCTCAAGCGGAGGCCCGGGTTTATACCTGTATGACTCATAAGCGGTAAAGTCACCGCGCATGGCAGGCAGAAACATCTTCATCACCTGCGCGTCTTCAAGGATTACTGAGGGGATACCTCCGTAGCGAGATTGGATATTCGCGATGAACTCATCTTCTGCCAGCTCATGGATGGGTGGAAATGGGGACCCCAGATGAGGAGGACGGGTTGCTCCCACGTATAGGTGAAGAGGTCCAGAGTGGCCGGAACGTTGGAGATGTCGGGCCAGCTCAAACGCCACAATTCCGCCGAAGCTATGCCCGTAAAACGCGAACGGCTTGTCGCACAATGCACCCAGGTCCAGGCTGATCTCCCGAACAAAGTCATCGACGGACGTCAATGGCGTTTCTTTGAGCCGCTGCGCCCTTCCTCGATACTGCAGGCTGACGCACTCAATATTTTCGCCGCAAAGGTCTGCCCACGGAAAAAAGGCGATCGGCGTGCCGCCCGCATGAGGAAAGCAAAATAGCCGAAAAGCGGCCGCGGGCCGGGGTCTGAATGTCACAAATTGCGATCTCTGTGTCTGCATACAACGAACCTTCCAGGACCGGCGCGGCGGACCCGCACAACTAACTAAGCACGTTCATGGCCATTGTCGTTTGCTAAACAATGCGTCCGCCAATCCCCAAGTTACTGATAAAGCGAGCCTGCGTTCCTGCCATTCGAACCTCCTCCAAAAAATGCTGGACCGTGTGCAAATGTTTGCGCAGTTTGAAGCCTCTTTCCTTCCAGTATGCAAACAGCGCAAGCGAACGTTAGCGACGATAGTAGGTTCACCCATAAGCTCCGGCAAATGCTTTACGCGACGGGATTACCCGCATCCTACAACGAAATTTGCTGATAAGTGACTGATCTCAATGGATATAAGAAGCGATGCAAAATTGCAGGGGTTGCAGTGCTGTAATTCCCTCAAGCGGGGCTAGATTCGGTTCTGGACGTACTAACGGAGCGAATTTTTGCTGGCAGATACGGATGAATTAACCACTGATACGCTCCTCCACCGACGGCGCCGCCGATGAGGGGACCGGCAATGGGTACCCACCAATAATGATCCGGCGAAGGAAGCGCGGACTTTCCCCATCCCGCAAAAAAGCAAAACAGCCGAGGTCCGAAATCGCGCGCTGGATTGATGGCCCACGCCTCCAGATAGCCCATGGACGCACCGATGGTCGCGACTAGAAAGCCGATGATCAAGGCACCGGAGTTCGCGCCGGGAGCCATTTCGTTGTATTGCTCCGTGATCGCGAAGATGCCGAAGATCAGAAATGCGGTCAGAATGATCTCATCGCTGAAGGCGTGCATGGGGGTGATCGCAAGGCCGGGATGAGTGAAAAATACTCCCGCACTGCCACCGGCTGCACGGGTCGCGTGGCTGGCGACGTTCGCAAGGTTGATTACGGGATAAAACAGCGTGTAGACGACAATCGCACCGAGAAATCCGCCTGTCACTTGAGCGGCAAAATACGGCAACACCTTCCGCCACGAGAATTTTCGGTACAGTGCGAGAGCGACCGTTACTGCCGGGTTCGCATGGCACCCGCTGACGGAACCTGTAGTGTAGATGGCAATCGTGACGGCCAGGCCCCATGCAATACAGACGCCCCAATAGGCATTTTTATAAGGACTGGGGGTGTACAGCGAATACATCGCGGCGGCGGAGTCGCCAAAAGCGATGATGATAAACACGGCGACTGCTTCAGAAATGAGTGCGCCGAAAGCTGTTCTACGCATAGGGGTGGGCGTCCGTTATGAGCATAGCGACAAAGTGCAGAATTGCCCAGCTATTTTGACGATTGTGAAATGTGCTTTGGTTTGGCGCCTATTGGTTGAATTCGCGAGCAGGCTCAACGGACTCGGCCAGGGGATCGACGACCTGATCGAGGAATGGTAACTCGGCAAATCGATATCCTACGTACGGATCGGTAAGCAGGTATCTTGGATTCGATGGGTCATCTTCAATTTTCTTGCGCAACTGGCGGACGAAGGTGCGAAGATAATCGACCTCGCTCCTGTATTCCATCCCCCAGACCGAACTGAGCAGCTTTCCATACGTGACAGCTCGTCCGGCATGAATCATCAGGTAATGAAGAATGTCATATTCCTTTTTTGTAAGATGAATGGCGCGGCCCGATTTACTGACGGCACGCCGATCGGGGAATATCTGAATGTCACCAATCTGTACGGGGGCATCTTCAGTCCGTTCTGGAGTCTGCGCCCGACGTACTGCTGATCGGATGCGGGCAATGCATTCGCGAATGCTGAACGGCTTGGTGATGTAATCATCGGCCCCGCACTCCAGGGCTTCCACTTTCTGCTCCTCGCAGTCCTGCACAGTCAACATTAGAATCGGCATGCGCGGTGCGATGGCTCTTAGGCGGACCAGCGTCTTCATTCCGCCGATGCCGGGCATCTGAATATCCAGAAGTACCACGTGGAAGCTCTCAGACCGGACGAGAAGCAGGGCCTCTTCCCCGCGCGATACTTCCACCGTCTCGAATCCGAGTTCATTGAGAGGGGTCCGCAACGCGCGCCGAATCGCCACCTCATCGTCAACCAGCAATACGCGGATAGGAGAATCGCTCATGAAGTATGCGCTCCTTCGGGCGTAACCAGCAGAGAGGCAAAAAAGGTAGTTCCTCTTTCGTGGTCGCTCGTCAACCAGACGTCGCCTCCATGCGCCTGAGCGGCTCGTTTCGCCACAGAGAGTCCAATCCCGGTACCCGAAATCTTGCCGGCTGCGCTGGCACAGCGGAAATAGCGATCAAAAATCCGCTCGCGATCGGCGCGCTTGATCACTGGACCGATGTTGTGGACCGAGAAAATGATTTCTCCAGGACGTTCCGAGACCTGAATCGTAATTGGCGAACCTGCCCTGGAATACTTGCCTGCATTGTCGATGTATTGCGTCAACAGCGCAGCCAGAAGATCGCGATCGCAACAGATTGAAATATCTTCCCGCGGCACGTCGATGTTCACCGGAGTATTTGCCAGCTCCGCGCGGAAGGTGGCCACCACATCCTCGATGAGAGGCGCGACAGCCACATTTTCTTTACGAAGTGTCAGGTCGTTGGCCTCGAGCCGAGCTGTTTTCAACAGGCGTGTGGTCAATTCATTCAGCGCCCCAGACTGTTCGTCAATCAGTTGAACCAGCTCGGATTGAGCCGGATTAAGATTGCCCATCTCGTTCAATCCCGTGCTGGCGGCACGGATCGCCGTGAGCGGCGTCTTGTAGGCATGGGCGAGACTGTCTAGAACGGTGGCGCGCATCTGCTCTGTCTGACGGGCACTCTCCGTGCGGCTCACGTTGGCGTGGGAGTGATAACGGTCGAATGTGATGGCGACCAGGCCTGCGATGGCACTGCTGATTTGAGGGCAAATTTCGCCGCGCAGCAAGAGCGCTCCAACCGGCAGATTGCCGATCCGTAACACTCTGCGAACCAGCCCAGTCTCGGGATCATCCGCCACACTTTCAAAGAAATATATATTGCGGATCACGTTCTCCATGTCCGCGAACCATTCTCCCGCCTGATAAATCTTGTGCAGATCGGCGTCGAACAGTGCAACCGCTTCAACGTCAAACGTGGACTGGATCAGCGAAGCGATTGGCTGGCCAGGCTCACGGTGCAGGTTCAACTGCGTCGTGTGTTGGATGAACTGGTAAAACTTGTCACTCATCGCACGAATTCCTTTCGCTCGCGGCAGCGGAATCTCACAGGCAAACCGGGCCCGGTGACTGCAAGAATCCGCACCAAAGCCCTTGAATTCGGCAGCACGCAGATGAAGACGCCGAGTCTGCGAGATGCTTTTGCGCTGTCCACCGGGTGTCTTCATATAGTAGCAACCCAGCGCTGCCGGAAGACAGGCTCGTGCCAGCCACGAATCGGTGACAACAGGCCAGCTGTGAGTTCAAAGCCAGAAAATCTTTGGCTTGCATGAAGCTCTCTTCTCCAATTTCGTCTGACGTCGGCTTATATCTGATTTCGGGCCGCAGTGTCGAAGGGAATGCCGGATGCGCCGGGGATGCGCCGATCCTGGTCTCGTGCGGTGAACGGAATTTTCCTACTCCGAACTCGACCGCTAGAGCCAGTTATTTTGAAGAAAAACTTTTTACTATATCAAACCTTTCCTAAAGTCTGCATAATTTCATCCGAAATTTCAAGCATTTTTACGAAAACTTCGATTCGGAGTGGAAAGCGGCAAAGAAAGTTGGGGATGGAGGAATTTCTTTATGAATTCCTCATGAGTAATTTGCGTTCCTAACAGTACTGCTACGCACCTGGATTGCCCGCCGGTTTTCACGAACGAGATTTCAGTGGTTGATATGACACATTTCATGGAGGCTTCATTGACAAGCAAACGCGCACTGCACAGTATGACCGGAATTTTTCTCTGCTGCGTTCTGTCCGCAGGATCTCAGGCACAGACCACGCCAGCCCCGACCCCGCCTCCAGCAGCCGCGCCGGCAGCGGCTCCGGCAGCACCGACCTGGAGCGTTGGATCCATGGACTTCAGCGGATTTTTCGACGGCTACTACAGCTACAACGCCAACCGGCCCAGCAATTCCGCCAACGGCCAGATCAACGACCTGTATAACTTCAACGATAAAACCGATCAATTCAACCTCAGCGCCGTCGGCTTGACCATCAATCACGCACCCGATCCGATCGGAGTGCACGTTGATCTGCTCTTCGGCCGCACCAATGTTCTGATTCACAGCTCCACCGACACCTCGACCGACAACTACCTGGAGCAGGCCTACGTCAGCGCCACGCCGCCGAAAACCCACGGCTCGGAGTTCGACTTCGGTCAGTTTGTCACCTCCGCCGGAGCCGAAGTCATTCCTGCCATGAGCAACTGGAACTACTCTCGTTCCCTGCTCTTCGCCTGGGCCATTCCCTATTACCACTTCGGCCTGCGCACCTCCACGCCGGTGACCAAGACCTGGACGGCTGGACTGCAGGTGGTCAACGGCTGGAATAACGTCGTCAACAATAACGGCGGCGTGACCATCGGTCTGACCAGCGCCTACGTGAAACCCAAGTACACCTGGGACCTGAATTACTACACCGGGCCGGAAAATAACGACACCCAGAAGGGCTATCGCAACCTGATCGATACCACGATTCTGTTGACGCCCAACGCCAAATTCAACGCCTATCTCAACTACGACTACGGGCAAAACCATACCCCGGCCACCACCGGATCGGGCGACGACGGAACCTATGTCATCCCCGCCGAATCACCGCACTGGCAGGGCATCGCCGTCGCAGCCCACGAGCAATTCACTGCCAAACAAGCCGTCGCTGGACGCTTTGAGTATTACGACGATAACCAGGGTTTTGAGACCGGCGCCAGACAGGCGGTAAAGGAATTCACCGCAACCTACGAATACAAGTGGATGTCTGGACTTCTGACTCGCGCCGAATATCGCCGCGATTGGTCGACCGTGGATTACTTCCACAAAGGAGACTACGAGATGGTCGGCGCACAGTCCACCTTCACCGTCGCCTTCATCGCCTTCTTCGGTCCTAAACGCTAATCCATCAGTCGTGGCGGCCGCCGCTATCTCCGCGCCCGCCACGACTCCACGGGAACGTTGCTGCCGATCACTTCCACCGCTCCATCCACCACCGTGCCCACGGAGGAAACGATGAACACCAAGGCACTTCTCCTGGAATTGCTACTCTCGGGATTTTTCGCGATCGCCTGTTTTAAAGCTCGAGCGGACGATATCGGCAAGGTCGCGATTACGCCGCGAAACTTTCTCCGACTCAAGGACCGCCTGGAGCGGCTGAGTGTGACGCGATGGCAGTGGTTTTCCATGGTTCTGGTCGTCATCCTCGTTCGACTCCAACATGGCGTGCCGTTGCTGGTGGAATTGACGGTCGCTGCACAACTCGTGATCTTCCTGGCTCTCCCCGTACAGCAACAACAGCACACACAGGCGGCGACGGCAATCGCGCGTCGGAAACGTTCGACGTCATTGGCTGCCAAGCACGCCAGAGGTGGGAAAGCACAGGTTCCCACAGGTTGACAGCCGCGTTCGGAAGTTCGAAGGCAGCACATCCGGGCTCTCGCCCTTCAGCCGTAACCTCAGGAGATCGCAGCGGCGGTTTGCCAGAGGTGCGAGAACAACAACTCAGTGAACACGCTCTAAGGAGGAGGCAACATGGCAGCAAATAAACAACAGGGCCGCTGGTATGGGGTGTTTCTGGCAGGGCTTACAGTAGCGTGTGCCGGTATCTATCAATTTTCCAGCGGTATGGGGAAAGTAGCGCTGGTCGTGGGTTTGATCATCCTGGCAGCGAGCTTCTTCAAGTTTCTGCAACTGAAACCGCTGGAAGGAAAGGTCGCAACGCTCGGCGCTCAGCCCGCAGGCATGAAGCTGGCAGGCGTGGTCGTCGTAATCCTGGGATGGCTGATCGTTCTTTTTGGACTTCATATTGCCTCCGGCGTGGGAGGCAGAATGGTCACGACCATTGTGGGCATGATTGTCTCGCTGGTCGGAGTCCTGGGTATCTTACCGACCGCTTGCAACAAGAATGCTATCTGGAAGGCATAACTCATTTCTCGACATGGAGCCGACTCAATGAAGATGTTTCGAAGTAAATTCGTTCTGTGCCTTGTCATGCTTCTGTCTTTCGGAATCATGGCCCATGCTGATACTCCTGGATCAGTGGACGCTCAACTGAAGGCCGCGGCCGCCGCAGCGCCTACCACAGCTGACTTGCAGAAGGGCGATCCGGGGGGCTCTCTCACCGGCACGATCAATGATGTGCCTGTCTCCAACCCCAAGGTGGGTGTGACGGTTGCCGACGTCGCCAACCAGGTTGGACAGAATAAGATTGCCATCAACTTTACCTGGACGCTGATCACGGGCTTCCTGGTCATGTTCATGCAGGCTGGCTTTGCCATGGTGGAGGCCGGGTTATGCCGCGTTAAAAACTCCAACCACACCTACATGATGAACTTCACGGTGTACGCTTGCGGCCTGTTCGCATACTGGCTGATAGGGTTCGCCATACAAATGGGAGGTTCAGCCGGCAACGGGAACCTGGGCGGTTTGCAGCCGCTTTCAGGTGAGCACGTGATGAACATCTTCGGTCACGCCTGGGGCATATTCGGCGAAAAGGGCCTGTTCCTTTCCGGGTCTACATACGACGTCGGCGTCATGGTCATCTTCCTGTTCGAGATGGTCTTTATGGATACGGCGTTGACGATCGTGACTGGCGCATGCGCCGAACGGTGGAAGTTCCTCACCTTCTGCGTCTCGTCTGTACTGATGGGAGCCTTCACCTATCCGCTCTTCGGGAACTGGGCCTGGGGCGGTGGATGGCTTGCGCAGATGGGTGTCAACCTCGGCCTTGGCAAAGGGTATTGCGACTTTGCCGGATCCGGTGTTGTGCATGCGGTCGGCGGAATCACAGCCTTGGCGGTAGCGCTGATTATCGGACCACGCATCGGCAAGTTCAATCGAGACGGGTCAAGCAATGCGATTATCGGTCACGATATTTCTGCAGTGCTGATCGGCTGCTTTATCCTCGCCTTCGGATGGTTTGGGTTTAACCCAGGCAGCACGCTGGGCGCGTCGGCGGCGGGCTGTCTGCGGATTGGCTCCATCGCGGTCAATACCATGCTGGCGGGCTGCACGGGAACCTTCGCTGCCATGATCTACATGTGGGCGACGAAGGGTAAGCCGGATGCGTCCATGAGCGGCAACGGCCTGCTGGCCGGGCTGGTCGCAATCACCGCGCCTAGCGGCTTCGTGAACACGGTGGGAGCGGCCATCATCGGCGCGGTTGCCGGTATTCTGGTTTGCTGGAGCGTCTCCTTTGTTGAAAATAAACTCAAGGTTGACGATCCAGTCGGCGCCATTTCGGTACACGGCACCTGCGGTCTGTGGGGGGTACTGTCGGTTGGCCTCCTGGCGGATGGCAAGAGCAACTATGGCGGTAGCTGGAACGGCGTGAATGGCTCGGTGACGGGTCTCTTCTATGGAGATCCCAGCCAATTGGTCGCGCAGTTGGTCGGTATCGCCACCCTGATCGGTTTCGTCTTCACCTTCAGCTTCGTCCTGAATTGGATCCTTGATATTTTCCTGGGTCAGCGAGTATCGGCGCAAAGCGAAATCGAAGGTCTGGACATCCCGGAGATGGGACAGCTCGGTTATCCGGAGTTTGTCTTCAAGCCGGAACCGGAATTCATGCTCCGTGCCGAACAGGCTATCGCCTGATCGACGCCCGACGTTGTACTAGAGCAGCAAGGCATGACCCCGAAACATGCCTTGCTGCAATTTTCCTAAATGTCACCCAGCTTTCTATGGAGTGCAGGATATGAAAACGAAGTCGCTCACCCTTTCTGCTTGCGAAAACGAAATCGATAAGATCACTGAAATCACCGTCACCCCTGACTCTGCTCCCATCCTGTTTTCACCGGCTATCGATGCGCAAGCCAGAACCAACCTGGTGCGGATGTTTCGCGATCCCTACATCCTGGAAGCAGAGGAGCGGGTCGAACTCATTCAGCAGCTGAGAGAAGCCATTGCACTCGAGCCCGACGTGCCGGAGCTGCGAGTTTTGCTTGGGATGACGCTCTGCGTAAACTTCGATGCACAGACTGCCATGGAGGAATTGCGATTGGCGGTCCAATTGGCTCCTGATAATTTTCTGGCCCGGCTAAAGTTCGGTGAGCTTTTGATGCGCCTGCGGGTCTGCAGGCAGGCCGCCGAAGAGACGCAAATCGCGGCAACGCTGGCCGCGAACCCGGTTCAATCGGAGCTGGCGCGCAGACAGGCCGCGACAATTCGAACCATGCTGCGCGAGGGCATTGAGCGCGGCAACTATGGCAAGCTCAAGTCGGTCTTCGAGCGCATCGGACGTTTGCTCCCGGGCCAACAACAACGCCAGAACGCCGTTACACTGAATTCTCGGTAGGTCAATGCCTGAACTCATGCAACTCGCGTTGCTGATCGCGATTCTGCTGCCCGCAGGAAAGCTGGTCGCATCTCTCTGCACGCGCTTCGGCGTCCCGGCCATCATCGGCGAGTTGATGGTAGGGATTATTGCCGGTCCTGGGTGCTTCAACCTGCTTCACCTCAGCCTCTTCCGCGGCGGAAACGCGACGGATGCGTTCATGCTGCTGGCGCAAGTGGGCGGCCTCGTGCTGATGTTTGTGGCCGGCCTTGAGACGGACATCGATCGCATGAAGGAAGCGGGAGTTACCGCATTTCTGGTAGCCCTGTCGGGAGTGATCTGGCCCTTCGTGCTTGGAGCGGGCGCCGGGCATCTGCTTGGACTTCCCTGGAATGCGTCTTTGTTTCTAGGCGGAGCGCTGACGGCAACCAGTGTCTCTATTTCCGCGCGAACGCTGATGGATGGTGGGCACATGGCCTCCCCGGAAGCGTCCGTGATCCTTGGCGCCGCCGTCATCGATGATGTGATGGGTCTGTTCGTACTGGGATTCCTGACCGCATCTGTCAGTTCCAGTAGCGGAGAGACGTTCGGATTCGCGCCTGATGTCGCCAATCTTCTTCGAAACCATTTTGGGTTTGCCGCCCGCCATTTGCTGCTGCTGCAGATGTCGCTGATCAGTGTGAGTGTCGCACTCTTTTTCACATTCGGATATGGAGCGGCAAAGCGCTGGCTGGATCCGCTGATTCTCCAACTGCGCAAACTGTCGGCGAACGAATCAGTCACCAGTTGCGTGCTGGCGTTGGTACTGGTCTACGCTCTGGGTGCAGAGTGGCTCGGCAGTGTAGCTGGAATCACAGGCGCCTACCTTCTCGGATATGTCTTTGCGGAGTCGAAGTTCAAAGGGGACGTGGAAAGAACCTTCAACGCTCTTGGACATGGACTGCTGATCCCCTTGTTCTTCGTATCGATTGGATTGACAAGCAACTTCCGTGCCTTGGGCGGACATTGGCTTCTGCTCGGCGTCATCTTCTTCATCGCCGTGATCACCAAGATGTTCGGCTGCGGCCTGGCCGCGATGGCGCGAGGCATGGGCTGGGTTCCCAGCCTGCGGATCGGTTGCGGAATGGTGTCCCGCGGAGAAGTCGGCCTGATTGTCGCGGCGATGGCGGTGCGCGCAAAAGTGTTCAACCCGTCAGAGGTGGCGATGATCGTCGCGGTAGTTCTATTGACGACACTGCTGACGCCGCTGACTCTGCGCGGAGCGTTTCATCTGAAGTGTCCGGAAGACGAAGACGCCTCCGGAGGAATGGGAGCATTTGAAGATCCTTTGCAGCCGCCGGGGGTCCTTGAGCTGAAGGGTGAGGATTCGGGACAATTGATGTCTGCCACCATGCCATGAGCCATCCCCGTATTGTCCCTGGGAGAAAGCCAGCGGGTTTCCTCTAAACAACAGGAACGGCAATGCAGGAATTCCATACAGTAGCCGCCGCACCGGATGTATCAGTTCCATCGTGAGCCTATGTTTCCGGATACCATCTCCAAATCGCTTCCTATTTCGCGCGGGCATGCGGGAAGTCTCAGAACGTTCACGCCTGAATCGATCACCCGGACCATCGCGGACGGTGGTCTCTCATGCTGAACGTACTTTTTGGACAGGCCACGGACCCAGGCAAACTCCGCCCCAACAACGAAGATGCCATGGGCGCGTTTATTCCCAAATCCCGGCAGGAAGCGCAATCGCACGGCTGGATGTTTGTGGTCGCGGATGGCGTCGGCGGGCTGGACTTCGGCGATGTCGCATCCGCGAAGGTTGTCGCCGTGATGCTCGAGGAGTTTGCCAAGGCGCCGCCGGGGACTTCGCTTCTCAGCTTGCTACCCAGGCTCGTACAGTATGCGAACGCGGCGGTTCACGATGAGGGTCTTCACCCTGGGCGCCGTGGTAAGCGCATGGCTTCGACAGTCGTATCATGCGCCCTTCGCCACGACCAGGCTGTGATCTCCCATGTGGGAGATTCCCGTTGTTACCACGTGCGCCGTGGCAAGGCCGTTGCCGTCACCGCCGACCACACTCTGGTGAAGGAGCAGCGCAAACTGGGACTCATCTCCGAAGCGGAAGAGGCGCGCTCCGAGATCCGTCATATTCTGACCCGCTCTCTCGGTCCCGAGCGCTTCGTCGTGACCGACACCACGACCATCACGTTAAAGCAGGGCGATCTTTTGGTGCTCTGTTCCGACGGCTTATACGGCGGTATGTACGACGAAAACATTTCTCGCATCTGTTCCCAGGACAAAGACATTCAGGAAATCGCCGACGAACTGGTACGGTATGCCGTCGATGTCGATGGCTCCGACAACGCCACAGCTCAGGTCATTTCCATCCGCTCGGTTGAAACCATGGCGATGTATCGGGGGCGCCCCTATCGCATCCCAGGAATCTGACAGCTGCACTTCCGACGGTGCAAGAAAAAACGGCATGGCCCAGGGCCATGCCGTTTCCTTATGAGACGAATACGCGTGCTGAATTTCTAGAACATATTCCAGAGGAATTGGTTGTAAACATCGTGGTGGTACTGGATTTCAGGAACCTTGACATAGGTGCCGAGGAGGCGGGCACAGCGGTCCGCAGCAGCCTGCTTCAAATCCGCGTAGCGACCCTTAACATCTGCACCGAGCAGCTTCGTTGTCCAGGCAGCGTCGCGGAAATCCTCAATGGCGGTGTAGACATTATCCGGCAGGTAACGTTCCGCCTGACGCAGATTCTTCACGTTCAACATATCGCCATGCAGACCAGACTTGAAGATCGAATACATCACCATGTATGGATTCGCGTCGGGACTTACGGAGCGCACTTCGACACGCGCGCTTTTCTCATTGCCAATTGGAATTCGAATCATCGAGCCGCGATCCACTGCTGAGGCTTTGATCTGGTTTGGCGCCTCAAAGTGCGGATCGAGACGACGATAAGCATTCACACTGGCATTCAGCAGCAGACACAGATCGTTGCCGTGGGTAAGAATACGGTCCACGAAGGTCCACGCGAACTTACTCACCTTCTCTTCGCCCTTGGCGTCCCAGAACAGGTTCTTCCCTTCCTTACTGATGGAGATATTGGTGTGCATGCCGCTACCGTTGACACCCACCACCGGCTTCGGCAAAAACGATGCCGTCATTCCCATGTTGGTCGCCACCTGCCGGCAGATCAGCTTGTAGAGTTGGATTTGGTCAGCAGCGGCCACTACTTCGCCATAGCCGTAATTGATCTCAAACTGGGAGGGAGCCACCTCCGGGTGATCCTTCTCATTTTCGAATCCCATGGCGCGCTGTACTTCTGCGGTAGTATCGATGAAAGTGCGCAGCGGATCGCCCGGCAGCGAATGGTAATAGCCGCCCGTATTGACGTACTCAAATTTACCCGTCTGGTAGTAGTTGGCTTCTGCGTCGATGCCCTGAAACAGGAAGCCTTCAATCTCATTCGCTGCATTCAGCGTGTAGCCGTCCGACTTGTATAGCTTGGTGGCAAACTGCTTCAACTCTCCACGAATGTCGGCGCTGTATGGCTTGCCGTTTTTGTCGATCACTTCGCCGAAGACCAGCACCTTGCCTGAACCGAAGACATCTGCCGGCGCCCAGTAGAATGCGCTCCAGTCAATACCCAGCCGCAGGTCGCTCTCCCGCTGCGCCGTGAAACCGCGGATCGACGAGCCGTCAAAGGTAAGATTGTCCCAGCTTTTGACCAGAAATTTCTTGTCATAGTCGAGCATGTGCAAGCGGCCTTCAAGATCGCTGAAGATCACGGTCACCGCCTTGATCCGTTTTTCGTCTGTCAGGTACTTGATCCGCTGTTCCTGAATCTTGTGGGCCGCGACGCGGTTCCTCCGCTGCTCCTTGGCCTCCAGATTCAAGTCCTCCAGCTCTCCGTACGAGAGCGCAAGAAAATCACGCAATTCACTCGACATAATTACTCCTATTGAATGGATTTCAAGGCCAAATTTGATTTTGTGTTTTGGAGCTTCGGAAGCACTGCCGCAACCTCGGGAACTTTACCGCCAGTTCCTTACAGGTTACGTCCTCATGATAGCAATGAGAAATAGATTCGATTTATTCTCCGCATAGTTTTTCTTTATCTTGGCGTCAGAAGCGATCGGGTCCGCAGCGCTGTATGCCTTCGCGGCGGATGAATCAGCCCTCATCGATATACCCGCATCAGAATAGCGCTTCGTCCCGTCGCGCCTTGCGTATATGCTGGAATGCAGTTACCGGGTGCAATCTAAGTAGTTCCGCTGGATAGCTTCCTTCCCCCTGAGGAGGCGAGCGGCATGGCGCAGTCTGGCTGCTTGGTGCACCGACGTGAGGGCTTCGAATGAAACTGGCTGGTTTCTTCCTGCTCCCGGCAGGATGGCTGATTGTTATCTCCGCAGTGGTGCTGTTTCCGCAAACGGCCATCCAGGCGATCTTTGTCACAGCTGGCGTCTGCATGGAGGGGGTGGGTTTAGGGCTAAGCTTCCGCGCCGCTCGAGCCCCGCGGGAGTCGTCCGAGTGACATTTCCGGTGAGTAGCGACGTCTCTGTCATTCCAGCCTGCAGTCTCCTTATTGTTCTGGTTCCGCTTGCGACGATTGGGCTTGCGCTGATCAATACGGGCTTTGGACGCGCCCGCGGCGCAGCCCACGCCATGCTGTCCTCAGTCGCCGCGGTGGCGATCGCGGCCGTGGTCTATGCTCTCGTCGGGTTTTCTTTGGAAGGCTTTCCTGGAGGGCCGGCTCACCAATTCCTTCTTGGCGGAACAACATGGAACTGGTTGGGCAACGCGGGGTTCTTCGTTCGCGGCGCCGCCTGGAATGATTCGCCGGCGACCCTGGCTCTGCTGCTGCAAATCTTCACGGTAGGTATGGCTGCACTGATTCCCATCAGCACCGGCGCGGACCGATGGCGGCTGCGGTCCACGTGCATCTCCACCGTGCTTCTGGCGGGGTGGAGCTATCCGTTATTCGCACATTGGGTCTGGGGCGGCGGGTGGCTTGCGGAGCTGGGAAATAATTTTCATCTGGGGCATGGCTTTCTGGACGCCGGCGGAGCCGGCACGATTCAAGTGACGGGAGGGCTGACGGCGCTGGCCATTACGTGGATTCTCGGACCCCGACGCGGAAAGTATCCGGCGGAGGGAGGCATCGCCGCACTTCCCGGACACAACATGGTGTATGTTCTGTTCGGGTGCGCGCTGATACTTCCGGGCTGGATCGCATTGAACTCCGTCGGCTCGATGCTCTTTATCGGGGCGCCGATCTCCCGTATTCCGCTCGTCGCGGCCGTCACCGTTCTGTCAGCTGCCGCGTCTTTCCTGGCTGCGGTAGCGGTGACTCAAGTCCGGTTTGGAAAGCCGGATGCATCGCTGTGTGCCAATGGATGGCTGGGAGGGTTGGTCGCCAGCAGCGCCATCTGCTGCTTTGTCACTCCTCTGGAGGCAATCCTGGTCGGGCTGATCGCTGGAATGCTGGTGACTGCGTCGGTGGAAGTACTTGAAGTGCACCTGGCCATGGACGATCCCGGCGGGGCGATTTCCGTTCACGCCGTTGCGGGTATCTGGGGGCTCCTGGCAGTGGGTATTTTGCCGCACCTGCCGGACACCAACGGTCCGCTGCAGCCGGGCGCTGCTGGTGATTCGGGGCAGTTGCTCGCGCAGGTGGTGGGGATCGCCACGCTGCTTGGAGTGGTCTTGCCCATGGCGTACGGACTGAACTGGCTTCTCAACCGATTCGATCCGCAGCGGGTCGAACGGCGTGGCGAGCGTCAGGGCATGGACCTGCATGAACTGGGTGGAGGCGCATATCCTGAATTTGTAATTCGCGGCGAGGAATAGGGCTGAACCCAGCTATACTCCGAGCATGCTGTACAGCGTGTGAGCCGTGTACGGAACGAATGAGAAGACTGGAGACGCAACTCGATGAAGCTTCTTCCGGATACGATCGAAGCCGGCCAGGAACTTGATCATTACCGAATTGACTCTGCTGTCGCCGACAACGGGCTGGCTGCGACGTTCCGTGCCACGGATATGCGGGACGGACGAACGGTTGCGATCAAGATTCCACACCTCGCGCTGGAGCAGGACCCCGTGCGCGCCGAAAGGTTCAAGCGCGAAGAGGAGATCGGCACGACCTTGCACCATCCCAATGTGATGCAGATTTATACCGACGAGCATCGCTCCGGCATTTACATGGTCATGGAATGGTGCCAGGGTCGACTGCTACGCCAGATTCTCTCAGAGGAAGGAAAGCTGCCGCCAGAGCGAGCCATCAAGATAACGCTGGGGATTCTTCGAGCGCTGGATTACATCCATAATCACGGCATCGTTCACCGCGATCTTAAGCCGGAAAATATTATGGTCGACGACCATGACAACGTTAAGCTGATCGACTTTGGTATCGCGTCGGTCGAAGGCGCCAAGCGCATCACCTATACCGGATATACGCAAGCCATGGGTTCACCTGACTACATTGCACCGGAGCAAGTCCAGGGGAAACGCGGCGATGCACGATCGGACGTCTATGCGGTGGGGATCATGCTGTACGAAATGCTCTCCGGCAAAACGCCCTTCAGTGGCCCCACACCCCTTGCGGTGATGAACGATCGGCTGATGAAACACCCGATGCCGCCGCGGGTGGCCGAACCCAGCATCACTCCCCAGCTTCAGGAAGTGCTCTATCGCGCCATAGAGAGGGAGCCCAAGAACCGCTATCCGACAGCCCATGCTTTCGCTCTCGACCTAGAGCATCTTGACAAGGTCGGCGTTACGGATCGAGTCGAACTCACGCAGTGGCAGAAGCCCCGGGCGAAGGGAACGCGCAACCTGCTCATCTATTCCGCGTTAACGCTAATCCCTATTCTGCTGTTTCTTGCGATGCTGCTTCTGTCGCGCCATCATAGCTAGAAATAGCTTTCCAACGTGTCGCGCAACGCAAATCGGCTACGCTGGATGATTACGCGACCACAGCTGTGTCTGACGCTTCTGCAATTTTTAATATCGAATATCCGACATCAACCCTGTTACTTGCCGCTGCTGCTCCGCCGTTAGCGGCAACAAGGGCAAGCGCGCCCGACCGCCGTAATAGCCGTTCAAATCGCAGGCAAACTTCAATCCAGGAATACCCATCTGCGACCCTACGACAACGGAAGCCTGGCGAATGCGTTCCTGTTTTTCTGCGGCCAGCGCCTGATCGCCTTCTTTCCACGCCGTCCAAATTTCTGAACAGCACTGGGGTGCGCAGACGGCAAAGGCGATGACAGCACCGGCAGCTCCCTCACCGAGCGCGGCATGCATCGTGCTCGCACCCCCGGTGATCACGGCAAATCCCACTTCCTTCTGACGGGTTTTCATTGCGGCCGGGGGAGCAGCTACGGCCAGGGCGGAGTTTCCCTGCTGCAGTTGCTCGGCCGCAACAAACCGTTCCGCCGAGTTTGCCGGCTGCGAGGCCAGCATGCGCTCGGTGACTGCGGCAAAGGTCGGTGTGACCGTCACGGTCCGCTTCACAAACCGCGTCGCTTTCACGATAGCCGCGATGCGCTCAACCACGCCGCTGGAATCTTTGATCCCGATGATGTTGGGATGTTGCGCCAGCTCCGCGATGACTTCTACGGGCAAGTCGTATCTGGTAAAAACAGGCACGCTGTACAGCAATACGGGAAGCGGAGAATTGTCCGCGATTGTACGGTAATACGTCAGCATCTCGATCTGCGGACCGTCGGTACGATGCAGTTGTCCCCGATAGAAATAGGGCGTTCGCACCAGGATGGCGTCATACTTGAGTGTCGCAGCCGTTTCCGCCATCGCCAGGGTTTGCCGCACACTTTCCTGCCCTACTCCGGCAACCATCACCTTATCCGGCGCCGCCGCCGCAATCGCTGTGGCCAGGACGTCCCGCTGCTCGTCGACGCTGAGCATGACCGCCTCTCCGGTGGAACCCAGCACGACCATGCCGGCCAGTTGCGTTCGGGAATAGAGTGCAACATTGTGCTCCAGCTTACGCAGATACAGCGATCCATCTGGATAGAATGGCGTGGTGATTGGCGGAAGAATTCCTTCGAGCAGCATGCAAATATTGTAAGGCGAAGAGCTGTCGGCAGCTGGAACTTTTCACGCGGCGTTTGCGTAACGTCTTAATAATGCGGCGCGAAAATCGCCGTGTTTCTTTCCATGCCTACCAGATCTGGATGCGCCGATGGGCATGGAATGGAGGATCGATGGTGAAATTTTTATTGTGGTGCGTGTTGCTAATTCTGTGCTGGCCGCTCGCTCTGTTCGCGCTCGTGTTGTACCCGGTCGTGTGGCTGATTCTACTGCCCTTTCGGATTTTGGGTATCGCTGTGCACGGAGTCCTGGATCTGGTCGCGGCGTTGATCTTCCTGCCCGCGCGTTTGCTCCGCGCGGTGTAGGAAGATCCTTGCAGAGGAGACAGGATCGCGGACGACGTTGTTTCGCTACACCTTCGCAGCGAGCCGCGCCGCATGATAATGCTGTAGTGCGGTCACAGAGATTTCGTTTTGCTGGATCGCAGCGATTCCGCCGGCAGCCGCGCGCGCGGCGCCAATCGTTGTGATGGTAGGAATCCGCTGGGTCACGGCGGCCCTTCGAATTGCTTTCTCATCGAAGAATGTGTCCTGTCCCCGCGGCGTGTTGATGATCAGCTGGATTCGATCTCCCTTGATCAGATCGACCACGTTAGGTCTGCCTTCCTTCACTTTAAACACGCGCTCGACTACAAATCCCGCTTGTTCCAGCACGTCGGCAGTGCCATGGGTCGCGACTAGTTTGAACCCAAGTTCGACAAACTGTAATGCCAGGTCAGCGACAGCGGGCTTGTCGTGATCGTTGACACTCAAAAATATCGTACCTTTCACTGGCAGCTTCTGCCCCGCCGAAATCTGTGCCTTGGCGAACGCCTCGCCGAAGGTATCTGCGACGCCCATCACTTCGCCGGTTGATTTCATCTCCGGGCCAAGAACAGTGTCGACTCCAGGAAACTTATTCCAAGCAAACACGGGGGACTTCACAAAATAATGAGGTCCCGTTTCAAGCACCGCTTCCCGAGCAATCGCCTCGGGAAGAAATTCACGCAGTTTGCGGCCAGTCATCAATCGCGCGGCAATCTTCGCCAGCGGGATTCCAGTGGCCTTCGAAACATAGGGGACTGTGCGCGACGCGCGCGGATTGACTTCAATTACGAACACATTGTCGCGCTGTACAGCATACTGAATGTTCACCAGTCCGATCACATTCAAAGCGCGCGCCAATTTGTGCGTATGGGCACGGATCGTTGTCAGCACCTGCTCCGACAGATCGACGCTCGGCATGACACATGACGAGTCTCCGGAGTGGATTCCGGCTTCTTCGATGTGTTGCATGATGCCGGCAATCACGACGTCGTCCCCGTCCGCCAGGGCATCAACGTCCACCTCGATCGCATCCTCCAAAAAGTGATCGATCAACACCGGTCGCTGCTGCGAATATTCGACCGCTTCCCGCATGTAATGGGTGACCGCTGCATCATCGTATGCAATCACCATGGCGCGTCCGCCCAAGACATACGAAGGCCGCACCAGCACCGGGTAACCCACGCGCCGAGCTCCGGCGACGGCTTCTTCCACGCTGGTGGCCAGCGCGCCGGGCGGTTGCGCAATCTTCAGATCGTCAAGTAGTTTGCCGAAGCGCTTGCGATCTTCGGCCAAATCAATCGACTCCGGCGACGTGCCGATAATCGGCACACCGGCAGCCTTCAGCGGCAGCGCAAGGTTCAGGGGAGTCTGACCGCCGAACTGCACAATCATCCCTATCGGGGCTCCCGAGGCAGCTTCGTGCTCGTACACTTCCAGCACATCTTCAAACGTCAGCGGCTCAAAATACAGCCGGTCACTGGTGTCATAATCCGTCGAAACTGTCTCCGGATTGCAGTTGACCATGATGGTCTCGTAACCATCTTCCTTCAGGGCAAATGCGGCATGGCAACAGCAATAATCGAACTCAATCCCCTGCCCAATGCGATTGGGACCGCTGCCCAGAATGATCACTTTCTTTTTCTGGGTGGGCGTCGCTTCATCCTCCTCGTCGTAACAGGAGTAGAAATAGGGCGTAAAACTTTCGAACTCCGCCGCGCATGTATCGACCAACTTGTACACGGGCCGCAGCTTGTTCTTGAGTCGCAGTTCGCGGATTTTTCCGGCAGCCTCCGGCGCATCCATTCCCCATACAGCGGCAAGGCGCGCATCGGAGATACCCATACGCTTTACTTTGCGCAGCAACTCGGGCGCAATTGTGTCGTAACTCGTTTCGCCCAGCTCTCCAATAGAATCTGTGATCTCTTTGATCTGTTGCAAAAACCACGGATCCATCGACGTCATCCACGCAACTTCTCGCACTGAATGACCGCTGCGAAAGGCATATCGAATGTACGCCAGCCGGTCAGGATGAGGCGTGACCAGTCGCTGCGTCAACCGGCGCGGCTCGATCACTTCCGAGCCAATCGATTTACCGGTCTCCAGTGAGCGCATTGCCTTCATCAGCGATTCTTTAAAGGTTCTGCCGATCGCCATGACTTCGCCCACGGATTTCATCTGAGGCCCGAGGCCTTCGTCGGTCCCGGGAAATTTCTCGAACTGCCACTTGGGAATTTTTACAACGACGTAGTCGATCGTCGGCTCAAAGCATGAAGGAGTCTTTTGCGTAATGTCGTTGGGGATTTCATCCAACGTATAGCCGACGGCAAGGCGCGCCGCGATCTTCGCGATCGGGAAACCGGTGGCCTTCGAGGCCAGCGCCGAGGAGCGCGAAACACGCGGATTCATCTCAATCACGACCAGGCGGCCGGTCGATGGATGCACTCCGAACTGGACATTGGAACCGCCGGTTTCGACTCCGATTTCACGAATGACTTTGATCGCCGCATCCCGCATCGCTTGATACTCGCGGTCGGTGAGCGTCTGTGCCGGCGCAACCGTGATGGAGTCGCCGGTATGCACGCCCATGGGATCGACGTTTTCAATCGAGCAGATGATGATGACGTTGTCGGCCAGATCACGCATCACCTCCAACTCGTATTCCTTCCAACCAAGCACAGACTCTTCAATCAGGCATTCATGAACCGGCGAAAGATCGAGACCGCGCGAAAGTATTTCCATCAGCTCTTCGCGATTGTAGGCAAGACCGCCGCCGGAACCGCCCAGCGTGAATGAAGGCCGGATGATGACGGGAAATCCGATCTTTCCGGCAAACTCTAATCCATCGCGAAGATTGTTCACCAGTGCCGACCGTGGAACATCCAGGCCAATCCTGCGCATGGCATCCTTGAACAGCAACCTGTCCTCGGCCTTCTTAATGGCTTCCAGTTTCGCGCCGATCAACTCCACTTTGTATTTGTCCAGCACGCCGGAATCGGACAATTCCACCGCGAGGTTCAGCGCCGTCTGTCCGCCCACCGTAGGCAGCAACGCAAAAACGCCGGTACGGTTGGCGTTGGCCAACATCTCCGTTTCCACACGGATAATTTCTTCCAGGTACTCCAGTGTCAACGGTTCAATGTAGGTGCGATCCGCCAATTCAGGATCTGTCATGATGGTGGCGGGGTTGGAATTCACCAGCACCACTTCATAGCCGTCGGCGCGAAGCGCTTTGCAGGCCTGCGTTCCGGAATAATCGAACTCGGCCGACTGGCCGATCACAATCGGCCCGGAGCCGATGACCAGGATCTTCGTAATGTCATTTCTACGTGGCATCTAACATCCGTTTTTATCTATAAATTTCTCTGCGATGTCCGACGTCGAGCACCAGCACAAGCAGGTACTTTCTCCGAATGTCGCAAATCACGCGATAATCTCCGACGCGAAAACGCCAGAGCCCACGAAACTCTCCCTGAAGCGGCTCAGCAATTGCAGTAGGATCCTCACTGTTTACTACTCGTTCGCGTAAGAAGCTGTTAATCCGTGTTCTGGCTTGTGGATCGAGTTTTTCAATAGTTCGTTCTGCAATATTTGTAAATTCAACCTTCCACGCCATTCCGGCGCTCCATCTCTTCCAAGCTCACCGTGTACTTATGTTTTTCTAACGCGGCGATTCCAAGCAGATAATCTTCCTGATCTTCAAGAAAGCGATAGATCGCCTCTTTTGCATAAAAACTCTTGCTGCGCCCCGTCTTTTTCGCCAATCTCTCCAGCCGCTTCTCGATTTCCGGTTCTAAACGCACTCCAAGCATGATCGCACCTCCACGTTAAACAAGTTTAACAGATCGCTCAGGTCTCCAGTTGGTTTCTCTATTTTGGCGGGCAAAAATCGATCGTGTCATCCGTACCGCGAAATGTGATTGCGACCGAAAGCTGACAGACGGAAGTACTGTCCGAACAAACCAGCAACTTAGGTTGATCTGCTAATGCAAGTCGTTCAACGCGTTGTTTTTCCTGCTTCACCACAATCAATCGGTATGAGCCAGCTCTCACTTTCACCAGATAGAAAGTTCCGTCTTTTGCGCCAACTGACCGAAGTACCCTACCCGTCTCGGGCACTCGTAGCTGCACATCGACACCTTGGATGCTGGCACCCGTTTTGTCCGACACCATACCCTCAACTATCTTGTTTCCTGACAATTCAAAGTTTTGCGGGGTTGGTGCCGACGCACATTCCTTCTTCTGGGCTTCGATGCACTGCTGGCTGGTGCGAATGCAAACAGTTTGTGAAAAGAGAAAACCACCCGATCCCAGCATCGCGACGAATAGCATCTTTCTCACTTCTTCCACTCCTCCATCATCTTGCGAAAATCCTGAAAGAGGTAATGCGAATCGTGGGGGCCGGGACTCGCCTCCGGATGATACTGAACGCTGAATAACGGCAAATTACGATGGCGCAGACCTTCCAGGGTGTTGTCGTTAAGATCGATGTGAGTTAAGTCAACTTCGCTCTGCTTCAGCGAATCCGGGTCAACGGCGTAGTTGTGATTGTGCGCTGTAATTTCCACCTTCCCGGAACCGGTATGCTGCACCGGATGGTTGCCGCCGTGGTGGCCAAATTTCAGTTTGTAGGTTTTCCCGCCCAATGCCAGCCCAATCAGCTGATGCCCCAGACAAATTCCAAATACGGGAGTTTTCCCCATCAGCCGGCGAATATTCTCCTGCGCATATTTCACGGGTTCCGGATCGCCCGGACCATTCGACAGAAATACGCCGTTGGGATTCAGCGATAGCACGTCTTCCGCGGACGTCGTCGCGGGCACCACGGTGACCCGGCAGCCCTGCTGCGTCAGCATTCGCAGAATGTTGCGCTTGATCCCGTAGTCGTAGGCAACGACATGTAGGCTTGGCTCCGGCGTCGGGTTCGCCGGTCCGGTAGCCAGGGGATCCGCATTCGCATTTTGGGGGTCTGCGGTGTCCCATTCATAGCGGATTTTCGTTGTAACCACGCTGGCCAGATCCGTACCGTCCATCTTGCGAATCTGGCGGGCCTTCGCAATCAGCACTTCCGGATTGGTCTCGAGTGATGAAATGACTCCGCGCATTACGCCATAGGTGCGCAGGTGCCGCACCAAAGCGCGCGTGTCAATCTCGGAGATGACTGGAATGTTGAACCGTTCCAGATATTCGTCCGCCACCAGTTGCGAGCGCCAGTTGGAACTGACTGGGGAAAATTCGCGGGTGACCAGGCCTTCAATATACGGCCGGTTCGCTTCGTCATCCGCGTTATTGGTACCGTAATTCCCTATTTGAGGATTGGTGAGGACAACAATCTGCCCTGCATAGGAAGGGTCGGTGAAAATTTCCTGATAGCCGGATAGCGAAGTATTGAAAACGACTTCGCCGTAGCACTCTGCCTTGGCCCCGTAGCCGCGGCCCTGAAAGATACGCCCATCTTCGAGCGCAAGTATGGCCTGCATCCTGTCTCCGCGGAGTGGATTTTATTAAGTCTAACAGAATCCCACACATCATTACTGTGGAAGACCCGGCATTCATTCCGGATAGCCTTGGAGCCCGTCCCCTACCGCACAACGCCCATGTCATCCGTAGGCCAATAAACAAAGGATGCCTTGCCATAAATCAACCGACGGCTCACCGGCCCGAAATCGCGGCTGTCGCTCGAAATCAGGCGATGGTCCCCCATAACGAAATATTGGTGTGCGGCCAGAACCGTATCCGGGTAGGAGCGATCGTCTCTAAACCGCATCGGAACGTAAGGCTCTTTCAGCGCTTTTCCATTGACGTATACCTGACCTTCATCGATGTACAGAGTGTCTCCCGGCACCGCAATAACGCGCTTGATGTAGCTCTTGGATGGATCGAGAGGATAGTGAAATACGACGACGTCGCCACGATGGATGGGCTCGAAACGATATTCGAACTTGTTAATGAATAGCCGTTCCTGGTCCTGCAGTTCCGGCATCATGCTGGTGCCTTCTACCCGCACCGGCTGGTAAAGGAAGGTAATGATGAGAAAAGAAATCGCCACGGCAAACAGCAAATCGCGGACCCAGGTAGAGACCGTGAAAGGTGTCGACGCCGATTTGGCGCCTTCCGGTTTTGTGTGTTCAATACTCTCGGGATCGTCCAAAGATAAATTCAAACCTCGTTTCGCATTTTATCTGGAACGCCGCATTTCTGCTGTTCCGGCGCCGGCTGGCCCAATCGTTCAGAAGTTTGAGTTCCGCGGGCGGGCTCCCTGCTCGCCTGAAACGGAACGAACGGCACCTCAAAAAAGACCTTTCCCGCAGAATTCGGAGAAATGCACTAAGCTACATCCAAACGTTCTATGAGAATTGCATTCTCTACGGGCCGTCCAGCCCATGTCGTCCTGCCCGCAAATCTGCTCGCCCAACGCGGCATAGACGTCACTATTTTCACGGCGGCGTACCGCTCTCGCTTTCGAGATCTTGCGCCCGACGTTGCTCTGCGGTGGACCCCACAGCTAGTCCCATCCCTGCATTTCCTGACAGGATTGCAACTCCCCCGCCCGTGGCAACGCGCCGACACCATGATCTACGACCACCTGGTGGCAATGCAGATGGAATCGAGAAATGATTCCTTCGATCTGTTCTGGGGCTGGGCGTCCGGATCGTTAGCCTCTGCCCGCGCTGCACGTAGTCGCGGTGCCCGTTTTGTCCTTGACCGCGCGTGCCCACATGTCGATTTCCAGCAGACCATGCTGCGTGCAGAATGCGATCGTCTTGGCGTGCACTATCGATCCGAGCCAGCCTGGTTCCATACCCGCCAGCTCGCGGAATATAGCCAGGCAGACATCATCCTGGTGCCCTCCCGCTACTCTCGGGCGTCCTTTCCTCAGGAGCTGCAGCCGAAGACATTGGTCGCTCCACTATTTGGACGAGTGCCGCGGGAACAGGTCATCATTTCTTCCAGAACCGAGGCATCTTCTGCGGCCGGGGCAGGCGGCGAGAGTGGCCGCCCTTTCACCTTCGGCACGGTCGGAGGTCAGGCTCTGCGCAAAGGGTTTTTGTATCTGTTGCAGGCATGGGAGCAGCTACAGCTTCCCAACGCGAAACTGCTTCTTCGCACAGATGCACGGCTCGACAAGTTTCCCGCGCTTCAGAAATTGCTTGCGAAGCTTCCGAACGTGGAGGTGGTCCATTACGTTGAGAACATGGGTGAGTTCTACCGTCGGTGTGACGCCTTTGTTTTCCCTACGATTGACGATGGATTCGGCATGGCCCTGCTGGAAGCGATGGCGCACGGGCTGCCCACAGTTACAACCACGCATTGCGGCGCGGCTGAGCTCTTTACACCTGACCAGGACCTGATCATCGTCCCGGCGCAAGACGCTGAAAAACTTGCCCACGCCATCCAGCGCCTCTATACGTCCCCCGATTTGCGTCATCGCCTCCGCGCCGGAGCGCTGCACGCCCTGGAACAGATCGAAGGCGACGGCGCCTACCAGTTGTATTCGAAGACTCTGGATCGGATTCTTGCTAACGCCAAGCCTGCGATTTCACCCTGACGATCACTCATCGGACGGTAGTAGAATGGCGGCAGCAATACGAATGTTCACGTGGCATTGCCTTGGCCAATTGGCATCCATATGTTCGGAAAGCTTCGTAAATTAGGCTCAACCTATCGCTATGCCTCCACTGCATTTCCGGACTTCACCAGTGCTGTGCGCGAGGCAGCAGACCTATTCTTTTACCGGGAATTCCTTCATTCCTCACCCATGCCTGAGGCCCCGTACGGTCTGCTGCACAGACTTGGCGTGACAGGGGTTGCGCTGCCTCCGAGGGCGTTTTTTGAGGATGGCACGCAGACTACGGAAGGCCTCGCGTTCCTGGTATCGCTAGCCAAAGCGCTTGATGTTCAGCGCGTCCTCGAGATCGGAACTTTCACGGGCGTGACTGCCCTCACCCTGACGATGAACCTACCATCTCTGACGATCGATACGTTGGATCTTCCTGCCGGCAAACTTCCTGCCCTGAGCTTCGCGCAGGATGACAGGGGTTATTTGCCATCGGCTCAACGGCGCAGAGTCTTTGAAGGCGAGTCGGAGGCCGAGCGAATTATTCAGCACGAGGGCGATTCAGCGCGATTTGATTTCTCAGCCCTGGGGAAGACTTTCGATCTAGTTTACGTGGACGGGGCTCACTCTTACGACTATGTGGCGAATGACACCAAGGCCGCCTTTCATGTTGTCAGCGGTTCGGTGGGCGCGATCGTGTGGGACGATTATTCGCCGGGCTGGCACGGCGTTGTCCGGTATCTGAACGAGCGCACGGATCTTGGTCTGTACCGGGTACCCGGAACGCGGCTCGTTCTCTGGCTCAGTGACGGAGCAAAGGTGCTTCTCACTCAGCATTGAGAAGCCTGCCCCCGATACGCGCGAAAAGTTTTTTGACGATGATTCTCATATCGAACAGGAAAAATGCCGTCACGGCCAATACAAGACTCACTCCAAAGCCGGCTGCAAACTGCCATCGATACAGATCATCGTAGCTGTGGGCCAGAATAAAGCCCGACATCAACCATCCGATGCTGCACAGCGCGAAAAGCCGGTAGACATAGGTGAGACGGTGTTCGCCCGTGTGTGCGAACAGCTGCCGATTCAAGCCGATGATACGTATGATTTGGAACAATTCGATGCCGAACCATGTGTATAGAAATCCAAGTTCGCCCAGCCAGTGGACCATGGGAACGGCCAGGACGGCCAGCGCGATGTAGCTGAAGAACATGATTCGCGCCAACCTCTCGTGGGTGTTCGTTGAAAATTGGAACTGAAACTTATGCTCTTTCGCACTTAATGTCATCGAAATTGCGGCCATCATCATGTAGGGAAAAACCGCAAACAATGCGGGCTTATGCAGCCAGATGGTCAACAGGACTGGCGAGACAATCAACACGCCAAGGTTGACAACGGGAATGGCTGCGAAGATGAGCCGTTCTGAATACGTGTAGACAGCTGTCAGTTCGCGCCACTCCTGTCTGCCAAAGAGTCGCGTGATCTCCGCACCCATGGCCTGCGTCGGCGCATTCAATATCTGCCGGCACATGGAGAAGATGGTCCGCATCACCGTAAATGCGACGACGACAAACGGTCCCGCTTCGCGCTGCAGGATCAGCACAGGCACTTCGTAGGAGAGAAACGTGCTCATGCTGATCAGGCCGAAGTAGCTGCTGGGCCCCAGAATGGCCTTTGCCGCGCTGCGATCAAACAAGCCGATCTGAGGAAATATCTCGGGGGCTACGGTGCGAATATGTAGCAGCACCAACAGAATTCCAAGAACATACACGGAAACCTGCAGCCCTGCCAATACGGGAAACGACCAGCGCATCCATGCACCTGAGGAAGTGACCAGCACCATTGTCAGCCTGAGCCCATTCACCCACAACACTCCGGTGTGGGCGCGGCTCAAGACCATGAACATCCCCGTGAAGTAGGCGAAGAGCACGCCTAGCAGCACTTGCAGGGCCAACAGATAGAGCGTCAGCGACGTGACCTGCTGGGAAAGTGTCAGCCGTAGCCAGTGCTGGACCGGGAGTACGAAAACCACGAGACACAGGACCGCAGCACTGCCAAGGATGCCCACCAGGACACGCAGCGACGTGGACTGTTGAAGATGATAGCGACCTAACTCATGGCGCTGATAGCGAACCGTCAGATCCTGTGTGACGTAGGTCTGGATGCCGAAGTTCAGGGTGCTGAGATACGCCACCGCGCCGGAGAGCGCGATCCATTCCCCGTAGAGTGTGGTGCCGTAACGATAGAGAAAGATCGGAGGCAGCAATAACTTCGTGATGAGGTTCACCACGTTGGAGGTCATCAGCGCGGCCATCACTTTTAGTATGCGAGTCAGTATGCCCATGTTAGGTCGCCCACGCTGAGCCATCGGCGCAGGCGCGGTTCCGCCGAGATTTCTCACGCGTCATGAAAGCAATCCTGGAAGTGCATACCCGTTGCAGTCGCACAACGGTATTGTCGCAGAGTAAGGTTCGGAACTGTCAGCGAAGAGACGATTGCAAGCGTTCGGCTCGCTGCGCAGGGTCCGCTGGATATTGTGACATCAACTCGATGGCGGCTTCACACACCTGCTTTGTGGTGACTTCCTCGATCCAGTAATCAGCCGGAGGTTTTTCGATCGTCGCGCCTCGTAGCACTCGATAGCGAGGATGTTCCACGGGCAGCCATTCCAGCGGACTCTGCCACGCCGGTGCGATCACCACGCCGGGCAAGCCGACCGCGCGCGCCACGTGGAAGGTCCCGGTATCCAGGCTAACAACCAGATCGCATTGCGCGAGCACGGCCGCAAGCTCGGGTATCGTCGTTTTCCCCGCAAGCGAAATTCCGCGATCCGACAGGCCATTGCGCAGCTCTTCAATGGACGCGGCCTCGTTGGCGGTTCCGAGAAAAATCGGGACAGCATTCTGATGTTGCGACAAATGGGTGATCACGTGTTGAAACCGCGCCGCGCTCCACCGATTGCGCTGACCGCCGCTGTTCTGGGTGACATATGCCACACGAGGTAGATTTGAGGGAACCTCCAGCGATTCGAGCCACTGGGAAGCATGTTCAGCATCCCGCTCCGTAAAAAAAATGCGCGGCTCGCAAAAAGTCGCATGGTGGCCCAGTTCACGCACGATGTCGAGATTGCCCTGGATCTGGCCACGTTCCGGATGAAAGGAAAGTGGCATATCGTACAGTTCGGGCGCAAGCGTGTAGCCAATGCGTATTGCATCTCCCGCCATGTAGCTCAACAACGCGAGTTTTGAACGCTGGCTCCCGATGGTAGTGACGATGCATCGAGCTCCATCCGGCAGAGACTGGAACAGTCCGCGCACCGTTCTCGCCGCATTACGAAAGTCCGCGAATGGATCGGGCGTAACGACGGTGCGATCGATATAAGGATTATGCTGCAGAACTGCGGTGGCCATTCGGGAAGCGGCAACCGTGATATGGGCGGCGGGAATGGCACGTTTCAACGATTCGTACAACGGTGTCGCGTGTACAACGCTCCCCAGCGGGGATTCCTGCTGCAGAACCAGAAAATTACGAATCTGCAATCGATCGGCTTCTGATAATTGGTGCCGGCCGCGCAACAGGTGTTCGGCATGCGCGATTGTCTGGAATGCTGCTTTTTTCCAGAACCTGGATGGGGATTGCGGCATGGCGCAAATCTTACAAGGAAAACCTGCACCGCGCACGGCCTATTGCTACATTTTGTAGCGGCCGAGATCTTCGTCGTTCAGGTTTTCCAGCCAGCGACGCAACTCGTCAGTGGAAAAATTCTCCACGCCCGCGTTGGCCATTCGGGTGGTACGCAGCACCTGGGCCGAAAGGAAAATTGGGCAATCTGTCCGCAATGCCAGCGCCAGTGCGTCCGACGGTCTCGCATCCAGACTGATCAGTTCTCCGCCCTGTTCCATCCAGATCAGTGCATAAAAGACATCATCTTTCAGTTCCGTGATCACCACCCGCCGCACTTCCCCGTCCAGCGTGCGGATCAGGTTAGCGAGAAGATCGTGTGTCATGGGGCGTGGCATTGCCGTCTTTTCAATTTCCAGGGCAATGGCGTTTGCCTCAAAGATGCCCACCCAGATGGGAACCAGTGCATCGCTTTGGATATCCTTCAGCACCACCATGGGCATGTTGGTCACCGGATCCATCATGAGTCCGCGAATTTTTACTTCCATTTCGTCCGGCAATACTTCAGTGGCCCCGGATTCGGGAGGTGTAGTCATAGGATGGGTACCTCCTGTCGCGTGGTGACCTCGGGCGCATAATCACCCACGACAGCCTCGCCTCGGAGGCTGTTGGGAAAGCTTTCGGTAATGCGAACATCCAGGTAAGTTCCGCTGGCAGGCAATATAGGCGAATCCACGGTAAAGTTCACCACTTTATTTTGTGAACTGCGCCCGGACAACTGGCCGCGGGCTGGATTGTATCCTTCAACCATTACTTCAACAATCTCTCCTATATGGCTGCTGTATCGTGTTCGTTGAATCTCACGCTGATATTCGAGAAGCATCTGCAATCGCTGCCCCTTCACCTCTTCTGAGATGCTGTCTTGCATCGACATGGCCGGGGTGTTCGGCCTGGGAGAATATTTGAAGGCGAACACGGCATCGTAGCCGACCTCTGCAAGCAGGCTGAGAGTCTCGGCGAAGTCCTCTTCCGTCTCTCCGGGAAATCCAACGATGATGTCGGTCGTCAGGCTGATCGGGCGGCGCGCTGCCTGAATCCAGCCAATGCGTTCCAGGTACCACTCCCGGCTATATTCGCGCTGCATTCGGTGCAACATGCGCGAAGATCCACTCTGCACCGGTAGATGAACATGGTCACACAGCGTCGGAAGCGCATCGATGGCTTCCACAATGTCGAGGGTAAAGTCGCGCGGGTGGGAGGTCGTGAAACGAACTCGTCGAATCCCCGCTACCTGGCCGACCGCCGTGAGCAATTCGGCAAAACTCATCTTGCCGGAGGGGTCGCGGTAGGAATTCACATTCTGGCCCAACAGCTGGATGTCCGTATAGCCTGCCTCGGCCATGCGGCGTGCTTCCGCCAGCACAGAGTCTGAGGCCCGGCTGCGCTCTTTTCCACGCGTGTACGGCACCACGCAATAGGAGCAAAACTTATCGCAACCTTCAATGATGGTGATATAGCCGCGATGTTGATTGCTTCGGGCGGTGAATTCCGTCTCAAAGGTCTGGTCGGTCTGCCGGTCATCCAGCCCCGTAATGCGACGGTTGCCAGCTTCCAGTTGCACCAGCATCTCTGGCAATTTGCGGTACGATGCCGACCCGGAAACGAGGGACACATAGGGTGCGCGCTCAAAGATTCGCTCGCCTTCCTGTTGCGCGACGCAACCGAGCACGGCAAAGCGCTTCCCCTGTTTGTACAGCGCCTTATAGTCGTTCAGGCGATTGAAAACCTTCTGCTCCGCCTTATCGCGGATTGAGCAGGTGTTGTACAGAATGAGGCCGGCTTCCGCCTCGGTCTCGACCTGGCGATATCCCTCGTGAACCAGCGTCCCGATCACTTTTTCCGAGTCGTGGACGTTCATCTGGCAGCCAAAGGTTTCGATATAAAACGTCTTGTCGATCTCGCCCATCGCACCTGAAGTATAACGCAGCCGCAGCATGCGCTTCCTGTCGTCATCGACCTTCCAACACCCCATTTGATTACACTGAATATCGTATGCCGAGCGCGGATCAGCAAAGTTGGAACCAGCGGTATCTCGCGGGCGAGTTTGGATACCGCGACCCGGACCCGTTCGTCACGGAGGCGCAGGCGAATTACCTGCAACCTTTGCTCGGCCAGAGCCCTGCGGCGGAGGCTCACACTGGACTCGACCTTGCGGGCGGAGCCGGTCATCATGCGATTTGGCTGGCCCAGCGGGGCTGGCGCATGACGCTGGCGGATTGGTCCGAGGCAGCAACGGAGATTGCGACCGAACGGGCCGGTGCCTCTGCGGAAGGTATTGCTCTGGAAATCGCCCGAGGTACAGCACTGGACGCTGTCATTCAATTTCACCAGCAAGGGCGCCGCTTCGGCTTTGTGCTTGTCTCATTTTTTCTCGATCGCCAGGTCTTGCCGTGGCTGCCAAAAATTCTTGTTCCAGAGGGCCTGTTGCTCTACCGCACTTATACAGAGGACAACGAGAGACTCGGCAATCCGCGCGGCCCCCGCAACCCCGAATATCTTTTGCATTCGCAGGAATTGTTGGAAGTCTATCGGGAGATGAAAATTCTGCATTACAACGAAACTGTCAGCGGCAAAGGTGTCGCGGAATTGATCGCGCAACTGCCATCCAGGACCACGTGAAAGCATCCAAACGCGTTCCTAATCTCGGCCACACGCTGGGCAGCACCCTGCCCGGAGTCACGCACCATTGCTTCGGCTGTGCGCCAGAGAACACCTACGGTCTGCATCTGCGTTTTCAAGAAACGCTGAGCAAGGGGGTTGTGGAGTGCGAATTCCGGGTTCCCCGCCGTTTTGAAGGCCCTCCCGGCCATGTTCACGGCGGGATCATCGCCACCATTCTGGACGAGGCTATGGGTAAGGTGAACCGCCAGAAAGGTGTGGTGGCGCTAACGCGTCATATGTCCATTGATTATCTCCAGCCCGTTCCCCTGGCAACCAAGCTGCTCGCCATTGGCTGGCAGGTAAAAATCGAGGGTCGCAAGCATTTTCATGCCGGAGAAATTCGAGCACTCGACGGCACCGTTCTGGCCCGCAGTGAAGGCATGTTTGTCGCCGTCGATCCAGCCGAGATGTATCGCAAGTACGGACAACGTCTCACGACGAAGAGACAACGCGGCGAAACTGATAAACTTGTACTTCCACCAAAGATTCGGAGTGGCAAGGAGCAGTAGCATGGCAAATCAACAAAGCAACGGGAACGAAGCAGGTCAGGGACTGCGCCTGAAGGTAGGCTTGGCGGAAATGCTGAAAGGTGGCGTCATCATGGACGTCATCAATGCCGAGCAGGCCGAGATCGCCGAGAAGGCCGGCGCAGTTGCTGTCATGGCCCTCGAGAGAGTTCCGGCACAGATCCGCGCCGAAGGCGGGGTAGCACGCATGGCTTCGCCCTCCATTATCAAGAACATTATGGCCGTGGTCTCCATTCCCGTGATGGCCAAATGTCGCATCGGTCATTTTGCCGAGGCTCAGGTTCTGCAGGAATTGGGAGTCGACTTTATCGATGAATCTGAGGTCCTGACTCCAGCGGACGAACTCCATCACGTGAACAAGCATGCCTTCAAAACGCCTTTTGTCTGCGGAGCCCGCGACTTGGGTGAGGCCCTGCGTCGCATCGCCGAAGGCGCCGCGATGATTCGCACCAAGGGCGAAGCGGGTACTGGCGACGTAGTCCATGCGGTCAAGCATCTGCGCCAGATTGTCAAAGACATGCGTCAACTGACGGTGATGAGCGAGGAAGAACTTTTCGCGGCGGCCAAGGACCATCGCGCCCCGTATGAGTTGATTCGCATGGTTGCGCGGAACGGCAAACTTCCGGTTCCTAACTTCTCTGCCGGCGGCATTGCAACTCCCGCCGATGCGGCACTGGTTCGCCAATTAGGCGCGGAGGCGGTCTTCGTTGGCTCCGGTATTTTTATGAGCGACTCGACCCATCTGGCGTCCGCCGAGGAAGCAACCACCCGCGCCCGCGCCATCGTTCGCGCCACCACGTTCTTCGACGATCCCAAGGTATTGGCGGAGGCCAGCGCGGAATGCACCGGCGCCATGAAGGGCCTCGCCATAGCCGCGATGGATGCATCCTCGATGATGCAAACACGGGGCTGGTAGGTCCGACGCCAGTGGATTTCGAGTGCCATCCGCGCCCGGCGAGGGTGGCACAGTAGGACGTCCGGAAGCAGACGGTGAACACCTAGAAAAGCCTATGCCGCGTTCCTCAAACGAGCGTGTCCCTGTCATCGGCGTGCTCGCCTTGCAAGGCGATTACGAATCGCACGCGCGCGCCGTGGAACAGGCGAACGCCCAACCGAAACTGGTGCGCTTCGCACAGGATTTAGAACAAGTCGATGGATTGATTATTCCCGGCGGCGAATCCACCACGTTTCTGAAGCTGCTGGAGCGTGAAGGGCTTTTCGCTCCGCTGGAACAATTCGTTCGCACACGACCTACCTTCGGAACCTGCGCCGGATGCATTCTGTTGGCCAAGCGAGTCACGCGTCCGGAGCAGCAAAGTTTGGGCGTGCTGGATGCGACCGTGGAACGCAATGCCTACGGCCGCCAGATTGACAGCGAGATTCTCACGGGGCCGACTTCCCTGCCCGGCGGTCCGCTGGAAATGGTTTTCATCCGCGCCCCACGTATTGTCGAGCTAGGCAGCGACGTGGAGGTACTGGCGCAGCGCGAAGGCTCGCCGGTCCTGGTCCGCCAGAACAACATCCTGGCGTCCACATTTCATCCTGAACTTTCCAGCGATCGGACGAACGATCGTCGCGAGTACGATGAGGATGAACATTCAGATCGGCGTGTGCATCGCTACTTTACGCAGATGGTCCAAGAGCACTCGCGCGAATCAGGCGACTCGCCAACGACCATGCGACCGAACCCCGCACAGGCGATTGCGGCCGACCGGGAATGATGCCGCCGTTTCTGGTGGCTGACCGCATGGCGCTTATCCACATTCTCCAAACTTCCTGGACATGGATGCCTTCGATGCCTCGCGCCGGCTCACTCGACGCGACCTCTATTGATGCCCTGATGCGGACCAGCTTGGTGGTGCTCGATCGCACTGCTGGTTCTGTCGCAAATCATTCTTTTTGCAGGAATGTTTCTCCCGGGCCAACGCCGTCCTCGGTTTTCGACCGCCTGGCGATGGATCGCGACCCTGGCATTCGCCGCGTTCATGGTATGGATGACGGTTGTCGCAGAAAACCTTTGGTCTACCATCCGCCTCACGCGTGCTGCTGCCAATGCCGTTCAGGTGGAAGTGACAGGTGTTCAGTTTCAGTGGTACTTTCGGTATCCCGGCCGCGACGGGATCTACGGCATAACCAGGCCGGGGCTGGTCGACGCGGCAGGAGGCAACCCCTTAGGGCTTGATCCGGCAGATCCGCATAGCGCCGACGATATCGTTAGCAGTGTGCTGGTGTTGCCGGTGGATCAGCAGATTCATTTGCAATTGCGATCGCTCGACGTGATCCACGGATTCTTCATTCCAGCCATGCGAGTCATGCAGAATGCGACTCCCGGCATGGTTTCGCAAATCCATCTGACACCCAATCGCGTCGGCGACTACGCCATCGTCTGTTCGCAGCTGTGCGGGATCGGCCACTATCGCATGCATGCAGTTCTCCGTGTGGTGTCAGCGCGCGATTTCGTCGCATGGATGGCGCAACGCGAAGCAGCGATGAAGGAGAGATAGCGGGTGAGCAAGCGAGTAGAGCAGGCGCGGGGAAACTGGTTCCGACGCTACGTCTTCACCACATCCCATCGAGTGGTAGGCGTGCAATATTTGCTGGTCGCCTTGGCGGCTGTGACCGCAGGCGCCTTGTTGTCGCTGCTCATGCGATGGCATCTCGCGTGGGCTGATACGAATATTCCCGGCTGGGGGCTCATCAAGCCGGAAGATTATCTGGCTCTCGTCACCCTGCATGGCACGCTAATGATTTTCTTTGTCATGTCGGCCGCTCCTCAGAACGGACTCGCCAGCTTGATACTGCCAGAGCAACTCCGGGGAAAATTTCCAACGACAAACGGCGCCGAGCGCCGGCGAGTCCGCATGGCGCTGCCATATCTGAATTCAATCTCTGTCTGGCTCACACTGCTGGCGTTGTTGGTGCTTCTCTCCACCCCGTTCCTTCCAGGGGGAGCCGCGATTTCAGGCTGGACCAGTTATCCTCCACTCAGCGCTGTGGCTGTCGCAGGTCCGGGACAAAGCTACGGCATGGATGGCTGGCTGCTCGCAATTGGAATCTTCAGCCTCGCTTCTTTGATGAGCGCGGTCAGCGTGATCGCAACCGTCCTGACGCGACGCCTGCGCCAAATGAAATGGATGGAGATGCCGCTGACGGCGTGGTCGTGGTTCGTAGGTGCCTGCATGATGGTGCCTGCCTTCAGCGTTCTGCTGGCAGCGTGTGGTATGTTGTTCAGCGACCGTCACCTGGGTACAAGCTTCTTCTTTCCACCCGTCGCCATCGTGAATGGCGTTGTTCTGCACCATGCTGCCGGTTCGCCGCTTCTTTGGCAGAATTTGTTCTGGTTCTTCGGCCACCCGGAGGTCTACATCGCGGTGCTCCCCGCTATGGGATTGACGACCATCCTGCTGACTACCTTTTCGTCACATCCGCTTCCTCGGCAGGGATATCGCATCATGGTTGCCTCCACCATTGCGATTGGCCTGCTCGGCTTTGCGGTCTGGGGGCATCACATGTTCGTCAGCGGCATGAATCCCTACGCCGGCCGGGCCTTTGGACTGGCGACCATCGCGATTGCAATTCCCTCGGCGGTGGAGGTGATCCAATGGCTGGCCATGGTCTTTGCAGGGGGCCTGCGACGCGCGACACCGTTGTTGTTCACACTGGGGTTCATCTCATTGTTTGTTACCGGAGGCCTGACCGGCCCGATTCTCGCGCAGCCGATCCTCGACAGCTATCTCCACAACACATTCTTTGTTGTTGCACATTTCCATCTCATTATGGGCATGGCCGTCAGCTTTGCACTGTTCGCCTCCATCTACTACTGGTTCCCGCTGCTCACCGGTCGACAAATGAGTGAACGGCTCGGTCGCTGGCACTTCTGGCTGTCGTTGCTTGGGGCCTATGCAGTGTTCTTTCCCATGCATTTCGCGGGCCTGGCAGGTGAACCGCGCCAATACGCCCAGCTGACGGGCACAGCGTCGTACCTGGAAAACCTGGAACCGCTCGAGCGATTCATCACGATGGCCGCTTTCCTGCTCGTAGCGGCGCAACTCCTATTCCTGTGGAACGTTCTGCATAGCTGGATTTGGGGTGAGAAATCGCCACAGAACCCATGGAATGCCACGACCTTGGAATGGCCGTATCGCACCCAGGATGGGTCGTCGGTTGACGTCACCGAAGTGAACTCCGAGGGCGATACGCCGGGGGCGATAATTTATCCCTCCAATGGTTAGAAGTTTTTTCCTTCGAAGCTGCATCCAATCCAGAGTAGACTGCCAATATTCAGGGAACGCGCCGCCATGCCCGCTACCTTCACTCAAGCTCCGATTGACGTCGAACGAAAAGATCCCGGCAGCGGCGGACGACCGCCTGTCCCGAGGAGGCCTACTGGAGGCGGCGGCGGCGATGAAAACTGGGGAAAAGGTCAACCTCGACGTGGCCCGCGTGAGTTGCTGACCCGGTGCCGCATGGGGCTGGGCTTCGCGCTGGCGGGCGATGTGATTTTCTTTATCACTCTCATCCTGGCGTTCTACGCCCAACGGAATGCGGGCCACATCAGCCCGGACAATGAGTACATTCTCGATTGGAGACCGCTTACTCTGCCGCCAATCCTCTGGATCAACACGGCGATTCTGCTGCTGAGCGGTTGGACAATGGAGATGGCCCGCCGCAGTGTCTTTCGTGAATTGGATGTCATGGAGGAATGGCTCGGCTTGGGGCGTCCTACCTCACGACGTGCGCTTCCATGGCTGGCCGCGACCCTGGTACTTGGAGGCTTGTTTATCGCCGGCCAATGCGTCGCGTGGCAGCAACTCTACATGCAAGGGGTCTACTTTGCCTCCAATCCGAACAGCCATTTCTTCTATCTGATCACCGGCGCGCACACTCTCCACCTTGTGCTTGGCGCTGCCGCCTTGCTGGTCGCGTTGGCCGCCTTATGGTCCTCCCGGCGCATGGAGATCCGCCAGATCATCGTGGATATGGCCGCCTGGTACTGGCATGTCATGGGTGTTCTCTGGCTGTTTCTGTTCGGCTTGCTACTGCTGGCTCAATAGCTGGACACCGAATGCCCCGCGCGGCTTAGGCTATCGGCTCAAAAATTTCCTCGATGCTTTTACCAAATGTCTTCGCAATTCGAAACGCGAGGGGCAAGCTGGGATCGTACTTGCCAATTTCAATTGCGTAGACTGTCTGGCGCGAAACCCCAATGTTCTCGCCAAACTCCGCCTGGGAGAGCCCTCGCTGTTCCCGTAACTCCCTCACCCGATTTCTCACTGATACTTACTCTTGGCAATGAACTTCCCGACGAGGAGAAGCGTGCCCATCAATGGCCAGACCCACACCCAGTTGGCAGTCGGTACCCCGGCCATCTGCAAAAAGCCGTAGGTCAAGGTCAGCAGCACTGTTCCGACGAATGCAAAAGCCAGAGACTGCATCTGGATTTTGATCTGGAGCTCATCCCCGCTGGAAAACATGCGTACGATGGAACGCGCAATAAATAATGCCGGCAACATAGGAGTAATGGCGACGGGAAGTCGCCATGCTCCGAGCGGGAACTTCAACACCGCCCACATCGAAGCCGCGGTAACGACGCCATAGAGAAGAAATCCGAAATACGCCTGTTTTCGATAGACCTTGCAAACTTCGTTCATGATGTAAAGCCTCCTTTACACGTAAAGTAAAGGAGGCTTTACATTGTGTCAAGATTTTTTTGGGTGATTCGATGCCGCACTCACATCGAATGGCAGATCTGCGGTAATGGGAGCATGATCGGAAAGTCGGTCGGGGAGTGCGCTGTTCAGCTCCTTCATGGTGGTAGGGAAATATGGCTGGAAGGGGTGCGGCCCAGCTCCTGATCCGGCAGGCTTCACAAAGATCCAATCCAGCCGATATTGGATCAATCCTCCATAGGTGCGCTGCATAGCAAAAGTCGGGACAAAGCCTTTCGAGGCTCGTTGATTGCTGTCGGAGAGCGTCGCACTGCTGCGCTGGGAGTTGCGCTGTGTCGAACCTGCAAAGTCGAACGAGCCGCCGTCAGAAAATTGGAATTTCTTGACATCGGCGAACAAAGGGGCTTCGGGATTCTTGCCGACAACAGGAATCTCCTTCGCCGTTGGATCTCTGAAACGCCGCCAATACCGGTACGGCGTGCTCGCCAGCCACGGCACACCCAGGGGAGTGTATTTCCAGGTGTGGTTCAACCAGAACTGATAGTCGGAAACCCGGATGGCGAGCGCATATCGCAGTGACGTAGGCGTCCCGTCCGCCCCGGTTGTGTTGAGATCTCCAGCTACAACCACGGGCCCCGGAACATTTGCAATCGCCCTCAACACAGTGTCCATCTGTTGCCGCCGGCAGGTCGCCTTCCCCTTGTTTTCGAGGTGCACATTGACGATTGTGAAGGTGTCGTTTGGCGCTCCTGGAACATCCAGCGACACCATCAGCGCATTCCGATTGCCGCGTCGAACCTCCCGGCCGATCCGCTCCAGAAATACCTTGTCGGCCGCGACCCGCTTCGCTTTCTCTAGGTCCGAGATTCCCTTTTGTTCGTCGTTATACCAGTCGTGGCAAACCGGCAACTCAATAACACTTGCGCTTCTAATCGGGTATCGGCTGAGGATTGCGTTCACATGCATGCCGCGGAAGCGTGACGGATCGGGCTTTAAATCGGCGGTCATTTTTGCAGAGAGTTCCGGGGTATCCAGCACGGCGGGTTCTGTGCCGAGATCCGTCAGCGGGTCCACCTCGAGGAATTCCACCGCATAGGCTGAGTTCATGTGCAGGCTGTGCGCCATATCAGCAACCACATTGCGATAGTCGGTGCGTTTCACTCCAATATCCACTTCGTTCAGGATCAGCACATCGGCGTCCCGCAGGGCAGCCACCTGGCTCCTCAACTTCATCATTGCAGGCGACGGCAACTTTTCCGCCTGTTCAACACGCTGTTCGAACGCATCCGATGACGTAAGCGCCTGCTCAATACTTTCGAATTCCAGGCCGCGTTCAATATTCCATTCCGCCACACGAAACACCGGCCCAATCGCGCCGTCCACCGGTCGACGAGGCTTCTGGACCTCCGGGTTATTGAACACGACCGGGGTTCTCAGCAATAGGTCGAGCTTCTGCTTAAGTTCCGGGCTGGGGACCTCCTCCTTGGACAGCGCCACTAACTCATCGAAGGTCAGGCTTGGGGGTTCCGCACCCACCTCTTCTCCGGCTTGAGCCGTGCACGGATGCATCGGGAAGCAAACGATGGCGACCAGCACGAATGCGCAGAAACGAACCGAGACATGACCCATGAGGCGTTTGCAACTCACAGATGTTTTCCCCTTAGGCGGGGAGTCTACGCTGCGCGTCTCGGTGGAGGCAACTACAAATTTCGGATTTACGGTGAGCGCAACCCAGTTCGGGTGCAGTGCCGCTTCGGGCGTCAAAAGCACCGTGTTCGGCTGCCTATGGAGCGCGATCCGCAGGGGGCGCCGACATGATAATTCGACGCCTCCTCGTGCGATGAGTTATTTCGTTTTTGGCTTGGGAGCCGATCCTGGAACGATCAGGTCGTTATCGAGGCTAAAGACTCCGGGGGTTGAGTTGGCCTGCATCCCGGCGAGCGCTTTGTCGCTCTCATTGTCGACGACCCCGTAGAGAGTAACCTTGCCGTTGTTCACAATAATGTGGATGGCATTGAAGCCTCGGGGCGGATTGAAGGTGATGCCGCCGGCCATTCGCGCGACATTCGGTCCCGGTCCGGTGGCCTGGCCAATCGTGCCCTGGTTGGCGTTGTACTTTCGAAGGCTGGCCTGCGTATAGATGCGGTTATAAACGCCCACCCGGATGCGATCATCCATGTTCGAGAGGGGCAGCACCTGGATCTCGTTTTCGACCGAGTCGACTCCAGGAATGCCTTTGACGACCTTGCCAGCGTCGCTTTTGAGAACCGGAATTGAGGCATAGCCCTTGAGAACAACGGATTTACCCTGGAAGCCGAAGGTAATCCAGTCGAACACATTGTAGGTGGAAAGGCTGCCGAGTCTCTTCTGGACCTCGTTCGCGATGCGAAGGGTGTCTTGCTGTGACCAGGTAGACCCGGGTTCGGGCGCGGAGGTTTGGGCAGGAATTACGCCTGTTGAAACGGCGACGAAGCAAAGAGCGGCGAGAACTGGCAACACACGACTGGTCAAACGAGACTGAACGGCCATGGCTTACTCCGTGGGCGGAAGAATTCGTACTTCGGCAGAAAGATACGCTACGCGGGGGATCGAGTCAACTTTCGGTCGCACCGCAGATTGCCAGATTGCCGACGAGCGTACTCCACGGAGCGGAACGTATACTGAATAAACCATGCTTTTGAAGAAATCCTTAGCCGTCCTGGTCGCGATTCTTGCCTTTTCAGCCGGGAAACTGCCCGCTGAGAGTCGACCTGCGCCGACCAGCCCAGAACAATACCGTCTTCGGCTTTACCACCTGCACACCGGTGAGCATATTGATGTGGTGTACCGCATCGGCGATCGTTACGTGCCGGGCGCAGTCGCGCAGTTAGACCACTTCTTGCGCGATCACCGCACCGGAGATGTCAAAGATTACGACGTCAAGGAATTCGACCTGCTTCACGACCTGATGGCTCGCCTCGGTGATCCCGACGGTCAAATCGACATCGTTTGCGGCTATCGCACTCCATGGAGCAATAATTACCTGCGCGAACACGGACACGGTGTCGCGCTCCACAGCCAGCACATGGCGGCCAAAGCGATCGACATTCGAATTCCAGGAATTCCCACGGCAGAGGTACGCGATGCCGCCCTGGCCCTTCACCGCGGCGGGGTAGGTTATTATGCCGAATCGAACTTTGTCCATGTCGATGTCGGTCCCGTTCGCCGCTGGTAGTCAGCTCTATCCCGGGTACGGGGGGCCTTTCGCCAGCAAAGCCTCCAGTGATTTGTCATGTCCGTAGATGTCGTTGAAGAAATGGACTGAACCATCTTCTTCCACCACAGCCGTGACGTACAGAATCAATACAGGAACGGGAACTTTGAGGTTCACCTGCTGATTGTTGGGGCCTGACTGCATTGCCGCCCGAACTTTGTCCAGCGTCCACGGAGGCTGATTGCGCAACAGGTAGGCAGCCAGTTGCGCTGGTTCCTGCACCCGAATACAGCCATGGCTGAAGTCGCGTCTTGACTGTGAAAACAACTGCTGCGCCGGCGTGCTGTGCAGGTACACGCTGTGCTCATTGGGGAACAGAAACTTTACCAGCCCGAGTGCATTGTCTGGACCCGGCGTTTGGCGCACTGTAAGCTTTCCGGCGCGCAGTTGTGCCAACACATCGTCGCTGATAGGTCCGCTGGTAACCACCTGACCGCCATAGGTGACAACTTCAAACTTCTTGTTCGCAATGTAATTCCTGTCCTTCACGATGGCGGGAACAATTTCACTGCGCAGGATGCTGGACGGAACATTCCAGTAGGGCCGAAAGACGATGTATAGCATGTCTTTTGCAAACACTGGAGTCTGATGGCGAACTGCCTTGCCGACCACCACGTTCATTCGCAATGCCACCGTGTGATCGGCGGTAAAGACGCGCAATACAAACTCCGGCACGTTCACCACGACGGGTGGTTGCGGAAACGCGGGAGGCAGCCAGCGCCAACGCTCCAGGGCATCGTCCAGCTGACTGACACGAAACGATACCGGGACGTTCAATTGCCGGATGGTTTCTTTTCCCAGCTTGCCGTCCGCAGCAAGCCCGTGGCGATCCTGAAAGAGTTTCACGGCATCAACCAGCGGCCCCGAGTAGGTCTGCGAGCTTAGGTTGGCCGCGGCGGCTGCCGGTAGGTCGCCGAGCAAAACCAGCCGCTGCGCCAACTGCGGGATTCCAGGGTAGGTGTCCCCGGGTGCGACGGTCTTTTGCACCTCCGGAACAGGAGGACCATCGCCCTTCGATGCGAGTTGCAGATATCGCTGAAGAGCGATTTCTGTACGCTTGTAGCCCGGATACGGAGGCTCTGCAGCATCCAGAATGGCCTGGACATTGGCGGCGCGCACAACATCCTGCGTGATGAATTGCGGCAGGTTGTATTTCTTTTGTTGAATGTCGATGCCGAAGCTGAAGTGCTTTGGGTTGACGCGGCCGATGTGCAGGTCGGAAATGTAGCGCATCGTACAAACCGTCAGAGCCGCATCGAAGCGCGCTTCGCGATCCGGACTTGCTGAGGCCTTGAGATCGGCAATCCGTCCCTGCCATCGGGAAGCGTCGTAGTCGTCCGGGATGAGTCCCTTTTGCCGACTGGACTCGAGTGCGTGGATGACGGCCAGAGCTTGTGGGGTCACCTGTCCGTTGGTCAACCAGATTGGAGCGAAGTTCGACGTCTGATAGGTCTGCGTAAAATCTGCCTTGTAATCAGAGAAATCAGGCCAACGCAAATCGGCAAGTTTGCCCGCGACTGCAATCTGGTGCAGGCGCGCAGAAATCGCTGGCGCGTCGGAAGAGCTGGTTCCGGCTTGCACCGCCGGAAGGAGAGCCTGCACGACGCAGCCGAATCCAGCCAGACACAACACAAAAGCGAGGAATCCTCGGCGGTTACTGCAGGGCGTAGAAAGCATAGCCCATTAAACCACTCCCCTTATGAGACGGCCGAGAAATTTTTCGTTGGTTTATGCAGGGGGACGCGGTCAATGCGCGTCGAGCGACGGGATGGACTAGGCCGCTTCAGTTTCCAACGACAAAGTTCGCGCGCAGGGCCTTTGGCATGTGATGCAGATGATGCTTCTCGACCACGTAATGCCCGATCAGCCATCCTGCAACGCCCCCAACGAGAACGTCAGTCGGGAAGTGTTCCTGGCCCAGGACTCGCGTCAAACTCACGCCTGTGGCCAGAGTGTAGGTACCCGCCGCGACCCACTTCGACGGATACTCGCCGGCAATCACCGCTGCCGTGCTCCACGCTAACGTACTGTGGGAAGAAGGAAATGACCCATCGCTACCGGCGTTCGACGAAAAAAAGTCACCTGCCGCATTGTTGTAGAGGGGGCGTTCGCGTCGAAAAATAACCTTCGCCACCTCTTCGACGACAACACTATCCGCCAGCGCTTCGCCGCTCAGGATACCTGTCTCCCGCGCATGCTCATCGCCCTTGAAAAGTCCTACACCATACAGACCCACCGGTATTGCGATCTCGCCGCCCAGCAGAGAGTTCGACACATCGACATTGTCTTTATTGAAGGTGCGGTCATGCGATACTTCGCGCATTGTGTCCGTGTCGGTCGATAGGGTCACACCTACAGCCGCGCCAACCGGCAGCAACCAGAGCAAATCATGGGCCCGAATCCGGATCGGGCTGGTCCAGATCGGAATCTGGTCCTTCAAGATCGCCAGCGGCAGACCTTTCTCAGTTACGGAAGGCTGCGGAGCCGGCGCCTCGGGTAAAGCCTCCTGCGGCGCGTTCACCACGGTCGTCGCATCGGTTCCAGACGTGTCTGCAACCAACCCGTAAATCGGGAGACATCCGCACGCAAGCATGCAGCAAGCGACCACAGCCGATTGCAATATAGATTGCACACGGAATGCGGTCCTCAGCGCCTGGACGGCCACGGCCACATGGGTAGACACCCGCGCCAAGCACGCGAGCGAGTTAGACCGGCGCACTATTGACCACCGCCAACGAATTGAACAACCTCCAACTTATCGCCATGTTCCAGATTCACTCGAACCCAGGTTGAACGCGGAACGATCTCTCCGTTGCGTTCGATAGCGACGCGGTCCGCCTTGAGTTCGAGCAGTTCGACGAGCAGGCTAAGCTTTGGATCGGAGTCCAACTCTGGGAATTCACGATCACGCCCATTGACGGACAATTTCATTCGGAGGGACGGTCCTTGTTCTTACCGGATGCTTTACCGGGACGACGACAAGGTTACCACGGAAACAGCGTCCGATTCGCTGCCGTTCCGATGGGGGGATGTGCGCCGCGAGGCGCGACGAAACAAAGCGTGCCACAGATTGTGCATCCTCGGCTGCTCCAAAGGCAGCGAATGCAGGATTTGCCAACGAGCGGAGACGAGAATCTGGAGTGCTTCGGTGTGCGATCCTCCCACATTGATGACTTCCTCGTCATCGCCCTGGAAAAGATAACAATCGTTGAGATAATCCACAGCATGGCCGATCATCTCCAGCGCGTGGCCCTGCTCCCGGGTCATCATTCTCCGCAACTTTTGCGCAACCGGTTGGTCCGCGACTGCCATGGGAATGATCGCTACCGGGGCGACCCTGGGCTCCGCCCGAAACGGCAGGTTCTCGTTCCCATCTTCCTGACGGGATGATCTGCTCATCCGGCGCGGGTCCGGATCACGTTGTGAATCGGTCTTCAGGTTGGTGTCGACACTGGGGTGAGTCGCCATGGGAATCCTCTCTTCCCTTTCATAGTGACGTTTCCCGAGCGCGGCAGGTACTGGAAAACGCGCGGCTGCGATTTGTCTGGATCAAATTGGAACGATGGTCCAAACCGGAAATCACACCAGTTACCTAAGTTTTTCTTGAGCCTTGCGCATTGCCTTTTAGAGTGATTCCGCGTCTAGACTATTGCCCTGACTTCTCCCCTGCAGGCTCTTGGTCTCTCCAACTCGATTCGGCCGCAATCCAGGTTGACTTTTCAGCCAGTTCTGTCTGCTTTCGGTGGGCGGGGTCGCTTGACAGTCGTACCGTTGGAACCTTACAGTCGAGCTATAGGCGGCGACGGAGTATTGTTGTGCGTCGATGACTGCGGCCCTCATGCAAACTCCCAATTATTTCTGGAATTACCTGCCGTTGCTGCTTCAAATCCTGGCCGCCGTCGGGCTATCGTGCATCATCGTGCTTGCATCCTGGCTGGTTGGACGCCACCGACCGGGGAAAGTGAAGTTATCCACCTATGAGTGCGGCATGGTTCCCCAAGGTGACGCGCGCGGGCGCTTTTCCGTGCGATTCTATATGGTGGCGATGCTCTTTATCCTGTTCGATGTGGAAGCTGTATTCATGTTTCCCTGGGCGGTCATCTACCGCAGGCTACCGGCCATCACCGGCTCCCGTTTCTTTGGTTTCTGGGAAATGCTGGTATACATCGGCTTTGTCCTGGTTGGCTTCTTCTATATCTGGAAAAAGGGCATTCTTGAATGGTCCAAAGACCAGGCAGACCTCTAAGGTACGGGATTTGTGATAGACGCTGGAGAAAATCAGGGGTTGGATGCAGTCCTCGCGGCCCACGCCGACCATCGGGCTATCGCAGCACTGACGCAGAATTTGCCGGGTACAATCATCGACGCAAAGTACGACCGCGGAGAATTGACCCTGACCATCGCCCGCGAAGCAATTATTCCCGCATGTCGCACCGTGCAGGCTGCTGGATATAATTTTCTCGTCGATGTCACCGCCGTCGACTGGTATCCCAATCAGCCCCGATTTCAGATTTCCTATCACATCCTGTCGCACTCGCTAAAGCAGCGCATCCGGTTCGCAGTTCTTGTGGGCGAGGGCGATCCTTCAGTAGACAGCATCACGACTGTGTGGCCCGCGGCGAACTTCTATGAGCGGGAGGTCTTCGACCTGTTTGGAGTGCGCTTCGGCGGCCATCCTAATCTACGACGCCTGCTGATGCCGGAAGACTATCAAGGCAATCCGCTTCGCAAAGACTTTCCGGTGGAGGGCTATCGCTGATGTCGGAACTTCTCACCGCCCCTACGGTTGTCGATGCCGGCGAAGACCGCACCATGATTTTGAACATGGGCCCGCAGCACCCCTCCACCCATGGCGTTCTGCGCCTGGTCCTGGAAATCGACGGAGAGGTAGTCGTTCGCGTCGCTCCGGACATTGGCTATCTGCACACGGGAATTGAGAAGACCTGCGAGGCAAAATTCTACCAGCAGGTTGTGCCGCTGACAGACCGCATCGATTATTGCAGCCCCATGCACAACAATCTTTGCTACTGCCTCGCGGTTGAAAAATTGTTGCAGCTGGAAATCCCGGAGCGGGCTCAATGGCTGCGAGTTCTGCTGAGTGAGTTGACCCGCCTCAATTCCCATCTGATCTGGCTGGGCACCCACGCCATGGACATTGGCGCGCTCACTGTATTCCTCTACTGCTTCCGCGAACGCGAACAGATTCTGCGTCTTTTCGACGATCTCGCCGGCCAGCGCATGATGACCTCCTACTTCCGCATTGGAGGATTGGCGCTGGAACCGCCGCTTGATTTCTGCGGCCGTGTGCGCGCATTTCTGAAAACGATGCCGGAGAAAATCGACGAGTACGAAAATCTTCTGACGGGCAATCGTATTTTTATCAATCGCACCCAGGGTGTAGGACTGCTGAGCGCCGCCGATGCGATTTCCCTGGGAGTGACCGGGCCGCCGCTGCGCGCCAGTGGTGTGAACTGGGATCTACGTCGCGACATGCCCTACACCGGCTACGAAAAGTTTCAGTTCAACGTGCCGGTATCGGATGGTTGTGACGTGTGGTCACGCTATGTGATACGGGTTCAGGAGATGCGCGAGTCGGTCAAAATCGCCACCCAAGCGCTGGATGGACTGCCCGAGGGCCGCATTACCGCCGATGCGCCTAAGATCGTTCTGCCAGATCGCGAGGCAATGAAGACGCAGATGGAAGCGTTGATCCATCATTTCAAAATCGTCACTGAAGGCTTCGCCGTTCCAGCCGGCGAAGTCTACCAGGCCATCGAATCGTCGCGCGGCGAGATGGGCTACTACGTTGTCAGCGATGGCACCGCCAAACCCTATCGCGTGCATATGCGCAACCCCACGTTTGCCACCTTACAGGCGATTGAAAAAATGTGCGTTGGCCGGTTGATCGCTGACGTCGTTGCTGCCATCGGTTCGATTGACATTGTTCTGGGAGAAATTGATCGATGAGCACCACCGCTGAGGCTCCCGTGGCGTCACCCGCGTCTCCGCTGCTGACAACGGAGTTATGGATATCGTTCACTTCCCTGCTGCGCTCCCATGTCGCCATGCATTCGATCGCGCGCGCGGACGGAAAGCTGCGGATACATTCCGTCTCCAGCGAACGATTGGAAGTACTGGGCCCACTCGGCAAACTCACGATCCTCGTTCCCGAGGCTTCCGGCACAGGGGCTACGGAATTCCGGCCGGAATCCGGCGAGGTCGGAGACCAGTACGACACATTTTTCTTTAGCGAAGACGGTTTGCTCCACTTTGCAGCTTTGGATAGTGGCCTGGACATGGAAGCGTCCGTCGACAATTTGCTGCGCAAGGTACAAGCATGAGTCTGACAACGATTTCCGAAAATCCAAAGCCAGGCACCACGATCTTTACTCCTGAACTGGCAGCACGTTTTGACCGGCTGGTTACTCTCTACCCGATTCGCCGTTCCGCGCTGATTCCGATGCTGCTCTACGCACAGGACGAGATTGGATATCTGTCAGACGCCGCCATCGCAGAAATCGCCCAGCGGCTCGATCTCACCGTGCTGGACGTGCGCAACGTGCTCAGCTATTACTCCATGCTGCGCACCAGGCCGGTTGGCAAATACAACGTGCAGGTCTGCACCAATATCAGTTGCATGCTGCGCGGCGGCCAGGAACTATTCCAGCACTGCAAGAATCAACTCGGGATCGGCCACAAGCAGACCACGCCGGACGGCCTGTTTTCATTGGAGGAAGTGGAATGCATCGGAGCCTGCAGCTGGGCGCCTGCGATCCAGGTCAATTATGACTTTCATGAAAATCTAACGCCCGAATCCATGGATGCGCTACTGGACGAATACCGCAGCAAGGCCGGTCAATAAGCGATGCCCACACTGGTTTCTCATCCCGATGAAGTGAAGGTCGTCAGTCGCCGATTTGGTCAGGGTGCGACCGATATCGACCGTTATATCGAGCTGGACGGATATAAGGCAGCGCGCCAGGCCATCGAACAAGGGCCGGATTGGATCATCGCGCAAATGAAGGCGTCCAATCTCCGCGGCCGCGGCGGCGCTGGCTTTCCCACCGGCATGAAGTGGTCATTCGTGCCCAAGCAGTCCGAAAAGCCCAAGTACGTTCTGGTCAATGGCGACGAAAGCGAGCCGGGCACCTGCAAAGATCATCTGATCTTTCTGCACGATCCTCATTCCGTCATCGAGGGCACCATCATCGCGGGCCTGGCCATCGGCGCCAAGCTTGGATTCATCTATCTGCGCGGCGAGTATCGCTATCTGCTCAAAATCATGGAGAAGGCGATTGCCGACGCCTACGCCAAGGGTTTTCTAGGCAAAGGAATTTTCGGTTCCTCTTACGACTTCGATATCGTTTCGCAAACCGGCGCGGGTGCGTACGAAGTGGGCGAAGAGTCTGCATTGATGGAGTCGCTGGAAGGCAAGCGCGGCATCCCGCGCATCAAGCCGCCATTTCCCGCGGTCGTCGGCCTGTACGGCGGACCTACGGTGATTAACAATGCGGAGACCATTGCATCTGTCCCACACATTCTGAACATGGGCCCGGAAGCGTATGCCAATCTCGGATCGCCCCGCAACGGCGGCACGCGGCTGTTCTGCATCAGCGGTCATGCGGAGCGTAATGGTGTGTACGAATTACCCATGGGTTACAACCTGAAAAAGATGATTTACGAGGTCGCCGGCGGAATTCGCGGAGGTCGGCAGCTGAAGGCTGTCGTACCCGGCGGCTCATCCACGCCTGTCCTTCTGCCGAGTGAAATCGATATTGGTATGGACTTCGATCAGGTGGGCAAAGCGGGCAGTATGCTCGGCTCTGGCGGCGTCGTGGTGCTGGACGAAACCGTCTGCATCGTCGAATTTGCGCTGCGCACCATACAGTTCTACCAGCACGAAAGCTGCGGCTGGTGTATTCCCTGCCGCGAAGGCACCGACTGGCTGAAGAAGACGCTGACGCGTTTCCACGCCGGAGCCGGCGAAGCCAAGGACATCGACAACATTCGTTACCTGGCAGAAAACATGCTGGGTCGAACCTTCTGCCCGCTGGGCGATGCAGCGGCGATGCCGACCATTGCGTTTGTGAAAAAGTTTCGACAGGAATTTGAAGACCATCTAAACGGCAAACCGTGCCCTTACGGGAAACATGCCGGAGCCAAACCAACGACCCCGGAATTGGTTGCTGTTTCATAATCCGGAATACCGCAAGCGAGAGATGAATGAATGGCTGATGTAACACTCACCGTCGACGGCAAGACAATTACGGCCCCCGCGGGAACGCTGTTGATTGAGGCATGCCGCAAGGTCGGCATCGAAATCCCCGCCTTCTGTTATTACCCCGGGCTGTCGCTGCAGGCGGCGTGCCGGATGTGCCTGGTGCGCATCGAAAAAATGCCGAAGCTGCAAACGGCCTGCACCACTCCCATTGCCGAAGGCATGATCGTGTCGACGGAAACTGACGAGATTAAACAGGCGCGCAAAAGCATGCTGGAACTGCTGCTCGCCAACCATCCCCTCGACTGTCCCGTCTGTGATGCGGGTGGAGAGTGCGAACTGCAGGACATGACCTTCAAGTACGGGGCTGGCGGCTCGCAATTCGTCGAGATCAAGAACCATCGCGACGAGCAGCAATGGTCCCCGGTCGTCTTCTTTGACCGACCCCGCTGCATCCTTTGTTATCGTTGCGTCCGCGTCTGCAATGAAGGCATGGATGTCGCGGCACTTGGCATCCAGCAGCGCAATTCCGGCTCCGTCATCGCTCCCAATGATCAGACTCAGCTGGACTGTGAACAGTGCGGCATGTGCATCGACATTTGTCCCGTAGGCGCGCTGACCTCCGATACCTACCGCTATAAAACACGGCCGTGGGAGATGACCCATGTCGGCACCATCTGCACCCACTGCGGTGATGGCTGCAAGACAACCCTGGGCGTTCGCCGCAGCGACGATGGCATGCAGATTGTTCGTGGCGATAATCGCGATAAAAGTGGATTGAACGGGGAATTTCTCTGTGTCAAAGGCCGCTATGCATTTGATTTCGCCAACAACTCAGAACGCCTCACACAGCCGCTTGTCCGCCAGCCAAATGGCGAATTCGCCGCTGTCAGTTGGGAGGACGCCATCAAGGTGGTCGCGGAACGGTTCCGCGCCGCACGCGACCAGCGCGGCGGCAGTAGCATCGGCGTGATCGGTTCAACCCGTATCACCAACGAGGAAGCCTACCTGCTGCAGAAAATCGCACGAAGCGCCTTCCGCACTAACAACATCGATCATCACCGGACCATGGACTATGTTGGCTTTGCTCACGCACTTGCCGGCCAAAGGGATCGTTTTGCCAGCATCGCGGAGGTCGGAACAGCCCCGGCCATCTTCATCCTGGGCAACGACCCGACAGAACAGCATCCTCTGCTGGCTTGGAATGTGCGGACGAATGTTCGCCACAATGGTGCCCGCATCTACCTGGCGAATCATCGTGAAATAAAATTACGCCACCAGGCGAAATCATTCGTTCAGATTCCTTCCGATGGGTACGAGGCCTTTGCGCACTTCCTCGACGGTGCGGAAAACAGCGACTTCGGCGCGGATGCGATCGCGCTCAGAGACTCGTTGCGCCAGGAGCCAAATCTACTCATTGTCTTTGGCGCGGAATTTCGCGGCACAGCGATTGAAGCTCTGGTGAAGTTCGGGCTTTCCCTGCCCGATACAAAATTCGCCTGCCTGGGAGATTATGTCAATTCGCGCGGCGCGGCCGACATGGGTCTCTATCCCGACCTGCTCCCTGGCTATCAATCTATCCATCAAGACAGCACAATTCGCGCGGAATACGCGGATCGCCTTCCTCGCGAATCCGGACTGAACCTTGCGCAGATGCTCGAAGCTGCGGCGAGCAATCAGCTCGCAGCGCTCTACGTCGTCGGAGACGATCCTGTGGAGCGCCTCGGAATTGCCGACGCGACATTACGCAATACATTTCTAGTGGTACAGGACATGTTTCTAACGGCGACCGCGAAACGTGCGGACGTGGTGTTGCCGACAGCAAACCTGTACGAGAAATCCGGCACCGTTACCAATACATTCGGCGATCTGCAATTGGTCAAGAAGGCTGCGGACCGCGCGGGTGTTCGCACCGACCTGGAATTAATTGTCCGCATCGCCGACACTATGGGAGAAGATGTGCACACTTTGGTCCCCTTCGGTAAAGGCGTGCGCGCCGACATGGGACAGTCGCGAGGAGCACAGTCCGGCGAGGCTGACCGCCATGGAATTTGGCTGGCGGCGCACAATCTCGAACCGAAGTTGAGCCCGTTCGATCCCAATGCATTGCTGGATGAAATTCAACGGCTCGTGCCGGGCTACGACTTCGACCGAATCAACCTGCTGAGCGGAACCAGCCAGCAAGTGCAGCCGGCGGGCGAGGGTCCGATCGGAAACTACCCGGCCGCCGATCATCAGGGTGAGATTTTTCCGTCCGGAGACACTCTGTTTACCTCCGGCACGCTGGGTCATTACAGCGAGAAGCTGAACGAAGTGGAAGCATTTCAAGCGAAGAAAAGTATGGTGGCGGCTGACTAACATTTCAACCGTCTTTTCGGGCAGTGGAATATGCTGCTTCGGGGCAGTGTGCGAATCTGGAATCGGGTTTGAAGCGGAAATGATACGAACGTGAATATTCTGATCTTTGTTCTTTTAAGTCTGCTAAAAGTGGCCGTGGTGACCGTCATTTTTTTGATGGCGGTGGCGTATACGGTGCTACTGGAGCGAAAACTCGTCGGTCGCATTCAGAACCGGTGGGGCCCTTCCCGGGTCGGTCCCTTTGGACTACTGCAGCCCCTGGCCGACGGTCTGAAGCTTTTTTTGAAGGAAGACCTGATGCCGACCGCGGTCTTTCGTCCGCTGTTTATCCTGGCACCCATCATCGCGCTTACCTGCTCATTGATTTCGATCGGTGTGATTCCATTTGGAGAAAATATTCACTGGCATGGCGTGGATATGTTTCAAATCGCTGATGTGAATGTTGGGCTGCTGGTCATTCTCGGTGTGACCTCCATCGGCGTTTATGGAATTGCGCTGTCCGGCTGGTCCTCGAACAACAAATACTCGCTGCTCGGATCTCTGCGCTCCACAGCGCAGATGATCAGTTACGAACTGGCGCTAGGCCTCTCCGTAATTGGGGTCGTGCTGCGCACCGGATCGCTGCGTTTGCGCGACATTGTGAATGTGCAGAACACGCATGGGATCCTGTCATGGAATATCTTTGGAGGCGTGCAGATCATCGCATTCTTCATTTATTTGACAGCTGCGTTTGCCGAAACCAATCGCACTCCGTTCGATCTGCCGGAAGCGGAAAGCGAACTGACCGCCGGCTACCATACCGAGTACAGCTCAATGAAATTCGCCATGTTCTTCATGGCCGAATATGCCAATATGATCACCGTCGGCTGTGTGGCGACGCTGCTCTTCTTAGGCGGTTGGTCCAGTCCCTTCGGCAACCTGTTCCCTGCATTTGGTGGCGCGGTTGTGCAGGCGATCCTTCCAGTATTCTGGTTTGTCGCTAAGGTTTTCTGCTTTCTGTTTCTCTACGTATGGGTGCGCGGAACATTGCCGCGTTTCCGTTATGACCAGCTGATGGGTTTTGGCTGGAAGTTTCTTTTACCGATTGCCATTGTGAACGTGATGGCAACCAGTCTGGTCCTGGCCTTCCATGGGTAAGCCGTCCCGACAGTCCGCTGGAGTTGGAGCGCGATGAATCTGGCGATCTTCATCGTTTTCTCGCTTCTCTGCCTGGGCGGAGCGCTGAACCTGCTGCTGCAGCGGCACCCGATCAACAGCGCGCTGTCGCTGATCGTGGTGATGTCTTCGCTCTCCGTTCTCTACTTGTTGCTGGGTGCTGAGTTTCTTGCCCTGGCACAGATCATCGTCTACTCCGGCGCCATTATGGTGCTATTTGTTTTCGTCATCATGCTATTGAACGCCGGCGAGGAAGAGCGAACCCACGGTAGCCGGGCGGCGTATCTGGTAGGCGTTCCCGGCGTGCTGGCCCTGTTTACGGTTCTGGCTTCTACATTCTTCACGTTGCGGACCAGCTTCGGGGATGCCCGGCTGGGCGCGTTTGTGGCTACGACCAGCGATCTGAGCCGTGTACTGTTTCGAAATCTTCTGCTGCCGTTTGAAGTGACTTCCGTCTTGATTCTGGTGGCCATTCTGGGCGCTGTCGCACTAGCGCGTAAGGAGCAATGACGTGGCTGTTCCGATGGTCTGCTATCTGGTGCTGAGCGCCGCGCTTTTTTCGATCGGGGTGTTTGCGTTTCTTATCAAGCGCAACATCATCACCATTTTCATGTCGATTGAGCTGATGCTGAATGGCGTGAACCTGGCATTCGTTACATTTGCCAACCACTGGCACCAGGTGAGCGGGCAGATTTTCGTTTTTTTTGTCATGGTCGTCGCCGCTGCCGAGGCGGCTGTCGGCCTCGCCATTATCATCTCCCTGTTCCGCTCACGGAATACATTGAACGTGGACCAGATCAACTTGATGAAGCTATGACAGTGTTTGATTTGACGAAATTATGACGCAATCCTTATATCTCTGGCTGCTTCCGCTGTTCCCCTTGGCGGGTTTTGTGATCAACGGAACTCTCGGGAGACGTTTGCCAAAGAGCGCCGTCTCGCTGGTGGCGCTGCTGTTCCCCGCCGCCGCCTTTGCGCAGGTGCTGTGGATTGTCGCGAGCGTGCACCAGGGACTGGCTCTGCCGCATTTGGAAAGCTTCTCCACTCCATGGATCGCCGTTACGGGATTTCATGCGGATTTCTCGTTCCTGCTCGATCAGTTAACGCTTGTCATGCTGCTGGTCGTCACCGGCGTGGGTCTGGTGATTCATCTCTATTCTGTCGGCTATATGGCGGAGGAGGAAGGCTACTGGCGATTCTTCAGCTACATGAATCTGTTTCTATTTTTCATGCTGACATTGGTGCTGGCGGCAAATTTTCTGTTGTTGTTCGTCGGCTGGGAAGGCGTCGGCCTGGTCTCATATCTTTTGATCGGCTTTTATTACACCAAAGAGTCTGCGGCCAATGCCGGCAAAAAGGCATTCATCTTCAACCGGGTGGGAGACGTTGGCTTTCTTCTGGCCATGTTCCTGATCATCGCCCACTTCGGCACGCTTAGTTTCAACCAGGTGTTTTCCAGCATCACGGCACATCCTGACATGCAAGGCGGGTTCCTCACGGCAATTGCGTTGTGCTTGCTGCTTGGCGCAACCGGCAAGTCGGCGCAAATTCCTCTGTACGTATGGCTGCCGGACGCGATGGAAGGTCCGACGCCGGTCTCCGCGCTGATCCACGCCGCTACGATGGTGACCGCCGGGGTGTATATGTTGGCGCGGGCGCATGTGTTGTTCGGTCGCTCTCCGGTAGCACTGACTCTTGTCGCGGTGATTGGCGCGGCAACAGCATTCTTTGCCGCGACAATCGGCATCTTGCAGACGGACATCAAGCGCGTACTTGCCTATTCCACGATTTCGCAGCTTGGATATATGTTTCTGGCATGCGGCGTCGCCTCTTACTCGATGGGAATTTTCCATCTGGTCACGCACGCATTTTTCAAGGCCCTGCTATTCCTAGCCGCGGGCAGCGTGATCCACGCGCTGGGCGGCGAACAGGATATGCGCAGAATGGGTGGCTTGCGGAAAAAGCTGCCAATTACGTTCTGGACCATGACGGCCGCGGTACTGGCCATCAGCGGATTGTTTCCGTTCGCGGGCTTCTTCAGCAAGGACGCCATTCTCGCCGCCGACTTCATCACTCCGCATGACGGCAAGATTCTGTGGGCTGTCGGCCTGGTGACGGCAGGGCTGACATCGTTCTACATGTTCCGGCTATGGTACATGACATTCTTCGGCAGTCCGCGCTATCAAGAATCCAGCGGCGAACAAGAAGGTCACGGATCGCATGGCGGCCATGGCGTCCACGAAAGTCCATGGCTTATGCTCCTGCCCCTGGTCATCCTTGGAATCCTATCCTTAGCTGGAGGATGGATTGGCTGGCCCGCCGCGCTGGGAGGCCATGACTGGATCGCGCATTTCCTCGACCCAGTGTTCGCCGGCGCTGGAACCGCCGTAACAATGCCGCCGACTCCGGCTGACATTCGAATGGATCGCATTCTCGCTGCTGTCTCAATGCTGACCGCACTGCTGGGATGGTTCCTTGCGGACTTGATGTATCGCCGCAGACCGCAATTGGCAGATGCCGCAGAGCGCAATGCGAAGCCGCTATACACGCTGGTTTGGAATAAATATTGGGTCGACGAAATCTATACGCACGTGATTGTCTGGCCAATCCTTGCGATGTCGAAAAACATCCTCGGTCGCGGCATTGAGTCAGGTGTCATCGATGGCACCAACAACGCCTGGACGAGAATCGGGAGTGGAGTCAGCGGGTGGATTCGCCGCATGCAGTCGGGAAACATCCGATCCTATGCGGGATGGCTGGCCGGCGGCGCAGCGGCAGTATTGATCATGGTGCTCTACCTGGCCCACGTTTACTAAAGAGGAAGGAATTTGTGTTGAACGCAAGCATTCTGACCTGGCTCACCTTCCTGCCCGTTGCGGGAGCGTTGGTGGTGCTGTTGCTGCCGCGACGCGGCCGCATTGCAGAGGGTTTCACTCTGCTGCTGACGCTGGCTTTCTTCCTGCTGGCCCTGCATCTGCCCGCGCACTTCAACTATCACCAGCAGCAGGGATTTCAATATGAGCTCAACATTCCATGGATCAGCAATCCGGCCATTCATTACCACGTGGGTGTGGACGGCCTGTCGATGTGGCTGGTGGTATTGGTTTCGTTTCTCGCCCCGCTGGGCGTGTTGATTTCCTGGCGAGTGATTCAAGATCGCAAGAATGAATTTTATTCCCTGCTGCTGCTGCAGCAGACGGCGATGTATGGGGTGTTCATCTCGCTCGATCTGATCCTGTACTACGCTTTTTGGGAGCTGTCGATCGTCCCGCTGGCGCTGCTCATCGGCATGTACGGGCGCAAAGATGGGCGCGGCGCAGCGATTAAGTTTTTTCTCTACGCGTTCATTCCGTCCGCATTGTTGCTGGTTGGCATGCTGTGGCTATACGGGCAGACGGGGACGTTCGACCTGGTGCTGTTGCAGCAACAACTTCATGGTTGGAGCACGGGTCCCCATGCGACCGGTTTGTGGTTGACCTCGCTGGCCTTTCTGCTGGCCTTCGCCGTCAAGGTCCCGGTATTCCCGCTGCACGGCTGGCTTCGAGACGGTATCAGCGAAGCGCCCACGGCGGTCGCGATGATCCTGGCTGGCAAACTGGGACTCTATTCCCTTCTCCGCTGGCACGTCGGACTTTTCCCGGTGGAGGCTACCCACATTGCGCCACTGATGGTGGCCTTGGGTGCTATCGGTATTTTGTACGGAGCCTTAATGGCCTTGGTGCAAACCGATTTGAAGCGACTCGCAGCCTACGCCACACTAAGCGCGGTCAGCTTCATAGTACTGGGAATCTACGCCTTCACAGCGGCCAGCATGGATGGCGCGGCGTATCAAATCTTGAATGAAAGCATCTCGGCCAGCGCATTCTTCATGCTGCTTGGCATGCTCTATGAGCGTTACGGCACCTACGATATGAAGCAACTGGGCGGGATTGCAGCGAAAATGCCTGGTCTGACGGTGCTGTTCGTCATCACCACGCTGTCGCTGATCGGACTCCCTTCTCTGAATGTGTTTGTCGGAGAATTTCTGATCCTGAGTGGCGCCTTCCAATCCCATCCCGGCATCGCCTCCGCCGCCACGCTGGGCGTGGTTCTTTCCGCCTCCTACATGCTATGGATGGTCCAGCGCGTCTTTTACGGCAAGCCCTCAACCGAGGTGGCGGCGTTATCAGCGACAGATGTGACCTGGCGCGAACGCGCCGCGGTGTGGCCGACCATTGCGCTGATGATTGCGATGGGCGTGGCCTCAGTCTTGTGGATGCACGCCATCGATCTTTCCGTGCCCGGAATGGCTCCTAGCAAGGTTTCTGTGGGAACCGGCGTCTCGGCGGCACCAGTCTACGCAACGTTAAACCCGACACAAGGAATCACCCGATGAATGACGCCATGAACACATCGATGATCTCCGTCGCGCCGGCATTGCGAATTTTGCCCGAAATCCTGATGACCGTGACGGGCGTGCTGGTCATGGTGATCGAGCCCCTCTTGAAACCGCAGAGTAGCCGCAAGCCGCTCGGAATTTTGGCTATTCTTGGGACGCTCGCCGCACTCGCCGCCACCCTGTACCAACTCCAACTGCCGGCTGGAACTGCCTTCTTCGGCACCGTGCAATCGGATGCATTCAGCGTCTTCTTTCATTTGGTCATTGGCGGCATCGTGCTGATGACGCTTTTGATCTCGCTCGATTATTTCGAGGGGCACACGAGCAACGTCGGTGAATATTACGCGCTCATTCTCTTTGGCGCGACCGGCATGATGCTGATGACCAGCTCGGTTGAGCTACTGATGGTCTTCATCAGTCTGGAGATCTCTTCCATCTCCACCTACATCCTCGCGGGCTTTCGCAAGCAAAGTGCGACCAGCCCCGAAGCATCCGTCAAATACTTTTTGCTGGGATCATTTGCCACCGCATTTTTCCTCTACGGCATCGCGCTTTGTTTCGGCGCGACCGGCTCAACCAACATCCACGAGATCGCCAAGGGCGTCGCCGGCGGAGCGTCTCCCCTCCTATTGACGGTGGCGTTCGGCATGATGCTGATTGGCCTCGGCTTCAAGGCTTCGCTTGCTCCTTTTCATGTTTGGACGCCGGATGTCTATGAAGGCGCGCCCACGCCGGTGGTCGGATTAATGTCGACCGGACCCAAGGTTGCCGCTTTCGCAGTGCTGCTTCGCATTACTTATGGAGCCTACGGCACAGCGACGCACACATGGATGCCTATGATCTGGATCATGGCCGTATTGTCGATGACGATCGGTAACCTGGGCGCACTCACCCAGCGCAACGTGAAGCGGATGATGGCATATTCTTCGATTGCCCACGCGGGATATTTATTGGTGGCATTCACCGCGCTGGCGCCCATGGGAATTGCTTCCGCCAGTTTCTACACGGCGGCCTACGCCGCGATGAACGTGGGCGTTTTCGGGATTATCAGTTATCTGTCCGGCTACAACGAAGCTCGCACCAACCTCAGCGACTATGCCGGTGCCGCCAGACGGCATCCCGTGGCCTGCGCCGCATTCGCCGTTTTTCTAATCTCTCTGATCGGAATTCCCTTCACCGCCGGGTTCTTCGGCAAGTTTTACATATTTACAGCGGCATTGAGTTCCGGCCACGCATGGCTGGCAGTTGTGGGCTTGCTGAACAGTGGGGTGGCCGCGTTTTATTACCTGCGCCTGCTGGGGCAGATGTATATGCTTCCCGAGGAGTCGTCGCTGGAACCGCATGCGATCCACGCCCGGCCGTCGTTTGTGATTGCCATGGCAATTCTCGTTTTTGCAGTGTTCATGCTGGGAACCTTTCCTGGGCGCACCCTGCGACTCGCCCGCGCCGGCGCTGCGACATTTACATACCAGGCGGCACGACAATCTTTTTCGCCGGTTGCGCAATTGGGAACGAGACAGTAGACGGCTTGTCGCACTCTATTTGGATAGGCATTCGCACCGACCCGCGTGCGACTTTCTCTGGAGCGCAGGGGCAATCCTGCAGACTCAACGCCTACCGCAATTTGCGAACAAGTGGCGCTTTTGAATTGCAGCGGGCAGCGTAGCGAATCGTGTCGTCACCACTGCCCGCCGGCGTGTTTGGCCCGCCTAATCGCCCAACACGCTAAGGCACAGACCGGAGGCAAGCATCAAGACCGCCAGGACGAACCCCAAGAATCCTATTTGGGAAGGATCTTCGTGATCGTCGCTTCCGGTACCGGCCGATACCATCATTACTCAACTGCGCCGAATTCTTTGTGATAACCATCACATAGCTTGAAAAGTTCTAAGATGCAAAACATTGGCTTTTGCAGCTGCAAATAGATGAGGAACCTTCCGAAAAGTGTTAGAAACGTGATGGCGCTCACGCACTGTGCGAAGTCATCGCACGGATATCGAGAGGATCGCCGTCTTCCGCAGGACCAGATTTCCGTCCCGAAAGATCCCTGGCTTTTCCGACGCTCGGCTCTCTTCAGGACCCATTGGCACGAGGGCGTCGAATGAACCGGCATCGACCGTAATGCCCTGGCAATACCTCGGTAGCCAAAACCCGAGTCGTCATACAATGGGCAAAGAAAACACTTTCCCCTGCGGAGGGATGTGTGAGTGGTTGAAACAGGCGGTCTTGAAAACCGCTTTACCCGCAAGGGTAACGGGGGTTCGAATCCCTCTCCCTCCGCCATCTAATCGTTACTATCTAAGTGATAAACAGCGGACGCCGCAAAATTCGCGGTTTCATCTCTGGCGGCAATTCGAGCAGTCCCTTTCCGCGAAAAAGAAAACCAGGTGAGCCTCTGCTGCGGAAAGGCGAAGAGTAACGGAGATTTGCATTCCTCTCCGACTGCCATAAGGTCACCAATGATGGCATCTCTCCGCTGACTGACCAAAATTAGCGTCAATTCCGGCTGGACGAAGCACGACGATCACCAAATGGCAGCCTCGAGTCTCGGAGAAGCAGGCGAATCCGGACCCATCGGCGTTAGCACAAGCGGATCGGATCGATCCAGCGATCGGTGGTGGCATCTTGACGGCGATGAAGACGAGAACGATACCAAGCAGTGAGTCGTTGCTTCGACATCAGTCGGATGACTGTTCTGCCCGAATGCGATGGGGTGATCTATCAGCGGGCAAACCCTGACATCTCGAGGAGGTAATTCCACCGGCCAATACCCGCAGAGATCAGACTCTCGTTATTGTTGCGGGATGTCCTGCGCCACCACATTCAAAACTTAGTGAAACGCTTGAGGCTGTCGGCTCACTATCTCCTTGAGAAAGATGGTAGACGGTCGGACACTCCACAAGCGCGGCCCGGACCGAAAAACACCGTGACGCTATCTTCGATGTCGTACAAGAAGCTTCAGCCCTTGTGGGGCAACGGAGTACGCTTATCGGTTACGCGCGGGGCTATAACGGTTCCACTGGGGCCTCGGGCGCACCAGCGGAAGCAGCCGACGGGTGGGCTGCATATTTGCCATGAAGGGCAGACAACATGCCAACTACTGCAGCTCGGACAATCGCATCCACGAACTCTGGTTTCGATGAATAAGGAGGGGCGATGTTTCAAGAATTTTCTAAAGCGCGGAAGGTCTACATCAATCGTGACGCTCAGGGAGTTGTAAGAGAACTGCTTCACTTCGATAGCCCCGTTGCGATCCAGGCGACGAGTCCAAGCCTCATGGCCGCGGAATACCTCCGAAAGTATGGGGACCTCTTCGGGATCACCCCAGCACAACTGAACAACGTGACCTCACCGCCGTCTGAGACTCTGACTACCGACTCTGTCGAGTACAGGCTGCTCGAAGAGCTGAACACCTCGGAGCCGATTGCTACCGTGGCCCTCGACCAGACCGACTTTGGCATACCAGTCTGGCACGCGGGAGTAGGCGTCAACATCAGGCTCAAACCGGCACAGGTCGTCAGCTCGGTTTCGACCCTGCTTCCAGGACTCAAGGTTGAGAAGCCGACGAGCGCTGCTGTCAAGCGCCTCCAGGGACTCAATGCTGCGGGGCTGGCCAAGATACTCGGGCTCACGAAGGGGACACAAGTTCGTGGCCGCCGGCCGATAGCGGACTCCCTTAAGATAGAGGGCAGCAGCCTGGTGATCTACCGTTATCAAGCTTCGAAGCGGCTGGCCACCTCCCAGCCGTCTCCGCAGGTCGACGCGGCCGCCACCAAGCAGAAGGCTTTCGCGCCCGTCTATCCCACCCTTCCCCTGCCCGCTGTTCCGCAAGCCATCAGGGAAGGCGGGGATTATGTCTCGGCAGCCATCAACTTCTCGCTTCCGTATCCACCCTCACTGCCGGAGCTTCACTGGGTAGCCATCGTCGAGGCCAGTACTTTGACGGTGCTCTATCTCCGTGCCTTCATCGAGAACGCGAACGGCGAGTTTTTTCAGAGTGACCCGATCACGTCGAACGGGGGACCTCTTCCTGTCGGGAGCACAAATGCCACGCTCGACCCGGTTCGAGTCTCCCAAAGCCTTCCCGGCCTTAACCCGCCTGTCTCAGGGACGCAGTCCCTCGTGGGCCAGTTCGTCCAAGTCGTCGACGTGGAGGCACCAACTATAGCTCCGCCCACCGAACCCTCTGCAACGCCCTTCAACTTCGAATCGCGCACGGACAATTTCTCCGCCGTGAACGCCTATGTTCACAGCGACCGATTCTTCCGGGTGCTGCAATCCCTGGGGTTCGATATTGCCACGTACTTCGGGTTGACGGCGTTTCCGGCGAGCATCGATCACCGCGGTAGCATCACCACCTCAAACGGAGTTGAGATAAACGCCCACTGCGTCGGGAATGCAGGCGGATTGGGGATGAATTACACGAGCTTTATGCTCGCCGATGTGAGCAACACGACCACCCCGCTCGGCATCGCCGACGACTTCCGTGTCGCGCTTCACGAACTCGCCGGGCACTGCACTCTTTGGAATCATGTCAACTCGCCAAACTACGGATTCTCCCACAGTTCTGGCGACAGCGTGGCCGCCATTCTGAATGACCCAGGGTCCCAGGCGACGGACCGCTTCCAGAGCTTCCCTTGGATGTATCAGTATGTGTCGCGGAGGCACGACCGCGATCCTGCCACTCCCACGACGTCGGGAAGCCAGACGCTTGACTGGGGCTGGGGAGGGAACGTCGCGATCGCTCCCTTCGGCCCCCTCGACGGTGGCGGATACAACAACGAGCAGATACTCTCGACCACCCTCTTTAGGGCATACAGAAGTCTCGGGGGAGATTCGACTGATCCGACCCTCAATACCCAGAATTTTGCCGCCAATTACATGACCTATCTGATCATCAAGAACATTGGTGGCCTGACGCCCGCGACGAACCCTGCAAACGCTTCCGCCTATGCGACCGCCCTCATCACCACGGACCTGGCAGACTGGACCGCAGGGGGACAGGCGGGAGGGGCCAACGGGAAAGTTATACGCTGGGCCTTCGAGAAGCAGGGACTCTACCAGCCCTCGGGCACACCGACTCCGAACCTGAACGTCGGTTCGCCGCCAGCGGTGGACATCTACATCGACGATGGCCGCGGTGGAGAGTACCAATACCAACCGAACTGGTATAGCAACCAGAACATCTGGAACCGCCTCGCGGCGGATGGAGGGACTACCCATCAGGATCCCGTGGTCAACCAGACGAACTACGCCTACGTCAACGTTAAAAACCGCGGGTCCCAGGACGCCGCCGGTGTCATCGTGCAGGGATTCCATGCCATTCCGTCCATCGGTCTCGAGTATCCCAACGACTGGGAGATCATGACGACGCCTGCCGCGGCAGGCGCCACCGTGCCCGCCAACAACGGCGGCACCGTGACCGTAGGGCCCTTCGAGTGGACGCCCACCCACATCGGGCACGAGTGCATGTTCATGATAGTGACCGCCGAGGGAGACGCGAGCAACGCCAGCAACATACAAGCCGGCGATTCGATACCCGAGTGGAGGCTCGTCCCGAACGACAACAACATCGGGCAGCGCAACGTCGCCCCCGTGGCCGGAGGCGGAGGTTTGCAAGGGCTGATGGCATCATTCGAGAACTCCCCAATCAGGCTCAAGAACCCCGGCTCACAGCAAGCGAAGATGACGGTAGTTGCCACGCTCCCGCCGCTCCTCGTCGATAAAGGATGGAAGTTGGAGTTTCCTGGCGGCAGCGAGTTCGTGCTCGGTCCCAAAGAGTCGATCCAGCTGGTTCCCAAGCTGATTGCGGGCAAGGACTTTACGGTGGCGGAAGTGATCGGTACCGGTGACCGGACGATCCATGTAACGGGCTACGCCAACGGTATCTTGCTCGGCGGGATGGCCTACGAGTTGGACCCGAGCCTCAAGAGGCCCGGATCGACCAAACCTGGCACTGTCGTATCGAAGGAGCGCGAGTGTGCTGCCAAGGAGCTGCTCGACCTGTTCTCGCTGGACCACGAGAGGATCAAGAGGGTGCATCTGCGCAGGGTTGTCGTCGAGATAGACTTCGAGGACGACTGCTTTTGATGGACGGTAGCAGCTGAATGAGTAGGAATGCCACGTGCCGGACTGTTGCAGTTCGGGCGGATCGCTTGCAGGTCCGTGCGGTGTCGAGTGATGATGAACGGCGGCCAAACGAAAAACACCGGACGCGCTTTCTGCAAGTTATTGAGAAGATCGAAATGAGGATCAAGCTCGCAACGTTCAGCTTGAGAGGCTGGCCGTTCAACAGGCTGGGTAGCAAGAGAAAGTCGTAGAAACGAGCATAAGTTTTTTTGGCGAATAATGCGGTGATCATTCCCTGTTCGTTTGCGCAAGAATATCGGCGCCCGCGACGGCAACTGCCATAGATCCGGTACGATAGCGGAGTCCGAAGCGGAGTTTCTTCGGCCAAACCCGCAAAATTCCCTGTTAATTTCCCTGTTAGCAGGGAATTTGGTTCGGAGGGTGGCTGTCGAGAGACGGCCTGCACCGCATTCAGTCAGCAATGTCCAAGTGATAAACAAGAGATGCCGCAAAACCTGCGGTTTCCGGGGATGATCCGCGATTCTCCGCCTTCGAAAAGGGACTGTAGACGACTGCGATGTAGGAGCTTCGCGCTCTTCCGTTTCACCCACGGCGATCGTATGGACGGGTTGCCGATCTTTTTCGTGCCGCCCTCGAAAACCACCGTCTCGATTCGCTCACTGATAAGATCGCTGAGAAACAAATCGACAGGAGCGCTATGACATATAAGCCCAATCGTCGCAGTTTCCTCATCGCCGGCGGGCTCACCGCCCTTGCATCAACCAAAGTGCTCGGAGCCAATGAGACGATTCGTGTTGGAGTCATCGGCGCCGGAGAGCGAATGCAAACCCTCCTCGATTGTGCCGCCAAGGCCGGCCCAGTTCAGATCGTGGCCGTGAGCGACGTCTATGGGCCCCGCCGTGATGCTGTCAAGCAACTGTCCAACGGCATTGCCACTACCCATGTCGATTATCACGAGGTGCTCGAGCAGGACATCGATGCCGTGCTTATCGCAACTCCGAACCACTGGCACGTCCGCATGGCCGTCGCCGCCCTGGCGGCCGGCAAAGATGTTTATTTGGAGAAGCCGGTCACCCACACAATCGAGGAAGGCGCGACGCTCTCCCATGCGGTCGAGTCCAGCAAGCAGATTCTGCAATGCGGCATGCAACAGCGCAGTTGGGCACATTTTCGCGATGCGGTCGACTTGATTCAGGGTGGCGGTCTCGGACGAATCACCCAGGTAAGGACCTACTGGTGGCAGAATTATCAGCGGGACTGGCCACGAAAGCCTGTCGATACCCAGGCTCTCGATTGGAAGCTATGGCTCGGGTCTGCTCCCGATCAGCCGTTTAGCGAGGAAAAGTTTTATCACTGGCGCTGGTTCTGGAATTTTGGCGGCGGAGCCATGACCGACCTATTTGCGCACTGGATCGATGTAGCGCATTGGGCGATGAAATCCGACACCCCGAGCGAGGCGCAAATGCTCGCCGACAAATACATTTTTAAGCAATGGGATTGTCCAGACACGATCCAGGCGGCATTCCGCTATCCAGGGTTCGATGTAGTGTACGAGGGCATGATGAGCTCCTCCATCGATGACGGCGGCCTTGAATTTCGGGGGACGGAGGCAACACTGAAGATCGACCGTAGCGGATTTGGTGTATATCGCGAGGACGTGCAACGCAGGCAAAATCCGGTTCTAAAGGAAGAGAGCTTTCGCGATGGAACGATTGCCCACATGCAGAACTTCCTCGAATGCGTCAAGACGCGCAAAGTGCCGAATGCGCCGGTGGAGACAGGTATAGCCTGCGCTCGCGCTGGCCAGATCGCCAATCTCGCCTATCGCCGCAACGGCCAAATCGCATGGCCGCCGAAGACCTCGGCCGGAGTGTGACTCAGCTTCTAAAGTAGTTCCGGTCACGGTTCGGTCGTTGAGCGACGCAAGCCTCTTAGCCATTTCGCTGTTCAAGTGCGGCGATCGTCTGCCCGCGGAGAAGGAGATTGCCTGTTTGTTTACGAAGAATCTTTCGGGCATAGAAAATCATCGAGAGGTTCTGGCCGCGGTCCTCCATATACCAACGCGCGGCGGGCGCCGGCTGAAGACCATTCCACTAAGCTAGTACTATGCGCATCGTGTTGTAGTCGAAAAAAGGAGTAGAGTCACAATGGCGTTCGACAGAAGAAATTTTGTTAAGTACCTTTCGGCCTCATTTGCCGCGCCCGCAGTCACGTCAGCACTACCCTCCCTGGCCGGCAATGCTCAAACTCGCAATTCGGCTGGGGATAAGCGGCGCTCGCCCAACGTGATCTTTATGATCTGCGACGACCTGGGTTATGGAGATCTCGGCTGTTATGGATCGAAGCTGCCCACTCCGCATCTCAACGCCATGGCGGCGGATGGGCTGCGGTTTACCAGGTACAATTCAGCCCATCCCATATGCTCCGCCTCCCGCGCCGCCGTGCTTACCGGGCGCTATGGCCTGCGCTGCAACACGACCGGGGCCTTCGGCCCAAGTACCAAAACCGGAACGTCTCTGGATGAAACGTTGCTTTCCAATCTCTTTCATGACCGTGGGTACAAGACGAAAGCAATTGGCAAGTGGCACCTGGGTCATGAGCCGGCATATCTGCCGACCAGCCGCGGCTTTGATTCCTACTATGGCGTTCCGTACAGCGTGGACATGAAGCCGCTTCCGCTGATGAGGGATAAAACGATCCTGGAGCAAGATACCGATCGCAATCTGCTGACAGTGCGCTATACCGAGGAAGCGGTGAAGTATATCAATGAGACGAGCGCGGACAATCCATTTTTCATGTATCTCGCGTTTTCTTATCCGCACGATCCCGCCCGCGCCTCGGCACGCTTTCTCGGCAAAACCCGGTTCGGAGATTCCGGCGATGCGATCGCGGAGATCGACTGGAGCGTAGGTGAGGTCATGGCCGCCGTGGAGCGTCGAGGTCTCACCTCCGACACGCTGATTTTCTTTACGAGCGACCATGGCCCCTGGTATCAAGGCTGCCCAGGCCTGCTTCGGGGACGGAAAGCGACCACGTTCGAGGGCGGTTTTCGCGTGCCGCTCATTGTCAAATGGCCCGGAAAAATCGCGCCCGGAAGAGTGACCAACAGCTGGTACTCCTCTCTCGACATTCTCCCGACCTTATCTGCGGTGTGCGATCTGCCGCACCCGACCAAGCCGCTGGACGGCATTGACATCTCGGCGGTGTTCAGCGGCAATGAAAAGTCACCGGCACGCAAGCCGCTGCTCTATTTTTCTGCCATGGGCAATCACGGACTGGATTTACATTGCATTCGCGATCAGCAATGGAAACTACGCGTCGCGCAAGGGATTGAAGGGGAGATTTATCTTAATGACCGCACTACGGCTGCGAAATCCAGCTCCTGGTTGCGGCGACCTGAGCTCTATGATCTCGTGGAGGATCCGGCCGAGAGTTACGACGTAGCCAAGTTGCATCCGGAAATTGTGGCGGACCTGTTGCAGAACCTCGAAGCGCAAATGCCATCCTTTCCACCCGAGGTTGTTGAAGAATATGCCGCGCTGAAGCAAAGGACGGGCGATATTAGCACTCCGCCAGGCGCTTCTCCCAGACCAGACGGGGTGCCATTATCGCCCGGCTCATGGGAGCCACCGGATCGTCGCTAGCGGCGGCTCTGTCCTCTTGTGTGACAGCAGTCTCTTATCGTTGTGAGCCGAACGACGTATACGATCGGTCCGCCACTTCGGCGGTGACCTCTATCGTAGAGATGAGCGCGCGGTCTCACGGTGTTCTAACCGCCATGACCACGATCACCTTCTCTCCGGTAAACGAGTATAGCCAGACGGTGTCGTCCACTTGTTCTGGATGCCTGCTAACGAGTCTTATAGCCTTTCGTCCCGACCGTCAACCCTCGGTGGTATCGGCCACGGCGACGCCCACGATTGTCCTCTGCTCAGTGGATAGAGGTGAAAGGCCAAATACTCCGCGGCTTCTTCCCGTTGCTTCGCTCGCTTTGGTCATGTATTGCCTGGGATGGAATACGCGTCGTTGGCAAACGTTGACATTGATCATCCTCGAGTGTGTTGATCGGGTTTCATGAAAGGGCGTGGTAGCGGAGGGTAGTCTTCCTCGCAGAGGCCACCATTTCGGCCTTTCACTTCTATCCGCTGACGCGAATCTAGTCAAAATCGCGGGCTAAAACCCACACTTATCGTGAGCCCTGTTCGCGTGATAGGCTTCCTTTTGCATGCCTATCCCTGCGTTTGACCTCGGTGCCTCGGCCTATGCCGAGATGATCAAAGACGGCTTACATCCGGATTTTCCAGCGGGCAGCAATGCCCAGGTTGCTGCGATTCGCGCGGCCGTGGATGCGCGCGCCGAGTCGAATGAACCGCCGGATCCACGGGTGCGCGATCTCCGCGAACTCTACTGGTCTTCGATCGACAATGACACTTCGCGCGACCTCGATCAGGCGGAGTGGGCGGAGCGACTTACAGCCGACGGCCATGATTCCGATTCCAAAGACGGTCGGATTCGCGTGCGGGTCGCGGTCGCGAATGTGGCAGCCGCGGTGGGAAAGGGTTCGCCGATCGACCGCCATGCGTCAGACCAGACGAAGACGGTGTATACGGCAACGCGGAACTTTCCGATGCTGCCGAATCAGCTGTCGACCGACCTGACGTCGCTGAATCAGAACGAAGATCGCGCGGCGGTGGTGACAGAGTACGTCGTCGATGCACAGGGCGCGTTGAGCGAACATAGCATCTACCGGGCGGTGGTGCATAACCGCGCGCAACTGGCATACAGCCGAGTGGGGCCGTGGCTCGAGGGCAAGAACCCTCTGGACGTGAAGATCGCAGGGTCGGTGGAATTGCAGACGCAACTGCGGCTGCAGGACGAGGCTGCACAAGCGATGCGGGCGCGTCGAGTGGCCGATGGAGCACTGGAATTTTGCCGCATTGAGGCCGACCCGTTGGTGATCGATGGACAGATCAAGGCGATCCGCGAAGCCACGCATAATCGGGCGACGGAGCTGATTGAAGAATTAATGATCGGCGCAAATGAGACGATGGCGGAGACGCTGCGTAATGCCGGACGGAGTTGCATCCGGCGCATCGTTCGGACGCCGCAGCGGTGGGACAGGATCGTGGAACTCGCCGACCGATACGGAACGAAATTGCCGGCGGAGGCGGATTCGGGTGCCCTGAACCTGTTTCTGCAAGGCCAGCGGAAGAAGGATCCATTGCACTATCCGGATCTTTCGTTGGCCGTCATCAAGTTAATGGGGCCCGGGGAGTATGTGGTGATCGAGGGCGACGATAAGGAGCCGTTTGGGCATTTTGCTCTGGCGGCAAGGGACTATGCGCATTCGACGGCACCGAACCGGCGGTTTGCGGACCTGGTGACGCAAAGGCTGATCGAAGCGATGATCGATGGGCTGCCCGCTCCCTATACCGACGCTGAGCTGCGCGCGATTTCGGTGCAGTGCAATGTGCAGGAGAAGGCTGGGCGCAAGGTCGAGCGCACGATGCAGAAGCGAGTCGCGGCAGTGGCACTGGCAGATGAGATTGGCCGGAGATTTCGCGGCGTGGTTACAGGAGCAAGCGAGAAGGGGACATATGTGCGCGTGTTCGATCCCCCGGTAGAAGGTCGTGTGATCAAGGGCGAGAAGGGGCTGGATGTGGGGGACACCGTGGATGTGAAGCTGCTGCACACGAACCCGCAGATGGCGTTCATCGATTTTGGTCGGGCTTAAGGCATTGACGACAAACTGCATAGTCCCGCCAGGGTCTTTAGATCCGCCCGTCCAGGTCTTTAGCATCCCGGAAGAATCGACAAGTGGGTCGGTATGCCCGCCCACGGGTACACCATTCGGGCCGAGCGGGCGGAGTTTGATATCGCTATCTTTGGCAATGTGCGGGGTGGCTCTAGCAGCCCATCGGGTTGCTTTCGCCTCATCCACTTCTCCTGCCGCTGACCACTCCAACATTTTGGGTAAACTCCACTGCCATACCACGGCTTAGGTGTGACGGACATCGCAGTCGCAACTGAAAGTAATACGCATAGATGCGGCTGAATCCGGTCGGCGATTTGGCACGCTGTTTGCCCTTGTCCTAGCTGACTCCCAATTGGTTCGATGGACCATCCCCTTGTCCCGCCGATAATTCTGCGGGTCTCAGAAGGTCTCGTCGATGCGAAGCTCAATGCATTATGAAAGGCTGGCTTCTACATGATTCCTCCCGCTGAGCTCCTCCTTTCTGTTCGAAGCAGTCCGCTCCTGGCAGCGTCTTTCGTTCCGCTTATAGCCGTGGGAGAGTGGACGACGAATTGGTTATGGAGCTTGCCGATCATCGCCACCACGGTCGTGTTTCACTCATTTGGCCTCCGGCTACTCAATCAAGGTCTGTCCCCGCTGCTCAGGGGGAGATCAAGAACCATGCTTGTCGAAATTCTTTCTGTCATTGCGGTCGGCGGAACGGCATTTTGCTGTGCGGCCCTGCACGGATGTGAAGCCTTCATGTGGGCCTTCGCCTACAGGATGTTGGGTGCCATCCCCGTTGGAGAAAATGCCATGCTCTATTCGCTCAACGCCATGACCAGCTACGGTCATACCGAGATTAACCTGCAGTCCCAATGGCGGTTGATGGGTGCACTAGAAGCCCTGAACGGATGGATTTTGTTTGGTCTCACGACCGCATTTATGTTCAATGTCATTCAAGGCGATCTGGTCCCACCGCACTCGTTCCGGATAAATGTACCATCGGAAATGCGCTAAACTTATCGTCAAATTGAAATACGAAATCTGGTAGGGCCAAAAATGATTGGATTGGTGAACTACGCTCAAGAGCCGCACTCGGTAGAGCTTCGGGAACTTCCCGTTCCTCAGATTGGCGAGGAGGACGTTTTATTTAAGGTGCAGGCGGTCTCCATCTGTGGGAGCGATCTGCATCAGTATGCAGGCAAGCAAAGCTGGAAGGTGAACTATCCGGTCGTTCTTGGGCACGAGTTCGCCGGCTCGATTGCCCAGGTTGGTAGCCGCGTGCATGGCTTCAAAGAGGGCGACCGCGTGGTGAGCGAAACGGCCGCGATGCTACCCCCGGATTCGGCATTCATCCGTCAAGGACTTTACAATTTGGAACCGAAGAGACTTGGTTTCGGATACGGGGTCAATGGCGCGATGGCGCCCTTTGTCAAAGTGCCGGCTCGCTGCCTTCATCGCGTCCCAGCGTCGTTGACCATGGAAAAGGCCGCGCTGACGGAACCATGTTGTGTGGCCTACAACGCCGTCTGCGTTAATTCCCGAATACGCCCCGGTGATGCCGTCGCGGTGATCGGACCAGGCCCAATTGGACTGCTGTGTGCCGCAATGGCAAGACTTTCCGGCGCCGGACATCTCATCGTGATCGGCACTCCGGCCGACGTCAAGCGACTAGAGGTCGCCAAGAAGATGGGCGCAGATACGGTTCTTGGTGCGCATGGCGAAGATGCTGCTGACTGGGTCAGGAACTTCGGCGACGGCTATGGAGTCGATCTGGTCATTGATGCCGCGGGCGTTTCCGCATCGCTCAAGACCGCGCTCGATCTCGTTCGTCCGGCGGGTCAAATCACCAAGGTCGGTTGGGGCCCCCAGCCGTTGAACTTCTCGCTCGATCAGCTTGTTCAGAAGGGCGCCACCCTTCAGGGCAGCTTTTCCCATAATTGGATGATCTGGGAGAAGGTCCTTTCCCTGTTGTCCAGCGGCAAGATCGATCCCAGTCCGATATTGAATCGGATTTCCCCTCTGAACGAATGGCGCGATGCTTTTGAAGCAATGCATTCGGGCGCAATTGTTAAAGGAGTACTTCAACCATGAATACCCTGCATTCCGCTCCCCTATGCGCCTGAAGGACAAAGTCATCCTGATTACCGGCTCGACCACCGGCATCGGCGAAGCCATGGTTCGACTCTTCGCCCGCGAAGGCGCTCTGGTCATGATCCATGGAAGACGGAAAGATGCCGCGCAAGAACTGGCTGCAGAAGTTGGAGAACACGCATCCTTTGCTATCGGAGCGCTCGAAGATCCGCAAACTGCCCCACGGCTCATCGCGGAAACCATCGCTCGTTTCGGCCGAATCGACGGCCTGGTGAATAACGCGGCTGTCATCACCCGCGGCGTACTCGAAGATGCGAATGCAGAGATATTTGATCGCACCATGGCGATCAACTTGCGGGCACCTCTCCTTCTGATCCAGGCCGCCCTTCCCCACTTCCGAAAAAATGGCGGAGGCCGTGTCCTGAATATAGGCTCGATCAACGCGTATTGTGGAGAACGAACCTATTTAATTTATTCGATCTCGAAGGGCGGCTTGACGACTCTGACGCGCAACCTTGCAGATGCCCATGGAACAGAGGGTATCCAGATCAATCAACTGAACGTCGGTTGGACTCTAACAGCGAATGAGTTCGCCTTAAAGCTGAAAGATGGACTTCCGGAAGACTGGCCTCTCAGGCTACCAAAGAGCGTCGCTCCCTCGGGTCGGATCCATTCGCCTGAAGAAGTTGCGATGGCGGCAATTTATTTCCTGTCCAACGAAGCGGCTCTCATCAATGGATCGATTCTCGATGTCGAGCAATTCCCTGTCATCGGACGGAATCCGACAAAGGAAATCCCTTGAACCCCCTCGTGCGCCCCAAACTGGCAGTCTTTCCGAAGTGCTTCATGGACCAGCTTTGCGTCGATCGGACGATGACGATATTCGACTGGATTGAAATGGCGGCGACGCTCGGCGTCGATGGTCTCGAATTTTATTCTGGTTTCGTCGAAGATGACGAGCCATTCCTCGACAAGGTCCAGGCTGCTCTTGAAGAACACCAACTTGCGATGCCGATGTTCTGCTGCTCTCCCGACTTTACCCAGCCCGATCCGGTCCTGCTTCAGAAAGAGATTGATCGCGAAAAGCGGATGATTGAGATCACCGCATTTTTTGGCGGTCGTTTCTGCCGTGTTCTCTCTGGTCAACGTCGACCAGGACTCTCGCGGGAGAACGGCGTCGCTCAGGTTGTTCGAGTCTTTCGCGACTTGTTACCCTTCGCCGAACAGCATGGTGTGGTGTTGACTATGGAGAACCACTACAAGGATAACTACTGGCAATATCCGGAATTTGCCCAGAAGTCCGACGTCTTCGTCGAAATCGTCGAGCAAATCGACTCCCCCTGGTTTGGCGTCAATTTCGATCCTTCCAATACGATCCTGGCCGGCGAGGATCCACTGGCGCTGCTCGAGCGCGTCAAGCACCGCGTCGTCACGATGCACGCCAGCGATCGATATTTGAAAAGTGGCACGATCGAGGACTTGCGCAAAGAGGAAGACTCGGTCGGTTACGCTAGTCGCCTGTCCCATGGCGTGATAGGGAAAGGAATGAATGACTACGATAAGATTTTTTCCACGCTCCACTCGGTCGGGTTTCGCTCCTGGATTTCGATCGAAGACGGTCTGGATGGGATGGACGACCTGCGGGAATCAGTTCACTTTCTCCAAGCCAAAATAGACCGCCACTTCCAGGATTAATCGCGGAGCCATCATCGCAAGAACTGCTCTTCAGGCGTCGCAGTCGATTCGAAATTGATCTCCAGGAAAGCTCATGATGAAAACTATCGTACAGATTTCGCTCGACCTCACATCCATCCCCGAAGCGCTCGAAACGGCACACCTCGCTATGCGTTCCGGGGTCGACTGGCTGGAGGCGGGCACACCGCTCATCATCGCCGAAGGAATGAACGGAGTTCGTGCCCTGCGTTCTGAGTTTCCCGATGTACCCATCGTTGCTGACCTGAAAACGATGGACGGCGGTTGGCTGGAGGCGCAGCTGATGGCGGAAGCCGGCGCAACTCACGTCGTAGTGATGGAACGTGCCCATCCGGAAACGATCAAAATGGTGGTCCAGGCCGGAAAAGACTTCGGCGTGCAGGTCATGGGGGACAACCTCGGCGCGGAAGACATGGTCGCCGCTGCAAAGCGGCTGGAGGACTTTGGCTGTGATTTCGTGATTCATCACATAGGGTACGACCAGCGTCGCGGGCTTGCAGCTGCGGGAAAGCCTTACCCCAGCCCTCTCGATCAGTTGCGAGAGGTCGTCGCCGCTGTCCGCGTACCGGTGCAGGCCGTAGGCGGTCTTACGATTGAGCAGGCGATTCGCACTCCGGAATTCGGAGCACCGCTCGTGGTTCTGGGCGCGCCCCTCACAATCGACGCTGATTCGTTTAAAACTGCCTCCGGCAATCTGGAAGACACCCTGCGGCTGGTTTGCGACAGGGTTCATGCCTATGGTGAACCCTCCGCGCTTCCGGACTCTGCTGCCCGGCGGTAGCGCATTCCGCAACGGGAGCTGCCTAAGGGAATCAGTACTTTTCCTCTGGCATTCCCTGGCGAATTGGGGGTAGGCTCACGGAATGAGAGATTTTGTCCGCGCCGCCGTTCCGTTTCTTTACCTCTGCTGTGCCGGCGTTTTTCTTGGGCAAAGCACGCCGCCGAGCTCCCTGCTGGTGCTGTCGAAACAGGATCATACGCTGGCCATCGTCGACCCTTCCAACCTTCAGGTGGTTGCGAAAGTGCCGGTCGGGAACGACCCTCACGAAGTGATTGCGTCGACCGACGGCGCAACGGCCTATGTCTCCAACTATGGCTTCGGGGCCTACAACACCCTGGCCGTAGTGGATTTAGTAGATGCGAAGCCAATGCCATCGATTGACCTGGGTCCGTTGAGGGGCCCTCACGGGCTGACCTTTGTGGGTGGCAAGACCTGGTTCACGGCAGAAGTCGCCAAGGCGATTGGTCGCTACGATCCTGCAACACACAAAGTCGACTGGATTCTCGGCACCGGACAGAATCGCACCCACATGATCTTCGTCTCGCAAGATGAGCATCATATCGTCACAACCAACGTCAGTTCCGGGACGGTCAGCATCATCGACCTGGAGCCCTTGCACATGCCGGGACCACCACCGGGAATGCATCCGCCTTCAGGGACGCCGATGCAACCGCCGGGCCCGCGCGGCGGCTCGATGCATCGCATGGATTGGAATGAGACCGTGGTGCCCGTCGGCCATGGTTCGGAGGGCTTCGACGTGTCTCCGGACGGCAAAGAAATCTGGGTCGCGAACGCCGGGGATGGCACCATTTCCGTCATCGACTACCCGCAGAAGAAAGTCGTCCAGACTTTGGCGGTCAACGCGAGGGGCGCGAATCGACTCAAGTTCACTCCTGATGGCAAGCTGGTGCTGGTATCCAGTGGGCCCGAGCTGGTGGTGCTCGACGCCAGCTCCCGCAAAGTTGTGAAGCGCATTCCGATCGGCCACGGTTCGGGTGGCGTGCTGGTACAGCCGGATGGTGCACGGGCGTTTGTTTCCTGTGGGCCGGACAACTATGTCGCCGTCATCGACCTCCACACTCTTCGCGTCACCGGGCACATTTCAGCGGGAGGCGGACCCGACGGGCTGGCATGGGCCGTCCGTCGTTAGCACGGAGCCCGCGGCGAGTTGGCATTTTGGAATTACACTGTTTTTCCCACAGAAAGTACAAGATTTACACCGAAATAATTCCAGAAAAACGGGCGTTTCTCATGCCATACTCTTTTGCAACGGAAGAGAAATCTTTCAGAGGAGAGAGCGGAAATCGAGCCAGCGGGAGGATCGGAAACGAGACTCGCTTCAGGCAACTGAAGGCAGTTGGTCGACAGTAAGCTCTTACGACAAGCTAAACCGGAAGACACAGGGCATGTGAGTTCTGCTCGCGAGTCCTGAAGACACCCCGGAGTAGCGTGGTTGTGATCTGGTTGCCGAAACCGGATCTTCGAAAATTCGGATAGCCAGGGCGAGTTCTCGCGAGAGGATTCGCCCTTCGGCTTATTGCGGAGATCGTTCTTCAACCACTGGCTCCTGCCATTGATTCGAATAACTCTGGGGGAAATCAGCCGCAGCCAAGGCGTGGCTCATGCACGTCTGGGCAAGAGGATGCTCCTGCGGGGAAAGAGCAACAGGACCGGCGAGCGGATCTTTCGAGCGCAGCTTAATTCCCTGCCGAGTTTCCGGGCCAATCGATCACGCCGGCCAGTCTCCAGGGATTTTGGTTCAGGTCCAAAGTGATCTCACCGTCTTTGTCCAGGACCAGCTGAGCCAGCGGGTAAAGAACTCCAGTGCTCTTGCTTTTGTCCTGATCATTGAGTTCGAGGACACCGGCGGTCAAGTCGTAAGACATGGTTTGGCTATCCGTCCAGGCTTCCGCAAAGCGAATCTGGCGATTCGTAACAAAGACGATCCGACGCCCTGTGGGTGTCGGCGTCATCGCGATATAGGCGCAGTCGTTGCCGAGCGTGCCGGTGATCTCGACGTGGCCGACGGCCTTCATTTTCTGCAGGGCATTCACCAAACCGGGATTCTGCCCCTTGTCGAATGCCTGCATGAGAATCACTCGATCCGCGGGAGTCGAGAACTCATAAATGTTCAATGTTACGCCGATGTTCTGGCCCATTTGAGTGCCGGTTCCGAAGGCGTGGGCGTCGATCGTTTCATACTTGTCTCTCGCCAGACCGGGAAAGGTCCCGATCATCAGGATGCCTGCAAGCGCTAGGCTTTTCAGGGCGGTCTTAGAAATATTTCGGCTGCTTTGCATGTTCCCCTCCGTTGCTGGTTTACGGTATCGCAGGTTGAAGCGGAGCCTGCCTCCGAGATAGCAAAGGCACATAGAACACCAAATCGAAGATTTTCCGGGCTGCCGGAATGTGGTGGGAGCGTTCAGGTTACTGGAGTCGTCCAAGTCGACAGCCGCGCGTCCACCCCGACATTTCGGAGTAGTCTCCAAAATGTCGTAACCAATCGAGGTTGAATGGGACAAGCCGGCGCGCTTGTCTGGTGCCCACGGTCGTCGCCGAATACAAGCGGCATCGCATTCCGTGGGTCCCCCCCCGACCCGAGGATGATATCGAGCGGTATGCGATTGGACTCATTCCCGAGTCGCGCAGTTATACCTTCCCCGTCTATGACAGATTCGTTATCCTGTCGATGATTGCTGAGGCGTTCTGCTAGGCATCTGAAGTGATGACCGCATCGAGCGGCGTCGCCATTTAACTTCCTGCATGCCGACCAACCACACGCACGAGCTTTCTCCTCTGCCGCCGGTAGCCTTTCGCGTCGGCGTCACCGGACATCGACCGAATCGACTCGATGCAGCACTGCTGCCGGACCTGGGGAAGACGATCGGGGAGGTGCTCGCCTGTGCTCGACGCACGGTATTGGCCATTCCAGGGCTACGTGCTGACGCTCCCTGCCCGACCCTGCGGCTGATCACTTCGCTCGCGGAAGGGTCAGATCGTCTGGCAGCCCACGCGGCGCGGAATCTAGGGTTCGAACTGCAGGTTCCATTGCCATTCCGTCAGCAGGAGTATGAGCGAGACTTTACACTGCCCGGTTCCACTGAGGAATTCCGCGGTTTGCTGGCGGAGGCCAACTCCGTCTTTCGGCTCAACGCTGACCCGCTCGCCCGAGATCTAGGCTATCGTGCCGCGGGAGAGGTCGTATTAATGCAATCCGATCTTCTGATCGCTGTTTGGGATGGCCACGCTGCCCACGGCGTCGGCGGAACCGGGGAGTTAGTTGAGCGAGCGCAGTTGATCGGCCTGCCCGTGATTCATATTGATTCCGAAACACCTAGCCAACTGCGGTTTCTTGCCGGGGACGGAGCGCACGCCGAGGCACTTGTGGCACTGGAGAGTTTTATTCGATCTCTATTCATCACGACTGGCGAGTCGCCCCTGCACTGCGGGGTCGGTACCGCCTACGAGGTCAGCGCCCCAAAAGTCCGAAGTCGATGGCCACGCTGGATCGCAAATCTGATACCTCCGGCCGATACGACTGTCGGCTATGCAGTGGATTACGTGCGGGCGAAATGGCCACGCAGAATCGACCCGACAGCCTACACGCTTCTGCGACTTTTCACCGAAGGCCAGTTGCGATATCCGTCTCCAAAAGAATCAACTCGCGACGTTCAGGAGATCGAAAACGAATCCCTTCGACCTTATTTCCTGTGGACCGATACCCTCGCGATGCGATATGGAGAATTTAGCCGTGGCGCTTCCCTTCGCATTCAGGCCTGGGCAGCTTTGGCTTTCATCAGTTGCCTGTTGGCAATTCCGCTTGCCAGCGATCCATCCATGCTGAGATTGCTCAGTTGTGTCGAGTTGACATCGACGCTCGCTGTTCTGATTGAGGCCTATGTGGCATGGCGCTTCCGCTGGCATAACCGATGGATGCTCTTTCGATCGATCGCTGAGCAAATTCGATGCCTCGACCTGCTTGCCCCGGTGGCATTGGGAATTCCGCGTCTTCACGGATTCTTAGCTCGGGACTGGGCTTCCGGAGAGGGCTTCGCCGCCTACTTCGCCCAGAGTCTGGCGCGCGGCCTTGGCGTACCGTCGGTCGAGGTCGATGCCGCTTATCTGCACAAGCAGACTCACCACCTGCTCAAAGCCATCAAAATGCAAAGGGCGTTCCATGACGTTTGTAGTAGACGGTACGAGAAGATTGAACATTTCTTGACCCGCGGAGGCATCTTTGTCTTTGTATTGGTCTTTGGAGTGTGTGCCTTCGACTTTCTGGAGGTGTTCCATCTTACCCACAGTCACCATTGGCTGACGATTTGCGCGGCGCTACTGCTTTCCGCAGGCTCGACGATCGCGGCCTTGGCCGCCCAGGGAGAATTCAAACGGCTGGCAAAGCGATCCGACAGCATGCGGCGGGCACTGAATATGTTAGACCGCAGACTTCAAGTTGCTCCTCCAACTTCCCTGCGTACCCTTACCGTGGCGGCCACCGAGGTATCGGAGGTTCTTATTTCCGAAGTGCGCGATTGGGAAGCGCTACTCTCGACCAGGCCGCCGTCGGTAAACATTTGAGCGAAGTTGTCCCCACACCGAAATCAATCGATGAAATGCGACAAGCGCACGTGATCCTGGGCGTAAGCGCGGCCCATTTCGCGCAGCAGAGGAATCGCAGTCACAGCGTCGATCTGCGCCAAGGTCGGATGAGAGCGCAGCAAAGCTTCGGCCTGCGTGGCGTCGTAAGACCGGTTATACCGTACGTAGCTGAACCATCGCTCGCCCGGAAGCGCCGCACCCACCAGATCTCCGATCTCTGCGTCGAGCGGCTCGCCATATAGGCATTCCCCCAGGCATCGGCAAAGATAGTCCTGCTCCCATGCCATCCCCTGGATTAATGCAGGCGGAACGTTGGCGGCGTTGTATCCCACCCACAGATTGCGGATTTTCGGTGGCAACGCCGAGGAAAAGCGCAGCGTTCCCATGGAGATGATCCGGATGTTTTCCGGACCGGCTGGCCAGTTGAGCCGGTAACTCGGCAAGACTGCAGTCAACGCGGCAATCAATGCGGGATTGTTGTAAGGGGTGATGGCGCCGTCGACGAAAATCTGCGTGCGACCGCCCAGCGTGATTCTCTCCGGATCGAAATAAATAGGCGCAGCTGTGCTGGCGCGCAACACTTTCCACAGAGGAATTTTCAGGTTGCAGTCGGGCAAATCAGGATGGTTGAATTGGGCCATCGGATTATTGGTGATGGGCCACGCTGACCCGGTGGAGTGATTCCTTACCACCACGAGCAGCAGTTTCTTCAGGCGCGCAGTTTCAATCAGAGAAGGTTCCTTGCCATCTCCATCTTCAGAGAAAATTCGCTGCAACAACTCGGAAAGTGGCTTGGCCTCGTACTTGGATACGAGCAGCCTTTTGATGGGCCGGTACCACGGGATGCGGCTGAACATCGTACTGCCGTAACGAACGTAGAGATCAAGGATGGCCTCCACCTCCATCCCCCAGCAGAGACACGTGGCAATGATCGCGCCGGTGCTGGTCCCTGCGAAAAAGTCAAAGTGATCAGCGAGCACACTATTCGGAGAGCCATAGTGTTCCCTCAAAATCGTCTGGACACGCAGAAGCACTTCCAGCGTGAAAACACCTCGGATCCCTCCGCCGTCCAACGTAAGAATGCGCTTCATAGCATTACTTTCTCGGCAATTTTGTATTTCTTGCGAGCGATCGCCACTCCAGCAACTCGACCATCAGGACCTTTTCCACCTGGACAACCACCTTCAAAAGAGAAGGCCAGGTGCGCAATCCGTCCAATTGCCGGTTCCAGTCATTCAGCCATTCGTATATCTCACGATATCGGCGCTGGCGTCGACTACTATCGTTCACGATCTCCAGCGCCGCAACGATGGTCGCTCCTTGAAAGAGAGCCGAAAGAGTGAACCCGAACCAATGCCACCGAGAAATGGCGTGCAGGCCCGGCACCTTCATGGCTCCGGCCAGCCAGCAAGCCGCCAGCAGAACAGCCGCGCCAACCGAAACATACGTAACAAGACGATAGAACCGAGCTTCGTTCGCGGCCTGGTCAGCGTGCCTGGAATAATAGCCAATCTGATCCAGGATACGGTCCTTGCGATAGCGCTCCTTGAACTCCTCGACCGTAACACGGCGGTGAGCAAGCGCCTGCATCTTCAAAAACCGCAAAGAGGTTAGCGTTCCCGCCAGCTCCGGCCCAATCTCTGTGCCCATCACTTCGCATTGAAGAGGTGCGTCCCAGAGCGCGAGTACAGATCGGCAAACCTCTGCTGCGGTGCGAGTCCTGGCCCACACCGCCTGCCGCTGATCGAGGCGCAGAATAAGAGGCAATCCGGCAGCCGTAACTCCCAGTGCCGCGCTGGCCACGACCCACGCTACGCCAGCCGATGACTTCGACGCCGCCCCGCTTAACAAGGCCGCCACCGCGGTATACAGGATGGGTATGCTGGCAAGCCGGCGCACCTGAGGAGCCAGTCGGCTTGCGTTCGCGTCGACTTTTTGAAACCACTGTACGGCGATCTCCGTCGGCGATTGGCCAGAGCCCGCGATGCCGCAGTCGGGCAGATCATTCAGGAAGTTAAGTTCCGGGTCATGCAGCAGCTTGTTCTCGGCGGCCTGGTTACGATGCTCGACCGATCCCGTGTCACTGTGAATCCAGATCGTCGGTCTTCCGATTTTCTCGGCGAAGTTCACGACCTGCGGGCAGCATTCGCCGCTGCGATGCGGGTCACCATCCCAAAGCGCTATCACGAGCCCGCATTGCTGGACCATTTCAATGCCGCACTCGTAATAACTTTCGTCGATCGAGTCCTGCCTTCCCACGACCTCGACCGACATTGCGTTCTCTAACGCGCGCTTTGCCCGAATCCAGCTCGACACTTCAAAGGTCGAACCAAGTTCATCGGCGGCCATTGGCAACAAGAGCCGCAGCGGAATCCCTAGCTCGATGCAAATCTCCGCAAACAGAAGATCACCGCCTTCAGCAATCGAGGAGACTCCATAGACCACACCCTTCGTGCGCCCGACGCGATCACGAAGAAACCGCAGCAAAATTGAACGTGATTCCGTCTCGTCATGCAGCGTTCGAAGGCTGGTAAAGCCAATCGCAAGCGTGTCAGGAAGTCGTGCCACCGTCTCATGTTCGACTACGCAATTTTTCATCATTCGTCCGACTGGAGAGATCGTACGCGGCTCAGTTGGTGTGCAACTGCAGAATGTCCGGTACCGGATACTTGGAAATATCGACGGTCACCTGGGCGGTCAATGCACCTATGAGCCGAAAAACATCACGGTTCCAGTACTCATTTTCCCGCACCAGCGGGTCCTCCGGATCAGCGATGAAATAATTCGTCCCTCGATAGTTCACTGCCACTAGTTGCGGCGTTGGCTGCAGAGGAGGCAGCGGCTGCGCGGGCGTGACCAAGGTATCAGGCTTCCAGTCGATTCGCAGGATAGGAAGGCGTTCAATGTCCGGGATTTCCTCATCGAACGGGTGCGATCTTCCAGTTCCATCAAGAGCTTGAACCGGCGTGTTGCTGTCATTCAGTGCATCAAAGGGAGCCTGCTCCTGGGCGGCGGCGGCCATGACCCCGATCAGCGAACGCAACACCAGGTGCACGCTGGACTGATCGTTTCCCGTCGGGCAAGGATTGCTCCCTTGCTCGGCCGATGTGGAATCGTCTTCGATCGTGAAACCATTACGCATAGCGGTTAGAAATCCCTTCAATACCTGCGCATCCTTCAACCCCCTGAAATGTTGATCGTTCCCAAGCATGCCTTCGATTTTGTCAATGTCCGGCTCATACCCGGTGGGCGCTGCCTTCGGCGGTATCAGGTAGAACTTCGGATTCACCACCCTCTCACCGATCAGAATCTTACCGTTCACCGATTCATACGTCAGGTTCTTCTCTGCGGCTTTTTCAATGTCCGTTGCGCTGATTCCATTTTCTTTCTGAGCATTCGACGGGCCAGCTCCCCCCGGGCCCTGCGAGGAGCCCGCGCTTACGGCATTTGAGTCCAGCGGCACGAACGTGCTGACGCCTCGCAACATCAGCGATCCGTGCTTCTGCAATCCGTAGGCAACGGCGGTGATGCGCAGGAACGTGGCGTAATTGCTCAGCTGCTGTGGATCCAGCGGAACGGCCTTCCCGCCAGAGAACTTCAAGGCCGGCGGAACATTCCGGTAGGTCGTGATCTCACAACCAGTCGTGCCGGAATGAGTCACCTCGATTCGGTCGATCATCAGCCGTAGCAGTTGGTCCATCCGCCATCCCTGCTGATAGAGGATATAAAAGGTGTCGGCTGGGATCGGCTTCAATAGAAGTTGGGCGTTGGTCTCGTCGTTCACCGGGATGAATTGGAATAGCGGATCACTCTCATAAGACAACCCCGGCGAGCCGCTTCCGCTGGTGTTTGATTTACCAGGGACCGTGCTCTGGCTCAGATAGCCCACATTGGTTGAGACGCTTGCCACCATGCGATACGCGCTTGTGATCTGGCCCATCTTGAAAAAATACGTAGGATCGTGATTCTGCAACCTTGCCAGGTTCAGCAGGAGCTCCCGGTTCGACGTATCGGCGTAAGCCTTCTCGAAGCCCGCAAAGTCGGACCGAACGCGATGTACTGCACAGCCGGAGGCAGCCAACAACAACAGCGTGGCGATGCAAGGAACCAGGATTGCTTGGCACCCCTTCGTCATCCAGATGCGTCGCATTCCTAGGATTGGGAGCCCGACCCAGCGTAGTTTCATCACAATTCCACGAGTGAGTTTGTTTGCTGCGGTTGGGGGTTGACCCGGATGATAGTCGAACCACCAGACCAACGCAAGCGGTTTCACGGCGCCCTACATGCTTGCCAGCTCGCGCCGGGAAGCGTTTGAATGCTCGAGCGAACCGCAGATAAACCGCAATCGATACCTCCGTGAAGAAGCCTATTGCCATGGCAGAAGAATTTAGGCAAGCTAAGGACGACAGTCATCCTGCAGGCGCTGCCACCTATCGCCCTCGCGAGTTGCTATGCAAAGGTCCAAATTTGTCTATCGCCTGCTGGCCACGTCGATCTGGAAGATTTGCGCAGTTGCAATGCTCTTGCCCTATTCCGTTATTGCAGCGGCCCAGACCAAAGCGTCCGACACCCTTTGGCGCATGTACTTCAACGCCGCAATCGCGGAGCTTCAGGACAGCCAGAATGCGACGGATGACGCTGTCAGGAAAAGCCGTCAGCAGGATGCGGTGATCCTCCTGCAATCCGCGCTACCTGTGGGGAATCGGATCGATCCTGGTGGTCCGCGACCTCGCATGACCAGCTGGTTGCTGTATTTCGTCTACTTCGAGCTTGGCGATGGAGACTCCGCAGTGAAAATCTTGAAGGCCAGCCAGGGAGTGAATCTGGATAAGTTCGGAGCTGACCTGTTGCCGGTGGCGAAGCCTCTCGATTCGCTGGCGACCACTTATATCGACCATAACGGTGACAAGGCCTTCGATTCTTCCAGCGAGTATTTCACCGCCTACAAGTGCTTGCAGTTTGAGACGGCGATCTTAGCCAATGCCTATCCTGCGGATGACATTCGGCTCGCGCTGCCGACAGCGACATACGGATTCACTCAGATGCATCTTGGCTCAATCTACTTCGCCACCGCCAAGAACTCCTCCAAAGCGAAGGATCGAGATTCGAACATGGACGCGGCGGAAGTGTATCTGAAGAACTCCATCGACTCATACTCGACTGCGCTGAAGATCTGGGCAAAGAATCAACAGCAGGAAGCTAAGCTGACGGCCGACGGCCAACGCTATATGGTTTCCTCCCTTGAGGCAAGCTCATCAGCAAAGAACCACAACGAATCCGGGGTCGGAGTCAGCGACCTTCAAGATCCGAACACGGTCAGCATCCTGCTCAGTGAGGCCTACCAGCAGCTAGGCGACCTCTACACGGCGAACAAGCAGCCAGACAAAGCGAAAGCACAATTCAAGAATGCCGAGGCTCCACTGGAGACATCGCTGAAAGCGTTCCAGGAAATCTGGCCGCAGCATCAGGATGTCGCCAACAGTCAATATAGATTGGCCCTTCTCTACACTGAGGAAAATCGTTATCAAGAAGCCGACCGCCTCATGTGTGATGCGTTACAGATCACGCGTCAAAATGAAGGCGCTCACGGCACCGACACCACGTTTCTGGAGCAGCAGATTGCTTCCTCCTTAAAGACGCAGGGGCTTTCTTATGATGCTCACGCGGTCGCGCAGGCGTGTTCCGCGAAAGTTCAGTAGCGCGTCCGGTCGCTAGCGCGGGGTCGATTGCGCGATTTCCTTGTTGGCCCACTGCGTTACTACTGGATTTTTCGTTGACGCCGCGGTCGCGCGCCAGAATTGCGATACTTCTTCCGGCGACGAGTGCGTAGCCAGAAACTGTGTGATTCGCTGGGCAGTAATTTCCACCTGAAATTTCACATCGGGATCTTGCTGATTGGGGAGCGACGCTGCGGCATTGAATGCCTGGATATATTCCGCCAGCGCCTCATCCTGGCGATCGAGATGAGCCAGTATGTTTGCAGCCGTCAGGTATCCTGCCGCCAAATGCAGGTCCGCCGATTGCCTGCGGCCCGCCATCGAAGCCTCAATGTCGCGTCGGGTCTCGTAGTATCGACTTGCTTCCGGAGCGATCGCGACTAAATTATTCGCCGAAATCAACGCCCTGTCATCCTCATGAAGGAGGTGCTCCACGTTAGCCAACTTGTACTGGACGGTGGTCCAATAAGGTCGTAATCGGATCAGGGTCTGCGTCAGTTTCAGAGCCTCGAGAAGGCTCTCCCTGTCACCTTTACTGATCAGGTAGCTGCTGTAGTCGCTTAGAACATCGACGTCGATTGGATCGTCTGCGAGAGCCGCCTCGAACTCTTTCCTCTTAAGCGCATCGTCCGGCTCGTGGATCGCCAGATAGTATTCAGCCGTCGCGTTGTGGGGATCCAGCTTTAAGATTTCTTCGCAGTCCGTATGCAGCGCTGGAAGATCTTTCGCTTCATCCTCCACCACCGCCCGGTGTCGCAGCAGGTCGACGAGCGTATCGTGCTGGGCGGGACTATTCGCTCTCGCGATCAGCTGATCCAGCTTGCTTCTCAGCAGCGCCAATTGCATCAGGTCGCTGCTGTTACCGATCCGTATCTGCAGCTCTTCGGCTTCTTCCCTCAGAGTATTGAAATCGTCACTACTCGCTTCGTGCCCAGGAACCTGCATGCCGGATAGACGGTGACGCACCCATTTTGCCAGTTCGCGATAGCGCGGATCATGAAACTCGGCGTCGTCCTTCTCAAAATTCGTGTATTGATCGTAGGCCCAGCGGTGGAAGCGTGGGTCGCTGACGGCGAGCTTTTCCCACATCGCCCCGAAGAACGCCGAGATTCCATAATCTGGAAAATGCCGAGTCTCGAGCCATGCCCAGTCCAGGATTAGCTGATACGGTTCCGGCGATATCGGATACCTCGCCGCCACTTCATCGGCTTTCTTCAGATCCGCGACAAAATGCGGGTCGCCGCTCATTGCGTCGATGGCAGCAATTTCATAGTAGAGAGCAACCACGTATGTCGGCCCTGTAGCTTCCATGAGCTGGTGTCCCGTCGCTTTCTGAACGTCGGGCGAGAGTTCGGTCTCGATATTCTCATCGTTTTCTGTCGGACTATAGGTCGCGATCGCATCCCACGTGTCGCGTTTGGCGGCCGCGTATTCGCGCATCATCGCCTCAGCGAGCGCAAGATTTTCCAAGGCGCTCGATTGCCGTGGAGCCATCGCCAGGAATTTTCTGGTATCGACGATAGATTTTTCTGGTTCGTCCAGCAGGAGATACTCGTAACCTCGACCCATCAGCGCGGACAGGTTGTCGGGCTGAATCTCCAGAACTTTGTCCAGTTGCTGAATCGCCGCCTGATGATCGCCAGTTTCGCTGTAGGCTTCTCCCTGCTCCTGCAGAGCAACAATCCCGGATATTCTTGACGACCGTGCACCAAGGAGGTCGGACAAGTATGTGATCACATTCTGATCGCTGACGACTTTTCTCCGGGATGCCAGCACCTCATCGTGCAACAGGGCGGCGGATAGTTCGGCTTCCTTCTTCTCTGCTTCCGCCTCCTGCTTCTCGGTTTCGGCTGTCTTCTGCTGTCGGTCTGCCTCTTTCTTCTCTTCTTCCGCGACGGTTCGCTGCCGATCTGCCTCGGCCTTCTGCCGCTGCGCAACGCCCAGTGCCTGCACGGCGTGACCTTCCGCCGCGCGCGAAGCCGCGCTTGCCTTTTCCACCTTGGAGCGTTCGCGCAGAGAGATAGCGCCCAACACCGCGGCCACTAAAAACGCAAACAACACCACCACTGAGAACGCCTGCAACCGGCGCAGTTCGCGCAGACGGCGTCGCTCCTTGGCTAGTTCTTCGGCTTCGAACGCCACGGCGGAATCTTCCAGAAACCTCATCGCCAGGTCGAAGTCTCCGCGATAGCGCGTCGCCCACGCGCTGCTCGGCTGCTCCCGTTGCCGCCATGCAAGCGCAACACTCAGCTCCGGATTGGTCAGAAATCCCGCCCGGCCTTGGGCGTTATACGCAGCCGTCTCCGCCAATCTTCGATAGGTCTCCGCTGACGTTGACTCTTCCTGCACCCAGTCTTTCAACCGCTGCCATCCGCGAATCAGGCTCTCGTGCGAAATGTCGACAATGGACTGCTCATTCAGCGGCACGTCGGGAGGCGGCATCAGGAATGATCGATGCGGCTGTCGAAAACACTCGACCGTCGCCAGCACCTGGCTCAGGTCAGCATGCGTGCGCTCCATGATTTCGAGAATCCGGGTAGGACGCCGGACTTCTCGATTGTCTCCGCCTTTTTCCGTCAGCGATTGGAACAGCCTTTTTGCTATCTCGCGATGCCGATCGTCCGGCAGTTCGGCGTATGCCTCCTCAGCGTGCCGCGAGAGCGCTTCCGCCATGCCGCCGATCGCTTCATAATGACGCAGGTCCAGCGGCTCTCCGGGCTGATGATCTTTCTCCCAGTAGTTCCAGGTGCGCATGAGTGCATGCTGCATGATGGGAAGCTGGTCCGGATTGTCTCCGGCATCGTTCAACAGCCGATTCACGAGCCGTGGCGCAATCTCCGCCCCGCCCACGGCCACGGGACCGCAAATCGCTTCCTTGCGCTGGTCGCGCGTCATGCGCGGAATCAGAAACATGCCGTCATTCACCGCTTCCGCCAGGTCGCGAAAACGGGCGCAGTCCCCTATAAAGTCTGACCGCATCGTGATGATGACGTAGATCGGAACGGTGTCTTGCCTGGTTGCTTCCAGCAGCAGCTTCACGAACGCCGCGGCATCGTCCTCCCGCCGCATACCCTGCGCGGCGCCGGCGAAACGGAACAGTTCTTCAAATTGGTCAACGATCACCAGAACGTTTTCTCGCGGTGGCAAATGGGCCAATCGCGCAACGTCAATCAGTCCAAGTCCACTGGAACGCAGTGTGCTTTCAATCAGCACCGTATCGAGCGCGTCGTCCTGTGCGTGTTCCGGGGCCAGAACCCCCTTCTCTCCCAGCGCGCGGGAGAGGTTGCCGATAGGATCGTCCCCGGGACGAAAGATTGCGTGTCGCCATCGCGAACCTGCCTGCACCATCATGCCGCCGTAAATTGCCGGCAATACCCCTGCGCGAATCAGTGAAGACTTTCCGCTGCCAGAAGTACCAATGACCGCCAGAAACCTTTGCATCCGCAGACGACGCAGTACTTCATCGCTTTGACCGTCGCGGCCAAAAAACAGCGCAGTCTCGTCGAACTCAAAGTGCCGGAGCCCGGGAAACGGGTTGAACTGTTGCGAGTCCCACGACATACCTTACCGCCCCGGCTCGCGACGAAGCTCTTCCAGGAAGGGCTGAAGAGTGTCGCCGGAGAATTCTTGAAAATTGCGTACCAGGATCGCTTCCCGCGTTTGAAATCGGCGCTTCTGTTCTGTTTCAGGTCCAGCGATGAAAATTCCGCGAGCCCGCACCGGATCGACTCTGGCGTCCAGAACTTTGCGGAAGTCGTTCAGCTTGGCACGCAGCCAGAATTCACCCGCGGTTCCGTGAAAAATCAGCGATGCGTCGCACAGCCGCAGATTCTCCACGTGCTCCTCACGAGTTTGCTTTTCGTCTGAACCCGCAAGCGAACAGATCACCTCATACCCCTGATTGAACAAGTAGTCTTCCAGCGGCGCGACCAGCCCCTGATCAAGATCCTGCTGGTCCGCGATGATGTAGATCCTGAGGGGACCGCGTCGGACCTGCGCCGGCAGTCGCGGCGATTCAGTCTTCTTTTGAAAGGTATCTTCCACCAGCGACTTCAGATCTTCCAGCTTGGTCTTCAGCAGCTCGGTCCGGGTCTGCGCGCTGGAGTCGTTTTCGAGGCGATCGATCAGCGCCTTCTGCCGCGCATCCGTGGTATTCAAATCCAGCGGCATCCACAGCACCCGACGAAAGCCCGGCGTGTCGCACCGCTCCACCGCCAGTTCCGCCTGCAGATCGGTCAACGATTGCGTCTCCCCTTCGGGGATTGCTCCATACCGTTCGCCCACCAGATGAATCGACATGCTGCATTTCTCTAGTTCCGCGCGCACGCGATCTTTGAAATCCGGGGCATCCGGTTCCAGGGGATGGTCGGGCAAAACCGCGTATCCACGATGAAGAAGGTCTCGTCTGACTTCCTCGCGCGCACCCCGCAGATCCGACGTCGTCTCCGCTAGAAAAATTGTTCCCAGCGGCTCGGCTGGATGGACTCCATTCAGAGTCTTGAGAAACTCAGCCAAATCGCGGGCTACCCGATTCAGCTCATCGGCATATTTATAACGCCATTTCTCACCGAACTCCCGGTTGTATTCATACGCCGTCTTGCCGTCGAGTTCGTAAAACTCGTAGCCGGTCAGGGCTTGCATCTCTGGAGGTTGGATTTTTTGATCCACGGGCATCTTAACGACTTTGAAGAGCCGTTTCAGCACGGGAAGCGAGGCGTCATCGCTGGCGGAAGATAAGAAGGCCTGAAACTCAGCCATGCACCAGTCAGAATGGAAATACAAGGGCGAGACCACAGAGATGAGAATTGCCGTCCTGGGTAATTGAGACTTGATCTTCTCGGCAAACGGATCGTTGCCTTTTATTTCGTGCTCATCGCGCCAGATTTTTGCTTCCGCACCCAGCCATTGCGCCAGCCGGCTGCGCAAATCGCGGTGAAAGTGCGTGACCCAGCCCTTCTCTCCCTCAATAACCGGGACATCGTCCTTCCAGGCATAGCTGATGAACACATCATCATCGAACTGCCGCAGAAAACCCATCGAATCCCCCGAACCATGCGTGGCCAACTCACCTGCGCGCTCCTTGGGGGAAGAAGCGCGCCTTATCCCGGTGAGAACAAACCGTCAACGTGATGATAGAGCCGACGGACGCTGGTTGGCCCACCGGGGCGCAATTGCCCAGAACTTCCGCCGCTTAGAGCGAAACATATCGCAACCGAGCCCGCTGCGCCAGTGGGAACTGCACGCAAGATTCGAAAATTACAGATTTTCAAGCAGGCGCATCTAAATGGCACGATGCCGGCCAAGTCACAAGAAACGTACTCGGCTCTTCCCTTTCTTCCGAAGGGTCATAGCCTTACAACGTTGAAAAAAGCAGCTCGCCACTGTCACGGATGCCCCCTATACAAAAATGCCACACAAACCGTGTTTGGCCTGGGAAGCTCTCACGCCGAGATAATGCTTGTCGGCGAGCAGCCGGGCGACCATGAAGACATGGAAGGAAAGCCTTTTGTAGGACCGGCCGGAAAGTTGCTGGACACATGCCTGGAGCAGGCGGGCATTGAGCGAAGCACGACCTACGTCACCAATATAGTCAAACATTTCAAGTGGGAGCCACGCGGAAAGAGGCGCATCCACGACAAACCGAATCGGATGGAAATCAATGCATGCAAACCCTGGCTGGATAAGGAAATTGAGTCGGTAAAGCCCAAGATAATCGTGACACTGGGGGCCACCGCGGCGCAGGGACTGCTTGGTACATCGTTTCGAGTAACGAAACAGCGCGGCAAGATTCTTCGGTCCGGCCACTATCCGCCTATCCTTGCGACCGTGCATCCATCTTCCCTGCTTCGCCAAAAGACAGACGAGGATCGGGAGCGGGAGATCAAGCTGTTCGTAGCCGATCTAAGGACCGGCGCGGAATTCATCATCCACCCCCATGCAGACTGACGCGTAGCCGACAAACCCGCCTGTTGCATCCAAGCTAAGCAGTATGGCCTCGAACGGTTCGATCCCTCTTAAACGATTTGGCAAGACGGACGTGCATATTTCCGCAATTGGTCTGGGCGGCCATCATCTGGGCGCCGCCAAGGAAGAGCAGATTGCCGTCGAAATCGTCCATCGCGCCATCGACGGTGGCGTGACCTTCTTCGACAATTGTTGGGAATACAACCGGGGCAAGTCCGAGGACTGGCTGGGAAAAGGGATCAAAGACCGCCGCGACAAGGTCTTCCTCATGACCAAAGTCTGCACCCACGGTCGCGACGGCGCTCTCGCGACCCAGATGCTGGAACAGAGCCTTCGCCGTTTGCAGACCGACCACCTGGATCTATGGCAAATCCATGGCGTCAGCTTCCAGAATGATCCCGATTTGTTTATCCGACCCAACGGTGCCGCGGAAGCCCTCCTGAAAGCCAAGACGGAGGGTAAAGTCCGATTCTTAGGCTTTACCGGCCACAAGGATCCGGACCTTCATCTCGCCATGCTCAACACGGGCTTCCCCTTCGACGCCGTGCAAATGCCCTTGAATCCGTTCGACGCAAATTTTATGAGTTTCGAGCATAGGGTCCTGCCAGTGCTCAATCAACGAGGGATCGCTCCTCTGGCCATGAAGCCGATCAGTGGGCACGGCGATCCGGTGCAGCAGGGCGTTTTTTCCGCTGCCGAATTACTTCGCTACTCGATGTCGCTCCCCGTCGCAACCACGATCACGGGCGTCTCCGACCTTGGCATTCTCGAGCAAAATCTTGGAGTCGCCCAGGGCTTCACTCCCATGACGCCGGCTGAGATGCAGAAGCTTCGCGAGCGTGCCAGACCTTACGCGGCGGACGGACGATTCGAACTGTATAAGACCTCACTCAAATTTGATAACCCCGAGGCCCGCTTCGCGCACGCATTCCCATTGGATATGACAGTCGTAGAGGTCAAAGAGATGGTTGAGGCTACGCAGAACACTGGGCGTCCATATCCCCAGGTAGGTGATTAGGCGGCACCTCATGCAATTTCTTTAATTCCCCTACATCCAGCCGATTCTGTTGGCTCAGGAGAGACAAAATGCTCGTTGACAACTTCGAGAATTACAAGCGGCTGCGAATTCCCGAGTCTCGTGGCTCAGGAGTTTTGTGCAATGGCCCCAAGGACTCGCACGTGCCGCAGGCCAAGGTTTCCAGGCGGCGCTTTCTTAAAAGTGCTGCGCTTACCGGAAGCGCCGCGGTGATGCCCGGAGCGCTTCCCAGACGAGAAGTAGAAGCTCAGGCGACCGATAACCGTCCGAACCGCGCTACTGACCGGGATCGATTGCCGAATCCTATCGTCCCTAATTTTGCGGGCGAATATGGCGGCCCTCCATCGCCCAGCTTTCAGGTTCCGAAACGTCCAATGGGCAGCACCGGTCTTCAGGTATCGATCCTTGGCATGGGCGGATATCACCTTGGCACCGTCGGCATTCAGGAAGATGTCAACAACATGGTGGCGAAAGCTCTCGATCATGGCATCAACTTCTTCGACAACGCATGGGAGTATCACCAGGGCTTGAGCGAGGAGCGCGTGGGGACCGCGCTGAAAGGCAGGCGCGACCAGGCCATCGTGATGACAAAGGTTTGCACTCATGGGCGCACGAAAGCTGTCGCGATGCGCATGTTGGAGGAGTCGCTCACCCGTTTGCAGACGGACCATCTCGACGTGTGGCAAGTGCATGAGGTGATTTACTACAACGATCCCGAAAAAGCATACGATCCGGATGGAGTGTTGGAAGCTCTGACAGCCGCCAGGCAACAAGGCAAAGTGCGTTTCGTTGGTTTTACCGGCCACAAGGATCCTGCGATTCACCTCGACATGCTGAACCGCGGATTTCATTTCGACACCGTGCAGATGCCGATCAATCCCTTCGATCCTGGTTTCCGCTCATTTGAAGTCAATGTGCTGCCAGTTGCGATTCAAAAAGGGATGGCCGTGTTTTCGATGAAAAGTATGGGCGGATCAGGCGAGCCGATTGTGCATGGCGCATTAACGCCAACTGAAGCACTGTCTTACGCGATGAGCGTCCCGGGCGTGTCCACTACTATCTCCGGAATGGACTCGATGGCTGTCCTGGATCAGAATTTGCAGATCCTGCGCAATTTTCAGCCGCTCACCGAGAAGCAGATGTCGCAATTGCGCGAGCATGGCCGCCAATTCAACGACGGAAGATATGAACTCTTTAAGAGCTCTGCAAAGTATGACGGGGACGTAGGGCGCGAGCAGCACCACTATCCGACGCCGACTGAGCTTCCTGCGTAGTCGGTTATCGAATTCTTTTGCAGTGAAGATCGGGCATTTCCCCGCCGACCTACCCCATGACATTCAGAAACCGGCTTGGTTGCACGTTATAACCTGGGAAAATGTGAGCGAAGTCCGAAGCTCCGAGAGTTTTTTGCGCAGCTTCGGCCAATACCTGGCGGAAGTCCGTCGTGACTGCCAGATCGCGGTTCTGGTACAGAAGCTCGTTTGCTAATCCTGGCCAGTGCCCATACACATGGCCTCCTCGTACCGGGCCACCTAGTACGAACATCACGTTGGCATGGCCGTGGTCTGTTCCACCCGTTCCGTTCTGCTGGACCGTTCGGCCAAACTCCGACATCGTTACGATCGTGGTGTGTTCCGCTTCATTCCCCAGATCTGTCCAGAACGCCGCCAATGAGGAAGAAAAATCACGCAGGCGGTTCGCCAACTGGCCTTGGACATTTCCTTCGTCGTGGTGGTGATCCCACCCTCCAACATCGGCAAACGCGGCTTCAACGCCGTAATCCGCCTTGATCAACTGTGCAATCTGGCGCAGGCTTTGCCCAAACGGTGAGCCAGGATAGTCAGCGCCGGCGGCAGGAACATATTTGCCCGGTGAGGTTGCGCGCAGCATCTGCATCGCGTTGAAGGCTTCTTTACCTGCGCCTCGAAGGACGCTGTTAGAGGAAGCGTCATACATCTGCTGGAAGGGATCATCGGAACTGCGGTCGAACGCGGCCAGTTGGGAAAAATCTCCAATATTTTTCAGGGCCACAACTGGCACGCGCCCCGCCATCGTCCACGGAACGTTAGTACTCACAGCAACTGCGCGGAAGGGCGAGGCGTCGTGATCGGGGTAGCGTTCATCCTCCGCTTGCAGCGCGCGGTTCAGCCAGCCATCGGTGGTATTTTTGACTCCGGGCGTTCCGGATTCCATATAATCCTGCGCATCGAAATGAGAGCGGGTGGTGTCGGGCGAACCGGCAGCATGGACCATCGCGAGATGTCCCTGTTGCCACAAAGGCAGCAATGATCCCATCGCAGGATGGAGACCAAAAAAGCCATCCAGATCGATCACCTGATCGCGCGGAATGGCGATGGTGGGACGCGACTGATAGTAGTTTGTCTCAGCATGCGGAACGACAATGTTTAGACCGTCCGCAGCGCCGCGCTGGAAAATCACCACGAGTTTACGGCGGCTATTTCCCGTGCCCGCGCTTTCCCCCAGAACCGCACGGGTGAGGAACGAGGGCACGGCAGACGTACCAATGACGGCAAACGCTCCGTTCTTGAGAAATACGCGTCGAGAGGTGGGCACTGGGTTACCTCACTAACTAGCCGCAACCGTGCGGGGCTAACTCTAAGAACCGCCTGGATGAAGAAAAGTTGCGGCCGACGGAAAACTACGGGCATTCATTCTCTAACGAGTCTGGAAATCCGGCGAACCCAACAGTAATCCTGCCAACAGGGCTGCGTCAGAATCGATCGGCGGCCGGTGGGACGCATTCGTTGGTCCGATCGACTGAGACACAGGAGCGATAAATCCGCGCATCGCGGTCCCACCCGACGGAAAAGAGTTCAGCCGAGGTTGACTCTGGTCGTCCACCAGCTCTTTCATCACGGCCTGATGGGTCTTCTGTGAGATTTCACCCTGGAGCAGCAAAGACTCCAATCGCGCTTCTTTTTGTGATGGCACCCAACTCTGCGCATTAGGACCCATGAGCAGATCCCAGTTATTTACAACTTCCGGCAAGCGATTGTCAGCAAATGCCACCGCGAAATTCATACGCTCGACCAGCGAGCCGGCGCTGACCCACGCATCCGCATTGAGTGAATAGCCATTCGGAGGCTGACAGGAGTAGAGCGGCATGCCAAGTCGCGCGACCGCCATCGCCAGCACTCCGGGCCGTTCCACCCGCGTATCACTAGCGCGCGCAGCGGAAGCCACCAGCTCCAACGGAGTCTTCACCTTGGCGTTCATCGTGCTCCTCTGCCAGAATTCCGGCGAAAAGAACATAGTTCTCAACACCAGACGAATATCACCATGAGTAGCAAGAAACGTGCGCGTCATACGGTTGACCAGTGTTTCCGGAGGGTGATCGCTGACGAAGCGCTCTGCCAGTTCCTCAGAAATGTGATGCGCCGTCGCCGGACTGTTGGCCAGAATATGTAAAACCTCCAGCCCCTCTTGCTCACCTCCTTGCGGAATGACATGACCCAGAACAACTTTGCTTCCTGGCTCATGCCGTCGCGGGTCGAACACGAATCCCCCGCCCTGCAAAGGTTTCTCAATGGTCCAACCGGTAAACACCTTGGCGACCTCGATGACATCCTGCTGCGTGTAGCCGCCGTTCACTCCCAGCGTTTGCAGCTCCATCAATTCGCGACCATAATTTTCATTGAGACCCCCCCGTGCTTTCCTCTGTTGCTTTTTCGAAGGATCCATATCTGCGCGTTCGTCGATTCGCGTGGCTGCCTGCGAATCGGGTCCGATACTGCTGGCGTTGTCGAGATACAACAACATGGCACGACTTTGCGCGGTCGCAACCAGTAGATCTTCGAAATTTCCCAACGCATTGGGACTAAGGACCTGGTTTTCATATTCTGCAATGTAGTACGGCATCAGGGGGCTCTTGCGAATGTCTACATTGAAGTGGTTCAACCAGAAATCCGTCATGACCTGCTGCAATTGACGGTTACTGTCAATCACGCGCAGCATCTTGGTCGCTTCCAGTTCCGAGACTACCGTCTGCAGCGGCGCGAACATGGACGCGAACAGCTGCGCCTGGTCCGGTGTCAATCCGTCGACAAAGGCGAGTCGGTCTGACCGCGACAAGTTTTGGTAGAAACGAATTCTTTCCTGTGGCTGCATCTCAAGAACTCTTTCCATTCGCTGCTGGGGCGGCAGCGTCGTGATGCTCGTCGCTTCTAGATCACGAAAAAGCTTCTGCTTTTTCCTTTCGAAGTTGAAGTCGGATGCCTCGGCTGCGTCGTCTTGCATCCATGCTGGAGGGGTGCCTGACCTTCCCGCCCCGTCACCCGCCGCAGTCTGCGAATTGGACATTTCGGGTTGCGAGCCAGTTTGCTTCTCTTCCCTTACCTGTTGGCGCATCTCGTAGACCGCGACCTGAGTCTGATACACCTTCTGCAAGGTTGCGTCGTCCGGGATAGCACGCTTTCCGTCGATCACCTGGCGAATCACCGGAGGAGGCGGCAGTTGCTCGATCATCTCGGCAACAGGCATCTGGATCACAGGGTACATCCGCAGTTTCTCCTGCAAAGCTGCGTCATCGATCTGTTGGGGTTGAAGTTGCTGATCGATCCATGCCTCAATCCCCATGGCCCTTACCCTGGCCATATCTCCCGGACGCGGCCCAAAAGTCAGCCGAGCCAAAGCATGACGAATCCGCGCATCCCCGGTGAGAGGCAAATCATCGGTCGCGGTGGCCGCAGAGTCATGCGTGGAAGCGTTGGGTTGCGCTGCTATCGGCGCGGAGGAATGCCCATTCTGAGCCGGCGAGTGACCCGCATCGATTGCAAGCGTCAGGGCCAGCAAAAGTGACCACGGCAATGCTCGCAGATGAGTCGACATGAAAGTGATAATGCAGTTTCTGAAACAAAGTTGCGAAGAATCTCGAAAAAGTAGCTGGCAGACGCCTTCCCTCGCCTCTATGACATCAGCGACCGCGAGTCGCCTCACGGAAGATAAAATACCTCGTCCATCATCGGAAACCGCTCGCCGGGCCGCAATCCCTCCATGGGGGCAAAGAAAGGCGCCATCGCTCTGCTGCCATTTCAGGTTGACCGGATCACTGTCGATCTGTGTCCAGGCAGCTTCAAAATCAGCAGCCCTCAGTGTCAGAATCAGCAGTTCATTCCTGCGGTAGATGGAGTACTCGCGGATGCCGGCGCGCTTGAGCAATGCCAGCATCTCGGGCCATACCTCCTGGTGCGCCTTGTCATAGGCCTCAGCCGCGCCTTCGCGCAGGCGGAGGATAAAGGCGTAACGCTTCTCGGATTGATTCATCGCTTCCGCTCCTTCTGCCCCGCCTGCATGGGGCTCTCCAAAATTCACGAATCTGATTCGTTGACTAGCCCATCGCGCTCAGTCTAGTCTGATTGCGATGCGCAGACGAGATTTTGTGAAAGCGATTGTGGCTGTCCCAGTGACGGCTACATCGATGTTCGGGCAGACCACGACTCCTCCTGGTGGAGAGAAGACATCCGCCCCGCAATCTTCTTCCACTGCAGCGGTTCCACCAACGCCAGAAACCGCGCCTCGATCCGCCGAACGACCGGAAGCCTTCGGCTTTCAAAGTCCTGTGATTCCAGCATCGATTCCCGATGTGGTGGCCACGACGGAACAGCATTTCTTTTCTGCCAGGCACCTGGCGACCTTGCGCAAACTTGGGGACATCCTGCTGCCGCCACTCAACGGATATCCCGGATCGACGCAGGCTGGGGCGCCGGAGTTCATCGACTTTCTGGTAAGTGTCTCACCTGCCGAACGGCAGCACATGTATCGGTCCGGCCTGGAACAACTCAACGCCGAGGCGGAGAAGCAGTTCAGCATCCCCTTTGCCGACGTCAACGCCGAACAGGCAGATGCGCTACTGCGGCCATGGCTGAGAACCTGGATGGTTTTTCACCCGCCGACGGAGCCATTGGCCCACTTTATCAGCCTGGCGCATGAGGATATTCGCACCGCAACAATGAACTCGCAGGCATGGAGCATTGCGGCGACATCCGCAGGCGAGCGAGCACCCGGAATAGGTTTGTACTGGTCTCCAGTCGACCCAGACATTCAGATGTACGTATAGAGTTAGGAGCTGGTTCCGCATGCCGGAGGCACAGGCTGACGTTTTAATTATTGGTTCGGGTCACTCCGGCGGCATGGTGGCGAAGGTCCTGACGGAAAAAGGCATTTCCTGCGTTATGTTGAATGCGGGCCCTATCGTTGATTTTCAAAAGGATCGCGAACTAAAACCCGCCTATGAGTTGCCCTATCGAGGTTTCAAAATGCCGGGGCGACTGCAGCACGTTTTTCAGGCGACGGAGTTTAACGCCAACACCTGGGTCGATGAAAAAGAAGTTCCTTATACATTCGGCCAGGAACAGCCCTACAACTGGGTGCGGGTGCGGCTCTTCGGTGGACGCTCACTTTTCTGGTCGCGACAATCCTTCCGTCTTAGCGATTACGAATTCAAAGCCAAAGACCACGATGGCTTCGGCGACAACTGGCCCATCAGCCTCGCCGACCTGGCGCCGTATTACTCGCGGGTAGAGGAAATCTTCAGGGTAAGCGGGCACCCCGACGGGCTACCGCAATACCCGGATGGCAACTTTGTCGTCGATAACTCCCCCTGGTCGGGATCCATGCAGCGCTTTATCGCAGCCGGCAAGAAGCTCAACGTTCCAGTCTGCAAGCCACGCAGCGCGATGGGCCGCGATGGGCTGGCCAGCTCTATCAATCTTCTGCTGCCCGATGCAATCGCAACCGGAAAGTTTACGGCTGTGCCCAACGTGGTTGTGCGACAGCTCACCGTGGACAAGAATACCGGCCTCGCCAACGGAGCCCTCTTCGTCGACCGCCATTCGCGACGGGAGATGTCGGTGAACGCGCGCGTTGTGATATTGGCGGCTGGCTGCCTCGAAAGCACACGGCTACTCCTGAACTCCGGACTGGCCAATTCCAGCGGGGTGCTGGGTCATTATTTGATCGACAACGTGTATGGCCCGGGAGTCGTCTGCTCTGTACCGGAAGCACGCGACGGTAAGGCGACACCGGACTTAATGGGAGGCGGAGCGCTGATCCCACGATTCCGCAACATCAACACCAAAGCAAAGAACTTTATCGGAGGCTACGCTCTCAATGTTTCCAGCAGCACGCGCCGCATGGACCCGAGAAACTTTGCAGCCTATGGAGCTGATTTGCAAAAGAAACTGGACAGCTACGACGGAAGCGGCTTTTCCATGGGAATGATGGGCCAGGTTCTATCGCATTACGAACACCATGTCAGTATTAATAAAAACGTGGTCGATGCGTGGGACATCCCCGTTTTGCATGTGGACACGCGCTACACCGACAACGAGTTCAATATGTCGCGCGACGCAGTCGACACCGGCGTAGCAATGGCCGAGGCAGCGGGATTTGAAGTGCTGGCGAAAAATTATGAACCCAACCCTCCGGGCTACAGCATTCACGAACTGGGCACATGCAGAATGGGCGACAACCCCAAAACCAGCGTACTGAATAAGTGGAATCAAAGTCACGACATCAAAAACCTGTACGTGGTGGACGGCAGTAGCTTCGTCAACACCGGATGGCAGAATCCCACCATGACGATTCTGGCCCTTTCCATGCGCTCCGCTGAACACCTTGCGGAACAGATGCGTCAGGGGAACGTCTAGTCATGGGTGCAGGGTGGACGCTTGTGCTGATTGCGGCCGCGGCTTTCTGGGCACAACCGCCCTTGCATAGTCCGGGAATCGCATCAGCAAGTGTTCAAGCTGTTGCACCCGCCTCGAACGCTCCGCCAACTCAAAACAACAACGCAACGACAGAAACTCCTGTCCAGGCGGCGCCACTCCCTGGGCCCGTACAGCCCATTCCATTCAGCCATAAACAGCATGCAGGCACCTTGAAGCTACCGTGCGAATTCTGCCACACGCCTTCACGCTCCGGCGAAACGCTACTCATCCCTCGGGCTGACTTCTGCATGCAGTGTCACCAGACCATGGGTACCAACGACCCCGGGGTCCAGAAACTTGCCGCCTACGCCAAGTCCGACAGCCCGATCCCGTGGGTGCGGGTGTACCAGTTGCCTTCATTCGTTTCCTTCAGCCACAAAGTCCATCTGGCCCAGGGCATCACCTGCCAGCAGTGCCATGGACCTGTCGCAGAGCGGGTCCAGCTCTTCAAAGAAACGGATATATCCATGGCCGGCTGTGTCAATTGTCACCGCGAGAAAAAAGCGAACGTTGAATGCAATACCTGTCACATACTGGACCAGTAATCTACCAGCCTGCCAGTAGAATTGAAGGATGCATCTGTCCTCCAATCCCCGATTCCTATCGATATGAACAAGGAGATTCAAATGAAAGGCTTGATGGCATTTGTTTTGACGGCAACGGTCGTTTTCTCTCTGTCCGCGGTTGCGAGTGCCCAGGACAACGGTGCCACGTTGTTCCAGTCGCGCTGCGTCATGTGTCACGGTGCTGACGGCAAGGGGACACCTACCGGCGCGGCGTTGAAAGTGGTGAACCTGCACAGTCCTGCGGTGAAGAAATTGACCAACGCTGAAATCGCAACTGTAATCCGCAAAGGAAAAAACATGATGCCGGCGTTCGGCAACAGCTTAAGCTCCCCGGAAATCGACAGCCTTGTCGCGCATATCCGCGAGCTTCAGAAGAAATAATCTTGCTCGCCAGTCGGCGTCGATCATCGACCAAGCGCGCCGCGATTTGCGGTTCCATGCCCGTTCAGATCTTGCCATGCTGGCGACTTTGACGCAATCTCGAGGGCCGCGTCAGATCTGAGAGTGACTCGACAGGCTGGTCCTTCCAGTGCCGCGTGTAGTTTTCGAGCGAAGAGAAACTGCGCGGGTGCATGCGGTCAATATAAAGCATACCGTGCAGATGATCGATTTCGTGTTGCAGGATACGTGCGTACCATCCAGTAGCTTCGATGATACGAGACTTACCGTGATCGTCGAGACAGGAGACCCTCACTTCCTTCGCCCGGGGCACTAGAGCAGTGAACCCCGGCAGGCTCAAGCAGCCTTCGAAGTAGGTAGCAGCCGCCTGGCCAAGCCGCTCGATGGTCGGATTCACAATCACGTGAAATGGAATCTCGGTTCGCCCGCGTTCCGCCAGATCCGCTGCGCTCAATGCCTTCTGGTACTCTGCCTTATCTTCAATTACGGCGAGCTGCAGCGGTTCTCCAATCTGCGGCGCGGCAAGTCCCACGCCTGGCGCATCGCGCACGGTCTCCCTCATGTATTCAATTAGGGTTTGGATCTTCGGGCTTCGAATTTCCTTTGCGGAAATCTCCTGGGCGATACCCCGCAATCCAGGTTCTCCAACGGTTACGATTTTCAAACGCACTCTAATCACCTTCGCAACGTAAGTAGACTTGTCACACCCACCTGCACCATCAGCATGATGAGGTCCGGCAACCGTGCACCCCAGAGGCGGCCGCCCAACGCTCCACGGTACTCCGGTCGAAGTTCTAGTCGGAGCTTCCGGACTACTGCGGCGGTTGGGGATTCGGCTTCACACTTGCAACTTTCGCTCCGAGAAATGTGCCCGTCTTGTCGAAATTGAACGTCAACTTGAGAGACCCGACACGGGCACACGCATGACAGCCATTCACCAAAACATACGGGACGACGAATCGTTGCTCTCCAGTCGCCGATTTCTCTGCGGTAATGAATTGCGTGCCCGACCTGTCCCCGGGGAATACAGCGATATTGGGAAATCTGTTGCGTAGCGTGACATAAGCCGGGTTCCTGGCTAGATCATTGCGCGGCAGCAGATTGTAATCATCCACATCAATCAGGTTGGGCGTGCCGTTGACCAGCACGCAGTGCTGATTTTCATTGGCTGCAAACGGGTAATATACGAAGGCGATGTCCACGCTCCCAGTGTTCCTGAAGTCGCGCATGAAGCCGTCGTTGTGCACGGCGTGCATAAAGGCAACCGCCTGGGGCGACGCGCCTGCGGCTTGCATCTGCCGCACAAAGCATTCGCCGAATTGAGGTCCAGGAACCTTGGAGCAATCTTCACGTGCCTTCTGCATGGTGCTCATGCCAGGTTGAAATAGTGCGCTGGAATCGAACTTCTGCGCCTTTCGATCTTGCGCGCGGGAAGACACGACAGCAGCGAAACTCAGAATAATCATGAGGCTGAGAGTTTTATTTATCCTAGTCACCGTGGTTCCTCGATAAGGAAGTTGAACAGAGCCTTTTTGATCCATACAATCACCCGGTCATGCGCCAAGGCACTCCGCGCTCTCCACCGGATGTTTGAGGGCCTCAGTAAACCGGGGTATTGACATACGCCAACCGATCGCATGTTCGAAGATAACGCACATCGACAATTTACTGGTATTTTCGGGGCGATTCTATGGCCAGCCACCCCTTCCGTACGCGCTCGCATCCTACGCTCAAAGGGTAAGATTCGGCTCTTACTCGCGGATGTCGTCCGCGTCACAAACGAAATTGATCCAGCGAACTCCCCCGTTTGACGCTTTCGACATCGGCAGCGTAGTGTTGCTCAAGTGAAATTTCGGCGCGCGTTTCCCGCCGTTTTTCTTGCGAGTTGCGAGATGGAATGTGATTAATCTCACACCAAACATCGCTTCGTACCTAAGCCACCACTCTCTCCCCGCGCATCGACCGGTTCAACTGTCCCATCCGTCCTCTTTTGGCGATCACGTTCCTATCCGTATTTCATTTTCGTCACCCACGCGCCTGCAACCCTCGTCGATTCCAGCGGCACAGTTCAAGAATTTAGTGACCGACATCACTACGCCAAAAATCAGCAAAAGCAAAAATCTGCGCAACAAGGAGGGCCTGTATGGCCGAATCTAGTTCTGGCGCTGCCGTCCAAGCACCGTCACCCGTGAAAGACGTTCATATCCTCTGGATTACGGCCGGGTTGGGCTGCGACGGAGACAGTGTTTCCATTACGGCAGCCACGCAGCCAAGTATTGAAGACGTCTTGCTGGGTGCAATTCCCGGCCTTCCCAAGGTGCATCTGCATAATCCGGTGCTGGCGTATGAGGTGGGCGACGACTTCATGAAGTTCTTTTATCAGGCGGAAAAGGGCGAGCTCGATCCCTTTGTGCTGGTGATGGAGGGTTCGATTCCAAACGAGAAAATCAAGAAGGAGGGTTACTGGGCCGGAATGGGCACCAACCCCGACACGGGGCAGCCTATCCTGACCTGTGACTGGATCGATCGGCTCGCGCCGAAGGCATTAGCGGTCATTGGGTGCGGCACCTGCGCTACCTACGGCGGAATTCACGCCATGCAGGGGAATCCGACGGGATGCATGGGCCTGGCCGATTATCTGGGATGGAATTGGCGCTCGAAGGCAGGGCTTCCCATCATCAACGTGCCGGGATGTCCGGTGCAACCAGACAACTTTATGGAAACTGTCCTCTACCTGCTGTACCAGGTGGCCGGCCTGGCGCCCATGATTCCTCTGGATAAACAACTGCGCCCCACCTGGTTGTTCGGCAAGACTGTTCATGAAGGCTGCGACCGCGCCGGATACTACGAGCAAGGCGACTTCGCTTTGGAATATGGCAGTTCAAAGTGCCTCGTGAAGCTCGGTTGCTGGGGTCCGGTGGTGGACTGCAATGTGCCGAAGCGAGGCTGGATGGCCGGGATTGGTGGCTGCCCGAACGTCGGCGGCATTTGCATTGGATGTACGATGCCGGGCTTCCCAGACAAGTTCATGCCGTTCATGGATGAACCGACCGGCGCCAAGCTTTCCACCAACGCAATTGCTGGGTGGGGCCACATGCTGCGCACTCTCCGCAGCATCACCAACACGACGGTCAATAAGGAACCCAAGTGGCGGCATCGCAACCCGCAACTGACCACAGGTCATCGTCCACAAACCTACAAATGAAAGGATCCGCGTGCCATGGCCACTACCGTCGAAACATTGTCTGAAAATCCGACCAAGAAACGTAACCTGGTGGAAATGAACTGGGATCCGATCACCCGGATCGTAGGCAGCCTTGGAATTTTTACAAAGATTGATTTTGAGAATCGTGAAGTCGCGGAGTGCTACAGCACTTCGTCCATTTTCCGCGGCTACAGCATTTTCATGAAGGGCAAAGATCCCCGAGACGCCCATTTTATTACCAGCCGCATCTGCGGAATCTGCGGTGACAATCACGCCACCTGCGCGGTATACGCGCAAAATATGGCCTTTGGCATCAAGCCCCCGCCCATCGCGGAATGGATCATCAACCTGGGCGAAGCGGCCGAGTATATGTTCGACCACAATATTTTCCAGGACAACCTGGTCGGCGTGGACTTCTGCGAGCAGATGGTGAAGGAAACCAATCCCGGAGTGTGGGAGAAGGCGCAGCACACATCCGCTCCGAACGCAGACAAGCATGGCTATCGCACCATCGCCGATATCATGACGGCGCTCAACCCATTTACAGGCGAGTTCTACCGCGAAACGCTTCAGGTAAGCCGCATGACGCGCGAAATGTTCTGCCTGATGGAAGGCCGCCACGTCCATCCTTCCACCCTCTACCCTGGCGGAGTCGGGACCGTGCCGACAGTCCAGTTGTTCACCGACTATCTCGTTCGCCTCATGAAATATGTCGAATTTATGAAGAAGGTGGTTCCGCTGCACGACGATCTGTTCGACTTCTTCTATGAAGCATTGCCCGGCTACGAGAAAGTTGGTCAGCGCCGCATCCTGCTCGGTTGCTGGGGGTCGTTCAATGATCCCGACCACTGCGACTATACCTATAAGCGGATGGGAGACTGGGGCCGCAAGATGTTTGTGACACCGGGCATCATCGTCGATGGCCAGCTGGTCACCAATGACTTGGTCGATATCAACCTCAACATTCGAATCTTGCTGGGCAGTTCTTATTACGACGGCTGGCAGAATGCTGAGACCTTCGTCAAGAAGGATCCGCTGGGCAATCTGGTCGACAAGAATCATCCATGGAATCAAACAACGATTCCGCGTCCGCAGAAACGCGATTTTCAGGGCAACTACACGTGGGTGATGTCTCCGCGATGGTTTGACAAGCGGACCAATGACCATCTCGCCATTGACACGGGCGGAGGTCCCATCGCGCGCCTATGGGCGACCGCTCTTTCCGGTCTAGTGGATGTTGGATATGTGAAAGCGACAGGTCATAGCGTGAAGATTTACTTACCCAAAACTGCGCTGAAACCGGAGGCGGAGTTCGAATGGAAGATTCCGAAGTGGAGCAACGCGATCGAACGCGACCGGGCGCGCACCTACTTCCAGGCTTACGCCGCGGCCATGGCGCTGCACTTTATGGAGAAGGCGTTGGCAGAACTCCATGCCGGGCACACCAACACCTGGACGGACTTCAAAGTTCCTGATGAGGCGATTGGTTGCGGCTTCCATGAAGCGGTACGGGGTGTTCTATCGCATCACGTTGTGATCCGCGACGGCAAAATTGCGAACTACCATCCCTATCCGCCAACTCCATGGAATGCAAATCCGCGCGATGTGTATGGAACGCCGGGACCGTACGAAGATGCCGTGCAGAATACGCCGATCTTTGAAGAAAATGGGCCGGATAACTTCAAGGGTATCGATATTATGCGTGCGGTGCGCAGCTTCGATCCCTGCCTGCCCTGCGGAGTTCACATGTATCTGGGCGGCGGCAAGGTACTCGAGACTCGCCACTCTCCCATGTTCGGGGCGGCGGGGCACAAATAATGGCGACCAGCGTACAACCCACTACCGAGGTGTCGCAGCGGCGGGAATTTCGAATCCACACGGAGCGAGTCGAGACACTGGTCAAGCGACTTGACGGATCCCATGACCCTGAACTGCGAGCTGTTGCACTGGAACTCGTACAGTGTGTGATGGAACTTCACGGGGCCGCGTTGGAGCGAATTCTGGAAAGCATCTCGCAAACCGCCGCAGGCGAATCCGCGCTCGATGAAGCCGTCCAGGATCAACTTGTGAGCGGAGTTCTTGTGCTCCACGGACTCCATCCGGACACAATGCAAACAAGAGTGTTGCGCGCGCTGGATAAGGTGCGCCCTTATCTGCATACCCACGGCGGCGATGTGGAATTTCTGAGCTCTGCAGACGGAGTCGTTCGCCTCAAGCTGCTCGGCAGCTGTGGAAGCTGCCCTTCGTCCTCCATCACCTTGAAAAATGCAGTGGAAGAGGCGGTGTATGAGGCAGCACCCGATGTAGAAAGAATTGAAGCCGAGGCGGGCGCACCTGAGCTCAATGCTTCCAAGCTTGTCGTATTGCAGTAGAACAAATCCGCAGAAGGAGTATTCTCCATGGCGACCACCGACGATAGACCCTCCGCATCCAGCCGCCCGAATAAGCCCTCCCCCACACCTTCACCCAAAGGCCGGCCGGCCAGCGATGCCACCGGAATCAACATCGACCAGCGCGGCCCGATCGATCCCCGCATGCCCAGTGCTCCGCCAGCATAGGGAAGATCTCTGGATCCTGATGACTGAAAATCCTAATAACGAACCCCACCGCGATACCATACCCGCAGTCCTGCGGCAATTTACTCGCCGCCGCTCCGCCACCGAACGTTGTGAGTTGTGCAGTGCGGAACTCGGCTTAGTCCATTCCCATTTGCTGGAGCCTTCTGAACGCCAGATCCTTTGTGCGTGCGAGGCCTGTTCTCTGCTGTTTTGCGGTCAGGCCGGCGCCCGTTATCTGCGCATCCCGAGGGAAATTCGTCAGCTTTCAGATTTTCAAATCACGGACGCTCAATGGGAAGCTTTGATGATCCCCATCAACTTGGCGTTTTTCTATTCCGACACCTTCCGAGCGAAAACGATTGCCATGTATCCCAGCCCGGCAGGCGCAACCGAATCCTCGCTGAGCTTGGATTCATGGGAGGAAATTTGCGCCCAGCACAACGCCTTACAGAGAATGAAACCGGATGTCGAAGCCTTCCTGGTGAATCGAGTCGGATCCAATGCAGAATATTTTGTCGTTCCCATCGACGAGTGTTTTCGCTTGGTGGGTTTGATCCGAATGCACTGGAAGGGTCTCTCGGGCGGCACCGAAGTTTGGAAGCAGATCGAGCAGTTCTTTGCCGAATTGCGGTCGCGATCGACATCGACCAATGCCGACAACAAGATTGAGGTGATGCGTGCCTGACCTCCAGTTTCAAATTGATGGTGCTGAAGCAGTTCAGCATGCCGCGGCGCCGCTGCTGGCGTTGAAACTGCGCGTCACAAATGCGCCGACCGATCAGGCTATCCATACCCTCTCGCTTCGATGTCAAATACAGATCGAGCCTACGCGCCGCCGATACGCGGCAGCAGAGCAAGACAAACTCCGCGACCTTTTCGGAGAGCCCGAGCGCTGGAGCAGAACCGTCCGTTCGTTACTTTGGATGAACACCAGTATGGCAGTTCCTGGTTTTACCGGCACAACCGTAGCTGACCTGCTGTTGCCATGCACCTTCGACTTCAATATCGCAACGACGAAATACTTTCATGCCATGGAGACCGGCGACATTCCCCTCTGCATTTTATTCAGCGGTACCATTTTCTATCGCGGCGAGGATGGAGCACTGCAGGTCACGCAAATTCCCTGGGACCGCGAAGCCAACTATCGTCTCCCCGTCGAAGTTTGGAAAGGGATGATGGACCAGCACTATCCCAACTCAGCGTGGCTGCGACTTCAACGGGATACGTTCGACCGCCTCTATGCGTATAAAGTACGGAATGGCATTCCGACCTGGGAGCAAATGCTGGACAAACTGGTCGCCAGAGAAGCCGATGAGGTGCCGGCATGAACTTCGCGACTGCGGAACGGATTGCGGCTGCCGTCCTCTATGAGGGATACATGTTGTATCCCTATCGGGCCACCTCCGCCAAGAACCTGCAGCGCTGGAACTTCGGCACCCTCTATCCGCAGGAATATGCCGAAGCGCAGCGCCCAGCTGAGTCCTTTCACCTCTGTACCGAAGCCTTACTTACCGGCGATGCGGAGACCCGCCTGGATGTGCGGGTCCGCTTCCTCCAACTGATTCGCCGACCCGTCGGCAACACCTGGCAGGAATGGGAGACTGGGATCGAGAGGTCTGTCGAACTGGAGAATTTGATCCCAGTTGAGCTGACGCCTCAACCGCTGAACCATCCATTCTTCTTTCAGGGAACCGACACTGTTACAGATTCCGGAAATAGCTCCCTCCCGCCGCAACATATATCCGGCAAATTGGAAATTCTGGTTGAGCCGATTCGAAATGGACTGCACAAAATCTCGCTTCAGCTACGAAATACGACGCCAGTCGAACATGCCGACCAATGTTCCCACAAGGACGCAATGCTGCAATCGTTTGTTTCCGCCCACATTCTTCTCGGCTTGACTGGTGGCAAGTTCGTTTCCTTGCTGGATCCGCCTGCGGAATTTCGCGACGATGTGTCAGCCTGCCGCAACGTTGGCGTATTCCCCGTGCTGGTTGGGAAGGAGGGTGAGGCGACAATCCTGCTTTGTTCGCCAATTATCCTTTACGACTACCCGCAGATTGCGCCGGAAAGTGAGGGCGATTTCTTTGACGGCACGGAGATGGATGAAATGCTGGCGCTTCGCGTGCTGACGTTGACTGACGAAGAGAAGAGCGAGATGCGAGGTGTCGATGATCGTGCGCGCAGAATTCTGGAAAGAACCGAAACCCTTCCACAGGATTTCCTCATGAAGGTACACGGCGCAATCCGCGGCCTTCGCCCCGTCGCCGATGGCAGCTCTGCCGACAATGCGCGCGCCGAAACTTTCCCGGTTGGAGGTTGGGATCCGCTGGCGGAACGAGCCGCGCCCGAAAGTGTCGTTGTCTTCGGCCGCGAATTGAAGGTAGGTAGCCGAGTTCGCCTGTGGCCGCAAAAGAAGGCAGACATCATGGACATGGCCCTGGAGGGAAAGTCCGCGGTGATTGAAGCCATCGAGCAGGATTTCGAAGACACTGTCCAACTGGCGGTTGTGGTCGATGATGATCCTGGTCGCGAGTTCGGGATGATGCGGCAGCCCGGCCATCGATTCTTCTTCTCTGTGGACGAAGTTGAGCCGATCGAAGAGACTCGGGTGGAGAAACCGGCATGAATCCTTCAATCCTAATCGCTGGAGTGGGAAATATTTTTTTGGGCGACGATGCCTTCGGAGTCGAGGTGATACGTGCGCTCGCCAACCACCCGCTTCCCGAAGGCGTCACCGCTGTAGACTACGGCATTCGCGGTTTTGACCTCGCATACGCGCTGCTGGATCCGTGGGATGCAGTGGTGATTGTCGATGCACTACCGCGCCGCGGAACTCCGGGGACGCTGTATACGCTGGAGCCGGACCTGAGCTCTATGGGGAATTCGCAGCCGACTGAAACCATGATCAACCCTCACGGAATGGACCCCATGCGAGTGCTTCAACTTGCATTTTCCCTGGGCATCGTCCGGGCACGCGTGTTTGTAGTAGGCTGCGAGCCGATGGATCTTGGGGATGAACTGCAAGGCCGAATGGGGTTGTCGGATACCGTCCAGGCCTCGATCGAAGATGCAATCCAGATGATAAATCACGTTGTTGGACAGATCCGGTCCAACTCCGGAATGTGTGCGGTATAAAGTTATTGACGAGGTGATCCAATGGTGTGGAAGATCGTATGCTCAGCAATCGGAGTAATCGCAGTCATCGGAATCGTCGTGGTCGCTCCAGACATAAAGCGCTACATGCACATGAGATCGATGTAGTTCCGTCGTCCATTCAGTCTCTCTCTCAATCTTGCCGAGACCGCCAGAACGAGATGCGGAAAACCGTCCAAAGCCTCCTGTGGGCGTCAATTTCGCATCTTAGAAATTGTTCCTACGCCTGGGACAATCAAGGGAGGGAAATTCGAATGGCAGAGATTGTAAAGAAGGCGAAATCACCTGCGAAACCACGGAAGAGCGCGACGAAAAAAGACACCTTCGTCGACTCGACGGTGAACGCACCGTCACACGACGACATCGCGCAACTTGCGCAGAAATTTTGGGAGCAGCGCGGCTATCAGGATGGTCATGCCGAGCAGGATTGGCTAAGGGCGGAGCAGGAGTTACAACGCAGGTAGACGTTATCGAGTGGCGGCCGCGATCCACCAGCCAGCCGGCCTGGTCGCCGCTCCACCTGCGTCGACCGACGCCCACGCCCCAATAAAAATCGTCGAAAAGCAGCCCGGTCAGGCAAGCAATAGTAACCCGTGAGGACGCGGTGCATAGATCTACTTGTCCTCGCATCCGCCGCCTCATCAGCACGCCGGCGGAATGAGATAATCGACTTTTCGGGTTCGATCGAGAGCCCTGCACGCCCGATTCAACGTCGAACCTGACACCTGTTCGGAACCGCACTCTGTCCCCTGGAACCAGGAGCCGCCAATAGAAATCACATCGTGTGTACCGAGGATGGGGACTCTTCGACCGGAGGTCTGCAGCGAATACACGTCCCTATCTCTGGTATCGTGGCTTTGGCTCCGATGAGGACACTTCTTATCCTGTTTCTGTCCTTGGCTCTGCCGGCGTTGGGCCAGGCGAATGAAGGAGAGCTGCAGTTCAAAGTGACCGATCCGTCGGGTCTCGGGATCAAGGCTTCAGTCCATATCGCGAGTGAGGCCAATCAATATTCGAACACTCTAACGACGAATTCTGCGGGAAATCTGGTGGCACATCACCTGCCGTACGGTGTATACCATATCCTCGTGCGGCAGACTGGATTTGCAGAGGTATCTCAGGTTATTGAAATTCGCTCTTCGATTCCGGCGCACGATTCGATCCAACTCAAACTCTCTTCGCTAAAGCAGTCCGTAGTCGTCAATACCAGCGATACCCTGATTGATCCCGACCAGGCGGGCTCCGTAAACGAGATTGGGTCAGCGCAGATTCAACACAGACTCAGCTCGCTGCCGGGACGTTCCATCCAGGACCTTGTGAATTCGCAACCAGGCTGGCTATATGAAGGGAACGCCGTGCTGCACCCGCGCGGTTCGGAATATCAAACGCAATTTGTGATCGATGGAATTCCGCTGACAGACAACCGCTCACCCAGCTCCGGGCCTGAGATTGACGCGAACGATGTCGAGACAATGAGCATTTACACGGCCGGCATTCCGGCAGAGTATGGCAGAAAAATGGGCGGCGTGGTTGAAATCAATACTCTGCAGGATTCGCAGCCTGGACTCCACGGACAAGCCGTGCTCTCTGGCGGCAGCTTCGATACTGCTGGCGCCTTTGCGCGAGGCCAGTACGTCGCTGGAAAAAATACTTTCGCCGGCAGCGCCAGCGGGAGCATGACTGGTCACTACCTGAACCCGGTTGTCCCACAAAACTACTCCAACACGGGCACATTGGGCGACTTCTCACTCCACTACCGGCGCAGTTTGACCGCGAATGACCAACTAGGCCTCATCGTTCGACACGAGTTCTCGCGCTACGACGTTCCGAATGAAATGGTGCAACAGGCCGCCGGGCAACGCCAAACCGCTGACAACGTGGAGACCATGGGAATCGGGTCCTACCAACACACTTTTTCGACCCATGCGTTGGCTGATGTGGCCGGAATGGTTCGCGAGAATGCGAACGACTTCTATTCCAATCCCAAGTCAACACCAATCGAGATCTTTCAGCATAACTGGTTTCGCGAAGGATACTTCAAGGCCAACCTGACCGTCGATCACGGCCGTAACGAATGGAAGGCGGGCGTCGAGTCGGACAACACTTTTCTCAATGAAAATTTCAGCTACATCATCACGGATCCAACCCAGTTCGATCCGGGTACACCCACCACCTTCGCGTTTCAGGGTAATCGACCGGATCTGGAGCAGGCGGTTTTCGTTCAAGACCTCATCCGTCTGCATAATTGGACCGTCAATGCCGGCCTGCGATGGGATCACTACCAATTGCTGGTGAATCAACAGGCATTCGAACCGCGCCTCGCTGTTTCAAGATATTTCCGGTCCACGAACTCGGTCGTACATTTTTCCTACGATCGCGTTTTTCAGACGCCGTCTTTTGAGAACATTCTGCTCTCCAGTTCAACAGAAGTGGAATCCATCGATCCGCAGAACTTCTTGCGCTTGCCGGTTCAACCATCCCAGGGGGACTACTACGAGGTCGGCCTGACCAAGGTTTTCTTTCAGAAGTTCAAATTGGACACCAATTATTTTCGACGGTTTCTGGATAATTACGCGGATGATGATCAACTCCAAAATACAACGATCAGTTTTCCTATTGCATTTCGAAAGGCCATTCTTTACGGTGCGGAAGCAAAGCTTGATCTTCCCGATTGGCATCGCTTTTCTGGATTTGCGAGCTACTCATACATCGTTGGCAATGTTTGGTATCCCGTAACAGGAGGCTTGTTTTTGGGCGGCGATGCCAGCGCCGCCGCTTCCCAACTCACCGGACACTTCCCGGATTCGCAGGACCAGCGCAATACCGTTCGAAGCCGCGTTCGCTATCAAATTACCTCTCGCGTTTGGGCGGCGGGCGGCATTCAGTATGATTCGGGTCTTCCCTTCGAGTTCGATGGAGATCCGGCAACCGTGCTCGCCGAATATGGCCAGCAGGTCCTCGATCGCATCAACTTTAGCCGAGGTCGGATCTATCCTTCGTTTCTGGTGAGCGCTTCGGCGGGTGCAACCATTTATCAGTCGAGTCGCCTGAATATGAACCTTCAGGCGGACGGTCAAAACCTGAACAATGTCTTGAACGTGATCGATTTCGGCGGTCTCTTTTCCGGCAACGCGATCGGGCCACCACGAAGCTTCGCCGTCCGCCTAAGCACCGACTTCTAGGTTTTTCTACTCGCTCATTGCAACTTCCCTATCGAATGCCGGTCGTAGATACTGTCTCCATGTCTGCAACGGCCGCAGTATTAGGAAAAATCGGTCTGCCAGCGCCGCTGAAGGACATCGCTGCGCGCTCCTGGGACGTGATCGTCGTCGGTGCGGGGCACAATGGGCTGGCGTGCGCCACCTATCTTGCCCGCGCAGGAAAACGCGTACTGGTAATCGAGAGCCGCGATCGCGTCGGGGGTGCCTGCACGATTGAGGAGCCCTTCCCCGGCGTGCACATGTCGCCCTGCGCATATCTCGCGGGGCTACTGCATCCACTGGTCGTCGAGGAACTCGGTCTTCCCAGCCGAGGATTTGAGTGGACACCTGCACTGAATGGACTCTTTGTCCCATTCCTGAACGGCAGCAGCATTCAGCTTTGGGATAACGACCTCCGTTGCGAAGAAGAGGTCCGCCGTTTTTCGCCGATGGATCTTGAGGGCTGGCGCGCCATGAATGACGTGATCCGCCGGCTGCGAGATCTGCTTCGCCCGGCAAGCGCTATGGTGGGTCGCAGCGCGCAGGACGATCCGCAGGATCTGTGGATTGGCGATGCGCCCAGCCGGGAACAGCTTGAAGATCTCCTCGCGGGCGATTCCGAATCCCGCAGCCTTCTCTTCGACTGGTCGATGGCAGAGTTTGTCGAACGGTATCTGGTCGACGAGCGCCTGCAGACTGCCTACCTCGGCCAGGGAGTGATCGGGACCAACGCCAGCCCATTTGACCCGGGCACCGCCTCAATTCGCTTCCATCACGCCTCCGGTCGTCTGGGCGGCATGCCCGGCATGTGGGGATATGTGAAGGGTGGGATGGGCATGGTCTCCTTTTATTTTTGCGACGCTGCCCGCGAAGCCGGAGCGACGGTCGCAGCCGGCGTCTCGGTCTCCCGTATTCTGCCGGGGGAAGGAGTGCTGCTGGAAGGTGGGGAGCGCATCACTGCGCCGATTGTCATCTCCAACGCAGACCCAATTCGGACGCTCGGCATGCTCGACAGCGCGGCCGACGCCGGATGGGCGAGCAAAGTGCGGGGCGTGCCCATTCTAGGTTGCACCGTAAAGTTGAACGTCTTGCTGCGTGAGTTGCCGAACTTTACTGCACGGCCAGGCACACTGGCAGCGCATCACTACGGCCAGATCAATGCTCCCTTGACGAAGGCGGAGTGGAAGCAGAGCTATGCCGCTGCCCAGGCCGGATGCCTTCCCCAACAACTTTGGTGCGAGCTTTATTTTCAAAGCGTCCATGATAGGTCCGTGGTTCCCGCGGACATGCACACCATGAGCGTCTTCGCGCAATATGTGCCGTATAGCTTTGCGGCAGGCAGCTGGAACGATCGGCGCGACGAGGTCCGAGCTTTGGCGTTGCAATCCATCGGTCGTTTTTGCAGCAACCTCGATGACGCCGTCGTCGATGCCCAGGTGCTCGGGCCTCCAGACATCGAGGAGAAGGTAGGCCTGACCGGCGGCCATATTTTTCAGGGAGAGTGCCTGCCCCCAAACATGTGGAGCAACCGCCTGTCAGCCAGAACTCCCATGGCCGGAGTTTATTTGTGCGGCGCGTGTACACATCCCGGTGGCAGCGTGATCGGTATCAATGGCCGCAATGCCGCCATGGCCGTACTGCGCGATCTAACGGCCAACGTGAGTCGGCCCTAATCGCTGGTTTGCAGCATCCAGTAATGAAAGCCGTCCACAATAGCCATCAGCGCGGCCTGGTTCAAATCGCTGCTTACGCCTGCAGTTGTCCACGGTTCGTGACCGTCGGCCTGGAAACTGACCGTGACGCGGACGTGTGCTGCCGTGTCGTGGGCGGAGATGTCGATGGCGGTGACGCTGAATGTTTCAAGGCGCATCTGTTTGATGGCCGGGTACCAGCGTTCCAGTTCCTGACGCATCGCTTTGCTGAGCGCGTCGACAGGACCGGCTCCTTCCGCCGTCGTTTCGGCGACCGTGGCGTCATCCATCATCAGTGACATGGAGGCCCGCACAAATCGGTTTCCAGCTTCATCCGACTCATCGACAACTCTCCAGCTTTTTACGCTGAAGCTGTTGCGCAGGGTTTTTAGCACGCGGATGCACGCCAGCCGAAACGAAATTTCGCTGGCTGTGAAACCGCCGCCATCCACCATCGCCTGATTTGTGTCGATGAAAACCTGCGCCTGCGCTGAATCGAGAGCAACGCCGAGCGATTGAGACAGCAGCATGATGTTGGCTTTGCCGGACTGTCCGTTAACGCCGATCACGGGATTGGCGCCGACCTTGGCCGGATCGCACCACAAATAGGCTCCCGGGTTTTTTCGTTCGCTACTGCCATGCATGCCGGCCCACGTGCCAAAGGCGCCGGGGCCAACAATCGCAGCTCCGTGCGGAGTATCCAGTCCAAATGCCGCATAGGTTGAATGCGCCAGGTTCGTCAGCCCGGTCAGCGACTCGGGAGCGACAAATTCGGCTTCCCCTCGCAACTGCATGCTGCCGATCACGGTGGTCAGGTTCACGTTGCCGCAGCGCTCGCCGGTCCCGACCAGTGTGCCTTGCACCTGCGACGCGCCGGCAAAAATAGCCGCCCGCGTATTCGCTACTCCCAGCCCGCGATCCGTGTGGCCATGAAATCCAAACTTTGCGCCCGGATATGCTTTGGACAGGCCGCCGATCACCTCGGTCACTTCTTCCGGGCCGGCGCCACCGGTGGTGTCGCAGATAATCAACCGGCTCACTTTCTGCTGCACACATTGCGCAACCATCTGGTGCAAATAATCCCGGCTGCGGTTGCTGAAATCGCTGTCATCGTGGTTGCCGTTTTCTCGGCGTCCAAAGGCGGCGTCCATCGCGTGTTCAAAATCTACAAGGACTTCCAGACCTTGATCCTGCAGGCATGCAACGGTTTCATACGCCATCCGCAGGTTTTCTTCCGGCGTTGTCTCCAGTGACCGGGCCACATCCAGCAGTCTGGATTTGACAACAATCACCGCGACCGACACGCGCTGCTTGTGGCGGATGATAAATTGCACATCCGGCCATTCCTGCACCTTCGTTCCCTGTCCCCGCGTTCTACCGAACAGTGCCAGCTTCATCGCCCCGGTATTCACCGACGCCAGCGCGCTGGTTAAATCTCCCACAAATTGGTTCGCGCCTGCAAAACCGATCTCGGCATAGCGAACGCCAAAACTTCCCATCCGCTGAAGCAAGCTGACGGCGTTCGGCACTGAAATTTCAAGATTCGGCTGTTGCAACCCGTCGCGCAGACTGGTGTCGAACAGTTCGACTTTTCTGGTTCCTGATTCCTTCATCTGTTCCTGTTCCCGCTCAATGACCATCACGTTCGTGTCGTACCGCGCCGCAGATCTGCCCATCCTGTCCTTTCTGAAATTCGATGGAAACGTTCCAACAAATCTCCCGGATGCCTGTCAACGGCATCGTCCGGTCGATGGAACAGGACGCATGGCGCAGGTGAACCGATTCTTTCTAGTCTAATCGATTGTGCCTTCTCGTTGAGCCTGCGCCACGTTGGCCGTGAGCGCCGTCTCACACAATGGAGGCGCGGATCAGTACTGCGGCAGCTCAATCTTGTCGGCAAGCCCACTGCCGAGCGCCAGGTTTGCAATCCACGGAATCGCCATCAGATTGAAAATCTGATTCCGCAGATACAGCGCGAATTTCGATTTTGGCGCGAAGGATGAAGCGAACCGTAGCGCCGCGTCCTGCTTCTTCTCAACAAAGGGACCGAACAGATTCTGATATCGCGTGAAGGCCGCTGCATAGTCACCTTGGCAGCGGGATAGCTCTCCGGCAAGGATGTAGGCCGCCACCATGGCCAACGCGGAACCCTGTCCCCCTAACAGCGACACGCAGAATGCCGAATCGCCAACCAGCGTAACCCTTCCCCGACTCCACAAACCCTGCCTTGGATCCATGCGGATTTGGCTCACCCGGTCGAAGTAAAGATCGTGGGTCGAGTCGAGCGCACTTAAGATCTGCGGGCACTCCCAGCCGCTGTTCTCGAATCGCTTCCTCAGTTGCGCCTTTTGACCCTCCGCGTCACTTGGACCGCTAATATTGCGGTCTTCGAAGGTGAAGTGGAACATGGTCTGGTTGTCTCGCATGGTAAATCGCGCTGCCTGTTGACCAACTTCGGTGTACATCACGTAAACCAACTCATCACGCGGCTGATACCCGTCGACGACGAAGGCCGCCACCTTGAAACCGAGATACTTTTCGAAGTTATTTTCCGCGCCAAATGTGAGCTCGCGGACCCTTGAATGCAGCCCGTCTGCTCCTACCACCAGGTCGAACTCCCGACTCTCTCCCGAAGTGAATCCAACTCGAACGGCCGCGCCGGTCTGTTCGATACGGACCACGCTGGTACCGAAAATGGTTTCAACGTTGCCTTCAATTTTGCCGAAGATGGACGACGCCAGCTCCGTTCTTGGAAGACTCACATATCGCCCGCGCGTCAGCCGAAAGAATGCATCCACAGGAAATCCAGCAACCCTCTTCCCGCTCCGATCAACGACCCTCAGTTCCTGGACTTTATAACCCCTGCTGTGAATCTGCGGCAGCAACCCCATGCGCTCGGCAATATCGAACCCCGCACCCCAGAAATCGATGATGTATCCCCCGGTGCGCAGGTGAGGAGCCGCTTCCACCACGGTCGGCTCGAATCCGAAATGAGCCAGCCAATAGGCCAAAGTAGGACCGGCAACCCCCGCTCCCAATATCAACACTCTCATTGCTTCATGGTAAGCACTCGGTTTCGCCGATGTCCAAAGCCTTACGGTCGCTGACCGACGGGTACTGTGGAATCCCGTACATCTGCGCTGATCCGCTGGCCGAGTCGCCTGCATCCGCGTTGCAGCAATGTTGGATTTCTCCCGCTCTAGGATTCTGGCTCGGCTGTTTCCTGTCGCGCCCGCCGTTCTTCATCCGTCATTGGCGAGTTCACTTCCAGCAATCCGGACGGCAGGTCCATCTCCACTCGCCGCGCTGCAAGATCCACCCGCAGCAAATAGGCCTTCGCGAATGGAATCTCGTAGTCCTGTCCATCGGTGGACGCCACTACCAGCAGGTCCGCAGTCTCACCTTGCTGAATCACGTCGCGAACCGTGCCGATCACGGGACGAGCGGCAGGATGCATGTCCACCACTTCACAACCGATCAGATCGCTGATGTACACCGCTCCGGCATCCAGCGCCACGCGTTCGGTCGCCGGAATCACGATCTCGGCGCCTTGCAGGAGCTCAGCGGCAGAGATGGAATCCACGCCGGCAAACTTCAAGACAACTTTGCCCTTGTGCAACCAGGAATTTTCAATCGCGACCGCTTCTGGAGGCAGGCCTTTCCCACGTGACAGGAAAGCGCTCCGTGTCGCCGCGAAGCGCTCGGGAAAGTCAGTCAGAATTTCGGCTAGGACTTCGCCGCGCCGTCCCTGGGGACGGATCAACCGCGCCACGCTTACCCAGGATTGACTTGCCAGTGCTTCGGATTTCGCCACAGCGCTATTGTTGCACGCGTGCGACGTGTAGCTTAGGCAAGGTTCCTGGGAGCGGACAAGCCAAGAGTTTACCGGGCAGCAGATTCCGGATTGGATTCTTCGATGATTTCAAGGCTGTAACGGTGGTGCAGTTTGACGCTGACTGCTCCCAAAATCGTTCGCAATGAACGCGCCGTCCGGCCTTGCTTGCCGATCACCTTCCCTACATCGGAGGGATCGACCCTCAGCCGCAAGACGGTGCCAACTTCATTGGATGTCTCGTGTACTGAAACGGCCTCGGGTTTATCTACTAACGAACGAGCGATGGCCGCTATTAGTTCCAGTGCAGACGGCTCCGCAGAACTTTCTGACATGCGTCAACCCCATAAATTCAAGCTTATATTCTGATTGCGTTTATACCTGAAGGGCCCCGGATTGTCTGCTTATTTATGGTTTACCCTTTAGTACCTACTCCGGTTACCGTTCGCGTGAAACATCACGTCGGTTTCTCAGGTATTGCAAATTATGGGCAGAAATCATGTCTCACTACAGCACAAATTCAATGAACGCCTTGAAGCGAAAGAGCGCAGCCCGCAGGCCGCGCTCAAAAAAATTGGCGCAAATTCTTGCCGCCATCAAATTCCATTTTGGAACAATCTATCCCTCGGCTGTTGCCGGAACCGCAGCGTCAGACTGCAAAATTAGTTTGCTCACACGATCGGAGACCTGGGCGCCCTTACTGGTCCAGTAATCAACACGATCCTTTTTCAGGTCCACCGTCGCCGGATTGGTGCGTGGATTGTAAGTCCCAACAACTTCAATCGAACGGCCATCACGGGCGCGGTCTTTCTCAATCACTACCACCCGGTAGTACGGCTTCTTAGGTGCGCCTACGCGCGAAAGACGAATCATCAACACAGCTTGTATAGTCCTTTCTTGGAACAGGAGAGGGGGCAGAGTGGCTCTGCGCAGACGAAATTCGCCTTTAATCCTGAGCTTCCAGTATCCCGGATTTCCATCTGCGATGCAAGTGAAACCATCGCCGGCACTGCATAAATACGGCAAAAATGGCTGAAATTTCCGTCCACCCACCCAGGGAAGCACCATCCGTCGTCACGATTGGCGGCAAAGCCGGCTCCGGTGGCCGTCGATGGCGTATTGCCTGGCTGCTGGCGCTCGGCGTGTTGATCAGCAACCTGGACCGCGTAAATATCTCCGTCGCCCAGCAAGCGCTGCACCTTGGCTTCGGCCTGACCACCGTCTCCTTTGGCTTCCTCCTGGGTGCCTATAGCTGGACCTACGCCATGTTGCAACTACCGTCCGGCGTGTTGATCGATCGCCTCGGCCTGCGACGAGTCGGCGGGGTTAGCTCCTTCATTTGGAGCATGGCCACCTTCGCCACTGCCGGCGCTGTCGGACCGGTCAGTTTGTTTTCCTCTCGCTTGCTGTTAGGGGTAGGCGAAGCTCCCATGTTTCCCATGAACGCGAAGGCCGTCGGCCAGTGGTTTCCGGAAAAAGCGCGGGGCCTGCCTACCTCCATGTTCGATGCCGCGGCCAAGTTCAGCCCCGCAGTCGGCATCCCATTTGTCGGCCTGCTGCTGATCCACTTTGGGTGGCGGGTCAGCTTTGCCTTGACTGGCGTTGTAAGCATGCTCTATTTCTTGCTCTTCGTCTGCGTCTATCGCAATCCGGCAGACGACCGGGCCCTTTCACCCGGCGAACGCGCCTACATTGAAAGCGACACCGCACTGGCAGCAAACCCCGATGACGCCGCCTCCTACACCTTGGGCTACCTCCTGCTCCAACGCAAGATTCTCGGCCTGACCATTGGCTTTGCCACCTACAACTACAGTTTTTACCTGCTGCTGACTTGGCTGCCAAGCTATGCCGCCGCCGGTCTCCACCTCAGCCCTGTCCATGCTGTGTGGGCGGCTAGTATTCCCTGGTTCTTCGCCGGCGTCATCGACCTCGCCGTTGGCGGCTGGCTGGTCGATGCTCTCATTCGCCGCGGACATCCTGCCGGTCGGGTGCGTCGCACCGTTCTGCTGCTGGGCATGGCTTGCGGAGTGGGGATTGCCGGGCCCGCCTTGACTCATCACGCCATTCCCGCCCTGGTCGCGCTTTCGATCGGACTCGGAGGCCTTTCCGCTGCGGCTCCCGTCAGCTGGTCGCTGCCCAGTATCCTGGTGCCCACCAGCAGCACCGGAAGAGTCGGCGGCATTATGAACTTCGGCAGCCAGTTCGCGGCCATTTCGGCGCCGGTCATCACGGGATACCTGACCAGCTGGACCCACACTTTCGCCGCAGCCTTCGCACTGGCCGCGATTTTTCTGGTGATCGGGAACATCAGCTACGCCTGTCTCCTGGGAAAAATCGAGCGGATTCCTGCACCGGGCACATAATCCTCGTATGCGTCGGCCAATCGATCACCGTGCCCTTGCTTCTTCCGGCACAACACCTCCGACTAACGCATTTCAACTCCTGCGATGCGCCGGTTGTGCAGTACGTACGCGATGATGACGACGTGAATGCCAATGGCAACAATCAACCCCACCACTCCCGTTCCAACCGTGCCGCCGGCTCGCTGGATTTCCCAAACACCCAGGCTACCCACGGGAAGAAACAACAGGATCGCGGTGCCCAGTCCCGGATTGTAGCTTCGAAAAAACATGGCATGCGCAATGTGAATGACTGCGTTCACCAGCAACAGGTACACGGCAATCGATGCAAATCCAATGTTCACACTGACGGCCAGCCACAGGGAAACGGCAATCACTCCCCATACTCCCGGCACGTTGATCAGAAAGACTGCACCCAGCGGTAACACATTGGCGCCGCGGCCAAGGGTCTGGTTCAGCAATCGCCGGAAGCGATCGTTGTCATGCTCCTCATACTGATGAATCATGTACACCGGCAGGCAAAGGAAGGTGACCGCGAGCGCCGGGCACCACCCATGCAACAGGATGGGTGCGAGCAACAGCAAGAGGATTCCAGCTGAGAAACCGCCGTAGACCCAATTGGCAACCAGTCGGTTCAACATCCATTTCACCTCTTCCGGGTCGCTATCTGGATTTCCGACTCGCCAGGAGTTTTCTTCTCTCGGCAATCAGTTTTTTGCGTGCCGTCGGCGGCATAGCCAGCACATCTTGAGTGCGGCGGGGCAACTTCATATACACAAGTTCGCGGGCCTGGGCGAGTAGTTCCAGCAACTCGCGGCCAGGAAGCGCGTCCCACCGTTCCAGCGCAACCCAGAAAATTCGCGCCATATAGGGCGCTGGAATGACGCCGTCGTTTTCCAACAGCTCAACGTAGCGCTGCTGACCGGCGTGGAACGAAATCACGCCTTTGCCGTCCTCGTCAAGATTGACCAGCGCGAACATCTTGCCGCCGATGGCCTTGTCACCGACCCAGAAGACGAGGTTCGCGCCCCACTGCATGGTCTCCTCAACGTCTGGCAGTTTCAGCAGATATTCGCGAACCTTTTCGGCATCCATCGAACTCTGCCTCCCGCGGATTTCGAGGGCTCACTGCGCGGACGGATACGTCTTGCTCTCGCCTGTGCGGGAGTTGTACACCACCAGCTTGCCATCCGGATATGCTTCGAGCCGGATATAGTGGCCGTCGGAGCTGCCGCTGGCTCCCTTCAAATTCGCAATGAACGGATCGGCGACGTTATGCTGCGCGCCACCTTCATCGGAATAGTGCAGTTGCCACAGGTCCTTCAGCCGCGGAGATTTCTCAATCACCTCCCATGGCCCCGGAGAGCCGCCCTTGGTCTCACCGTTATCCATGACGGCAACGCGCGGCGCAATGCCATCGACAAACGCCGGACTGCTGCTGGGATACCAGCCGTGATGCGAGACCACATACACATCCATGTGGCCCAGCTTATTCACCGGGCACATCAGCTTCATTTCCTTGTCCCACGTCAGATCTCCCAGGTCGACCAGACGCATTTTGCCGTACTGCATCACGATTCCCACGGAGCGCGCATTTTCCGTTTGATCCGCCGGCCGAGTCGGGCAGTTCTTGCAATAAGGATTGGGCTGTCCGGCTCCTGGCAGGGCCGTGTCGATCACATTGCCATCCGCGCTGACGATGGTGGTAGTCAGGCCCTCCAGTGGAATGCTGTCTCCCGGATGCGCCAGGATGTGTTTCGCACCGGAGTGCGCCAGTGCAGCCTCATAGTTCTCGAAGGCTTCCTGCGTAGGCGCATTGCTCGTCTCGCGATTCGTTCCATGATCGATGAAGTTGTCGATGTGGATCAGTTTGACCAGGTTCGGGACGCCGCCGCTATGGTCCTGATGGAAATGCGTGAGCAAAAAATAATCGATGTGGTCCAGCCCTGCCTGCTTCACCACGGTCATGATGCGATCCGCATCGCGTCCATCATGGTCGGGCCAGCCCGCATCGATCAGCAGCGATTGATGCGACGGCGTGACGAACAGGGTCGACTGGCCGCCCTCGACATCGACAAAATAAATTGTCAGCGGCTTGGCGGTCGAAACCTTATGCCGGCGCATATTCGAGCTGGCGGATTGCGCGTGCATAAATGCGACACCGAAGAAGATCACCGCGAACGCGACACACGCTGCTGTGGCACGAAATGCCCGAGAATGCCGAATTTCGCTGGATGAAAATAACTGCAGCAGACGAACCATGCTCTCTCTCCTGTTCCGTATTGGCGAAGTTCATCAATCTACAACGGGATGGGCTAAAGGCATTTCAAGATCTGAGCCTTGCGCTACCCCCAGGGTGTCGGTGATCCACCATCCCGGAATCCCAGACCAGCGCCAATCGGACGAACGTAACGAAGAGATCAAATCAGTTTCAAAGTGCATGGACCTGATGCAAGAAGTATCCCATCAAAAAAACACCAATGAGATAATACATTGCAACCGCCCACCAAAAATCGTTTGGTTCTTCGGCGCGGTATACCCAACCATGAAAGCGGGCCCATGCTCTTCCCGTAACCGTCCAGATCACAGCCGCGGACAATGAAATGATCCCAAATATCAATTGAATATATGGCGTTCTCAGAAGTAAGTACCAGTCAGGCATGAATAACGTCGCCTTCTTTCCCTCTGTAAAACAATCCCAACTTTCACTTCGCCACTCTAACTGCGCTTCTTGGGCTGCGCGACCATGGCCCGCACCGCCCCGGTCGAGATTCCGCCATCGACCAGCAGAGTCTGCCCGGTTACGTAACGACTCTCCTCCGAAGCGAGAAATACGACCGCACCGTCCAGATCGCCTGGACCGCCAGGCCGCTTCAGCGGAATGCGATCGCACAAATACTCGACCCACTCCGGATCCTCGTACAGCATCTTATTCTGGTCGGTTTTGAACCATCCCGGCGCCAGGCAGTTGACGGTGATGCCATGCCTGCCCCAGTCATCGGCAAGGCTCATCGTCAGCTGGCGAATCCCGCCGCGGCTGGCCGTATAAGGTGCCAGCCCCGCATAGCCGCAAACGCTCGTCACCGAGCCGACGTTGATGATGCGTCCGTAGCCGCACGCGATCATCGAACGCGCGATGGCCTGCGCCACGAAGAAACTACCGCGCAAGTTTGTGTCCAGTACCTGGTTCCAGTCCTGCCAGGTGATGTCGATCGCCGGCTTGCGCACATTGCAACCCGCATTGTTCACCAGAATGTCGACCACGCCGAAGGCCGCCTGCGCCTGCTCCGCCATGCTGGTAATGCTGGCTTCCTCGCGTACGTCCAGTTCCAGCGCGACAGCATTGCGGCCCATGGCGATGATTTCCTGCTGAAAGGGCACCAGGTCGTGCTGCTTGCGGCTGGTCAAAATCAGATCGGCGCCCTGCCGCGCCAATGCGCGCGCAAAACCCTGTCCCAGTCCGCGGCTCGTCCCGGTCACCAGCGCGACCCTTCCGGTCAGGTCGAACATGGATTTGAACGGCGGCTCGATCGGCGCACCAGCGTTCATGCCACCGGCCCCGGTATAAGGACCACTTTCATCAAATTCGCCTCATGCGCGTAAAGTCGCTCGAACCAGCGTGGACCTTCATCCAGGGGAGCGACCGCCGATAACATCGGAGTCACGTCGATCGCCTTGGTCGCCATCAACTCGATCGCTTCGGGATATTCTCCCGACGAGGCGCAGGATCCTTGCAGGCGGAGTTGCCGCGTGACCACTGTCTGCAGCGGCAAGGGCACCTCCGGCGCCAGATTGCCGACCAGAGTGATGGTCGCGCCCTTTCGCGCCGAAGCAATCGCGGTGCGCACCGTTGCCGGACTCCCTACAGCTTCCAGCACCACGTCCGCGCCATGGCCGCCCGTAAAGCCGCGAACCCGTTCAGCAATCTCTTCGCCGCTGGTTCCCGCGTTCACCAGCAACACTTCCTCGGCACCCAGCTTCTTCGCCAGGTCCAGCCGTCTGGCATCGATATCTGTCACCAGGATCTTTTCGCAGCCCGCCACTCGCAGCGATTGCAGAATCAGCAGCCCGATCATTCCTGCACCTACGACCAGTGCCGAGCTTCCCGGCTCCGGCGCGGCCAGATGCACCGCGTGGAGCGCGACCGAAACCGCCTCAATCATCGCAGCCTCAGCAAATCCCAGGCTGTCCGGCAGCCGATAGACAATGCGCGCCGGGACCTTGACGTACTCCGCGAAGGCGCCATTGCGGCGATAGTCTCCGCAGGAAACGCCCAGCACTTCGCGGCGATCGCACAGGTTAATTGCGCCGGATTTGCAGAATCGGCAGCTTCCGCAGGAGATGGTCGAATCGAAGGTCACGCGCTCGCCGACCGCGTAGATCAGGACGTCGTCACCCACCGCGGCAATCACGCCCGCCGCCTCGTGGCCCATGACCAGCGGTGGAATGCGGCGCCCGGTTGAGCCATCGTAGCCATGCACATCGCTGCCGCAGATGCCGCATGCAGCGACACGGATCAGCACCTCATCCGGCGCCAGTGCGGGCACCGGCAGATCCACCAGCTGAAGCTTTCGGTATTCCGTCAATTGCAGCGCTTGCATCGGTTGACCAACCCAGCCATGGTAAACGATGAGAGAGCAGATTCGAAAACCGCGGCTGTCGAATTTTTTTCTTGCCCCGGTTGCACTCCGCCGGTGGCGAGCGAATCCAAGCAGGAAGAAGTTTGAGCCTGCATCTGCGACAATCAGTTTTTCATGCCCACCCATCCCGCTCAATTCGTCGTCTGGGCCGCTACCTGGACACTGTGTGTGTTGGTATTCATTTTGATTTTCTGGCGTCCGCGTGACATTCCAGAATATGTGTGGGCAGTCGCGGGCGCAGTGCTGCTGGTTGTTTTCCGCCTGTTGCCGTGGGGCGCGGCCTGGACCGCCGTGCGTGCGGGAACCAGCGTCTACTGCTTCCTCGCCGGCATGATGCTGCTGGCGGAACTGGCCCGGCAACACGGCGTCTTCGATTGGCTTGCCGCATTGGCAATGGAACACGCGCAGGGTTCTCAAGCGCGGCTGTTTATGCTGGTCTACGGCATTGGGATTGTGGTCACGTCGCTGCTATCCAACGACGCCACCGCCGTGCTGCTCACACCGGCTGTGCTGGCTGTCGTGCGCCGAGCGAAAACCTCGCCCCTCCCCTATCTCTTCGCCTGCGCGTTCATCGCCAATGCAGCCAGCTTTGTTCTGCCCATCTCCAACCCGGCGAATCTGGTTGTCTTCGACGGTCATCTGCCTGCGTTGGCCGAATGGATGCGTTTATTTCTGCTCCCCTCCGTTGGCTCCATCGGAATCACATTTGTCGTGCTGCGGTGGCACAGTCGCCGAGAGCTCCGTGCACCCATTCAGGGCGGCGTGGAGCCGACTTCGCTGCATGCCATGGGGCGGCGTGCCGCCCTGGGAATCCTGCTGGCCGCGGCCGCCCTGTTGGCAATCTCTGCCCTGGGAGGACCTGTCGGGCCTGCAACGTTAGCCGCCGGAACCCTGGTCATGCTGTTCGTGGCCGGCAGGCAGCTTCGCGTGATGGCAGCGGCTTTGCGGCACATTTCTTGGAGTGTGATCCCACTGGTGGCGGGCCTGTTTGTTCTGGTGGCGGCTTTGCAGGCAGCTGGAGCCCTGCCGCTCTCCACCCACGCGTTGCAGAAGGCAGCCACCTATCCGCCCATCGCGGGTCTGGGTGCGGTTGCTTTCAGCTTCGCTATCGCCGCCAACCTGATCAACAATCTGCCCATGGGCCTCATCGGAGCCGCTGCGGTCCAGGCTGCCCACGGCACTCGCGTCATCCACGCCGCCGTTCTCCTGGGCATTGACCTGGGCCCGAATCTGTCCGTGACTGGATCGCTGGCCACGATCTTGTGGCTCATCGCGCTGCGACGCGAAAAAATTCAAGTGGGCGCCCCGCGTTTCCTGCGCGTCGGCGTCCTCGTCATGCCGCCGGCATTGGCCATGGCCGTGCTGGTGCTGGCTCTGACCCACCGCTAGACTCCGGGGAATGGAATCGCTGAGATTCCCACCCCCCTCATGAACCAGCTACTGACTCTTTGCGATATAAACCGCAGCCGGAGCAGACAGTTTCACGTCCGGCCTTTTGGACTTGACGCTCACTTGTTGCCATCCCGGCTGCTCGACCGCCAGTGTCAGCAGATATTGGCTGTTCAGAGATTGGTCGAATTGCTGCAGATACGGCTCGAAGGAGATGGGAGACGAAAAGGCCAGGCTGTAGAAATCACCGCCGGTTTCATTGGCAACACGCAACAGGTAGCTTTGCCCGGCAAGAATCCTGAAGTCGTTGCGATTCCCCATACCGCGATTCGCAAAATACATGGAATACACCAGCAACCCGGCCTGCTGCGCATCTTTGATTGCGGCGCCTACATAGGGATCCTGCAGATCCGCCGAGCCATAATACGGATCCACGCCGTTGGTCACCATGAAGACGACGCGCCGCGGAACTCTTTCCTTGGAAGGCCAGTTCTTCGCCAGATTCGACAAGCAAAAGTAGGGGCTCCCGCTGATTCCTGGAATTCCATTCGTAATCCGCAGAGACTTTGCCGCCAGCGCATGATCGGTCGTCAGCGGCCCCGTCATGATCGCCCTTCCGTTGCCCATATACGCAATGCCAACTGCAACCGACTGTGGCAGCGATTCGATGAACTTGGTCAACGTGGGAATCTGCAGAGACAGATAGGATCTTGCCGACTCGTCAAAGAGAAATACCAACTGCAAGTCGGCATTCGATCCCTTCAGCGGCGTCCAACCCGTAATGTCGGCTGGACGATTTCTTACCTTCACGACAAGATCACTCTGCTGTAGCGGCGGAGCGGGGCGGGATTTCTTGCCGGTCACGGTGACCACCAATTGCGCTTCCGCCGGGCGAATCTCGGACTGCCCCAGGGCGCGAGATGCAGTTCCCACGCCGACCCCGAGCATGGCCGCAACAAGGACTGAACTGGCGATCCGATTCCTCATCATCGTTCCTCCGTGACTCAACCCCGCACGCCTTCCGTGATCCGTTCAGCGATGGATCACTTTCTCTTGCTTATATAGATTGCCTTGGGAGCTACAAGTTTGACGCCCGCGACTTTGGATTTGACACTCACGTCGAGAAATCCTGTGTCAGGCGTCGCGAGAGTCAGCAAATACTGGCTGTCCAGGGACTGACGAAACTCCGCCAAAAAAGGGTCGAAGGAAACCGGACTATCGAGTCCGAGGCTGTAAAATTCCCCGCCAGTGCCGTCGGCCGTTTGCAGCAGGTAGTTTTGTCCTACAATGACCCCGCCGTACGTTCGGTTCATGCGACCCCGATCGGCGAAGTAGATGGAATACACCAGTAGCCCCGCTTTCTGCGAATCTTCAATCGCGGTCCGTACGTAGGGATCCTGCAGACCGCCTCCGTGGTAATACGGATCTTCCCCGTTCGTCACCATAAAAACGACGCGCCGCGGACTCGCTTCTTTCGACGGCCAATGCTTGGCAAGATCTGACAGGCAATAGTACGGGCTGCCGCTGATGCCGGGTATCCCCAGGGTCACACGCAATGAGTTCGCCGCCTGGACGTGATCCGTCGTCATCGGACCTCGCATGAGCGCTTGTCCGTGCTGCATGTACGCAATCCCTACAGCTGCTGAGGGCGGAAGCGCCTCAATGAATTTTCTCAGCGGCGGAATCTGTTGCGTCAGAGACATGTGCGAGGAGTCGTCGAAGAGAAACACCAGCTGCAGATTCTCGTTCGAGCCGGCAAATGGCGTCCAGCCCACAATGTCTGCCGGGCGGTTTTTCAGTTTCACTGCAATATCGTTTTGCGAAAGAGGCTGAGCTGTGCCCGACTTCGCATTCGCCGTCACGACCAACTGCGCCTGCCCTGCAGAATTCTCCGACTGTCCCATGGCAGACGAGACGCATCCCATCCCCACCCATATCAATGTCGCTACTAGAACCGCACTCGCGCCGCGTTTCATTTCCGTACTCCTCCATTGGCCGCTGCCACCCCGTACGCTCCAGGAGACAGCGAACTGACGCACAATATTCTAGACCCCTTCTCCATAGCTTTAGACGCGCAACAAATTTACCCAATTTTCATCGCGCCGCCCGCCTGTTGATTGGACGCACAAATCCTCAATCTCGGGCCGTGAAAGGGTCCCTGCCTCACTCTAGGAGGCGACTTAGCGCCCTCCGGCACCGTATCGCATCTGGTGCCACCTCCACGCATCGGCGATGATCTCATCGACGCCGCTGCGGCGAGGATGCCAGCCCAGCTCGCGCGCGATCTTCTCCGAGCTTGCCACCAGGATCGCCGGGTCTCCAGCTCGCGGCGGGCACTCTTCCACCGGAATCGGATGTCCCGTCACTCGACGCGCTGCCTCGATAATCTGGCGCACCGAAAAGCCTTGCCCGTTGCCGAGGTTATAAATCATGCGCTCTCGCGTTCTCCAGTGCCGCCAGTGCCAGCAGATGGGCATCTGCCAGATCGCGCACGTGAATATAGTCGCGGATACAGGTGCCGTCTGGCGTGGGGTAATCGGTCCCGTAAATGCGAATACTCTTTCTGCGGCCCAGAGCCACGTCCAGCACCAGCGGGATCAAGTGCGACTCCGGCTCATGGGCTTCACCTCGGCCCGCAATCGCTCCGGCAACATTAAAGTAGCGCAGGCTCGCGTATCGTAGCCCGTGGATGCGCTGCAGCCAGCCCAGCATCTGCTCCACCAGCAGCTTGGATTCACCGTAGGGATTCGTCGGGCGCAGCGCAGCGTCTTCCACAATCGGCGTGGTTTCCGGCTCGCCGTAGACTGCAGCTGTTGAAGAGAAAACTAGCCGCTTGACGCCCGCCGCCAGCATCGCCTGAAAAAGAATTAACGTCGACGCCGTATTATTGCTAAAATACTTCTCAGGACACTGCATACTTTCACCGGCTTCAATCAGCGCGGCAAAATGCAGGACAGCATCAATTTGATGACCTCGAAGAGCGGCCTCCAATCGACTACGGTCGCCGACTTCCCCTTCGATGAACACCGAACCTGCCGGTACCGAGAGACGTTGGGAATGGGAAAGATTGTCATATACCACGACACAATGTCCCGCTTCTATCAGCAGATGAGCGACAGTGCCTCCTATATAGCCGGCACCGCCAGTGATGAGTGCATTCAATTCGGTCATCTCCTTTCGGGTCAATGATATTGCCCGGCCTGGCTTCTCAGGCAGCAATGTCGACTTCTTTAGGTTGGCTGGAGATTGAGGAAGGAGGCCGTTTCGCTCCGCTGCTGCGTATCTTCAGCGGGGAGGATCGGCTCTATCCTGCTACTTGATGATAGGCCGTAAGCACGAGGTTGCATATTTCGACGTGGTGCCGGGTCCCCCAGTGGTTAATCTAACGATACCCGGCTCAGGTAGATATGCGAAATTTCATTTGAAAATTTCTAAATTGTGGCATACTCAGTGGCAAACATAGCCAATCTACCGGGAGCCAGGCGGCCGATTTGTCGGCCACGAAAGTTGGGCGATGAGCAGCCTGAGGTGCGGACCTATTGCACTTCTGTCGCTGGAAAACTGTACTCATTTGCAGATGTTGGCATCCTAAAACGATAACTGCTCGAATTGTTGGCAGAGACTTAACCCGATTTCGAACTTCTTTTTTCTCTGCTTCGGTTGACGAAAATATTTACTGGTATGTTTCGATTCGGTGTCGGTAATTTTGAATTTGCCTGGACCAGCCAACCGGTTGTGCCGGCCCCGAGAAGCGACATTGAACCACACTCTGAATGAAGCGACGATTGAGCGTGTTGAGGTAAAAGCGGTATGACAAGTTTTGCGACGAGAGAACGCAGAGAACATTCAGTTCGGCCCGATACCGAACTCCCCCCCCGCCGATCGAGAGATCGGGAACGCACTACTTCCACTCGACCGGTAGCTACATTCGGGCTGCTGCCGGAACCTGAGGGAAGAAACAAGTCATTTGTCGTTAGCCTGGTCGTCAACGCTTCGGCAATTGCACTGGTACTTCTGCTGTCCATTTTCATGGTGCACAAGGTAGTCGAAAAACCTGTGATCGAAACCGACCTGCTGCTTCCCATTACCCCGGTGAAGCCAGTGCGCCCGGTCATTCACACGCGCGTTCCCATTGTTCCGCCAACACCGGATTTGCTGAACCGGATTGCGCCAAAAATCACGTTCAATCGACCGACCCCGGAGAATCAGCCGAAAATGGCGCGGGTGCGGTTGAATAACATGAACGCTCCCGTGCTCCCGCCTTACCGGCCGGACTCGGTTGCGTTGCCGCCGCAGCCTAAGGTCGGCATGTTCCACACCAATATTCCTACCGAGGTCGCCAACAACATGGGACAGACCTCCACCAAGACCGGTGGATTTGGCGATCCTGAAGGCGTGCATCCAAATCCGGGTGCCAACCGGCCCGCCACCGTCGCTGCCTACGGCAGCTTCTCCAGCGCGATCGGCGATGCGTCGGGAGCCGGCTCAGCTCGCAAGGGCAAAGTCGGCGGCGTCGACTTTGGCTCCGGTTACGCCCACGGTGTTCCGGGCGGCTCGGGTCACGGCAAGGTTGCTTCTGTCGGATTCTCTGACGGAGTTGCAGGCGGCACCGGAACCGGTCCCCGCGGAACCGCAAAGGTTGGCGGCTTCCAGGATACGACTGCAGCCGCTCCCAAGGTGATGGTTGCCAATACTGGCAACAATGCCACCACCGTGGAAGTCATCTCTCACCCCAAGCCGGAGTACACTCCTGAGGCAAAAGAGCTCAAAATTCAGGGCGACGTTGTCCTGGAAGTCCGCTTCTCTGCTGATGGACGCTGCCACGTCATTCGAGTGGTGCGCGGACTAGGCCATGGGTTGGACGAGCAGGCGATTCGCGTGGCCGAGGAAACTCAGTTCAAGCCCGCAACTCGCGACGGCAAGCCGGTGGACATCACCACATATTATCGGATCGATTTCCAGCTTGCGTAATTCTGCACCGCGGTGTTGAAACTTACGTAACATAGGGAATTACCATAGTGAACTTTTTCAAAATGAACCTAGATTGTTCACGTATGATGGGATCGGCTCCCAGCTAGCGTAATTGTGGACTCACCAACTTAAACTTAAGTAACCTAAGGAACACAATGATGCGATTTCCAAAACTTATCCCTCTAAGTTCACTCAACAGCGGACTGGCCCTCCTGCTGTTGGTGTCCGTTACTCTCCCTGCCTCGGCCCGGCAAAAAAAAGATGCCCAGCAAACGGGTAAATTGACCAATGAAATGGTCCACCTGATCGACCAGGCATCCGGACACGAAAAGGGTGTCCTGTTGGCGCTGCAGCAGCGCACGCCAGTGGTCGAAACCTATATTCAGGACTTTAAGCCCGACACTCAATTGAGCGCCGTGCCCACAGAGGATCACTACTTCCTTGGCCGCGTGGACTTTGGCAAAGTGATCGAAGACAATCGCTACCAGGAAGCGGGTAGCAAGAAGACTGCCTACAAGGGCTCGGTCATGTTCGTCAACGGACTGACCAAGGCATTCAAGATCGAATACGTCGCCCAGGGCTTTGTGCAAATGCTCCTGCTCGACGCCAATCACTTCGACCGCCAGCATTATGACTTTCAGTTCGTCCGTCGCGAATTCCTCGGTGACATCCGTACCGACCTGTTTGACGTGACGCCGAAGCCTGGATCGGGCACCGGCCGCTTCATCGGTCGCGTCTGGATTGAGGATACCGGCGGCAACATCGTTCGCTTCAGCGGCACCTACACCAGCCGCAATGGCCGCGAGGTTTACTATCACTTCGACAGCTGGCGCACCAATGTTCAGCCTGGCTTATGGCTGCCCACCGCTGTTTATGCCGAAGAACACGGCCCCGGGATCGTCGCCGATCAGGCCGGCTTCTTCCGCGCCCAGACCTGGATCTGGGGCTACTCCCTACGCCAGCCCGCTTCCAGCAGCACCAATGCGACTGTACAGATCGATGCTGTAAGCGACGCCAGCGAGAGCGCCCAGGATGTCAGCCCTCTGCAGGCTTCCCGCATGTGGTCCGAGCAGGCTGAACAAAACATTCTCGACCGCCTCTTTCAAGCTGGACTTCTGGCGGGCCCGAGCAGCTTTGACAAGGTCCTGGAACAGGTCACCAACAACCTGATCGTGACCAACAACATCACCTTGGCGGAGCCGGTTCATTGCCGTGTCCTGCTCACCGCCCCTCTGGAATCGCTGACCATTGGCAATACCATCGTACTCAGCAAAGGCCTCATCGATACCCTTCCCTACGAGGAAGACCTGGCTTCGGTACTCGCATTCCAGCTGGCTCACCTCCAGTTGGGTCATAAAATCGATACCGAATTCGCCTTCCCCGACAACCTGATGTTTGCCGACCAGGCCACCATCCGCAGAGTGCCGCTGCACCATAGCGACGCGGAAAATCAGGCCGCCGCCAAGAAAGCGCTGGAAATCCTCGAGAACTCTCCGTATAAGGACAAGCTGGGCAACGCTGGTCTCTACTACAAAATGTTGCTGGCTCGCGCCAAGGTTCTCCCCAGCCTGATGCAGCCACAGCTTGGCGACTCTCTGTTCACCACAACCACCGACGATCAAGTCTGGATGAGTTCGCTCGTCACCCGGGCTCCGAAACTCGATATGGCCAACGTCCGGCAAATTGCTGCCCTGCCGTTGGGAAGCCACCTCCGCGTCGATTCCTGGAATGATACTGTTGAACAGCTCAACTCCAGGCCTGTAGCAGTGCTCAGTCCAAGCGACAAGATGCCGTTTGAATTGACGCCTGTATTCTTCCGGTTGCGCCCCTACGGCCAGGAAGCCCCAATTCCGGTATCGACTGGAGCAGCCTCCCCGGGCGACAATACATCTAAACAGTGAAGTCGAATACAATCTAGAGGCAGACGACAGATTGGCATCTGCCTCTAGACACTTGAATTAATTTGATTTGGGGAGGATTTACGGTGGGAAACAAGTTTTTTGGTGGGCTACTCTTCTTGCTTTGCCCGGTCTTCCTGCACGCGCAGGCTGTATCACCTGTCACGCCCAAGCTAGCCACCATTACCGCAGGAGGTTATTTCTCCTACGGCCAGACAGATTACGGTCAACGGCATGCCTTTGGACCCGGCGCATATGCGGACTTTAACTATCGTGTATGGCGCAGCGTTGGCGTCGGAGTCGAAGGTGAAATGCGTTTCCTGAATTTCCTTACAGATTCAAGCTCTGGAACTGGGATTAAAGAGCAAAACTTCCTCGGAGGCCCCCGTGTCACCTACCAGGTCGGTCGTCGGTGGCTCCCATACGGTAAATTTCTCATCGGAGGAAGTCGGTTTCACTATCCGAACTTCATTTCCAACCAGTTCTACACTTATACGACCTTCGCGGGCGGCGGCGGCTTGGATTACCATCTCACGGATCGCATCACCATTCGTCCCGCCGACTTTGAGTATCAACATTGGGACTTCCCGCCTACCGGGCTAACCCCTTGGGTCTATTCGGCTGGTGTGTCCTACCGTATTTTCTAAAGGTGTTCCCCGCTGTTAACACTCCCATCCGAGCCCTGGCGCAAGCTGGGGCTCATTTTTACGCTCGCGACGACCACCGCGACTGAGTGTCGCTATTCACGCGAATGCTCTAGGATAAGAGCTTGACCTTCCATCCAATCGAGACGTCTCCTGCTTTGACTCGCGTCCGTTTTGCCCCTTCCCCCACCGGCTTTCTGCACGTGGGCGGAGCGCGAACAGCCCTGTTCAGCTGGCTGTTTGCACGTCATGCCGGCGGTGCGTTCGTGCTTCGCATTGAAGATACTGATTTCGAACGATCCTCCGCCGACATGGTTACCGGTATCCTGGAAGGTCTGCGCTGGCTCGGCATGGATTGGGATGAGGGTCCCTTCTATCAATCTCAGCGCCTGGATCTCTACACCACGGCTGCCGCCACGCTGCTCGAGACCGGGCACGCCTACCATTGCTTCTGCACCCGCGAAGAGCTGGAACTGCGACGCGCCTCGGCCGCAGAAGCCGGAACCGTCCCTCGTTACGACGGCCGCTGCAGAGACATTTCCCGGGCAGACGCCAGAACGCGCCTTGACCGGGGAGAGCGAGCTGTTCTCCGCTTCATGGTTCCTCGCGAAGGCATCACAGCGTTTGACGACGCCGTGTTCGGCCCCATGGAATTTGCCAACGCGGAACTGGAAGATTTCGTTCTGCTGCGCTCCGACGGCATCCCAACCTACCACTTGAGCGTGGTGGTCGACGATCTGGATATGCGAATGACACACATCATTCGCGGCGCGGATCACCTCTCCAACACTCCCAAACAGGTCCTGCTGTATCAGGCTTTAGGCGCTTCCCTGCCTGTTTTTGCCCACTTGCCGTTAATTCTCGGCCCGGACAAAACCCGCCTCTCCAAACGCCATGGCGCCACCAGTGTCATGGCATATAAGGAAATGGGCATCGTCCCCGAGGCGTTCCGGAATTTTCTCGCCTTGCTGGGCTGGAGTCCGGGCGACGCGGCCAGGCGGCCCGACGGTCCCGACCGCGAAATCTTCTCCACCGACGAGTTGATCCAGATGTTTTCGCTCAGCGGAATTGCCCACTCGAACGCCGTCTTTAACAACGAGAAGCTCGCCTGGTACAACACGGAATATATCCGCGCCTACGAACCAGCGCGCCTGCTTCCGCTGATTGAGGAGGAGTGGCGCCAGGTCGACTACCGGCCGTCGCGCAGCCGCGAAGAAATCCTCGCGGCTATCGCACTGCTGCAGCCCCGAGCCCGCAACCTGAAAGACTTTTCTTCCGCGTTTCTGGCGTATTTCGGCGACGATTTTCCGATGGACGAAGCGGCGACCAAAAAATATCTCTCCGACGCCATAGTGCGCCAGCTACTGGCCGAGCTCGGTCACCGATATGCAGCCCTCGAGGATTTTACAGAGGAGTCGACGGAAAAGTTGCTACGCGCCTTCGCGGCAGAAAAAGGCACTAAAGCCGGAGCGCTCATCAACGGAGCACGTGTCCTGCTCACCGGCCAGGCCGTTGCGCCCAGCTTGTTTGCGGTCATGCTCTGCCTTGGCCGGCAGCGTGTTGTGCGCAGACTTGAGGCAGCGCACGTAGTCGCATAGTCCTGGGTTTCTTTCCTGCCCGGGCGAGCGCTACATCAATTCCTCAACAAAACGCTGCGCAATCTCAGCGGGAATGCGGTTGTTCTGGTGGACGAGCGGCCCTTGATTCAACACCGGCTCGGCGCCATGCAATGTCGGCAGATCAGTCCTCTCGAAAAATTTGCCGATCGGAATCTCTTCTCCCCAGATCACCGATTTCTCCATGGCCGCTGCCCAGTCGCTTGAATCGTACGCGGGATTGTCTTCGAGCTTCTTCACCCTCGGCCGGAACCACTGGAACGTGTTGTCGTGGTTGTAAGTCACGCACGGACTGAAGACGTCGATGAATGAGAATCCTTTGTGCTCGATGCCCAGCTTGATCAGTTCGGTCAGGTGCTTCTGGTCGCCGCTGAATCCGCGCGCGACAAACGTCGCCCCAGCGGCCAGCGCCAGCGCAACCGGACTTAGCGGCGACTCGATATTTCCGTACGGCATGCTTTTCGTTTTCATGCCGATCCGGCTGGTAGGCGAGGTCTGCCCAGTGGTCAGCCCATAAATCTGGTTGTCCATTACGATGTAAGTCAAATCGACATTGCGCCGAATCGTATGGACGAAGTGGTTGCAGCCGATGCCGAATCCGTCTCCGTCCCCGCCCGTCACCAGCACCGTCATGGCGTGGTTCGCCAGCTTCATCCCCGTTGCCACCGGCAAAGAACGGCCGTGCAGGGTGTGCATGCCATAGGTTTCAATGAAGCCGGGAAAATTGGAGGAGCACCCAATGCCGCTGATCGTGGCCACCTCATGTTTCGGGATCTGCAGCTCGACCAACGCCTTTTGCACCGCTGCCAGCACACCGAAATCGCCGCAGCCCGGGCACCAGTCGGGATCAACTCTCCCCTTGTAATCCGCCATTGTGATTGCTTTGGGAGCCACTACAGTTTCCGTCGCCATGGTTCGGTTCTCCTTTTACCAGAAGCAATTGTTGTGTGCGCCGACTCGGCGTTCTCTAAAATCTCTGTCTACACCATCACTTCGTGCACCGGCACCGACAACTTCGTCTTGCCCGCAAGCTGCTCCTTGACCGCTTCCACAATGTGGTGCGGCGCGAAAGGTTCGCCGTCGTACTTACGAATGTTTCCATCCGGCACAAAGCTCGTCTCACTGCGAAGATAGCGGGCAAATTGGCCACTGAAATTGTTCTCCACAATAATCGTGTGCCGCGCGTCTCGCAGCAGATCGAGGATCTCGTCCCCATGCAGCGGCACCAGCCACCGCACTGCCAGATGATTGGCAGAGATCCCTGCCTCACGCAGCAATTCGCACGCCTCATGGATCACGCCGTGCGTCGAGCCCCATCCAATCAACGTCACGTCGGCATCCGCGGGACCATGCAGTTTCGGCGGCGGAACCGCTGCCGCAATGCCGTCCATCTTGCGCATGCGTTTTTCCATCATCGCTCGGCGCTTGCCCGCGTTCGTGTACTCGTCGCTGATCAGCACCCCATCTTCATCGTGTTCGTCGCTGGAGACAACGTGGGTGTAACCAGGTAGCCCGGGAATCGCCCGCGGAGAGACTCCGCTCTCGGTGATCTTGTAACGCTTGTACGGTTCGTGGTCCCCGGTCCCGTTCGAGGTGATCATTTCGCCGCGATCGATCACCGGATTGAAATCAAGTTCCTTTGGATCGACACTCAGGCGACCTTCCGACAGCAGAAGATCGCACAGCACGATGCCGGGACATTGGAAGCGGTCGGTAAGGTTGAACATCTCCGGAATCAGCTTGAAACAATCGGCTATGTCGAGCGGAGCGGCAATCACCTTGGGGTAGTCGCCAAAACCCGCGCCTAGCATCTGCCAGAGATCTCCCTGCTCGGTTTTTGTTGGTACGCCGGTCGACGGGCCCGCGCGCTGGCAATCAATCACTACGATCGGGATTTCCGCCTGTGCCGACAGTCCCATGCCCTCGCTCATCAGCGCGAATCCTCCGCCGGAGGTGGCGCACATGGCGCGAACCCCCGCATGCGCCGCGCCAATCGCCATCGTCACCACGCCAATCTCATCCTCCACCTGGCGCACCATGATTTCCGCCTGGCGCGCGTGCGAAGCCATCCAGTGCAGCACCCCCGTCGCCGGACTCATGGGATACGCCGAGTAAAATTTCACCCCTGCTGCCGCGCCCCCCATCGCCATCGCGACGTTGCCGCTCAGCACCGCATAGCGGGCGTCTGTCATCGGCAGCGGCCACGCCAAGGCCTGGAAATTCTTGCTGGCATAGTCATACCCGGTGCGGGCAAGATGAACATTCTCATCAATTACCGCCTGCTCTTTTTTGCGGAACTGTTCGGCGAGCACACCCTCCAGCACCGAAAATCCAATGCCCATCATGTTAACGGCGGCGCCGATGGCGATCGTGTTTTGCCCCACCTTGTTGCGGGTAATATCCGCCATCTTCGACACTGGCATGGGGCACAGCTGCACTCCCGCTGCGGGAGTGCCTGGCTGAATCAGGTCCGCGTTGTACAGGCACGCGCCTCCGGCAGTCAGCAGCCGAAGATGACGATCCATGGTGTCTTGATTGAGAGGTATCAGCAGGTCGAGATGATCGCCGGTATTAGAAATTTTCTGCGGACCCGTCCGAATTGTCAGGAAAGTATGACCGCCGCGAATGATGGATTGATAAGCGTTATACGCATTCAAGTGGAGCCCGCGCCGGCTGAATATCTTGGCAAAAATGTCGCCGGGCGTGGCCACCCCCTGACCGGCGGCGCCTCCGATCCCTACAACGAAGGACTGACTCATGCAAGTCTCCCAATCTGGCCTGGATCGTTTCCAGGCCTTCTGCGCAGGCAAATTCTTCAAGTACCGGATTCTTCCGTCAGTCCGACCAGGCGAAAAGTGCGGACCGCGATAGCTTGCTCGAATCTGTGAGCCATCCTAGCCTCTGCCACGCAAGGCGGTCAACAGAAGTTTCGACACGCTGGAAACCTGTTGAGAACAGGTTGTATCCAGATGCATGGCATCGTGTCGCGTTTCAGGTCTGTGCTGGGGGCGCTCAGAATCCCGCTCTGCCTGCAAGTCGCAATCCGATGAACACATCCAGCCGGGACGGTCCAATCGCACGACCCGCGAATTGGGCGCAGAGACCTTGTCTTTCCGCCTAAAACTGCAGACGCAGGGCGAACTGAATCTGGCGCGGCGTTCCTGTCCCCACCGGCCCGGTGTTGACGGTGCTCACGATCTGCCCAAAGGTAGGGCTCGATAGGTCGGCCAGCGGCTGGCCGTATTGTGCGCGGTTAAACAGGTTAAAAAACTCGCTACGGAACTCCAGCTGCATCCGTCGGGTCAGCGGAATGTATTTCGCCAACCCAAGATCGAACTGCCAAAGATCCGGACCGCGGCCGATGTTCCTTGGAGCATTGCCATACCCTGAACCCGTCACCAGCGCGAAGGCAGCGGGATTGATCCAGTCCTGAATTCCCTTTCCGCCGGGCGGTGTCAGCGACACTCCAGGCACGCGATTCGGACGCTGATTCGTGGTGTATCCCGTGGCCACCGAAGTGCTGGAGCGATCTTCCGTCACATTGATCGGCAGACCCGATCGCGCCGTGAAAATGCTCTGCATGCTCCAGCGGCCAAGGATCGCGCTGGCCACACCGGGCTGCGAAAGAAAGGGCATGCCCGGGCCAAACGGAAGCTGATACACGCTGTTCGCCGTGAACACGTGCCGCACGTCATAATCTCCCGAGGCGCGTTCGCAGGAGAGACACGCTGGGTTCTGCGGAAAATCCGCGTCGCCGCCACCCGCCGAGTCCTGGTCGATCTCATGCGAGTAGACATAGTTCGCCGAGAGCAGCAGCCCATGGGTGAAACTGCGTTGCAAGCTCGCCACCAACCCCTGGTACGAACTGTTGTTGATGTTTCCCCGCCACTCCACCTGGCCGAAGTTCGCATACTGGCGCAAACCAGTCGCTGGATTGATCAGGTTAATGTAGGAAGTAGTCAGCAGGTTGGTTCCCTTGCTGCCCACGTACGACAGGGTGCCCACCAGCGCGTGCGGCAGCGCCTGCTGCACCGAAAGCCCCCACTGGCTGACATACATGTCTTTCCGGTTGCGATCCATGTCCCTGGGAGAAACCGTCCCCGGCCCATTCAGGAATGGCGTCACAGGATAGGAGAGATCGGGAATCGTCTTCGCGGTGAGCGAGTAGCGGCCAACTTCATTGCTGATGGGAAGATTCTGGTCGTCCAGCTGTCCATCGCCGTGATACAGGCCAAAGCCGCTTCGGATCACCGTCGCTCCATGAAAGCGCGTGGGCGCCCAGGCAACCGACACCCGCGGATCGATGTCGAGCGTGTTGGGATTGCCGAAGCTGGCCCCGGCGCCGCAGAATCCCACCGGCCCGCAGCTCGCAAAGTCGAATGGAATGGCTTTGCCGTTGACCTCATGAAAAATATTGTAGAAGCTGTAGCGCACTCCAAGATTCAGGGTGAGATTTGGCCGCAGCTTCCACTCGTCCTCGGCGTACGAATAGACCTCCGTCTTGCGCAATCCATTCACCGGTAGCTCTGCTGCATAGGTCGCGGAGCTGACCGAATTCACCAGAAAATTTGCAGTCGAAGAAAACGAGACCGTCCCGTTCGAAGTATTTCCCTGGTTCAGCTGGATGCGTCGCACCTCTGCGCCAAACTTCAGCAGATGATTGCCGCGAACCATGGTCAGGTTGTCAATGTAGGAATATGAGTTGCCGACGCCGATCTTGTATTCATTGTTGGCCAGAGTGGTGAAGCCGGAGACGGAGACGGCGAACGGCGTGTCGAGCGCACTCTGGTTGGTGGTATATACGTTGCCGCGATTGAAGCCGAATTTCAGTTCGTTCATCAGGCTCGACGAGAAGATGTGCATCCACTCGAGTTCGCCGTTGACCGGCCGCGAAGTGATCTGTTGTTTGTCATTCAGGTAGCTGCCGCCTTCGGCCAGCGGCACATCGCTCAGTGCAGCGTCAAAGTTGAAGCGCAGATAAGCGGAGTCCTTGGCGGAAAAATGCTGATCCAGCCGCAGCATTGCCGAGTCCTCGTGATCCAGCTGATGGCCCGAGCCGATAAACTCCGCGACCTGCGTGCTGCCCGCCACCGGAAACTGTCCTTCCGGATATGCGTCGAGCACCGGGATCAATGCCGGACTTGCCAGAGCTACCTGAGCGCGGAACGCGTTGGTCGGTACGAAGCCGGGCAGTGTTTGACCCAGGGTCTGGCGCAGGCCCTCGTACGCAAAATAGAAAAAAGTTCGGTCGTGCATGATCGGGCCGCCAAGGCTGCCGCCGAACTGGTTTAGGCGAAAGGGAGGTTTCTGCGGGTTGAGCGTATCGATGGGCTCGCGCGCGTCAAAAATGTCGTTGCGTAGAAATTCAAACACGCCGCCATGCAGATCGTTCGAGCCCGACCTTGACACCACCGCCACCTGGCCTCCCGGCGTGCTTCCGTTCTCCGCGGTGAACAGCATCGTGTCGATGCGGAACTCCTGGATGGCATCGATCGGAATGGCCAGCCGGACAAAGGGCTGCTGCGCTTGATTCACAATGTTGGTCGCGTCGATTCCGTCATACGTGAAGTTGTTGTCGTCCAGGCCGCGCCCGGCAAAGCGAATGGTGCGCTGGTTGCTCCCGCCCGTGTCCACCGCACCCGGCACAAGCGCCGTAAGAGTCGACCAGTTTCTGCCATTGAGCGGTAGCTGCTTGACTTGCTCCGGCTGGATGCTGGCGCCCAGCGCGGCGGAGGTCTCGTCCAGCTGCCAGGTCACGCCGGACACATTCACCTGCTGCTTGACACCGACAACCGCCAGCGTGATGTCGAGCGTCCCCGTATGCCCCACCGTCTGCTCCAGGTTGTCGACGACGAACTCCTGGAAGCCGGGCGCAGAGCAGGTCACACGATACAGCCCAATTGACAGCGCCGGAATATCATATGTTCCGCTGGCAGAGGACACCGTCTCCCGCACCAGGCCCGTTGCGGTCTGGACCGCCGTAATCTTCGCGCCCGCAACACGCAGTCCCGCACTGTCTCGCACGGTTCCGGTCAGGCCCGAGCGATCGCCCTGCGCAACGCAGCAAGTTTGGGCAAGAAACAGCACAACGAAGCAAACGATGGGCGCGGCCAAAACTCTCTGCATCCAGCTTTGTATCTCATTTCCAGGTAAGAGTAAAAGAAATGCGGGTGGCGCGAAGTGGGATTTTTCCCTCGCGCAATACAATTAGGGTTTTGACGACCACGCGTCCGAATTCAGTGCAGGATTGCTGTCGGTTGAGATTGCGACACCCACCATCGAGTCGGCACTCCCATAGTACAAGAACCATTTTCCCCGATAAAAAACCAACCCCTCTGCAAAAGTGTCGCCGGCCGCGTACTGCCCTGTCTTTTCAAACGGCATCTCCGGTTGGAAGAAAGGCGTATCCATTCGAGCCAGCAGCTTTGTTGGATTCTGCGTGCTGAACAGAGCTTGCCCATTGGAATAGGCCCCGGGCCCCACGGATGTATCCCCGTCCTTCGAATCATTCTTGCCGTTGTAGATCACCACAATTCCATTCTTTGTGAGCAGCGGAGGTGGTCCCATTTCAGGGAAGGCGCTGTCGAAGCGCCCCGGCCGCCGGGCAAGAACGACCACAGGATTTCCGTCCGCACCTTCTACCGGCGTCCAGTGGATCAGGTCTTCGGAGGTCGCCAAGCGAACCGTGACTTCCCCCCAGTACATCCAGTATTTGTTGTGGATTTTTGCGGCGACTAACTTTCCACCAGACAGGCGCGTTACGATGCCCGCGGATTTATACGCCAGATGGTCGTATTTTCCGCCCTGCACATCGGCAAAAGCCGGCCCATATTTTGTCCAGTGAATCAGATCGCGCGAGGTCGCAATTCCTACCCGCCAGATCTTGCCATTCCATTGCGTGTACGTCAGCACATACATTCCATCCGCAGTTTCGACAATGCGCGGATCTTCGGTGCCGCCGGGCCATTCTCGTTGCATCTGGGAGTCGTGAGCAGGAAAGAAGACGGGCGTCGGTCTGGTTGTGAAGTGGATCCCATCCGCGCTCACCGCCAGGCCTAATCGAGATGTATGGCCGCCGATTTCCATTGCGCCCGTATTATCTTCCGCGCGATACAGGACGTCGATTCTTCCATCCCGCACAATCGCCGCTGGATTGAAGGCATGCAATGCCTCCCAGTGAACTGGTTCGTTGCGGATGGGATCCTGAAAAATAGATGCGGGATTGGGCGCGATAACGGGTCCGCTGTTTGCGGGACGCTCAAACGGCCCCAGCACCCAGCCATTTCCAGAGACACGCTGGCCGTGGGCGCCGGCGCAACCAAGCATTACCGCAACAACAAAAGCAGCGAACCTGTGCAATGGATGCTCCCCTTTTGGCATAGCCATGATACGGCATGCAAGCAGGGATGAGAATGGAGGGCTGCGAAGACTGGCATGTCCGACTGGAGCGGGAGACGGGGATCGAACCCGCAACCAACGGCTTGGGAAGCCGCTACTCTACCATTGAGCTACTCCCGCCCGCCTGCTCAGTCTATCAAACGGTCGACAGTTCGGACTCCTCCGCAACCAATTGTTCCGACCCTGGCAGATTCCAGCGCAGCGTGTTTGCGCCCTGCACCAGCTCTTCAACCAGCGTCAGAACCTCAGGCGCGGCATCGCGGACTACGTCGCTCAGCTGCGCTCCTACCTTGAATGACTTTCCCCCCACGGTGATGAGATACGCCTGCCGAGGGATTCTTCCATACAGCTCCTGCGACAGCCGCAGCAGGGTCGCAGGCTGCATGTGGTGGGTGATCAGTCGAGGAAGCTTCTCGGCCGGCTCCATCCGCTGCAATAAGACCGTGCCGGGCTCCGTTTTCACAGAACAGTCGAGAAAGATTACCGTATCGGCCGTGCTGATCGGCTCGGCCAGCTCCGGCGTGAACTGCTGCAACGCCACCACCTCAACCTGGGAGCGGGTAAATTTCTCCTGAACCTGCGCAGCCATCCAGCCACCGAGGCCATCATCGCCCCGCAGTGGGTTGCCGCACGCCAAAATTAAAGCGGAAGTCATGCGTCGCGTCTCCTTGTATCCAACTGTTTTCCATCCGGGTCCACCAGTTCCACCTCCATCGGCATCTCGCCAAAGGCGTGAGTGGAGCAGCTCAGGCAAGGATCAAAGGTGCGGATCACCGCCTCCACCCGGTTCAGCATTCCATCCGTCAAACGATTGCCGTCGACGTAATGCTGGGCCACTTGCAGAATGCCGCGGTTCATTGCCCTGTTATTTTGGCCGGTGGCAATCACCAGGTTCGCCCACAGGATCTGGCCGTTCTCATCCACTTTGTAGTGGTGCATCAGCGTGCCCCGCGGTGCCTCCGCGACGCCCGAGCCCTGCAGCCGGTTGACGCCCGCCGTGGACCGTACATGGGTGTCGAGAATGTCGTGCTCCGCCAGAATGCGCTCAATGGTCTCAATACCGTGCAGAATCTCGATCAGCCGCGCGTAGTGGTAGTAGAACGATCCCAGCACTGGACCCTCGGCCAGCGCTTTGAACTCGCGCAGCTCGACATCCGCGCGCGGCGTGCCCGTATGCTCCACCAGGTTCAGCCGCGCTAGCGGGCCCACGCGATAACAACCGTCGGGATATCCCATCTTGCGGTAATAAGGAAATTTCATGAACGTGTACGGCTCCACTGCCTCGCCAAACTCCTGGTCAAAGTCGGCAGCCTCCATACCGTCCACCACGATATTTCCCGCAGCATCGATCAGCCGCAATGTGCCGTCTGTGAACTCCAGGCCGCCGTCGGGCGGCATCAGGCCAAGAAACATGCTGGGAAAATTCGCGAAGACCGCCGCTTCTTCCTGAAACCTGTCCGCAACTTGCTTGTACGCCCCCAGCGCCAGCAGAATGCTCTCGCACGACTCTGGAATCATCGCCAGGATCTGGTCACGCTTGGCGACCGTCAGCGGCTCGGTCACGCCTCCCGGCACCACCCATCCCGGATGAATGCGCTTCTTGCCAAGGATTTCAATGATCTGCTGGCCGAAGCGGCGCAGCTGCACTCCGGCGCGCCCCACTTCCGGCATCGCCTTCACCACGCCGAAAATGTGCCGGTCCGCCTTGTCGGCATCCATCCCCAGAAGGAGGTCAGGAGAAGAAAGATAGAAAAAACTTAGCGCGTGCGACTGGATCATCTGCGCCAGGTTCAGCAGACGCCGCAGCTTTGCTGCCGTCGGCGGAATCTCGACCGCCAGGATCGCCTCACATGCCTTGGCGGATGCAATCAAATGGCTCACCGGGCAAATGCCGCAGATCCGCGCCATCAGCGAAGGCATCTCGTAGAACGGTCGGCCCTCGCAGAACTTCTCAAAGCCGCGTACCTGGGTTACATGGAAGTACGCTTCCTCCACCCCGCCCGCGCCGTTGGTCTTCAACGTAATCTTGGCATGGCCTTCGAGGCGGGTCACCGGGTCAATCACAATGGTTCGCGACATGGTTTCTCCTCAGGCCCCAAACCGGGTCAGGCTGGCTACGTCTGGCATTCTGTCGGCCAGCAACTCCGTCAGGACGGTATGGAATGTCGCCGCCGAAGGCGGACATCCCGGCAGAAACAAGTCGACCCGGACAAACTCGTGCACCGGCCGCACTTTCTCCAGCAGCTTCGGAACCACCACGAACGGCGTCTGCTGTTGCAGGTCCGCGTTCTCAAAGTACGCGCGCCGCAACACCGCTTCGGGACCGAAGGGATTACGCATCGCCGGAACATTGCCGGTCACTGCGCAATCGCCCATCACCACCAGCATCCGGGTGCGCTCGCGGATCAAATAAATCTTCTCCACATCGTCCGTGCTGCTGATCGCACCTTCCACCAGGGTGATGTCCACCGCTTCAGGAAATGTCTTGATATCTACCAGCGGACTGTACACCAGGTCGAATTCGCTGCTCAGCTCGATCAGCCGTTCGTCCATATCCAGAAAGGACATGTGACAGCCGGAGCAGCCATCCAACCACGCCGTTGCTAATCTCGCTTTGCTCATTGCCCTTCTCGCATCAGGTTCAGGTACGGCAGAAATTCCGGACTCTTAGGACGACTGACACCCACTTTGCTCTTATCGAACAACGCTCCCGTCGGGCATACCTGCACGCACTTTCCGCATCGCGTGCACGTGGAAGAGCCCCAGGGATCGTTCAGGTCGGTGATCACCATGGAGTCAATCCCGCGTCCCATCACGTCCCACACGTGAGCGCCTTCGATCTCCGCGCAGACCCGCACGCAGCGCGTACACAGAATGCAGCGGTTGTGATCGGCGACAAATCGCTCGTGCGACAGGTCCACGGGCAGCTTCGGGTTGCGATACGGCAGCCGCACATGAGACAGTCCCTGCGACTGCGCGATCGTCTGCAGTTCGCAGTTGCCATTCGCCACGCAGACCGCGCAGACATGATTGCGCTCCGCAAACAACAGCTCCAGAATCGTCTGGCGATAGTGCAGCAGCCGCTCGGAGTTGGTCGTGACCTCCATCCCTTCCGCCACCTTCAGCACGCAGGCTGGAAACAGCTTCGGAGAGCCCTTGATCTCCACCAGGCACAACCGGCACGCGCCCACTTCCGTCAGGCCTTCCAGGTGGCAAAGGGTGGGGATGAAAATGTTGTTCTCCCGGGCCACCTCCAGAACCGTCTGGTCCTGGCGCGCGCTTACATCCACGCCATCGATGACCAGTGTTTTTACATCTACCGATGCGCTCATACAGTCACCTCGGCCATTTCCGTTTCCGGCGTTCCCACACCACAGGCACAAACCCCCGCGGGGCAGCGGTGATGATCGATGTGCTCCAGGTATTCATCGCGGAAGTAGCGTAGCGTGCTCAACACCGGGTTCGGCGCCGTCTGGCCCAGTCCGCAGAGGCTGGTGTTCTTCACCACATCGCATAGATCGATCAGCAAATCCAGGTCGTGATGGCTCGCCTCTCCATTGCAGATCTTAGTCAGCAATCCAAACATCTGCGCCGTGCCTGCGCGGCACGGAATACACTTGCCGCAGGACTCCGTCATGCAGAACTCCACGAAGAATCGAGCCACATTCACCATGCAGGAAGTGTCGTCCATGATGATCATTCCGCCCGATCCCATCATCGAGCCCGCCCCGATCAACGCGTCGTAGCTGATGTTCAGATCGAGATGCTCTTCCGGCAGGCACCCGCCCGAAGGACCGCCGGTCTGCACCGCCTTGAATTTGTGCCCGTCCGGAACCCCTCCGCCGATGGAGAAAATGATCTCGCGCAACGGCATTCCCATGGGAATCTCAACCAGGCCCGTGTTGGTGATCTTGCCCGTCAGCGCGAACACCTTCGTTCCCTTGCTGCGCGCCGTGCCCATCCCTGCGAACCATTCCGCACCGTTGCGCAGGATAGGTGCGACATTGGCAAACGTCTCCACGTTGTTGATCAAGGTGGGGCAGTCCCACAGTCCGGAGACTGCCGGATAGGGCGGCCGGGGACGTGGCATTCCCCGCTTGCCTTCAATCGAAGCAATCAGTGCCGTTTCCTCGCCGCAGACAAACGCGCCCGCGCCCAGTCGAATCTCAATATCGAAACTGAAAGATGTGCCACAAATGTTGTTGCCCAGAAATCCGCTCCGCCGCGCCTCCCGCAAGCTGGTCGTGAGCCGGCTCACAGCCAGCGGATATTCCGCGCGCACGTACATATAGCCTTTGCTGGCGCCCACGGCATAGGCAGCAATGGCCATGCCCTCAATCACCCTCTGTGGATCGCTCTCCAGCACACTGCGGTCCATAAATGCGCCCGGATCGCCCTCGTCGCCATTGCAGATCACATACTTCGGTGAACCGCCTGCCTTGGCGACCGTGCCCCACTTCAGCCCGGTGGGATAACCTCCGCCGCCGCGCCCGCGCAGCCCGCTTTTTGCAATCTGATCGACCACCCCTTGCGGGTCCATTTCCGTCAGCGCTTTCAACAGCGCCGCATATCCCCCGCGGCCAATGTATTCGTCGATCTTCTCCGGATCGATATGGCCGGAATTCTCCAGCACGACATGCTGTTGACCATGAAAATAGTTCTCAAGGTGCATCTCCAGGCGCGCGACCGGTTTCTCTCCCAGGCTCGCAATTACTTCCTTTGCATCCGACTCCTGCAGATGGCCGTAGCGCACCTCGATGGGATCGACCAGCGCCAGCGGACCCGCCGCGCACAGGCCCATGCAGCCTGTACGGCGCACGTGGCAGCGCTTGCCGGAAGCTTCGGCTTCCTTCGTCAGTGCGTCTTTCACCTTGTCGCTGTGCTGGGATAAGCAACCCGTGCCCATGCACACGTTCACTTCGTAATCGTATTGGTCGTGTTGCTGCCGCACGGCATCGGCAATCTGCTGGAGTTCTTCACTGTTCATGCGCCGTCCATCCTTCGAACTGCCCAATCACTTGCGCTGCCTGAATTTGACCCATCAGGTCCCCATCCATTAGCGCCACCGGGGCGCGCCCGCAAGCGCCGACACAGCGCGCCGTGGTCAGCGAAATATTGCCGTCCGGCGTCGTTTCCCCCACCTTGACGTGGAGATGCTTCTCCGCTGCAGCCACCACCTTGTCCGCGCCTTTGATGTAGCAGGCCGTTCCCGTGCAGATGGTGCAGGTGTGCCGCCCCGGCGGCTTCATGCTGAAGTAGTGGTAGAACGTGACCACGCCATAGGCCTGGCTCAACGGCACTCGCAACGACTTCGCTACAAATTGGATGGAATCACGATCCAGAAAGCCAAACGAGGACTGAACAGTGTGCAGAGTTTCAATCAGCGCATTGCGAGAATAGCCATGGCGCCGCATGGTTCCATTGACGATCCGCCAACGTTTGTCTTCCGACGGCAGAGGCGGGATTTGGTAGACTGCCATGCTTCCTCCTGCTGTGTTCCGGGGGAAAGGTACATTTCCTGCGGCTTTCTCTACCACCACGCCGGAACTTGATTCCGGCGTGGCGCAGGCGTCATAGAAGTGATTCAGCTGTTTGTAATTTCTTTGTACTGCACGCTGGTACCGCGGGTCTGTGAGCGGCATCACTGCCAATCGATCGCCGGCGATGATTGCCTTTCCCTCCAAACCGCAACCCCTTCCGGCTGCCCAGCTAACAGCTGCATTTTCTTCATCAATCATGGATAATTTGAAGCGCTCGCAAATCCCATGACTCACCGTTCTGATCCGTGGAGAAATAAGAATTGTGGAGAAATAAGAAATGAAGAAGATTCCTGTTGCCTGGACGCTGGCGTTTGCGTTCCTCCTGTTCGCGCTTCCGCTCCTTGCTCAGGACGTTGCCGCGGATAAGGATGGAAACGCGCGACGCGACCAGCAGCGCTTAAGCTTCCAGTCCAATCGCCCATGGTCTCCTCGCGTCAACTTGAATGCCGACGTGGCCATGGTCTACGGCATCGATCCTTCTATGCCCGCGCGCCTGGATTCCTGGCGTCAACACGGCTATCTGGTTCAGGTGATGACCGGCGTGGCGTGGGGCTCGTACCAGGATTATCTGGATGGCAAATTCGACGGTCAGCGTCATTGGGACGAAGCGCAACAATTCAAAAACGGCCAGCTGAGACTACACGGCGACATGGCCAGGATTACACCCTACATCTCGCCGAACGCCGCCTACGGGCACTTTCTCTCTTCCCGCGTGCAGCAGGCCCTGGATGCAGGCGCGGGCGCAATCTATCTCGAAGAGCCGGAATACTGGGCCGGCACCGGCTGGTCCGACAACTTCAAGCGCGAATGGAAATCCTATTACGGCGAAGATTGGCACCCGCCCGACACCTCTCCCGATGCCCAGTACCGCGCCTCCAAGCTGAAGTATTACCTGTATCGCCGAACCCTCGGCCAGATCTTCGACTCCGTAAAGCAATACGGCCGCGCCCACGGTGAAACCATTCCCTGCTATGTCGCGACCCACTCGCTGGTCAACTACACCCACTGGGACATCGTCAGCCCGGAGTCATCCCTGATCGAAGTCGGTGCGGACGGCTACATCGCCCAGGTGTGGACCGGGACCGCGCGGGCATTAAATGTTTATGAAGGACGTCTGAAAGAACGCACATTCTCCACCGCGTTCCTCGAATACGGAGCCATGCAGAATTTGGTCCGCGCCTCTGGTCGCCGCGTGTGGTACCTGAATGATCCAGTCGAGGACAATCCCCAACACACTTGGAGAGATTATCGAACCAACTGGGAGAGCACGCTCACCGCCTCCCTTCTGAACTCTGAAGTCTGGCGCTTCGAAATCATGCCGTGGCCCGATCGCATTTTCACCGGCAAGCATCCTGCGGATGTGAGCTCCACCGGCCAGCCGCCAACCAATATCCAGAAAGTTGGAATTCCCCAGCCGTACGCCACGGAACTGCAAACCGTCATCAGTGCGCTCGGCGATATGAAACAGGCAAATATTCGCTGGGAAGTTTCCGGGACGCGGAACGTTGGCGTGCTGGTCTCCGACACAATGATGTTTGAGCGCGCCGCGCCCAATCCGTCCGATGCCAACCTGGGCTCGTTCTTTGGCCTGGCCCTCCCTCTGCTGCAACGCGGCCTGCCGGTCGAGCCGGTGCAGATTGAAAGCGCCACCGCGCCTGGATTCCTGGCCCGATATAAATTGCTGCTGCTCACCTATGAAGGTCAAAAACCTCCCACGCCGCAGTTCCACCTCGCCCTCGCCAAATGGGTGCGTGCCGGTGGCGCGCTGGTCGTCGTGGACAACGATGACGATCCTTACAACGCGGTCCGCGAATGGTGGAACACGTCTCCCTATTCCTATGCAACTCCGCGCCAGCATCTTTTCGCCCAGCTGGGTCTCCCGAAAGACGCTGTTGGAATCTACAAAGTCGGAAGCGGCGTGGTGGTGTCGGCGCGGTTGTCACCCGCCGCATTGACCTATCAGCAGGATGGCGATGCCGCGATTCGCAAACTGGCGCGCCAGGCGGCCTCCGCCGTCCATCTGCCATGGAATGAAACCAACGCACTGGTGCTGCGGCGCGGCCCCTACCTCGTTGCTGCGGGTCTCGACGAATCGATCCCAAACGCGCAACCTCGCGTTCTGCATGGCCATTTCGTCGATCTCTTCAACCCCGAATTACCCGTTCTCACCAGCGTCACGCTCGCTCCAGGCACGCGCTTTTTATTGCTTGATCTGGATGCCGCGCCTGCCGGCGCCGCTCCCACCGTGATCGCTGCAGCCTGCAGGGTCCGCCAGGAACAAGCCAGCGCAGAACAATTCAGCTTTCTCGCCGATGGCATTGCGGACACCAATGCCGTGGTGCGCATCCGTACTCGGCGCAAACCCGCGCGTGTTCTGGTCGCGGGCAAGCCGCTCAATCCCGCGGGCTATGACATGGATCGAGACACATTGCGGATACGCTTTCCCAACTCCGCCGAGCCAGTTCCGGTCGAGGTCGATTTCGCGCACTAGCGTCGGCCGCCGTCACCCGTCACTGTGTGGAGGTTGTGGTCGAACTGGACGGTGGCGCTTCCCCGGTTGCCCATAGCTTCGGCTTTGCCGCCATGGTCAACTCAAGCCGCCCGCCTCGCAGAATATCTTCGTTGCGGAACCAGGCTCGATGGAGCGGTACTCCGTTCAGCGTCGCCGCGACAACGTATTGATTTTCGGTGGAGACGTTCTTCGCGACGATCGAGAATGTCTTGCCGTTGGCCAGATGTATCGTCACCTCAGGAATCGCCGGACTGCCGATCAGATACACATCCTGCCCCGCATTCGGAAAGATCCCCATCACCCCAAAGGCATACCACGACGACATGGCGCCGGAATCGTCATTGCCCGGCAGACCCTTGCGGCCCGTGTGATAACTCTTCGCGATGATCTCGCGCACCCGTTCCGCCGTCTTGTCCTGCCGTCCCGCCCAGATGTAGAGATACGGCGCCAGAAATCCCGGTTCATTTCCAACGTCGTACCGTCGCGGCACATCGAAAAATGCGTCCAGGCGATCGACAAATTTCTGATCGCCTCCGCACTTTTGTATCAGTCCCGCCACATCCTGCGGCACAAATAGCGAATACGTCCAGGAATTCCCTTCGTAGAAAGAGTCCCCGCCCCAGCTCCCGCTCTTCATCGCGGTAAAGTCCTGCTCCCAACTTCCGTCCCGATGCCTTGGCCGGATAAATCCCGTAAAGCCTCCTGCCTCAAAATCCGGATCCCACAGATTTTTCCAGTTGCCGGATCGCTTCAAATATTTCTGATACTCGCTTTCGTGCCCCAATCCCTGCGCCACCAGGGCAACTTCAAAATCGTTCGCCGCGTACTCCATCTGCTTCGACCCAGGCCGGTCCGTCCCTTCGATCGTGACGTAGCCCAGCTTCTTCCAGTCCTCCAGATCACTGCGTCCTTCTTTCAGCCCGTCCGGAGGAGAAACTTCGGCATCCTTCACCAGGCCCTGGTACGCTTCGTCCCAATCGATCCCCGGCAGATGCTTCACGTACGCATCGCCGATCAGCATGTCGGCATTGCTTCCGCCCTGCGTGCGCCCCGTGTAGTTTCCACTCCTCGCATCCGGATACCATCCTTCATGCCGATAGATATCCACCAGCGACCGCACAATGTCGATCTCGCGCTGCTGCGCGATCAGCGTCAGCAACGGCCCGGAGCTGCGAAATGTATCCCAGATCGCGTAGAAATCATCGTAGGATGGTTCGCTCGATTGCCACAGCGGGTTTTCACCCGTCCGGTCCGTCGGCATCAGCATGGTGTGGTAAAGGGCCGTATAAAACATCTGCTCCTGCTCCGGCGTTGCCCCTTTCAATTCCACCGTCCCCAGCGCCTTGTTCCATGCAGCAACCGCGGCCGCGCGCACCTGCTCAAAATTGAAATCCGGAATTTCGCTGGTCACATTGCGCTTCGCCTGTTCCACGCTGATAAAGGAAATGCCAATCTTCAACTCCACTCGCTGGCCCCGCCGCGTCGCGAAGCTCAACCATGCGCCGGTCTTGCTGCCCTCTTCCGCATCCTCCGATTGTGTGCCGGGATTCAGGTGTCCATCCCGCCATGTGCCCCAGCTTGACGCCGGCGTGTCGCTGATGGCGTAAAAGTAAACCGTGTAGGGCACCGGCTGCTTGTTCCATCCACCTTTCACGCTGCTCGATCCACTCACCTCTGTCGGCGATACCACCGTGACTTGCGATCCCGTCAGGATCTGGCCCTCCCCGGATTTGCTGATGCGAGTCAGCATGTGGCCGGCATCGATCAGAATGTTGGCCTGTTGCGCGGCTGGATATGTGAATCGATACAGCGCCGCGCGGCGGGAAGCCGTAATCTCCGCATCAATGCCGTACCGCTGCAAGGTCACCCGATAGTAGCCGATCTCCCCCCGCTCGTCGGCGCGAGCCGAGCCCACGTCTTCCGCCGTGGGCGCCCCGACCGTCGGCTGCACCAGGATGTTGCCGTACTTCGGGCCGCCACCCGTCCCACTCACATGCGTCTGGCTAAAACCGTGGATGTCTCCCGTCGCCTCCCAGCCCGCATTGGCATAATTGGCTCCCACGTCCGGCCCCGGCTTGATCATGCCAAACGGCATCGATGGCCCGGGAATCGTATTCCCTCCGCCGTCAATCCCCAGAAAGGGATCCACCTTGTTTGCGACTTGCGCATGGAGTGCAGTCGCCAGAATCCATACGACTCCGGCAGCAATCCAGATGCAGCGGTGTTTTCTCTGCGCTGCTCCTATCATCAATCCTGTGTTCACTGGCATATCCATTCTGTGTCTGGCTCGATTGCGCACCGAAACCGCGTGGTATTTTCTCGCCGCAAAGATTACAGAAAAATGAGTTCCAGCGCGCTGCAAGCATACTAACTTGCCGACGCGAAACTGAAGTGGATGGATGGGGAAATTTGCAACAGAGAACTGCAATTTCAACGAGCAGGCTCGCTCCTGCAATCGTCTCGTCCGACTCGTGTCCTCGCCGGTCCCGAAGAACATAAGAAACGAACATGGCCGCTCCCGGGAAGGAACGGCCACTTGATAGGAACGGCCAGTCGAAAACCAAACAGCGCCCTGCGCTAGCTGTAAGACTCCATGATTTCCGCCAGAACTTTGCGGCTGGGGCGCACCCGCTCTTCCGGCAGCGTCGCCAGCGGCTCGTCCACCATATTCAGCATTGTGGTGAAGTCCGGCTTGTGCGTATCTACGTAAAACACGCCTGTCAGCACTTCTCCTTGACCGTGCGCTTCCGTCAACATTTTCATGGCGTTCGGCTTGTCCGTGGGATCGTAACCTTCATGCAGCTTGCGCAGTCGCATGTGGGAGCCATCATGCATAGGTACATCCACGGTTGTATCGGGATCGTACTCGACCTGAATGTCTTCGAAATATGGAACGAAGTCAATTTCGCTCACCGGCTCTTCATGGCCTTGCATGAATTTGTAGCTCTTGGTCGAGCCCTCGTGATCGTTGAACGTAACGCAGGGCGAAATCACATCCAGCATCGCCGTCCCCCGATGAGCAATTGCCGCCTTCAGCATCGCCGAAAGCTGCTTCTTGTCACCGGAAAAAGAACGCCCCACAAACGTCGCTCCCATCTGGATCGCCAGCGCGCAGGTGTCGATGGCCGGCAGGTCGTTGACGACGCCCGTCTTCAGTGTCGACCCCGCATCAGCGGTCGCCGAAAACTGGCCCTTTGTCAGTCCATACACGCCATTATCTTCAATGATGTAAATCATCGGGATGTTGCGCCGCAGCAGGTGAACGAACTGACCCATGCCGATTGAGGCTGTGTCGCCGTCGCCGCTGATGCCGATCGACCGCATGGTCTTGTTGGCCAGCAGTGCTCCCGTCGCCACTGACGGCATGCGTCCGTGTACGGAGTTGAAGCTGAAGGACCGAGACATGAAATAGGCCGGCGATTTCGAAGAGCAACCGATGCCGCTCATCTTCATTACCCGCTCCGGCTCGATTCCCATCTCGTAAAAGGCTTCGGTAATGCGCTCAGAGATGGCATTATGGCCGCACCCGGCGCACAGCGTGGTCTTGCCGCCGCGGTAATCCAGAATCTGCAGCCCGATGCGGTTGGTCTTGATTGGCTTGGGGGAAATTGGCGTGGTCGTCATAGCTACTTGCCTGCTCCTTCTTGTGCGGCGATGGCGGTGGTGATTGAACGCGCGTCGATGGGAAGTCCATTGAAGTGCAGGACGCTGCGCAGCTTTACCACCTGCGCCGGATCGAGATCGATCTTCAGCAAGCTCAGCATCTGCGCATCGCGATTCTGCTCAATCACATATACCCGCTCGTGCTGGGCGACAAAGTCGTGAATCTCCTGCGTAAACGGAAAGGCGCGAATGCGAAGATAGTCGGTCCCCAGCTGCGACTCGCGCTGTAACTGGTCGCGGCTTTCCATTACCGCAAAGTGGCTGGTGCCAAACGCGATGATGCCAACCTTCTGGCGACCCTTCCCTTCCACAATCGGCTTCGGAACCAGCGTTTTCGCGGTCTCGAACTTCCGCGCCAGCCGCAGCATATTGTTTTCGTAATCGTCCGGGCGTTCCGTATACTGTGCCTTTTCGTTGTGGCCGGAACCGCGCGTAAAATACGCCGCGGCAGGATGATCGGTGCCGGGCAGCGTGCGATACGGAATGCCATCGCCGTCCACGTCCTTGTAGCGGGCGAACCCGCCCAGAGATTCCAGTTGCTTGGCATCCAGAACCTTGCCGCGGTGGATCGGCTTTTCAGGATATTCAAACGGCTCCGACATCCAGTTGTTCATGCCCAGATCAAGGTCCGAGAGAACGAAAATGGGAGTCTGCATCTGCTCCGCGATGTTGAAAGCCTCGACGGCAAACTCGAAGCACTCCTTCACCGTCGCCGGCATCAACATCACATGCTTCGTATCGCCCTGGGAAAGCCCGGCGATAAACGTGATGTCGCCCTGCGACGTGCGCGTCGGCAATCCTGTCGAAGGACCGGTGCGCTGAATATCAAAAATGACGCCCGGAATCTCCGCGTAGTAGCCCAGCCCGGCGAACTCCGCCATCAGCGATATTCCAGGTCCGGATGTGGCTGTCATCGACCGCGCGCCCGCCCAACCTGCCCCCAGCACCATGCCCACCGCGGCCAATTCATCTTCCGCCTGGACAATGGCGAAATTCGCTTTGCCATCTTCCTCAATGCGGTATTTCTTCATGTAGTCGATTAACTGTTCCACCACAGAAGACGATGGCGTAATGGGATACCAGGTCACGACCGTGACCCCGGCAAACATCGCACCCATCGCCGCCGCCGCGTTTCCGTCAATGATGATTTTGCCGTGCGTGGCGCTCATCGGCTCGATCACAAATGGGTCTTCCTTGGTCAGCGAACTCGCCGCATACTCGTAGCCGGCGTGCACTGCCTTGAGGTTCAGTTCCGCCGCCTTCACCTTCTTGGCGAACTGCTTGCGCACTGTCTTTTCCACCCACTCCATATCCATGGAAAGCAGTTGCGCCGCAACTCCCACATAGATCATGTTCTTGACCAGTTTGCGAATCTTGGCGTCCGCGCCGGTTGCCGCCGCCAGTTGGTCGAAGGGCACCGCATAAAACGTGACGTCCGGGCGCAGGTGGCTCAGCTTCAGCGTGGCGTCGTAAATGACAGCCGCGCCTTCGCCTAGCGACAACACATCCTGTTCCGCGGTCTCGGGGTTCATTGCGATCAGAACGTCAATGTCCGTTTTACGCGCCACCCATCCGTGCTTGCTCACCCGAATGGTGTACCAGGTCGGCAGTCCCGCGATATTCGAGGGGAAAAGATTTTTCCCCGCGACGGGCACGCCCATCCGGAATATGCTGCGGAGGAGGACGTTGTTGGCAGATTGCGAACCGGAACCATTGACGGTGGCAATCTGGATGGAGAAGTCATTGACGATCTGCTTGATGCCACTGGCAGAGCCCGATGTCGGCTGGCTCTGCACCAAAAGATCACTGGTGGTCATGTAGAAATGCATTCCTTCCATGTTGGGGGATACGTTGTATCGATACTTCCACGAAAATTTCAGGCCGCCGGATTCTCATGTCAAATCACTCCGCTGGAGCTCGTGCTGCGGTCGGGAGACCGGGGCCTTCTCCGGGAATCTCATACCGTTCCGCCTCATATATTGTAGTCCAGCGGCGCACTGGACATGCTTCGGGCTCAGTTTTCCGAGACCGCCGTATCTGAAACATACACAATCCGATACGATGCTGACCGGGGTCCCAAATTGGCACTGCGAGGCCTCGTTCCTGACCTTACGCCTCCGCTCCCACTTGAGCATTACAGATCGGCCTGCTACCCGCACAGCAATCTCTCTGCTCCCTGCCTCACCACTCTGCCCTAAAAAACTGGCGACCGCAGCGTATAACTGCTCAGCGTCTTGATGTAGTTACCCCGCTCCAATGGCGAACGATCCGGGACCGATTGACGGCTCAGACTGCCGCGCATCTGGTCGACTGACTCATACTCGTGCTCTTCCATCCATTCCACCATGTCAACTTGGATGCCGGTTAGCTGTACAACGCCCCGGGTCAACAGCTCGGAAACAGTCATCGCCACCTGCGCACCCGCCATGATGGATTTCAAAACGTCCTCCGCGCTGTGCACCCCGCCCGTCACCACCAGCGCCGCGCTTACATTTCCGTAAAGAATGGCAATCCAATGCAACCGAAGCAGCAATTCTTCCGGCCGGCTCAGCGTCAGGCGGGGAATGACACCCAGGTTTTCGATATCGAAATCCGGCTGGTAAAAGCGGTTAAATAGCACCAGCGCGTCGGCTCCGGCATTGTCCAGCTGGCGGGCAAGGTGCGGGATGCTGGTGTACTGCGATGAAAGTTTCACCGCGATAGGCAGCTTCGTGTGTTGCTTTACCTGCCGCACCAACTCCACAATTCCCTTTTCCACCGTCCCACTGGATACCGAAGGATCCGTCACCAGGGAATAGGTATTCAGTTCCAGGGCATCGGCTCCCGCCTGCTCGATCTCTTTGGCAAAACGCACCCACCCCCCGGCCGTAGCCCCGTTCAGGCTTGCAATAATGGGAAAACTGCACTGGCTTTTGGCGCCGCGAAGCAGCCCTAAATACGAGTCCTGTCCTTGGCGATAATCCTCGTAGGCCGGAAAGTAGCTCAGCGATTCAGCAAAGGATTCTGCCCCGCGAGAGATATCGTTATCCAGCGCGTTGCTCTCCAAAGTCAGCTGCTCCTCAAAGATGGAAGGCAGCACCACGGCGGCCGCACCGGCATCTTCCAGCCGCACAATGTTCTCCACCGACTCCGTCAGCGGCGACGACGAAACCACCAGCGGATTCTTCAGTTTCAGCCCAAGATACTCGGTAGTCAGATCCATCAGTTTCCTTCCTTGCTTTTTCCCAGCGCCACCACTTCGCCCTCTGGTTCTTGTGGGGCAATGTTCGGGCTGGCCGAGCGTCCGGCCATCGCGGCCCGGCCGGAGTAGACACGCCACTCCCGTTCGACATCGTCCTGCGCTTCCTGCAGCAGCTTTTTCGCGACCTCTGGATGGCTGCGCGCCAGCATGGTGTACCGCGCCTCGTGATAGCTGTACTGCTTCAGAGGAATCGAAGGCGGTCGGGAGTCGAGTTGGAAGGGGTTCTTTCCCTCCTCGCGCAGCGACGGGTTGTACCGCATCAACGGCCAGTAGCCGGAGAGCACAGCATTCTTCTGCTGCTCCATTCCGTAAGCCAGGTCATACCCGTGGGCTATGCAATGGCTGTAGGCCAGGATCAGCGCCGGACCGTCGTAGGCTTCAGCCTCCTGAAATGCCTTGACGGTCTGCGCGTCGCTGCCGCCCATCGCCACCCGCGCCACGTAGACGGAACCGTAGGACACGGCCTCCATCGCCAGATCCTTCTTGGCGTTGGTCTTGCCTCCGGCGGCAAACTTCGCCACCGCGCCCCGCGGCGTGGCCTTCGACATCTGCCCGCCCGTGTTGGAATAGGTCTCCGTGTCAAGCACGAGTACCTTCACGTTCTGGCCCGAGCCCAACACATGGTCCAGTCCGCCAAATCCGATATCGTACGCCCAGCCGTCGCCGCCAATCATCCACACGCTCTTCCGTACCAGCGAGTCCACGATGGCCAGCAGGCTGCGTGCATCGGCGGAATGGATTTGGCCGGCGCCCGTTGATCCGCTCTCCACCAGCTCTTCGTTGAAGAGGCCGGAAGCATCGGTGAGGGGAACAGCCGTCAGCTTGTCCCGGACCAGCCGAACCCGCTCCCGCTGCGCCTCGATCTCGGTTTCTGTCGATTGCTTCGCCATTAAAATGGCTGTCACCAGCACCTCGCCCACTATCGGAGCCAGGCGTTGCAGCAGCAGTTCCGCGTGCGCCTTCTGCTGATCCAGCGCCAGCCGCATGCCCAGGCCGAACTCGGCATTGTCTTCAAATAACGAGTTCGACCACGTCGGACCCCGCCCGCTCTTGTTCACCGTGTACGGCGTCGTCGGCAGGTTGCCGCCATAGATGGAAGAACACCCGGTCGCGTTCGCGATGTAGAGCCGATCGCCAAACAGTTGCGTCAGCAGTTTGATGTACGGCGTCTCTCCGCAACCGGCGCACGCGCCAGAGAATTCAAATAGTGGATCGAGCAGTTGAATGTCCTTGACCTGCGTATGCGCCAGACGGCTGCGATCCACCGCGGGCAGCGATTCGAAGAAGTTCCAGTTCTGCACTTCGCTTTCGCGCAGCGGAGCCTGCATCTCCATATTGATGGCCTTGTGCTTGGCCTCGCTCTTGCTCTTCACCGGACAAATTTCGACGCAAAGAGTGCAGCCGGTGCAGTCCTCCGGCGCTACCTGCAGCGTGTACAGCTCCTGCTCCATGCCCCGCCATTTCGGCTTGGCGCTCTTGAACGTTGCCGGCGCGTGGCTCAGCATCTGCTGGTCGTATACTTTGGCGCGGATCACGGCATGCGGGCAAACCAGCACGCACTTGCCGCACTGGATGCAAAGTTCCTGGTCCCACACCGGAATCATCTGGGCGATATTGCGCTTCTCCCATTGCGCCGTTCCGGTCGGGAAAGTACCCCCGGGCGGCAGCGCGCTCACCGGCAACCCATCGCCGTGACCGGCGGCAATCGCTCCCAGAACATCATGCACAAAGGCCGGCGCCGCGGCCGGAATGATAGGAAGTATGTCAAACGTGGCGGTCACCTTCGCCGGCAGCTTCACAGGATGTAGATGGGCAATCGCCGCGTCCACCGCGGCATAGTTCTGCTGTACCACCGCGTCACCGCGTTTGCCGTAGGTCTTCTGGATCGCCTTCTTGATCTGCTGGATCGCCTCGTCGGCGGGAAGTACTCCGCTGATCGCGAAAAAGCAGGTCTGCATAATGGTGTTGATGCGATTGCCCATGTGAGCTTCGCGCGCCACCGTATACCCGTCAATCACATAAAACTTCAGCTTTTTTTTGAGAATCGTCTCTTGCGTGGTCCGTGGCAGATGCGGCCAGATCTCCTCCGGCCCATAGGGGGCATTCAGCAGAAATACGGCGCCCGGAGCCGCCGCTTCCAGTACATCCATGCGCTCCAGAAATGAGAATTGATGGCACGCAACAAAATTTGCCTTGCTGATCAGATACGTCGAGCGGATCGGGTCCGGCCCGAAGCGCAGATGCGAGGTCGTCACTGACCCGGACTTCTTCGAGTCATAAACAAAATATCCCTGCGCATAATTCGGTGTTTCCTGGCCAATAATCTTGATCGAGTTCTTGTTGGCTCCCACGGTTCCGTCCGAACCCAGTCCATAGAACAGCGCGCGCACCGTGCGCGGATCTTCCGTGGAAAAATCGGGATCGTACGCCAGGCTGGTGTGGGTCACGTCGTCTTGGATCCCAACCGTGAAATGGTTCTTCAGGCGAGGCCGACTCAATTCGTCAAACACGCCCTTCACCATGGCCGGCGTAAATTCCTTTGAAGACAGGCCGTAGCGTCCGCCGATGATGCGAGGCTGCTGCGCAAATGGCGCGACACCGCTGGAAAAGGCTTCGCTGAACGCGGTCACCACATCCTGGTATAGCGGTTCGCCCAGCGCTCCCGGCTCCTTCGACCGATCCAGCACGGCGATGGACCGCACCGTCTTCGGCAGCGCGGCCAGAAACGCATCCGCGGCAAAAGGGCGATAGAGATGGACTTTCAGCAGACCGAGTTTCTCGCCCTGCTTGTTCAGATGGTCGATGGTCTCCTCAATCGCGCCCGCGCTCGAACCCATCGAGATAATCACGCGATCGGCATCCGCAGCGCCGACATAATCGAACAGGTGATAGCTGCGGCCGGTCTGCCCGGCAAACCGGTCCATCACATCCTGCACGATGGTCGGACACGCCAGATAGAACGGATTGCACGCCTCGCGTGCCTGGAAAAATACGTCGGGATTCTGCGCCGTACCGCGCAGAATCGGCCGGTCGGAACTCAGCGCGCGCCCCCGATGCGCCGAAATATACTTCTCTTCCAGCAGCGCCAGAATTGTCTCATCGGAAATAGCGGTAGCTTTGTTGATCTCGTGCGAGGTACGGAATCCGTCAAAGAAATGGAGGAATGGAACCCGCGCCTCCAGGGTAGCCAAATGGGCGATCAACGCCATGTCCGCGGCTTCCTGCACGGAATTCGAAGAAAGCATGGCGTATCCCGTCGAACGGCAGGCCATCACGTCCGAATGATCGCCAAAAATGGAAAGAGCGTGCGTCGCCAGGGTTCGAGCCGTTACATGGATCACATTCGACGTCAGTTCGCCCGCGATCTTATACATGTTTGGAATCATCAGGAGCAGGCCTTGCGATGCCGTAAACGTGGTGCTGAACGCTCCCGCCTGCAGCGCCCCATGCATCGCGCCGGCGGCTCCGCCCTCGCTCTGCAATTCCGCCACCAGGGGCACGGATCCCCAGATATTTTTGCGCCCTTCTTCCTTCCACTGGTCGGCCCACTCGCCCATCGTGGAGGAGGGAGTAATCGGGTAAATGGCAATCACTTCCGCGAGCCGGTACGCAACTGCAGCCGCAGCTTCATTTCCGTCAACAATCACTGTCTTCTGTTCTCTCATTGCCTTCCCTTCGTCCACCACAATTCTGCATCGCCGCATCGCCGTTCTGCTGTGCGCCACATCACAGGGCTCCTCAAAAATGCAGCGTAAAATCGGACTTATTGATTCGCAGGAATGCTTGAATCTGTTACGTTAGAGTGTTCGGATGGTATGACAAACAGTCCCTATTCCCCTGTCGTTGTACTGCTGCTGGCGGCTGTCGCTTTTGCGGTTGGACCGCTGGCGCTGGCCTGGGTATGGGCGTGGAAATTCTCCCCGCGCAAACCCGGTCCCAGCAAAAATGCCATCTACGAGTGCGGCCTGGAATCGAAGGGCGACGCCTGGATGCAATTCCATCCCGGCTATTACCTGTACGCAATCATTTTTCTTGTGTTTGATGTCGAGGCAGTGTTTCTTCTGCCCTTTGCCGTCGCCTTTACCGGTCTGACCCTCGGAGCAGGTATCGCCATGCTTGTCTTCCTGCTTCTGCTGGTGGAGGGTCTGGTCTGGGCCTGGCAGAAAAAAGTGTTGGTGTGGAGTTAACGATCATTCCAAACTTAAAGACGGTTTCGCTAGCGAGACCGCTGAAGGTTTTCTTCAATGGATGAACAGCTGAAAACAGAGTTGCGCAAACAAGGGATCGTTGCGACCACCCTGCAGGAACTCTACAACTGGGGCCGCAAAAACTCTCTTTGGCCGCTGAACTTCGGCCTTGCCTGCTGCGCCATTGAAATGATCGCCGCCAGCATGGCCCGCTACGACATGGCGCGCTTTGGCGCGGAGGTGTTTCGTCCCTCCCCGCGGCAGGCGGACCTGATGATTGTCGCCGGCACCGTCACCAAGAAAATGGCTCCCCAGGTGGTTCGCCTCTATAACCAGATGGCAGAACCGAAATACGTCATCTCCATGGGCGCCTGCGCCATCTCAGGAGGGCCCTTCAAGCAGGGCTACAACGTCCTGAAAGGGATTGATCGCTACATCCCCGTCGACGTCTATATTCCCGGCTGCCCACCTCGTCCGGAAGCCTTGATCGACGCCCTGATGACGCTGCAGAAATTGATCGACAACCAAGCCCTCACTGGAGCCGACAGGCCTCGCCATCTGCAGGCCGATGCGCCCAGCGAATTTGTCGTGCCGCAGTTTGGCGAGCACGATCTGGAACCGCCGCAAAACCCGGAGGTCTGGCAACCGCCTCTGGTCAATATCTCTCTAGTAGGGACGGATGACGCTGGAAACGATTAAATCCGAGATTGAAGCGAAGGTTCCCGGCTGCGTGCTGGAAATCGTTCCCAACCCCAGCCCGTCGGCTCAGCATTCCCTGCGGATCGATCCCGCACATGCCGTCGCCATTGCCACCTTCCTGCGCGACGCCGATCATCTCCGTTTCGACTATTGCTCCAACGTCACCGGTATCGATTGGCCCGGAAAAGAAATTTCAGAAAAAGTTAAAGTGAAACACGTCGTCGACGGCGTCGAACAAGAGGTCGAAGAGGTCCGAAAGTCCACGACCATCGGCTATCTTGAAGTCGTCTATCACCTGTTCTCGATGGAGAAAAAGCACGGCCCCGTCATCCTCCGCATGCGCACCGGGGACCGCGCCGAGCAGGTCCATCTACCTTCCCTCACCCCCGTCTGGCTGAGCGCGGACTTTCAGGAGCGCGAAATCTTCGACCTCTATGGCGTTATCTTCGACGGCCATCCCGACCTGCGCCGCATATTAATGTGGGACGGCTTCAAGGACCACCCCATGCGCAAGGATTACGTCGAACCCAACGATTACGAATACGAGCCGACTGCGCACGACGAAGTCCTTGAACGCGCCCGCCAACACCGCACCGTCATGGGGGCGCTATGAGCACGGTGACCGAGCGCGTCCGCATTCTGCCGTCAACTCCTGTCAATGCCGGTGAAAGTCAGTTGCTCGAGCTCTCCATGGGCCCGCAGCATCCTTCCACCCACGGCGTTTTTCGCATGGACGTGGTGCTGGATGGCGAGCGCGTCATGAAGCTGAAGCCGGTCTTCGGCTACCTGCATCGCAATCACGAAAAAATTGCCGAGCACGAAACCTATCTCGGCTCCATGCCCTACACCGACCGCCTGGACTATATCTGCTCGCTCACCAACAACTGGGCCTACGCGCTCGCAGTAGAAAAGCTGGCCGGCATCCAGGTGCCGGAACGCGCCGAATACATCCGCATCATCACCGCGGAGATGACCCGATTTCTAAATCACTCCGCACTCATCGGATTTCTGACCCAGGATATGGGCGCCAGCGGTACCCCGCTGATGTACGCCTTCCGCGAACGTGAAACCATCCTCGACCTGTTCGAGTCGCTGACAGGCGCGCGCATGATGTGCAACTACATGCGCTTTGGCGGCTGCCGCGTCGATCTTCCCGCCGGCTGGCTCGACCAAGCCCGGAAATTTGTCGCTACCCTGCCGCGCTTTCTCGACGAGTTTGAACGCCTGCTGGCCAGCAATGAAATTTTCATGGCTCGCACTCAAGGCGTCGGTGTCATGTCGAAGGAACTCGCCATCAATGCTGGCGTTACCGGACCCATCCTGCGCGCTTCCGGAGTGAATTACGACCTCCGCAAAGTAGACAAATACGGTATCTACGATCGATTTGCTTTCAAAATTCCGCTGGGCGAATACGGCGACACCTACGACCGCTACATGATCCGCCTGCTGGAAATGCGCGAGTCCGTCAAGATTCTCAACCAGGCGCTGAAAGACATTCCCGAAGGTCCGATCATCGATCCAAAAACAAAGATTCGCGGATTCAAGCCGAAACCGGGCGAAGCCTACGGTCGCATCGAATCGCCCAAAGGCGAGCTGGGCTTTTACCTTGTCAGCGATGGCACGGCCAACCCCTATCGCTATCGCGTGCGTTCCTGTTGCATGATGAACCTGACCGTGTTGGAACAACTGTGCCTCGGTCATAACGTAGCCGACGTCGTGGTGATTTTAGGCAGCATTGATATTGTGATGGGCGAAGTAGATCGTTAGATCGCGTTCGACATGATCCGCGAGTTTTTGGGTCTTGCCGGGTTGCAATGTTTGGAACTTTGAAGTCGAGGTTGACTCTGTGTTTGGTGAAGGCATTCTGAAGGGACTGGCGGAAACAGCCCGAAATTTTCTGGGCAGCTACGTCAGCAAAAAACGACTGACCACCGTTCAATATCCAGAGGAGCGGTTGCCGCAGATTGAGGCGTATCGGAACTTTCCCTTCCTCGTCTACGACGGCGAAGACTGGCAACAGGGGCTGCGCTGCGTCTCCTGCTTCATCTGCGAAAAAGAGTGCCCGCCGAAATGCATCTTCATTGAAAAAAGTACAGACAAAAAGCCTGACGCCGTCGGCAAGCCCCAGTTCTATCCCAAAGTTTTCAACATCGACGTTTCCGTCTGCATGAGCTGCCAGATCTGTGTGGAGGTCTGCCCCTTCGACGCCATCAAGATGGATACGGAGTACGAGCTGAGCACCACCAACCGCTTCAGCGCCCTGCTCTGGGACAAGCAACACCTCGCCAAGTCGAACCAGCATTACCACAAGATTCACCCCACTGAGGCTGCCGTCGTCGACGCGGCGCTGGCCGCCGAGCGCGCCAAAGCAGCCGCGAAAGCCAAGGCTGCGGCCGAAGCCAAGCCCGCCGCCGTAGCCAAGCCCGCCACGACAACGACTGCCGCCAGCGCAAACGGCGCCGGCACAAATTCCGCCAATCAACCTGTCCCGACGACGACCGAAAAATGACCCTGCCCCCCGTCCAGCAAGCCGACCAGATTTTTGTCATCGTGCAGCATCGCCTCGTCAGCTATCTGCCTGCCACGTTCCAATACCTCGCCAACGCTATCCTTTCTGTCATCGCTATCGTTCTGGTGTTTGCTCTCCTGTTCGCTATTACCACCGTCCTGGAGCGCAAAGGCCTGGGACGCATGCAAAATCGCTACGGTCCCAATCGTGTAGGGCCTGCCGGTTTCTTTCAGCCGCTTGCCGACGGCGTAAAATCCCTCACCAAAGAAGATCTCGTTCCTCGCACCGCCGACCAGATGGTGCATTTTCTGGCGCCCGTGTTGCTGGTCACCGCGGCATTTCTCGCGTACGCAGTTTTGCCCGTCGGCCGCAACATGGTGCTGGTCAATATGAACGCCGGCGTACTGTATTTTTTTGCCGTCGGCTCCCTGGTCGAACTCGCCGTCTTCATGGCCGGATGGTCCAGCCGCAATAAATATTCCCTTCTCGGCGCCATGAGAGCCATTGCGCAAATGATCAGTTATGAGGTGCCGCTGGTCCTGGCTTCCGTGGTCGTCATCATGGCCGCCGGATCGCTTTCCACCGTCTCCATTGTGGACATGCAGGCCGCCTACACCGGTATCTGGCCGCACTGGTTCGTGTTTACGCCCTGGGGATTCGCGGGATTTACACTCTTCATGATTGCCGCTACCGCCGAATCCAATCGCTCGCCCTTCGATCTGCCGGAAGGCGAATCGGAAATCATCGCGGGCTATTACATTGAATATTCCGGCTTCAAGTTTGCCCTGTTCTTTCTGGGAGAATATCTGGGCATGTTCGCTACCAGCGCCATGGCCATCACGCTGTTTCTGGGCGGATGGGCCGCGCCCTTCTCGTTTCTGACCTGGATTCCGTCATACCTTTGGTTTTTCGGAAAGCTGTTGCTCTTGATCGTCATCTTCATCTGGATTCGCGGCACGCTGCCGCGTCTCCGCATGGACCAGCTCATGAGCTTTGCCTGGCAATTCATGCTGCCCATGACATTGATCGATATCGTGACCGCCGGGGTCTGGCACTTCATGCCTGCCGGCATTTTGCGGTGGCTCGTCTGCATCGCGTTGCTGGTTGCTCCCGCGATCCTGCTGGCGCGCAGCCTGAAACAGGGAAAGAAGTTTGCTGTTCGACAGTATCGCTTTGCAGAGTAATTCGTGACGAGTGTCACTGCGCCCCGCGCGCATCGTGTGACACCCTGAAACACAGCGCGATGGAGGTTTGGATGGAGTTGCAATCCGGAGGGGTACGCCAGAAGTACCGATGACAGTCACCTTCCTCATCCTGGCCGCATTGACCATTGCCGGAACCGTGGCGGCCATGGCCATGCGCAACCTCATCCACTGCGTCCTGGCCCTGACGCTCGGCTTTGCCGGGCTGGCCTCGCTCTACCTGCTGCTCGGCGCGCAGTTCGTCGGCTTTACCCAGGTCCTCGTCTACGTCGGCGCGGTGGCCATCCTCGGCGTCTTCGTCATTATGATGACGCAAAGCGCCCTACCGGCCGCGCAGTCGATCTTTTCCTCCTTCTGGATCACGGGCAGCATCGTTGCCGCGGCAGTCTTCGCCGTTCTGGCCTGGGCCATCTGTTCCCGCGGCTCTTCTTCCACCTCGCAGGCGGCCGCGCCTCAAGCCGGTGTCCATTCCATCGGTGACGCCCTCATGCACGGCTATGTGTTGCCGTTGGAAATCATGGGTCTGCTCCTGACTGCGGCCCTCATCGGCGCCATCGTCCTCGCCATGCAGGACAAGCGGAGCACGCCATGACCCCGCTGACCGGCTGTCTGCTCCTCTCCGCTCTTATCTTCTCCGTCGGGCTGGCGGGCGCGCTGACACGTCGCAGCGCCATCCTCGTCCTGATCGGAATTGAACTCATGCTGAACGCTGCCAACCTGAACTTTATTGCCTTCTGGCGCTACGGCCCAAACCCGCAAGAACTTACCGGAGTTATGTTCGCAATTTTTTCCATCGGCATTGCCGCCGCCGAGGCGGCCGTTGGCCTTGGCATCATTCTCGCTGTCTACCGCCATTCGAAAACCACAGAATTAGACCGGATGAATTCGATGAAGGGTTAATCAAATGACGAAAGATTTCCGGATGTTGCAGTTGATTTGAAAAATCGCCCGGCTTCCTCTGCGAGAAACACTCGCAGTTTTGAAACTGCTTTTCAACCTTGGATTGAGACTGCATGACCTGGATTGTCCAAAACCTGTGGCTGATTCCCGTACTGCCGATGTTGGCGGCAGGGATCAGCGCATTGGCGAAACAGCGCAATCGCATGCTTGCCGCTTCCCTCGCCATCGGCTCCATGGTTCTTTCCTTCCTCCTCTCTGTCTGCGCCTTTGCGCATGTCCTGTCGCTCAGCAGTCAGGGAATGGAAACACGCCAGGTTGTCGATTTCCGCTGGTTTCAGTTCGGCAGCGAATGGTTGAAGCTGGGATGGATGCTCGATCCGCTCACCGCAATCATGCTGCTCATGGTCACCTTCGTCGGCCTGCTGATCTTCATCTTCAGCGTCGGCTACATGGAGCATGATGAGAATTTCACCCGCTTCTTCTGCTTTCTATCGCTGTTTGCCGGAGCCATGCTGGGCGTCGTCATCGCCAACAGCCTGCTGCTGTTCTTCATGTGCTGGGAAATCGTCGGACTGACTTCCTACCTGCTCATCGGCTTCTGGTATCACAAGCCGGAAGCAGCCGCGGCGGCGAAAAAAGCCTTCATTGTCACCCGCATCGGCGACCTGGGATTCTTTTTGGGCATGATGTGGCTCTACGCACAGACCGGCACGCTGCTGTTCTATGACAACGGCGCCGGATGCCTCGAACATTCCGCGCTCGCAGCGCTGGTGGCACACATCACCACTGTCGGCATGGCCGCATCGACCGGCATTGCGCTTCTCATTTTCTGCGGCGCCGCCGGCAAATCCGGCCAGGTCCCCCTGCACGTCTGGCTGCCCGATGCCATGGAAGGCCCCACCCCCGTCAGCGCGCTCATTCACGCGGCTACCATGGTCGCCGCCGGTGTCTTTCTCATCGCCCGCGTCTATCCCTTAATGAGCGCGCACGCCGGCTTGGCCGGCCCGCTGCTCCCCACCACCCCGCTCATCGTGGTCACCTGGGTCGGAGCCATCACCGCCGTCTTCGGCGCGCTCATTGCCATCGCACACTACGACATCAAGCGCATCCTCGCCTACTCCACCATTTCGCAGCTCGGCTATATGATGATGGGCCTCGGCGTCGGCGGCGTGGCTGTGGGAATGTTCCACCTCATCACCCACGCCTTTTTCAAGTCTCTGCTGTTCCTCGGCGCAGGCTCCGTGATTCACGGCTGCGGTGGAGAGCAGGATATTCGCCGTATGGGCGGACTGCGCAAGTCCATGCCCATTACCTTTCTGGCGTATGCCGCCGGAATGTTGGCGCTGTGCGGATTTCCGCTCTTCTTCTCCGGCTTCTGGAGCAAGGACGAAATCCTGCACGCGGCCCACACCTGGGGCGCATCGAAAACACCGTTTTATCTGGGCGCATTCGGCGCGTTGCTCACCGCCTTTTACATGACGCGTCAGGTCTATTACGTCTTCGGCGGCAAATCACGTCTCGGCCAGGCCAGCCATCCGTCAGCTCACGCATCCTCCCATGCTCACGCCACCCCCCATGAAAGCCCCGCCGTCATGACCATCCCGCTGGTCATTCTCGCCGCTTTCGCCATGTTTCTAGGACTGGTCGGCACCCCGGCATGGCCCTGGTTTCAATCGTTTCTCAGCGGCACTCGGACTACGTTGCACATTGCGGCCTTCGCGGATCCGGCGTTGCTGTCCGTCATGCTCTCCTCGTCGCTGCTCGTATTCCTCGGCCTGGGCCTGGGCTGGTGGTTCTACGGACGCAAGCCCATTGAACGCGCCGACGCCCCGGATGCCGTCGGGCAACTTCAGCCGCACCTGTTCTCCATCCTCGGCCACAATTTTTATGTGGACGCGTTCTACGGCGCGACCATTGTTCGCCTGAATACGTGGTGGTCCCGCTTCTGCGACTGGCTCGATCGCTGGGGATGGAACGGCGCGGTGCAAACTGTGTCCCATCTGGTGCTCGCATTTGCCTGGCTCGACAATTTCTTCGACATGAACGTGGTCAATGCCGGCTTCGATGAAGGTTGCCAGACCGTGTCCCGTAGCGGCCAGATCCTGGCGCTGCTGCAGGGCGGCCGCGTGCAAAGTTATCTGCGGATGATTGGCGTCGGCCTCATCGCGCTGGCTGTGTTCCTGCTATGGGGTGCCACGCGATGAACCCATTCCCATGGCTAACCGTGTTGACCGCACTGCCCGTTGCAGGCGCGCTTCTGGTCCTTGGCATTGGTGCGCGAAGCAAATCTCTTGCGCGCTGGCTGGCGCTCGGTTGCAGCTTCCTCGCGCTCGCGCTGACCCTTCTGCTGTGGTGCCATTTCAACTCTGCGTCCGCGGCGCTTCAATTTCAGCAGCGCATCCCCTGGATCGCCGCCCTCGGTGTCGAGTACCGCGTCGGCATCGACGGCCTCGGGCTCCTGATGTTGCTGCTCACCTCGATTGTCGTCCCCATTGGCATTCTGGCGTCGTGGCAGATTCAGGAACGCGTGGCTTTGTACTTCGCTCTCGTCCTACTGCTCCAGGCCTGCCTGTTCGGCACCTTCACCGCCCTCAATTTTTTTCACTGGTTTATTTTCTGGGAACTCAGCCTCATCCCCGCATTCTTCCTCATCAAGCTATGGGGCGGCTCGCGAAGCACCGCCGCGGCTACCCAGTTCCTGGTCTACACCATGGTCGGCAGCGTCGCCCTCCTGCTGGCTTTCCTTGCCATCTTCCTGGCAACCGGTAAATTCGACTTCATTGACCTGGCCCAACTCGCGCAGAGTGGCCAGCTCATGCCCGCCATCATTGCCAAACTCGGCTGGCACCGCTTCTCCTCGCAACACGTCGCCCTCATCATCTTTGCCGGAGCGTTCCTCGGCTTCGCTGTCAAAGTCCCGCTGGTACCGTTTCACACCTGGCTGCCTTCTGCCTACACGGAAGCTCCCACCGGCACCACCATCCTGTTGACTGGCGCCATGTCGAAGATGGGACTTTACGGTTTTCTCCGCATCCTGCTCCCTATCTTCGGCGCGCAAATGCAGGTCGTGCTCACTCCGCTGTTATGGCTCGCCGTCGCTACCATTGTTCTTTCCGCCTACGCGGCGCTGGCCCAGAAAGACCTCAAGCGCATCTTTGCCTACTCCTCCATCAACCACCTCGGCTACTGTCTGCTGGGGATCTTCGCAGTGGTGAAATTCACCGGCGGAGACGCGGCGCTGACCACGGAAAAATATGCGGCCATGAATGGCGTCTTTCTGCAGATATTCAACCACGCCCTGACCGCCGCCACCCTCTTCTGGTTTCTCGCCATGCTGGAAAAACGCAGCGGCGGCCTGCGCGGCCTGAACGATTTCGGCGGCCTTCGCAAAGTAATTCCAGTTTTTACCGGTTTGATGGGCATCGCTCTGTTCTCCTCGCTCGGCCTGCCCGGGCTGAACGGCTTCGTCGGGGAGTTCCTGATCTTCAAGGGCTCGTTTCCCCTCGTCACCTGGGCCACCTCCATTTCCGTACTCGGCCTGCTGGTCACGGCAATTTTTATTCTTGGCATTCTGCAACGCGTATTCTCCGGTCCGCTCAACCAGAAATGGACCGCCATGCCCGATCTCACAACTGTCGAGCGGCTTTCGCTCGCGCCCGCAATTGCATTGATGTTCGTGCTGGGTCTCTATCCCCAGCTGGTGCTCGGATTTGTCAACAACACGGTGATCCAGATCGTGAAGCAGCTCAGGTTTTAAGCAGGCTGTGTGGACGCCTGTTGTTGTAGGTGGTTTGTATCAGGGCACGACTTTAAGTCGTGCCACAGATGACGGAAAAATTGTGGGGCTCTAGCCCCTGCGGAATTTTTATGTTGGCTTGGACGATCTACATTTCGTTTCTCGGAGCGCTGCTGTTGCTCCTGTTGCCCAAAGGCAGCGCTGCGGCCGCCCGCATCCTTGCGCTGCTCACGGCGTCGGTCACCCTGGCCATCGCGCTCGCCGCGTTCCTCCAGCACCGCACCGGCGAAATGTTTACCGTAACCGACGTATCCTGGATCCCCTCCCTCGGCATTCGCTATCATCTCGCCGCCGACGGAATCAGCCTCGTTCTGCTCCTGCTGACCGGCATCATCGCTGTCACCGGCATCCTGTTTTCCTGGAATATCGAACATCGCGCCAGGGAATTTTTCGCGTTCTACCTGCTGCTCATCGGCTCCGTTTACGGCGTCTTCCTCAGCTACGATCTGTTTCTTCTGTTCGTGTTTTACGAAATCGTTATCATCCCCAAATATTTCCTGATCGCCATCTGGGGTTCGACGCGGCGCGAATATGGCGCCATGAAACTGGTGCTCTACTCCTTCATCGGCAGCGCTATGGTGCTGGTTGGGTTGATCGCCGCCTACGTTGTGGCGGGTGCAAAAAGCATGGCGCTCGGCGACCTCGCCGGCTACCCATTTCCCGTTCACTTTCAAATGTGGGCCTTCCCGCTGGTATTCGTCGGCTTCGCGATTCTTGCCGGCCTCTGGCCGTGTCACACCTGGGCCCCCACCGGCCACGTTGCCGCGCCCACGGCCGCCTCCATGCTGCTCGCCGGCGTAGTCATGAAGCTGGGCGCCTATGGCTGCCTGCGCGTCGCCATGACCCTGTTTCCCCTCGGCCTCGCTCCCTGGGGCTTCCATGTGCTCGGCCTCGGCTCCTGGCGCGATGTCTTCGCCCTGCTGGCGGTCGTCGGAATTGTCTACGGTGCGCTGGTCGCCCTGGTGCAGAAAGATTTCAAATTCGTCATCGGCTATTCCAGCGTCAGCCATATGGGCTTCATCCTGCTCGGTCTCATGACCCTCAATCAGATCGGCATCTCCGGGGCCGTGGTGCAGATGTTCTCCCATGGAATCCTCGCGGGCCTGCTGTTCGCCGTCGTTGGGCGCATGGTGTACGACCGCACTCACACCCGCGACCTCGCCACCCTGGGCCCCATGAACCTGAACAAAGCCATTCCCTTTGCCGCCATCACCTTTGTCGTGGCCGGAATGGCCAGCATGGGCCTGCCCGGCTTCAGCGGCTTCGTCGCGGAATTGATGATTGTCATTGGCGTCTGGCATGCCTTCCCTGTCCTTACCGTGTTCGTCGGTCTCGGACTCGTCGCCGGCGTTGCCTACATCTGGCGCGCCATGCAAAAGGCCTTCTTCGCGGAACCCGGCCATGAATCTTTTCCGCCCCACCCGCCGCTGCCGCCCATTTCGATTCCAGAACGTCTCGGCGCAATCATTTTGATCTCCGCCAGCGTCGCCGTCGGCCTCTATCCCCAGATCCTTCTTAATTTGATCGTTCCCGCGCTTAACTCGCCGCTGTTTGCCGGCCTGCAACAGGGGAGCTGGCGATGACCACCTTCAACTACGCCCAACTTCTCCAGCTCGCGCTGCCGCAGGTCATCGTGGTCGTCGCCGCGCTCATCGCCCTGGCAAGCGATCTTCTGTTTCTGCGTGCCGCGGGCCTGCGTCACCGCTTCACCGTCGCCGCCGCGATTGGCTCGCTCGGCTGCGCGGGCGCCATTGTGCGGCTGCTGCAGTCGCCGGAACAAGCCAACCTGCTCAATGGAATGCTGCTCGCCAATCCATTGACCCACGCAGTTCAGATCGCGCTGCTTGCTCTCGCCATCTTCACCCTTCTCATCGCCGTCGATTCCACCTTCACAGAACATGTCGGCGAGTTTGTTCTGCTCATTCTCATTGCCACCGCCGGCATGATGTTTCTGGTCGCCTCGCAGAATCTGCTGGTCATTTTTATTTCCCTGGAATTGCTCAGTCTGTCGCTCTACATTCTCACCGCGTTCGACAAAAGCCGCGCCCAGTCTTCTGAAGCTGCGCTCAAATACTTCCTCTTCGGCGGAATGTCGGCAGCCTTCCTGCTGTTTGGATTTAGTCTGCTCTATGGCTTCTCAAACTCGACCAGCCTCGCCGCCATCGCCGACTCGGTCCACGCCGCCTATGCGAGCAACCCTCATCTCAACCCGCTGCTCGCCATCGCCATCGTGACCACGGTGATTGGGTTCGGCTTTAAAGTTGCCGCCTTCCCTTTCCACTTCTGGGCGCCAGACGTCTACCAGGGAGCACCCCCGCCCAGCGCCGCGTTCATCGCCTCCGCCTCCAAGGTCGCCAGCTTTTTCATCTTCTTTCAGGTCCTGGTCATTGGCTTCGCCGGCGCGGAAGGCAGCGCTCGCTGGATGCACTTTGTGCCCGGCTGGGTCGCCGTCCTCGCCATTGTTGCCTCGTTCTCCATGATCCTGGGCAACCTTGTCGCCATCGTGCAAAGTCACGTTCGACGACTTCTGGCCTACTCCGCCATCGCCCACGCCGGCTACATGCTGCTCGCGCTCGTCGCCCACACCCAGCAGAGCCTGGCCGCGCTGCTCTACTACGTCGTCACCTACGCGCTCGCCACCCTCGGCGCTTTCGGCGTTGTTGCCATCGTCGAGCAGCGCACCGGCGGCGATCGCCTTTCCAACTTTGACGGCCTCAGCCGCCGATCCCCCGTCCTCTCCGCCTGCATGTTCGTCTTTCTCCTTTCTCTCGCGGGAATTCCACCGCTAGCCGGCTTCTTCGGCAAGTTTTACCTCTTCGTCTCCGTGTTCGGGTCCGGACCCGGCCTGCTCTGGTTGATCGTCCTCGCCATCGCCATGAGCGCGGTATCGCTCTACTACTACCTGCAAGTGCTCAAGCGAATCTACGTGGCCAATCCGGCCGCGGAAGTCGCCAATCCCTCCGCCGACCTCGCCACAATCAGCACGCCATTTCTTGCCCAGGCTGCTATCATTCTGCTCGCAGCCGGAATCGTGATCTTCGGGTGCGCTCCGCATCTGCTGCTGGAATGGATCGATGCAGCGATTCGCGCCTCCGGTATCTGATTCAACGCGGCTCGCAATCAAAACAGCCGCGATTGACAATCCCGGCACGCAACCGCGCTCGCCCGTGAATTTTACTGTTCTCTGCCGAGCGCGATAGTACTCAGCGAAGCGATGACGAGGCGACCATGAGATTGAAAACAGCAGTCCTCTGCGGATCCATTTTTCTTGCCCTGCCGGTTGTTTGCACTACTCTCGCGAAAGCCCAGGCCAACGATTCCAACGTGGTCTTCACCATTGGCACCTTCGACCGTTCTTCTGCGGAATTTGCAGGCGGAGCACCCGCAAAGCCAGTCAACTTCGTCGTCGGCCAAAGCACTCCGGAAAAAGATTGGTACGCCAAACAATCGCTGCAGGCCGCTCCGAATCAGGAAGAAGAGACCACGCCGGAATCAGCCGCACCCTGGTCCATTCACTTCTCGCTCGACCACGCTCCCGCGGCCGCCTACCAACTGCACGTTGCCCTGCTCATCGAAAGCCCCAGCGTGCCTGCTCTGCGAGTCGTCATCAACGGAAAACAAGGCACGTTCTACCTGCAGCCGAAGCTCGACTACACCAACGGCGATCAGACCGACTCCTTTGACCCCGCCGATTCCCACGCAGACGTCGTCTTCGATTTTCCCGGCGGCTACCTGCACTCCGGCTCCAACATCATCACACTGCAGGCCGTCGAGCAGGCTGATAAAGCGTTGCCGGATTCCACCATGGTCCCCAACGCCGGTCTGACCTACGATGCGATCGAGCTCGACCGCAGCCCCAACGCCGCCGCCAAGACATCTTCCGCCCAGATTCTGCCGACCATCTTTTTCCAGCAGCAGCAAGGTCATCTGGAAGAAACAGTCGATGTCATCGTCCGCTATGGTGAGCGGGCGAAACCTGGCAGCGCCGTCGACCTCTCCATCGCCGGAAAACGCTATCATCAGGCGCTGCAGGGCGGTCAGGATTTCGGCGACGAAAAGCTTGCCTTCTCCGTTCCGGAATTTCCCGCCAACACCCAGGCCCAGCTGCGATGGAGCGTCGCCGGACACACCCAGCACCAGCAGCAATCCATCGACCCGCAGAAAAAGTGGACGATTTTTGTAGTCCCGCACATCCACCTCGATGTCGGATACTCCGACTTCCAGGCCAAGGTGGCTGCAATCCAAAGCCGCGTCATCGATGAAGCCATGGATCTGACGGCGCAGCATCCTGATTTCCGCTTCAGCCTCGATGGAGCCTGGCCGCTCGAACAGTTCTTGAAAACTCGCACCCCCGCGGAACAGCAGCGCGTGATCACTGCAATCCAGAAGCAGCAGCTCTTTGTTCCCGCGCAATACGCCAGCCTGCTCACCGGTTTTCCCACTGCGGAAACGCTGATCCGCTCCCTCTACACCAGCGCCAATTTCAGCCGCGTGCATGGAACGCCGTTCAACTACGCCAACATCACCGACGTCCCTTCGTTCACCTGGTCGTACGCCTCGATCCTTGCCTCCGCAGGAATTCACGAACTCTTCTCCGGCAGCGACAACTATCGCGGCCCGGTTCTGCTGCAAGGCCGCTTGAATGAGAATTCTCCGTTCTGGTGGCAGGGTCCCGACGGCCAGAAGATCATGCTCTGGTATTCCCGTCACTACATGCAAATGCAGTTCATGTTCGGCTTGCCTCCCCTGCTCTCCGCCGGGCACGACACCCTGCCGCTGTTCCTGCAGATGTATCAGCACCCCAGCTATCACGCCAGCGCGACCATCCTGTTCGGCACTCAGGTAGAGAACACAGACTTATTCCCGCAGCAGGCGGAACTGGCGCAGAAGTGGAACAGCGTTTATGCCTATCCGCACCTGCAGTATTCCGGCTTCCATGAGGCTCTCGAAAATATCGCACGGCAGTTTGGCAATGACATTCCAACCATCCGCGGTGATGGCGGTCCGTATTGGGAGGATGGCAACGCCTCCGATGCCTATTACGCCGCGATCGAGCGCGCCAACGAAAGTCGCGGCCCCTCGGCGGAAAAACTATCGACGCTTACTTCCCTGGTCAATCCCAAACTCGCCCCGGACAAGGTCGATCTGGATCGCATGTGGACCAACATGGTGCTGATGGATGAGCACACCTGGGCTTCCTACAACAGCATCTCCGCCCCCACCAGCATTGAGGCCGTGCGCCAGTTGGCTGTGAAAGACCTCTATGCAACCAACGCCCAGGAACTCGGCCGCTTCGTCATGCGCAACAGCATGGCCAGCGTCGCCAATTCCATCTCCGCCGGCCGCGACAGCCTCATCGTGTTCAATACCTTGAACTGGCCTCGCACCGGTCTGGTTTCACTCGACGTCGCCAACAATCAGGAGATCGTCGACAAAGCCAGCGGTCAGGTGGTTCCTATGGAAATCGTCAGCGGCGGCAAATCCTTCCATCACGTTCGCTTTGTCGCCCAGGACATCCCTGCCGTCGGCTACAAAGTCTATCTGGTGCGCAAATCCAGCGCGACTCCCGCGCCCGCGCCAACGCTTCAGACCACCACCCTCGAAAGTCCCTACTATCGTGTCACTCTCGACCCTGCCACCGGCGCAGTGCGCAGCATCTATGACAAGCAATTGCAGCGCGAGCTAGTAAATCAGCAAAGTCCCTTCCGCTTCGGCCAATATCTCTACGTCACCGGCGGCGACAAGGCTCCCAACACCATCCTGCAATACGGCCCGGCGCATCCCAAACCAAGTCTCGACATTCATCCCGCCACCAATGGTCATCTGGTCTCCGTCACCCGCACTCCCTACGGTCTGGTCGCGCGCATGGAAAGTACCGACACCAACACCCCCGGCATCGCAACGGAAATTCAGCTATTCGATCACGCGAAGCAAATTGAAATCACCCAGGATGTCCGCAAAAAGAATGTAGACACCAAGGAAGGCGTGTACTTTGCCTTCCCGCTTTCCATGGACGCGCCACAGTTCCAGTATGAGATTCAGAACGGCGTCGTCGATCCTGCGAAAGACATGTATCCCGGTGCCGGCCATGAGTGGTTCTCTGTGCAGCACTGGGTTTCGGCGCAGCAGAATGGCGTTTCGACGACAATTTTGCCGCTGGATGCCTCCCTGGTCACCCTGGGCGATATCAACCGCGGCGCCTGGCCCGACCATTTCGGCCGGCGGCCAGGAAATATCTTCTCCTACGTCATGAACAATTATTGGGACACCAACTATCGCGCCGGTCAGGGCGGACACTTCCAGTTCCGCTACATCATCACCAGCGCGCTCGCAACCGACCCCGTCCAGCTAAGCCAGATGGGTTGGGAGGAAATGACGCCGCTTGAAGAAGATGAAATCACGCACCAGGACAAGGCGCTCGATGCCCCCGGCCCCTTGAACGGCGACCATGCCAGCTTCCTCAAAATCGACGATCCCGCGCTCGTGCTCGACACCTGGAAGCCCGCGGAAGATGGCAATGGAACCATCCTGCGATTCATCGATCTCGGCGGCGTCACCCGCACCGTCACCGTGGAAACGCCGCTGTTTGCTCTGCAGCAGGCCTTCCAGACCGATGCCGTCGAACGTAACCAGGCCCCGCTCTCATTGAATGGCGACCACGGATTCCAGTTCACCGTTCACCCGCACGAAATTGTCACAGTTCGCATCGTTGCCAGGGATGGAATCGCAGCGCCAGCGCAATAAAAGGCCGACGCTCGCCCATCCTCGCGAAACTTGAGTAGCAGTGAAGGATGTCCAGATTATGATATTTACATGGACATTCCTTCGCTGCTTCCCGCCCGCAGGCGCGCCACCATTGCATTCCTCGCCGCAGGCCTCATCCTGTCCCCGTGCCTCTTTGCCGGTGCGCAATCCGACAAATCAGCTTCGGACAAATCCCAGACCTCCCCGGACAAGAAGACCCCGCCGGCAGCCGACAAAGATGCCGCAGCCGATAAGCAGACTCTTCCTCCGCTCCCCGCCGACGCGCACATAACTCAAAGCATGATGCTGGACGGCAAAACCCTGCACTACACCGTCACCGTGGGCAAGTTGCCCGTCCGCGATGCCGACGGCAAGACCACCGGAGAAGTCGTCTACACGTCCTACGTCGTCGACGAACCCAATCGCCCGGTCACGTTTGCCTTGAACGGCGGTCCCGGCGCTTCCTCTGTGTACCTCAATTTCGGCGCCATTGGCCCCAAGCATTTGAACGTCGGCAACCAGGGCGATAGTCCATCGGAAGCCCCCACGCTCACCGACAATCCCGGCACCTGGCTCGGCTTTACCGACCTGGTGTTCATCGATCCCATCGGCACCGGCTTCAGCCGCCCTCTGGTTCCCGAGGCGGAAGCTAAAAAGGATTTCTACAGCACCGTCCCCGACATTCACTATCTGTCGCGCATCATCTACGACTGGCTGGTAAAAAATGACCGCATCACCTCCAGAAAGTATCTGGTCGGCGAAAGCTACGGCGGCTTCCGCGGTCCCCGCATTACCTACTATCTGCAGTCGCAACTCGGCGTCGCCATGAACGGCGTTGTGCTCATTTCTCCTTACCTCAATCCCACGCTCGAGTCGCACGGCAATCTTTCCCCCATTCCCTGGATGGTCACCCTGCCTCCCATCACCGCCGCCCACCTGGAACGCGAAAACAAGCTCACGCCCGAAGCCATGAAAGATGTCATTGCCTACACGGAAGGCCCCTATGCCACCGCGCTGATTGAAGGCCGCTCCAATCCTGACGCTACCCAGGCAATGATCCAGCACGTCACGGAGATGACCGGGCTCGATCCCCAGTTCGTCAAGAATTCCGGCGGCCGGCTGGAAACCGAGGCCTACCTGCGCGAGGTCTATCGCGAACAAGGCAAGATCGGCTCCATCTACGACTCGAATGTCACCGCCTACGATCCCTTCCCCTACGCGCCGGAACAGAATGCCAACGATCCAATCCTCGCCGCCATCGTTGCTCCTACCACTGAGGCCATGGTGAACTTCGTGACCAACACCGTCGGCTGGAAGACCGATGCGCGCTATAACGCTCTTTCCTACCAGGTCAACGCCCTGTGGGACCGCGATGACGCCCTGCGACAGGGTTCCGTCACAGAACTACGGCAGGCCGTCGCAGCCGATCCCAAGCTGCGCGTCATCATCGCCCACGGCTGGAACGACCTTTCCTGCCCCTTCATGGGTTCGCTCCTTGCCGTCGATCAAATGCCTGTCATGGGCGATCCCACTCGCGTGGCAGTTCATGAATATCCCGGCGGCCACATGTTCTATACCCGCGCGTCCAGCCGCGAAGCTTTGCAGAAAGATGTCATGGCCATGGTCGACCTCCATTGATAAGTCCGGGCGCCCATCCTTCGCGTTTTTTTTGCGAAGGGTGGGACAGGAGAAGGCGGCATACCAGTCGCAGCGAAAAACTCTAAAATAAGACAATATGGACTTTGAGCTTGTCAGTGACTACCAGCCGCGCGGCGACCAGGCTCGCGCCATTGATGAGCTGGTCCGTGGCATCATCGGCGGCGAAAAACATCAGGTGCTGCTCGGCGTCACCGGCTCCGGCAAAACCTTCACCGTCGCCAAGGTCATTGAGCAACTGAATCGCCCTGCGCTGATCCTCGCCCATAACAAAACCCTGGCCGCCCAGCTCTATCATGAGTTCAAACAGTTCTTCCCCAACAACGCCGTCGAATACTTCGTCTCCTATTATGACTATTACCAGCCGGAAGCCTACATCCCCGCCAGCGATCTCTACATTGAAAAAGAAGCCACCATCAATGAGCAGCTCGATCAGCTGCGCCTCTCCGCCACCCGCTCGCTGTTCGAACGTCGCGATGTCATCATCGTCTCCTCTGTAAGCTGCATCTACGGACTCGGCTCGCCCGAGGCCTACTACGGCATGTTGATGCTGCTTGAACGCGGCCAGAAGATTCGCCGCGAAGACATCACCCGCCGCCTGGTCGAAATTCTCTACGAGCGCAACGATGTCGACTTCCGCCGCGGCACCTTTCGCGTTCGCGGTGACGTCATTGAAGTCTTCCCCACCTACGACGAAAGCGCGTATCGCATTGAACTCTTCGGCGACGAGATCGAATCGCTCTCGCAAATCGATCCGTTATTCGGCACCGTCAAGCAGAAATACTCTCGCCTGCCCATCTATCCCAAGAGCCACTACGTCGTGCAGCCGGAGCGCAAGAAAACCGCCATCGACGGCATCCTTGCCGAGCTCGCCGTGTGGGAAAAGGAAATCGAAAATCAGGGCCGCATGGTGGAGGCCCAGCGCATTCATCAGCGCACCCGCTTCGATCTGGAAATGATCAAGTCCATGGGCTACTGCCACGGCATTGAGAATTATTCGCGGCATTTCTCCGGCCGCCTTCCCGGCGAGCCGCCCCCGACCCTGCTGGATTATTTTCCGCAGGACCATTTGCTCTTCATCGACGAATCGCACGTCACCGTCCCGCAACTCCACGGAATGTGGCACGGCGACCGCTCGCGCAAGCTGAGCCTGGTCGAATACGGCTATCGCCTTCCCTCCGCCATGGACAATCGTCCCCTGCGCTTTGAAGAGTTTGAAAGCCGAACCAATCAGGTGACCTACGTTTCCGCCACGCCCGGCCCGTATGAACTTACCCAGTCCGGCGGCGTCGTCGTCGAGCAGATCATCCGTCCCACGGGCCTCGTCGATCCTCAGGTGGAAGTCCGCCCCGTGCGCGGCCAGATTGACGATCTTCTCGCCGAGATTCGCGAGCGCGTGAAAAACGGCGAGCGCGTCCTCGTCACCACCCTCACCAAGCGCATGGCCGAAGACCTCGCCAGCTACTACACAGAAGTCGGCGTGCGCTGCCGCTACATGCACTCCGAAATTGAAACCCTGGAGCGCGTCCGCCTGCTGCGCGGCCTGCGCAAAGGCGAATTCGATGTGCTCATCGGCATTAACCTGTTGCGCGAAGGCCTCGATCTGCCCGAGGTTTCACTCGTCGCTATTCTCGATGCCGACAAAGAAGGTTTCCTCCGCTCCGCCGGCTCACTCATCCAGACCATCGGCCGCGCTGCCCGCCATGTCCACGGCCGCGCCATCCTTTACGCCGACAAAATGACCGACTCCATGGTGCAGGCCATGGGAGAAACCGATCGCCGCCGCGCCATCCAGACTGCCTATAACCAGGAGCACGGCATTACCCCCACCTCGATCATCCGCTCCGTCGATATGGCGCTTGCCGGCATCCTGAAGGCGGAGTATTCCGATGTCACCGAAGAAGCCGAGACCATGCCGGAAACCTTCCACAACCAGGAAGACCTCGACGCTTATATCGCGAGGCTGGAAGTCTCCATGCGCGAAGCCGCGCAGCGCTTCGAGTTCGAAAAAGCCGCGAAGCTCCGCGATTCCATCCGCGATCTCCGCAGCAAAGATTTCCTCTTCGACCCCCCGGAACCCGCCGCCCTAACCCCCGACCCCGCCACCCCTTAGTCCGAAAGACTCGTTCCCGCAGATTTTTGCCAGTAAGGATTTGTTTGACAAATATAAATCTATATAGGTAGATTTAGCAGCATGAAGATGCGCAGGTCTCCACAAACGACACTGGTGCTGGCTGAATTCCTCCAGGATCAGCAGGAGTGGCGATATGGCTACGACCTCAGCCGGAACACCGGACTGAAGTCGGGAACGTTGTACCCGATCCTGATGCGGCTGGCGGAGCATGGGATGCTGGAGACCAGTTGGGAATCGGTAGAGACGGGTAGGCCGCCGCGCCACATGTATAAGTTGACGCGCAATGGCCTGCGGTATGCGCGCGCGCAGGTGAGTGCGGCTCCTGTGCAAGCTGTCGGCGAAGCGGCGTTTGGCGGGGTGACGGGCGTATGACACTCATTCGCGGGTTGGCGCTGAAGATATCGAATGCCGTGGTGCGCTACGCATCGCCCGGCTGCAAGGAATGGGCCAAGGGATTGGCGCAGGAAGTTGCATTCGTCGAGGGTGATTGGGCCGCAGTGGGCTGGGCGCTCGGCAGTGTGCGGGTTCTGTTCGATTACCAGGAAGCACCCTTGGCATCGTTCGCCGAGGCTTCGATTGCGGCAGAGAAGTTCGCGCAGCGCGCCAGCGATAATAACGCGGGGCTTAGAGGCGGCACCAATTTTCTCTGGGGTCTTCTATCGGTTTTGCAGCTTTTCCGTGCAACAAACGGGTCGTTAGTGCGCGTTGGCTTTGGTCTTGCCGCGCTAGGGTGGGCCGTCCTGGGAATGCTCGAGCTGATCGATTGGCGCAGCCAACGAAAGGTGCCACCAAGCAACGACGCGAACGCTGTCATACAGTTCTACAAGGCAGAATTAAAACGCCGTTTCCACCGCGGTCTATTGTCTTGGATCGCGATCTCTGCTGCCACTTTTCTTTGGGCTGGAGGGACGCTGATCGTGGCTGAGTGGTGGGCACGGTGGTTTTGTTATCCATTCGGCTTGCTCTGGCTATGTATGATGGTGCTGTTTCTGCAGGGGCGGCGAACGAATCGAAGGCGGCTTGAACGACTGAATACGTTGCTCCCAGAAACACCTGTCGAAGGTGTGCGAACCACCGGACCATGACTCCTATTCGCGGATTGGCGCTGAAGATATCGAATGCGGTGGTGCGGTACGCCTCGCCTGGCTGCAAGGAGTGGGCCGAGGGGCTGGCGCGGGAAGTCGCGTTCGTCGAAGGTGATTGGGCTGCGTTGGCTTGGGCGCTCGGCAGTCTGCGGGTTCTGTTCGATTACCGAGACGCGCCCATCGCGTCTCTCGCCGAGCTTCCAATGGCGGCGAAGAAGTTCGCAAAGGCAAAACACAGCGGGAATGGCACTTGGATTCTGAGTTTATATTTCGGTCTTACTTGGGCGGCCAAGTCTTTTCATGCGACAAGCTGGCCGGAACATGTCGGCTGGAGCATGGCTGCTTTCGGCTCGATTTTGCTGGGGATTGTGGCGCTCATCCAGTGGTGCCGCGAAATCAAGATGCCGCCGAGCAATGATCGCACTGCTCTCATACAGTTTTACAAGGCGAGTCTGGAGCGTGCCCTTGACTTCCACCGCTCTCCTGATTTCTGGATTGGCATCCCTGCCATCATCATCCTTTGCGTGGGCCTGATGTTGGTTGGGCGGGGCTGGGTCTGGTTCCGTGCGAATCCGGTTTCCGGTGTGTACCTTGGCCTGCTCAGTGCGGGTATTCTGCTGCTGTTTCTGCAGCTACGGCGAAACAACCGGCGACGGTTGGAGCGGCTGGAAGCGTTGCTTGCAGAGCAGTCGTGAGCGTGTCATGAACCAGCACAGTGCCCAACTCAAGTCTTCCTTTGGCTTGAGTGGAAACAGTATGCTCGTATGCTTCCCATCCTTCGTACGCAAAAGATGAGGGTAGTGTCTCAGTTTGAAATGTGAGAAACTTACGCGATGAAAGCACTACTTGCTAAATATGGTGCAGGCGCGGCTGGGATCATGATCAGCACTATATTCACTCGCCTTGGCCGTGATCAAAGCCCGCTGGACTGGGGTACCTTTTCGGCGATAGGCACCGGCTGTTCTATCGTTTTCCTTATTCACTGCCTATGGATTCGGCACAAGCGGTCTAGCGCCGCCAAAGATTCAAACTGAGACATTACCAGGATGAGCACTAGCGTGACTTCAAGCGCTCCCTCGTGTATGGTTTCAAAAGCGAAACCAAGCAAGCTTCTCCTGTAGCCAATTTCAGGACGCGATCCCCGATGAAACTGAACGCATATCTAGTACGAAGCACTCTGGTCGGCGCCCTCGGCGGTCTGCTCTTCGGCTTTGACATCTCCGCCATCGCCGGCACCACGCGCAACCTCATCCAGTTCTTCGGTCTCACCAGCGCCCAGCTTGGCATCACCATCACCGCCAGCCTCATCGGCACCATCCTGGGAGCGATGCTCTCCGGCATTCCCGCCCAGCGCCTCGGACGCCGCGACGGTCTGCGCCTCATGGCCGTGCTCTATTTGATCTGCGCCGTGGGCAGCGCCGTGGCGTGGAATTGGAATGCGCTGCTCGTCTTCCGCTTCATCGGCGGCATGGGCATTGGCGGCTTCTCTGTGCTCTGCCCCATGTACATCGCGGAGATCGCTCCCGCGGAATGGCGCGGTCGCCTCGTCGGGACATTCCAGATCAACATCGTCACCGGCGTCCTGCTTGGCTATACATCCGACTTCATCATTGCCGCCCTCGTCCCCGGCGATGCCAACTGGCACTGGAAGCTGGGAGTTGCCGCCATACCGACGGCAATCCTCCTCGCTATGTTGTTCACCATCAGCCGCAGCCCGCGCTGGCTCGCCATGCGCGGACTTAGCGATGAAGCCCGCAACGTCCTGCAGCGCATCGGCGTGCCCGACGCGCAAGCGCAGTTGCAGGAGATCATCGACTCCATCCATACCGACGAGAAGAGCAAGAGCGAGCCGCTGTTCCGACGCAAATATGCCCTGCCCATCTTTCTCGCCGTCAGCCTCGGCATCTTCAATCAGCTCTCCGGCATTAACGCGGTCTTGTATTATTTGAATTTCATCTTTACCAAGGCCGGCTTCAGCAACCTGTCGAGCGACCGCCAGTCCATTTATGTCGGTCTGGCCAACATGCTCACCACGCTGGTCGCCATGACCGTCATCGACAAGATCGGCCGCAAAACCCTGCTTCTGATCGGTGCCGTCGGCATGACCATCTGCCTGGGAATCATCGGCTTCATTTTCCAGACGCAAAGCCACCAAACAGCGCTGCTGCCGCTGCTCATCCTCTACATCATCGCGTTCGCATTTTCCCAGGGCGCCGTGGTCTGGGTGTATCTGGGAGAAGTCTTCCCCACCAAGGTGCGTTCCAAAGGCCAGAGCCTGGGCACCACCGCCAACTGGCTCACCACTGCCCTGCTGGCGTTTGTGTTCCCCATTCTTGCCGTCCACCATGCCGCCGTTCCCTTTTATTTCTTCGGCGCCATGATGGCCCTGCAATTCTTCGTCGTGCTGTTCATCTATCCAGAGACCAAAGGCGTGAGCCTCGAACAGTTGCAGCACAAAATGGGCATCGACTGAGCTGCCGCAAACCGTCCGCGTTGCTTACAATCACAGTAGTATGCCAACCTCACCCGACCCGCGCCCGCCGCTGCTGCACCTCATCGCGACCCTTTCCTTCCGCCTGGGAAGTTTTACCCTTTCCTCCGGCGCCCACAGTGATTACTACATCGACTGCCGCACCACCACGCTGCACGCGGAAGGTGGACGTCTCGCCGGTCTCGCGCTCTACGATTTGATCCGCTCGCATAACCTCAATCCGCAAGCCGTCGGCGGTCTCACCATGGGTGCCGACCCGCTGGTTTCAAACATCGCCTCCGCCAGCGCATGGAATCATCTCGACCATCCGGAAGCCTCGCTGATTCACGGCTTTCTGGTTCGCAAGGCGGAAAAAGCCTACGGCGCCGGTCGTCGCATTGAAGGCTTTTGCGAGCCCGGCGCGCCTGTCGTCGTGGTCGATGATGTCTGCACCACAGGAGCGTCCACCATCCAGGCGATCCAGGCGACCCGCGAAGCCGGTATGCAGGTCATCGGCGTGCTCTGCCTCGTCGACCGGCAGGAGATGAATGGTCGCGCCGCCGTCGAAGCGGCCGCCGCGGGTGCGCCCTTCCTCTCCCTGTTTACCGCCGCCGACGTGCGCGCCGCGCATCTTGCAGCAAAATAATTCCGCGTCGCCGCTCCTTACCGCCGCATCCATTGGGTAGTTCCTGCGGGAGGAAATGCCATGGAGCAATGCACCCATCTCGATCAAATCCGCAATGTCACTCCCCGCACGCCGCAAGGCTGCGAAGAGTGCCTCAAGATGGGCGACCGCTGGGTGCATCTGCGCCTTTGCCTGGAATGCGGGCACGTCGGCTGCTGCGACTCATCGAAGAACAAGCACGCGACCAAACATTTTGGCCAGACTCAGCATCCCATCATGCGCTCCTTCGAACCCGGCGAAGACTGGGGCTGGTGCTACATCGACGAGCTGGAATTGGATTTTTCCTGAACCTGTCGCACTCGCCCGAAATCGGGTGCCCCATCCTTCGCGGTCCTGTGCGACGGATGGGATTGAAAATGTTCGCGCTACGGTAGCGGCTCCCCCGGCCAAATTCCCCTCACCAAATCAACGATAAAATAAAGGCATCTATGATTCCGACCCTTGAGTGGACCGATGCCGGCGTGCGCTTCCTCGATCAGACGAAGTTGCCCCTGGAAGAAACCTACGTGCTTGCCGAAGACTACCGCGCCGTCGCCGAGGTCATCCGCACCATGATTGTTCGCGGTGCCCCAGCCATCGGCGTCAGCGCCGCCATGGGCGTGGCCCTCGGGCTGCAGCGCAGCCAGGCCGCCGATCTGCACCAGCTGGACGCCGACCTGCAAATCATCTGCGACACTCTCGCCGCCACCCGGCCCACCGCCGTCAATCTTTTCTGGGGTATTGAACGAATCCGCCAGCTGGTGCGCTCCCTGTCGCAGGAACCCTGCGCCACCATCCCGCAGATTCAGCAGGCAGCCATCGCGGAAGCTCGCCGCATGTACGACGAAGACATCGCCGCCTGCCGCTCCATGGGTGCCTACGGCGCCGCGCTTATGCCTCGCTCCGGTGGTGTCTTGACCCATTGCAATGCCGGCGCGCTCGCCACGTGCGGCTACGGTACCGCCCTCGGCGTCATCCGCGCTGCGGTCGAGCATGGCCACCAGCTGCATGTCTATGCCGACGAGACCCGTCCATTCCTGCAGGGTGCGCGCCTCACCGCATGGGAACTGCTGCACGACAACATCCCCACAACCGTGCTCTGCGACAACATGGCTGCGAGCCAGATGCGCGCCGGAAAAATTCAGGCCGTCATTGTCGGCGCCGACCGCATCGCTGCCAATGGAGACGTTGCCAACAAAATTGGCACTTACGGAGTTGCGGTACTCGCCAAAGAACACGGCATTCCGTTTTACGTCGCCGCTCCCTGGTCCACCATCGATATGGAAACCGCAACCGGCGAACTCATTCCCATTGAAGAACGCGCTGCGAAAGAAGTCACCCACTTCAACGGCAAACAGATCACGCCCTCGGCCGCCGAGATTTCCAACCCCGCCTTCGACGTCACTCCAGCCAAATACGTGACCGCCATCATCACCGAACGCGGCGTTCTCACCCCGCCCTACGAACACGCATTGCGCCTGGGCACCGAGCAGGCCGTCCATGTTTGATTAACATCCGGGTCGTCCGCTTTGCCCGGTTTCGGCAAATAGATTCGGCATACGGTGGTTTAGGCTATCAGCATGTCGTCCGGTGCAATTGTCGAGTCGAACGTTGGCGCGACCTCGCCTCAGGCCATTCCCGCACCGCTTTCAGATCAAGCCTCCGCGCACCTCAATCTGTTGCGTGGCATTGCCGCATTTGTAGTTTTGCTGGGGCACTGGCGCAGCATCTTCTTCGTAGATTGGTCCCAGGTCCACCACCACAATTTGCTTCTCGGCGTGTTCTATTGGTCGTCGAAGTTTGGCCATGAAGCCGTGGTCATCTTTTTCGTTCTCAGCGGCTACCTCATCGGCCGTACCGTTCTGCGCGCGGTGTGGTCCGGTAAATGGTCGGTCAAACACTACGCATTTCATCGCCTGATTCGGCTGGAAATTGTGCTCTTTCCCGCTCTCTGTCTTTGCTGGCTATGGGACAGCGCCGGGATCCACTTTTTCTCGCCGTCGCCGACGTATCTGGGTACCGGCGGAAGTTCCGTACTTGCTTACAACATTCCCAGCTGGATCAGCGCGCACATCTTCCTGGGAAATCTGGTGTTCCTTCAAACTCTGCGCGTGCCGCCCTTCGGCTCTGACAATCCGTTGTGGAGTTTGGCGAATGAGTTCTGGTATTACGCTCTGTTCCCGTGTCTCGCGATTGCACTGACGGCCAGGTTTTCGTGGTTGCACAGGGCCGTCGCGGCTCTGTTCATGATTGCAATATCAGTCTTCATCGGGCGATGGATGCTGGGCGGATATCTGATCTGGCTGCTCGGCGTGGTCCTCATTTTTCTGCGGCCGCCAACACTCAAAGATCGCCATCGCCTCCCGTTGTTGCTCGCCGCGGTCGCCTGCGTCGTGGCGCAGCTGGTTCTGACCACTGCGGCAGCCAGGCCGGAGCGGCAAATCGACACGGATTACCTGCTCGCGATCGTGGTCACATTCCTGCTCTACACCCTGCTCCATGATCCCCGCCCCGTCAGTCGGCTCTACAAGAACTTTGCCGCGAAAATTGCCGGGTTTTCCTACACGCTCTACCTCACGCATTTGCCCGTGCTCGTATTTTTTTCGGCGTGGATCAACCACCGCCGCCAGCCCTCGGCGCGCGCCTTCGTCCTCCCTTTGGCGATTCTTTGCCTCACGGTAGCGTATTCCTACGCCATAGCCATGATCTTTGAACACAATACGGATCGAGTCCGAAAACGCATCGAGACGGCCTTCGGCGCGTGAGCATTGCACGAGAAGGCCCGTCATCCGGCACCGGGAACCACTGCGTCGCGCCCGGCTCTAATCCGCCTGCCGCGTCTTCATCTCGCGGCTCACGATCAGCCTGGCTTCCGTCGCTGCCTGCACGGCTTCTACGCTCATCGCCGGCGCAATCTCGTCCAACACCAGCCCTTGCGGTGTCACGCGAATGGTTGCCATCTCCGTCACGATGGTGTCGACGACGCCCACGCCGGTCAGCGGCAGCGTGCAGCGCACCAGGATTTTTGGCCGCCCCTCGCGCGTGGTGTGTTCCATGGCGACAATCACGCGGCGTGCGCTGGCCACCAAATCCATCGCCCCGCCCATGCCCTTCACCATCTTTCCAGGAATCATCCAGTTGGCCAGATTGCCTTTCTCATCCACTTCCATCGCACCCAGCACGCTCAGGTCCACGTGGCCGCCGCGAATCATGGCAAAAGAATCCGCGCTGGAGAAATACGCCGTCCCCGGCAACTCGCTTACCGTCTCCTTGCCCGCGTTGATCAGATCGGCATCTTCCTCGCCGGCCAGCGGATACGGACCCACTCCCAACATTCCATTTTCCGACTGCAAGACCACTTCCATTCCAGCGGGCACATAGTTCGCCACCAGCGTCGGCATTCCGATGCCGAGGTTCACATAGTAGCCATCGCGCAGCTCCTGGGCCACCCGCTTCACGATCTTGGTCACGATCGCGCCGCGCTTCTCCGCCGCCACCCGCTTTTCATGTTCGCGCACCGCCGCGTGCGCGCTCGCATCCGTTCCTTGCTGCGTCGGTTTCGCTTCACTCGCGTTTGAATTCGATAGAGTAGTCATTGCGGGTCCGGATTTCTTTCGCCCCAGCCTGTATGCCTTCCATCTTCCACTTGCGTGCTCCCTCACTGCTGCGCGGCAACCTGCTTTCCCTGGTCAGTCTGGCGGTTTCATTTCCGCTGGCGAAATTTCCCTTCGACCAGGCCAGCCCCGCCATGATTCTCCCCATCCTCGGCGCTGCCGCCGGCATGGTGGAAACCTTTCGCTGCATTCGCGTGCGTTGGAGTTGGTACCACGGCGCCGTCCTTCTCAGCCTTTACATGGATGTATTGATCCTCACCATGATTCTGTTTCTCGCGCTCTATCCCTTTATCACTCGCTGACGCCGCTAGCCGTTCCGCACCGTCCGCCGCTCGATGCGCTTTTCGTGTTTTGCTCCCACCACAATTCTCTGCACGTAAATGCCGGGCGTCATCACCGCATCGGGCGCAATCTCGCCCGGTTCAACCAGCTGTTCCAGCTCCGCAATTGTGATGCGCGCCGCCGTTGCCATCATGGGATTGAAATTGCGCGCCGTCTTGCGATAGATCAGGTTGCCCATGCGATCGCCCTTCCACGCTTTCACCAGCGCGAAATCGGCCCGCAAGGCCCGCTCCATCAGATATATCTTTCCGTCGAACTCGCGAGATTCTTTGCCCTCGGCCACCACCGTTCCCACCCCCGCCGGCGTATAAAACGCGGGAATGCCCGCCCCGGCCGCGCGAATGCGCTCCGCCAGCGTGCCTTGCGGGATCAATCTCAGGTCCAGCTTGCCGGCCAAGACCCGTTCTTCCAGCAGCTTGTTTTCGCCCACATAACTGCCGGTGTGCGAAGCGATCATGTCCGCTTCCAGCATGCGCCCCATCCCAAAGCCATCGACGCCCATGTTATTGCTGATGGTATGAAGATTCTTCACGCCCTTGCTCACCAGCGCGTCAATCAGGTTCTCCGGAATTCCGCATAACCCGAACCCGCCCAGCATAATGGTCGCGCCCTCGAAAATATCTTCGATCGCCGCCGCCGCCGTGGGCCACACTTTGTTCATACATCCTCATTCACGCGATCCGGCTTCTGCCATCCCGAACGTCTGGAGAATATCTCAGAGGAAAAGCATACTCCAGCCATGCCGCCAAAATTTCTCGTTCAGATTGGAAGTCACCGCTCTATTCTTTTGCACCACAGCTGCCTCACAATGGTAGGATGCTGGCAACTCTACTGCTCGGCTTATCCGCGCTCTAAGCCCGGCAGCAGGTGTGTTCGCCATTTCTGAGAGAAGGTGTTACGACATGAAAGGTTTTCGCGATTTTATTCTGCGCGGCAACGTCGTCGATCTGGCTGTCGCGGTCGTCATTGGCGCCGCATTCACCGGGATTGTCAATTCCCTGGTGAAAGACATCATCAATCCGCTGATCTCCGCCACCGTAGGCCAGCCGAATTTCTCCAGCCTGGTGGCGCACGTCAACGGCGGCGTCATCACCTATGGCAATTTTTTGAACGCCCTCATTTCGTTCCTGATTGTTGCAACCGTCATTTATTTTGGAGTCGTCCTGCCGGTCACCCGGCTCATGGCGCGTTTCCACAAGCCCGTACCCGTCGAGCCGCCGGCCACCAAACCGTGCCCGCAATGCCTCAGCGATATCCCGGCAGCCGCGACACGCTGTTCCCATTGCACGCAACTTGTTGCTTAGGCAAGTAGAGAAGGCAAATATGTTTTACCGTGTCAATCGATTTCACAGCGTCAGACAACACCAAAGTTCGCAGCGAAATCCTTGAGCCATTAGAATAGGTACAGTGACTCAACCCCAGAGGTGCCTGTGAAAGAATCCCGCGATAATTTCGAGCAGCGCAAGCTGCCCATGATGCCGATCCGCGACATGGTCATCTTTCCTTATATGATGACCCCCTTTGTCGTCGGCCGTGAATCCAGCGTGCGCGCTCTGGAAGAAGCGCTCACCGGCGATCGCAAAATCTTTCTGGCCACCCAGCACGACGCTGGGCAGGATGAACCCACCCAGAAAGATATTTTCACCACCGGCACCATCGGCAATATTGTGCAAAGCGTCAAAATGCCCGACGGCAACATCAAGGTGCTGGTCGAAGGAATCGAACGCGCCAAGGCCACCGAAATTGTCGACACCGATGGTTTTTTCGTCGCCACCCTGCGCGTCAGCACCGTCACCACGGAAGTGACCAAGGCCATCGAGCAGGTCATGCAGCGCGTCTCCGGTTTGTTTGAGCAGTACGTCAAATTGCAGCAGGCGCTCAATCTGGAAACCGTGGCCGCCGCCGTCCGCATGGAAGAGCCCGGAAAACTCGCCGACACCATCGCGGCCAATCTTCAGCTGCCCATTGAAGAAAAGCAGATGCTGCTCGACATCTTCGATCCTGCCGACCGGCTCCATCATCTAGTCGGCATTTTGGAAATCGAAATTGAAAAATTGAACATGGATCGCAACGTCCAGTCGCGCGTCAAGCGCCAGATGGAACGCGCCCAGAAAGAGTACTACCTCAACGAGAAAATCAAGGCCATTCAAAAGGAACTGGGCCGCGGCGAGAAAAGCGAATTCGACGAGCTCAAGAAAAAAATTGAAGCCGCCGGCATGCCTAAGGATGTTTTCGAAAAGGCTACCCTCGAACTGAAAAAGCTCGAGGCCATGCCCCCCATGTCCGCCGAATCCACTGTCTCCAGAAATTACCTGGACTGGATGCTCGCGGTTCCCTGGAAAAAGAAGTCGAAGGAGATTCGCTCCATCGACCATGCCGAAAAAATTCTCAATACCGATCACTACGGCCTGGAAAAAATCAAGGAGCGCATCCTCGAATTCCTCGCCGTTCGCCAGCTGGTCAAAAATCCAAAGGGCTCGATCCTCTGCTTCGTCGGACCTCCCGGCGTCGGCAAAACCTCGCTCGGCATGTCCATCGCCAAAGCCACGGGACGCAAGTTCGTTCGCATGTCGCTCGGCGGCGTGCGCGATGAAGCCGAAATTCGCGGCCATCGTCGCACCTACATCGGCGCCATGCCAGGTCAGATTCTGCAATCCATGAAGAAGGCGGGCACCAAAAATCCCGTCTTCATGCTGGATGAAATCGACAAGATGGCTTCCGATTTTCGCGGCGACCCTGCCTCCGCTCTCCTGGAAGTCCTGGATCCGGAACAGAACTCCACCTTCCAGGATCACTACCTCGACGTGGAATACGATCTGTCGCAGGTGCTGTTCGTCGCCACCGCCAACGTGCTGCACACCATTCCCGCCGCCTTGCAGGACCGCATGGAAATCCTCCGCCTCCACGGCTATACCGAGGATGAAAAGGTCGAGATTGCCAAGCAGTACCTGCTCCGTAAGCAGCGCGAGCAGACCGGCCTCGACGAGAAAAATCTCATCTTTCACGATGAGGCGCTGCAGCAAATCATCCGCTCTTACACGCGCGAAGCCGGCGTTCGCAATCTTGAACGCGAGATCGGCAACGTCTGCCGCAAAGTCGCGCGCCGCATCGTGAAGAACGGTTCCAAGCACAAGGAAGAAATCACCGCGGACAATCTGCAGGAATATCTGGGTCTTCCCAAGGTTCGCCACTCCCAGGTCCATGAGCAGAGTGAGATTGGTTTGGTCACCGGCCTTGCCTGGACGGAGGTGGGCGGCAGCATCCTCTCGACTGAAGTCCAGGTGCTCGACGGCAAAGGCAAACTCACCCTCACCGGGCAGCTTGGAGAAGTCATGCAGGAATCGGCGCAGGCCGCCCTCTCCTACATCCGCAGCCGCGCTCATCATCTCGGCCTCGGTCGCGATTTCTACCGTAGTCTCGACATTCACGTCCACGTACCGGAAGGAGCCATCCCCAAGGACGGCCCCTCCGCCGGCATCACCCTCGCCACTGCACTCGCCAGCGCGCTCACCCGCATCCCAGTGCGCCGCGATGTCGCCATGACCGGCGAAATCACGCTGCGCGGCAAGGTGCTGCCCATCGGCGGCCTCAAAGAAAAGTTGCTCGCCGCCCATCGTGCCGGCGTGTTTGAGGTTATTCTTCCCATCGAAAATAAAAACGATCTCGCCGAGGTGCCGGATAATCTCAAGTCCAGCATCAAAATGCATTTCGTCGATCAGATGGATGAGGTGTTGAAGATCGCTCTCGAAGGCCCACTGCCGGAGATTGCCCCCGACGCCCCCGCCCTGATCGCCGGCGTCAGCGCGCCCGGCAATCCAATCGAAAACACCGCGCGCCAATAAGCCGCGCATATCAAAAGAAAAAGCCCGGCAGAATCGCCGGGCTTTTTTCCGCCTTCACTGCAATGGTTCCCCTCATCGCTGCGGCTGCTCACCCCAATGCTCCGACTGGAGCGGCTTAAAACTCTGCCAATTTAACAAATTGCTGCTTTTGCGAGGAGCTAGAAGCTGCCGCAGCCGCGTCGCTGTCATCGTATGAAGAAAGCTGAACCAGAAGAGAGAGGAGAGAAAGGTGAACTCGGGGACACGGCTGGTATGTCCACCAATCGCCAAAACAACGATGACAGAAACACCGAAGAGTATCCAGCCCATCAAATTCCTGAGCGGATGCTCCAGGAATGTTAGCGCAGGAGCGAGTTCTACTTCAGTCCAGACACCGTCCATAAAATTGCGCTTCAATCGCCTCTCAGCCCAGAAAGAAATTGCAAATCCAGCGGCGAAAGGTAGCAGGAAAACCAGTAAGCGCAGCCAGTCGCTCCGCAGAAACACCCAAAAACTGCCTCCATATGTCTGAAATCGTGGGATGTGCGCAAAGGATAGAAACCATGAAGTGGTCACCAGCAACGCGCCCGCAAGCGCCCACGCGGCAAAGTACATCGGGCTATGTTTCCGCTCCATCACGGGCACAGAATACTACGACGCCCCCAAACTCGGCTAGGCTCTTTTAGAAAAATGGGTTTTGTGGTGCCCCAAGAGAAAAGCCCGGCAGAATCGCCGGGCTTTTCTCTACCTAAAATCTCCGCCTAAACTACCAGCTTCTGGATCGCCTTGTCGATCGTCTCTTTCGGGACAAATCCTACGATCTGCTCAGCCACCTTGCCGCCCTTGAACAACAGCAGCGCTGGAATGCCGCGGATCCCATACCGCATCGGCGTGGCAGAATTGCTGTCCACGTCCATCTTCATCACCTTCACCTTGCCCAGATACTGGGTGGCGACTTCATCCACCACCGGTCCCAGCGCTCTGCAGGGCCCGCACCATGCCGCCCAGAAATCCACCAACACCGGTTCGGAAGCCTGCAACACTTCCTTGTCAAATGTTGCATCTTTCACTTCCAGTACTGCCTGTCCTGCCATTCCACTTCCTCCTTAGGATTGTCCCGAACCATCCCTGCCTGCATCATCACAGTATTCCGCACCGGCGCGCGAGCGCCCTCCACCATGACACTACCTCTTACAGAATACAGGTTGCGTGCACAATAGAAGATGCTGCAGCCATCGATTTCGTCGCAGAATCGCTCCCGCGTAGCCAGTGGTTGCGATTCCTATGTGAGCGCATGGAAGAGTGTTTCAGTCAGGTTAATTTTGGGCAAAGAAAAGCGCCCGGATCTTGTGAAAGATCAACGGGCGCGAGAGCAGCCCTCCCCCAGAACTGCCCCTTGAAAAAGAGGTTAGCGGTGATCGAGTGTCTTTTCAACAAAACTTGAGTAACATTTTTAATGTTACCGAAACCTCTTCCCGATATGGTTCCATTACGGTTCAATCCGGGCTTCCAGGGGCAGATTCCGCCGGGTTGTCGAATTGGCACCCTGGCTCTCAAACCCACAATCGATCACTTCGCAACTGGATCGGTCCTCCAGATTCTCGCGTAGCAGTTTTTCCAGTCCCGCCCGGTCCAGGTCGCGCTCCACGATCATCAGGATTCCCGGCCCCGCGCCGCTCAGCGCCACTCCCAGAATGCCGGGTGCCCCGGCCACCGGCAGCAGCGTGCCCAGCAGCGGGCAAATTGCTACCCGGTAGGGCTGGTGCATGCAGTCGTGCATCGCCGCCCGCAGCAGGTCGCTGCTGCCGGTAGCAAATGCCGCCACCAGTAAAGAGCTATGTTGCAGATTCTGGACCACGTCGCCGCGACTGTAAAAGTCCGGCAGCAACTTCCGCGACTCTTCCGTCCGCACCGGATCCCGCGGCAGCACCAGCACCGCATTCCAGTGCTCCGGTATCTCGATCCGCGCCACGTGCACCGTAGGCAGTCCCCGCTCCCGCCCAGCGCCCATCACCTTGCCCGCAGTCACAGCCGACACCGTCATGCCGCCCAGCCAGCAGGCCGTCGCATTATCCGGGTGGCCTTCCAGAAACGTTGATGCCGCCAGAATCTGGTCATCGCTCCAGCCCAGCTCGCCAAACTCCACCGCCAGCGCAATGCCCGCCAGCCGCGCCGCCGCCGAAGATCCGCACCCCATTCCCAGCGGGATTCCGTTGTTCACCGTTAAATGCAGCGGTTGCACCGGCCGCCCCTGTTCCGTCATGAATCGCCGATACGTTTCCAGAACCAGGTTGCCTTCCAGCTTGCCGACCGCCTTGGTATCCCGGCCGCGTGCCGTAATGCCGAAGACATCGGCCGCCTCGGCCTGGATCTCCAGGTGCATGTTCAACGCCAGCGCCCCGGTATCGAACGCCGGCCCCAGGTTGGCCGAAGTCGCCGGCAGGCGAAGATGCACGCTTTGTACTGCGTTCTTCATCCCCGCACCGCCGGAGTCTTCACCGCCTGGTCCAGTACCCGCATCACCGCGTCCACCGTCGGCTCCAGCACCCGCGGCGCAGAAGCCAACGCGTTCAGCTCGGCTCTCTCGCTCGCCGGCATCGCCCTGGTTTCTTCCGCCGTCAACAATTTCCCGCGATGCAATTCGATGGTGTATTCCGGGTCCTTCAACGTATGTCCGGTCAGCAGCAGCACCACCGTTTCCTGCTTGCCGATGTGCCCCTGCGCCTTCAGCTTTTTCAGTCCCGCCAGCGTCACTGCCGAAGCCGGCTCGCAACCGATGCCTTCCGCGCCAATCTCCGCCTTCGCCAGCGCAATCTCCTGCTCGCTCACCTGCTCGCACCATCCGCCGGTGGCGCGCAAAATTCCCACCGCCTTCTGCCAGGAGGCAGGATTCCCAATCCGGATCGCAGTCGCCCGCGTATGCGCCTCCACCGGGGCAAATTCCTTCCCCTGGTGCTGCGTCCAGCTCAAAAATAAGGGATTGGCGCCTGCTGCCTGGATCACGCTGATGCGCGGCAGCCGATCAATCATCCTCAACGCCAGCAGCTCCAGAAATCCCTTGCCCAGTGCCGAGCTGTTCGCCAGGTTTCCTCCCGGCACAATCAAATGATCCGGGACCTGCCAGTCCATCGCCTCCGCCAGTTCAATCCCCGCCGTCTTCTGCCCCTCCAGCCGATACGGATTTACGGAATTTAGCAGATACACCGGCGCCCGTCGCACCAACTCCGCCAGCACAGAAACACATCCGTCAAAATCCGTCTTCAACTGGCACGTCACCGCCCCATAGTCCAGCGACTGCGACAGCTTCCCCCACGCCACTTTCCCCTCCGGGATCAGCACCAGCGACCGCATCCCGGCTCGCGCCGCATACGCTGCCATCGAGGCCGAGGTGTTCCCCGTCGACGCGCACGCCACCCATGTAAATCCCCGCTCCTTCGCCACCGACAGCGCCGCCGTCATCCCCGTGTCTTTAAACGAGCCCGTGGGATTCATCCCCTGATGCTTCGCCAACAGCCGCTCGATCCCCAGCTTTTCCGCCGAGCGCGGCAGTGTGTACAGAGGCGTGTTCCCTTCCTCCAGCGTCACCACATTCCAGTCTTTTACAAACTCCAGCAGCTCGCGAAAACGCCACACCCCGCTGCGATCCAGCGCATCCCGCGAGGCGCGCCGATCGCTCCACAATTGCTTCCATCGCCGCACGCCATCCCCCGGCACATACCACGCCGGAATGCTGGATTTGTCGCCGCAGGGCAGGAACCCGGGGTATTCCACCTCAAACAGATTGCCGCAATTCCGGCAGCGAAAATCCTCCGCCGCATCCGCTCCCGCAATCACCGCCTCACAGCCAATGCAGCGCAGCTGAGGCGCAGGCGGGGGCACAGAAATAGTTTGTGTTTCGCTCATGAGATACGTCTAGCGTATCAGGTCATCCACGCGGATTTCCCCAATGGAACGGCCAACTCCAGAATCCGGGTGCCCCATGTCTCGCCTTTGAGACGTGGGATTGCAGGACGTACTCACGGCCACGGATTTAGTTCATTGTGTGAAGATCGGAAACGTGCTCATTGTGTGGTCAGGCTGCTGAGATTTCCTCAGACTGTGGCGACAGCCTGGTTTCATCGGGACGGATCCGCAGTTCCAACTTTTGAGTTATATTTATCGGCAAATTGCTGAGATAACGTTAGAGAGCTATTTTTCAGGTTGAAAGTGATGGGCCCGGCATTCCCACCCTCCCGCCAAAAAGCGCGTCAAGCGGGCACCCTCATCCATGTTAGATTTGGCAGAACCAAAGGAAGGCTGCCCCACCCGCCTCTTTTCGTCGCTTCATTTGTCCCAGTTGGAGTATCTTGGGACCCCTTGGGAAACTCCTTCGGTGGTCCTTATCGCTCGTTGAGGTGTCCATGGATTCGAAAGTCAAGGCGCGTTCTGGCTTAAGCATCTTCTTTGTGGTTTTGATTGCGGGATCGGCCTATTTCGAGCACCGGATTCTGGCGCTCGGTGGGTCGATCCAGCATCATCTTGGCCTCATCGCCGGGCTTGTATGGTGGGTCACCGTTTCATCGTTTGTGGCGAGGCTGGCTCTTCGTGAGGGGATCCGCGATGTCTCCTTCCGCTGGGGTGGGGCGGCTGGGACACGCGCCATCGCAGTCGCCGCGGCAATGCCTCTCTTCGTAGGATTCGCAGCGTATGGAATCGCCTGGAGCACTGGCCTGGCTAGGTTCAACCCTCCCATCCTTCCGAGCGCTGTTCTGGGGATGCATTTTGCGCCTGCCCAGCGCGGGTTTGTGAGATTCTTCCAGTCTCTCGGAGTGATGTTGCTGTTCGGCGCGCTGCAGGATTTCAAGTACGCTGCGGGTGAGGAGATTGGCTGGCGCGGTTACATGTTGACGCGATTGGTCGATTCAAAAATCCCCGCGCCCATCCTGATCAGCGGATTGGTGTGGGGCCTTTGGCACGCACCGCTGATCGTGAGCGGCCAGTATGCTTCAGGACCGCACCCTTTCTTGTCGGTCTGTCTCTTTATCGTCGGCATCGTGGCAGCCGGTTATGTCTTCGCATGGCTTCGGCTTTCCTCGGGAAGCATTTGGCCCTGCATCTGGGGGCACGGAGCATGGAATGCCATCATCCAGGGTGCGTTTGACAGGTCGACCGCCGGTCCCAGCGTGTGGGTTGGCGAATCGGGCGTGCTCACGGCAAGCATGCTGGTCCTGTTTGCGGTTGTGCTTTACAAACTGTGGCCACTAACACAGCCGGGTGCCCCATCCTTCGCGCCCATTGCGAAGGGTGGATGCTCAACTTCTCGCCGCTAGTTTTCCATCGCCACACGAGAGCAAGGTGAGGTCAAAATCGAGCCGCACTAAAATGCGCGTCCGCGCGGCTCACAGAAAAGTCGACGATTCCTCCCCACCAAAAAACCCGCGTCAAGGGGGCACCCATATCCATGCTGGATTCAGAAAAACTCAAAACTAAACCCACTGGGACCCCACGTCCGCCCTATTTGCTCAGTGACGCCGCGGCCTTGATCACCAGATCGGCAATCGCCTGCGGCTGAGCGAGCATGGCTACGTGGCTCGCTTCCACAGTAATTGTCGTAGCTCCCATTCGTTTCGCCGCGAAGCGCTCGTAGTCAGGGTTGATCGTGCGATCGTTCGCGGCCACCGCGTACCAGCTTGGCTTGGTGCGCCACGCAGCGTTGCTGATGGGCGTGCCGAAGATCGAAGCCGAGGTAGCGCCCTGGGTGACCGTCAGCGTTTTCTTCTCCGCATCGGACAGATCCTGCGCGAAATCCTCGGCGATCCCCTTCGGGGTGAGCAGCAGGAAGCCGTCCTCGATCGGCTGCAGCTCGCTCACCGCAGGGGTCGCAGAAAAATCCTTCGCGGTGGTGGTGAGGGTTTCGCCGGTGTCTGGGCCAAAGGCGGCGACATACACCATCCCCACGACCTTGGGATTGTTGCCGGCCTCGGTGATGATGTACCCGCCGTACGAGTGGCCGACGAGCAGGACAGGGCCTGGCTGCGCATTGATGATCCGATTGGTGGAGGCCACATCATCCGCAGGGGATGAGAGAGGGTTTTGAGTTGCGGCGACATGCAGGCCTTTCGCTTGCAACAGGGGAATCACCTTGGACCAACTGGAACCGTCGGCCCAAGCGCCGTGAACAAGCACAACGTTAATGGCTGTAGACATGGGTCTCTCCTGAGCTATCGCTCCGTTTGAAATGTTTGGCGAGTCTTGCGTTCACACGCGACAATCAACGGCGGCGCTGAACGAAATTGAGGGAGACCTCTACTATACCCTCGCGCCCCTCCGCGAAAGTCCAACGCGGCCGGCAGCCCTCCGGAGAGTTCCATCCGTTCTCAACCCGCAAATCAACTCTTGATTTCGACCCTCCCTTAATTCGTATACTTTCAACTGTTCCAGAATCGTATAGTTTCGTCTATACTGTTTTCCATGGCAGACCTCTACACACCGCGCGATGCCGCCGAGCGCCTCGGCATCTCCTATCCAACCATCAAACAATGGCTCTATCGCGGCAAGCTGCGAGCCGTCAAAACTCCCGGCGGCCATTACCGCATTCACGAGCGTGACATTCAGGCCATCCTGCACGCCGACTCGCCCGCTGCGCCCAAACAAAAGAAACTTACCTCGTCGGTCAGCGGTCGCAATCAACTTGTCGGCAAGGTTGTGCAGGTGCGCTTCGACGGCCTGCTCGCCCAGATCAAACTCGCCATCGGCGATCAGATGGTCACCGCCGTCATCACCGCCGACGCTGCCCGCGAACTCGGACTCCGCCCCGGCATCAAAGCAGCCGCCCTCATCAAGGCGACAGAAGTGATGGTGGTCCGTGTTTAGCCTGCTCCGCAAATTCCTGGAGCGGTTGATGTTGCCGGCTGCCTTTTCGAGCGCCTGCATTTGGGTGCCCCAGGTCTCGATTTTGAGACCTGGGATTCTTCGTTCCCTGAAATCATTGTTCGTCCTCTGCGCTCTGCTGCTCCCCGCTCTGCTCGCCCCCGCACAAACGAAAACCTTGCGCATCGCCGCGGCCGCCGATCTCCAGCCCGTGCTGCCCGCCTTCGTCACCAATTTCGAAAAATCTTCCGGCGCCAAAGTGGAAGTCTCCTACGCCTCATCCGCCACCCTGGCCACGCAAATCCTCAACGGCGCGCCTTACGATCTCTTCCTCGCCGCCAATCTTGCCTTTCCGCAGAAAGTGGTCGCCGCCGGCCTTGCGCTGGAGCCCGCACCCATTCCCTACGCCCAGGGTTCGCTGGTCCTGTGGGCGCGTCGCGGTGTCTTGCCACATTCCCTCACCATGCAGTCGCTCACCGACCCCTCGGTCCATCGCATCGCCGTGGCGAACCCGGTCCATGCTCCCTACGGAGCAGCCGCCATCGCCGCCATTCAATCTTCGGGCTTGAAAACCGCGCTGCAGTCGAAATTAGTCTTCGCGGAAAACATCGCCCAGGCCGCCCAGTTCGGCCAGTCCGGCAATGCCGACTGCGCACTCATCTCGAAAACCCTCGCTATCACCCCAACGATGCGGCAGGCTGGCAGATTTGTTCCCATTCCGCAGAACGCCTACCCGCCCATCCGGCAAGGTGCAGTCATCCTGCGGAATGCGCCCGACCCATCCACCGCTCAGGATTTTCTCCACTACCTGCAATCTCCGGACGGCCGCGCCCTGCTGGTCACCAGCGGTCTCGAACCTCCAACGCAATAAGCAACCGGCTCGACCCGTGAAACGAAGCAACAACAACCGACTCCAATGGACACTGTCGCACTCCTGTTAACGCTCCGACTCGCGCTGGTCACGACAGTGATTCTGCTGCTGCTCGCCGTGCCGCTGGCTTATTGGCTCGCCTCCACGCGCTCCCGCTGGAAAACCCTCGTCCAGGCCGTCTGTTCGCTGCCCATTGTTTTACCCCCTACCGTGCTTGGCTTTTACCTGCTGGTCGGCCTCGGCCCGCGCACCGCCTTCGGTCGCGCGATCACGCACGTCCTCGGCCATCCGCTGGCCTTCTCCTTCGCCGGGCTCGTCGTCGGCTCGGTCATCTATAGCCTCCCCTTCGCCGTGCAGCCACTCACCGCCGGCTTCGCCGCCGTCGACCGCTCCATGCTCGACGCCGCCACCACCTTGGGCAGCGGCCGATGGGACAGAATGGCGCGCGTCGTCCTGCCGCTCTCCCGCGCCTCTCTGGTCACAGCCGCCGTATTGAGCTTCGCGCACACCGTCGGCGAATTCGGCGTGGTCCTCATGATTGGCGGCAATCTGCCCGGCGCAACCCGCACCCTGTCCATCGCGCTCTACGATCAGGTGCAGGATTTTCAATATGCCCAGGCCAATCGTACCGCGCTCTTCCTGCTGGCCATCTGCCTGCTCGCCTTAACCTTCCTCTACAGCCGCGGCCAACGGCGCGACACCCAGGGCGGCGATCTTGTCTGAGTTTTCCATCTCCGCGCCGCCGCCCTACATTCCCTGGCTCTCGGTGCACATCGAGCACCGCTTCCACCGCGATCGCGCCGGATTCACGCTCCATCTCGCCTTCACCGCCAGCGTGCAACGTACTGTAATCTTCGGGCCGTCCGGCTCCGGGAAAACTTCCCTGCTCCGGGCCATCGCAGGCCTGCTGCAGCCGGATGTAGGCCGCATTCAGCTCTATGGAAACGTCGTCTGCCAAACCATGCGCGGCCGCGAGCCCCGAGTTTTCCTCGCTCCGGAAAAACGTCGCGTCGGGCTGGTCATGCAGAACCCCGCGGTGTTTCCGCATCTCACCGCCGCGCGCAATGTCGCTTTCCCGCTGCATGGAACAGAAAAGTCTTCGCAGAAAGAAAAGACCTCTCACCTGCTGCAATTGGTCGAAGCCGAAGCCCTCGCCGATCGCTGGCCTCGCGAACTCTCCGGTGGACAACTGCAGCGCGTTGCCATTGCCCGCACTCTCGCTGCCGAACCGTCGGTGTTGTTGCTGGATGAACCCTTCGCTGCGCTCGACGCCCAAAGCCGCCAGAGAATCTCGCAGAACCTGCATCAGTGGGCGCGTGAACGAAAAGTTCCGGTGCTCACCGTCACGCATAATTTGGAAGAAGCCTTTGCCGCCGGAGATGAGGTGCTCACCATGGAAGAGGGTTGCATCCTCGCCCAGGGCACGCCGGAACGGGTTCTCTATCAGCAGCGCGAACATCTGCTGCAGATGCTGCACGCAACGCCCACGCCCGGCTCGGTTGTCAGCATTCGCAGAGATTAGCTGGTCATCGGCACGACAGACGCTCTGCGGGATCGGGTAAGTGTCCTTTCGGATTGTTGCCGCCCAGTTCACTCTGCTAATGCTAATTTGTTAGCACAGCGTGTCACGGGTCCCCCACCAACGCTGCACACTGCATCTGAGATGGTTGGGAGCGGCGTGAGTGGAAGCGGCGTCATGAGTGGAAGCGGCTTCGTGAGGCATCAGGAAACGCGGACTTTGCTTGTGTTCGCAGGGCTCTTAGCGTCGAACCTGCTGGCGGGCTGCGGCAGTGGCAGCGGCGGCAAAATGATGGTGAGTGGCGGATTGATGATCACAGCGACTTTTACCGGGACAGTCATGCCCAGCGCCGTGGCCTTTCAGGCTGGACCCACCGGGACCTTTCAGCCGCTCACCCTCTCTGGTTCCAGCGCTTCGTTCACTCTGCCGTCGGGAGTTTCCTCCTACGGGTTCGCGTACATGTGCCCTACCTTCGCGCCCAATCCTCCCAACATAGAAACAGCGGCGGATGAGTCGATCATTCAGGCCACCGCGTCCGATACCACATCGCTTTCGTTTGCGTGTCCTTCCACTGGCGGGAACGTCAGCGCCACCTTCGACTACTCCGCGATTCCCGGCGCGACGCTCGCGGAACTGATCGCGGTCAATCACACCGCCCAGATTATCGGTCCCGCGAACGGCTATGTGGCCCTGTCGGGTGTGCCGCTCGGAAAAACAGATATTGCGTTCGTGGTGCTTGGATCCACAGGAGCGCTCGCAATCCAGATTCAGCGCGGAGTCAACGTGACCTCTTCCACGCCGACCATTGCCTTTCCACCGATGACGACCGCCAACATGCTGGGAACCGCCGCGGACACCCTGCAGAATATTCCGCCGCTCGCTTCCTCCGGCGGGTTCTACACCGCTGGCATTTACAACACCTACAACACAGCCGGCGGCCTTTCGATCCCACTCAGTGCGCCCTTCAGCCAGTCGTCGGCGCAATCGCAGCCATCGGCCTATCCCACCGTGCCGGCCGGCCTGGCCCAGCCTGGAGATTTCTACCTGCTCCAGGGAGGAGCAGAAATCGCCCCCCTGATCACGCAAATCGTAGGCGTCGACGTGTCGACCACCGCTCCCACCACCCTGTCCCTGGCTCTGCCGACGCCGTCCGGTTCGCTCACCGCACCGACGGCCGCCGCTTTCCCAACCTTCAACGCCAACGTCAGCGGCTTCACCGATACAGGAACCATTATCGATTCTTCCGTCATCAGCTATCAGCCGGTCGGCGGCGGCACCGAGACTTTCTACGTCGATACCTACGTGACCCAGTCCTGGCTGGGAACCAACACCACGTTCACCGTGCCCAACCTCTCCATGCTCACAGGATTTGCTCCCGCACCCTCCAGCGGAGTAACGGAGTATTGGCAGCTCGCGTCTTCCATGGGCACTCCACTGCAATTCTCGTCGCCGTTAGGAAGCTTCACTTCCCCCACGTCGCTGCAGTTTCTCAGCGCCGCCGGCTCGTTTACCGTGCCCTAAATTTTCAGTTGGAGTTCCATCGACTGACCGGCGAAACCTTCTGCGCGCAATCCCTCAGGCGCCCAGGTACACCGGCTCCTGCTCCAGGCAGATTCCAAACTGCGCCAGCACGCGTCGCCGTATCTCGTCGCGCAGCGCAAGCACTTCCTTCGCCGTCGCATCGCCGCGATTCACAATCGCCAGCGTGTGACGGCTCGACACGCCCGCCGCGCCCAGAGCAAAGCCCTTGGGGAATCCCGCCTGCTCGATCAACCATCCCGCCAGCAGCTTCACCGATCCCGGATCAGCCGCAAAGTGCGGTATGGGACCCACCACGGCCTGCCCGGCACGATACGCTTCCTTGGCGACCCGCGCCGAAATGTCCGCCAGGTGCGATTCCGACACCACGGGATTCTTGAAGAACGAGCCCGCGCTCAGGCAATCCGGATCGCCCTCGACCAGCAGCATTCCTTTTTGGTGCCGGATGCTGCGCACCATCTCGCTCACTTCTTTCAGCGTGGGCGGCTCCGCGCTGTCGGCATACGCCGTCGCCAGATCCTGATAGGCAAGGTGCGGCGCTCCATGATGCAGCAGCCGATAGCCCACTTCCGTCACAATGTACCGGTCGCGTCCGGTGCTATTGAAAATGCTCCTGCGATAGCTGAACTGGCACTTCGCTGCCGGAAAATCCACCATCTGTAATGTAGTGCGATCCAGCGCCCGCACACAGTGGATGGTGGAGGAAACCTCCTGCCCGTACGCGCCCACATTCTGCACCGGCGTTCCACCCACGGTGCCCGGAATGCCGGCCATGCACTCCACTCCGGCATAGTCCTTCTCCACCACGCTGGAAACAAATTGGTCCCAGTCCTCGCCTGCCGCCGCCGTAAAAATCGCATACTCCCCGTTCGGTTCTTCTCGAATCCCGCGCAGCGCCACCCGCACCACCACGCCCGGAAAGCCCTTGTCACCCACCAGCAGATTGCTGCCCCCGCCCAGCACAAACAGCGGCGCGCTTTTCTCCCGCGCAAACGTCACTGCCCGGGCCAGATCGTCCTCCGTCTCCGCCTCCAGAAACCACCGGGCCGGCCCTCCAATGCGGAAGGTCGTGTAGGGAGCGAGTACGATATTTTCTTGGATCTCCACAGGACGTGGGTCCATCATCGCACATCAGTTGCCGCCCTTGAACATTTCTATGGCGGATGGCAGTTGTATTGCCGTATACCCGAAACAGGGCCTCCCAGAACAGGCTTCCGACCCAGCCAAGCCACCCCGGCCAAGGCCGGCACCATGCCCTCTCCATTCCCCGGTTTTAGCCTTCATCCTGAGTGCCCCATCTCCGCGCAGCTCGCCAAGATCGAGTCACACTGGACAGCGTGGAGGCGGGACTTACAGCAAAGGTCTGCGATCAGAGAGTCGTGAATCCCACCCTCATCTATGCTAGATTTGGCAAAACCAAAGAGCGGTTGCCCCACCCGCCAACCTCCACGACACCATCAAAGGTCTCAGCACCAAAGAATTCCATTTACCTAATGGGCATTCACTGAGGCGTAATTGTACCCACTGGTTCGTTGGTGTCCAAGGGAATCTGCACGATGACAGGATTAGCTGGAGAACTGATAGTAGGGATGACCTGCCCCCGGAAAACTCAGCCAGTTAAAACTGGAGTTCTCTCGTAAATTGAACGGGAGGACTGGGTATGAAGAAGAGCCGGTACACGGAAGAGCAGATCATCGGGATTTTGAAGCAGCATGAGGCCGGGGTGAAGACGGCGGACCTGTGCCGGGAGCACGGGATCAGCGCGGCGACGTTCTACGGCTGGAAGTCGAAGTTCGGCGGGATGGACGTGAGCGAAGCGGCGCGGCTGCGGCAGATGGAAGACGAGAACCGCCGGCTGAAGCAGCTGGTGGCGGATCTGAGCCTGGACAAGGAGATGCTGAAGGCGGTGATCCGAAAAAACGGCTGGAGCTTGCCGAGCTGAGAACAGAGGTGGCGTTCGTCTCGGCGGAGTTTGGCGAGAGCGAACGCACAGCCTGCAAGCTGCTGGGTGTGGATCGATCGAGTTATCGCTACGAGCCGCGGCCGGACCGTAACGCGGAGTTGCGCGAAGAGCTGGTGAAGCTGGCGCGGCAGAAGCCGCGGTTCGGCTATCGGCGGCTGCACGCGATTCTCGAACGTCGCGGGCAGAGGGTGAACGTAAAGCGGGTGTACCGGCTGTATACCGAAGCCGGCCTGGCGGTGCGGCGACGCCGGCGCAAGCGGCTGGTGCGCGATCCGCTGGCTGCGGCGCGGCTGACGCGGCCCAACCAGGAGTGGGCGATGGACTTCATCGTGGACGGGCTGGCGAACGGACGCATGGTGCGCATCCTGAGCGTGGTCGACGCGTTCACGCGGGAGTGCCTGGCGCTGGAACCGGATGTAAGTCTGGGCAGCGGGCGCGTGACGCGCGTGCTCGATGAATTGATCGCGGAGCACGGACGCCCGGAGAGTCTGCGGTCGGATAACGGGCCGGAGTTCTGTTCGCGCCGGATGCTGGGCTGGGCCGAGGAGCGGAAGATCGCGCTGGTGCACATACAGCCCGGGAGGCCGATGCAGAACGGGCATGTGGAGAGCTTCCACGGCAGGCTGCGCGACGAGTGCCTGAACGCGCACTGGTTCCGCACCCTGAACGATGTGCGGGTTACACTGGCAGGCTGGCGGCAGGAGTATAACTGCGAGCGGCCGCACAGTTCGCTGGGCTATCGCACGCCGGAGGAATTCCGGCGCGCAACAACCGGCTATGCAGATGTGGAAACCGCTTCGCGCTTCCCACATCCGCACAGCCTCGGCGGCGACGAGACGATCTCGGCGCCAAACCTCAACCGAGAATCTCCAGCTATGAATGGATGAGAATTCGGGGGCAGGTCAGCGTCTATTCGCCAATTTCATCGGTGCCCACCTTTCGATTAGAGTGCAGGGACATGGCCGAGAGACCAACACGATTTGGGTGCTCTAACTATACAGGCACGGCGGGTGGCGGGTTCTATGAAAGGGGATGTCAAGAAAAAACACTTCACCTGATCCGGCGGGTGGGCAAGCCTTCCTTTGGTTCTGCCAAATCTACCATGGGTGCGGGTGCCCCCTCCTGGCAAAGGCGGGTGGCCCACCCTAAACTGGATGTCCCGTACCAATCACAAATCCGGGTGCCCCATCCTTCGCGCACTTTGCGAAGGGTGGGAGTCGACCATGTCCGTATCACCCTCGCCTCGAACTGCCCAGAGCCTTCAACCGTCGGCGGGTGGCCCACCCGCCGCACCCTCATCGTCGTGATGCGGAGAGTGGGCCACCCGCCTTTTGGGCCTACCGTGGCGAGACTGGGGCAATGGCTGTACCTGATACTTGCCTCCTGTAGACTTTGAAGAAGTAGGCCGCTGATCCGAAGCTTGCCGTCGTAAGAAAAAGGAGGAACCACGAGATTTTGTGCGTGGAAGAAGACGTATCTTTGAATAGACAAAAGATTACCATTCCCAACCACAGCACGATGGAAGCTAGCGACCCAATAATTCCTGACGCACCTCCTAACACACGCAGAACAATATCTCCCTTCGACAAAGCGTCAATCTGTCGAAACCATGGGGTTAACATAAAAGCTAAAAAGATACCCGTCCACACTACAGCCCAAGAAGAGTAGAGAAATAGTTTACGAGCATCCTTCGATTGAATCCATTGAGGCATAGTTTTCCTCTTTTTATTAAGTTGACAACCATTGGTTCCACAATAGGACGTCGTAGATAATCTAAGGCTATAATTAGAGTCCTCTGGGTTGACGTTGCGAAATCATCACTGTGGTAAACCTGGTGTCGGCGGATCAGGTGGATGGGCTGGGAGATCCGTGTAACTCTCGATATCCTTTAACACCTTGTCTCCTTGAATCCCAACCTCAATCTGGCCGCAGAGGAATGCACGGCCACCTGCACCGACGCCTATGTCGCCACCGGACCCGTCGATTGTCCCCAACTTGAATCCTGGTACCCAGGCAGTCTGTGGAGCCTGACCAGCTTCTTGCGAGTCCGTCCGCTCCACACCAACCTGGAGGCGGGTGGCCCACCCTAAACTGGATGTCCCGTACCAATCACAAATCTGGGTGCCCCATCCTTCGCGCACTTTGCGAAGGGTGGGAGTCGACCATGTCCGTATCACCCTCGCCTCGAAACCGCCCTAGGCCTTCAGCCCTGCCTTAAACCTTCAGCCCGATCGACCGCATCAGCGCCAGGCCGTTGCTCTTCGTGATGATCCCTTCGCGCAGCAGAAAGTCGAACCGCATCCTGCCTTCTTCCAGGTCATCCTGAAAATGCATGTTCCTCAACATTTTCTCTTGCATCCCGCCCATCTCCGTCAGCGCCAGATCGTGCGTCGTCAAGATGCCGATCGCCCCGCGCTCCACCAGCCCGCGCAACACCCCCTCGGCGCCCACGCGGCGATCGGCGGAGTTGGTTCCCTGCAGCAATTCATCCAGCAGAAACAGCAGCGCCGGCCGTTGCGCCGCCAGATCGTAGATTCGTCGCAACCGCGTAATCTCCGCGTAGAAACGTGAACTGCCTTCCTGCAGCGAATCGTTCACCTGGATGCTCGCACCCACCTGCAGCGGCGTCAGTCGCATCCGCCGCGCGCGCACCGGCGCACCCGCCATCGCCATTACCGTGTTGATGCCAACCGTGCGCAGATACGTGCTCTTGCCGGACATGTTGGAGCCGCTCACCAGGATCACGCGCGTCTCCCCATCCAGCCGCACATCGTTGCGAACGCACTTCACCGCCGGAATCAGAGGATGCCCCAGCGCCTCGCCGTGCAGCATGGGAGCGCCACCGGAGTCTTCCGCCAGAAACTCCGGAAAAGGATCGTCCGGATGTTCATAGTGATACGCCGCCAGCGACAACAGCGCCTCCATCTCTCCGGTTGCCTGTAGCCAGGCCCGCACCGCAAAGCCGTGCCGGGCACGCCACCGTTCGGCGGCCATCGCCGCCTGCACCGAGTACATCAGGGGCACATCCAGAACCTTCACAAACAGGTTGTCCCGCGAATCGATGAAGTCCACAATGGTGCGCAGCCGCGCAATTGCCTGCGAGCCTTTCTGATGGTGACTGCTCAGCGCCTGTTGCAACGCTTGCAGCCGCGGGACGCGAAACTCTTCGCGCTCCAGCCGCGCCAGCAGGTGCGACAACAAATCCAGATTCTCGAATGCGCCCTCGGTGGCCGCAAAAACAGCCTGCAACCGCTTCCTCATGCCGTAGGTGATGCTTCCTTCCACCACCACAACGGCTACCAACGGCCAGTACATGCCCCACGCCACCCACACCGCCACCGCGCCCACGGCCAGCAACGCCAGCGTGGGAGCGAGCCAGCGCAACCACCGCTGCCCCAGCTCGCCCGGAGCCTCGGCCCACTGCAACAGCGCCTCCGGATGGACTCCGGCCGCAGCGTCCTCGCCCAGCACCGCCAGGTCCTCCCGCAGATCCAGGTTGCCGCGCAGCTCCCCGACTGCCTGCTGCCGTTCCAGAATGTCTTCAACCGGGGAAGGCGTCAGCAGCCACTTGGCCAGCGTGTCTTCTCCCATCCGCGTGCGCGCAGTCGATAGCAACTCAAACAGGCTGGCCGCGCCAAACAGATCCAGATCAGCGGCATAAATGTGCCCCGCATCCCCATGGCCTGCATTGGCGGAGCTGCGGAAACGTTCTCCCTGCTGGCCGCCGCCCATCCATCGGTCTTCGATTCGCGCCAGCCCGCGTTGGTACACCCCCACCACCCGCGACGCGCAGTCCCGCGCCCGCAGCACGCGCGCATGGTAGACAGCAATCACCGCGAACCCCGCCACCGGAACCGCCAGCCACCACGGCGAAATCAGATGCGAGCGAAACGCGCACCACGCCATCGCCGCGATCACGACCGCCAGCAGCAGGCGAACATTTCCGAAGCGGATATGCAGTTTTTCCAAACCGAGAATTTCGAGTTCGCGGGCCTGCAGGCGCCGTCGATATTCCGCGGCTGGCCCGTTTTCTTCCACCGCCACGGGGACTTCAACAGGCTTTGGTTCTTCAGCAGGCACGGACTGTGGCATGAAACCCTTTCCCGTCTACTGTACCGCGTGCTGTCGCCGAAGGTTCGCGCGGCATCCCAACTCCAGCCGCGGAACGGCACGGCGATATACACTGGAAGGAGCCGCGAAAGCGGCCCGAGGGGACAAACTGCATGTATCCAGAGATCATGGTGATTCCGATGCGCGAGGAACTGACCCGCGCCGGCATTCAGGAAACACGCACCGCCGAAGAGGTCGAGCAGGCGCTCGCCAAGCCCGGTACGACGATGGTCGTCGTCAACTCCATCTGCGGCTGCGCGGCCGGCAAAATGCGTCCCGGCGTGCGCATGGCGCTCCAGCACAACAACCTTCCCGACCAGAAGATCACGGTCTTCGCCGGTCAGGATCGCGAAGCCACCGACAAAGTCCGCAGCCACCTGGCGGGGAATCCTCCCAGCTCACCGGCGGTCGCGATTTTCCGCGATGGCAAACTGGTCTTCCTGATGCAGCGCTCTGTCATTGAGAATTCCGGTGCGCCCCAGATCGCCCAGTACCTGACCCAGGCGTTCGACGAGATTTGCACCAAATCCAGTGCAGTTTCTCAGTAGAAAACATCCCGCTCAGCGCCCGCAATGACTCACCGCAAGATGGTTGCTAAGGCAACCATCTTGCACATATTCGTTGCTAAGGCAACGAATATTTTCGGGCTGCTTTTTCGGTCGAAATTTTCTTAGATTCCGGCGCAGGCCATCCGCTGGCCCGCTGCAGCGCGCTTGTGCGCCAACCATTGCTGCCAGCGGTCCAAACCCGCTCCGGTGAGACACGAAACCTCAATGATTTCAATGCCCGGATGCACCTGCCGCGCATTTGCCTTGGCCTGTTCCAGATTGAACGGCACATACGGCAACAGATCAATTTTGGTGACGATCATCAGCGCCGCCTTGGAAAAAATGGATGGATACTTGAGCGGCTTGTCTTCGCCTTCAGTCACGCTTAAAACAACAATTTTTGCTTCCTCGCCCAAATCATAGCTGGATGGGCACACGAGATTGCCGACATTTTCGATGAAAAGCAGATTGATTTCTTTCGAGGACCACGGCTGGAGCGCGCGTTCAATCATCCTGCCGTCCAGATGACAGACGGTGCCGGTGACAATCTGCTGGACCGGAAATCCATACCGCGCCAGACGGCGGGCGTCGTTTTCTGTTTGCAGATCGCCTGTCAATACAGCAACTTTGTCGTGCGGGCTGAACGCGGCCAAGGTTTTTTCCAGCAAGGTTGTTTTTCCGGAACCAGGCGAGCTGATGATATTCAGGCAGAGCGTGCCACGTTTCGCATAGCCCTGCCGCAACTCCTCGGCGATGCGTTGATTCTCGCTCAGAACTTTCTTTTCCACCGGAACCACAGTCGTCATTCTTCCACCTCTACGCTTGCCAGTTGCATTTCATCGCCGCCCAGCAACAGGCTGTTCTCGCCGGCGCAGTCCGGACAAGGTTCACTATAGATGCCTGTCTCAAATTCGCGTCCGCAATCCTGGCAACGATTGCGTCGTGGAACCATTTGAATCATCAGCGTCACCGGCTCATATTCCGCCTGCTCCGACATGACGTCCCAGGCAAAACGAAGCGCGTCCTGGTCGACACCGGCCAACACGCCGATTCTGACGGTGACCGCGACCAGCCGCGCACCCGGCCTGCGTGCTGTTTCGGCGTGGCTGGCGCGCAAAATCTCGCTGGCGATTCCAACTTCATGCATGGCGGTCCGCGCTTTCTTCTGGAACCGATTTCCCGGCCACCACTATAGCCTATGAGGTAGACGGATGACTCTCAGTGACGGATATCACGAGCGGTGAAGAAAGCGCCCTGTTAGGATCAGATGCAAACTACGCGGCGGAATGTCGCCAACTCCTTTCCCATCCCCGCCATGCATTCACAGCCGAGACTCGGCGATATTCTCGCCAACGCGATTACCCACGGAGTTGGCGCGGCTTTCGCGCTGGCGGGTGCGGCCTACCTGATCGCTGCATCGAGCGGCGGAAACGCGTGGCAGATCATCGGTTGTTCCATTTATGGCGGAACGCTGGTGCTGGTCTACGTTTGTTCGACGCTCTACCATTCGCTGGTGCGCACGCAGGCGCGCCGGGTATTTCACATTCTTGATCACTCCTCCATCTACCTGCTGATTGCCGGCACCTATACGCCTTTTACTTTGGTATCGCTGCACGGGCGGCTGGGTTGGACCTTGTTCGCGATCGTGTGGTCGCTGGCGATTGCAGGCGTGGTCTTCAAGTGTTTTGCGATCGGGCGGTTCGAGGCCGCATCTGCGATGATCTATCTCGGCATGGGATGGCTGGTCATCTTCGCGATGCGCCCGCTGCTGCATGCCGTTTCCTGGCACGGCGTTCTATGGCTCGCCGCGGGCGGACTGGCGTATACAGTCGGGATTCTGTTTTTCGCTTTCGATCGTGTGCCATACTTCCACGGAATCTGGCACCTGTGGGTGCTGGCGGGCAGCGTCGCGCACTACTTCGCAATCCTGTTCTACGTGGTTCCGGCGCGTGGCTGAGCGGGTAACAATGCCGAATCAACCACGGCTCAGCGCAAGATCGATGCGATGAAAGTTAGACCAGCCAGCGCTCGGCAATTTGATCATTCTGATCGGCGGTGATCAACCAGTCCAGCATCACCTTTTTCAGTGATTGAACCACCTCGGCCTGTTCCGGTTCTGCCCACAGATTTCGAGTTTCTTCCGGGTCGTTCTCCAAGTCGTACAACTCACCATCGCAGCTGGGGTAATAATTCAGTTTCCAACGCCTGGTCCGCACCATTTTGGCGTCGGGGTGCAGGATGCCCTCCACGCCTTTGCCGGGAACGAACGGATGGTAGTTGGGCTTGCCTTTCAAGTTCGGCGGGGCAAACACTTCAGGAATAATGTTTTCGCAAAAGACCGCTTCCCGGGGAGTATAGCGGTCCAAATTTCCGGTGATCAGGGGCGCGAAGCTTTCTCCCTGGATGTGCTTCGAAACTGGAACGCCGCACAAATCGAGCAGCGTGGGAAGCACGTCTACGGCGGCGATCAACGTGTCGTAATTTTTGGGGGCGACGTGACGCGGGAATCGCACCATGATGGGAATGTGCACGGAGCCCTGGAACAAAACATTTTTCCCTGTCATTCCATGTTCCGCCAACTGGTCGCCATGATCGGTGGCAAACACGATGATCGTGTTGTCCGCCTTTCCGGATCGCTCGAGTTCATCGAGAATCAATCCCACCTGCTGATCGACCATGGAGACGGCAGCGTAATAACTTCGATACATCCACTGGAGCTGGCCGCGGTCCAGGTTGTAAGCGGGGATGCGGTGGACCTGCTCCTGCACCGGGAGGGGCAGCTTGCGGATGTCATCGAGGCTGACGGATTGGGGCAGCGGGATGTCGACATCGTTGTACATGGCGTCGTAAGGGTGAGGAACAACATAGGGCGAATGGGGCTTGAAAAACGATGAGTACAGAAAGAAGGGTTGCGGCGACATACAGAACTCATGCAACACCTTCATGGTTTGCATTCCCGTCCAGAAGGTCGGAGTAAGTTCGTACGGCAGTGCCGCACGATTGGGATTTTTGCCCGGTTGGATATCGCGGGCCACCGCACCGCGGCCGACGGTCAGACTGGGGTCCTGAGCCTTGCGCCAGCGAATGTAATCGGAGTATGCGTCAGTGGAGGGCACGCCATCGTCGAGGAAAACGGTGTTGAAGCCGGTGGAGCGCGCATGTTCGGCCGTGGGCGGATAGAAGTGCAATTTACCGACGGAGCCGGTTTGGTAGCCGTTCTCGCGGAGGATCCGCTGCATCATGACTTCGCGCGGGTCGCAGGGCGTATAGTTCACGCGGTTCTTGTGAGAGTGCGGATATCGTCCGGTGAAATAACTGATCCGCGAAGGTACGCAGACCGCGGCTTGAACGTAGGCATTTTGAAAGTTTGCGGCGCCGGAGGCCAGCCGATCAATATTGGGTGTCTTGATGATGCGGTTGCCGTTGGCGCCCAGGCAGTCAAAGCGGAGTTGATCCGCGAAGAGGAAGAGAATATTGGGACGGTCCTGCCCGATCGAAACTCCCGCCAGTTTGGGAGCCACCAAGGCGGCTCCGGATTGCAGGAATTCTCGCCGATTCATGCCATTCATATTCCCTCCAAAGAAGCAAACCTAATCCGAAAGGATCGGCGGTGTCAAAAACACGCGCCGATGCGCCGTCAGAAAGGGATCAGCGTCCGCAGCTCTAGTTTGGAGTTTTTCTTATATCGTGATCGCGTTCAGTGGCGGCTGAGGGCAAGATCGATGAGGGTTTTCTGCTCCAGGGCGTGCGCCTTGGCCGAGCCGGTTGCCGGGCTGGCGGCAGCGGAGCGCTTCACGCTGCGCACCTGGCGATCGAATGCCAGATCGCGCAGACGCGGCATCACGAAGGAAAACGCGCCCATGTTTTCGGGCTCTTCCTGTACCCAGACCAGATCGTTCGCCTGGGGCTGGGCCTCAATGGCGGCGCGCAATTCCTGTTCTGGCCAGGGGTATAACTGCTCGACAAAAATGATGCCGGTGGTGGAATCCTTCCGCTTGTCGCGCTCCACCCGCAATTCGTGGCCGATCTTGCCGGTGCAGATCAACAGCCGCGTCACGTCCCGCAACTCCGTCTCCGGGAGAACGTTCAAAAAACGCGACCGCGTCAGGTCGCCGAGCGGCGAGATCGCATCGGGATGTCGCAGCATACTCTTCGGCGTGAATACGACCAGCGGCTTGCGCCATGCGCGCAAGGCCTGGCGACGCAGCAGGTGGAAATACTGCGCCGCGTTGGACGGCTGGCAAATCTGAATATTGTCGCGCGCGGCGATCTGCAGATAACGCTCCACACGCGCGCTGGAATGTTCCGGGCCCTGCCCTTCATAGCCGTGCGGCAGCAGCAGGACAAGTCCGCTCAACAGTCCCCATTTTTCTTCCGCAGAGGAAAGAAACTGGTCGATGATGATCTGCGCGCCGTTGGCGAAGTCGCCGAACTGCGCTTCCCACATGACCAAAGCTTCCGGGGTGTCGCGGCTATAGCCATATTCAAAACCCATCACTCCAGCCTCCGACAGCATGGAGTTGTAGACCTCGAAGCCGGCCTGTGCGGGGGCGAGATGATTGAGCGGCAAAAATTTCTTTTCATTTTCGACATCGATCAAGACGCTGTGCCGCTGATTAAATGTACCGCGCTGGCTATCCTGCCCGCTGAGCCGGACGGGTGTTCCGGTCACTAGCAGCGAGCCGAAGGCAACCGCCTCGGCCATGCCGTAGTCGAACGGCCGCTCGCCGCGCCCCATTTCCGCGCGCTGTTCGAGCAGCCTGGCAATCTTCGGGTGAACGTGAAAGTCAGGTGGAACTGTGGTTAACCCGGTGGCAATTTCCGCAACCTGGGCCGCGGAAATTCCTGTATCCACTTCGTACTTCGCGCGGTAGGCGCCGCCCTTGTACGGAGACCAATACTCCGGCAGATCCGCCAGCCTGGCTTTTTTCTTCATCTGCCGGGCCTGCTTCAGCTCCTGATCGAATTCTGCCTCAACCGCCGCGACGCGAGCCGCGGGATCCACTCCGATCTGCTGCGCAAAAATTTCGTAGAGAGGGGGATGGTTCTGAATCCTCGCATAGCGCAGCGGCTGCGTAATGGTCGGATCATCCACTTCGCTATGGCCGTGACGACGATAGCCGATCAGGTCGATCACGACGTCGGTGTGGAAACGATCGCGGTATTCGACGGCCAGGGTAGCGAGGCGAACCACGGCATCGATATCCTCTGCATTCACATGAAAGATAGGGACGGGCAAACGTTTCGCAAGATCAGAAGAGAAGCGCGAAGAATTGTATTCGTCCGGCTCGGCAGTAAACCCGATGAGATTGTTGGCAATGATCTGGATTCCGCCGCCAACGGAATAGCCTTCGAGACCGCCCAGGTCCATGGTCTCGGCCCAGATTCCCTGGCCGGCAAATGCGGCATCGCCATGGATAACAATGGGCAGAACACGCTGCCGCCCGGTGGCGCCATAGCGAATCTGCTTGGCGTAGGTGCGGCCCATGGCCACTGGATCGACCGCCTCCAGATGGCTGGGATTGGAGGCCAGATGCAGGCCCAGTTCCCTGCCATCCCGTGTAGTAAACGTGCCGGTGGCGCCGACGTGATACTTGACGTCGCCGCTGCCCAGGCTGCTGCGTGGATCGGCATCTTCAAACTTGGAAAAAATGTCCGCGGCGGATTTGCCCAGCGTATTCACCATGACGTTGAGGCGGCCGCGGTGACTCATGGCCATGACGGATTTCTCGGCGCCCAGCTCTCCGGCGCGATTCAATACTGCGTCGAGCAGCGGGATCAACGACGTGACGCCTTCGAGCGAGAATCGTTTCGTGCCGAGATAGCGCTTCTGGATCACGTGCTCAAAAATATCGGCGCGAACCAGAAGATCGAGGCTACGTCGCGAGTCGACAGCCGGCGCGGCGGATTCGAGGCGCTCGGCGATCCAGCGTCTGCGCTGCGGGTCGGGGATGTGCATAAACTCCGCGCCGATGGTGTTGCAGTAGACGGCGCGGGCCTGCTCGGCAAACTCTCCGTCAAGCGCCAGCTCGGGCAGCGATTGGGCGGGAAGATATTGTTGCAAAGGGTCGAGGCGCGACTGTAAGTAACCCCATCGGCGAAAGGCATCAAAGACCTGTTCGCGTGGTTCTGGATTGGAAGGGATTTGGATCGGTTCTGGGCGGGCTGTACTCATAACAAGGTCAATCGGGAGCATCTCTATCGATTGTCGCAGAGCGCCAAGGTGACCGCAATCACGGTCGGTGGGTCGAGCGGGATTGGTTCGACGTGGAAGCCGGGCGGTCAGGAACGGAGTCGGCGGCGAGGATGCAATGGGCTAGTGGCTGGCTGGAACCACGTGGCTCAACTGAGTGGCCAGTGCAACAAGGTCGGTGGGCAGAATCGGCTTGGAGCGGAAGGTTACGTTCAAACCTTCATAGTCGGCCTCGGCCTCCGCAAGACCGCTGAGCACCATGACGGACAGGGCAGCCCTGCGCTCCCACAAACGCTTTACGAAGTGGCAGCCGGATTCACCTGGCATGATGTGATCGGTGATGACCAGGTTGATGGCATGGCTCACATCGGTGTCCAACGCCTCAAATGCGGCCTCGGCGGAATAGGCAGTCTGCACCTGTAGCCCGGCACGATTGAGGATAGCCTTGCGAGTGAGTGCCTGTATCGGGTTATCGTCGACGACTAAAATCACTGGTTGTCTTTTCCAGAGCTATAAAGACTGATGTTGTTTTCTATGAAAAAGATGCCCACGTCAAGGATGAAAAGGTAACCAGGGATAACCATAAAGATAACCCAACCCATTGTTTTTATTGAGTTTCTCAAGTTTCGGCTTGAGAAATAGCCCAATAAATCTTCGATTCCCGGTGCCGCAGTCGACAACAAGCAGTCAGGGTGGGAACAAAATGCGTCCTACGGTGTCGACACCTTCGCCCGGCGCATCGTTTTGCCCACTACCACTCTAATCCATTTTCGGGGAATCAGCGCAACTGCCCTAATAAGGGAGCGGTTCGAAGCTCCGGTGACAATGGAAGCGCGGCGGCGATCGAAGGCCCGCAAGGCTTCGGTGACCACCTGGGCGGAGGTCTGCATGCGCGACCGATGGCTGAAGGGACTCTTGCCGGCGACCTGAAAGAAGTTTGTCTCCGTCGACCCTGGATTGACCACGGTCACCTGCACGCCGTGCTGGCGGGCTTCCTCGTGCAGCGCTTCTGAGAAACTGCGGACGAAGGCCTTGGTCGCCGCGTAGACGGCACAATACGGCAGAGGCATAAATCCGGCGACGGAAGCGATGTTGATGATGCCGCCGCCGCGGCGAAAAATCATGGGCTGCAGATAAAGGTAGGTCAGCTCCATCAGGGCACTGACATTCAGGTCGATCATGGCGCGCTGGCGTTCGCGGTCGATCGACGCAAACTCCCCAAATGCGCCGAATCCGGCATTGTTGATGAGCAAATTCACATCGAGGCGGGCGGACTCGGTCCTGCTAAACAGCTCGGCGGATGCATGGGGCGCGGCAAGATCCAAGGGGATGGCGAGCACATCGATGCCCATGTGCGCGAACATCAACTCACTGCGCAGCGCTTCCAGGCGATCCTGCGAGCGCGCGACCAGAATCAGAGACCATCCGCGGGCCGCCAGTTGTCGCGCAAACTCTTCGCCGATTCCGGAACTGGCGCCGGTAACCAGCGCATATCCCTGTGGTTGTGTCATTCGCAATTCCTTTCCAACCAGGCTAGGCGATTAGACGGGCCAACAGAAAAGCAGCGACACCAATGAAAAACAGCAGCCGATACCGGATTCCATGCTTGCGATTGACTTCCGGCAACAGGTCGGTAGCCGACACGTAGAGGGCAACACCGGCAGAAAGCGGCAAGCCGACGCGCGCCAGGCTGGGCAGAACGTAGATGGCTCCGACGCCGGCGACGGTCGCTGCGCCCAGAATACAGGCAGCGGTGAATGCGGCGCGAGCGCTGCGTCCGCTGGCGAGCATGACGCTGGCGGCGGTGGAACCTACGGGCAGCTTGTGCAGCAGCACGCCGGTAAACACCAGCCATCCGAGCATACCGGAGAAAGCGAATCCGCTGGCGATGGCAACGCCGTCGAAAAATGTGTGAGCTGTGAGAGCTGCGGTGACGGAATAGGCGGTGGAGCGATGCAGAAATTCATCCGTATGAGTCTCTTCTCCCATGTGCAGATGGGGAACAAGAGTGTGCTCCAGCAGATGGACGCCGCAGAAGCCGGCAAGAATCCAGAAGGGCGCGGCGACGGCGGAGATATGAAGGCTTTCCGGCACCATTTCGACCAGAGCCACCGCGATGAGAAAGCCTGCTCCAAAAGCGACAAAGCCGTGCAGGAAGCGCTCCGCGCGCATGCGCAGCATCAGCAAGCCACCGACAACATTGGCCAGGCCGGCGATGAACCCGAGCAGAAGGACGATGCCGAACGGTGTGGAAGCGTGCGCCATAAAATTTTTCGGACGGTATATGGAACCTATAGAGAGAATGCTTAACCGCTGTGGCGGATGTGCATCACGTCGCCATCCTGAACAATATAGTCCTTGCCTTCAAGACGCAGCGTGCCTTTGGCCCGTGCGGCAGCCTCTGAGCCGGCGGCCAGCAGCGTATCCCAGTGGATGGTTTCGGCGCGGATGAAGTGTTTTTCCAGATCGGAATGGATCGCTCCGGCGGCGGCCTGGGCGCGCGAATGGACGGGAATGGTCCAGGCGCGGCACTCATCTTCTCCCACCGTGAAAAAGGAAATCAATCCCAACAGTTCATAGCTCTTGCGAATGAGCCTTCGCAGACCGCTCTCACCCAGGCCATAGCTGGAGAGAAATTCTTCGGCCTCTTCATCGGGCATCTCGGCCAGCTCGGCCTCGACCTTGCCGCAGATGGCGGTGGCTCCAGTTCCCGGACGAGCAGCGATTTTGGTCAAGCCGTATTTTTCCACCGCGGCTTCCAGATCGGCGCCGAGGGTTGTGCTCTCAGAAATGTTCAGCACATAGAGCACCGGCTTCTGGCTGAGAAACATATATCCACGAATCAGTTTCTTCTCATCCGCCGTCATTTCCATGGCGCGCAATGGCTGCTCGGATTCCAGATGCGGCTTGGCGCGCAGCAGCAGGGCCTGTTCGGCCTCCAGCTCCGGAGTGCGGCCTTTTTTCAGGTCTTTTTCCAGCCGCTCCATCCGTTTTTCAATCTGGGTAAGATCGCTCAACATCAGATCAAACTCGACATCCTGAATTTCTTTCAATGGATCGATGGGTGCGGTGAGAGGAACGGATGGATCGTCGAACACGCGCAGCACATGGATCAGGGCATCCACATTGCGCAGGCTGGCGAGCAGGCTCGGCTCCTTCAGCGCTTCCTGTCCGATGGCGCCCACATCGGCATATTCGACCGTAGCGAATACGGTCTTCTTTGGCTGGTACAAGGCGGCCAGCTTTTCCAGCCGGTCGTCGGGAACCCAGGCGATGCCGAGATGAACTTCCTTCGGATTCGAATAGCCGCGGTCTTCCAGTTTTGCCTTGGTGAGAATCTTGAACAGCGAAGTTTTGCCTACCTGCGGCAGGCCGATAATTCCAGTTTTCATGATTGTCCTAAATCGATAGTGTGAAGGTCGCGGTTTGTGCTTAAGCGATCGCGTGAAGTCTTACGTCAATCCTACCAATCCGCCGATCGTTCAGCTGGTCGGTTCCGGGCGGGCGTAGAGGACGATCAGGCCTAATCCACACACCAGCACGATTCCCTCGAGCGTGGTCGAAAGATGATGCAGACGATCGAAGTCCACGCGCGCCGGATTGGTGGAAGCGGGGTCGGCCATAGCTGCGCCCGCCTGGATACGCAGCGTCTCCATGCGTGGAATGACAGAGTACTGCGAATACGCGGTGAGCCCCACCATGGCGGCGATGAGCACCAACTGCGGCGCGATGGAACGGCGGGTGGCGCGGGTCACGCGCTCCGCGATGGCGAGCACCAGCAGAGCAATTCCGCAGACCATGCCGATGGCATGAAGATGCAGCAAAGAAGAGCGAACCATGGTGCCGGCAACGCCGATTCCCACAGATGGATCCTGAAACATGGGCATCAACGTGCCAAACGCGATGGGTGCGACGACCGCGCCAAAGAACAATAAGCCGCCGACCCAGATGGCCAGGGCAAGGAGAATGAGGCTGCGCAGAAATGTTCTCATAGGTGGCTGGATACGGGCCGAACGCGGCCTTCCTTTCGCTGGTGTCTCAATGAGTCGTACGATGCCAGGCTATTCAAGGCCGCTAACGGATTTGCGTCCGATCAATCGTTCAATTCGTTTCTGCATTGGAGGATGGGTAGAGAAGAGGTTGGTAAACATGCCTCCCCCGACCAGGGGCTGCGCAATAAAAAGATGCGCGCTGGAGGGCGACGCAACCATGGGCAGCCGCTTGGAATATGCGTCGATCTTTTCCAGAGCGCTGGCGAGCGCGTAGGGATTGCCGGTGGTGCGGGCGCCGGTGGCGTCGGCCTCATACTCCCGAGAGCGGGAGACAGCCAGTTGAATAAGCATGGCGGCGAGGGGCGCGAGGATCAACATGAAGAGCCCGCTGATTCCGCCGCCGCGTTCCCGTCTGCCACCCCCGCCGCCAAAGCCGCCGAAAATATCGGCCCAATAGCCCATGCGCGCGATCAATGTAATCGCACCGGCCAGGGTTGCGGCGATGGAGCTGGTGAGGATGTCGCGGTTCTGCACGTGGCCCAGCTCATGCGCCAGCACGCCTTCCAGTTCTTCATCGTTCAACAGCGACAGGATTCCATGAGTCATGGCGACGGAGGCATGCTTGGGATTTCTTCCGGTGGCAAATGCGTTGGGTGACTCGGTTGGGATCACATACATCTTCGGCATGGGAATGCCCATGCGCTGGGTCATCCGCTCGACGACGGCATAGGCGCGCGGCAATTCCTCGCGAGTGACGGGCTGCGCCTTGTACATTTTCAGCGCCAGCTTATCCGAGTAGAAGTAGGTGAAGAAATTCATTCCGGCAGCAAACAGAAATCCAAGAATCAGACCGTCACGTCCGCCGAAATGCTCGCCGATCAGGACCAGCAGAACCGTCAGCAGCGTGAGAAGAAAAGCGGTTTTCGCAGTGTTTCCCATAACAATCTCATTCTATTCCTCCGCGGAGTACGGCAACCGGGCTGCGACCGGCGAGAAACATTTATCATCTATACAAGCGGCGGGATTTTCTTTGCTCGCAATCGTCTGCGAATCTCTATGGTGGAACCGAGCGCAATCGTCGAGCAATGGCGCAGTGGGGAGCAGCGCTCCGGCGTACTGGCAACCCTGGTGCGCGTTGAGGGCTCGTCCTACCGCAGGCCCGGGGCGCGGATGTATATCCACTCGACTGGATACGTGGGCGCGATCAGCGGAGGCTGCCTGGAGGGAGACGCGGTGCGCAAGGCGGCGTGGATTACGCGCAACGGACCGGCGATCGAACGATATTCCACCCTGTTCGATGAAATATTGGACGCCAGCGAATCGACCGAGGCGCGGGAGATTCCGTATGGCCTGGGCTGTGGCGGGGTGATTGATGTGTTGATGGAACCGGCTGCTCTGCCGGAGGCGAACGCCTTGCTGCTGGCTCTGGAAGCGGCGGTGGGCGGAGAGACGCTGTATGTCGCGACTGTGCTGCCATCTTCTGCGCCGGGCAACATGCCGTTCGCGCGGGTCGTGGCGCGGGAAGACGGATCCGTAATCTTCGCCAGCTCTCACCTGAGCCAGGAACAACGGGCGCATCTGGCTTCCCTGGCGCGCGGGACCATAGCAGCGGGGACGACGTCGATTTCAATTGGGGATGGAATGCGCGAGGTTTATTGTGAACCTCTGCTGCCGCCGCAACGGCTGGTAATTTTTGGCGCGGGCGATGATGTGCGTCCTCTGGTTAGCATGGCGCACCTGCTGGGCTGGCATGTCGCGGTGGCCGATGGTCGAGCATGGCTGGCGCAGGCTGGGCGCTTTCCCGGTGCCGAACAAGTGCTGGTCCTGAAAGACGACGCCGCCAATCTGGATCAGTTAGGCCTGAACGATCGCGATGCTGTTGCCCTGCTGACACACAGTTTTGAGCAGGATAAAACTCTGCTGCGCCAACTGCTGCCATTGGAGCTGCGCTATTTTGGTTTGCTGGGCGCGCGACATCGCAGTCGGCTGCTGCTGACGGAAGTGGCCCAGCAACTTGGCTGGACTCCGGAAGAATGCCTTCGCCGCGTGCATGCGCCGGTTGGGCTGGACCTGGGAGGAGACAGCCCGGAGGCGGTCGGGCTAGCCATTCTGGCGGAGATACAGTCTGTGCTGCACGAGAAGAATGCGATCTCACGGCGCATGTCGAAGGAAGCGCTGCACGCTACTCCGGATCATCCTTACATCCCGGCACAATGCCCGATCGACGAATCTTCGCAGCCTCCCGATGGCGTCCAAACCACGCACTGATTCCCTGCCGATTCCGGCCATTCTTCTCGCCGCCGGCGCCTCGACGCGCCTGGGCCAGCCGAAGCAGTTGCTGCGATTGCAGGCATTCGCGGGCGAAACTCTCATCGACCACGCAGCGGGGCTGGCGCGAACCGCGGGGGCGATGCCGATGTTTGTTGTGCTGGGCGCGCATGCCGAGGAGATTCAACAGCAGGCGAAACTATCCGGCTGCACGTTGCTGCGGAATGAGGACTGGGCGGAAGGCATGGCCAGTTCTGTGCGGTCAGGAATTTCGGCCGTCATGGAACAGATTCCGGAGGCGTCCGGGGCGCTGCTCCTGGTCTGCGATCAGCCGGGAGTGACGGCGGATCATCTGGGCCAGCTGCTGGCGGCGCACCACAGTGATCCAATGATGATTGCGGCGTCGCGTTACGCTGGACGTACTGGCGTGCCGGCGGTAGTTCCGCGTGCCTTGTTTCCGGCGCTGCTGGAATTGAGAGGCGATCGCGGAGCGCGAGCCATCTTTGAACAATCTGAATTAACAATCCATCCGATCGAATTTCCGCAAGGCGAGTGGGACATCGATTCTCCTGAGGATTTGCAACGGACGGACCTGGACGCTTCGCCGAAGCGAGGGCGCTGACGAGCGGCCAGGATTACTTTGCGTCGACTTTTTCGGCGCGCTCTTCGAGCTGTTCGCTGGAGGGCGCCAGAGGCAGGGTGAAGAAAAACGTGCTGCCGCGGTTCAGTTCGCTTTCCGCACGGATCACGCCGCCGTGGGCAAGGATGATGTGCTTGGCGATCGACAGGCCGAGGCCGGTGCCGCCGGATTCTCGCGAGCGCGCCTTGTCGACGCGGTAGAAACGCTCAAAGATTCGGCTGAGATGTTCCGACGCAATGCCGGCGCCAAAATCCTGGACGTAGAACTCCACGGCGCCGGCGATGGGACGCGAACCGATGGCGATGCGGCCGCCGCCGCCATACTTGACCGCATTTTCCAGCAAGTTCGACAAGACCTGGAGAATGGCGTCGTTATCGGCCATGACGCAGACTCGCGTCGTCTCGCTTTTTTCCAGCGCGACATTTCGATCCATGAGCAGGCCGGCCAGAATGTCGGCGGCCTCATTGAGCAACTGGTCGGCCTCGACTGGGCGGCGATTCAGTTTGTACTCGCCGGATTCAATACGCGCCAGCGCCAGCAGATCCTCCGTCAGCCGGGTCATGCGGGCGGCGTTGCGGCAGATGATGGATAGAAAGTCGCGCGCCTGGGGCGTCATTCCATCGTCGTCCAGCATGGTTTCCGCGTAGCCGGCGATCGAAGTGAGCGGCGTACGCAGCTCGTGGGAAACATTCGCAATAAAGTCGCGGCGGGTTTTCTCCACGCGCTCAATATCAGTCACATCGTGCAGCACGACGACTGCGCTGCCTCCCAACATGGGCGCCGCGCTGACATCGAAGATGCGGCCGGGAAGGACGGAGCCGGCGCGCGCATGCGCGGTAACGCGCCCACGCAGCGCCTTGTCCACGCAAGCCAGCAGATCAGGATCGCGAACGGTCTGCACCAAGGCAATGCCGGGTCGAACCGCTCCGCTCATCAACCGCTCCATGACGCGGTTGGTCCAGTGGATTCGACTTTGCGCATCGACGGCAATCACCGCCTCTTCCATACTGTCGAGGACGGTCTCCATCTCTTTACGGCTGTCTTCGAGGGTGCGAAAAACAGCTTCCACGCGGACTGCGGTTGCATCGAGAGCATCCGCGACCGCCGCAATTTCATCGTCGGCGGATTCCTGGATACGGGCGCCAAAATCTCCAGCGGCGAGGCGGTGGGCAAACTCAACAATCCGCGCCAGGCGTCGGGATACGGCGTGCGCGAAGAGAGCGGCGACCAGAATCGCCAGCAGCAAGGCCAGCAGGGTGGCCCAGAGCAGACTTCGCCGCACCATGTGGAGGGTGTCATCAACATCGTGCAAGGAGAAGCCCAGGCGCACGATATATGCGCCCGCCGGGGCGGTCACATAGAGAACGCCGTGGGCAATCGCCCGGCCGTAGGCGCGATGCTGCACCAGGATGGCGCGAATATCCGGAGTATCCAGGGGAATCGGTGAGACGGTGTTTGCGACAACATTGCTGCCGTCCCTATCGAAGTCGGCGGCGACGCCTCCATCTTTGCGCAGAATGGTAACGCGTCCATCGACGGCGTGCGCCTCCTCCCGCGCCAGAGACGCGAGATCGCCGGGGCTGCCGATGACGACGCGCTGCGCCAAAGCCTGTGCGCTGTCCGCCAGGCTACGGGCCAATTGATTTTGCAAGGAGGATTCGAGGATGTTCTGCTGAGAAACGTCGAGCATTGCGGCTGCTACCAGCACCACCAGCACCATCGCCGCAAGAAGCTTGAAAAAAACTCTTTGCCTCATTCAACAATCCGCCGCCGCCGCTGGAGCCGCCTGGGTGAAGACAATGCCTTAGACGTCCTTCGGCATTTCGAAGCGATAGCCAGCTCCGCGCACGGTTTTAAGATACTGCGGATTCTCGGGATCCAGCTCAATTTTTTCTCGAATGCGCCGCACGTAGACATCCACGGAGCGGGGGGTGACGAAGCGAGCATCGCCCCAGACCGCGTCGAGAAGGTGATCGCGGGTGAAAACACGGCCGGGATGGCGGGCCAGATATTCGAGCAGGCGAAACTCCGTGGCCGTGGTGGCGACCAAATTTCCATCCACCTTCAACTGCATGGCGCCGGCATCGATTTCTACCTGGCCGAAGTTGAGCGCGGTGGGCGCGGTGGGACGCTCAAAACGGCGCAACACGGCCTTGATCCGGGCAATCAATTCGCGCGGAGAAAACGGCTTGGTAATGTAATCGTCCGCGCCTAATTCCAAGCCAAGCACGCGGTCGCTCTCGCTGGTACGGGCGGTAAGGAAAATTACGGGCGTGACGGCCAGTGCCGGACTTTTGCGAATTCGGCGACACAGGTCGAGGCCGTCTCCGCCGGGAACCATAATGTCGAGCACAAACAGGTCGGGGGTCTTGCGTTCGGCGTCTGCCAGCACTGCGGCAGGGCTGACAAAAGTTCGAACCGCAAAGCCTGCGATCTCCAAACTATGCTGCACCAGCCTGGAGATGTCCTGATCGTCCTCCAGAACAAAAATCGTCTGACTCAAATGGGATGTCCTCTCCACTGTTGCTTCTTCAAGTGCGGCAATGTCCATGGCGCCTATACTCCTCTATCGAGGCCAGAGTATCGCGATCAGGCGAATTTTCTGCAAAAGAACCGTGAATGCCGTGTGACGATTCGATGAATAGAACGGGTCGAACGGTCCAGCAATCTCTATGAACGGGCCAACTCCTCAACAATCTGCGCGGCCGCCTGCTCGCACTGCGCACGATCGACATCGTGATGCGTCACCATGCGGACAGCGCCGGGTCCGACATTGCCGGCGAGAATTCCGCGCCGTTTCAGGCCGGCGACCAACTCCGGCGCGCCCTGACCACTTTTCATTTCGAATCGAACGATATTCGTCTGCACGCTCGACATGTCGATGGAGATACTGGGAATCCGGGCCAACGTTTCCGCAAGCAGCCGGGCATTGCGATGGTCTTCTGCCAGGCGGCCGGTCATGGTTTCAAGCGCCACCAGCCCTGCCGCGGCCAGGACGCCCACCTGCCGCATGCCGCCGCCCAGCGCCTTGCGAATGATTCTGGCCGGATAGATGAGTTTCTGCGAGCCCACCAGCATGGAACCCACGGGAGCGCACAGGCCTTTCGAAAGGCAGAACATCACGGTATCGAAGCCGCGAGTGAGTTCCGCAACGCCGACGCCGAGATAGGTGGCCGCGTTGAAAATTCGCGCGCCATCCAGATGCAGCGGAATACCCGCATCTTTGGCGCCCGCCCAGATCTCCTGCAGCACAGGCAGCGGAGTGACGGTGCCGCCGGCCATGTTGTGCGTGTTCTCCAGGGTAATTAAACCAGTTCGCGCGCGGTAGTACCCGCTGGGCGCAATCGCCGCCTTGATCTGGTTCCACGTCAGAACGCCGCGGTCGCCGACGATGGTTCGCGGCATGCATCCGGAAATTGCCGACATCGACGCCATCTCCCAGTCCACGACGTGCGAGTGCGCTTCGCAAATCACTTCCTGGCCATGGTGGGTGTGCAGTCGAATCCCGACCTGGTTGCCCATGGAGCCGGTGGGTACATACATGGCAGCTTCGCGCTCAAAAATTTCTGCGGCGCGTTGCTCCAGACGGTTCACGGTAGGGTCCTCGCCGTAGACATCATCGCCGACTTCCGCTTCCGCCATGGCCCTGCGCATGGCCGGGGTGGGATGGGTCACCGTATCGCTGCGCAAGTCGATGATGCCGACGGGACGCGACGAAGATTTTGCCGGGATTTCGGCAGTTTGCGTAGTCATACCGCTACTCCTTGCACTTCCAATGAAATTCCCGCTGTCACCTGCTGCGGCAGCACACCTAAGAACCGCGCGAACACTTCGTTGCCGAACAGGCGTCCGCGTGGGGTGAGGCGCACCCAGTCGTTTTCGCGTTCGAGCAGGCCCTGCTGTTCACATTCCACCACTATCGATTGAAACATGCGGGTGGCCGCTTCGCCGAATTGACGCTGCATCGACCGCAGCGAAACGCCATGGGTCAGTCGCAGACCCAGGAACCATGCTTCTTCCATCGCCTGGTTGGGCGACACCGGAGTGAAAGTCTCCAAGTCGGACCGGCTCGCGTGCGGATCCAAATAAGCGGGCAGGGAGTCGGTGGTACCGATGCGGATGGCGTGACCGTCTGTGGTCGGCAAAAAGGAATGCGCGTCGAGCCCGAATCCGAGATACGGCTGGCGGGTCCAGTATTTCAAGTTGTGGCGGGATTCGTGTCCGGGGCGGGCGAAGTTCGAAATCTCATAGTGTGCGATGCCTGCGGCGGCGAATTGCTCGCAGGCCTGGGAATAGAGGTCGGCAATGGTCTGCTCGTTCGGCACCATGCCGACGCCGTAGCGCGTGCCGCCAGCGATGATTTCGCGGCCCAGGCGAGAATCTTCATCCACGTCCAGCATGTATACACTGAGGTGCGGGACGCCGGTTGCCATGGCTTCGAGGAGCGAGGCGTTCCAGCTTTCATGAGTCTGATGCGGCAGGCCGGCAATCAGATCCACATTGATGTCGGCGATGCCGGCGGCGCGCAGGCGTTGAATCTCGCTCAGCGTAATTTCCCGCGTGTGCATGCGTCCGACAGCCGCCGCTTCCTGATCCACAAACGATTGCACGCCCAGGCTGACGCGGTTGAAGCCGAGGGCCGGCATGGCCTGCAGCAACTCTTCATTCAACTGGCCGGGCGCGCATTCCAGCGTAATTTCTGCCGACGACGTGAAGGCGACAACTTCCTGCAGCGCCTGCAGGATCTGCCGCATCTGTTGAGGAGAGAGCAGGCTGGGCGTGCCTCCTCCGAAATACAAGGAGTCCGCGATTCCGGGAAGCCTGGCGCGCCACGCAGCCGCACGCTCCGGAATGGCGCGGATATCCGCAGCCAGCATTTCCACGTACGCGGCCATGCGCTCGCTGCCAAACACGCCGGAGGCGAAGTTGCAGTAGCTGCATTTTGCTCGGCAGAACGGGATGGATACGTAGATTCCCAGGGTGGGCGGCGGATTTGGCATAACCGGCTATCTCTTGAACGAAACTCTTACGGTCCTGCATTTCTTCGACGATGCGGAGAAATGAAAGAAACTTCGTACAATAGCAGTGTCGCATGGCAGACGCACAACAGAGCACGCAGCAACACGATGACGATGTCATCGGGAAAGCGTACGACAGTCGCCTGATGCGGCGACTGCTGACGTACCTGCGCCCGTACCGGCTACAGGTGGGCGTTTCTCTGGTCGCCATTCTGTTGAAGGCCGGGTCGGATGTTCTGGGGCCGTACCTGACCAAGGTGGCGATTGATTTGTACATGACCCAGCCCGCCGGGTCGCATGGTTCCCTGTTGGCCCGGCACCTGAGCCGCGACGCGGTTACGGGCATCACGGAAATTGCGGGCATTTATCTTGCCTCGCTCGGCTTCAGCTACGTGCTGGAATTTGTGCAGACCTACCTGATGCAGTGGACTGGGCAAAAGGTGATGTACGACCTGCGCAGCCAGATCTTTCGCCACATTCAGAGCATGCACGTAGCATTTTTCGACCGCAACCCGACGGGGCGCCTGGTGACGCGCGTGACCAGCGATGTCGACGCGCTGAACGAAATGTTCACCTCCGGCGTGGTCTCGATTTTTGAGGATGTGCTGGTGCTGGCCGGCATTGTGTTTGTGATGTTGAGGATGAACTGGTGGCTGGCCCTGCTGGCGTTCTCGGTGATTCCGTTCATCCTGATCGCGACCCAGATCTTTCGCAAATATGTGCGCGAGTCCTACCGCCGCATTCGGACAACCATTGCGCGCATCAACTCCTACCTGCAGGAACATGTGAGCGGGATGAGCGTGGTGCAGTTGTTCAACCGCGAGGAACGCGCGTTTCAGGACTTCGAGAACGTGAATCTGCAGTACATGCGGGCGTTTAAGGACGCGATCATGGCGTACGCGCTGTACTATCCCGTGGTCGAAATTCTCAGCTCCATCGCGATCGCCATCATTCTGTGGATGGGCGGCGGCGGGGTGCTGCGGGGCGCGGTGTCGCTGGGCGTGCTGGTGGCTTTCATCCAGTATTCGCAACGCTTCTTCCGTCCTATTCAGGACTTGAGCGACAAATACAACATTCTGCAAGCCGCCATGGCTGCCAGTGAACGCGTCTTCAAGCTGCTCGATACGCCTCCGGAAATTGTCTCGCCGGTGGATGCGCAGACGGGGGATGGTTCGGGGCGGATCGAATTTCGGCATGTGTGGTTCACGTATCAGCGGATCGATGCCGCCATGGCCGAGCGGCTGCGCGAAAGCACCGCGCCGGAAAACGAACCAGTGGAATGGGTGCTGCGCGACGTCAGCTTCACCATTGAGCCAGGGGAGACGGCGGCGATTGTTGGACACACCGGGGCAGGCAAAACTACGCTGAGCAGCCTGATGATGCGTTTCTACGATGTACAGCGTGGCGCAATCCTGATTGAGGGCGTGGATATACGCGACTGGGATGTGCAGGCGCTACGCCGTCGTTTCGCCGTGGTGCTGCAGGATCCAGTGCTGTTTACCGGAACTGTGACCACGAATATCCGGCTGGGCACGGAACGAATTACGGAAGCGGAAATTGAGAGCGCGGCGGACCAGGTGAATGTGGGCGACTATATCCGCTCGCTGCCGGAAGGATTTCACGAGCCGGTGCGTGAAGGCGGCAGCACGCTTTCCACCGGCCAGAAACAGCTGATCAACTTTGCCCGCGCCCTGGCGCACAATCCGCGGATTCTGATTCTGGATGAAGCCACCTCCAGCGTGGATACAGAGACGGAGTTGCGCGTCCGATCCGCGCTGACACGCCTGGTGACGGGGCGGACATCGGTCGTGGTGGCGCACCGGCTTTCGACGATTCAAAGCGCCAATCGCATTCTGGTGATGCACAAGGGTCAGTTGCGGGAGATTGGCACGCACCAGGAACTGTTGGCGCAGCATGGACTCTATTGGAAGCTGTATCGTCTGCAATATAAGGATCAGGAGATTCCAGACGCAGCGATCCACGCCGGCGGCGAGCTTGCGGTCACCGGCGATTGAGCCGGCACGAACCCATCATGACCTCCACTCCAAACATTTTTCTTTCGGCCGGCGAGGCCAGCGGAGAACTTTACGGCGCGATGTTGATGGAGGCGGTGCGGGCGGCGCGGCCGGAGGCCAGATTCTTCGGCCTGGGCGGCAAGACGATGGAGACGGCCGGGTGCGAGTGCGTGGTACACGCGGAAGATATTGCGGTGATGGGAATCACGGAAGTGCTGCGCCACATGCCTCGCATCTATGGCGAGTATCGGCGGCTGGTGAGCAGCATCCGCGCCCGCAAACCGGATGTCGCGGTGCTGATCGATTTTCCCGACGTAAATTTTCGCCTGGCGCGTGAGTTGAAAAGCCTCGGCATCCCGGTGGTGTACTTCGTCAGCCCGCAACTGTGGGCGTGGAAGAAATACCGCGTCCGGTGGGTGCGGGAGCGGGTGACCAAGATGCTGGTTATCTTTCCATTTGAAGAGGCCTACTATCGCGGCCATGGCGTCGATGCGGAATTTGTCGGGCATCCCCTGGCCGACCTGCCATTGCCGTCGATTTCGCGTGAAGACTTTGCCACCCAAAACGGTCTAGATGCGTCTAAATATTGGGTAGGACTGCTGCCCGGCAGCCGCTTCAAGGAATTGCGTCACAACCTTCCGGTGATGATTGCAGCAGCCAATCTCCTGGGAGAATCCTATGAATACGTCGTACCAGCCGCCGCCACACTTGATCCCGGAACGGTGCGGGAGATGGTTGCGCAAGGCAATCTCGCGACACGTGGAGGAAACATTCGTGTTCGCGTGGTTGAGGATGCACGCGCAACCCTCCTGCACGCCCGAGCCAGCATCGTTGCCAGTGGAACAGCCACCGTTGAAGCCGCACTGATCGGGAATCCCTTTGTCGCGGTTTATCGCCTCTCGGCACTGAGTTACGCGGTCGCGAGCAGACTTGTGCATCTGCCCCATGTCGCCATGGCAAATCTAATTGCCGGCAAGCGCGTGGTTCCCGAACTGATCCAGGATGAATTCACCGCGGAAAAGGTGGCATCCGCGCTTCAACCATTACTTGAAGATAGTACTGCTAGAACGCAGATGATACAGGAGCTTGCGGAGACACGAAATCTGCTGCGCCGAGGGCAGAGCCTGCCACGCTTATCCACCAGCTCCGCCGTGGATCGTGCGGCGGACTGGGTGCTGCGTATTTTGAATCGCGACAATCTTTCCGGGTCCACGACTGTGCAGCCCGAGCCGCACGTGCATGTATGAGAATGCTCGCTAGGGCATGGAAATCTCGCCGGCGTCCCCGTCGAAGGGCGGGATGGTTCGCATGTTTGCTGATCGTTCCGGTGATGGTGGCGCAGACAACCCGGCCCGGACTGAATACAGAGGCAGGTCCGGTCATCCAGGTTGGTGGATACACGATCGACGTCACACTGGACCCCGCACTCCACTCTCTGAGCGCGAAGGCGCAGGTCAATTTCACCGCACTGCAGAATCTACAGACGGTCTCATTCCAATTGAATCCGGCGCTGCATGTTGCCAGCGTCGTAGATAAAACGGGCAATCGCCTGAGCGTTGCGACCGACGCGGGCGAGGTCGTCGTGACCCTGGCCGCTCCCCTGGCCCCAGGGAGCGCCGCAGCGTGGACCTTTACGTACAGCGGGTCGCTGGATGCGGGAACCCACTCGCCGGTGGAGACCGGTGAGGTCAGTTCGGCGGGCTCCGGTGGAAGCGTCCCGCTGGCGTCGATTGGGGATCCGGTCAGCTATCTGTTGTACGGCGCGCGTTGGTTCCCCGTGGTGGGCTACGAAACGGATCGCTTCACGGCGACGATGCATGTGCATGTGCCCGCAGGAGAGCGCGTGCTGGGAAGCGGCTTGACCGGCGCACCGCACCCGGATGCGAATGGCCTGGAGATGTATGACCTGGATTGGGCGCGGCCGGGGTTTCCCGGGACGATCCTTGCAGGGAGGTTTCTGGAATCGGCCGGCGATGCAAGCTCGCATGTGCGGGTGTATCGCATCGATCGCGGGGAGGCCGGGAAGACAACTGCACAGCAGCCCAGCGACCAGGAAATTGCCGCCACAGCATTGCGACAATATAACGAGTTCACCACCCAGTTTGGCCCAACGGAAGCCGGGCAGCTGAATGTTGTTGAGTTGCCGGATGGGACGGTGCCGGCAGCCTGGGCGCCGGAGATTGCAGCGATTGCGAGCCGGCAGATGGATGGAAGTGATTTTTTCCGGCTGCTGGCGAATACCATTGCGCATCAATGGTGGGGGAACCGGGTGAGTCCGGCGACGCTGAACGATGCGTGGATCACGAACGGGATGTGCCGCTATGCCGAGCTTGCCTATCTGCAGGAGGCTTCGAAACCCGACACAGTCGCGGATGCCATTTTCAACGTGTCGGCAAGTGCGCTGGCCAACGACAGCGTACCGCTGGCGAACGTGGCGCGCTATGCGGAACTTTCTCCGGAGTTCCAGGCAATGACCTACGACAAAGGCGCAATGATCTTCCGCATGCTGCAATGGCAGATTGGGGAGGCGGCCTTTCAGCAGACGCTGCACAGCGTTCTTACGCACGCCAGCATTTCTTCTGCGGAGCTGGAGCAGATAGCTACGGCGGCATCGCTGCAGAATCTGCGACCTTTTTTCACGCAATGGCTCGACAATACCGGCGCGCCGACGCTCGACGACAAGTGGACGCTCTATCGGCTGGGTAATAACCAGGGATTCCGAATCGTGGGCGAAATCGACGAAGACCTGGACCTGTTTCAAATGCCGGTCGAGGTGCGGGTGGACACAGAAGGCAAGACGGTCACGCAGCGGGTCCAGGTGATGGGTCCGCAGACACAATTTACGATCGACACGTTTGGGATTCCACGCCAGGTCACGCTTGATCCGGATCGGCGGCTGCTGCGGAACAGCGACGCGATGCAGGTGCGGGTGCACATTCTTCGCGGGCTCCAGAAGCTGGCCGCGGGTGACGATGCTGGCGCCATCGAGGAATATCGAGCGGCGCTGGCGCTGAATCGCACCAGCTCGCTGGCCAGCTATCGACTAGGCGAGGTCTATTTTTCCCAGCGCAATTACCAGGCGGCGGAAGAGGCGTTTCGCAGCGCTCTGAGCGGCGACGGCATTCCCAAGTGGACGGAAGTATGGAGCGACCTGCAGCTGGGAAAGATTTTCGACGCCTCAGGGCAGCGCGATCGAGCGGTCAACCAATATCGCGAAGCCCTTGAGACCCAGGACAATACATCAGGCGCACTGACACTGGCGGGTGAATACCTGCAACACCCCTATACGCCGGCGAAGATGGCTGCCCATTAACGCGCGCATCCACGGACCCGCTTTCCTGAGGAATGCAGAGAATACTCTGCTTCGCTCCTGGGGGACAGCTCTCCTGGGGAAATCAGGCTTTGTCTGCGAGAGCCGCCAGCACATCGGCGACCGTGGGTTCGACCTGGAGCATGTATTCGCGGACGCGCTTGCGTTCTTCCGGCGCAAGTGAAGGTAGCACCACCAGCAGGCGGCGTAGCGTGGTGCCGATATCGTCGGCGTAATTCATCATGCGGATGGCTTCTCCAGAAAGGGGCATCGATTCTCCTCAAACCATGGGTGGATAGTACGTATTGTAGCCTTCCGGCGAAGTACGCGCAGCGCGAAACCGTGGGGTGCGATGGCGGCTGCGGGGTACACTTCCTATTTTGCGGCGTGGTGCGCACAGTCGTAAAGCGGCTGCTCTCGCGGGCGCGATCCTTGTGGATTTCAAGTGACGCTGGCGGCGGATTCGTGCGCGATGGTTGCGGCTGCATCCGCCGGAGGGTTGGTAGGATCGAGCGGTTCTACCCAGCCGTCGCGATCTGTCACCTGAGTGAGAGCGGCCAGCTTTTCCGTGATCCACGGCTGCAACGCATCCGGCGAATAACGCCAGGCCCAGTTTCCATCAGGTTGTGCCGGAGTGTTCATGCGGGCCTCGCCGTCCAACTGCAGCACATCCTGCATGGGGAAGAGGCACAGGCGCGCGACGGAGGTGGCAGCACCGCGCATCATCGCCCACACGATTCCGTCGTCGCCGGGATGCAGATACGCCGCGATGGCCTCGCGTTCGATCGTGCTGGTCTGGTGCCACCATCCCAGCGTGGTGTTGTTATCGTGGGTGCCGGTATAGATGACCATGTTGGGCTCGCAACGGTGGGGCAAGTGCAGATGCGCGCCGCGGTCGCTGAAGCCGAACTGCATGACTCTCATCCCGGGCATGCCGAAACTTTTGCGCATTTGCTCGACTTCCGGCGTAATGACGCCGAGGTCTTCCGCGATGAGCGGCAAGTCTCCAATCTCCTTGTAGAGGTGCGAGAACAGTTCGGTACCCAACCCTTTCATCCAGGTACCGCGGATCGCGGTTTGATCTTCCGCGGGGATGGCCCAATAGGATTCAAAGCCGCGGAAATGATCGAGACGCAAAAGATCGCAGAGTGTGAGTGCGCGGCGGATACGAGCCACCCACCAGTCGAAGTTGGTGCTGGCCAGGACATCCCAGCGGTAGAGCGGGTTGCCCCATCGCTGGCCGGTGGGGCTGAAGTAATCCGGCGGCACGCCTGCGACATGGAGGGCGTTTTTCTTTTCATCCAACTGGAAGATTTCCGGATGCATCCAGACGGCTGCGCTATCGTAGTTGACGAAAATTGCCATATCGCCGATGAAGCGGATGTTTCGCTCCGCGCAGTAGGCTCGCAGGGCCATCCATTGTTCCTGAAAGAAGAACTGAATCACTTTCTGGACCATGCGGTCGCGGTCGTGTTCGGTGCGAAAGCGATCGATGGCTGCGGGAACGCGAAGCAGATATTCTTCCGGCCAGGAAGACCAACTGGCGTTGTCAAACATGGTGCGCAGCACGCTGAAGCTGACAAAGCCTTCCAGCCAGCGTTGATTGTCGACGCAGAATTGTTGGAAGCGCGCTCGCGCCTCGGGCAAGGCGTGGTCGAGGAAGCGGGTCGCGGCCTGCTCCAGCAGCGGGCGTTTGCGGGCGCTCGCCAAGTCAAAGTCAACCGGCCCATCGACTCCGGGCAATGACTCCAGGGAAGCCGGATCGAGCCAGCCCTCTTCGGCCAGTTTCTCAAGACTAATGAACAAGGGATTGCCTGCAAAGGCGGAGAGCGCCGAGTACGGGGAGTTGCCGTGGCCGGTGGGGCTGAGCGGCAATACCTGCCAGTATTGTTGTTTCGCGGCGGCCAGAAAATCTGCAAACGCGTACGCCGCCGGACCCAAATCTCCGATACCACCGCGTGAAGGCAGAGAAGACAGATGAAGCAGGACGCCAGAAGCGCGCTCGGTAAGCATGGATTCTCCGTACGTGGAGGTAGCAAGGCCAGGATCCGCCCTGGGTGAGAACTGGCCTACCTGTTAGACGCACTCTACTGGATGCAATGCTGGAATTCGATAAAATTTTCTCGGCTTGAGATCAGCGAGATTGCTAGACACCGGACTGCATGTTCGACAGAGCTTTCTTGTTGTAGCGGATGAGTCCGCGCTGCATGTAGTGCTGCTCCAGCGAAGTGGCGAAGACGGCGAACGCAGTGTCCCGTCGCTGTTGCACCAGCTTGTCGCGGGTCGCATCGAGATTCTGCTTGACCTGCTCTTCCGTGGGCGCCTGCTTGTCGAGAACTTTCAGGACCACGCCAGTGCGCTCGGTAAGGATGGGTCCGCTGATCTGTCCCGGCTGCAAGGTGAAGGCAACAGCCCCCGGGCCGCCCATATCGCCAAGCTGAGGAACCTGCCCGGTGCTATCCACCAGGTCGCTGGTCATGATGGTTGCGCCCACCTCTTTGGCAGCCTTGTCGAGGCCTTCTTCCTTGGCTTTGATGGCAAGCTGCTGGGTTCGGCTGCGCATGAGACCGGCAATCTGCTGATCGCGGAAATCTTCCAGGACGTGCGTCTTGTAGGCATCAAACGTGGGAGCATGTGCCGGCACGACGTTTAATACCTTGAACACCGCATAGCCTTCCCCGGTGGATGCTGTTGCGGGGGCGGAGTCCGGCTTCATGGTGAAAGCCTGCTTCAACAGCGCTGTTCCATCCGCCAGACCGGCAACTACGCCGCCCTGTTGCAGACCCTGCGCGGTGACTACCTGCAGATGGTTCTGGTCTGCCATCTTCTGCAGGCCGACCTGCTGCGCCTGGGCCTCCAGCTTGGCGGCGTAGGTCTGCGCTGCCGTGGCCTGGGCCTGCTGCATGAGGTTTGCCATGATCAGGTCGTGGACTTCATCGACAGTCTTTACGTGGGCAGCCTGTTTCTGTTCGACCTGAAGAATGTGAAAGCCGAATTGCGTGCGGATCACACCGGAGAGCTGTCCGGGCTGCAAGGAAAACGCAGTCTGATCAAACGCGGGTACAGTCGCGCCGTGTTGAATGAATCCTAATTCCCCGCCCTGCGCCTTGCTGCCGGGGTCGTCGGAATACTTTTTGGCGAGGTCGGCAAAGTTGGCGCCATTTTTCAGTTGCTTCAGGATACCGTCGGCTTTTGCCTGGGCTGCTGCGACGGTTTTGGCGTCTGCCTTTTGTGGCACAGCGATCAGGATGTGCCGCACCCGGACTTCTTCCGGAACCATAAATTGCTGCTGATGCTGGTTGTAGTAGCGTTGGATATCGGCATCGGAAACCTGAGGGGGACCGCCGGGAACCTGGTTTAGCGCGAAGGCGACATACTGCACGTTTCGAGTTTCGGGGATGGCATGGGCATAGCGAGCTGAATTCTGCGTAAAGAAGGCGCGCAGCTCAGCATCGGACGGAGTGATCTGCTTGCGCAAATCCGCGTCCGAAAGCACGGCGTATTGAAACTTCACTTTGGTGGCCTGCTTGAGATACGCATCGGTCGCTGCCTGGTTGGTGACAGTTAAGCCGCCGGTGATCAGCGCTTCCAGCCGGTTGATGAGGATTTCCTCTTTCAGCTGGGTTTCAAAGTCGGCGCGCGACATATTGAAGTTGTTCTGCACAAAGTCTTCGTACCGATCTTCGCCGATAAACACGCCGCCGGGAAACAGGACGGGCGCAAATGGGCCGTGCATCAATTCATTGCGAACATCGTTGTCAGTGATGGTCAAGCCGAGGTGCCCGGCTTCTTCCACCAGGACTGCGCGCTGCACCAGGGCCTGCCCGGCGCGCTGCATCAGAAACGGCATAACAAAATCCGGATAATGATTCTGCTGCTGCATGCGCTGCGCCACCTGCTGCACTTCCGCGACATGCACGTCAGTGGAAGAGCCGAGGAGGCGGCCAAATAGATTGTCGCTGCGCACGACGGCAAAGTTGTCGCTGCTCGAAACCGTATCCTGAAAGATGCCGGGAACCAGCGTGATCACCATGAGGATGGCGGTGATGGAAATGAGACCGATGAAAATGCCCTTGACTAAGCGGCTGTCCTGCTGAAGAAAACGAATCATGTGCGGGCAACGACCTTACATCCCGGCGTCGAACTCCGGAAGAGAATTTCCTGCATACACCCTCGACCCGAGTAATGTGAGGCAGTTCCTACCATTATAAATCGATTGCCGCGTGAACCGGAGCGGCAGGCAGGGTCAATACGGATACCCGCCGGGAGGGCCGGGTGGCGGGGCATAGGGCGGCGGCGGGGCGTATCCGGGCGGTGGGTAGCCGGGATAGTACGCAGGTCTACCGTAGCCATAGGCTGCCGGGGGAACGCGGGAAGCCAGCATGCGAATCTCTGCCTCAGTCGGCACATGCACGGTGAGCGGCGCGTTCAGATAAAACGTGACCACGGATTCTGCCGGTATCATGAGCTGCGGACCGGAGGACGCGGCGGAAATTCCTGCTCCGCCGAGGCCGCCCAGCAACCCGCCGAGCAATGCGGTAGGACCGCCGCCGACGGCGCCGCCGATGATAGCTCCAACCGCTGCGCTGCCGCCAATGTTCGCAGCGGACTGGCCACCCTTCCCAGGGCCGCCGCGAGACCAGACATAGCTGGTCATGGGATAGGTGGTGCTGGCGACGTTGAGGCCGGTCAATTGCAGCGCGAGTTGAGGACGTCCCTTCAGATGTCCCGGGCCGCGCGCGTCAATCACGGTGCCCATCACGTCGGCGCCGCGGGGAACGGCGATCACGCCATTCTGCGCGACAATGTTCTGCACCAGGACGCCATGCAAGGGCGTGCCCACCTTGGTGTGCTTGCTGTCGATGGTCTGCATGACCATGACATACACGGGCGTGCCCGGGGCAATGGTCACCGTGGCAGGCTGGGAATGGTCGCCGTAGGCCGGAGGCTGGGTAATGCTCTGATTCTGGTCGTAGTCCGGCGGTGGAGGAGGCGGGGGGGGACCGTTGGCATCGCCGGGATGCGAATCGTTGGGCCCGGCGGCGTTCGGCGCACCGGAGCCGGGGGCACCCGGGTTTGGCTCAGGCGCATGCTGATCGTTATTGAAACCGGGGGCGGTGGTGGGTGGGGTGCCGATGGTAATTTTGTCGTCGATGGTTTTGACGCCGTCAACGGACCGGACCATGTCTTCAGCCTGGGTGCGCAACTCCGGGGTGGGCACGGTTCCGGTCAGGGTGGCGATGCCGTCGTGCACCCAGATGCCTAAATCCAGCGGGCGCAAGGTGTTGGAAGCCATGAGGCGCTGGTTGATGTCCTCGGCAATGTCGCTGTCGGGCCGTTGTTGCGCGGACGGCGCTGCCTCGGTGGAAGACGGCGGCGGCGCGGAGTTTTGCGCCCGCGCGGGCACACCGAGCAGGCCAACGCAGGAAAACAGGATGCAAATCGTGAGGCTGCGGCAAAGGCGCGCGGTGGTGGGTCGAAACAGTTTAGGAGAATTGGGGTTTTCGTCGGTCACAAAACTGTCCCTCGCTGGAGATGATAACTCCTCTATGCAGACGCGCCTGGAGGGAAAAAGTTGCTGGAATCATCGTGCTACATTGTAGCGAGATCCAGAAAAGTTTCTGCCCCAGCGTGTATTTGCCAAATTTGCTGCGCGCGGGATGGTTAGCCAAACGCGGACTACGTAAGGATGATGATTGCGACGTCCCTTAATAAGTCCTTCAAGTTTGTTGTAGGCCCAGTAATTACGAGCGTTCGTCAGGATATTGACCAGGTGGTGCCCACGGTTCCTATACGGATGGTCCATGCTCTCGCAAAAACCTAATCTTCCCCTCGATAGCCGATGTCGCGCTTATACTCTGCGGACTACCAATTAGATAGGCGCGTTGTTTTAGCTCGTCGAATTCTGCTGCGACCGCCAAATGCTTTGCTGCCTCTTCACGCTGATAGTTGGCCTGCAATCTTTGCCTCAATGGCAAACCTGCGTAAGTTGTCGATTCCAATCTGCTGGGCGATCCGTGTATTCGGTATTGGATTAGCGCATCCTCGGTCATGCCGAGCTTTGAATGAAGCACAATCATCCACGCAATCCAGCTGTCGTGAACCCAAGCCGCCGGAATTGGCATGCACACTCGCCGCAAACTACTGCGAATCATCAGGGTTGCGCCGGTGACAACATTGCCCGAAAACAGAGTAGACGCGGCTTCTCCGCTCTTAAATCTCCTTTGCTTGCTGGGCGTAGAGATAAAGGATGCCCAGAGTCTTCCGTTAACTCGCCGGGACGAACCGTTAATGAGGTCCGCGTCTGAGAAAGCTGCCGAACGCGGGATCTCGATGCAGCATTTCGAACTGCCGGGCCAATTTCTCTGGAAGCCAAATGTCGTCCTGATCGCAGAGCGCGATCAAATCGCCGCTGCATCGGGCGATGGCCTGCTCAAAGTTCTTCGTCGAACCTAAATTTGGTATTTCGGACCAAACGAACGAGAAACGGCGCGAGAGAAGCTCGAAAGTCTTCAATAATCTTCTGCGTGGCGTCGGACGAACAGTCGTCACATACAATCAACTCATCCGGGCAGCCGGGTCTGCTGTGCGAGGCTTTGCAGCTGCTCGCGCAATATTCTCTCCGTTGTACGTGCACATGGCGACCGAAATGCGACTTGGGCCAAGGGTACCTGCGTCGCACCGGTAGGGGGCAGATCGTGCTTCCCTTTCGCGTCATTTCCATTCTTTACCCACCCGACGCAGAAGATAAACAAGCATTCTTTTTGTGCCCCGCCGGAGTGCCTGATAAATACATCCACAGGTATCCGAGAGGAACATAACAGCGACCGAAGTTCTGCCGAATGCTACGGTAGTTCTCGTGTTTGTTTCGACCGCTGTGGGAAAGGCCATTGGTGCCATGGATAGAAACGATCTCGTCGAAGAGTTGAACTTTCCTGATTGTCGAATAAACGCTGATTTAGATCGCAAAATCGGCGTAAATTTTAATAGCCCGTGTCATAATTGTGTTATCGCAGGGCGTGAGTCGATAAAAGGTGCCCTGGTGGTGCCAAGTGTTGACGGACCCTAAGGCGGAAACCCAACCTCGGGATGAAAGATTTCACCCTTGTCCGTCGCAACAGCGAAAGAAAGCGACCTCCACTTGCTCCTTCAGGCATGCCTGAAAGCGTGTCCGTTGGGAATTGATTTAAGAGGTGTCGCCAGCATTCAGGTGCAAAACGTATTCGCCGTGTGCGGCGGCGATCCCCTTGTTCATGGCATCGTAGATTCCGGAGTCAGGTTCGCTCAGCCAATAGTCGATTTTGTCGTCCCGCTCCTGCAGAACCTCCACTGTGCCGTCGTCGGAGCTGCCGTCGATCACAACCAGCTCAAAGTGAAGTGGATCAAAGGTAAGAATGTTGTCGAGCAGGCGGATGCATTCCTCGCGGTCGCGGTAAAGAACGACGACGATGGAAACCATTGGCCGATCGGTACGCAAACTTCTCCACGCATTCGGCGGCCGCCCTCCGAACGCTGTGGAAATTCTCCAACGGCTTATTGTTATGTCTTCTCTTATTTTGTCCCTGCCCCAAGCATAGTTGAGCCTGAAAGGCCCTCACGTCGATTCAGTCCTATTTCGAGCATTTCGATGTTTGAGTGCTTGCCCGGCAAATCGCTTGGTGTCAGCATAGGAGTCAATGCGTATCCCTTTATTAAAGCATCACTAGTACCTCACGGGGTTCGATTCGAAAATCCCGCCCAAAACTATGCGCGGTATCCCATCTTTCTTGAAAAGCGTGGGCCTGTACGGGCGCATGAACCCCGGGCCTACTTTCCGAATCACCCTTCGCGATATCTTCCCGATCCTGTCCGACCGGGAAGAAGCTGCGGGGACTGTCGGCGGACATTATTTCCATCAGGATCTGTGGGCTGCGAGGAAAATCCGGGAAAGAATGCCGAGACAGCACATCGACATTGGATCGCGCATCGACGGATTTGTTACCCATCTGCTGGTCTTTATGCCGGTCACGGTTGTAGACATTCGCGCGCTCAACAGCACGGTGACGGGACTGACGTTTTTGCAGGACGACGCAACCGAGCTTGCCCAGTTTCCCACGGTGGAGCGTCGAGTCCATCTCCACTCTCCACGCAGCCGAACATCTGGAATTGGCGTCATTCCGACCCTGTCGATCCCGACGCGTGCTTCAGGTTCATGAGGGCGTTGGAGCGGGTTTTGGCTCCCGGCGGAAGGCTCTATTTCTCCGTGCCCTGTGGCCGCGAGAGGGTGGAGTTCAACGCGCATCGGGTGTTCGCGCCGCAGACTATTCTGGAAAGCTTTTCGGGGCTTCGAGTGGTCTCCTTTTCGGCGGTTGGTGACGATGGCAATTACTATGAGAACGCCGATCCGGTCGACGTTGCCAGATGCGAGTGGGGTTGCGGATTGTTTGAGTTTACCAAGGCCAGCGGTTGAAAACGTTCGTGTGTTACGACCATGCTGGGTCGCTGCGCCTCCAATTTCGAGGGGGGTTGCCGCCTTCGGAATTCATGGCCGTGCGTTCTGTGGGTTGATCACTTGGCTATCTTAGCGGAGTTCCGCTGATGGATTCGAAGTCGGAGGGAACGAAAGATTGTCTGGGACGGAGGCGATTGATCAGAGCGCTGGTTCGCGAGCCGGTGGCCAGGCGGAGCTTGAGCGCGCTTATGGGCTCGCGGGTGAACAAGTGGAAGCCGTTGCAGGAGGAGACATGGCGATCATACTGCCGGGCGAGCTGCTGCAAGGCGGGGGGTATAGAAGGAGACATGCTGGCCGGCGCGGACCACGCAGCGCCACCAGTTGGGCGGCGCGGGTGGCGGGTCGGGCGCTAAGAAGGTGGTCGTCAGCACGTTCGGAGAGGGCGAAGACCTGGGCCATGCCCTCGACAGGGTCGGGGAGATGTTCCATCAATTCAAACGCGGTGACCAGATCGTAGCGGGCGCCGACTTGATACTCGAACGTGCGGGCATGGATGTTTTTGGCGTAGAGGTCTTGCCAGAAGAAATTAAATCCGCGGTCGCGCATGAGGCGGACGAAGGTTCCGTGGCCGCCGCCAAAGTCCAGAAAGGTTTTTGCCGCGGGGAACAGCGGAGAGATGACGGCAGAGGTGACCGCGAAAGTCTGCAGATTTCGCTGCATAATTCCACGTCTGCGGCGACCAGGGCATCGGTGTAGGCTTCGGCGAGCCAGTACGGTTTTTCTGTCTGGATGAAGCCGCATTTCGGGCAGCGGAAATACTGGACCTGATATTTTTCCAGTACAAGGGCCTGGCGAAAATGTACGGACTCGGTCTGGCAGATTCCACAGATCATGGATCAGGCGCGCTCCGGCTCGGCTTCAAGCATTCGAGTTCACGACTCCTGCCATCTTTATCGGTGCGATTCCTGGCGATCGGCTTCGCGGGAACGCCGACTACGGTTGTCCCCGGCGCGACATTCCTGGTGACAACCGCGCCGGCGCCCACAACTGCCGAATCGCCGATCACGATATCCTCCAAGACCTGTGCGCCTGTGCCCACCAAGACACCGGCACCGACACGGACCCACCCAGAAATATTTACCGAGGGATTGATGACGCTTCCCTGGCCTATCCTGGCCTCGTGCCCAATTGTGCAGGCGAAATTAACCAACGAAAACGACTCGAACACGATGTTTACGGTACCGACGATGCCGGGACAAAGTATGACTCCTTCCTGCAGAACGCAGGTGTCAAAATCCAGGATCACTGAAGGGTGGATGATCGCAGGCCACTCAATTTTCGGATATTGCTTCTTCAATCTTTCAGCGATTTTCAGCCGAGTCGAGGGATCGCCGATCTCAATTGCGAGGGCGTCGACATGATTCGACTCCAGCCATTCAGCCTCTTCCCGCACGCCATTCTCCGGGGTCATTAGCTTCTGCACGTTGTTTTCGAGCAGGCAGGCTACCTCAAATGGTTCGTAGCGCTTTCCAGGGTCAGCGGCGATTTCTGAAAGTATCCATCGGAGTTCGCGGGCAAAGCCGCCAGCGCCGACGATTGCAATTCGTCTCATTGTTCGGCCTTAGTGATACGCGCCCGAGAGTCACGAGCAAAACTGGCAACTTGCAGCAGACGTGCTCCGAATTCCCTGTCGGCGCTGTGACAGAATCTCCACTACTTCGGCGTCGCGCATTCGTACCGGTGGGTTCTGCAGGAATTTCAGCATCTTCGCCGCGAGGTCTTCTGCCGACCCGGCGCGAAAGAACTCGATGACACCAATGTCTATTTCCTTGTTTACGTCGATATCCGATACGATCCCCGGGGTGCAGGTAGAAACAGCGTCATATATTGCACCTCCGCCGGGTCCGCCTTCAAAAAGCGTGGGTTGAATCACGGCGACCGAACGCCTCATGATCGCCAACTGATCTCCCTTGGGAACAATGCCAAGGAAATGTATCTTCTCTGCGAGTTGATTTTTCGCAATCCCCGCCTTCAGTTTATCAAAGTGCTGGGGCCAACGGTAATCCGTTGTGTTGCCGGTGCAGAGGATGTGGGCGTCTTCACCAGCATCCTGAACGAGACGCAAGGCAGCAAAAGCAGTTTCGTGAGATTTGTGGATCCAGAATTGGTTTGAAATCAGGAAATACTTGTTCGGAAGATTGTAGGTTTTCTCGATGTCGCGGGGAGCCGCGATGAGACCGGGCTTATCGGCGGGCAAAACGGCAATGCGAATATCGTTGCATGGTGGTTTGGGAAGAGATCCTCAATATCATCGACAACGGCTCTTGCATTCACAACGACGGCGTCCGCATCTGCCAAAAGCCGGCTGAATATGAGATCTCTCTGCACACATTCCTGCCGGGTGAAAAAATGAGGCAGTCGCTTGTGCTGTAAGTCAGGGAGATAACCAATCCAAGGAACCGGGAAATTTCTTCCGAGCGATAGTTGGCATGGAAATACAACTTCCGACTTACGCTGCGATAGAACTCTGATCAGCCCTGCACGAGAATCGCGATACGGAATGATCTCAACCGTACCTTCGATGTGACCGATTGCGTCTCGAAGCTCGGCACTTAATACGCGGGAAGAGCGTGATTTCTTACGTTTTGTGATGAGTGAGAAGATCTGGCGCTTCATTGAACCAGCCGTGGACCTCATCATTTGCGTTAAGCGTAGGCTCCGGTATCAGCAGGTCCCATGCGCAGGCCGACGCGGTAGAACTTAAACCACTGATGCATAAGCGCAGGAAATCCACGCCGCCAGTCCATTGAGTGAGCAGCCCCCCAAGGAAGGTAATGCGCGCCTCGACACTGTCCGAACGGAAGCTCTGCATTGGGCTGTCACACTGTGATGTGTTCGAGTACATAGCTATTGATTGAAGTACTGGGCGATAACGTTGGATATTTCTTTCACTGACTCTTCCGTAAGGGCAGGGTAGCTTGGCAGATTGATACCTCGCCATCCAATGTCTTCCGCGATCGGATGGCGCTGGAAGCCCTTGGAGTACATCGGCATGCTTGAACGGGGTAAAAGACGGGACGTGTCTCGATCCCGTGCTCACGGAGTGCATCTCTCAGCGGCTCGCGGTGGGCAGCATCCGGCACAAGTATGGAACACATCCAGTGGGAATGCTGAACGTGGCCAACGGCGTCGTGAAATTCAACCGGCGTGTCGCGCAAGTATTGCCTATACCATGCGGCCACTCGACGCTTTTTCTCAATAAAATCGCCAGCCTGTTCCAGTTGGGCCAGGCCAATGGCTGCGCAGATATTCGTCATGCGATAGTTATATCCAACTACGTCGTGCCAATACTCCCGGTGGTGAGCGAGGCCCTGCCCTTTGTAGTGTTGCACGCGATCGTGAGCAGTTTCGTCGTCGGTGACAACCATGCCGCCCTCTCCGGTTGTGATGGTTTTGTTTCCAAAAAAGCTAAATGTACCGACGTCGCCAAACGTGCCAACATGGCGCCCCTTGTAGTATGTGCCAAACGCCTCTGCGCAATCTTCGACAATAAAGAGATTGTGCTCGCGCGCAATCGCGACCAACGGATCCATATCGCAAGGGTGACCGTAAAGGTGCACGACCATCATCGCGCGGGTGCGCGGGGAAATTTTGCGGCGCACATCCTCGGGGTCCATTTGCCAAGTGCCCTTAAGGGAATCGCAGAAAATGGGAGTGGCACCCGTATACGCAATTGCATTGACGGATGAAATATAGGTGAGAGTCGGCACGATGACTTCTGCACCGGGTCCGATGCCCAGGGCGACCAAGGCCAGATGAAGCGCCACCGTGCCATTACTGACGGTGCTGGCGTGGCGAGCGTCGATATAGGATTTAAAGCTGTTCTCAAACTCGGAAACGAATTTTCCCTTCGAAGATATCCACGTTGAATCCAAGCACTCATTGACATATTTCTTCTCGTTGCCAGTCAACTGGGGCTGATAAACGGGGTACTTGAACATGCTCAGTCCTTTCCTATGGTCAGCGCGCACGCTTGAGAAGCGTGGGCTTCCATTTCTTCTCAGCAACCGGGGTACATACAACGCGACGGCAATGCATTCATCAATGCATAGGTTACGATGGTGGCCCAGGGAACGCCGGCGATACCGTAGAGGTGCGTGAACAAAATCTTCGTAAGCAGGCAGCCGATTCCGAAGATGGCGGCGACGACCACCTGGAACTTTACAATGCCTGCCCCGTTTAAGAACATGGCCAGCGTGCTGCCGCAGTTGCTCACCACCGCCCAAACAGCCAGGCCCAGCATCAGCACGAACGAAGGATGAACGTTGGGGCCGACCCACCACAGAAGCAGCTTGTTGGAGAAGACCAGCAGGGTGGCCGACACAATCGATGTGAAGGCAAAGACACCCAGCAGGGTGCGAGTGAGGGTGTGGCGGACCCAGTGCATGTCGCCGCGAGAGATGGCCTCGCCGTATGCCGGCCACAGCGGCATCATCAGCATAGTGACGATGGTGGTAATGACAGCGAACATGCGCTGCGGGATGGAGAAGACGGTGACATCGGCAACGCCAAGGATACGAGCGATGATGAAATTGTCGGCGGAGTAGGAGACGGCAACCACGAGCTGCAGCACAAAGAACATTCCGCCGAGGCGGGTAATTTTGTCAATTACCGAGCGGGAGACAAAGTGCCAGCGGGGCAGCAGGTCGCGCCGGCTGACTCCGAAAAAGTACGCCGCGTTCATCCATGTTCCCAACACGGGCGCGCCGGCAAACGCGAGGACCAGCGCAGCCAGGCTGAGGCGAAAATGAACGACGGCAACGATGCCGACCAAGATGAGGACGCTCGAAAATATCTCCCAAATATTCGTCAAAAATCCCTGCTGCAGTCCGAGCTGGGTGCGCTGGACAACGTCAAGCGGGATGTTCAGGGCAAAGCAAACGACGAAAACGACCATCGCAGGTCCGGCCTCGGCACGGGCGTCGGCGGTGGTAGCGCGGAACAGATCGCCCCAGTCGACAAATCGATAGACGCAAAAGAACAGAATCATCAGCGCCGCGCCAATCAGCGTCAACACGGCGAATCCGCTGGAGATGGCTCCCCGGATTCCATCCCAGTCATCTTTACCGAAAGCGCTGGAGACGGTATTCAAGACGCCGTTGCCGACGCCAAAGTCAGCAAAACCGGCCATGGCGAGGACCGAACTGATCGTCATCCAAAGTCCAAACCGCTCGTTGCCAAGATAGTGCAGGGTGAGCGGGATGGTGATAAATGTGACCCCGATGCGCACAGCGCGGGAGACTCCCGAGGTGATTCCGGTGACCGCAGCGCGGCGATGACGGGCGGCGGACCGCTCGGCTGGATTGGAACTTGGCATCGCGGTGGATTGCAGGTCTTTTCCAGTTTCCCGCAACATGGCGATGACATTCATTTGGACCCAATCTCCGAAATCAATAGGATGCGAGGATCCCAACGGTCGCCTGGATGCGAACGACAGGCGACCGTATGCGCTTGGAATAGCCGTAGTTTACCGGAAATGGAGTTAGTCGCGGAACACCGCCGGCGGCGGGTTGACTTCGGAAAGCCGCTTGAAATCCTCATCGGGCAGCTTGAGGCCGGCGGCGGCGATGTTTTCTTCGACGTGCGCGACGGAGGAAGTTCCAGGAATGGGCAGCATGACCGGAGAGCGCCGCAGCAGCCAGGCCAGCGCTACCTGCAAGGGAGTCGCGCCAAGTTTTCTGGCTACGTCTTCCAGGGCTTCATTGGCTTGCCGATTTTGTCCCAGAGGAGCCCAGGGCATGAAGGCAATGCCATTTTTCTCGCAGTGATTGAGGACGTAATCCCACTCGCGGTCGGCAAAGCTGAAGCGGTTCTGCACGGCGACGATGGGGACAATTTTCCGCGCCCGCTCCACATGCTCCAAGGTGACGTTGGAGAGCGCGATGTGGTGGATCTTGCCCTCCTCGCGCAGCCGGGCAAGTGTTCCGACGGAGGCATCGAAGGATACGGCCGCATCCGGAATGTGCAGGTAATAGACTTCGATGCGATCGAGGCGTAGGCGTTTCAGGCTTCCTTCGACGGCCGCCTGCAGATGCTTGGGGCTGGCATTGTGGACCCATCGTCCGGGGCCAAGCCGTTCCCAGCCGCCCTTGGTGGCGATGACAAGGTCGCGGGGATAGGGGAACAGGGCCTCGGCAATCAGCTCCTCGGAGACATGCGGCCCGTAGGAGTCGGCGGTGTCGATGAAGTTGACGCCCAGCTCGATGGCGCGGCGGACGGTCGCCAGGGCTGCCTCGCGGTTGTCCGGGGGACCCCATATCCCTTTGCCAGTCAATCGCATGGCTCCATAACCAAGGCGGTGGACGGTACGATCTCCCAGTTGGATGGAACCTGCGGCTGCGGCTGAGATGCTTTCGACACTCTGGCTCATGCGGTCTAATCTCCTTTGTCTAGTTGACATTATGTTCCAAACTGCTATACTCGGTAAACCTTTTAGCTTAACCCGAACTCTTGTTCAACGGACCTTCAAATCCCCCATGCGAAGCCGTACGATCGAGTTAACTTTTGTCGCGCTTTTTTTACTGCCACTGGTTCTTGCGCCCCATGCCCGGGCTTCGCAGACCCAGCGAACTATCATTATTGCACTCGACCAGTCGGGGAGCATGGTTCGCAGCGACCCCGGCAAGCTACGAGTGGAAGCAGCCGGACTGCTGGCTGCGACAGAAAACCCACACGATCAAGTTGGACTGATTGCATTCGGCGACTCCGCGCACTGGCTGCAGCAGCCGATCGAGCGCGATCGATTTGATTTCAAGTTGCTGGACAAAGCCGGATCGTCTGACGCCCACACTTCATTCTCTCCCGTTTTGAGAGCTGTGGAAGCCTACCTGGTCGGTCAGCCTTCCTCTTTCTTTCAAGATAATGAAATTTCCCTGGTGCTGCTGACGGATGGCCGCAGCGATCCTGCCGACAAGCAGGCGGACGCGGACCGGTCCCAGGCACTGTCGATCGCCGGCGAAAACGCATGGCGGCTCAAGGTGTACACCATCGCGCTGGGCAACGATCTCGATCTTGATTTCCTGGATCAACTGGCGCGTTCCTCCCATGGATTTTCGGTCCAGGCGGCATCGGCGGCGGATTTGCCGGATGCATTTCTTCGCGTCGCAGCGCGAACGGCGGCGTTGCCGGTATACGTCCGCAGCGCTGTTTCGCAGGACCTGACGTGGGCAGGCAGGCCGAAGCGAGTGGTGGTGGTCTTTACCGGCGAACATGCGGATTCGCTGCAACTGCCGGGGAACGTGCTCTATCGCTCTGCCCATGTCGCTGTAGCCGAAGAGAATCCCACGGCACGGACTGCCAAGGCGGACTGGACGGGCAAGGGACTTGCGTTTCTCTGTGTGCAGGAGCCGCTGCGTCTGGCAACGGAAGGCGATTTTCCGGTGGCGATGCTGACGGATTCACCGCATGCTTTGACCTTGACCCTGGAAAGCCGTCACGGGCCGGTGCAGAATGCCTTCTTCCTGGAGAGTGCGAGCGCGCACCTGCAGCTGGCCGGTCGAGAAACGGAGTCTGTGCCGCTGAGCCTGCAGCCGGGCACCAATCGCTTTACGGGAGATCTGGAAGCGCGTACGGCAGGCGACTTCCGCGTGCGCGCGGATTTGGAATCCCCTTATGGTGAGGTCGAGACATATCTTGGCGACCTGACCGCTGTTGTTGTACCGGTCGCGATTCCGGATCAGATTTCTGCCGGAATCTTCGACCCTCTGCCGCGCGGCTGGTTCGCGAAGAAGCTGGCGATCGAGCCGCTGCTGCCGGTAGGAACGGTGAACGTTCAGTTCACATCAAATGGATCCTCCGACCGGCTGCCCGCCAACCTGCGGGTTCTACCCGGACAAACCTCTCCCATTAAAATGCTGCTCGGCGGCGACCCTGGCCAGATCCATGTGGTGGACTACTCGGCGACGTGGAGCGACGGAGAAACTTCGGTGACCCGCCACGGCGCCATGCGGGTCTTCGTTCATCAAATGACGCCTGCAGAGCTGATGCGAGCCAAGTGGCCATGGACAGCCGCGGCGTTGCTGCTGCTCGGCGCCCTGGTAACCGCAGTGTGGAGCTTCTGGCCGCGACCTTTGCAGGTGGATTTGATTGTGCGAAGAAACGGCGCCCAGGTATTGCGCCTGCGATTGCCGGCACAGTTGCGCACCCGTACGCTGCATGTTTCTGAGGGGCATGTAGGCAACAGCTCCGGAACGAGCCGCGCCGTCATTGCCGGTACTCAGTCACGGGAATTGCTTTCCCTGCAAAGTACTCGCAGAGGCGGACGGTGGACGGTGGTCGCGCATCCGCAAGCGGCCCATGCCGCTGCGCAACAAGGCCGAAAGTGGGCAGAAATCGATCTGCGGGCCATGCATGTTCCTGTCTTCTCCACTGAAGACGGAACGATTCAAATTAACGTGCTGTACAGCTAGACAAAGGATAGAAGGTGCCCCATGCTTCACCGAACATTGCTGATCGGCCTGGGCGGAACTGGAATTGATTTGCTTAGGAAGTTCAAGACCCACTATGGCAAGTATTACGACAAAGAGCAGCGATACATTCAGATTCTGGGTATCGACACGACCAATCAGCGCACCGACAGCGCCGACCCGTTCCTGGAGAATCACGAGTTTCTGCACCTGGGCAACCCGGTCATCACTTCAGCGAATGTGATGCAGTTTCGCAAGCGCAACCAGTTTCGCTGGCTGCCGGATGATCTTCCCGCGTTTTCTGTCGCTACGGGCGCAGGCATGCGAAGGCTGGTAGGCCACGTGGCCTACTTCTGGCGTGGCGGCGACATCGCCGCGCATATTGAGCGCGCCATGCACACCCTGAATCACACGGAAGTCAGCGGAGAATTTGCCAACGTTGTCGATGGCGCGCAGACACGTGTTTTCATTATCAGTTCCGTATGCGGCGGCACCGGCACGGGAATGTTTCTGGACATTGCATTCCTGGTGAACCATCTGTTCGCGCGGCACAACTATGACACGGTCCGATTCGGAATGTTGTTCCTTCCCTCCACTTTTCGGCAGCTCGGCCAGAGCGCGCAATACGCCAACCTGGAAGCCAACGGGTATGCGGCGCTGCAGGAGCTGAATTACTACATGGCCGACTCATTCTCGCAGACGACTCTTCCCTCTCCGGCGGACCTGGTGTCGGGCGAAATTCCCATCTCTCCCAGCCCGTTCGATATGTGCTTCATGCTGGGCGGCACCGATGAGATTGGAAGACAGGTTTCCTCATCCGAGGACCTGTATCGGCGGACGGCGGAGTTTCTGTTTACCGCGGTGGCGATTCCGCAGATCCAGGAACACATCGTCGACTACCACGTGACCAACGCCCGTCTCAGCTACGCGACCTTTGGGTCGTTTTCGATCCCATTGCCGAAGGCGCGATATGTGGAGAAATATGTACTTCATATCGGGCGGGAGTTGCTGGAGGATATCTTTGCTCCATTGCAGTCGGGATACGATGCGCGCGCGAAAGACATTCTGAGCGGGACGAGAATCTCTGAGCTGAGAACGCTTGAATCTCTTCCCTCGCTGCGGCAGATTGAAAGTTTGCTGCACACGGAGGTATTTCTGCACGGTGAAGGCGGAGGCCAGCGGCAAACCACCGATAACATCACCAAGGAATACGAGATCTGGATGAACATCCGCCCGAGAGTGGTGCAGCAGGCCACGACGGAAATCGCGGGAATCGTGGATTCGATTGAGAGGGAGATTTTAGGCGAACGGAGGCGGCAAACGAGTCTGGACAAGGGCGTACTGGCGAGCCAGTTCGAGATCTGCAAAGCGGTGCTGGTCCAGTTGCAGCAGGTGCTGGACGCGGCTGCCGTGGTGCCGGCGACACTGACTGAAGCGGAAGTGCTGAAGACCTATCGCGAAGAGAGATTTCTCGGCGGCAAATCGGCGGCCGAGCGCATGTCCGGCTTTCGCGCGGAACTGCCGCAGGCTGTGCAATCCCAGATCGCGAGCGAACTCCGCGGGCAGGTACGTTCCCTGGTGGGCAAACTGCGGACCCGGTTCAGCGACGAAGCGGCTGCACTGGGAGCGCTGATGGCGAACGCGGAATTCATCGCGTCCGAGTTACAGGGCAATGCGGAACAATTCCTTGCCAACCGGCGGGCAGCCTCACGCACCGTGAATTTCTCCAACACCGTGATCGGCGCGGCAAATATTCCTGCGGATCAATACCAGCTGGACAGGATCGGGCTGCTGCAGCGCTATCGGGCAAAGTTTTCGCTACAGGACGTGGTGGATGACGCATGGAAATTTCAGGGAGACCGGTTCATCGAGAAGCTGTACCAGGAGACTTCGCAATATGTCTCCGAGCAGATTACTCGATCGCAACTGCTGGACGAGGGATTGCTCCACAATGGACTGTTGCAGGCATGGTCGAACCTGAATCTTCAAAATGGACCGCGGCGGCACCAGGCCACGACGAACAATCTTTTCGCGCCGCGCGATCCTGAACTGCGCAAGCAACTGCAGCAGGTGTTCGATGAGTGGAAGGGATCGGAATCCTCTCCGCTGTGCAACATCAGCGATTCGATTGACGATTCGGTGCTGTCATTCATGCGTGTGGTGGGCCGGTTCGGGCTGGCGGATATCCATGAAGTGCAGCTGATGCGGCAGGCCTACGAGGCCAAGCGCAAGGATCCTGTCGAGAAGATGTTCCTCGACCTGCCCACGCATAAACGCCGCAGTATTGCCGGCGACGATGAAAATGAGGAGCAGTGCAAGTGGTTCGGGCTGGCTACGATCCTGGGTCTTCTGAGGGATTTCGGGCAGGACCTGGAGTTCAACGGCAAGCCGCTGCGGACGCAAATCGCCGATCCGGTGGAACGCCACCTGCATGCCCGCATGCGGATGGTAGATCCGGATTTCCAGGAGATTATCGAGAAAAAACGCGACAAGACGATTTTGGAATTGGGAGGAAACCACGGCTGGGCACAATTTATTCACGATCAAGTGGAAAAATATTACCCGCGTAATGAGCTTCGGGACCTGGGTGAATTCGAACGGCAGATGTCAGAGGTTCGCGACGAAATGATGTCGTACCTACGATCCCTTGGCGTGCCGCAATATATGCGGGCTGGAGAATAGCCTTGATCCTACAGCCTACATTGGTATTACTCTGCGGCTCCGGGGCCGAGCAGTTGAAAGAACAAGTCGTCCGCTGGATCAGCGCCGACGAGCGCAGAGCCTTCTACTTCGCCCATATCAGCGACACGGACGAAATGGCAGAAACCATTCCGACCGCGGTGGGCGAATTGCGTTCGGCCAAGCTACTCGCAGAACTCATCCGGGGCGGGTATGTCCCAAAGAACTACCGACTGCAGGAATTCCGAACCCTGATCGTCTGCCTGTCGGAGGACCAGGACTGGATTCGAACCGCTCGGCGGCAGCTTGAACTTTCGCTGGAGGCGATGCCGTTTTTGAATCGCATCTTCTGGGTCGTGCTGCTGGAGCAGCAAAAAATTGAGAACTTGCAGGACATTCAGCAAAAGCTGTTCGCCGATTTCGGAGGGAACGAGTCGGTGACTCTGTTTCATGTGCTTCCCTTCTGGCGCGGCAGCAATCTGGATGCGGAAGATACGTCCGCGATCCTGGAGCGGCTGACGGTGTTGCTGTTGAAGTCGGACACCGACGCGGCGTTGCCCATGATTTCGGAAATTGCGCGAAATAAGAGCGCATGGGCGATCGGCATTGAAGCCTATCGGCTCAAAGGCCATTCCGAGGCCGGAAAATGCGCGCTGTTTCTGGCTGCTCGCGAGTTGATTGCCCAGTGTTTCACGGGCCAGCCGCTCAGCGGCCCCACACTTGCGAATCTGGTGCGAGAAAAGATTCCCGACTTCGACAAGCAGGCTGACCTGGATCCCTTCTCACCGGAAGGGCTGGAACTGGTGGGGCGATATGTGCGCGACTATGTTCCGGAGCTGCTGGATGCGCTGGCCTCCCACAGCCCGGACGTGGAGAGCTGGCTGGACTGCCTGAAATATTTGAAGAAGGAGACGGCCAAGCCCAAGCGGCTCGGCCTGCTGGCGCCCGTCGCGGCGGCGCTGGACGGAAAAGAGGGAAAGGAAAAGCCGGCGTATTCCGGACTCAGCGTCCTGCTGATGACGGTTTCCGCGGCGGCTTGCTACCTGTTGTTCAAGCCGAGCGCGCCCGAGCGTGAGCCTGCACTGCAGATGAATCTGGCGCTAAATGGCACTCCCCGGGTCAAGCAGGACCTGCCTCATCATCCGATTTTTGCGGCTGCGCTGGAACGGATTCTTGTCGACATTCAGCCGCTGCGGTACCCGGAGTTGTTGCAGGATGCGTTGCCGGCGCCTGAAGTCGAGAGGCCGATTCCCACCGACACGGTGGAGAGCGCCAAGGTCGACCGCAACCTGATCGACGCCGCGCGTGACTTGTTATTGCAGCGAACGTTTGCGTTGCCCTCCCTGCTCTCGTTCCAGTTTCTGACCGGTGAGATGACGCCCGCGTCGGCGATGACGAAGGTGCTTTCTGCCCAGCAGGAGATGGAACGGAAGCTGGAGGGTATCCTGATCGACCGCTGGATGACGGGTGTCCGCGAGTCGCGACACAGCACCGGCGAAGATGCAGACACCGAATGGCTGGATTACATGTTCGCGTCTCCCATTCCGAGCCCGGTGCATATGGAATGCGAAATCGCCGCCCATGAAAACCAACCCGAACAGCCGGGCTGGTTCCCGCCATGCTGGCTGCATTACGTGCATGCCGTCGATATGCGGTGACACTCTGGTTCCGTGGTCGCGTCAGACCGATTCCTGCGGCCACGGCAGCTGCTGCGGATCCGGATACCAGAGCCGCGTTCCATCAACACGCGCAAACGGCGTGAGGATGTGCGGCTTGCGCTGAGATTTGCCGGCGGATGTGACGAAAATATCTTCCACCGGATGTTCGTGGACCAGCAGCGCATCCCCGATCAGCGACCGGTGACAGCGCCAGGGTACCGCCTCCGAACACATGATCACGCTGGTCTGCGCATCATCCATCAGCAGCAGTTCTCTGAGCGCCTCGGCGAAGGCTTCGGTCTGCATGTGGTCGGCGTAGCCGCGAAAGTTCAGATTGCGCCAGCCCAGATTGATGGAGTCCTTCCGCGGGTGGCGCAGGCCGCCCAGCGCCTGCATCCAGCGATAGTCGATGCCGGAGGAGCGCAGCGAAGCTGACAGCTCTTCGATGCCGAATTGTGGATTGTGGCGCGAACGTGGAATGGTTCGCACATCCACCAGCAACGCAACCTGGTTGTCGCGCAGGGACTGCAGGAAGACGTCAATCGGCAGCGTGGAGTGGCCAATGGTGAGCATCGCGATCGATCGGTGCGGAGAATTGTTGGTTCGCTTTGGCTACGGGTTCAAGGTGTAATGAAGCTCGCTCAAGGCGCGCAATCTCTCCGCGGCACTTTCCGGCGTAATATCCCGTTGCGGCATCCCCAGCATTTCAAAGCCGACCATAAATTTGCGCACGGTTGCCGACCGCAGCAGGGGCGGATAGAAGTGCGCGTGGAAATGCCACTCCGGGTGCGGCTGGGCATCCGCAGGGCTGGGATGGAAGCCCATGGTATAGGGGAAGCTGATCTGAAAGAGATTGTCGTATCGCGTCGTCAGCCGCTTCAGAATGTCTGCCAATGCGACGCGCTGCGCCCGGTCCATTTCCGGAAGCGAGTCAACGTGGCGGCGGCTGAGCACCAAGGTTTCAAATGGCCAGACAGCCCAGAACGGCACTAACGCGACGAATTCGTCGTTCTGGCAAACGATGCGCTGGCTGAGTTGCACTTCCCGCTGGAGATAGTCGCACAGCAGGCAGGAATTATGGGCATCGCGATACTCCTGCTGCGCGATCTGCTCAATGCGCGGGCCGTCAGGAATATGTTCCGTGGCCCACACCTGGCAATGAGGATGCGGATTGCTGGCCCCCATCATCGCGCCGCGATTTTCGAAAATCTGAACGTAGCGGATTTCCGGCTGGTCGCCTAACTCCTGCGACTGGGCCGTCCAGGCGTCGACAACGCGTTCAATGTCCTGCGGGAGCATGCGAGCGAGCGTCAGATCATGATCCGGATGGAAGCAGATCACGCGGCAGATGCCGCGCTCGCTTTCCACGCGGAACAAATCATCGCTCGGGGCATCCTGTAACGGAGGGGTATCCGGCAGCAGAGCGGCATAGTCGTTGTTGAAGATAAATACGCCATCGTAGTGCGGATTCTGGTGGCCGCCGGCGCGCGTATTTCCGGGACACAAATAGCAACTGGGATCGTAGTGAACGGCCGCAGGGATTTCCGGTTTGGCGACCTCCCCCTGCCAGGGCCGTTGTGTACGGTGCGGCGAAACCAGCACCCATTGGCGGCTGAGCGGATTAAAGCGACGGTGCGGAACCTGAAGCCAGGAAGTCGGCATAAGAGATTGGAGGCCGAATGGCCAAGTCCCATGCTAAAGCATTCCGTGGGCGACCGCCGAGTTTCCAGCCGATCAAGATTGTGATGGATGGGTATGATGTTCGGTATGGATTTCGTTCGACTGCTTGAGGGAGCCCGCGTGGTGCAGATGTATGACGCGTGGACCGCGCGCTGGCATCGTTCCGAGGATTTCTCGGACGCGGAAAGTCCACTGGACGCCGCCATCGAAGGTTTACATCGGGCGAATTTTGCACTGTGGCATGAGGAGGACAAGGCACGCGATGTTCACGCCGCGGACGCCTCCATTGCGGCAGCCAAGCGCAGCATCGACATGATCAATCAGCGCCGCAACGACCAGATGGAACGTTGCGACACGATTCTGCTGGAAACGCTATCTGCCGAGCATCTGCCCAATCCGCAGGCGGAACTGCATTCCGAAACTCCTGGACTCATGCTGGATCGGCTTTCCATTCTGAGCCTGAAGCGGTTTCACACGCTGGAAGAGATGGAGCGGCCCTCTGCTCCGCAGGGTCACCGGGAACGCAATCAGCAGCGACTGGCGATTCTGGAGGCGCAGCGCAATGACCTGGCCGGCTGTCTCGATCGCCTGTGGCAGCGGGTTCTGCAGGGCGAACGACGGTTCCAGATGTATCGACAGCTGAAGATGTACAACGATCCCGACCTGAATCCTGTGCTCTACCAGCGCCCAGCGACCTGAGGGAGCGAGGGCTCGCGTTCACTTCATCATTCCATGGCAGAAAAGCTGAGACCCGCCTTGAAGGGCGGGTCTCGGGGTGTTGGCGGATGCGCGCGCGAACGCCTTATAGTGGCGGCGCTGCGTTGGCCTGGCTGTCAGCCGGAGGATTGGCCTGTCCGGTCATTGCGGGGCTGGAATTCATCGCTCCAGGAGAGCCGCTGGGTTGTGCCGCTGCGCCTTGCTGCGGAGCGCCGTTCGGCGTGGCATTGGACAGCAACTGGATTTCAACGCGGCGATTCTTGGCGCGACCACTGGCACTGTTGTTGCTGGCCACTTCCACATCTTTGCCAATGCCGATCAAATAGAACTTATGGGCCGGCACATTGTATTTTTCTGCCAGATATTGGGCGACCGTCTCCGCGCGGCGCTCACTCAGCTGATAGTTGTACTGCTTGTCTCCGGTTGAATCGGTGCCGCCGGTAATTTCGAGAATGTACGATTTCGTGTTGCCGAGCTGAGCGGCAAACGTATCCAGATTCTGCTTGCCCTGTTTGGTCAGCGTGGCCTTGTCAAAGGCGAAATGCACATCGGTGTCCGCGACCTGATGGTAGGTGTCGAGATTGGCGACAACGCTTTCCAGCGTATCGGCGTGATTCATGGCTTCCTGGGCCGACTGCTGCGCCTGGTTAGCAGCCTGACCAGCCGCTACAGCTTTCTGGTCAGCCGTGGTCGCGGCGGTTTGTGCCTGCTGAATTCCCTGAGTGGCGCGAGTATCGACATCCTGCAGATTGCGATGGTTGGCCGCAGTCTGATCCTCCAACTCATTGGTGTGCTGAATGAGAGGGGTCGTCTGGGTGCGGACGTAATTCTTGGTTGCACATCCGGCCGAAAGCAGCATAAAAACGGATGCACCTCCTGCGAGAACCCACGAACTTACATGTTTTTTTGTCATTTTCTTCCTGCTCCTCATGGCCATTTCCGTCGCGGCCGCAGTCTGGACTGTCGTGGATCAAGTGCAATTGATCAGCCAATCCTCAATTACGCGTCTATTTGCTTACGTTTCATGCACTTACGCAGCGCCCGCCGGACAGACCACGCAATGAACCGGCACTTTTTACATACTTGAAGCACCGTTGCGACGGTGTCAACCCCTCATTTGGATGAGGTTTAAACTGGGATGGATACCTTCCTCCATGGATCTCCACGAGAAAATTCGGGATCTGCCGGCAGGGCCCGGAGTCTACCTTTTTCGCAATGCGGATGAGGTGGTGATTTACGTCGGCAAGGCAAAAAATCTCCGCTCCCGCGTACGCTCCTATTTTCTGGAAGCTGCCCAGGCGAATGCCAAAACCGGCTCCCTGATGCGCGAAGCGGTCGACCTGGATTACATTCTGGTCGCCAACGAACACGAAGCGCTGGCACTTGAAAATAACCTGATCAAGCAGCGCAAGCCACGCTTCAACGTGCTGCTGCGCGACGATAAGACCTATCCCTACGTGAAGCTGACGGTGGGCGATCGTTATCCCAAGGTGCTGGTAACGCGGCGGGTTCGCAAGGACGGCGCCATTTACTACGGCCCGTTCTTTCCGGGGAACCTGGCGTATCGCATTGTTGATTTGATTCATCGGACTTTCCTGATTCCCAGCTGCAAGGTGGATCTTTCGCGCTACCATCCGCGGCCGTGTCTGCAGTACTACATTCATCGCTGCCTGGGACCCTGCGTTGAAGGGCTGACTACGCCCGACATCTACTCCGAGGCGGTGCGGGATGTTCGCCTGATGCTGGAGGGACATGCGGCTGAACTGGAAAAGTCTCTGCAACAGCGGATGGAGATCGCAGCCGCGAACGAACAGTTCGAGCTGGCCGGGCGCTATCGCGACCTGGTCATTACGGTGCACCAGCTGCAGGAAAAGCAGCGCATAGCCGCTGCTTCAGACGACGATGCCGATGTCTTCGGCTACCACTACGAGAACGGAATGCTAGCCGCCAACCTGTTTCACATCCGCAACGGCCGCATCGTCGACCGGCGCGAATTCTTCTGGGAAGACCTGCCGGAATTCCCCGAAGCTCAAACGCTGGAGAATCCGACGCACGAAGCGCACGCGTCGAGCGCGGCGACTGTGCCGGTCGAAGCTGCGGAGAATTCCGCGAGCGAGGTATTTTCTCCCGCGGCTTTTTTCTCCGCGCTGCTGAAGCAGCTCTACATTGACCAGCAGTATGTACCGCGCAACATTTATGTGCCCGTCGATTTTGCCGACCGCGTTCCATTGGCGGAACTACTGTGCGAACACACGAAACACAAGGTCGAGATTGCCGTGCCGCAGCGCGGTGAGAAGCGTTCCCTGCTCGACCTGGCAGGACAAAACGCGAAGCAGTCTTTTGATCAGCGTTTCCGCGTGCTGCAGCCCAGCATCCGCGTAATTCAAGAGTCTCTGCAGGATGCGCTGAATCTGCCGGAGCTGCCGGAACGCATCGAATGCTTCGACATCTCTCATATCCAAGGCGCGGAAACCGTGGCTTCTATGGTGGTGTGGGAAAAGGGCGCGATGAATAAATCGGAGTATCGCAAGTTCCAGGTCAAGACTGTCGAAGGCGTCGACGATTTTGCCAGCATGCGGGAAGTTGTCGCGCGGCGCTATCGCCGTCTGCAGGAGGAGCATCGACCGATGCCCAGCATGATTCTGATCGATGGCGGCCTGGGCCAATTACACGCTGCCGCCTCTGCCCTGGAGGAGCTGGGCTTTACCAGCCAGCCGCTGGCCGCGATTGCGAAGCGGGAAGAAGTGATCTATGTATACGGGCAGGAGGACGAGCCGGTGGTGCTGGACCGCCGCTCGCCGGTGCTGCACCTGGTACAGCGCATTCGCGACGAGTCCCACCGCTTCGCGATTACTTACCATCGCAAGCGGCGCGAGATGCGTGACCGCGACTCGGACCTGCTACGGATTCCAGGCGTCGGAACTCAAACCCGGAATCGGCTGATCACTCATTTCGGCAGCCTGCGCGCGGTGCAGGCCGCGTCCATGGAAGCGCTGCAGTCCGTCGTATCGCGCAAGGTGGCGGAAGCGATCTGCGCCCACTTTCAGGCAGCCGTCTCCTCCAGCGAACCAACAGAGTAGCGAAGGAACACTCCGATGCTGCGACGAATCGGACGGCGATTCGATCTCTGCGCGGGAACTTTTTTCTGCCGGGTTCGTATTCCATGTCAGCCTGATGCGTGTCGATGAGTGGCGCTTCTCTACTATGTAATTTGGAGCCTTCATGGAAATTCAAACAGCCGCCGGTGAGAACTGGAAGCCGGTACTGCAGCTCGCACTTATATTCGCAGCGATCAAACTTGCGATCGAGTTCTTCGGCAATATTGTGGCGCAGCATTTCGGCTACGGAATTTTTCGCGACGAGCTGTACTACATTATGTGCGGTCGCCGTCTTGCCTGGGGCTACGTGGACCAGGCACCCATGGTGGCGCTGCAGGCGCGAGTCGCGGAAGGGCTGTTTGGGATTCATAATTTGGCGCTGTTTCGTATTTTTTCGGCACTCGCCGGCGCCGTGAAAATTTTTATGACCGGACTGCTGGCCTGGTTGCTGGGCGGTAAGCGCATGGCCCAGATTCTGGCAATGATCGCCGTGCTGATCGCGCCGGTTTACCTGGGGATCGATAGCTTTCTGTCGATGAACTCTTTCGAGCCGATGTTCTGGATGGGATGTCTGCTGGCCGTATTGTGGATGGTTCGTGGAGGCAGCCCACGCTGGTGGATTGCGTTTGGAATTTCCGCCGGGCTGGGCGTGCTGAACAAGCCGGACATCGCGTTTTTTCTGGTGGCGCTGCTGGTGGCCCTGCTGCTCACTCCGCAACGCAAGATTCTCTGGAGCCGGTGGACGCTGGCCGGGGTGGCGCTGATCTTTCTCATCGCGCTTCCCTATCTGTTGTGGGAGATCCATCATCAATACCCGACTCTGGTATGGCTGAATAATGTAGCGCACAGCAACAAGAACGTGAAGCTGGGGCCACTCGCATTTCTGGGCGCACAAATCCTGATGCTGCATCCGCTCAGCATTTTTCTGCTGCTACCGGGGCTGGTCTGGTTGCTGGCCGCAAAGTCGGCACGCGGTTTTCGCTGGATTGGAATCATGTACCTGGTTCTGCTGGCGATCATGATCCATCTGTATGCCAAGGATTACTATTTGGCGCCGGTCTATCCTGTGCTGTTTGCCGGCGGCGCGCTAGCCTGGCAATCCATGTTTTCCGCATCCCGCAAAACCGCGTGGCTGCTGCCGGCATGGTGCGTGGTCATGGTCATTCTTGGCGCAATAACGCTGCCCATGGCGATTCCAGTGATGCCGCCCTACACATGGATTCGCTACACGCGCGCATTGCACCTGGTCGAAGTGAATACCGAGACGGCGGAGACCGGCCCGCTGCCGCAGTTTTATGCGGACCGTTTTGGATGGCAGGGCCTGGTGGCCCAGGTGGCGCAGATTTATCACTCGTTGTCGCCTGCCGACCAGGCGAAAGCCGGGATCTTCTGTAACAACTACGGAGAGGCAGGCGCCATCGATATCTTCGGCGGGAAATATGGTCTGCCGCCGGCCATCAGCGGCCACCAGAATTATTTTTACTGGGGACCGGGTGGATATACCGGGGAGTTATTGATAGTGGTTGGAGAACGTAGACAGGGAGTGGAGAAATACTGCAGTTCCGTCGAGCAAGTGGGGGCGACAGACAATCCGCTGGCCATGCCCTTTGAAAACAGGCCGATCTATCTCTGCCGCGGCGGCAAGGAACCTCTTTCCGCGGTTTGGCCGCAGATGAGGCATTGGTACTGAGGCGCGAACAGGCAGCGATCTTTCCCTTACCAGATGCGAACGCGATCCGGCGGAGCCAGGTACAGGGTTTGCCCCGGCTTCACGCCAAATGCCTTGTACCATGCGTCGATGTTGCGCACCGTGTCGGCGCGATATTGTGCGGGAGCGTGTGGGTCCGTCATCACTTGCCTGCGCAGCGCCGCTGGGCGAATCTTCATTCCCCAGTTCTGGCCGAAGGCGATGAAAAACTGCTGATCGCCGGAAAAGCCATCCTGAACGGGCGCGGCTCTGCCCGCGAGCGAGGCGTGATAGCCGTCATACGCCGCGGAGATTCCGGCAACATCCGCGATATCTTCTCCCAGGGTCTGCCTGCCGTTCACGTGCAGATCGGGAAACGGCTTGTAGGTGTCATACTGGGCCGCCAGCCTGGCGGTGGCTGCTTCAAAATGGGCCAGGTCCGCAGGCGTCCACCAGTCGCGCAAACGGCCCCGGGAGTCGAACGTGCTGCCCTCGGTATCAAATGTGTGGCTGATTTCGTGCCCGATGATCGAGCCGATGGCTCCATAGTTGGCGGCTGCCGGCGCTTTAGCATCGAAGAAAGGCGGCTGCAGAATGGCGGCGGGAAAGTTCAGCGCGTTTTGCAGCGGCAGGTTCACGGCGTTTACCGTCTGCGGCGTCATGCACCACTCTTTGCGGTCGACTGGCTTACCCAGCCGATCAATCTGCTGGTGATAGTAAAACAAGGCAAAGCGGCGGACATTGCCGAAGATATCATCCGGCCTGACATCGTACCCGGCGTAGCTGTGCCAGGTGTCGGGATATCCGACGCCCACATACAGGGTGGTAAGCTTGGCTTCCGCCTCCGCCTTGGTTGCGGGCGCCATCCACGACAGGGCTTCAATGCGCACTCGATACGCTGCGATCAGGTTGGCCACCATGGCCTGGGCTTCCGCCTTGGCTTGCGGCGAGAAGTAGCGTTGCGCATAAATTTTTCCCACAGCATCACCCAGCAAATCGTCGACCAGACGAACGCCGCGCTGCCAACGTGGACGCTGCTGAGGTACGCCCGTGAGCGTTTTGCCGAAGAATGCAAACTCTTCATCCGCCAGCGGTTCCGGCAACACGAAGGCATAGTCTTCGATGGCGTGATATGCGAGCCAGTCTTTCCACGTGTCAACAGGAGTGGACGCGACCAGCGCAGATTCGCCGGTGAACGCATTCGGCTGCCACACGATGAAGTTTGCCTGCTGCGTAAGTCCGGCGCCGCTGAAATACTCAGCCCAGTCGAGGCCGGGAGCTTTTGCGGAAAAATCCGACTGCTTCCAGGTGTTGTTGGCTTTGTGAATGTCTTCGTCATCCGCGAGGCTGGTGTGGGTTTCCGCGATCGCGTGCTCCAGTGCGATGACGCGGGCAGCGCGTGCATCGGCGTTGTCGAAACCGGCGAGCCGGAACATGGCCGAAACATGCGTCTGATACTTCGCCTGAATCTCCTTCATATGGGCGCTGTCGCCCAGATAGTATTCACGATCGGGCAACTCCAGACCGCCCTGCAGCAGGTATGCGTTGTAGTGGTCGGAATCGTTAAAGCCAGGAGCGACCCACAGGCCAAAGAGATTGGCGGTATGGAAATTGGTGTTGTTGAGTGGGTCGACATCGGCGCGAAGGCTTTGGCCCAGGGCGCGGGATAATTCGCGCCGGGTGTGAATCCCGGCAATCGCGGCAAGGTGCGGTTTGAGTGGCGCCAGCCCCTTGGCCTCGATCGCAGACTCGTCCATATAGGAGTTGTAGAGGTCGGCGATTTTGCGGGTATTCGAGCCCGCGGGAGCATTGGATTTTGCTGCCTGCTGAATCAGTGCCGCGGTATTTTTATTGGCCACGTCATCGAGTACAGAAAAGACTCCAACCGCGGCGCGGTCCGCAGGAATGACCGTACGCTGGATCCAGTCGCCGTTGGCATAGAGATAAAAATTGTCGCCGGGCGAGATCGAGCGATCCATATTGGCCACGGCGATGCCGTGAGTTTTCGAGGGCGACGAATTCTGGGCGCCCTGCGCGTGGGCGGCGAGCAACGAGGGCGCGAGAAAAATGCAAAGACTTCCTGCGAAAAAACACCTGGACAGATTGAACTTCATTTCGACGCTCCTCATTCCGCTTCCGGTTCCAAACAAGATGGTGCAGGCGCTTACGCAGGCAACGGAACAGGGTAGCATGAATGCAATTCCATGCGGCGCCAGGAAATGGCCAAGCCTCTGGCGCTACACTTGGAGTATCGAAGGCACGTCCATGCAGCCGGAAGAGTCCGCCAAGCGATAAGACAACGACTGTGCGCATCCTGACACGCTACATTCTCGGCGAAGTGCTCTCCCACACGCTGGTGGGGATGGCGTTGTTCACTTTTGTCCTGTTCATGCCGCAGCTGGTTCAGATACTGGAGCTGGTGGTGCAGGACGGCGCGTCTCCAGCCAGCGTTCTGAAGCTGGTTTTGTTTACGCTGCCGAATTCCCTGACGGTGACGATTCCGATGGCAGTGCTGGTGGGAGTTCTGCTGGGGCTCAGTCGGCTGGCGGCGGACAGCGAAGTGACTGCCATGCGGGCCTGCGGCCTGGGCGTGTTCGAGTTTGTTCGCATCGTGGCCATTGTCGGGGTGGCAGCGTGGTGCATCGGACTTTTCAATTCTCTCTACCTGGCGCCTAAGGCAACCACTGCGATGTTGCAGGTGGAAAATTCGTTGCGCGATTCTCAGGCGACCTTTCAAGTGCAGCCGCGAGTATTCTACGAAGATTTTCGCAACTCGATTCTCTACGTGCAGGATGTGCGCATCGGTCGGCATGCATCCGTATGGTCCCACGTTTTCCTGGCGGATATCAGCGACCCGGCTTCTCCGAAAATTACCATGGCGCAGCAGGCGACTGTGGTCAGTGGTGAGCACCACGAGTTGCGGATGCGCCTGCGCGACGGCGAACAACATGACATGCCGGCGAACGATCCCGGTGCCTACAACATTTCCACGTTCGCGGAAACCGATCTGCCGATCCAGGTAAGCAGCGGCGGCCAGGATACAGTTCGCATCGGGCATAGCGATGTGCCGATTCTTGCCATGTCCAACCGCGACTTGTTCGCGCGCTCGCACTCCCCGGACGGCCGCTCGTACCAGATCGAAATGCAGAAGCGGTTCGCCTACCCCACGGCATGCCTGGTACTGATGTTGATCGGCGTCCCGCTGGGTTTATCTTCGCGGCGGGGCGGCAAGAGCATGGGCTTTGTGCTCACGATTTTTCTGGTCTTTATCTATTACTTTCTCTCCTCGACTGGCATGGCGTTGGCCAAACAGCAAAAGATTCCTGTGTTGCTGGGGGTGTGGGGAGCGAACCTGCTGTTCGGCATGGCTGGATTGTTATTGCTGTATCAAATGTCACGCGGCACTGTCCGTTTTCCTGCTTTCGGGCTGGGTGAGAAGTTACGCAAAGTTTTTCGCCGCAAGACCGATCCCACGGCTGAAACCGTATTCGACGCTCTTCCCCGGCCCAGCCTGCACGAAGGGTTTCCGCTGATTCTTGACGACTACGTGCTGCGATCGTTTGTTGGCAGTTTTATGTTGGTGGAAATCACCTTTGTCATGCTATCGCTGATTTTTTCTCTGTTTGAATTGCTCAGCGATATCATCCGAAACCATGCGGCGCTGGAAGTTGTCGGCGAATATCTGCTGAACCTGACGCCGAGCATGATCTATAACATCACGCCGTTGAGCGTGCTGATCGCGGTGCTGGCGACCATCGGAACGCTGAATCGTTCCAGTGAGCTGACCGCCATGAAGGCCACCGGCATCAGCCTGTACCGCGCTGTTGTGCCGATTTTCTTCATCGCCGCGGCGCTTTCCGTGCTGATGTTTACCTTCGACCAGTTCTATCTGCCGAATGCCAATCGCAGGCAGGAGGCGCTGCGCAGCGAAATTAAAGGCAAGCCGCCACGTACATTCCTGCGCCCAGACCGCGAGTGGGTATTTGGAAAAACCACACCGAATGAAGGCGCTCGCATTTTCTACTACGAGTACTTCGATTCAGCGAACAATCGATTCGCAAATCTGACGGTGCTGGAATTTCAGCCGAATAGTTTCGTGCTTGCCGGCCGCATTTTCGCATCCGACGTAGTCTGGGATCCGCAGCAACGGCAATGGACTTTTGAGAACGGATGGGAAAGGACGTTCAACGGCGGCACGATCGCGTCCTACCAGACATTTACAAAGCAGGTGTTCCCAGGCATTACGGAACCACCAAATTATTTCAAAAAGGAAGATCTCCAATCCTCGGAGATGACCTTTTCTGAGCTTGCTCATTACGTTCACGACCTGAGCCAGAGCGGCTTTGACACGCTGCCGTTGCGCGTGCAGTTGAACAAGAAGATCGCCTATCCCCTGGTCACGCTGGTGATGGCGATCCTGGCAGTTCCTTTTTCACTTTCCATGGGACGACGCGGCTCGCTTACCGGCGTGGCCGTGGCGATTGGGGTGGCCATTGCTTACTGGGTTTCTGCGGGATTGTTTGAAGCCATGGGTAACGTAAACACTTTGCCCGCGATGCTGGCTGCCTGGTCGCCGGATCTGCTGTTCGGCCTGGTGGGCGGCTATCTTCTGTTGCGCACGCCGACATAAGCAAAGCGGGCCACAACGGACCCGCCACCGATTCTCTACAGCACGCTCATTTCCCGCCTGTGGCAATCCGTGTTGGCTACAATAAAAGCTGGAAGGCATCGCTTTGACTCTGATCGAAAACCTGAAACCCCTGTTTCCCTACATGCGGCGTTACCGTCGCGGATTTCTGGTTGGGGGCTTCTTCGCGGTTTGCAGCAACGCCATCTGGGTAATGTTCCCGGAAGTCATTCGGCGCGCGATCGACGATATGACGCAGCACCTGAGTTACCGCGGCATTCTTTTTTATGCCGGGCTGCTGGTCGCCGTGGCCTTGTCGAAGGGCATCTTTCTTTTCCTGACGCGCTGGGTTCTGATCGGCATCTCGCGCGATATTGAGTACGACATCCGCAATGACCTGTTCCAGGTTCTGGAGCGGCAATCTCCTACCTACTTTCAGGAAAATCGTACCGGCGATATTATGGCGCGGGCGACCAACGATCTGAACGCGGTTCGCATGCTGCTGGGGCCGGCCATCATGTACAGCGCGAATACGCTGCTGTTCACGGTAGGCGCGCTGGTCTTCATGATTCGCATCAGCCCCTGGCTCACGCTGCTGGCCTTTGTGCCGCTACCGGCGGCCAGCATCCTGGTGCAGTATTTCGGGCGCAGAATTCATGAGCGTTTTGAGCGTATTCAGGCGATGTATTCCGACATTTCCGCGCAGGTGCAGGAGAATGTTGCGGGTGCGCGCCTGGTGCGCGCCTTTGCCCAGGAAGACGCGGAGATTGGCGCCTTCGAACGGGCCAATACCGAGTACATTCGTCGCGCATTGCTGTTGGTCCGGTTGATGGGAATGCTATGGCCCACGCTGGAGTTCATGCTGGGTCTATCGCTGGTGGTTGTCCTGCTGGTGGGTGGGCATGAAGTGATCTCGCACCGGATTTCCGTGGGCGCATTTGTTGCTTTCACTACGTACATGGCCATGCTGACGTGGCCGGTAATCGCGCTGGGCTGGGTGGTGAATCTGGTGCAACGCGGCACGGCGTCGGTCACGCGCATCCACGAGATCCTGATTGCGGAGCCATCGATTTCAGATGCTACGCTGCCCGCGACCGGCCCGATAACGACTGAAATTCTCGGCGACATTGAATTTCGCAATCTCACCTTCACCTATGACAATGGCACTGCGCCTGCGTTGCGCAACATCAATCTCCGCATTCCGGCGGGAAGCAGTTTTGCTATTGTTGGACCGACAGGCTCCGGCAAAACCACGCTGGTTCGACTGATCCCGCGCCTGCTTGAAGTGGAACGAGGGATGCTGCTGTTGGATGGCCATTCCGTCATGGATTATCCGCTGGAAATGGAGCGGCGCGCGATTGGATTTGTTCCGCAGGAGACTTTCTTATTCAGCCAGTCGATCCGCGAGAATATTGCATTTGGAGCGCCGGATGCGCCGGAGGAAGAGATTCTGAAAGCCGCCGGCATCGCGCATATCCGCGACGAAATTCTTGAATTTCCCAAGGGATTCGACACGCTGGTTGGGGAGCGCGGTATTACGCTGTCGGGCGGCCAAAAACAGCGCACTGCCATCGCGCGGGCGCTGGTGCGCGATCCTCGCATCCTGATCCTTGACGACGCATTGTCGAGCGTCGATACCTACACGGAGGAGCGCATCCTTAGCGGGCTTGCGGAGGCGATGCGCGGCCGCACCACCATCTTTATTTCTCATCGCGTCTCCACCGTGCGCCATGCCGACCAGATTGCCGTGCTGGTCAACGGCAGCATCGTCGAACTGGGGACCCACGAAGAGTTGATCGCGCGCAACGGCTATTACACCGAGCTGCATGAAAAGCAGATGCTGGAGGAAGAGCTGGCCGTCGTCGGTTGAATCCGCGTGCTACTTCGCTTTGCCGGGCTCCGTGACGCCCATCGCTTTCACAATGACGCGCTTGCGCCGCTGGCCGTCGAACTCCGCATAAAATACGCGCTGCCACGGGCCCAGGTCGAGCCTGCCGCCGGTGATGGGCAGCGTGGTCTCATGATGGAGCAGCAGCGACTTCAGATGAGCGTCTCCGTTGTCTTCCCCGGTCTGGTGGTGTCGGTAATCCGGCCCCACCGGCGCCAGCCTGTCCAGCCACTCCATGATGTCTTCGATGAGCCCCTCTTCCAGATCATTGACGTACACGGCGGCGGTGATGTGCATCGGCGAAACAAAACAGAGCCCATCCTGAATCCCGCTGCGGCGAACAATCTCCTCGACCTGCGGCGTAATGTGGACGATCTCGCGTCGCTGAGGGGTCTGCATGTTCAGGTATTCCGTGTGCACTTTCATCTCCATCCCCTTTATTCATCAATACCTACTATTTACACTCTCATATACACCAGCGCATGGGAGCGCCAAGCCATACAGGCATTTGCCGACCAGTCCCCGCTTCAAAACAAAGATTACAACGGATGCAAATGCCCGAAGTAGGTTTACATCCGCGATGCGAGCGGCCACATGGAAACGCGCGCAAGCATCTACTGCATCAAAGGTTTCGCTTTGCCAATGCGGATGTTGAATCCGACGATGGAGCCCCAGACGTTGATGCCGTAGTCGTAATATTTTGGCTGTGACAGGTAGAAGTTGGAGATGTGCTGGTAGGTCGCGCCAGCTGCGACGCTGAATCGGGGGTTGAAGTCGTAGCGTATCCCGCCGCCATTCATCAGCGTGAAGGTCAGATCCTGCCCTTGGGCGTACAGCACCCCGTCTGGCCCCTTGGCGTTAATATTTCCCACCCCCCCGCGGGCATCAAAATAAGGAATTATCCTCCAGTTCGGACGAATGAAGTTACGGCGTATTCCAAAGAGAAAAGCAAAATAGCGAGTCTCCGGGCCGCGAGGGATGTCCACATAGGTCCCGCTGAATGTGTAGTCCGTCGTGCCGCGGAGGATGCTGGGCCAATCGATATTATCGATGGTCCAGCGGACGGAAGCTATGTTGGGTTCCAGCGTGTAATGGAGCGGCCAGGTGGTATACGTGGAGCCCGTCGCGAAGTTGTACACGAAGGGAATATTGATGGGCTCCCAGCCGCTCTCGAGGGAGAATTCCAGCTTATTCTTGTAGAAGACGTTGCGGTTGAAATCTCCGGGGCCGTTAAAGAAAAGGAAATTATGGAAAGGGTGGCTCGTGGTTTCCTGGCAATTTGCGGAACAGGCGCAGACGGCGAGGAAGAGAACAAAGGGGAGATATTTCGCACGCACTCCAGCAGGACCCCGGATCGGAACGAGCTTGTTAAAGCCAAACTTCCGTTTCGCCTTTGGGCCGCGCACCAATATACTCTCCCTCGTCTCCGGCCGCTAATTTCTGCACCCGTTTCCGTCCTGGCGATGGGAACCAAGCAGTTGAGGGGCGATGAGTCGGCGGCGCCGGCCATCCCTTCAATCGGCCCTCAAGCCGCTATGGGATCCGGTGATTCTGTTCCTAGCCTGCAGGACCGTGGGCTCGCTCCCAGAGGTAGCGGGCCTTCAGGAATCCATCCAGCTCATAAGATACTGAGGAGAGGTTGAGCGCTGCCCGCGCGGTAACGATTCATATGCCCCTTCGCACCGAGAAGAGTTCACGCAGTCCAAACGATCCGACGGCGCCGGAGGAAAGCCTGCGCGCCATGTACGCCGCGCTGCTGGCTGCCTACGGAACCCGCAAGTGGTGGCCGGCCGATACTGCCTTTGAGGTCGTGCTGGGAGCGTACCTGACGCAGGCCACGGCGTGGCGCAGCGTGGAGCGTTCCATCGCCAACCTGCGGCAGGCGAATATGCTGACCGTCGAAGGAATCCGCGGCATTGCGGAAGAATCACTGCGTGAACTGATTCGCCCCTCGGGCTTTGTTGTTCGCAAGGCAGCCTCCATCAAGGCGTTCGTGCAATGTTTGGATGAGCATTACGGAGGCTCGCTGGAACAGATGGCGAGTCAGCCGACGGAGGTTCTTCGTGCCCAGCTGCTGGCGCTGCCGGGCGTTGGACCCGAAACTGCCGACGCGATTCTTCTGTATGCGCTGGGGCATCCGATTTTTGTCGTCGATGAATATTTCCGCCGAGTAGCGACCCGGCATGAGCTGGTCGCGGACAATGCACGATATGCGGAGTTGCAACGCGTGGGGGATGCTGCCATTTCCAGCGGTACCCGAGAAGAAACCGCCCGCCACGGGAATGAGCTGCACGCGCTGATTGTCGAAGTGGGCAAACGCCACTGCGGCACCACGCCGCGTTGCGACGGCTGTCCCTTGCAGCCATATCTTCCTTGACTTCAGATTCGGCCGTTATACTGGACACTCTCGCGCTGGTTCCGGCTGCCATGCGGAGCCGATCGCTGAAACTGAAACGGAGCCTTCATGAAACTCTCGCGAACATTGACTACCTTCGCCCTCACCGGCCTGCTGAGCGCCGGACTTGCCCTTGCCCAATCCACCACACTGCAAGGGATCGTGAGCGACCAGATGTGCGGCGCGCATCACATGATGGCTGGAGTGAGCGCGCAAAAGTGTACGCGGGAATGCGTTGGCATGGGCTCTTCGTATGCGCTGGTGGTCGGTACCAAGGTATACACGCTGCAAGGAGATGCGCAGGTCAAGAAGCAGTTGTATGCGTTGGCAGGCGCGCCGGCCGTGGTGAAGGGCACCCTGTCCGGAATGACGATGCAAGTTACCTCTGTGGGACCGGGCAAGTAAGCGCGGACCATGGCTCTTACACTTCACGTCGCGACGACAAATCCCGGCAAGCTGCGCGATTTCTCCATCGCCGCCGAACAACATGCCGGAGAGGTTGCGCTGGTGCCGCTGCATGGAATGGGAAACATCGAGCCGCCGCCGGAAAACGGGACCACCTTTGAAGAAAATGCTTGCAGCAAAGCGATCGAATATAGCCGGCACGCTCCGGGCTGCATTGTGCTGGCGGACGATTCCGGGCTGGAAGTCGACGCGTTGCAGGGCGCACCCGGTGTACGCTCCGCGCGCTACGCCGCGGACGCCGGCTTTACCGTGGATCATGGCCGTGCCCTGACCGACGACGAGCGTAACAACTTATTGCTGCTGCAAAATATGCAAGGAGTGGCGAAGGATCAGCGCAGTGCCCGGTATCGCTGCGTGCTGGCTGCTGCCCTGGACGGCGAATGCATTGCGGCGGGGCATGGCGCGGTCGAAGGCATCATTCTCGAGTCTCCGCGCGGCAGCGGTGGATTTGGCTACGACCCTCTTTTTTATTTGCCGGAATCAGGTCAGACGATGGCCGAAATCAGCCTGCAACAGAAGCACCCGATCAGCCACCGCGGAAATGCATTGCGAAGCCTGCTGGCCCAACTCATGCAGGGCAATCTCGATGCGCTCCACAGATCATCGAGAGCGTCTCGCTAACCTTTCGGACTTAGCTCAAACCCAGGGACGATCGTGGTCTCGACATCCTCACGCTTCCTCCAACTGGCGCACAGGTAGTCGCGATTCATGGCGGCGATGACGTCCAGCGGAATTTCCTTGGGACACACACCCGTACATTCGCCAATGCTGGTGCAGTTGCCGAACGCTTCCGCGTTCATTTGCGCGACCATGTTCAGGGCGCGACGATCGCGTTCCGGTTCGCCCTGCGGAAGAATGCCGAGGTGCGCAATTTTTGCCCCGGTAAACAGCGCCGCGGAGGCATTCGGGCACGCTGCCACGCACGCGCCGCAGCCGATGCAGGCGGCGGCATCCATTGCCTGATCGGCTGTTTCTTTGCCGACCAGCAAGGTGTTTCCATCCGGCGCGTGACCGGTGGAGGTGGATATATATCCGCCGGCTTCAATGATGTGATCGAACGCGCCGCGCTCGACAACCAGATCCTTGATGAGAGGAAACGCCAGCGCACGCCATGGCTCGATCACCAACTGGTCGCCATCTTTGAAATGCCGCATGGTCAGCTGGCACACCGTGGTGGCGCGTTCGGGACCATGAGCCACGCCGTTGATCATGAAACCGCAGGAGCCGCAGATGCCTTCGCGGCAGTCATGCTCGAAAGCCACCGGCTCCTGGCCGCGCTCGATCAGGGATTCATTCAGCACGTCGAGGCATTCCAGCATCGACATTTCCGGATCCACATTGTCCACCGCGTAGGTGACGAATGCGCCTTTCTCCCTGCAGTTCTTCTGGCGCCAGATTTTCAATGTCAGTTTCATTACTTGTAGCTCCTCTGGCTCGGATGAACGTAATGGAACTCCAGCGGCTCCTTGTTGAGCTCGGGAGGCGCGTCGGGACCATGATAGCCCCAGGCTGCGACATAGGAATAATGCTCATCGTCGCGCTGGGCTTCGCCGTCCGGTGTCTGATATTCCTCGCGGAAGTGGCCGCCGCAGGACTCGTTCCGCTCGCGGGCGTCGATGCACATCAACTCCGCCAGCTCAAAGAAATCCGCCACGCGACCAGCCTTTTCCAGGCTCTGATTCAGATCGTCGCCGCTACCGGGAACGGTGACGTTCTGCCAATACTCGTCGCGCAGGGCGCGAATTTTTCCAATCGCGGTTTCCAGGCCCTCGGCGGTGCGCGCCATACCGCAATAGTCCCAAACAATTTTTCCAAGTTCGCGATGGAACGAATCGACGGTGCGTTTTCCCTGGATGGACAGCAGCTTCTCAGTCTGCTGCCGAGCCGCCGCGACGGCGCTTTGCACTTCGACGTTCGACTCATCGACCTTGGCGAATTTGTTGGTCGCCAGATAGTTCCCTACCGTGTAAGGGATGATGAAGTAGCCGTCGGAAAGTCCCTGCATCAATGCGCTGGCACCCAGGCGATTGGCGCCGTGATCGGAAAAATTCGCTTCGCCCAGCACAAACAGGCCAGGGATGGTGCTCTGCAACTGATAATCCACCCATAGGCCGCCCATGGTGTAGTGGATGGCGGGATAGATGCGCATCGGCACCTTGTAGGGATTTTCATCCGTGATGCGCTGGTACATGTCGAAGAGATTTCCGTAGCGCTCACGAATGACCTTTTCGCCCAGACGCGCGATGGCATCCGCAAAATCCAGGTAGACGCCGAGGCCGGTCTTCCCTACCCCGCGGCCTTCATCACAAACCTGTTTGGCGTTGCGAGAGGCCACGTCGCGCGGCACCAGATTGCCGAAACTGGGATAGCGGCGCTCCAGATAGTAATCGCGCTCGCCCTCTGGAATTTCATTTGGCGGCCGCTTGTCGCCTTTCATTTTAGGAACCCAGATGCGCCCATCGTTGCGCAGCGACTCGCTCATCAGGGTGAGCTTCGACTGATACTCGCCTGACACGGGAATGCAGGTCGGGTGAATCTGGGTGAAGCAGGGATTGGCGAACAGGGCGCCGCGTTTGTAGGCGCGCCAGATTGCGGTGGCGTTGGAGCCCTTGGCGTTGGTCGATAGGTAGTACACGTTGCCGTAGCCGCCGGTGGCGAGAATCACCGCGTCGGCAATGTGCACGTTGAATTCTCCGGTCACCAGGTTGCGGGTGACGATGCCGCGCGCCTTTCCATCGACCACAATCAAATCCAGCATTTCTGTGCGCGGAATCATGGTGATGGTTCCAGCATGAACCTGGCGTTCCAGCGCCTGGTAAGCGCCAAGCAGCAGCTGCTGGCCGGTCTGACCGCGCGCGTAGAAGGTCCGAGACACCTGCGCGCCGCCGAAAGAGCGATTGGTCAGCGTGCCGCCGTATTCGCGGGCAAACGGAACACCCTGGGCCACACACTGATCGATGATGTGGTTGCTGATCTCCGCCAGCCGGTAGATGTTGCCTTCGCGGGCACGGAAGTCGCCGCCTTTCACGGTGTCGTAGAAGAGGCGGTAAACGCTCTCGCCATCGTTGGGATAGTTTTTGGCCGCATTGATGCCACCCTGCGCGGCGATGGAGTGGGCGCGACGCGGTGAATCCTGAAAGCAGAAACATTTCACGTTGTAGCCAAGCTCACCGAGAGAGGCGGATGCGGACGCTCCTGCCAGGCCGGAGCCCACGACGATGAGAGAGTGTTTCCGTTTATTGGCGGGGTTGACCAGCTTCATGTCGAAACGGGCCTTGTCCCACGCATGTTCTATCGGGCCGGCAGGAATTCTTGCATCGAGTGTCATGTTATTTTACAAACCCCAGCAAAATGCTGATCGGGATGGAAATGTATCCCAAAACAATGAGAGTGGCGATCAACAGCGCAGCCCGCCGCAGCCTGAGCGTGTGACGCGGATGGGCCAGGCCGACAGACTGGAACATGCTCCACAGCCCGTGGCGCAGGTGAAAGCCCAGCAAAATAATCGCAAAGATGTACCAGGCCGAAACCCACCAGACCTGAAAGCCCGACACCAGATTGTGGTAGACATCCCCCTCGATAAAGCTCGCTTCGGGATGGATATACCCGGCGGTGAACTGCAGCAGGTGAAAGATGATGAAGGCCAGAACGATGGGGCCGCTCCAATACATGGTGCGCGACGCGTAGGACGAGTTGATGGCCTCCTTGCGCGAGTAGCCGATAGGCCGTGCCCTTTTGTTACGAAGCGCCAATTGAACTGTCGCAGTAATATGCAGAATGATCGCGATGATCAGAGTGATGCGCACGATCCAGAGCACTTCGCCGATGGTGTGCAGGAAGTGTGCATAGGAATTGATCTTTTCCGGACCTTCGAAGACTTGCAGATTGCCCAGCAGGTGGCCAATCACGAAGAGAAACATCATCGCGCCAGTAACTGCCATGACGACTTTCTTGCCGTTCGTCGACTGCCAGAAAGTTGCTATCCGATTCTGCTTCGAGCCAGTCTCGGCCGCCGTGGTTGCTGCGCTCATTGGTGTGTTCCAGCCTTGTCGAGGTGAATCATCAAAGTTCGGACCTATGCCTTCGTCGAAATCTCCGCGCGTACTGCCCAGAACCGGCACTTGCAATGGATGCCCGGCAGAAGCAATCGATGCATGCCGGCGCCGAGTCAGATCCATCCGCGCGATCGCCAACGTACTCTGCGCGGATGCGCCGATCAGCTGGTTAGGAATAAGTGCGGAAGGGGCAACTTCCATTATCGAGACGCAGTTGGGGCGGAGTCAAGGAAGCGGGGATTTATTCGTCACCCGAGACTCGGAATGGAACGAGGATTCCTGGCTGGACGCATCAATCCCGCTGCGGTCTCAAAAAAACACACGAGACCCAGCGGGATTCGACGAGCTGCTTTTTGGGGTGATTTAGCCGAAGACTAGACGGGGCCTATATTGCTGAACTCGCCTTCATCATCTTTTCTTTCGCGATTCATGCCGCGCTCGGCTGCCTTGTTGGCTTCGCGTTCCACGCGCTGATGAGCTTTCTCCGCATCACTGGTCACACGTTCTGTGGGGGTTGTTGCCGGGGTGTTCTTGTTCAGATCATGAATATCTGTCATGGTCCACCTTTCCTCTCCGGTATGGGATGCCCAGGGGCTACACCGGGGTTGTTCCGTGTTTCCGGGATAAGGAGACGAAAGGCCGGGGGGAGGCCGGCCCGTCGTTCCTGTTCCGTGACGAACCGGACACACGAGGGCCCGTGATGCGATGGGGCAACGTTACTGGCACTGACTGAATGCCATATTTGACGCCATAGCGGTTTCGCCCGGGCCTACAGCGACAGCACCACCTGGCGCCTGCATGCTGCCGGCGGTGCACGCAGGCGTACCGCCGGAGCCTGGAATCTCTGCGCTGGAGTCTGCTATGTAGGCTGGGGTGGTGCCCTGCTGGGTAAACTGCGCCGTCTGCTCGGAGCAGGCAACGACGTTGGGCGCGTTGGACGGGAGCTGCATGGCAAAGGGAGCGCAGTCGACCCCGGACGGGCAGCTGGATCCATTCGTCGTCAACATTGCTTCGTTGAACGGACTCTGCGAGGGCAGCAGCGGCACAGTAATGGTGGTGCCATTGCCGGCGATCTGCTGCAGCGCTTCCGCCTGTACCGCAACCGAGACGCCTGCGGGCGGCAGGCCGCCATTCATGGTGCTGATCAGGCCCTGCAGCGTGCCCTGCTGGGTTCCCGGCACCAACGGAATTTTACCTGCAAGCTGGCCGGATTGAATTCCTGTTTCCACGCCCGCGGAATAGGCAACGTTGGCTCCATCGACGCCCACGGCTACCAGGTCATACGTTCCCTCAGGAACCGGGCACAGGACAAATGAGCCGTCGCTACCGGCGGCGGTGCGCATTAGAATACGGTCGACCCCGTTGGAATCCTTCTGCTCCAGCGCAACGACAACGTTGCCGCCGGATAAGGGCTGTGCCGTCTTGGAATTGACCACCGTTCCGGCGATGGTGCTGCCGGTGGAAGGAATCAGGCCGGCATACAACACCGGGTTGAATTCATAGCCACCGTCGGCGGTCGCTAATATGGACGAACACACATCAATATTCAAGTCGATGTAGGACTGATCCCCGGCATTGAAGGCGATGCCGCCATTGACCAGGTTGCGCGCCGTCATCTGAATGCCCTGGGTGGCTGCGGCTGGCAGGATCAGGTCATGCAGGCTGTTGTCGGGGCGTACCAGGCAGTTCGAATACGATGCGCCGCAGGCGTTGTTCGGGACGCTCGATGCATGCGTATCCGGCGCCAGGAAGATTCGAACCTGTTGATAGTTGCCGCTGGTCACCAGCTGGCTGACACCAAGTGAGGCGAGAAAGCAACTACTGTTCGCCTTCCCCATGAGATCAATTTGTTGGGGCGCGGACGACAGACCCGGGGTCAGGTCGACGAAACTAGGATCGCCCGCAGGTGCGTCAGGGTTGGTACTGCCCTGGACATCGGAAATGGTGATGTAAACGTGGGTATAGGGGCCGTTCGGCGCCTGACAAGCCGTCGGAGCACTGATCATGACGGTCACGGTGGCGGCGGAAGAAGGAGTCGACGGCGTAACCGGGTCAGTAACCGGAGTAGTAACCGGAGTAGTACTCGGCGCGGACGTATTGGTCAGAGTCGAGCCTGCATTGAAGGGTGCGCCACCTTTGCAGCCAAACGAGAGCAAACACATCGATACTACTGCGCACACGGGAAAAAGGGGGGAGCGCATTGGATCTCCAGTTCGCCTGTAATATCTACATACAAATATAGTTGTGCTGACAGAAGTGCACGCGCGGGGCCAAAGATTTTCCACAGGCCGCCGGGTGCGTGCCCAATTCGACCCCTGCTCGTAAACTGCTCGCAGAATAGAGTCGATCGTTGCCTGATAGGTTACCTTGTGGTTACCTTTGTGCGGATAGTTTCCCATTTTGGGAATTTATGGGGTCGCAAAAGCTGCCGGGTCGAGTACTTTTTACATGCCGGCCCCAAGAGCCCGCAGGCACCATGTCATTTTTTCTTCCTTCCATGATGGGGTGGGCGGCGACTTGCGAGCGAGTCCATCTTTCTCAGAAACAACGCCCAATCCGAGGCCTGCCGGACACAAGACGCTGTGGAGAGCCCACGGCCTCTCCACGCGGGCGCTCGAACCGTTACAATACGGGGTGATGGTTCGCTCACCGTATCGACTCGTTCTTGCTCTCCCAGTCGTGCTATTCAGTTTGGTCGCATACGCGCAGCAGTCCGCTGCTCCACCCCCCGACAACGCCAGCCAGCAGCAGAGCTCGCCGGGAAGCTCCGCAGCGTCGCAGTCAAATTCAAATGGCGCGCTGCCGGATGATCCCGGAACGACGGCACATGTTCAAGCCCCGATTGAACCCGAGGGGCCGACCGCCGTTTTTGACACTTCCATGGGAAGAATGACGTGCAGGCTGTATTCCAAGGAAGCTCCGCAAATGGTGGCCAATTTTGTTGGTCTGGCGACGGGCACCAAGGAATATACCGACCCGGCCACCCACAAGAAAGGCCAGGGCAAGCCGTATTATGACGGGACGACATTTCACCGCGTCATTCCGGGTTTCATGATTCAGGGGGGTGACCCAACCGGAACCGGAACCGGGGACCCGGGCTACTTCATCAACGACGAAGTGAGGCCCGATCTGAATTTTGATGTAGCCGGCCGGCTGGCGATGGCAAATGCCGGACCGAACACCAACGGCTCGCAATTCTTTATTACGGTTGCGCCGCAACCTTCTCTCAATCAGAATTACACCATCTTTGGACAGTGCGATCCGGCCAGTGTTCTGGTCGCGGCATCCATCACCCAGGTGCCGCGAAATCCGCAAGACAAGCCGCTGGACCCGGTCTATCTCAACAAAGTCACCATCGTGCAACCAGGTCAACCGATGCCACCTCTCCCGCCTCCTGCGAAGCCGCCAGCGGAGTCCGGAACCACCCAACCCTCACCTACGCAACCCCAGCCCTGACGCAAAATCGGCTCAGCAAGGATTCCTGTCCGGGGCGGGTTTCGGGTTTGGCCCAGTTTTCAAACCATGCAGCGTTGAAGAAAACATTTCCATTCTTAAAGGAGTTCATCCGTTATGAGTCTGGCACCAGGCACCTACGCAATCTTTCAAACCTCCGAGGGAAAAATCGTCTGCAAGCTTCATGAGAAAGACGCGCCGAAGACGGTAGCGAACTTCATCGAACTCGCCGAAGGCACGCGCGAGTGGACACACCCCACGAATAACAAGAAATCCAAAGACAAACTCTTCAACGGCACAATCTTCCATCGCGTGATTCCGAAGTTCATGATCCAGGGCGGCGATCCTGCCGGCACCGGCTTCGGCGGACCAGGCTACAAGTTTGAAGATGAAACAAAAGGTTCGCCACACGGCTTCACTAAGCCAGGCAAACTGGCGATGGCAAATTCCGGGCCCAACACCAACGGCTCGCAGTTCTTCATCACGGTGGCTGCAACGCCATGGCTGACCGGCAATCACACCATCTTCGGAGATGTTGTCGAGGGTCAGGACATAGTCGATAAAATCTCAGAAGTCGATCGCGACCGGACAGACAAGCCGCGCACTCCGGTGATCGTTCAATCGGTCGAAATTGAGCGCGTCGCGTAGCCAGGCGGGCCTTGACGATTGTGCCACCCAGATCCCTGAATCCTTTTCGCTGATGGAATGATCTAAAGCCAGTGGAAAGGATTCGGGGAATTCTATGAGCGAAAACAAGAAAGTTGCGCTGATAACAGGCGCAAACAAGGGCATCGGGTTGGAGACCGCGCGCCAGCTTGGCAAGCTTGGGATCACGGTGATCCTGGGGTCGCGTCATCTTGCCAAAGGCGAGGCGGAGGCGGCCAAGCTGCGCGCCGAAGGCATCGATGCACGCCCGCTTCAGCTGGACGTTAGGAATGCGGCCGATCGTGACGCCGCCGTCAAATATTTTGCGGACAACTTCGGCAAGCTCGATATTCTGGTCAACAATGCCGGGATTGCCATGGAGACCTGGGGCGTCAATCGAACCAGTTCCACGCCGGAAACGGTGTTGCAGCAGACCTTTGAGACCAATCTATTTGCTCCGGTGGCATTGACCCAGGCGTTGCTGCCCTTGCTGCGCAAGAGTCCTGCCGGGCGAATCGTCAATCTGTCGAGCATTCTGGGTTCTCTGACCCTGCACAGCGATCCCGCGTCTCCGATTTATTCCAGCAAGGCATTTGCCTATGACGCATCGAAGTCGGCGCTGAACGCGTTTACGATTCATCTGGCCCAGGAACTGCGCGCTACCCCGATCAAAGTCAACTCCGCCCATCCCGGATGGGTGAAGACCGATATGGGCACCGACGCCGCTCCCATGGAGATTGTGGACGGCGCAAAGACTTCCGTTGCCCTAGCGACGTTGCCCGATGACGGCCCGAGCGGCGCGTTCATTCATCTGGGCAAGCCGTTGCCCTGGTAGACCGCAGCGGATGTGAAATATTGCAGAATAAAAAAAGGCCCGGTTAATCCGGGCCTTTTTGTTGTCCGATGGAAATTCTAGACGCCGATCACGGCGCAGAGTTCCTTCACTGCGTCCGCACTTTTCTGCAGGCCGGCCTGCTCTTCGGGGTTCAATTTCAGCTCGATGATTTCTTCCAGGCCGCGCGCTCCCAGCTTACAGAGGACGCCGACGCAGAGGCCGTTGATTCCGTATTCGCCCTGCAGATACGCGGAGCATGGAAGCACTTTCTTTTTGTCTTTGAGTATGGCCTCCACCATCTCGGTGGTTGCCGAACCCGGAGCGTAGTAGGCACTGCCGGCCTTGAGGTACTTGACGATCTCCGCACCGCCGTCGCGCGTGCGTTGCACCAAGCGATCAACGGTGGCCTTGTCGAGCAACTCCGTAATGGGCACGCCGTAGGCGGTGGAGTAGCGCGGCATGGGAACCATGGTGTCTCCGTGGCCGCCGAGAACAAACGCGGAGACATTTTCTACGCTGACCTTCAACTCTTCGGCAATGAAGGTGCGAAAGCGCGCCGAATCCAGCACTCCGGCCATTCCGATGACGCGTTCGCGATTGAATTTCGACTGCTTGAACGCAGTTTGAACCATCACGTCGAGCGGATTGGAAGAGACGATCAGAATCGCATCCGGCGAGGCGGCAACCACCTTGCTGACTACGTCCGACATGATTTTGTAGTTGGTTTGCAGCAGATCATCGCGGCTCATGCCTGGCTTGCGCGGAATCCCCGCCGTAATGACCACGATGTCAGAGTTCGCGGTAGCCGCGTAATCATTGCTTCCGATAATGTGAACGTCATTCATTTCGACGGGCATGGATTCCAGCAGATCGAGCGCCTTGCCCTGCGGTATACCCTCGACAACATCGACCAGCACAATATCCGCCAGTTCCTTGGCAGCGATCCAATGCGCACAGGTAGCGCCGGTGTTTCCCGCCCCGACAATCGATACTTTCTTCCGCATACTTCTCCTTTACAAATCGTCTTGAGTCCAAAGGTCGGACACGTTCTCAGCCGGCGGCGCGCGCCGCATCCATATTCTCAATCATCCGAGTGGCAAACTCGCTGGTGCCGACTTTGGTCGCGCCCTGCATCTGGCGCTCAAAATCGTAAGTGACAAATTTCTGCTGGATGGTGCGCTCCATGGAATTTTCAATCAGCCGGGCTGCTTCGCCCCAGCCGATAAAGTCAAAGAGCATCACGCCGGACAGCATGACCGATCCAGGATTGATGACATCCTTGTCCGCATATTTCGGCGCGGTGCCGTGCGTCGCTTCAAAGACCGCATAGCCATCGCCGACATTCGCGCCGGGCGCGATGCCTAGCCCGCCCACTTGCGCGGCACAGGCATCGGAAATGTAATCTCCGTTCAGGTTCGGCGTGGCCAGCACACTGTATTCATCAGGGCGCACGATCACCTGCTGGAAGATGGAGTCGGCAATGCGGTCATTGACCAGCAATTTCTTCTTCCACTTCCCTTGCCCATGGCTGACGCCAATGCTGTCGACGACCTTTTTTACTTCGGCATAGACTTCGTCGCGGAACTTTTGCGGTGCGTGCTCCAGACCGGGTTCGATCATGGCAGCGTTCTGCTCTACGGTCAGGCCCGGTTTCGACTCCAGGTTGCCGAGAATCCAGCTTTCGCGCTCGGTGACGACGTCGTTGCGAAATTCGTCCACCGCGACCTCGTACCCCCATTCGCGAAATGCACCCTCAGTGAATTTCTGGATGTTTCCCTTGTGCATCAGCGTCACCGATTTGCGGTGATGCTTCAGCGCAAAGGCAATCGCAACGCGCACCAGGCGCTTGGTCCCGGTAATTGAAATGGGCTTGATGCCGATGCCGGAATCTTCGCGAATCTTCTTCTTGGTGCCGGCCAGCATAGTGTTGTTCAGGAAGTCCAGAATCTTTTTCGCTTCGGGAGTTCCCTCTTTGAATTCGATGCCCGCGTACACATCCTCGGTATTCTCGCGAAAGATCACGATGTCGAGCTTTTCCGGATGCTTCACCGGGCTGGGCACGCCCTGGTAATACTTGACGGGGCGAATGCAGGAATAGAGATCCAGCATCTGGCGCAGCGTGACGTTTAAGGAACGAATGCCGCCGCCCACAGGTGTGGTCAGGGGTCCTTTGATTGAAACGCGCAAATCGCGGGCAGCCTGCACGGTGTCATCCGGCAGCCAATTCTGAAATTTTGCAAAGGCTTTCTCGCCGGCGAAAATTTCAAACCACTTCACGGCGCGCTTTCCGCCATACGCCTTTTCCACTGCAGCATCGAAGACGCGCTGCGATGCGCGCCAAATATCGCGACCTGTTCCGTCGCCTTCAATGTAAGGAATGATGGGATTGTCGGGTACTTGATACGTTCCGTTGGAATATTCGATCGGCTTGCCATCTTTGGGCAGCGCGACTCCACTATAACTTGACTGCATTGCCTACGTTCTCCAATTGCGTCAGGGATTGTCCTTGTTCAGGCTATCACTCCGGTTGTGCTGCCGCCAGATTACGGCCGAAGGTAAACTCGGAGTATTTTGATCGGTGAATGCGTGAACGCGAGGGCCGAGCTACACGACATCCGCAAACTCATCTAGGATGGAAGATGTGCAAGCATCCAACCTACGCACGATTCGCGAACACTGTCTTTTCCCCTCCTTCGTTTCCATTGTGCGGCCCGGCGTGTGGCTTGCCGTCCTGCTGCTCGCATCCCTTAATCCGCTTTGCCGGGCGCAATATGGCGGCGATAGCCAGGCGTCCATGGGCAGCGTACAACACGGCCTGCCGAAGTATCTGCAGCACGCCGGCATCGCGCAAAATCTGAACCGTAGACTTCCTCTCAGCGCGGCCTATGTCGATTCTTCCGGCAAGCCCGTTTCCCTGGGACAATATTTTGGCAAGCGGCCGGTGGTGCTGGCGGAGGTGTATTTCAGCTGCGGCATGCTGTGCCCCCAGGTGCTGCACGGAGCGGCGGATGCGCTGAAGCAAACCGGTCTGAAGGCTGGGGAAGATTACGAAGTGGTGGTTGCCAGCTTCGATCCTAAAGACAAGCCGCCCCAGGCCGCCAACGAGAAAAGTCTCTTCGTCAGTTGGCTGGGCGATCCGGCGGCTGCTTCCGGCGTGCATTTTCTGACTGGCCAGCAGCCCTCCATCGATGCCCTGAGTGCGGCGACCGGTTTTCATTACGTGAGGGTGCCGGGCCCCGATGGCAAGATGGATCAGTTCGCCCACTCCAGTGTGATTATGGTTGCGACGCCGGATGGCCGGCTCTCAAAATATTTTTCCGGCATTCAATATGCGCCGCGCGATCTTCGCCTGGCCATGGTCGACGCGTCGAACCACAAGATCGGTTCGGCCGCAGATCTGTTTCTGCTGTACTGCTGCAATTACAATCCGTCGTCGGGTCGATACACGGTATCAATTTTGCGGGTGTTAGGATTTGCCGCTTGCATCACGATCCTGATTGTTCTGGGGATGATCTATTTACTGACCCGCAAACCCACGGGACGGAATTTCCCTCCGTCTTCGCCGACCGCCGTGTAACCCTAGGTTTCTTCCGCACATTCTTTACACAGCAGAGTCATGCCGAGATGTTCTTTGCGGCCCTGTTCGTGGATCACCCAGGGTCGCAGCGCCCACGGCGGACGGTGCCGCACATGCTGTGTGTGTCCGCAGGAAAGCTCGGCCACCCAGTCCTGCTGCTCGTCCTGATGAAAGCCTGTGATCGTCGAATATTGGCCCAATGCCATCTCTTTCAGGGTAGTCGATTCGGGCGGCGGGTCGGGTTCAGGTCTGTAGCGACTGCGCGGCTGGATGGGACTCATGCATAATGAACTAGCTTGTTATGTTTTCTTTGGCTGATCGCAGGGTGACCCAGGGTTTTGATGTCGTTATTCTAGGAGCCGGTGCGGCTGGCCTGATGTGCGCCATTGAGGCGGCGCGGAATGGCAAGCAGGTCGCCGTGCTGGAGCGCGCCGATCGAATCGGAAAAAAGATTTTGATCTCCGGCGGCGGCCGCTGCAATTTCACAAATCTGCATTGCACCCCGGATAATTTTCTTTCCGCCAACCCGCATTTTTGCAAGTCCGCGCTGGCTCGCTACACGCCGCACGATTTTCTCGCGCTGGTCGAGAAACATCAGATTCCGTACCACGAGAAAACTCTCGGCCAACTTTTCTGCGATCGCTCCGCACGCGATATCGTCACCATGCTGGAAGAAGAATGCCAAGAGGCAGGCGTGCAGATCTTTGTCAGCGCCGAGATAGAAGCGGTGGAACACAACTCCGGCTTCAGGGTGCGCACTCGGGAGTCGGTCTATTCCAGCGAGGCGCTGGTGGTGGCAACCGGCGGCCTTTCCATTCCGCAAATGGGTGCGACCCCCTTCGGCTACCAGTTGGCCGCCCAGTTCGGCATTACCGTGCGACCGTGCCGGCCGGCGCTGGTCCCGCTTCTGTTCTCGCGGAAGGACCTGGCCGACTATGGCGATCTTGCAGGCGTTTCGACGGAGGTTGAGGTTGGTTTCGGCACGCGCCGGTTCCGCGAAGCCATGTTGATCACTCATCGGGGATTAAGCGGGCCAGCCATTCTGCAGATCTCTTCCTATTGGAAGCCGGGGCAGCCTCTTGAAATTGACCTTGCTCCGGAGCAGGAATGGACCCAGCCGCTGCAGAGTCCACTGGTTCCTAGAAATGCGGCCACGGCAAGGAATATTCTGCGCGCGGTGCTGCCACATCGACTTGCGGATCGCTGGCTGGACTTGCATCCTCCGGCAGACTGGACCAATCCATCCGTCGGTGATTGGGAACAGCGACTGCACCGCTGGCAGATCGTTCCCGCCGATACAGAAGGATATCGAAAGGCGGAAGTGACCGCGGGCGGCGTCGACACAGACGAATTGTCTGCAAAGACGATGGAGTGCCGCAGAGTGCCGGGCCTCTATTTTATTGGCGAGGTGGTGGATGTCACCGGCCACCTGGGCGGCTTCAACTTCCAGTGGGCCTGGGCCTCGGGCTTCTGCGCCGGGCAAGCGTTGTCGAAATCCTGAACAGCGCAGCGCGACGGACTTTTCCCGGCGTGGCCCACCTTGTTTTCCAGGCAGGCAGTGTCGTCCTTGCTACTTCTTTTCGTTAATTGAGCTTCGGCTGAAACTTATTGCTGAGAACTTCTGTCCATCACAGAATGGAGCGAGACTTTACCTGGACGGGTGCAATCGAGCTGGTCATCGATATGCGGCAATTCAACATCAAAGATTGGGTGTAGGTTCCGAGTCATTCCGATCTCATTTAAAATGAAAACAATTCTTTGATCGGCGGGTTCGCATCATGGTGATGGTTTCCGGCAGGCGCGAACCTCCTTCCTGAACATCTCGCTTACGGTCGATCCGGCGTCGATCGGTCGCACCGACGGAGCCGCCAAACACCGGGCCCCGGGGCCCTGAAGATAATATATTTTTGCGCAAGATTGAGGTAAGCAGATTGGCTTTAAATCGTTTGCAGGCTGCATGGATCGCGCTGGTATTGTTCCTGGCTGCCCCACGGGCGCGATCGCAATCGGCAGACGCCGCACTGAACCTGCCGGATGCTCCGTACCCAAGCCTGCAGGCGGCGGGGTCGCCGACGAATTCCGCACCACCCGCGAATGGCAGTTCTTCTCAGACCTCGCCCCCCTCCGCCACCACCCCTTCGGGCGCACAAACGAGCCCGCCGGTCACGGCGGAGGAGCAACTGAAGCAACAGGAGAAACAGCGAATCCTGGGTGTGATGGCAACATTCAACACAACCCAGAACCACAACGCACTCCCTCTAAGTCCACGTCAGAAGTTCCAACTATTTTTTAAGAGTGTCACCGATCCGTGGCCTTTTGCACTTACCGCAGTAGTTGCCGGCATATCGCAGGCCGACGATGATTTCTCCGCATACGGGCAAGGCGTGGAAGGCTACGCCAAACGATACGGCGCATCCTACACCGATTACTTTACCGGCAATTTTTTCGGCAACGCGGTATTGCCGAGTCTGCTGCACGAAGATCCTCGCTATTACCAGAGAGGGAGAGGCAGTGTTCTTGTCCGCGCCCTATGGGCGGCTGGAAGTACAGGATGGTGCAAGCGTGATGACGGAACATGGGGACCGAATTATGCGAACGTTACAGGCAACTTGATCGGCGCCGCCATTTCCAACGTGTACTATCCCGAGGCGCAACGTTCCGTGTCGGACACCCTTCAGCGCGGACTTACCGTCACTGTGGAAGGCGCCGTGGGCGCGGAACTGATCGAATTCTGGCCGAGCATCGAGCGCCATTACAAGAAAAAGAAAGCGGCGAAACGCGCCCGCCAAGCGGCACAGAAAGAATCGCAAAACGGCTCCCAGCCGGCATCAACTCCTGCGACGACCCCTCCCAATCCCCAAGACTAGATGTTGGATTCGGCTGCACTCGATTTGCTCCTTGATCCTCACAATGGAGAAGAGGCACAGCCTAAGCTGCGCCCCTCTCTCAAAAATCGGCCGGAGACCTAAAACTTATTCCACAGGAATTGGTTATAGACGTCGTGGTGGTACTGCACTTCGGGCGCTTTGACGAAGGTTCCGAGTAGCCGCGGGCACCTGTCGGCCGATCCCTGCTTCAGGTCGGCGTAACGACTCTTCACATCGGCACCCAGCAAGCTGGTGGTCCACTCCGCCGAGCGAAAATCTTCCAACGCCGCGTAGATGTTGTCGGGAAGATATCGCTGGGCCTGACGAAGATTTTTGATCTTGGCCGTCGACCCATGCAGGCCTGTTTTGAAGATCGAATACAGCGCGAGGTAGGGGTTGGCATCCGGGCTGACCGATCGAACCTCAATGCGAGAACTTTTTTCATTCCCAATCGGCACCCGCACCATGGAGCCGCGGTCAATTGCTGACGTTTTGATCTGGTTAGGCGCTTCAAAGTGCGGATCCAGGCGACGATATGCGTTGACGCTGGCATTCAACAGCAGACAAAGATCGTTGCCGTGGGTGAGGATGCGGTCGCTGAACGCCCAGGCGAATTTGCTGAGTTTCTCGGCGCCCTTGGGATCCCAGAAAAGATTCTTGCCTTTCTGGGTGACAGACACATTGGTATGCATGCCGCTGCCGTTCACTCCTACAACCGGCTTGGGCAGAAATGAAGCGGTATATCCCATGGCGGTTGCCACCTGCCGGCAAACCAGTTTGTACAGCTGAATCTGATCGGCGGCGGCAACCACTTCGCTATAGCTATAGTTGATTTCAAACTGAGAAGGCGCGACCTCGGGATGATCTTTCTCATTCTCGAATCCCATGGCGCGCTGCACTTCCGCGGTTGTATCGATGAAGGTGCGCAGCGGATCGCCCGGCAACGAGTGATAGTAGCCGCCCGTATTCACGTAATCGAACCGTCCGGTTTCGTGGTAGTGCCGCTCCGCGTCGACGCCTTCAAAAAGAAATCCTTCAATTTCGTTGGCGGCATGGAGGGTGTAGCCTTCCTTCTCATATTGCTGCTGCGCAAACTGCTTGAGCACGCCGCGAATGTCGCCAGAATACGCCTTGCCATCCTTGTCGATGACCTCCCCAAACACCATCACCTTGCCGCTTCCAAAAACGTCTGCCGGCCCCCAGTAAAACGCGCTCCAGTCAATGCCAAGCCGGAGATCGCTTTCCCGCTGCGCCGTAAATCCGCGGATCGACGAACCGTCAAACGTAAGGTTGTCCCAGCTCTTGATGAGGAACTTCTTGTCGTAGTCCAGAGTGTGGAGACGGCCTTCCAGATCGCTGAACAACACCGTGACTGCCTTGATGCGCTTTTCATCGGAGAGATATTTAAGTCGCTGCTCTTGAATTGCGTGGGCAGGCGAGCGATTTGTGCGTTGTTCTTTCGCCTGCAGGTTCAATTGCTCCAGTTCCGCATATGGCAGCGCCAGGAAATCGCGAAGTTCGTTGGACATGCATCTCCTTCAATTTGGGTTCAGTTCGCCGGCGGCCTGAATGCACGTAAAGCTTGCAAGCCGACAGGGTGGGTGTAAAGTACGGAAAGTAGATCGCTTGATGAAACCTTACGTGAGAGGGCTTCGCGCGTAAACTGGAATAGATTTCCTTTACTCTTGATATAGCGTTTTTTTATACATACCCTGCGGGGTGGTGTTGCAACAATTATGGACTTTGAACAACTCAAAGCATTTGTAGAGGTCGCTCGGAACGCTAGCTTTTCGCGGGCAGCGGAAAAGCTGTTTCGCACTCAACCTGCGATTTCAGCGCAGATCCGTTCACTGGAAGAAGACATTGGCGCGCGCTTGTTTCATCGCACCGGCGGCCGGGTCACGCTGACCAGCGGAGGCAGGCTCTTCCTGGAGTACGCAGAGGAAACGCTGCAGGCGCGCCGGAATATTGTGCGCGCGCTTGCGGAGATGGCGCGGACGCCCGGCGGCCAGCTGGTGGTCAGCGCCAATGAGGCGACGTGCCTCTACATCCTGCCGCAGGTGTTTGCGCAGTTTAAACGCAAACACCCGCGCGTGTCGGTGTCGATTGCCCGCCACGAGCACTCACGAACGCTGGAAGCAGTGCTGGCGCAGGAGGTCGACTTCGGCGTAACCACGCAGCCCATCAACGATCCTCGCCTGACCATTGTGCCGGTGCACAAAGATGAGGTGGTGGTGATCACGGCGGTGGGTCATCCCCTGACAGCCAAACCCACGACACCGCTGGCCAATGTCGCGGCATATCCGCTCATCTTGCCGAAACAGGGTCGCACCCGGGATGCCATCGACCAGATGTTCTTCCTCCGCCAGCTGAAACCTGAGATTTCAATGGAGCTGGATTCGAACGAGCTGATCAAGAGATTTGCTGCGGCGGGTGTGGGAGTCGGTTTCCTGGCGCGTTCCAATACTCACACAGAATTTGCGGCCGGACTGCTGGGTGTCGTCGAACTGGAAGACATGCATATTGCCCGGGACCTGGTGCTGGTCTACAGGCAAGACAAATCTCTGAGCCGCGCGGCGCAGGCGTTCATTGAAATTATGCAAACCAATGTTGGCTTGGCGCGCAGCGCGGCAGTCAGTTAAAGAACATTCTGCGGGCTCAAGCGCGAGTTCCGGAAGCGCGTCGCCCTATCATCGCACTCAGCTTTGCCGGCGTCGCCAGCGCGAACGAGATCAACGCATTGAAAACCAAACCACCAGCACTTCAGATCCGATCGCAGCAGCGACTTTCACTTTCTATGGTGCGTTGTCTGGCGCTATGACGCCGCGACGATGATTACAGGCAGCGTCGTTAAGATTTATTTTCCAAGGAAACCCTATTGATGACTCTTTCCGCGAAAGGTAGGGTGCCGGAACCGAGTGTCCAAATACGACGCACAAAACGCCTGATCCGCCGCTTATGGACCCATCATCTGTTTTTGCTGCTCGCGACAGCCTTTGCCGTGTTTGCCCTTTACATCACGCGGCCCTACCGCGATGTCATCACCAGGTTGAGCTTTTCAACTGCGTATCCCGCGCTGGTTTTGCTTGTCATCACGCTTTGGATTGGGCCGTGGAACCTGCTACGCGGCCAACGCACTCCAGTATCGAGCGACCTTCGGCGCGACACAGGGATCTGGGCGGGGATTCTCGGCATTCTTCACACCGCCATCGGGCTCTGCGTGCACTTGCGCGGCCGACCCTGGCTCTATTTTGTGTATCAGCGAAGCGAACGGCATACATTTCCTATACGGCACGATATTTTCGGCTTCGCAAATTACACCGGGTCGATTGCGACGATCATCCTGCTTCTTCTCTTCGTCACCTCCAACGATTACGCTCTGCGCCGCCTGGGCACGCCTAAGTGGAAACAGTTGCAGCGCTGGAACTACGTTCTATTCCTATTTGCTTTTTTGCATACGATTGCGTACCAGACCATGGAAAAGCAGCATACGGCATTTGTCGCAACCGTCGCGACGTCCGGCGCGATCACATTGGCATTGCAGACTCTTGGATTTCGGCGGCGAGTACGGACGGCCCGCCGCATTGAGGTGTAGAAAAAGAGTATGAGCCACGAAGGCATCCGTATTATTCCGGAAGACGTCGCGCGCAAGGCCGCAGGTCCAGAGAAAGAATTCTCACGCGAAGCGATCGATCCCCAGCACGTCCGCGTGAACCAGACCGAAGGAACGGGCATGGAGATCCTCTGGAAGGATGGGCACCCCAGCCATTGGACTTTTGCATGGCTGCGAGCGGCTTGCCCGTGCGCGACATGTGTGGAAGAACGCGAGGCCGACGGTCGCGAGCCGGGGCAGCCAAAACCGCAACCAAAGACCGCGCTTCCGATTTTCAAGCCTGCGGCGCGTCCCAACAAAGTACATCCCGTCGGACGCTATGCCATCAGTTTCGACTGGAACGATGGCCACACCAGCGGAATCTATTCCTGGCATTACCTGCGGTCGGTCTGCAACTGCGAGGCGTGTCGGCAGGACGCCAACCCCTCAGAAACCGCTACGCCTTCAGGATCCTGAGCGCTTCTGCGACGCTGGTCGCGCGCAAGGCCACATGGCGATGATGCGATTTCAGAAACCCCTCTTCCACCGCACGATCCAGCATGGCAAACAGCGGCTGCCAATACTCCGCAGTGTCCAGCAGCAGAATCGGCTTTTCATGCAGGCCCAGCTGCGCCCATCCCAGCACCTCGCATAGTTCGTCCAGAGTGCCATAGCCGCCGGGCAGCGCGATGAACGCGTCCGCCAGCCCCGCCATCATGTGTTTGCGCTCGTGCATGGTTTGAACGACATGCAGCTCGGTCAAGCCGGTATGCGCCACCTCGCGGTCGACCAGTTGCTGCGGGATCACCCCAATGGCTTCGCCTCCACCGGCAAGCACCGCATCGGCGACGGCGCCCATCAGCCCGACGTGCGCGCCGCCATAGACCAGTCGAAAGCCGGCCTTTGCCATCGCGCTCCCCAGTTCTGCGGCAACAGCGCGGTATTCGGCGCGCGTTCCCTCCGCAGATCCGCAATAGACGCAAATGGTTTTTTCTCTCGACACTCTAGCATTGAGGATATCGCGGCGAGGCTGTCCCCATTCCACGCGATACACTGAAAGAGTCTCGAGCGAACGGATGATAATCGCGTTCGCCGCCGCAGGAGTCTTCCCTTTCGTGTCCCGATTGCTTGAAAATATGAATCCGCAGCAGCAGGCGGCGATTGAGAACGTTGATGGCCCGCTGCTGATTCTGGCCGGCGCCGGCTCCGGGAAAACCCGGGTGATTACGCATCGCATTGCGTATCTGATCGAAGAGCGCGGCGTGCCCGCGGATGCCATCCTGGCGGTCACCTTCACCAACAAGGCGGCTGCGGAAATGTCTGAGCGCGTCGAGCGCCTGCTTGATCATCGCAGCCTAGCACGGCCGCTGCTGGCAACATTTCATTCCTTCTGCGTACGCGTTTTGCGTCGCGATATTGAGGCGTTGCGTATCGGGGACCCGCCGCGGGGCCGCACCAAAGATTTTGTGATCTACGACGAAACCGAGCAGCAGGCCCTGGTGAAGCAGAGCATGCGCCGTCTTGGCGTGGATGACAAGCAATTGACGCCGCGCGTTGTGCTCTCCCGCATCTCCTGGGCCAAGAATCACATGCTGGGTCCGCAGGAAATTTATCTGCACTCCGCCGACCCGAAGACCGAACGCATCGCCCATCTCTATGACATCTACAACAAGGAGCTGGAGCGGGCGAATGCTCTCGACTTCGACGACTTGCTGCTGGAAGCGGTTCGACTATTGCGCGCTGTGCCCGCGGTCCGCAGCTACTACAACCGCCGTTTCCGCTACATTCTGATTGACGAGTATCAGGACACCAATCGCCCGCAATATGAATTGATGAAGATGCTGGCCGGCGACGAGCAAAATATCTGCGTCGTCGGCGATGAGGACCAGAGCATCTATTCCTGGCGCGGCGCGGACATTCGCAACATTCTGGATTTCGAAAAGGATTTTCCGCAGACGAAGATTATTCGCCTGGAGCAAAACTATCGCTCCACGCCGGTGATTCTGGAAGCGGCCGGGGCGGTGGTCGCGAACAACATCCAGCGCAAAGGGAAAACGTTGTGGACCGCCCGCGGGGGTGGCGCGCAGATTGGCTATTATGAAGCCCTGGATGGTGAAGGCGAAGCGCTGTTTATTGCCGACCACATCCAGAAATATATTCGCCAGACGGGCGCTGAGCCGGAACCGCCGCGCATCGCGGTTCTATATCGCACCAACTCGCAGTCGCGGCTGGTGGAAGAAGCGCTGCGCCGCTATGGCATTTCCTACACCATGGTGGGCGGCTTCTCGTTTTACGATCGCGCGGAAATCAAAGACATGCTCAGCTACCTGAAGCTGGTGCTGAATCCCAGCGACTCGATTGCGCTGCAGCGGTCCATCAACACGCCGCCGCGCGGAATTGGCAAGACGACATTGGAAGCAATTGAACGGCTGGCGTTGGAAACCGGTACCAGCACATGGGATGCGATGCGCGAAACCATGGTGCAGCGCCTGGTATCTGCGCGCGCGATTGCATCGCTGGAAAGCTTTCGCCGCATGATTGACGATGCACGGGCCATGCTGTCTCCCAATTTTGCTGAGAAGCTGAGTCTGGATATCGCGGCCTCCGGCACGGACACAGCCGCCGCGGATGAGACTGCCTTTCCGCACGACGACACCGATATCAGCTTTGACTTTGGCACGCCCGATGAATCCGCACCCATGGATGATGACGGTCGCGAGGAAGGTCTGGCTGCCGAGTTCGATCCGGCGGAATTCTCTCCGTTTACAACATCCGCACAGCGGCCGCAGGCGAAGAAGCTGTCCCCGCACGAGTTGAAAACATCCCTCCAGGCAGGGCCGGCGACGGAGGAGGAAGCGTTTCGCAAACCTGGAGATGCCGCGACATTGCCGGAGCTGATGAAATTTCTGATCGATCGCAGCGGCTATATTCGCGTGCTGGAGGACGAGGCGACCCCGGAGTCGCAATCGCGCATCGAAAATTTGCGCGAACTGGTCAATGCTGCTCGCGACGCTCACGAACGAGGCGAAACGCTTACGGAATTTCTCGATCACGCCGCCCTGGTCAGCGACACCGACAAGTATGATCCGCAAGCACGCGTCACCTTGATGACACTGCATGCGGCCAAGGGATTGGAGTTTCCGCTTGTCTTCCTGGCGGGAATGGAAGAGGGGCTTTTCCCGCATTCGCGCACGATTAACGACGGAGAGGGCCTGGAGGAAGAACGCCGCCTCTGTTATGTCGGCATGACGCGCGCCATGGATGCGCTGCTGGTCACCCGGGCTCGCTTCCGCCGCCGCTACGGCAACGATGCCCCGGAACATTCCACGCCTTCACGCTTCCTCGGCGAGATTCCCGAACATTTGATTGAGGACCTGAGCGCGCCCGTGCCGGCCAGCTCCTGGGGCGGCTATGCGGCGCAGACTACGCGGCCCAACAGCCGCCGCACCAGCGGCGGCAGCGAGGGCGATCGCCAATGGAGCTACGAGGACGAAGACCAAAGTTCGCAGAGCTACGCAGCCAGTCCATCCAGCGCGCGAAGCAAGGAACCCACCGGTCGTTCCGCAGGTTCCATCGATAACATCGCGCAGTTTTTTGCCGCGCGCGGGCAGAAATTTCCGCGCCCGCAAGTCCCGGTTCCCGATGCGACCGGCGCAACAGGATTTCGCAATGGACAACGCGTTCGACATCCGAAATACGGAGAGGGAGTCGTCTTTCAGCGCGAAGGAGAAGGGGAAAACGCAAAGATTACGGTACAATTTTCTCGGTTCGGCGTAAAAAAACTGGTCGAGAAATTTGCGCACCTGGAACGCGTGTAACACCGTCATCCGGGCGCATTCCCCGGACGACAGCAATCAACAGAGTTCAAGAGAGAGAGAACCTTTTAGCCAATGGCAAATACGAAAGCAATCACCGACACAGCGGAACGGAAGAAAGTTAAACGGACGGCACGGAAAAAGGCCGCTCCCAAAGCCAAGCGCACCGTTCCACGCGGCTCTAACAAGCAGAGGGTCAAGAAGCTCGCACGCGGAGCATCGAAGCGGTAACGACGTTCCAACGTTCCTGTGATCGACCGGGCCGCGCAGATTGCGGCCTGGATGATTCCGGATCGATTGAGCGAAATACAATTTCGGGAGCAAGGCCCTGTCGAGACAGATCTTCGCCACGAAATCCATCGATAAGCTGATTCGCGAGTCGGAGGATCCCGAACACAGTTTGAAAAAGAGCCTGGGCCCTTTATCGCTCACGGCGCTGGGCATTGGCGCGGTCATTGGTTCCGGCATCTTTACCGTCATTGGAACGGCGATGGCGGGACAAAGTTACAGCCGCACCTCGGTTCTGAACACGCCCGTCCTCGATTTTTTAATGCACCATGCCGCGCTCGCCGGACGTCCTGGCGCGGGCCCGGCCCTGGCGGTTTCGCTGGTGCTGGTCGCCATTGTCTGCGGATTCACCGGCCTCTGCTATGCGGAGATGGCCTCCATGATTCCCATTGCAGGCAGCGCTTACACCTATACCTACGCCACCATGGGTGAGCTGATCGCATGGATCATCGGCTGGGACCTGATTCTTGAATACGCCTTCTCGAATATGGCGGTCAGCGTGGGCTTTGCCGCGCACATGGTCGACTTGATGGACTGGCTGGGCATTCACCCGGCTCTGCGATGGATCTCGCCCGCATACCTGCCCGGCGGGTTAAAAGATTTGTACGGTCGCACCCTCTATACGCCGGGGTGGCACTTCGGCTTCAATCTTCCTGCTTTCATCATCGTCATGCTGCTGACGGTGATTCTGGTGCGCGGCATCCGTGAGTCGGCAGAGACCAATAACATTATGGTGCTGCTGAAAATTGGCGCCATCCTGGCCTTCGTCGTTGTCGGATCGCACTTTATCCATAGCTCCAATTGGCACCCGTTCAATCCCAATGGATGGTCGGGAGTGCTGACTGGCGGCTCGATCATTTTCTTCACCTACATTGGATTTGATTCAGTCTCGACGGCCGCGGAGGAGTGCAAGAATCCGCAGCGCGATGTGCCCATCGGCATTATCGCCACGCTGGTGGTTGCCACCGTTTTGTATACCGCGGTCGCCATCGTGCTCAGCGGACTGGTCCCCTGGCAAACGCTGATGGACAATGCTGCTCCGGAGGTGAACACGCTGCGAATGATGGCCCATGCCACCGGCAGCAGTGTGCTGCATTGGACCCATCTGATTGTGCTGATTGGCGCGCTGCTGGGGATGATTTCGTCCATTCTTGTATTTCAGATCGGGCAGGCGCGGGTCTGGTTCGCCATGTCGAGAGACGGCCTGCTACCTTCGCTGTTCAGCAAGGTGCATCCCCGCTTTCGCACCCCCGCCGTTGCCACCTGGATCGCCGGTTTTGTCGTCGCGCTGCCTTCCGGGCTCTTGGACATCGGAACGTTTGCTGATCTCTCTAACATCGGAACGCTGTTCGCGTTCGTGCTGGTATCCGTCGGTGTGGTCATCCTTCGCTACAAAGACCCGCAACGTCATCGCGGGTTCCGCTGTCCCGGCGGCCCACTGATTCCTGCTTTGAGCATCGTCTTTTGTGTCCTGCTGATGGCCGGATTGCCGCTGCTCACCTGGATTCGCTTCTTTGTGTGGCTGGCCATTGGGCTGCTAATTTATTACTTTTACAGCCGTCATCGCACGGAGTTCAGCCCCACGAACCGTCTCGATTCCTGATGCCAGTCAAAAGCAAATCCGAGCGTCCGTTCGACACAAAATCATGGATACGCAATCTCCCCAAGGCAGAACTTCATCTGCACCTGGAAGGCACCATTGCGCCGGAAACTCTGGTGCAACTGAGCCGCCACCACGATGCCGCGCCGCTGACGCTGGACGAAGCCCGGGCCATGTACCACTATGAAGACTTCACCGGCTTTCTGATGGCCTTTAAGGCGATTACGGAGCGTCTGCGCTCGCCCGAAGACTACGAACTGGTCACCTATCGCATGATCGAAGCGCTGGCCGCTCAGGGAGTCGTGCACGCGGAAGTTTACGTCTCAGTTGGTGTCGTCTACTACTGGCGCCGCATAGAATTTGAGCCGCTCTTCGAGGGTATGGAACGCGGACGCCTGCGCGGTGAGCGGGAATTCGGAGTTTCTATCTACTGGATTTTCGACGCGGTGCGCCATTTCGGGGCCGAGAAGGCGGCCCAGGTATTTCAAAAGGCGGCGGAACTGAAGCGGCAATCCCCTTCCATCGTTGGCATCGGCATCGGCGGCGATGAGCGCCGCACCAGCGCCGACCCGTTTCGGGAGCTCTATGCCGAGGCGCGAAAGAACGGCCTGCACCTGACCGCGCACGCGGGCGAATCAGTTGGGCCGGAAGGTATCTGGTCGGCGGTGAACATTGGCGCGGAGCGAATTGGTCACGCGTTGACTGCCGCACGGGATCCAGAACTGATTGAGGTCCTGGCCACGCGGCAGATTCCCGTCGAGATTTGCATTACCAGCAATCTGCGGACTGGCTGTTGCGGCCGCCCGGAAGACCATCCTGTTCGCGAGTATTTCGAAAATGGACTGATGGTCACGCTCAATTCCGACGACCCGGCCTTGTTTGGCAGCGATCTTTATGACGAGTACTGGCGGGCGCACACGGAGTTTCATTTGACGCTGGAGCATCTGCGCGAACTGGCCGGCAACTCCATTGAGGCCAGTTTTCTGCCGCCCGGCCGAAAGCTGGAGCTACTGCAGCGCGTCGAGCAATATCCCGAGCCCATGGAATCATAATCACGCCGGGATGGTAACCGTTTGCCAAAATGGCGCATCCGTACCAAAAGTGGCACATATTTTCCGATTCTTAAAAATTGCGCGCTGCCGCAGCAACCCATTTGCGGTAAGATTTTGGAATACGAAGTCAGCGTCTAAGCCGGTCAGGCAGGAGCAACCGCAAAGGAAGGTTGGGCCCAACGATATGAAGAAGATGAATGCACGCTTGGCGAATAAACCCTGGGTCCGCATCGTCGGCTGGACCTCCGTTGCGACAGGAGCGGTTGCAGTCGGCTACTATATCGGGCGCAATCTGCGTGCGCGCTATCTAATGAGCCGTCGCACGCCTCTGGACTTCTACTCCCACGCCGGAGACAACGGCAGCAATGTGGAGTACGGCGTCGGAATCTAGGTTCGGGCGAAATCCCCGGTTCGTTTCTGCAACTTACCTTGCATCCCTGAGTCGCGGATCCCGGACGGATCCTTCCCACTGTCAACTCGCTTCTTTTCCTTTGTAAAGGTTCGACCGCGGCTTGCCTGCCGAGGGCGTGAAGTACTTCTTCATGTCCAGAAACCACTGCTCGTAGGTTCTGCGCGATATCCAGGCGACAGCGACGGAAGCGCCTCCAGCGATGAAGAAACGCAGCAGCAGGCGATCGAAGTCTCCCTGAAAACCGCGAAGCCCAAGCCGCTCGACCGCCAGATCAAATTGCGCAAACATAAAGACATGTACCAGATATAAGCCATAGCTGATGTCGCCCAGGGTCCGGAACGGACGCAGGATTCGTACAGCTTCAATGCGATGGCCGTAGAGCAGCGACCAGAGCAGAACGGCGGCAAAGAAAAGGTTCCAGGGAACGATTTGAAAGGCGGCGCCCAACGCCGTGGTGCGGTGCAAAATGCCAAACGGCAGCAATGCACCCAGCATGGCTGCAGCGGCAACGGACAAGGCGATCGCGAGCCTGCCTGCATTGCGCCTGTTCCCGCTTTTCGACCGGGCAAAAATCGCCAGCAGCGCTCCTATTGCCAGATTGTCTGCAATCAGCCAGGTGGCCTCGTGCACATCCCCCAGGGGCGGCTTGCCGTGGAAGCTCATCCATCGCAACAGCGGTTCCAGCAGGCACACCGCAATGGAGAAGTAGGTGAGGCCTCGGGTGCTCAACTTCCGCACAATCCATGGCCAGAGAATATAGAACTGCTCTTCGACCGACAGCGACCAGAACGGACCATAACCGGCGTTGACCGGCAGCACTCCATTCATATTGGCCAGGTACAGTAACGAGACCACCACGTTGACCCAGGTCGAGAAGTGGGTAAAGTACAACACCGCATTCATCAACAGATATGCGGGCAGAATGCGCAGGACACGACGAGTGTAGAAGCTCTTGAAATATTCCGGCTTGTGCTTCGTGTCCATCAGAATTCCGGTAATAAGAAACCCTGAGAGAACAAAAAATAGATTGACTCCCAGCCAGCCGAAAACGGTGGCTTTGACGAATGCGCGCGCAAGTTCATTGGGAAGATAGCCTGGAGCGGACCAGTAAAAACCGTGATACAGGACGACGGTCGTCACAGCAATGCCGCGCAGGTAGTCCAGCCCAGGCATATGGCGACTGATTAATTCTCGATTTCTCTCTGTCTGCACTGGGCGATCTTTTATCCAAGTTGGATGGAGGGTCTGAATCCAATTATCCCTTATCACCCATAGACGGCGGCATGAACCAGGCTCGTTCTCCATAGAAAAAGGCCCGGATCGCTCCGGGCCTTTGGGTACGGCAGGAAAACGGCGCTATGCTTTCTCCGCCAATTGCCGCAGCACGTACAGCAGAATTCCGCCGTGCTGATAGTAGAGAATTTCCTGCGGAGTATCGATGCGCACCGTTGCGGTGAATTCTCTGGTTTTGCCATCGGGAGCTTTGGCCTTCACCGTCAACTTGCGACCGTCGGAAAATTTCGCATCCAGCATCGTGCGCAATCCGGAAAAATCGAAGACCTCTTCCCCGGTCAACCCCAGAGATTCGGCGTTCTGTCCGTTCTCAAATTGCAGCGGCAAAATCCCCATGCCAACAAGATTGGAACGATGGATCCGCTCAAAGCTTTCCGCGATGACCGCCCGCACGCCCAGCAACTTCGGTCCCTTCGCAGCCCAATCGCGCGAGGACCCGGAACCGTACTCCTTGCCTGCCAGGATGATCAGTGGGGTCTTGCGTTCCGCATACTGCACGGAGGCATCAAAGATGCTCATGGGCTCGCCTTCAGGCAGCAGACGCGTCACGCCCCCTTCCGTTCCGGGCGCCAGCTTGTTGCGCAGTCGCACATTGGCAAACGTTCCGCGCACCATCACTTCATGGTTGCCGCGGCGCGATCCATAGCTGTTAAAGTCTGCCGGCTTGACTCCATGCTCGGTCAGATACTTCCCTGCCGGGCCATTCAGTTTGATTGAGCCTGCCGGAGAAATATGGTCCGTGGTCACGCTGTCGCCCAGCACCGCCAGGACGCGCGCGTCATGGATATCTTCAACCGCCGCGGGGGCAGCTTTCATTCCGTCGAAGTACGGCGCCTGACGAATGTAGGTCGACTTCGCCTCCCAGCCGTAGGTGTTGCCGGAGGGAAACTTGAGGTTCTGCCAGTTGCTGTCGCCCTCGCTCACGGTTGAATACTGTTTACGGAACATGCCGGAGTCGATCGAGCCGGCCAGCGTGTTCTGCACTTCCTGCTGCGACGGCCAAATGTCTCGCAGGTAGACGGGTTTGCCGTGCTTATCTTTTCCCAGCGAGTCGTGGTCGAAATCATGATCGATGCGGCCGGCGAGCGCATACGCCACCACCAGCGGAGGCGACATCAAATAATTCGCGCGCACTTCGGAATTGATGCGGCCTTCAAAATTCCGGTTTCCGCTGAGTACAGAAACAGCTACCAATCCATGATCTTCAATGGCTTTGCCTACATCCGGAGGCAACGGGCCGGAGTTTCCGATGCAGGTCGTGCAGCCGTAGCCGACGATGTTGAATCGCAACTGGTCGAGATATTTCGTCAATCCGGCTTTGTCGTAATAATCCGCAACCACACGCGAACCCGGCGCCAGCGAACTCTTTACCCACGGTGGAACTTTCAGTCCCTTTTCCACCGCCTTCTTCGCCAGCAGACCCGCAGCCAGCATCACCGAGGGATTGGAGGTATTGGTGCAGCTGGTAATCGCCGCGATGACGATCGATCCGTCGTCGAGATATTTATTGACGTCCACTCCAAAGCGGTCGTGGATGGAGGCCGCATGGCCCGGTTCCGCCGCGCCTGTCGCCGAATTTCCGTTGACAGAGGGATGACCGCCTTCCCCGTCCCAGCGCTGCACCTGGCGTTCTCCGTTGGCGTGGGCATGGGGTCCCTTTAATGCCGGCAGATGTTTCTTGAAGCTGCCAGGCGCATCCTTCAAGAGAACGCGATCCTGTGGCCGCTTCGGTCCAGCCACGCTGGGTTCTACCGTGGCAAGATCGAGCGACAGCGTCGCGGAATATTTTGCCTCCGGCGCATCCGGCGTGTGGAACAGGCCCTGCTCCTTGTAATAGGCCTCGACCAGCGCGATCTGCTCATCACTTCGTCCGGTCAGTTTGAGGTATCGCAGGGTTTCCGCATCCACCGGAAAGATGCCGCAGGTCGCGCCATACTCCGGAGCCATGTTGCCAATGGTCGCGCGGTCGGCGAGCGAAAGCTCGCTGATGCCGGCGCCGTAAAACTCCACAAATTTGCCGACGACGCCATGCTTACGCAGCATCTCGGTTACGGTCAGCACCAGGTCGGTTGCCGTGGTTCCTTCGCGCAGTTTGCCTGCCAGCTTCAATCCCACTACCTGCGGAACCAGCATGGAAACCGGCTGGCCCAGCATTGCGGCTTCTGCTTCAATGCCGCCGACGCCCCAGCCCAGCACGCCCAGACCATTGATCATGGTCGTGTGGGAATCCGTTCCGACCAGCGTGTCCGGATACGCCTGCACGACACCCTTCGCGTTTGGCCGAGTGGTGAACACGACCCGCGCCAGATACTCCAGGTTCACCTGGTGGCAGATTCCCATGCCCGGGGGCACCGCGGAAAAGTTATGAAACGCAGTTTGACCCCACTTTAGAAAAGCGTAACGCTCCACGTTGCGCTGGTATTCCAGCAACGAATTGATTTGATACGAATCGCCGGTACCGTACTGGTCGACCTGTACCGAGTGGTCAATGACCAGCTCGGCAGGCTGCAGAGGATTGATCTTCTCCGGATCGCCGCCGAGAGCGCGCATGGCATCGCGCATCGCCGCCAAGTCAACGACAGCGGGCACGCCGGTGAAATCCTGCATCAGCACACGGGCAGGCATGTAGGCAATTTCCCGCGATGGCTCGGCCTTCGCGTCCCAGTTGGCGAGAAATTCGATATCTTCCGCGGTCACGCTCTTGCCGTCTTCGTGGCGCAACAGATTCTCGAGCAGGATGCGCAGAGAGTATGGCAGGCTTGCCAGCGAAACGCCGTGCTTTTCCAGCACGCTCAGCTTGAAAATTTCATAGGTCTGGTTGCCGGATTTCAATTCCGACCGGCTGTGAAAACTGTTCATGATGATCGCTCCCTCAAAAGGCGTGGCGGGCAGGCACAAAGCCGCCCGACGAATCAGGAATGTGTCGTAATGATTCTACGACTCCGACTTGAGAAATGAGGAATACGGCAACCTTTACCCGCGATCGGGCTTGCCGCGGTGCCAGCGTTTCAGGAAACGAACCTTGGGCAGGAAGAGCATGGCAATTCGACGGCAGGTCACCGCCTGTTTCTATGTTAGCGCCGGAAGGTGAAGAAGGGAAAGTGGCGCCATCCTACTGCCGGGGATCATCATTCTGGCACAGAAGACGTCGGGCGTCGCATCTTTTGCCTTCCTCTATCATCTGAGCATTGTGTCCTCTATTCATCCACAAACCCGCATCGGACATGTTCACCTGAAGGTGGCTGACCTGGATCGCGCACTGGCCTTCTATCGAGACGTGTTGGGATTCACCGTCACGCAGCGCATCGGTAATTCTGCGGCGTTTTTATCGGCTGGCGGATATCACCACCACATCGGCCTGAACACCTGGGAAAGTCAACACGGGCAGGCTCCGGCGCCGGGCACGACCGGCCTCTATCATCTGGCAATCCTGTATCCCACCCGGGCTGAGCTGGCCGACGCGCTGCGCCGACTGCTCCGGGCCGGCATCCCGCTGGAGGGCGCAGCCGACCACGGTGTGAGCCATGCGCTCTACCTTCGCGATCCTGACAACAATGGAGTCGAGCTGTATTGGGACCTGCCCGTCGAGAAATGGCCGCGGACTCCAGCCGGTGACCTAGCGATGGTCACCCTACCGCTTGACCTGCACGCATTGCTGGCCGAGGCCGACGCGCCGGAGACGACCGTCGGCCGCGCGGACCTGGCCTGAACAGGACGTGGTGCGGCGCATGTGCCATACCGGTTCATGCGGGTGGCCAGATGTACGTTCCCACTGAACCGGCCTGCAACGATGCCGTGATCGTATTGCCTCGATAGCGAATGTTGAATGTCTGCAGCGAACTTCCTGTATTCGCCACCACGAGCACCATGTTCGCATCGGGAGCAAGGAACGCCACATTGGTCAGCTGATTCAAGTCGTTGGATCCGATCCGCACCGAACCTGGCCGTACAAATTTTGAAAACTGGGCGATCGTGTAATAGGCCAGATTGAAGGTCACCTTGTCGCCGTCCAATGTAATCGCTCCCTGGCACTGGGTACAGCCCCCGTTGGTGTGCGGTCCATCGTTGGAATCGGCGGCCAGGTTCCACAGCAGAACATTCCGGCTCCAGTTCCGGGTGGACCCGATCACCACCCGGCTGACCGGTTCTGCAATATCCATGGTGGCTGCGCCAGGTTTTCCCGTGACCCACTGCTCCGTCATATAGAGATTTTTGTTTGGGTAGGCGTCATGCACCATGGTGAAGGTGCTCGTTTTGCCAGCATATAAGTGAAACGCCGTGCCGGCGACGTCGTTGTAAGCTTTGGGATTTTTCAAGATCGATAGTGAATAGGATGGAACGTCGGGGTTATGGTCATACAGAAGTATGGCGGTTTTGATTCCAGCTTTTTGCAGGGCCGGCGCAAGATACTTGACGATGAAATTGTCCTGCTGTGGAGCAAGCATCAGCATGCTGGGATTGTTCTTGGGGTTCAAAGGCTCATTCTGCACGGTAATCGCGTGGATCGGTATCCCCGCCGCCTTCATCCCCTGGATATACTTCACAAAATAATTTGCGTAAGTTTTCGAATACTTTGCCCTGAGGCTGCCAGCCATGGTGTTGTCGTTGGTCTTCATCCATGCCGGCGCCGACCACGGAGAAGCGACGATCTGAATCTTTGGATTGATCGTGAGGATTTCCCGCAGCGCCGGAATTACAGTGTCCTCGATCGGCGCAAGGGTGAATTTGGCTAAGTGGACATCCGTCTTTCCAGGCGGTAAATCGTCGAAGGAGTACACATGATCGTCCATGTCGGACGATCCGATGCTGACTCTCAAATAGGAGACGCCAATGCTGTTTCCTTCCGTCGAAAACAGGTGCTTCAGAAGGACAATTCTTTGGTCAGGATCCATGCGCATCAACAACTGAGCGCTGCCGCCCGTCAGGGCAAAACCGAAACCATCAATGGTTTGAAGCTTAAGTTGATCGTTCACCTCGATGGTGGGGAGTGGATGATTCTGTGTGGTGAAATGCAAAGGGATTGGCTGGCGAGCAAACAACGCCGATTCATCCTGGTTGGTCAGCCAGAGTTGAACATCCCCGTGAGTCTGGGGCGAGGCTGCCGGTGAAAGAAGTACGCACCACGCCATCGCCACAAGAAATGTCGCGCGAAACGCCATTCAACCTCCTCAGAAAATCTCAGACACAGGTCGTGATCCATCGTTGCATTGCGCGACGCCACGGCGATCGCATAAAGACACGATAGACCGTCACCATCCCATATTGTCCGCAAAGTTGAGCGGCCGCATACAGTTCCGGACATCTGGCGCCGCGTTGCGACCATCCAACCCTCCTTTAGGTTCCTACCGATGCGCGCCACCTTTTCCTTTTTCGTGATTGCTGCGGTGGTTGTGTGTGTACCGCATGCCCATGCCCTTCGCCCGGCCACAGTGTCCGGCACACCGGCGCTGCAGGAAGGATCGCCGCAGGCTGCAACACCCCCACCGGGAAGCAGGATTGCGGTAACCAATGCGGACGACTCCCTGGCTCACTGGAGCACCTGTGCGCAGCCGGAATGTCATCCGGGCGGAAAGGGTGTGCCGGTTTCCACGAGCCAGACAATCAAGAATGCCAATCCATCCGTCGACGGAGCATCCATGCTGGTAACGGAAACCGTCGATTCGCCGCAATTCTTCACCGACGTTCTGTGGCCCTACAAGATGAAGGGCTGTGAGGCCTGCACGCAAATGAACACGGATTTCTGGGTATATCCCGTTAGTTCCTCGCACGTGGCATCGCTGGAATACGACGCGTTCCTGTTCGACGCTACGAACCAGCTAAACATCATGTGGGGCGTGCAGTGGAACCAACGCACAGGGAAATGGCAGATTTGGAACCAGGGAAAAAACACCTGGGTGGATACGAATGTAACCACGGGGCCAACGTTTGGCACGTGGAACCATCTACAGTTTGCAGACCATCGCGTGATTGGCGACACCAACTGCGGCGGCACGGAATGTTTGTACTACGACTCAATCACGCTGAATGGAACGACCTACGCGCTGAACCGGACAGAGCCCGCAGGCCCCATCCATCCCGGATGGCATTCCGTAAGTGGCTTCCAGTTTCAACTCGATGCGACCCCGGTAACGGGCGGCACAGCCACGGTAAGCGAGTACATCGATGAAGCCGATATGTGGGCAAATTAGGTCAAGTCCTCGGTAGACCGTGCCGTTCGCTGTCTCGTCGTGGATGGTTTCCATTCCTGTTGAGCCCCGGCAATGCCACGCATCTGACAGGTCGGCATCGGCATCCTACAGGGTCGGAAGGAAGTTTCCTGCGTGGGTCGAACCTTCATCCAATTTGTCGGTGTCAATCACAGCCTGCAGATCGGCGGGGTCAAACTGCTTGGCCTCAATTTGGACAATGCCCGCAAGCTGCTTCTCACCGTCATCTTTTTCCTGATCGTGTACGCGCTGGGCAAGGCTCTTCGCCTCATCGCGCACAAGGTTGGAGAAAGCCGCCAACGCACAGCCTTCTGGACTCGCCAGGGCATCAGCCTGGCCATGTTTCTGCTGGCGGTGATTGGCTTCCTCTCCATCTGGTTCGACAATCCCACGCGGCTGGCCACCGGCCTGGGACTGGTGGGCGCGGGCCTGGCGTTCGCGCTGCAGAAAGTCGTCACCAGCTTTGCAGGATACTTTGTGATCCTGCGCGGCAAGACCTTCAACGTCGGCGATCGCATCAGTATGGGCGGAGTACGCGGAGATGTCATCGCGTTGAATTTTATCCAGACGGTGATTATGGAAATGGGCGAACCGCCGTCGGTACAGCAGCAGGATCCCGGAATGTGGGTGCAAAGCCGCCAATACTCCGGGCGCATCGTCACCATTTCGAATGCGCAGATATTCGAAGAGCCCGTATACAACTACACCCGCGACTTTCCCTACATCTGGGAGGAGATGCACCTGCCCATCTCTTACAAGGACGATCGCCGCCGGGCAGAAGAGATCATGCTGGAGGCTGTGCGGCGGCACACACGGGATATTGCCGGAATGGCGCAGCAGGAGCTGGAGCGGCTGCATCAGCGCTACTTTATTGAAGCGCCGGATCTGGAGCCTTGCGTATTTTTGCGCATCACCGACAACTGGGTAGAGTTGACCATTCGCTTCCTGTGCAGCACTCATGCCATCCGCAAGCTCAAGGATCGCATCAGCCGCGACATTCTCTCCGGCTTTGAGCAGGCCAACATCGGCATTGCGTCGAGTACCTACGACATTGTCGGTTTCCCTCCGCTGAAATGGGAAACTCCGGAAAAGCCGGAAGCACGGAGCCAGGTTCCAGATGCCGCCAACGGCAACGCCGGATAGCCGGCACGCGGGCGGGCGGTATCGATCCGCGTTTTGCCCGCTACACTCGCGTCAGCGTCTGCGGATCCAATGCGCCGCCGAAATATTTCTTCAATGCTTCGAGAAAGATTGCATTGTCGTCGGTGGCATGCGCAAACAGCGTCATGGAGGACTGGAACTTCAGGTTGTCGGGATAGCCAAGAATCTGATCGATGGACTTTCCGTCCACATCCACGACCAGTCGTGCGCACTCCCGCAGCCGCGCTCCCAGAAGAGGATGCGCGAGGTACGCGATCGCCTCCTCGCGAGAAGTGATGGCATAGGTTTGGGCCATCGCGCTGGAACCGAGGCCGCGGATTTGCGGGAAGATGAACCACATCCAGTGGCCGGTTTTCTGGCCGCGGCTCAGCTCCGCACATACCTGCGCATACACTGGCGCCTGCGCCTCAACAAAACGCTCGAGATGGTACGGGGCCGTCCCAGCAGTGCTCATCGCAACCTTTCGGTGTGCTTGCCGGGACGCACACGGCGTTCCGGACTGATACCCTGTTTTTATACCAAGGAGCAAGTGTACGCATGAAGGTTCTTGTCATCGGCGGCGGCGGTCGCGAACACGCGCTGGTCTGGGCCATCGCCCGATCGCCTCGCGTGCAGGAAGTAGTCTGTGCGCCGGGAAATGGCGGCATCGCGGCGCTGGCACGCTGCGTCCCGGTCAACCAGAAAGACCTGGACGACCTGGTGCGCGTAGCCGCGGCCGAGCAGCCGGACCTGACCGTCGTCGGCCCGGAAGTTCCGCTGAGCCTGGGACTGGTCGATGAACTTACGCGTCGAGGGATGCGCGTCTTCGGTCCAACCCGGCGCGCGGCTATGCTGGAAACGAGCAAGGTTTTCGCCAAAGAATTTATGCAGCGGCATCACCTGCCGACGGCGCACTACGCGGTCTGCGAATCCGTGAAGGAACTGCCCGACGCGCTGGCGCATTTCCACGCGCCGATTGTTGTGAAGGCCGACGGCCTTGCGGCCGGCAAAGGCGTGATCATCTGCGAGTCGAAACAGGCCGCGGAAGAGGCCGCAGCGCAGATGCTGAGCGGCCAGTTATTGGGCGACGCTCAGCATCAAGTTATACTTGAGGAATTTCTTACAGGCGAGGAAATATCATGGCTTGTTATCTCAGACGGGACCCATGTTCTGCCTCTTGTCGCTGCCCAGGACCATAAGCGCATCGGTGAAGGAGATACCGGGTTGAACACCGGCGGCATGGGCGCCTATTCGACCGACGCGTTGCTTGCGCCCGAGATGCGGGACTGGTTGGTGCACCACATTGCGCAGCCGGTCATCGACGGCATGGCCGCGGAAGGCGCACCATTTTCGGGCGTCCTCTATTGTGGCTTGATGATGACGGCGCGGGGTCCGATGCTGCTTGAATTCAATACCCGATTTGGCGATCCAGAGACGGAGGCGATTCTTCCCCGCCTGCAGGATGGCGCATTGCTGGAGGCAATGGAGGCGGCTGTCGACGGCCGTCTCGATCAGGTGAAACTCCAAGGGAGCAGCCGGCCTTCGGTCACGGTCATCGCCGCGTCGCAGGGTTATCCGGGCAGTGTCCAGACCGGGCATCCGATTACCGGATTGGAAGAAGCCGCGCAGGAACAAGGCGTCACCATCTTTCATGCGGGCACCGCGCGCAATGACGGCCAGCTTGTCACCGCCGGCGGCCGTGTCCTGGCCGTGACGGCGATCGCTGACTCCTTGGAGTCGGCCTGCCACCATGCCTATGCAGCGTTGAGCAAAATTCACTTTGACGGAATGTATTACCGGCGCGATATTGCGCATCGCGCGTTGGACAAAGGCAAGGAGGGGGCATAATGTCCGCAGCGATCACATTGCAGGAACTGCTGGCCGACAACGAAACGGCGACCGGCAAGTGGCACACATGGTTCGCAGCCAACCCGGCTGCGCTGGAAGTGCCGTGTGGGATTTACAACAGCGGCACGGTTCGCGGACTGCTGAAACATATCTTTGCGGTCGAGCTGCGTCACTCGCAACGCCTCAACGGCGAAGAAGTCGTCGCGTATGACGCTATTCCCGCCGGCTCGCTGGATGATTTATTCGCCATCCACAGCCAGGCAATGCGCAATCTGAGCCGATTTTTGTCGCATGCGGACGATACCGCGCTCGGAGAGGTGATCGCCCTGCAAACCGTTTCTGCGGGAACGCTGCACGCGTCCCGGCGCAAGCTGTTCGCGCATATTTTGTTGCACTCGATGCGCCACTGGGCACAGTTGAGTTCTCTGCTGCGAAAAGCCGGCTACAAAACCGACTGGCCGAAAGATTTCCTGTTCTCCGAAGCGATAGCCTAGTCGCGTGTCAGGCAGAATTCTCCAGTCCCAGACTTCTGGGCCCGAAAGCTTCCCGTTGCGGGCGACGCCGCCGCCGGAAAGCGAGTAGATTGATCTCATGATCGAACGCAAGGTCACGCTTCCAGAAATCATGCTTCTTGCCGGAACCCGCGTCGCCCTCGGTTTTGGGCTGGGACTTTTGTTCTCTCCGAAATTTGACGACGATCAACGGAAATCCGCCGCGTGGGCCCTGGTGTTGGTTGGGGCGCTCACTACCATTCCACTGGTAATGGACATGGTCATCAAAAAAGACGCGGACGAGCGGGTTTGAATCAGACATCCATGCTGAAGTGATGGGCTTTCATGACCATGCCATGCTTCAGGTAAAACCGGTGCGCGTCAAAGCGCTGGTGTCCTGAATCCAGATGCAATTGTTCGCAGCCCTGGCGATGGGCTTCCTCCACCAGCCATTCGAAGATCAGGCCGGCGTGGCCACTTCCGCGATGGGATGGCAGTGTCACCAGATCGTCGACGTAAAGAAACCGAGCCTTTGAGAGCTGATGCTGCACGCGAAATCCAGCAGCGGCAACCGCATCAGGATCACCAGGAAGAAAGGCAGCTACCACGCGATAGCCTTCGGGCCGCTGCGTATGGTTGACCCATTCTGTGAAGCTCTCGACTGTCGCCATGACCGGACGCCCTGCCCGCAGCTCGCAGAACGCGGCGTAGGTTCGGGCCGTCTCTTCTGCGCCCACTTCCTCTACACGAGCAATGCGCGACGGCTCAGCCATCCAATTTTCTCGTGACCAATTCATTCAGCAACGCGGGATTCGCCTGCCCCCTGGACAGCTTCATCACCTGGCCGACGAAAAATGCCGACACGGTCTTTTTGCCGCCGCGATATTGTTCCACCTGCTTCGGACTGGCGGCGATGACTTCGTCGATCATTTTTTCCAGTGCCGATGAATCACTGATCTGCTGCGGCTTTTCGCGTTCGTAGACTACCGAGAAATCTTCGCCGGTCTCAAAGCATCGGTCGAACAGTTGCTTCAGCATCTTGCTCGACAGCGCGCCGCTCTCGGTCAGGTCGGCAGCCTGTGCAATTCCGGCCATGGAGATGGGCGACTGGGCGAGTTCCAAACCGGCTGCCTTCAGCCGACCTGCCAGCTCCCCCTGCACCAGGTTCGCCACGCGCTTGGGGCTTTTTGCTGCTTTGGCTGCCTGCTCAAACTGGTCGGCAAACTCGCGGCTGCTGGTGAGCACCTGCGCGTCCTGCGCGGTGATTTCATATTCGGCAATCATGCGTTCGCGGCGCGCTTCGGGCAGCTCCGGCATGGCGGCTCGAATCTCTTCCTGCCAGGCTTTGCTGACCACCAAAGGGGGCAGGTCGGGGTCGGGGAAATAACGGTAGTCATGCGCCTGCTCCTTGGAACGCATGGAGTAGGTGCGGCCTTCGCCGGCGTTGTAGAGCCGCGATTCCTGGACTACGCGGGCGCCCGACTCAATCACTTCGATCTGCCGCTCGATTTCATATTCCAGCGCGGCGCGCACGAACCGGAAGCTGTTCACGTTTTTTACTTCCGCCTTGGTGCCAAACTTTTCCGCGCCCTTCAGCCGCACACTTACGTTGGCATCGCAGCGCAGCGAGCCTTCTTCCATATTGCAGTCGCTGACGGCGGTGTACAGCAGGATTTCCTTGATGCGTGTCAGATACTCGTATGCCTCTTCGGCGGAACGGATATCGGGTTCGCTGACGATTTCCACCAGCGGCGTGCCGCAGCGGTTCAGGTCAATGTAGGTTCGCTCGCGCGAGTCGCGGAAGCCGTCGTGCATGCTTTTGCCGGCGTCCTCTTCCATATGCAGCCGCGTAATGCCGATGCGCTTGGTGCCGACAGCCGCGGGCACGTCAATCCAGCCATGCTCCCCCAGCGGCTTGTCAAACTGCGAAATCTGATAGCCCTTGGGCAGATCGGGATAGAAATAATTCTTGCGGGCGAAGATGGAAGTTTCGTTGATCCGGCAATGCAACGCCATGGCGGCCAGGGTGGCGAATTCCACCGCCCGTCGATTCAGAACCGGCAGCGCGCCCGGCAACCCCAGGCAAACCGGGCACACCTGCGTATTGGGCGCGGAGCCAAAGCGCGCGGAGCAGCCGCAGAAAGCTTTGGTTTCTGTCAGCAGCTGGACATGCACTTCCAGCCCAATCACTGGCTCGTACTTCGCAAGAACTTCAGGAGAGACGGTTGAGGTCGCTGGCATGACAGATATGATTTTAGCAAGCCATCTATAGGTCAAAGAGTAGCGAGTCGGATCAATTCCGCTTTTCGTCAGCGTCTGTGGTTTCCGGGTCGAGAAACATCACATACTTGATTCCTGCTGCAGGCATCAAAAGAATTCCTGGCCCGGGGATGGGTATTTTCTGATTGTTCTCGTCGATCCATTCCGCCTTTTCCAAAAAGAGCGAGGAATCTCCGGAATCGTCCGAATAATAATGGACCCAGCCGCTGACGGTTCTGTCATCCGCAAGCACCACCTGCACCGTGGTGCCGCCAACAATTTCCTGAAACGTATCGCTCCAGATCGACGTTCTGGATGTACGCTCTGTGACCCCTATTTTTCGCAGAACAGACAAAATCCAGTCATGATTCAGGTTGGCCGCGAAGAGGATTCCAAGGAGCACAGCGGCGCCAGCCAGCGACGCCAGTTCCTTCCACTCGACAACGACAAGATAGTCGCCCGCTGCACCGGACGCTGCCTGGCGCCAGCCCACGGGCAGCGCAAAATGAAAGAACGGCCCGATGGCAATGTACAGCACCAGGCTGAACAGAAGGGCTTCCACCACCTTGTCCAGTTCCGTTTGTTTTGGACGCGTGGCCAGCTGTTGCGCGATATAGGCGCAGGTAAACCCTGGAAGAAGAATGAGGAAGACGCCCAGTGCCTGGATGGAATTCGGCATAATCCAGTATCAACCCGGATTAGTCTTCTTTATTGGAGCGGGGCGGATCGGGAACACGCACAGGCTTCGGAGACTTGTAATTGAGGGGCGCGGTCGATTTAAATTTGCGCAGGGTGCTGGGCATCGCGTCGTTTCCGGCGCCATGAAGGCTCGCGTTCGTCAAGTCGGAATGGCGAGTGTCAGTTTGCTCATTGGACGCCATTGGGATGCCTCGTTGTATGGAATCTTGGCTTCGAATTGCCCTGCCGCTCCAGTTTAGCTGATTCAGCGACGAGAGACGATCTGCAGGTGATCGGCTTCGATCAGGCGGCGGGCCTGTCCGCGAGCGTGGTTCGACCATGGGCCGGTTGGATCCAGCTTGCCGTACATCATCCAATGGGGTATCGCCTTGCGATGCTCGCCGGTGCGCTCGTAGGCCAGGGCCAGGTTGTAGTGCGCATCGGCGTATCTTGACACCAGGCGAATGGCTGCCCGGTAGGCCTCGATCGCCTCCGGCAAACGCTGCAGCTCATCCAAAGCATTGCCTAGATCAAAAAATGCCAGGGCATAGTTTGGATCGGCCTGCGTTGCCCGGCGATAGGCTTCTTCCGCCTGGGGATATTGGCGCTGATTGTAATAAATGGTTCCCAGATTGATCAGCGCGGCCGCATGCGCGGGATGCAATTCGATGGCGCGGGTGTACAGCTGGATCGCCTGCCCCAGCACACCCTGCTCATCCTCCATCCGTACGGCTGCATAAAAGAGTTCGGCGGCCTGCGCTTCACGATACCTCTGGCTGGCAGCTTCTCCCACGATCATGCAGAGGCCGTTGGGATTGCGACCTTCGAAATCAAATACAAGTTGCCTCGATAGCGGGTCGACGATGGCGCCCTGATGGCGGAACACCACCCGGCTGCCGACATGCACCACGCCGGCTTCCAGCAGAGGGTTGGTCATTCCAGAGACGCGCTGCATCGCCGCGACCGAAGCCGAAATGCGCGAACTGGGAATCCGCCGCAACGACAAAAGTCGAAGCTTTCTGAGCTGCGAGAGTTGCTGGAATGTGTAGGTTTCTAGAGTGTCGACTAGGCCGGCCCGCTCCCAGGCTTGCAGTTGGCGGGTGGAAACTCGCAGAATCCGCAGAACATCTTGACGGTTATATCGGGTCACAGATAAGTGCTCGCAGGTACCGTCTCTCGCCACGATTATCCAATGTTCTGGCGGCATCCGCAAGAACATTTGATAAATTTGCGAGGAAAAATGGGTACCAAACCTATTCCCTCCGGCGAATTCATTGCGCTCTAAATGCGAATCCGCTGAATCCGCAACCCCGCAGACAGCGCTCCGTCAACGCGTCGAGATCGCGCCGCATATAGTATTTGTGAAGGTCAACTTTCAATCCATGTACAAGCGAGGGTCTATGCAACTCTCCACCGCGTCGCGCCTGCTGCGGCATGTCTCCCTGGTCTGCCGGTCATTATCTGCGAAACGCGTGCCGGTTTGTTTGTGTCTCGCAGCCTCGCTTTCACTGTCTGCGAAACTGTCTGCGCAAATGGTCAATCCCTCCATCGATCAGGGCACCGGCCCGTTTTCCTATTACAGCCACCCGACCGACGAGATTGGAGTGATGGACGCGCCCACGGCGACGTTGATTTCGCCGGAAGGCTTCTTCTACACCGGCTATGGTGAGTTGATGTTCTTTACCGGCAATCCGGAAGTTGCTATCGCGCAGCGTGTCAAGACCCTGAAGAACGGCTATCTGCCGGTGGTCGAATACGGTTTCGTTCGAGACGGCATCCGCTACGACTTCACGGCCTTTGCAGCCACACTGGATGGAACTTCTTCCGGCACGCTGGTCGACTTTATTCGAGTTCGCATCGAGAACCAAAACAAAATTCCAACCACAGCCTGGATTTCCACCGGAATGCGCTATGAGGGGCAGGTCAACTCGATCAACGGTCTTCCGGATAACAGATACAAGCGACCCGCGACAGGCGCTCGCCCCGGAAGCTATAGCCAGATGGGTGTTGAGTATGATCCGGCCTGGAAATACAGCTCCGACCAGCAGTCGATACAGCGCGATGGCAACGTGCTTTACTACTTTCCGGACTCGACGCCTCGCACGGTGCGATACACGTTGAAAACCGACGGCAGCCCGTCGGGCGTACTGGAACCGCGCGCGTTGCAGATCCTTCCCACAACGCCGGTGGGGATCGTGCAATATCGACTGGCTCTGCAACCCGGCCAGAAAATCACCCTGGACTGGAAGCTGCCGGTGGTGCCTGTCGCAGCGGGTTCCCCCGATGCGGCCAGGGTCCAGTCCGCTGGATTTGATGAGTATCTGCCCCGGATCGTGGACTTCTGGAACGGAATTCTCAACGCCGGCCTCGGCATCCAGGTGCCGGAAGAGAAAGTTAACAATACCTTCAAAGCAAGCTTGATCTATGACCTGATCGCTCGCAATAAGGTGGGCGACAACTACATCCAGACCGTAAACGATTTCCACTATCACGCCTTCTGGCTGCGCGACTCATCGTTTATCGTCCGCATGTACGACATCTCCGGCTATCCGACGTATGCTCGCCAGGCGTTGGACTTCTTCGCGCAATGGCAGCAGCCGGACGGCAACTTCGTCTCCCAAGGTGGCCAGTTCGACGGAATCGGCCAGGTTCTCTGGGCCTATGGCCAGCATTATTCGATCACGCATGATCAGCAGTTTGCGGAGCAGGTCTTCCCTTCCGTGGTCAAGGCCGTGGCCTGGCTGCAGCAGGCTCGAGAAAGCGACCCACTGCACCTGATGCCTGCCACGCGGCCCGGAGATAATGAGCGGCTCACCGGCCATGTGACCGGCCATAATTTCTGGGCGCTCGATGGACTGCGCAACGCCGTGATCCTGGCGAAAGCGACCGGAAACCAGGCGGACGCAGAGAAGTTTCAGCAGGAGTATGACAGCTATCGCGCCGCGTTAGTCAAGGTGCTCGATCAGGTCACTTCACAAACCGGCGGATACATTCCTCCCGGCCTCGACGGACAGCATGGACAGGATTGGGGCAACATGCTTGGCTCCTATCCCGGCATCGTTCTGTCTCCCGACGACCCGATGGTGACGGCCACGCTGAAGGCGACCCGAGCCAAATATCAGGAAGGCATAATGACGTACGATGACGGCCACTACCTGCACGACTATGAAGCGTACGCCGACATGGAAACCGAGCTCTTGCGGGGCGATCAGATGCAAGCCGTGGAAACACTTTACGCGGAGCTCGTTCATACCAGCTCTACCCAGGCTGGCTTTGAAACCACTGTCCATCCATGGGGTGACCGGGACTTCGGTCACAACCTGTCGCCCCACGGCTGGTACGCGGCGCGGTACCGTATTTTTCTGCGGAACATGATGGTGCGCGAACAAGGCTCCGATCTACATTTATTCTCCGCACTGTCGCCGGAATGGGTGCGCCCAGGAAGTCAGATTCAGATCGATCGCGCTCCGACCAATTTCGGCACCGTGGACTGTACATTGAAGTTCGTCAGCCCGAGCCGCGCTGACCTGACGCTGCATGCGTCGTTTGTCGACGCACCGCAACACATCGTTCTCCATCTGCCCTGGTTTATGGAAACGCAGGCAGTGATCGTTGACGGCAAACACTTGCCGATCCAGAGCAACATGGTGCAGCTGCCCGCGAACGTCAGCCAGGTGCAAATCGATTGGCGGAAAAAGGCGGGCACCGAGGCGTTGAGCTACGATCGAGCAATCGAGCAGTATAAAGCGGAGTATGCGGCCCGGTACCAGAAATTTCTTCGCACCGGCCAGCAATAAGGCTGCTGCGCCCCGAGAGCAAAGCGCTCCATGCTCACGCTTTGCTCTGCACGACAGAACTGCCGGAAAAATAGGCGGGCCGGCAGTCCGATCCCGGGTGTCCGTCGAAGCGAATATCCGGCAGGTCCTCAACCGCCCGGCGCAGCGACTGTTCCCATTGCGCATGAATCGTCTGCAACTCCAGATCATCCGCCTTGAACCTGCGATAGCAATTCAGATCCAGGGAGTCGTTGCGATACACGAGCAACTCCACTGGCGGACCGACCGTAATGTTGGAGCGCATTGCGGCATCAAAAGAAAGCAGCGCATACTTGGCCGCGACCTCCAGCGTCGTCGATCCGTACACGATGCCACGATCGAGAATCGGCCGCCCATACTTGACCTCTCCAATCTGCAGATAGGGAGAGTCCTGCGTCGCGTTCAAAGGATTTCCCTGGGGATAGATGAGGTAGAGGTCCGGTCTCTCGCCCTTCACCTGGCCGCCCAACACCAGGTGAATATTGAAGTTGTAGTCGTCGCGCTCCAGGGCAGCCCGGTCCAGTTCAGAAACGCGCCGCACCGCATCGCCTACCACGCGGGCTGCGGCGTACATGGTTGCTACCCGGGCCAATCCCCTGCCTGCTTCAAAATCATCACGAAGCAGCGTAATGACCGACTGCGTCAGGGACAGGCTGCCGCTGGTCAAAATAACAAACGCGCGCTGTCCCGGTTCCACAAAAGTGTGCATCTTACGACATGTATTCACCTGGTCGTACCCGGCATTGGTGCGTGAGTCGGATGCAAGAATCAACCCTTCGTGGGTCATGATGCCCACACAATACGTCATGCTTCTCCTTGAAAGAACCCGGCTGGTTTGACTCAATCGTAAACTCGCAAGCTCGAAAATCGCTGGAAATTCTGCGCAAACTTAGAAATGAATGCTGGAAAGTCTGATACATTCGGGAACATCTCCCACAAATTCTGTCGACCAAGGATTTGCGGCGAGATCTTACATTGAAAGTAGCGCGGGCGATTCCAGCGAGAGGGCACTACCTTCATGTTGATACGTTTAGGCTACGATATGCGTTTCTCTCTTCCCGCCCCGACTTCCATCGTGGCGATGCTGCACGTCCACCCCTCGCGCCACGCCGACCTGGTCCAACCCGACAAGCTGTGGGTCGAACCCCTCGTTCCCGTCCCGGAATACCAGGACTCATTCGGCAATATCTGTTCGCGCATTTTCGCGCCCCAGGGCGACCTGCGCCTCTACGGAGCAGCCCTCATCCGCGACAGTGGCGAGCCGGACGCCATCAACACTGGCGCGCGCGAAATTCCAATCGAAGAACTTCCGAATGAAACCCTCATCTACCTGCTGAATAGCCGCTATTGCGAAGTGGATCAACTCTCCGGCATTGCGTTCGACCTGTTCGGCCACATCTCTCCCGGCTGGGCGCGCGTCTATGCTGTGTGCAGTTGGGTTAATGCACGCATCCGGTTCGGGTATAACTTCGCCCGCCCCACGCGGACTGCGCTCGATACTTTTACGGAGCGGGTCGGGGTCTGCCGCGACTTCCAGCACCTGGCCGTCACGTTTTGCCGCGCGCTCAATATTCCGGCACGCTACGCGACCGGCTATCTGGGAGATATCGGCTTCCCCGCTTCCGGCCCCATGGATTTTAGCGCCTGGTTCGAGGTATATCTCGATCATCGCTGGTGGACGTTCGACGCCAGGCATAACATTCCGCGAATTGGGCGAGTTTTAATGGCTGTTGGGCGCGACGCGTCCGACGTCGCCCTTACCACTTCTTTTGGAGTTGCCGAACTTACGCAGTTCACCGTAATCACCGAAGAGGCCAGCGAAGATGGCGACCAATAGTGAAGTCCGGACGCAAATGCCGAGCATCGTAAGGCCACGCCGCAAAGACCCGACGCTCGATGAGTACTTTCTCGACGGCGCGTTTGACGAGATGTTCGACGATCAGGGAGTGGTGCGCCCCCACTACGAGTCCATGCTGAGCACCTTCTCACAATTGCCCAAGGAAGAGCTCCACCGGCGCAAGCGATCCGCCGATCTGTCTTTCCTGATGCAGGGAATCACCTTCACGGTGTACGGACGCGATGAAGGCACCGAGCGCATCTTTCCCTACGATCTGCTGCCTCGCATTATTACGGCCAGCGAATGGGAACGCATTGAAAAAGGATTAACCCAGCGCATCACGGCGCTGAATCTCTTTCTCCGCGATGTGTATCACGAGGGCAAGATTCTCGCGGACGGCTTCGTGCCGCGCGAAATCGTTTACAGCTGTCGACACTTCCGCCGCGAAATGCGCGGCCTCCAGGTTCCCCGCAATGTCTATATCGCGGTGACCGGCACCGATCTGCTGCGGCTCAACAGCGGAGAGTTCGTCGTACTGGAAGACAATCTGCGGGTTCCCAGCGGGGTCAGTTACATGCTGACCTGCCGCCGGGTCATGAAGCGTATCTTTCCGCAGCTGTTCGCGAAGTACGGGGTGCGTCCCATCGAGCACTATACCCGGGTTCTGCTCAGCACGCTGCGGTCTCTCGCTCCGGAGGGCCGACCGGAACCTTCCATCGTGCTGCTGACGCCGGGCGTCTATAACTCGGCTTACTTTGAGCACACCTACCTTGCCCGCCAGATGGGAATTGAGCTGGTAGAAGGCCGCGACCTGGTGATCCACGACAACGTGGTATACATGCGAACCACGGCCGGCCTCAAGCGTGTCGATGTCATTTATCGCCGCGTCGATGACGACTTCATCGATCCGCTGGCCTTTCGCGCCGATTCGATCCTCGGCGTCGCAGGACTTTTCAATGCCTACCGGGCCGGCAATGTGACCCTGGCCAATGCATTCGGCACCGGCCTGGCCGACGACAAGGCCATCTACGCCTACGTTCCCGCCATCATCCGCTATTACCTGGGCGAGGAGCCTTTGCTGCAGAATGTGGAAACGTACCTGATGACAGATCCCGCGCAGCGCCAGCACACGCTGCAGAATCTTGACAAGCTGGTGGTCAAGGCGGTCGGCGAATCCGGCGGTTATGGCATGCTGATCGGTCCCAAGAGTACCCAGGCCCAGCGCGACGAATTCCGCACTCTGATCGAGGCCAACCCGCGCAATTACATTGCGCAGCCGACGCTGGATTTTTCCCGTGCACCCTGCCTGATGGGCAGCCCGGATTCGCCCAGCATCGAACCGCGTCACGTCGATCTGAGACCTTACATCCTTTACGGCGACAAGGTTTCCATCGTCCCGGGCGGCCTGACCCGCGTCGCTCTGCCCAAAGGCTCGCTGGTCGTCAACTCATCGCAGGGCGGCGGCAGCAAAGATACCTGGGTGCTGAATGATTAGAAGTTCCATCGAAGTGCAGAACTGATTGAGGATGGCACATGCTTTCAAGAGTTGCTGACAGTCTCTACTGGATGAGCCGCTACCTGGAGCGCGCGGAGCATACGGTGCGCCTGCTCGACGTCAATATGGGCCTGATGCTCGACCGTTCCAGCACCAGCGCGGAGGGCCGCTGGCTGCGCGTTCTGGCGGCGCTGGGCAATCCCGCCGAAGTCGAATGGAAGGGCGACTATAGCCAGATGGTCAGCTCGCTTACTTTCGACGCCGACAATCCTGCCTCAATTACGGCGTGTATCGCTTCCGCGCGTGAAAACGCCCGCCAGGTTCGCGACGAGTTGAGCACCGAGCAATGGCAGCGTCTGAATCGCCTCTACCTGCAGGCCTCCGAGGGCGATGTCTCCAGCGATGGTCGAGGCCTGGAAGAGTTTCTTCCTGCCGTCCTCGATGGCCTTCACTTATTTCAAGGCGTGACCGACACCACCATGAACCATGGGGAAGGCTGGCAGTTCATTCAGATGGGCCGCTCCATGGAACGCGCGTTCGCCACCGTGAAACTGCTCGACATCTACTATCGCGATTTCTTCGTCACGACGCAGCAGACTCCTGACAGCAGCCAATATCTGGAGTGGATCGGGCTGCTTCGCTGTTGCACTGCGTTTGAAGCCTATTGCCGCGTCTATACCGCCGACCTGACCCATGAGTGGATTCTCGAATTTCTGCTACTCAATCCGGCCTTTCCCCACTCGGTCCGCTTTGCAATCGACGGTCTCCGCGAGGCTGTCAATTCTGTGCAGCAGTCCAGTGGCAGGCTTGCCGCGGATGAACTGACCCGGATGGCCGGACGTCTGCAGGCTTCGCTCAGCTTTGCCGACATCCGCGAGATACTCGACCAGGACGTTTCCAGCTATATGTCCAGTATCCTGCGCCAGTGCCTTTTGATCCATGACCTGATCTACGGTTCCTACATTCACTATTCCGTGCAGGCCGCGCTGTCAGTTTGAGCGCGATTGCAACAGATTTTTCAGCAGGGGGCGAGATGAAGTTTTACTCTATCCGGCACCTTACCAAGTTTCGCTACAGTAACGTAGTCAGCGAAAGCGTCATGGAAACGCGCATGCATCCGCGTAGCGACAGCAACCAGCGCTGTCTGTCCTTCTCGCTTTCTGTCAGCCCGCGCTGCCGCGTGTTTTCCTATCGCGATCACCTCGGGAACAATGTCCACCACTTCGACATTCCCGGTGACCATTCCCAGCTGGTCATCGTCGCCGAAGCTCTGGTTGAACAGCAGTCCCTCGGCTCGGTGCCGCATTTTCTTCATCCCGGCGCGTGGGCGCAACTGGACGCATTGGTGGCGGAGGGTGATTACTGGGAAATGCTGCTGCCCAGCGAATTCGCCAAACCCACGCCGGCTCTCCTCGGTCTGGTGGAGCTTTTTGACGTGCGCCGCCGCGACGATCCGCTTATCCTGCTGCGGGAATTAAATGAAAAGCTCTACGGATACTTTAACTATGTGCCCAGCAGCACGCGGGTCGATTCGCCCATCGACGAAGCCATCGAGTCCCGCAATGGAGTCTGCCAGGATTTTACCCACACCATGATCGCCCTGGTGCGCCATCTCGGCATTCCCTGCCGCTACGTCAGCGGCTATTTTTATCACGGCAAAGAGCACAAAGATCGATCGGTATCCGATGCAACCCACGCGTGGCTGGAGGCCTTTCTGCCCCACGTTGGCTGGGTTGGATTCGACCCCACCAACAATCTTCTTGCCCATGGCCGGCATATTCGAACCGCGATTGGCCGCGACTATGCCGACGTTCCACCCACCACCGGCATCTATCGCGGGCGCACAGAAAGCGAGCTCTACGTCGCGGTTCAGGTAACCGCCTTCGACAAGGCGCCTGAACTTGACCAGGACATGCCCGTTCCTGAGGACTGGTCGATCCTCGTCGAGCGCGCTCAGGAGCCGCCGCCACCCGCCTCTCCCCTGCTGCAGCTCCAGCAAATGCAGCAGCAGCAATCCGCCATGACGCCGCGGATTCGCCTGGCGCGCACGGATCTGCAGTCGCTCTAATGCCGGAATAGAGAGATTTTCATCCTATAACGAAGGGAACGATTCAGAACGAGATAGCCCCGGCTGTTTGCTTGAACAGAGGATGGCGCCGGTGAACGAAAAGATCGCTGCCTAAAATGCTGCCAGCTCCACCATCGCTTTGCGGATGTCTTCCGGCTGCGGCAGGATTTCATCTTCCAACAGCGGCTGATACGCGACGAACACGTCCTTTGCAGCGATGCGCCGCACCGGAGCATCCAGGTCATCGAACAATTCGTCTGCGATGCGGGCTGCAATCTCCGCGCCGTATCCCCAGCTGCGCATATCTTCATAAGCCACCAGTGCCCGGTTCGTTTTGCGTACGGAGGTCGCAATTGCCTCCCAGTCGTAGGGGTTCAGCGTGCGCAGATCGATCAGTTCAACATCCAGTCCGTTTTCGCGCTCGGCACGCTGCGCTGCCTGCAAAGCGCGCGGCACCACGGCGCCAAAGGTGATCACGGTGAGTTGTTTTCCGGGACGAAGAATGCTCGCCTTGCCAAACGGAATCGTGTAGTCAGGTCCCGGATCCGGGGCGCGGCCGAACGTCTCGCGATAGAGTCTCTTGTGTTCCAGAAATAGTACCGGGTCGTCGCAACGAATCGCGGTGCGCAGCAGGCCGTTGGCGTCCAAAGCATTGGACGGATAGACCACTCGTACGCCGGGCGTGTGCGTGAAGATGCTTTCGCCGGACTGCGAGTGATAGATGGCACCCCCGGTCAGATACCCGCCTGTGGGCACGCGAATCACCAGCGGACAGGAGAAAATGCCGTTGGAGCGCCAGCGAATCAGCGGCAGCTCGTTGCGCAACTGATGCATGGCAGGCCAGATGTAATCGAAGAATTGAATTTCGGCTACTGGTTTCAACCCGCGCGTGGCCATGCCAATGGCGCGTCCCACAATGTTGGCCTCCGCCAGCGGCGAGTTGAAGACGCGATCGGAACCGAAACTGCGCTGCAGGCCGGCTGTCAGCTTGAAGACACCGCCCTTCCCTTTGACCAGTCCGCCTTCCAGGCTGCTGTCACGACTGCAGTCGGCGACGTCTTCACCGAAGACCACGACGCGTTCATCGCGACGCATTTCGTCACGCAGACAGGCATTCATCAGGTCTGCCATCGTGCATTCCCGAGCGGGAGACGCAGCATCTTCCGCGGTCGGCTGCGGCGTCTGGATCAGGGAAGGCGATGTAGGATCCAGGTGCTCAGAATAAATATGCAGCGGAATCGTATCCGTAGCAGGCGGCGTTGCTCGCAGCGCGACTTCCGTCGCTACGCGAATCTCCTCGTCCACGGCCCGCTCCAGCCGCGTGATGCCGGCTTCGTCCAGCATGCCTTCCCGCAACAGCCGCATCTGCATCTTCGGCAACGGATCGCGCAGGGCGTCGGCCTCGCGCTCTGCCTCTGATCGGTAAAGACGCTCATCGTCGGAGAGTGAATGCGAATAGGGGCGGATGACATGGCCATGCACGAACGCCGGCCCGTGCCCAGAGCGGCAATAGGCCACCGCCGTCTGCAAAGCCTGGTAGCACTCGATCGGCTCGGTGCCATCCACTTCCGCGAAAAAGAAGTTGGGGAAGTTGGCGACCAGTTTCGAAATGTTGCCGCCCGGCGTGTTTACTTCGACCGGAACCGAAATTGCATAACCGTTGTCTTCAATGACAAACAAGACCGGCAGCTTCAGGTTGGAGGCGGAATTCATCGCCTCCCAGAATTCTCCCTCGCTGGTGGCGCCATCGCCCAGCGAGACATACACCACCTCATCCGGGTGGAACGTGACATCCTTGAAAGCGCGATAATCCACATCTCCGCTGGTGGTCTCCGGTTTCTTCGCAGCTTCCGGATGACGGCTGAAATAGCGCCCGGCTTCCGCGCAACCCACGGCCTGCAGGCACTGCGATCCGGTTGCCGAGGACTGGGTGACGATATGCAGACTCTGGCTGGCCCAGTGGGACGGCATCTGGCGGCCGCCGCTGCTCGGATCGGCCGCCGCGCCCACGGCCTGCAACAGCATGTCTTCCGCCGTCATGCCCAGCGTCAGGCACAATGCACGGTCACGATAATACGGGTAGAACCAGTCGTAGCCCGGCTGCAGCGCCATTCCCGCAGCCACCGTCAGGGCTTCGTGTCCGGCGCCTGAAATTTGAAAGAATATTTTCTGCTGCCGCTTCAGCATGATTTCTCGATCGTCAATGCGGCGGGAGAGATACATGAGCCGATACATCTGAATCATGCGCTCGGGCGATAGTCCGTGCGTATCAGCCATCGTGGTTACTGTGGAAACGGTGCGACTGACTGCCATGTTGGACCCTCATTAGTTCGGGCTGTTTCGATTGACTCTGTCATACGAGGCAATCGTATGGCGACCTTGTATTGTAGCGGCAGCGGTATCCCGTTGTCAGCCGATTCGTTCTGGTAACCAGAAGGGTTCGATGCCGAATGCCTATGATGCAACTCCTTCCCACCCCAAACTTTCTTGACAAAGCAATGGCGATACAATAGAAGTGAACTTTGCACAGACATTAAGGTGAAGGAGTTCACCTTAACCGCTGTCCCTACCAATAGGCCGGACAGATGATGACTCCTGACAGGGAACCCTGTCGCGGAGTTATGTCCCGGCCAGTTCCCTGAACAAAGCACGCAGCTGTAGGAATTTCCCGTGCAGCGCGGCAGATCGATCAGGGAGGCTTACGCTTGCAGAAGTATATTTATATTGCGCTGGGCGGCGCTCTCGGCTCCATCGCCAGGTTCTGGGTAGACTCGTCGGTTGCCAACCGCCTGGGCATCAAGTTCCCCTACGGCACCCTGGTCGTCAACATTACAGCCTGCGTGATCATCGGCTTCTCGCTGACGTTTCTGGCCAGGCGAACGGATCTGAATCCCGCATGGAGATTCCTGATCCCCATCGGTTTTGTGGGCGCCTACAGCACCTTTTCCACTTTCGAGTGGGAAGCCATGTCGACGCTGCGAACCGGTGCATTTCTTGAGGCGTCACTTTATGTTGTCGCCAGCATCTTGCTGGGGTTGGCCGCCATTTGGTGCGGCTCCTTCCTGGCGGAGATCATCTCGTAACGGAGGACATATGTTGCACGCGGGCAAGGCTGTCAAGGTCACGATTTACGTCAGCGAGGGATCGACGCACCACGGCGTTCCAACCTACTCCAGCATCCTCGACTTTCTCTTCTATCGCGGAGTTTCCGGCGCTACGGTTTTGAAGGGGATCGCCGGCTTTGGCGCGGACCACCATATGCACTCCTCCAGCTTCGTCGAGATTTCCGACCACCTGCCGCTGAAGATTGAATTTATTGAGTCCCGGGAAAAAGTTGACCAGCTCCTGGGCAAGCTGGAAGAACTGGCCGGCACTGGCATTATCGAAATCCAGGAGACGATGGTCGCCAAGCCGGCCCAGACGGCGGCCTCAAAAAAGGCTGAAGTTCCTTCTCACCTGAAGATCGTGGGCAACGCCAAACTGATGCGGATTTATGTCGGCGGAGAAGATAAATGGAAGAATAAACCGCTGCATCAGGCGCTGGTGGAAGCAATGCGCGCCAACGACATCGCCGGCGTCACGGTCTATCGCAGCGTAGCAGGCTACGGCGCACATCGCCGGTCTCACAAACACCATCCTCTGCAATTGTCGAGTGATCAATCCGTCATGCTCTCCGTGGTGGATACAGAAGAAAAGCTGCAGGCGTTCCTTCCGCTGGTGGAACAAATGGTGCAGGAAGGATTGGTGGTACTGTCAGACGTGGACATCATCAAGTATTCCTATCGGGCACTGGAAGCAGAGCAACCGGCCCAATCTTGAGACCCGGCAGCAACGGAGATCGATGATGAAAGAACAGTTTGAAGCGCGCATGTTGCGCATTCATTTCGGCGAAAACGACAAATGGCAAGGCAAGCCGTTACAGGAGGCGATCCTCGCCAAGTGTAAGGAACTGGGGATCGCGGGGGCAACGGTGTATCGCGGTATCGAAGGCTACGGAACCAGCACCCGGATTCGTCATGCTAACCACTGGACGTTTTCCAAAGATGCACCCATTATGTGCAGCATCATTGATACAGAAGAACAGATCGGCAAGCTCATTCCCCATCTCGACAAGATGGTCGCGGAAGGCCTGATGGCGGTATCTCGCGTCGAAGCGATTCGCTACCTCCGCGATCCAGTCACATCGCCCCGGAAATCGGATTAAGCCGGCCAACCGTTCGATTTATGCGGACCCGCTCGCCGTAGCCCAGCTTTAGACGAAGTCCACGGCAACGGAACCCGCCGGGCAGCGAGGAATTCCCCAAAATAACTTCTCCACAGTGTAACCTTCCCCTTAGTTCCAGCATCTTAGGATAGATCCTGGGGGGTCTCCCGCCATGAAACGCATTCTGACAATCGCCGGCATAGCGCTGGGCGTCATCATTCTCATCCTGATCATGATTCCCCTATTCGTCAGCGCCAACACCTTCCGTCCGAAAATCGAAGCCATGGCGTCGCAGGCTCTGGGGCGCAAAGTACAGATCGGCAATCTATCCTTCTCCGTTTTCTCTGGTTCCCTGACTGCTGATAATCTCTCCGTCGCCGACGACCCCCGCTTCAGCCAGTCTCCATTCCTCACTGCGTCCTCGGTGAAGATTGGCGTACACATGTGGCCGCTGATCACGTCGAAGCAGCTTGAGATCACCGGCATCACGATCGACAAGCCGATGGTTCACCTCATCTCGAACTCCGCCAATCAGTGGAACTATTCCACCTTGGCGAACACGGGAAACGCCGCGCCCAACCAGCCCAAGACGCAATCGGCAAATAATCTAAGCGTGGGCAAACTCGACGTGACCGAGGGCGTGGTGACTGTCGCGCCCGCCGGCGCCACCGCTCCCAGTGTCTACAACAATGTGAAGATGGAGACAACCAACTTCTCTCTTGCTTCCGCCTTTCCTGTTTCGCTCTCCCTGGATCTGCCCGGCGGCGGCACCATGAAACTCAACGGGAATGTCGGCCCCATGAACTCCACCGACGCAACCCTGACGCCAGTGGAAGCCGACGTCAGGATTGACTCGCTGGACATCGCCAAGAGCGGCTTTGTGCAACCTGCCAGCGGCATCAGCGGCGTTGCCGACCTCACCAACCACCTGAGCGCCGTCAATGCCAAAGCGCATCTCAAGGGTGTTGCGACCTTGCATCGGCTCAAGCTGGCCGCCAACGGGGCGCCTTCCGGCGTACCGATCGCAATGGATTTCGACCTCGACTACAGCCTTCCCCAAAGCTCGGGTACGTTGAATAGCGGTCTTCTGCACATCGGCCACGCACAAGCCAACGTGAAAGGCACGTTCGCCAGCAAGGGGTCAGCGACTTCCGTCGACATGACCGCCGCCGGACAGGGCATGCCGATTGATGATCTGGTGGCCGCGCTGCCTGCCTTCGGCGTCATCCTACCCTCCGGCTCCACGCTGCACGGCGGCACCATGAGCATGAACGTGCACGCACAGGGGCCGGGCACTGCGCTGGTCGCCACCGGTAATATTGGAGCCTTCAACACTCGTCTTGCCGGTTTCGATCTGGGGTCGAAGCTCTCCGCCGTTTCCAAGCTCACCGGCGCCCACTTCCCTAGCGGTGACACCCAGATTCAGCGATTCACCAGCAACATTCAATACAGCCCGGCCGGAATTCAGGCCTCGAACATCGACCTGGTAGTCACTGGCATTGGACAGGTCACCGGCAACGGCACGATGAGCGCGAACAACGCCCTGAACTTCCATCTGGTGGCTCAGCTCAGTTCCGGTGGTGGCGGGGTTATGGGAGAAACGCTGGGCAAAACCGTCTCCATGACCAAGCTGCCCTTCGCCATCGAGGGGACGGCCAGTCAGCCGAAGATCATCCCCGATGTAGGCGGCGTTGTGGGCGGAGTGGTCTCCGGGCTGGCGGGTTCCACACTCAACGGCGTGACCAAGGGTGTCCCCGGCAACACCACTGCTCCCGTGCAACAGATGACGAAGGGATTGGGCGGCTTCCTAGGTAAGCATTGACCCGCCCCAATCAAGGTAGCGGCGTTGCATGCGCAGCGTCTTCGCACGCAACGCTGCGAGATTCAGAACGTGAGTAAGCGATCGAAGAAGGACCGGTACCGTCGCAAGGCTTGCCGCAAATCCTCCGTTGAGACGTTGTCGCCGCGATCCCACTGAGTTTCCAGTTGCGCCCGCTCGGCGGAAAATTGCTCGGCAATTCGCTTCACCACGTTGGCCACAAGGCTGTCGGCCTGTTCTACGGCCGTCCTGGGCTCATCGACGAATGAAGTCTGGACCTGATCCCATTGCCCGCGAAAATTTTGTAGCTCGCTGTCAGGAAACAACGGTGCCGCCGAAGTTTCGGCTGCCTGCCGCGAGGCGGGCGGGACCATCTGTTCGCGGGAGAAGTCGCGTCCCTGCTCACGGGAAAAATCCCGTCCATTCCTTGCCGGTTGTTGATCTTCCATAGCTACCTGAGGATGCGCAATATCTGCTGTCGTCAGAGTCGCATCGTTACGAAACTCGTTCATGGGGAACTCCTATGGTGTCTATCGTGTGTGTGCCCAGCAATTCATCAAACAGCGACCGAAAATGAACCATGGCCTGCCGCAGGTCTTCGGTGCTCGATTGCCCCGTACCGTGACGCAGTACGATGGCCCGAGCTGACCGATAATTGTCAACCACTCTGGGATAGGTCACGGATATGTCCGCGGCCCTTTGCTCGAAGTCGCTCATGGGATAACCCCTGGCAGTCATCAACGTGACCACCAGTCGATCCGCTTCGGTGACTGCGAAGGCGGGATCGTCGACGAAGCGTCTCTGCACAGCAGCCCACTCCTGTGCATACCTGGCCCGCTCGTCCGCAGGCAATGTACGAATGGAAAATTTCTCCACGCGTCTCTCTCGTTCAGCCAAGACGGCTTCTGCGCGGCGGGGATCTCCCTGCTGCGCCGCGACGCGATCATATTCTGCGCCGAAGTGTTCTTTCAGTTGAACGCTCTTACGTTTGCGCATAGCGAAAATCGCAACGACTACGACAATCAGCAACGCTGCAATCGCTATGGCAACCAACATTCTTGTATCCATCGCTCTGTACCCTCTTCAAATCTGATGCCGGGTCAGATACAGCTGATGCCTTCGACAAAGCCGCGCACTCGATGCGCTGCATTTATTCACAATTGCCCGCTTACGCTACGATTCCGACCACTCTCAAGGTTTTTTCTTATGTCTCACAATGCTTTCGCGATGAAATCCAGTAGCGTGTCGCCCGCGTGGGTGACATTCTGCATCTCACTCGCCTGGGCCGAGGAATTCTCTCGGACCCTTATGCAAGGAGAGTGGAATGAAGAATATGTTACGGGTGGCCGCCTTCGGCGCGGTCGTTTCGCTGGCAGCATCAACCGTGCCAGCCATGGCTTCGATGATCGGCTTCGCAGGAGTGCAGGACCAGAACCAGAACTACAACCACGATCAGAATCAGAACCACGATCAGGCGCAGCACCAGAACTACTCCAACAACCCCTACTACAAACAGGGCACCAACGATGGGTACAGCGACTACAAGCATAAGACGCACAAGGAGCACCAACACAAGTACCCCTCGGAAGCGGACCGTCAGGCCTACCAGTACGGCTACCAGCAGGGATTGCAAGGCCATCACGGAGATTCCGACGACAACCATCCTCATCCGTAACGCCGCTCGCGTCCGATCTCAGTAGTGGCAATCGCAGCCAATAATAAGGGGATCTCAAAAGTCCGGGGAGCTATCCCTGCAGACGGAGGAACTCACACGATCAGCCGACCGCCGAAACCTCATCGCCAAACTAGACGAGTTCGGCGACCGGTTCGCGTGTCGTTTCTCGCGCCGCCGGGCTGAAGGATGCGTAGAGCAAAGGCAGCACATAAAGAGTGAGCAGGGTGGCGGTGATCAGGCCGCCGATCACCACAGTGGCCAGCGGCTTTTCCACCTCTGCACCGCGGGAGGTCGCAACAGCCATGGGGATGAAGCCGAGGCTGGCCACCAGGGCAGTAATCAGCACCGGTCGCAGGCGGTGGGAGGCACCTTCTCGCACCGCCTGCTCCATCGGCATTCCCCTTTTGCGCAGCTGATTGATGTGGCTCACCATCACCACGCCGTTCAACACCGCGATACCGAACAGTGCGATAAAGCCCACGCTGGCCGACAGGTTCAGATTGATTCCGGTGATCCACAGAGCCGCGATTCCCCCCACCAGCGCCAGCGGAACGATGAGCAGGATGAGCAGCATCTGCCGCACATCGTGGAAGGTGGCGTACAGCAGTCCGGCAATGATCAGGATCGAGACTGGGAAGGCGATCGCCAGACGCTGTTCCGCGCGGACCTGGTTTTCATACTGTCCGCCCCACTCCAGCCAATAGCCTTGGGGAAGGACCAGGTGCTCACCCACGGCGGCTTGCGCATCTTTCACAAAGCTGCCCAGATCGCGCCCCTCAACATTGCTGACCACGACCTGGCGCCGGTGTGCCTCTTCGCGGTTGATGATGATTGGACCGCGCACGGTGGTGATATTCGCCACCTGATCGAGCCGGATCAGCTCGCCGGTAGACGTGCGAACTTGCAGCGCCCGCAGATAATCCGGGCTGTTGCGCAAATCGGTAGGAAGTTCGACGGTGATGGGGAAGCGTTCCTCGCCCTCGATCATTTCTGAAATCTGCTTGCCACCGTAGAGCGACTCGATCATCTCCTTGATCTCAGAGACATTGACGCCGTAGCGGGCCGCCGCCGCGCGGTCCACCCGGATTTGCAACTCCGCCGCGCCGGAGTCATGCTCCATCAATGTGCCCTCAGCGCCGGGGACGGCGGCAACAATGTGTTGAGCCTGCTGCGCCAACTGTTCCAGAGTATCGAGATCTGGGCCGAAGATCTTCAGTGCCACGTCCCCGCGAGTTCCTGTGATGGTTTCGTCCATGCGCATTTCCATTGGCTGTGAGAATTCGTAGGTCACACCGGGGATGGTCTCCAGCTTTTTCCGCAACTGCTCGGCGAACTCCTGCTTACGTCGGGTGCCGGCGTCCTTCATCGCTTTGTCGAAGTTCAGGTAAGAATCTGACTCATACACGCCCATGGCCTCGGTTGCCAGGTCGGGCCGGCCCAGCTTGGTGACGACGCTCTGCACTTCAGGAAAGCTCATGATGATTCTCTCAATGCGCTCGCCGATGGCAATCGATTTCGTGAGCGAGATGCCAGGCAGCCGCTTCGAAGTGACGATCATCGAGCCTTCGTCGAGTCTGGGCATGAACTCCGTGCCAATGTATTTGAGCGAGGCCAGCGCAACAACCACCAGCATCGCCGCTCCAATCAGCACCGGTTTGCGATGCCGGAAGGCTACAGTCAGGGAACTCTCATAACCCTGGCGCATCCTTTGCATCATAAGGAAATGCCCGGAGCGGTTTTGCCCGTTTACACCATCCGAATTCTGCCGCAGCATCTGCGCGCGCTTCTTCAGCGCCAGCGAGCAAAGCGCGGGCACAGCGAAGAGCGCCAGCAGGAGCGACCCGCCCAGCGCGCACACAACCGTGACAGCCATGGGCCGGAACATGCGTCCTTCCAGGCTCTGCAGCGTCAGGATTGGAAGGTAGACGGCGATGATGATGAGCACGCCGAAGATGATTGGTCGCGCCACTTCGTGCGCCGCATCGCGAATTACCTCCAGCAGCGGCTGCGAAGCCCCGCCATGATCGAGGCGATGCATGCAGTTCTCCACCATGACTACTGAGCCGTCCACGATGGTGCCAAAGTCGATGGCGCCCAGGCTCATCAGGTTAACGGAAACTCCGAAGAAGTCCATCCCCAGGAAGGCGAAGAGCAGCGCCAGCGGAATCGTGAACGCAACCACCAGGGCAGCGCGCCAGTCCCCCAGGAAGATCAGCAGGATCACGATGACCAGCACCGCGGCTTCAGTCAGGTTCTTCTTCACCGTAGCCGTAGTCGCGTTGATCACGTCTGACTGATCGTAAAACGGGATGATTTTCGCGCCGCCAGGAAGCTTCAGGCCTGCGATCTTGTCCTTGACCTCCTGAATGATTTTCATTCCGTTCGCGCCCCGCAGGATGATCACCATGCCGGACGCGGTCTCTCCATGGCCGTCCTTCATCACGGCGCCGTAACGCCGCAAAGGCTCGGGAGCAATTGTCGCCACTTGCCGCAGCAGCACCGGGACGCCCCCGACCGTCGAGACCACGATGTTGCCAAGGTCGGCCATATTTTCCACGCGACCAATGCCGCGAATCGTATACATCTGCTCAGCGTGTTCCAGATAGCCGCCGCCGAAGTTGGCGTTATTGCTGTTCACCGCCGTGAGCACCTGGTTCAGCGTCAGATCGTAGCGACGCAGTGACTCGGGATCGACCTCGACGGCGTATTCCTTCGATTCCCCGCCCCAGGAGTTCACTTCGCTAACCCCGGGTATCGTGAGCAGCGCATACCGGATCACCCAATCCTGCAGCGTCTTTATCTGCATCAGCGACATTCCGGGCGCCGAGACTGTGTACTGGTAGACCTCGCCAAAGGCGGTCGCCATGGGGCCCATCTGCGGTTCAAGCCCTTCGGGCAGTCGGCTGCGAACCTGATTCAGCCGTTCCGAAACCAGTTGCCGCACCAGGTAGCGATCCATCGAGTCGTCGAAAATGATTGTCACCATGGACAGTCCGAGCTTCGAGACCGAGCGAACGGTTTGCATTCTCGGCATGCCCATCATCGTTGTCTCAATCGGAAAGGTGACAAGCTGCTCGACCTCAACCGGGGACATACCTGGACACTCCACCGTAACGACCACCTGGTTATTGGTCAGATCAGGAAAAGCCTCGATCGGGAGCTGCACCATCACAGCGAGCCCTGCCACCACAAGCACGCCCAGCAGCGCGAGAACGAGCCAGCGGTTGTCGAGCAGAAAGTCGATACTTTTTCTCAAGGCTTAATCCTCATTCATCGAGCCCTTCAGCATTTCGGACTTCACCATGAACGCTCCGCTCACCACGATGCGATCACCTTCACTGAGTCCGCTGGTGATCTGCGCTTTGCCGCCCGAATGCAGCCCCACGCTGACGGCCTGCGCACGGAAACGGGTGCCGTCCGGAGTGACGAAAACCACGGATTCGCCGTTGATGTCCTGCATCGCGTCCTGGGGCACAAAGATGCCGCGGGTGGTCTGCGGCTCCGCAATCTGCACTGTGGCAAACATCCCGGGGCGCAGCTTCGTTCCCGGGTTGGGCACCGCGATCCGCACCGGCACTGTCCTGGTCTGCGGATCGAGCGTATTGCCGATCATCTCCACGCGTCCCTGGAACACCGTGTTCGGATACCCCTGGGTCACCAACGTTGCCGCGGTTCCCGTCCGGATCAGCGGCAGGTCCCGCTCATTCACCGTAGCCGTCACCCACACTGTAGACAGATTTGTAACAATGAAAGCGACATATCCGGTGCTGACCACCTGACCCACTGTTACATTGCGCGCGACCACCACGCCATCCAGCGCAGAGCGGATGGGAACCAGCTCGCGACTGTAAAGATTGTCGGGGGTAAGCGTCTCGGGGTCGACCTGCAGCAGCTCAGCGAGATGCTCTCGTTCCATACGCACGCTGGCCTGCGCATCGACCAGCTGATTTTTCGCCTGCAACAGATTCTGGCCCGCCTGCTGCGACTCTTCTAGCGAAGCCGCCTGAATGCTGTATAGATGGCTGTACCGCACCTGCTGCTGTTCCGCGAACTGAACTGCCCCGCGCGCCCGATCAGCCGCGGCATAGGCCTGTACCAGCGCGCCTACCGTCTCATGCACCGTGTGACTGTGAAGTTCGCCAAGCACCGTGCCCCGCTGGACGCGATCACCCTCGAGTACGTTCACAGTCACGATCCGGCCATCGGCGACGGCGCCGACCTGCGAGGTCTGCTTCTCGTCCATCCCGATCTGCCCGGCCACAGTAAGCGTTCTTGCAATTGGACGCACTTCGACGGGCGCGACCACAATCCCCGCCTGTTGCTGTTCTGCGCCCGAAATGCTGACAGTGTTGCCACTGGCCAGCGCGCCACCAGCAACCGGCGATGCGCTGCTGCTGCCCCGACCTGGGGCCGCGTCGACAACTCCAGCATTCTCGTGCCCCCGGGCTCCTGATCCCACGTGAAAGTGCCGATACAGAGCAACGAAGAGCGCCAGGCAAAGCAGCAGGCCTACAATCCATGCGTATTTTTTATTCATGGCTCCACTCCGTAAGCAAGCTGAAGCTGGATCGCGCTCATGTGAAATTCGGCGAGCGTGCGTAGCGCGGTCACCTCGACCTCAACCTCGGTTCGCTCGGCGTCCAGGTAGCGCAGCAGGTCCACGCCGCCGGACTTGTACGCATCGCGCATGATGGCGAGGTCTTGTTTGGCGCGCTGCCGCTCATCGGGCAGCGTGGTCTGGACCGTGTCAAGATTCTGCTGATACGTGGCGGTCGCCGCGGCCACTTCGTCCGTCGCCGTCAAGGTGACCTTCTCCAACTGGGCTTGCGCCAACTGCACGTCTGCCCGGGTCCTGTCGACGTTGCCCTGGTTGCGGTTGAAAATCGGCAGCGGAATCTGCAGACCGGCGAACAACGTGTTATCGGCGCTGTTGCGCTTATAGCCGCCCAGCACATCCGGGTCGGGCACGCCCATGGATTTCTGCAGCTTCAGATCAGCCTCGGCCGCCGCGACTGCTTCGCGAGCGATCACCACCTCCTGCCTCTGCTGCAAAACCGTCGACAGCGGCACCTCCGGCACCTGTTCAATGGTTTCGATCGAATCGCTCAGCTCGACGCTGGGCGGTAACGACGAGCCGATCTCAGTAGCCAGGTCGAGGCGGGTTACGGCGGCCTGATTTCGTGCCGCATTCAGCGCTATCGCAATTTGGTCGCGCTCAATCTGCATGCGGAGCAGATCGACACCGCGCATAGCCCCGGCGTCCACGCGATCCTTCTGGTAACGAACCATCTCGTCTACCGCTGCCAGGTCCTGGTCGAGCAGTCGCGCAGTCTGGGCCGCGGCCACCGCCTGCCAATAGCCGGAGGCGACGCGTCCATCCATCTGCAGCAGTTGCAGCGAGCGCTGCGCTTCGGTCTCCCGCAGCTGTTCGCCGGCCACCTCCATGCGCTTGCCGCGTTTGCCGTCAATTTCCAGTGTCTGATTGACATAGCCGTAGTCTTCGGTCTGCTGGGAGAAGGTGTAGTCGCTGGCCCAGGGGCGCAGGTCCTCCGATTGCAGGAAGAGCCGCGGATTGGGCCGCATGCCGGCCTGCCGCAACTGGCCTTGCATGGCGTTGATTTCTGATTTTGCAATGCGCGCCGCAGGACTGTTCTGCGCCATGCGGATCGCCTGCTCAAGACTCAGCGAAGTCTGCCCGTCGGCGACCCGGACCGCCGCGGGACTGAAAAGCGCGGCCGCAACGGCTGCCAGACAGAGGTCCCGCGCGGGCCTCCTGAGCTGGGATGCGAAAACTCTCAGCCAATACAATGGCATGGCTTTCTTCGTCCTGACTTTGTGTGTGCGGGTTTCTCGGGCAATCATCCGCGCCCCGGCGAGCTGGGATCACAGCGCAGAAGTTGCCCCGGATAAAGTCGGGATGCTTGTCTGCAAGTACGTCCGACCGCGCGTTTCCGAAACTGTTCTCCGGCTTGACAGGATTATAGCCGCTCAGGGGATGGCAGTTCATCACCCGCCCCTGCAACCAATACATCATGCGGAGCCCATCGGCGGAAGTGACTTGGGTCACGGTCGTGGGTCCTTGCGGGTGGGGACTAGGGCGAGCGTGTTCCCCTCAAAAGGAACGCCAGGTTGTTCACCGACTGTTCATGATTCATTCTCCAGTCGTTCACATGGAGCAGCCATTGGAATTTGTATGATGCTCGCGGAGGTAGAACCATGAAGAAGCATCTGCTTATTATTCCGGTACTTGCCCTGGCCATTACGGCGGGATCACCGACAGCATTACATGCGCAACAGGACCATCAGCAGGATCATGACCGGGGGTTCCGATTCGTGCCAGGCACCCTGGTCGTCAGCCGGAGCGTCTATGAAGGGACGGCTTCGACCGTCACCATCGGCGAGACCCTTCCTTTGGGATGTCAGGGCGGCCTGACCGGGCTCACCGTCAATGTTCCCACCACAACCGGCGGCACTACTCCGGTGACCGTTCCTTGCGGTGTCGCGACCGATAACGGCGAGTACCCCAACCTGTTCGATGCCCACAATGTCTGGAACAACGCAAATTCGGACGCCAGCTTCGGTGTCACGTCTCCCATCTTTCTGGACGACATCACAACCAATGGATGGCAGCTGGGAACCCTCCCCATCCCCAGCAACGAGATGGTAACCAGCTTCACCTCCAAGTCCGAGTTGGCTCTAAACCGCTCCGTCGACGGCCAGTCCATCACTTTCATGGGGTATAGAGGCGGCGTCGGCTGCGGAGGGAGTACGGTTTCTCCCACGCGTCCAAACCTGCTCGACGTCTCGCAGTCCAACACGCCAGGTGTTTGCGATCCGACGAATCCAGTCATCACAACGTTTCAGAGCAATCCAGTCGTTCCCGCGGCCTACTACCGCGCAGTTGCTGAGGTGGATGCAGACGGCCAGATCAGCTTCACCGATGGAAACGCCTACAGCGGGGACAATGGCCGCGGAGCGATTAAGGGTGGCAACGAGCTGTACTACATGGTGGGCAACGACAATTCCGGCAACTTGTCGAAGAAGCAGATGTCGACGACCCCGGACGGGATTAATTTGACCAATGCAACCGGAGCTGAACTGCTTTATCCCGGTCAGACGCCGCCGCTCCCGCCCAACATTGAGATGATCGGGCGTCTGGAATTCGGCACAGACAAGCCTGGCAAAGACACAAACTTCCGTGGCCTGACCATCTTCAATAACAGTCTCTACGTGACCAAAGGCAGCGGCAGCAATGGAGTTAATACGGTCTATCAGGCGGGCACTCCCGGCAGTTTGCCCACTGGCTCCCCTACCGACCTCGCGGCCGTGCCGCTGAATATCCTGCCTGGATTTCCCAGCACCGCTGCCAGCACCAGCACCGCGTTTCCCTTCGGCATCTGGTTCGCCGACTCCAACACCCTGTACGTCTGCGACGAGGGGGACGGCACTCTGGTGTCGCCTCCGGTCAACGGAAACGTTGCGGATCCCCAATCCCAGGCCACGGCCGGTCTGCAGAAATGGAGACTGATCGGCGGTACCTGGGTGCTGCAGTACACGCTGCAGAACGGGTTGAACATCGGCGTGCCGTATAAGATTGCCGGGTATCCTACCTCACTCAATCCGGCTACCGGCGGCTGCCGCAACATCACGGGGCAAGATAATCACGACGGAACCGTGACCATCTACGCGATCACCTCCACCATCAGCGCCAATGGCGATACTGGAGCTGATCCGAACAAGCTGGTAAAGGTGACCGATCGCCTAAGCGATACAGCTCTGCCCACGGGACAGTATGGCTTAGGACATTTCACAACCATTCGCAGTGCTCGCGCACGGGAGGTACTCCGCGGAGTTGCATTCGCTCCGGGGACCCAGCGCGGCTGGTAAGAAGCACGACTGCAGAGATCTGGCCGGAGCCGCGACATTCGTCATGGTTCCGGCATTTCTTTGGCAGCCCCTTATCAACCTGATTGATACCGGGCGGCAGAATCGGCGCGTGGTTATCCCAGCGTCCGACAAAATTGCTCAGACCAGATGTCTCATTCTGGATAGCGTCATGCCCGGCATGACTGGGCGTGATCCATAGCACGAAGGGAGGATCCGACAGCACATGATTTCAATTATCTTCAGCACTGCTGGGAGAAACTTCGAAGCGCTCATTCCCGACAACGACGCCAAGCTCGGGAAGATCCGATTCAGGACCGGCTTGCTCAAAGCATTTGAGGTAGTGCGTCGCTGGGGGACGCGGAGCCGGAATCATCTTCCTACCGGGATGAAGCCCGGGCTGCCGGTCTTCACCACTTGATTGAATCTCTGTCTAGTCTGAATGCGATTGATTACTTCAAATGCATCTTCCGGAAGGGCTGAGATGTTGAAGTTCTCTCTCGCCCTGGCTGCTGTCCTGGGCGTCGTAAGTAAGGCCGTCCCGCGTTGCACTGCCCAGGCGAGCAGCACTTGTGCTGGCGTCTTTCCAACTCGCGCCGCAATTGCCAAAACCACCGGATCTTCCAGCGGTCCGGGTCGTATTCCGTGACCCAACGGGGCAAATGCCAAAAACACAACGCCCTTTTGCTTGCAGAATCCCAGAAGATCCGTTTCGGGAAGGTACGGATGCGACTCAACCTGGACCACCGCTGGCTTGATTCTCGCAGCTTCGTAGACGGGCGCCAGTTCGTTCAAGCCGACGTCGGACAAACCAATGGCACGACATCTGCCATGATCCACGACACTTTCCATCGCTTTCCATGTATCGAGCAAAGTCACGCCGCGATCGTAAAGGATATTGCCGTTCTGATCTCGCGGATCCTGGTCGTCTCCTGGTTGGAATGCAAATGGCGTATGAATCAGGTAGAGATCCAGATAGTCGAGCCTGAGTCTATCCAGACTTGCATGGAAGGCCGGTTCCACGCGCTCAGGCCGATGATTGCTGTTCCACAATTTTGTTGTGACGAAGATATCCTTGCGCCCGATAGTCCCCGCAGCAAGGCCTTCCTGCAACGCATCGCCCACTTCACGCTCGTTCCGGTAACGTTCGGCACAATCAAAGTGTCGAAATCCGGCATCAAGCGCATCTCTGGTGGCACTTCTGGTCACGGCGGCATCGGCAATCAGAGTGCCAAACCCTAGAACGGGCATCTCACCGACGCCGTATTTCAACGAGACTCTCGCGTTCCGAAAATCAGAAGATTCGGTCATGATAACTCCTTGGCATCTCGCGATCGGCGTCACCTTCGCCCATAACCAGCCTGGGATTGTCGAGCCTGACAAGCCGAATCGACTCATGCGAGTCATTCAGGCTATGACTCATCCGCTATTAGGCCAGAAGCAGGGACAGCAGTCTACGAGACATTGGTCTCGATCGATACCTTGGTCTTAGTATTCGGTGGCGCGTTATTGGATCTACCTCGGTGCCGCTCTGATAGCGTTTGCAACTGCCGCGCCGCAAGTAACTTTCCCCTGCTACCAAGGTATATATCGATACCTTCGTCCGATAGATTCGCCCACATTCTTCTGCGTTAATGACAAATGTGAATCCGATTTGAACCGATCGGAAACGCGCAATTACAAATCCGTCAGGAGAGAATGCGCCATGTTGCGACTTGCGATGGCGCAACGCGAATCCAATGAACAAGACGATAAGCGATACGCATGAGAATATGCCCGTAAATCTTCCCCTCGGACAATTGGCTGCGGACCGAGATCAGCAACTGGTATCTGCGGCGAAGGCTGGATCGCACGAGGCCTTTACAGAGCTGCAGAATCTTTATGCACAACGCCTTTACAACACGATCGTTCGGATTACTAAGAACCAAGAAGACGCCGAAGATGCTCTGCAGGATACCTTTCTGCGCGTGTATCTAGCACTGTGTAATTTCGAAGGCAGATCCAGCTTCTACTCCTGGGTAACGCGGATTGCCATCAATTCTGCTCTGATGGTCCTTCGCAAGCGACGTGCGCGCCCCGAGGTCTCCTTCGATCTTTCGTTGGACGATGAGGATCGCCTTCCACCTTTCGAGATCAGGGATTGTTCTCCGAATCCAGAGCAAATCTACAATGCGCGCCAACAGCGGGTACGGATGTTGCGCTCAATCCGGAATCTTCAGCCCAAGCTGCAGGAGACGATTCACATTCGATTGGTGGGTGGATGCACCCGGAAGGAGATCGCGCAAACACTCGGCATCTCCTTAGCTTCGGTGAAGTCGAGACTTTATCGGGCGCGACTTCGGCTGGGGTCTGAACTGAGTCTCGCGATTCCGGTGGATGAGCGACGGGTCTCATACGCAGTGCAACGAAATAGACCTATCCCAAACCTCCAGCATCGAACCCGGTCGTCTGCTTCCAGTGGGCATTAGTGCAAATATGTTCAGCGAAAATCTATAGGGCGATGGTGTTGGCCGATACTTAGGTGCCGATCAATACCAAAGTTCAATAGATTCGCATTCGCTCATCTGTTCTGATCCTCCCAGAAAGCTGCGGCGATCTGTGATGGCCCGCTCTCGTGGAACTTCCGAGGGATCGATCAGATAGGAATCTGGAGAGCACAATCCACAACAGGTCTGAAGGAGGAGCCGAATTTTCTCCAGGAAGGATCCCGTATGCGGCACAGGCCGTGGAATAAGCTACTTCAGGTTAGTTCTATGCTGCTAGGCACAGTCGGGGCCTTTGCACAGTACAACCCGCCGGCCACGCCGGCCCCGTACAACCCGATTGCTCTGGCCGAAGTAACAGGATCGCCGCGAACAGCCGTTCAAGCCGGACAGAAAAGCTACCAATCCCTGTCGCAAAATCCATACCTGGGAGGAATCCCTTCGGGAAAACTCAGCGCGACACCTATGGCACTTTCCCTCGAAGACGCCGTCAGCCTCGCGCTCAAGCAGAATCTCGGCGGAGCGCTGGCGACGGATGCAGTCACCGACGCGCGGGGGGAGCACTGGCAGGCCTTGAGCGAGCTGCTTCCCAACGTTGTTACCACCACCGGTTTTGGAGTCCATCAAATCAACGTGAGGGCGGCCTTTGGTCTGACCATTCCTAACGAACCTCCGATCATTGGACCCTTTGGCTACTTCGACTCGCGGGCTTATTTCACGCAATCGGTCTTTGATTGGGCATCCGTCGAGCGGGCGCGATCTGCAAAGGCACAGCTGAAGTCTGCAGAGTTCGGCTCGAAAGATATTCGCGAGTTAGTCGTGCTTGTGGTTGTCGCCAACTATCTGCTGGTGATTGCCGATCAATCGGAAGTCAAGTCAGCCACATCCCAACGGGACACCGCCAAGGCACTTTTTCAGCAGGCATCCGACCAGAAGACCGCAGGCCTGGCCTCAGCCGTGGACGTTCTGCGTTCACAGGTGCAACTGCAATCGCGCCAGCAAAAACTAATTCGTGCGCAGGTCGATTTGGCCAAGCAGAAATTGGTTTTGGCGCGAGCCATCGGACTTCCCCTGGGGCAACGGTTCGAGGTAACCACCCACGTCCCTTACCAGGAGCTCACGACTCCGAGCCTCGATGAGGCGATCCAAAGCGCCTACAAGGATCGCGCCGATTATCAGAGTCAGCTAAATCGGGTCCGGTCGGCTGAACTCGCAAGAAAAGCCGCTTCCGCCGAGCGGTACCCATCGATAGGTGTCGAAACCGACTACGGTCTTTCTGGAGTCAACCCAGGTTCGTCGCACGGCACGGTGGATGCGGCTGCCACGCTCCGCATCCCCGTTTTTCAGGGTGGCAGAGTGCATGGAGATGTCCTCCGCGCCCAGGCTTCCCTAGCGGAGGAAGAGCAGCGACTGGAAGATTTGCGAGCCAGGATCGATCAGCAGGTTCGCGACGCTTATCTCGAACTGCAAGCATCTGGGCAAGAAGTGTCTGTCGAGAAAAGCGCGGTATCTCTCGCCACTCAGACTTTAAATCAATCTCGGGATCGATTTAGTTCGGGAGTTACGGACGACCTTGAGGTGGTTCAAGCACAAGACGCGCTGGCCATCGCCAATGATGCCTATATTGCAAGTCTTTATAGCTACAACTTGGCCAAGATATCTCTTGCGAGGGCGACCGGAGTCGCGGAATCCCGGTACTCAGAGTATTTGGGGGGGAATTGAGTATGTCCGAAGAAGATCAAGCAAAGAACCCACCGGAACCAACGTCATCGGAACAAAATGCGCCGTCGGACAATGCCGGCACAATCGCCCCGCCGATCTCTCCCTATCCGAGGAGGCACCCCCACAAGCGTTGGATCATTCTCGCCGCGCTTGTTGTTCTGGTCATCGCTGGTGCTTTCCTCTGGCACTACCTTTCCGGCTTCGAATCCACCGACGATGCGCAAGTGGACGTCCATCTTTACCCCGTCAGCGCTCGCATTTCCGGATATATCCAGGCGGTCAACGTTGGGGACAACCAATGGGTCGACCAAGGGTCCGCTCTCGTGGAAATCGATCCGAGCGATTACAGAGTGTCACTGGCAAAAGCTGAGGCATCGCTCGCCAGTTCAGAGGCCGCCGCGAAAAGTTCGAATATCGATGTGCCGATCTCTACCGTCGATACCTCGAGCCAGTTGGAATTTACGTCGTCAGATATTAACAACGCGAAAGCCGCAATCCAGGCGGCAGAAAAGCAGGCCGTTGCCGCCCACGACCGGGTTGTGGAAGCGCAAGCCGAAAATGTAAAAGCTCAGGATGATGTCACCCGCTATCGCTTGCTGCTGACAAAGGCGGAAGTACCAAAGCAAGTTTACGATCACGCGTATGCCTCCGCCGCAACGGATGTCGCCGCCATCGCTGCGGCAGAAGCAGATGAGGCCGCTGCTCAACAGGCCGTCGAGGAAGCGCAGAGCCGCCTGACTGAGGCTGAGGCGCGTCACCAGGACGCCGAAGCCGGGCCGGAACGGGTTGCCGCAACGCGCGCCAAAGCGCTCTCTGCCCTGGCGGATGTGCAGCAGAAAAAAGCCGCCGTCGAACAAGCGGAGTTGAACCTGGGATACACCAAAATATTTGCGCCTGTAAGTGGCGAGGTCACCAAGAAAGTTGTCGTCGGACTCAATGTCGACCCAGGGGAACAGTTGCTCACTGTAGTTCCTCTGGATCAGGTATGGATTACCGCGAATTTTAAGGAAACCCAGCTCAAACATATGCGTGTAGGTCAGAAAGCGAAGATTGAACTCGACTCCAACGGCCGCACATACAACGGTCATGTAGACAGCATCGCGGGAGGAACGGGACCCATCTTCAGCTTGTTGCCACCGGAAAACGCAACCGGAAATTACGTAAAAATTGTTCAGCGCGTCCCGGTCAAGATTGTTCTCGAGCCCGGCGAAAATCGCGACCACCAACTCCGGCCCGGTATGAACGTCGAAGCGAAGGTGTACTTGCGATGAGCGCCACAGCGCTGGCGCTTCCGTCCGACCAGGTCGTCTGGCGCCCTAAGGCAAATCCCTGGGCAATTGCCGTCACGGTGTCGATGGCGGCCTTTGTCGAAGTCCTGGACACGAGTGTTGCCAACGTTGCGTTGCCGTACATCGGCGGCAGCCTCGGCGCCAGCTATGACGACACCACCTGGGTACTCACCTCGTACCTCGCTGCCAACGCAATCGTCTTACCCATGAGCGGGTGGCTCGCGGAGATGATCGGCCGCAAGCGGTACTTCATGCTATCGCTCACTGTTTTCACTCTGAGTTCACTGCTGTGCGGCTTAGCGCCGAGCCTGCCGCTGTTACTGCTCTTTCGAGCCGTTCAAGGCATTGGCGGCGGTGGAATGCAGCCGATGGCACAAGCCATTTTGAACGATACGTTTCCCCCTGAGCAGCGCGGCTCCGCGTTTGCTCTCTACGGCATTTCCGCAGTTCTCGCCCCTACCGTTGGGCCGATGATGGGAGGTTGGATTACTGACAACTATTCCTGGCGCTGGATATTTTTCATTACGCTGCCCGTGGTCCTGCTTGCTCTCTATCTGACACACATCCTGGTGGAAGACCCACCCTTCCTGCGTCGCGTAAAGAGCGCGGGTATCCGGGCGGACTACATTGGAATATCTTTCCTGGCGCTGGGAGTGGGTTCGCTGCAAATCCTTCTGGACAAGGGGCAGGAAGACGATTGGTTCGGCTCGCATTTCATTACCACCCTGGCGATAACCGCGACGGTTTGCCTTATCTCGCTGGTCATCTGGGAATGGTTTCGCAAAGAGCCGATCATCGATGTCCGCATGTTCAAGAGCTTCAACTTTGCGGCGGCAAACTTAATGATGTTCATGATGGGCTTCATGCTCTTCAGCACCCTGGTATTGATTCCAGAATTCCTGCAGACACTCATGGGTTACACAGCGGAGCTTGCGGGTCTCGTCCTGACCGGCGGCGGAGTCGTTTTGCTGGTGATGATGCCCGTTGTCGGCCGGCTTACGTCGAAGATTCAAGCGCGATGGCTGATCGCGACGGGATGGCTGTGCCTCGCCATTGGACTGTTCTATTGCGCGCACCAGATTGATTTGTTCATCAGCTTCCGCTTTGCGACGTGGCTTCGCATTGCGCAGGTTATTGGCATCGGATTTCTATTTGTTCCAATCACCATGGCAGGTTATATCGGAGTGCCTGAGGAGAAAGGCAACAGCGTCTCCGGCATGATCAATTTCATGCGCAATATCGGCGGCAGTATCGGAACTTCTGTCGTGACCACGATGATTGCTCGACGAGCTCAATATCACCAGCAAATTCTTGTCGGCCACATCACGGCCGATTCCCCCGAATATCGTTCAGCGATCCATGTACTGAGCTCGAACATCGGGCACTCTGGGCTGCGCCCCGCGGACGCCCACGACCAGGCAATTGCGAGGCTGTACCAATTAGTGCATCAACAAGGCGGCGCACTGTCCTATATGGACATCTTTTGGGTCCTGGGCACGCTCTGCTCCATCATGTTCATTCTTGCGTTTTTCTTAAAGAAGAACGCTCCAGGAGCGGGCGGGGATGTCGCGGTAGGCTGAGGGATAAATGCAATGGTCCATACGATAACAATTGAGCGCGAGTTCGGCTGCGGGGCATCCGAAATTGCCAATTTGGTTGCCAGTCGCCTCGCATGGAGTCTGTGGGACGAACGGTTGACACAGGAAATTGCGCGGCTGACCGAGAGTACGCCAGAGGCGGTCCATCAGAAAGAGTGGCGGAGCGATCCCGTTGTGTACAGGATTTTCCAGGACTTTCTTCGGGGCGCGTTTGAAGGGGGCTTGCCGCCCACCAATCGACTGCACTCGCTCGATGCGCGCCGCATCGCCGCTGTTTCAGAAATGGCCGTCAAAGCGGCATTCTCCAGCGGACCGTCGGTGATTGTCGGCCGAGGTTCGCAGTTTTTCCTGCACAATTGCAAGGATGTCTTCCACGTCTTTCTCTATGCATCGCGCGATTATAAGATCAGCAGACTGATCTCTAACGGTGAAACTCAAGACAGAGCGATCAAACTGGTGGACACAACAGACGAAGCGCGGGCTGCGTTCGTCCGGCAGTATCTCGGGTTGAAATGGCCGGAACGCCACCTGTATCACGCTATGTTCAATACCGAGATGGGGGAGTCTTGTACGGCCACGATGCTCATTGAATGCCTGCATCAGTTCGAGCGCGACCGGGAGTGTCTCAATGGGCCCGAGCAACAGAGCCTGAAGTGACTTGGATTGGCTCGGGACGACCGCTGGATTGCAGAGCGATCCGGGAAGGAGCGGATATAAAATGATCCATGCAAGTGCAGCTGGCTTTGAAGTGAGGGCCTTGCCCATGTCACCGCCCACGCCAATCGTTTTCGTCGTCGATGACGACATTTCTGTTCGCGAATCGCTCGAGCTCCTGATCCGCCATGAGGGCATGGGCGTGGAGACGTTCGTTTCCGCGCAGGAATTCCTCAGTCGTCCACCGGCAAGTGTACCAAGTTGCCTGCTGCTGGACATATCTCTTCCCGGACTCACTGGTCTCGATCTGCAGAAACGCATAGCGGTGGACCGACATGAGATGCCGATTATCTTCATCACGGGCCACGGAGATATTCCCACGACCGTGCAGGCAATGAAGGCGGGAGCTGTTGAGTTCCTGACCAAACCGTTCAATGACGAACTTTTGCTGAAGGCCATTCGCACCGCCTTGGAACGCAGCAAGACATTACTTGACCGCTACACAGAGATCCTGACTTTGAAAACCCGGTACTCGTGCCTCACCGCTCGCGAACGAGAAGTGATGGCCTTAGTGGTTGCCGGCTTGCCGAATAAGCAGGTTGGCAGCGAACTGGGAATCAGCGAAATCACAGTGAAAGCGCATCGCGGCAGCATGATGCGAAAGATGGAAGCTGAATCCCTCGCAGAACTGGTAAGCATTGCGACACGGCTCCGGTTGACGCGCCCGTCTAAATCCGCTCTGCCCCCAGCCAGGTAAGCCGCCGGCGCAAACCGCGCCCCGTGAGCCCGTCTTGGTTGCATCTGTGGCAAAGCGAGTCAGTACATTCGAGTTGCTATCTTGGTTGCTCGCACCGAAATCTCAGGCGGCCATTCACCATGTCAAGGGGACATAGGAGGCGTTTCTCCGCTGCCGAAACAGTTATGCATCCGTGAATAGTTGGTTGCCAGCGTGGCTCCCGGCTAGCGGCGCGGGTGCAATAGGATCGGTAAAGTCCTGCGTCCAGTGCCAGTTCTTTATCTCGGGCATATCTTCCAGGTGCTCGCGGATGTAGATGTGATGCTCATAAAGCTTGCGGTTGAACATGTCAATGACATCCGAAACCTTCGACCGCAGTCGAGGAACATATTTGAGCGCCTCGATCGCCAGATGGAAGCGGCTGAGTTTATTGACAACCACCATGTCAAACGGGGTGGTCGTCGTTCCCTCATCGATGAAGCCGCGCACATGAAAACGGCTTTCGTTGGAGCGGCCGTGAACCATGCTATGAATGCTCCAACGGTATCCGTGAAAAGCGAAAATCACCGGAATGTCCGGCGTGAAGAGGGCTTCGAATGAGATATTGTCCATCCCGTGGGGATAGTCATCAGGACTCGCCAGAACGCCTAGATCCACAAGATTGACGACGCGAACCTTGATCCCGGGGACGTACTTCTGCAGGAGCCAGGAGGTGGCGACTGTCTCGAGCGTAGGCACATCACCGGCGCAAGCCAGGACCACATCAGGTTCGGTGCCACCGTCATTGGAGCAGAAGTCCCACTTCGACGCGCCTCGTGAGCAATGAGCCAGAGCTTCGTCCATGTTCAGCCATTGCAGCTCGGGTTGCTTTCCGCACGTAACAATGTTCAGGTAGTTGCGACTGCGCAGACAGTGATCCATTACGCTCAGCAGGCAGTTCGAGTCCGGCGGGTAATAGATGCGGATGGTCTCGCTACGTCGCGCGAGAGCGTTGGCCACGAAACCGGGGGCCTGATGACTGAAGCCATTGTGATCGTTGCGCCAACAATGACTGGTGAGAAAAATATTTAACGAAGCGATTGGTCTGCGCCATGGAAACTCCTCGCACTGCTCCAGCCACTTCGCGTGCTGAGTCGCCATAGAATCGACGACCTGGCAGAATGCCTCATACGACGAAAATACGCCATGACGTCCAGTCAGCAGGTAGCCTTCGAGCCACCCTTCGCAGCAATGCTCGCTCAATACTTCCATCGCTCGCCCATCGGGGCTTACGTGATCGTCGATTGAAATGATTTCGCCAAGGCTGCAGCGGTCGGTGGCCTCGAAAACGGCGTTCAGTCGGTTGGAGTTCGTTTCGTCTGGACAAAAAAAGCGAAAATTCCTCGGATTCGTTTTGATAATGTCTCGCAAAAATTCAGCCGTCTTGCGAGGCGCCTCGGCCGCGACCTGTCCCGGAGCCGGTATGTCGAGCGCATAACTCGTAAAATCCGGAAGATCGAGCTCAGTAAGCAAGCGGCCACCATTGACATGCGGGTTGGCGCCCATCCGGTGGTCCCCCGCGGGTGCCAGCGATGCCAACTCCGAGATCAGGCGCCCATTGGGGTCAAACAGCTTGTCCGGTTGATAGCTTTTCATCCAGGCTTCCAGCAACTTCCGGTGTTCAGCATTCTCTCTCACATTGGCCAACGGAACCTGGTGTGCGCGGAACGTGCCCTCGATCGGAACGCCTGCCACCTCCTTGGGGCCTGTCCATCCTTTTGGAGTGCGCAGAATAATCATGGGCCATGCAGGTCGCTGCGTCACTCCCTGCTGTCGTGCCTTCCGCTGGATTTCGAGGATCTCCGCGTAGCATTCATCCAGAGCTTGCGCGAATGCCTGATGCACTGAAGTGGGGTCGTCGCCTTCGACGAAGCGAGGCGCGTATCCGTGACCTCGATAGAGATCAGTGAGTTCTTGGTCGGGGGTGCGTGCTTCCACCGTTGGTCCGGAAATCTTGTACCCGTTCATGTGAAGAATGGGCAGCACAGCACCATCGCGCTTTGGATTAAGAAATTTGACACCTTTCCAACTACCTTCGAGCGGGCAGGTCTCCGCTTCACCGTCACCAACGATGCACGCAACAATTAGTTCAGGATTGTCGAAGGCGGCGCCAAATGCATGCAGCAAAGAGTAGCCAAGTTCTCCTCCTTCGTGGATCGAGTTCGGCACATGCGGGCCGCAGTGGCTGGGTACGCCGCCTGGTGTGGAGAACTGGCGAAATAGTAGACGCATGCCATTTGCATCCTGAGTGACTTCCGGATGGACCTCAGAGTAAGTCCCTTCCAGATAGGAGTGCGCATTCATCGACGGACCACCATGTCCAGGTCCGCAGATATAAATAACGTCCGCGCCACGCTCCACGATCAGCCGATTCAAGTGAACATAAATGAAATTCTGTCCCGCGGAAGTTCCCCAATGTCCCAACAGGCGGGGCTTGATATGTTCAGGCTGAAGCGGCTCCTTGAGAAGCGCGTTTTCCGATAGATAGATTTGGCCGACCGTTAAATAATTCGTGGCCTGCCAGTACCGATTCATTTTGTCCAGCATCTCCGGCGAAAGCGGTCCCTCGGTCTGGATCGGCTTAGCCGGCGCTGACCCTTTTCTTTCCACCGTACTCGAAATCGCGGCATCGAATTCGAAAACTATTGCCTCATCCGGCGCGGTCAATGTGCGGGCACTCGCACTCTGCGAATCGCTTTGTTCCGCCTGTGGCTCTTGCAACGGTTGTCCGATCGTCTTCGAAGCTGTCGTCGGCATAACTCCCTCCTGTTCGGTATTGATTCCTGCAATTCTTACGAGGCAGTCGCGACCCGATGTCTCGCCAACCAGTTCATCTTTCCCAGCCATCCCTCGCCATCACGACTGAAAACCTTGTAAGCCACCAGCTTGATACGGTCGTTTACAAGGAACCATGCCAGCGCATATGCCCAAACCACCAGTGCCCAATGCCAACCGATGGGTGCCATGAAAACGCCGTAGACAGCGAACAATGTTGCGATCGTCTGCGTGCCGAGCACTGCCAGCAAAAGGATCGGCGCCGGCCGAATCGTCCAGAATGCCCGCCGGGTGCGCGTCACAAAGATAGTCGAATGACCTGCGACAGACAGCTTGAGATACATGAGTGTTTGCGTCGTCTCGCGGCCGAGGTGAAAAACCCTTTCGCACAGGTAAAACAAACCGAATGTCGCGATCACTCCGGCAACTCCCAATACCGTAGCGATGCCGAGAACCTCAGGCATATTCCATGACTCTGGACGATTCGAATACTCAACGCGGTCATAGGCGATGGAAAGAATGGCTCCATCATTCAGGACGGCGAGCAAAACCAGCATCACCGCGGTAACCGGATAAAAGTTGAACACAACAATCGCCAGGGTCATGAACAACAGCACGCGAATTGTTTCCGCGATGCGATAGGTGGCGTAGCTCTTCATCCGCTGGAACATCTTCCGACTTTCCTTGACGGCATCAATGATCACCGACAGGCCCGGATTCAGCAGGACAATGTCGGCCGCGGCTCGGGCTGCGTCCGTGGCTCCCGAGACTGCAATACCGACATCCGCCAGCTTCAGTGCCGGAGCGTCATTGACGCCATCTCCGGTCATGCCCACGATGTGGTTTTGTTTCTGAAGGACCTTCACAATATAAAATTTGTGTTCCGGAAAAACCTGGGCAAAGCCATCAGCTTCATCAATGGCTTTGGTGATTTGGTCTTGTTTGTAATGCTCGGTTCCCAAGAAAATGCTCGCGTCCACAATGTTTTGGCCCAGCCCAAGCTGGCGCGCCATCTCTTTTGCAATAGCAATCTGGTCGCCCGTCACCATCTTGACCTTGATGCCCATTTCGGACGCAGTCGCAATGGTGCTCTTCGAGTCTGGTCTTGGAGGATCGAACAAGGGCAGGACACCCAGAAACTGCCAGTGATTATTGTCATCCGTACGGGCCACGCCCAAAGACCGAAAGCCTCTAGCCGCAAAATCATTCACCGCTTTCTCAGCGGCGTTCTTTAGCTCAACCGTGGGCGCGGACAATTCAAGAATGACCTGAGGCGCGCCCTTTGTGACTCGAAACTGACGAGCGTTGGATGTAACCGTGGCCTCAGTGCGCTTATGCACCGGGTCGAAAGGTTGAAAATGATCCAGCTTGTATTGCTTCACCAGGCCGGCATCTTTCAGGCCACTCAACACGGCCAGGTCGATTGGATCCTGGCTCTCGGCTCTGGAAGCAAGCGAGGCTGCGAGAATGATTTCCTGAGCACTCACGTGTGCCGCGCAAAATGGTTCCCCCAGAGTTAGCTTGTTCTGTGTCAATGTGCCCGTCTTGTCAGAACACAGAACGTCAATGCCCGCCAGCTCCTCCATCGCGGCAAGGTGAGTGACGATCGCCTGTTTTCGAGCCAGGATGCGGGCACCTACTGCCATGGTCACCGAGAGAACTGCCGGCATGGCCACAGGCACGGCCGCGACCGTAAGAACCAGCGCAAACTGCAGGGTTGTCAGCATTCTGTCGCCACGGAACAAAGCAACGGTGAGAATCAACAACATCAGGCCGATGGCAATAAAGATCAGATAGTCTCCGATCTTCAGCACCGCCCGCTGAAAATGGCTCACCGTATGGGCCGTTTCCACGAGATGTGCAGTTTTGCCAAAGTACGTGTTCTGCCCGGTGCCGTAAACCAGCCCGTCAATCTCCCCCTGCTTCAGAATTGAACCGGAATAGACGGCCTCTCCCGACTTGCGGGCGACAGGAAGAGACTCTCCGGTCAGCGCAGATTGATCGACCATGACTGGATCGCCGTCGAGCAGGCGTGCGTCCGCGGGCACAATGTCGCCGATTCGAATGTGAATCAGATCCCCAGGCACCAACTCCCGCGCCGGGATTGTGGTCCAAGTTCCGTCACGCTTCACCCTCGCCTGCAGGGCAAGGGTCGCCTTCAGCGCGGCAACAGCATTTCCTGCCTGAAACTCTTCCCAGAAACCAACGCCGGCATTCATCAGGAGCAATGCCAGGATGATGAAAAAATCTTGCCAGTGATGAACCACGGCTGAAAGAATCGCCGCAACTTCGATCATCCAGGGGATCGGGCCCCAGAAAAAGGATAGGAATTTAAGGACGGGGTTGACATTTTCTTCGGGTAGTTCATTCAAGCCATTCTGCTTCAGCCTTGCTTGTGCCTCTGCAGTGCTGAGCCCATCTCCGGAGACATGCAATCGCGACCTGACGACTTCGAGCGGAAGACTTCTTAATTCGCTATTTGAATCCTGTTGGGGGAGAACTTTTGCAGGATGACCCATGTGACTTCCATCCTTTGTTTAGAAGGTGCGGCTGCCGCCCATCGGCTGGTACCAGGCGGCCATCCGTAACCGTTGAAATCCGCCTCTCATCCGGGCGAGCGTTAACCATAGGTGAGATCGGTGCTCTGCCCGACCTCGATGATGTAGCCGTCAGGATCGCGGATATAGCACCGTATCTCGCCGTACTTGGGGATCGGCTCGGTGATGAACTCGGCTCCGCGACTTTTCCATAATTTGAAGCACGCTTGAATATCCGCGACGCGGAAATTCATAAAGCTATTGATGTGATTCGGGTCGGGAACGCTGAGCATGACCGTCGGCTTGTCCGGGGTCGGCCCGCCCCCGAGGTTCAGAATCATCCAGATATTCGCAAGCTGAAGGTACGCGGGCGCGTTGCCGTCACCCAGGCTCAGAATGCGAGCGCCAAAAACCTTTTCGTAGTAGTGAGCCGATCGGTTGATGTCGGCGACGGTGAGAAAATGTGCAACGCTGAACCCCTCCCGTGGGGGCATTTCATAGCTCTTCTGTTCAATTTGTACGCTGCCCATTGACGACCCCTCTCCATAAAGTTCTCGTGTACTGATTCTGGTTCTTCCATGTTCATCCCTGGCAGGTGGCCCACCCTTTGTCTTTGGCCAAAATCGGGCCACAACTGAGGGTGCCCCTTTTTGTTTTCTGGGTTGAGATCCGTGCTGCCGACCTGCCCATTCCAACAAAAGAAAGCTGGCCAGCCCCCTCTTACCGACTCACTTCTTCTTCTCATTGAGTGCAGCTAGAAGAAGCTTCAGAACTGCTTCATCAGAGAACGGGTTCTGGCCCGAGATCAACTCGCGATCTTGAAGGGCATAGCTCCCCCATGGAGGGACCACACTCACATCGCCGCCGGCAGTACGCAAGGCGAAGTCCGGGTAGAACAGCACCTTACCACCAATCTCAAGTGGCTCCCGCTGCTGCTCTTCCGCCGTCGCAAAGATAGTCATCTTGTATCCGGCATAGATCCAGCCTTGAGCCTTGGCGTGTGCTCCGGCGACATCGCCCGCTGCCAGCGCTGCGACGAACTCCCACGAATTCGGAAGAGCCGAGAGCAGTGAAATCGGGCCATGGCAGAGGACAGCCGTGGGCTTGGACGTTTCGTGAAAGTGTCTCAGCACAATGCCGGCATTCGGATCATCCAGAAGGTCAATCATCGGGCCATGGCCGCCGGGCACGAAGACAGCGTCATATTGATCCAGGCCCGACGCAATGACATCCCTGATGCGAACTGGGTCTCTGAACCCGAGCAGCCCGTCGCGGAATATTAGGTAGTCCTGAAGCTTGGCCGCGTCCCCGCCGAAAAAGCCGACGACCTCGGAATGGACATCCACCTGAGGCGTGTTGCCTGTGGGGTTGGCGAAGGTGATTTCGTACCCCTCCTTCATCAGGGCGCGAACCGGAACCGTCACTTCGTTGAGGTAGTAGCCGGCGCCGGTATAAATCTTGCCACCCTTCAATGGCAAACCGCGACCGCTCGAGATCAATGCCAGGATTTTTCCTTTTGTTGTCATTTTGTTCTCCTCTTTGAAATCAAGTCCGTTTCCGACAGGGATGGAAGCATCTCATAATCCTTCTGGTCGACTGGGACGGCGTTCATTGGTGACTCCAATTTCGATACAGCGTGCGCTGGATGTGAGGTGCGGTGGTTGCGGTGCCCGTGATGGCTGCTGCCAGCACCACCTTGATTAGGCCAGAAGCGCGACGACGAGTCTATTGGACGAAGGTATTGGCAGTACCAAGGTGTAATTGTGCTCGACAGTTTCAAAAATTCCGCCAGGCTATTCGAGCGCCCTGCTTGCATTCCTCGTCAGATCGCGGAGCCATTCGAAGCGGGAGTCCGACAGCATAGCTTCGGTAGACCGCCAGCGCCAATTTCCATCGGCGCGACCGGGGACATTCATTCGAGCTTCCTGGCCCAGGTTCAAAAGGTCTTGCAATGGGCTAATTGCCAAGGCGGCAACTGACGACCATGCCAGTTCGATGAATGCTCCCGCTGCATTGGTGTTCTTGACCCCTTGCTTGACTAAGTAATTCCGGATCATCTCTCGTTGGTCACCGGGTAAATCGTCAAACCATGAGCGAGTTGTGGGGTTGTCATGAGTACCGGTGTATACGACCGTGTTTGATTGGAAATTCTCAGGCAGATACGGATTGTCTTTGTGGCCGTCAAAAGCGAACTGCAGGATGCGCATGCCGGGAAGATGAAGTCGATCCCGCAGCGAAGATACATCCGCGGTGATCAGCCCCAGGTCCTCGGCGACGAAGGGCAGCCTGCCCAACTCCGTTTCGACGGCTTGGAATAGATCGACGCCGGGACCGGGTACCCAGCTTCCTGTCTCCGCAGTCGGCGCTCCAGCCGGCACGTTCCAGGCAGCCGCAAAGCCGCGAAAATGATCCAGGCGGATCACGTCAACGTGGCACAACAGGGAGCGCGAGCGGGCGATCCACCAACGAGAGCCGTCTTGCCGAAGGGCATCCCAGTTGTAGACGGGATTGCCCCAGAGTTGTCCCTGCGAACTGAAATAATCGGGAGGCACACCGGCGACAAAACGCGGCCGACGCTGATCGTCCAGAAGAAAGAACTGCGGGTTGGCCCACACGTCGCTCGAGTCTCCAGAGACGAAAAAGGGCAGGTCCCCCATCAGCGTCAACCCCTTTTTCTGTGCGTAGGCCCTCAGTCGTTCGGCCTGCCGGAACAAAAGGAACTGTGCGAAAGACGCCACTCCGGTTTGATTAGAAAGCTCATTACGCGCCTGCTCGAGGGCTGCCGGCTGACGCTCGACCAGTTCGCTCGGCCATTTGAGGTAGTGCACGTTCCCGAATTTCGCCTTGAGCGCGCGGAAGAGAGCATAGTCCGGCAGCCACGGATCGTGGTCGTGACAAAATTTCTCATACTCCGGACGAAGGTCAACTCGAGCTCCCGTTGTGAAGCGCTCCCACGCCTTTTCGAATAGCCGGTACTTGAAGGGAATGATCGCGCCGTAATCGACGACACTCTCCGGGAACGGTGGATGCTCGCAGTCGCTCGTGGTTAAGAGTTCATCCTCGACAAGCCACTGCGGACTGATCAGCAGCGCATTGCCGGCGAAAGATGATAACGGCTGATACGGTGAATTGTCGTAACCCGTAGGACCGAGGGGTAACGATTGCCACCAGCTCTGGCCGGCCTCTTCGAGGCGATCTATCCACGAGATTGCAGTTGGTCCAAGATCTCCGACTCCATACGGCGATGGCAGCGAAGTGGCGTGCAGCAGTATCCCGGACCCGCGATAGCCTGCGGCAAAAGGTACCCGGGTGGCACTCTCGCCACTCATGATGGCGGACTCAAATCGGGATCGGAGTCATGGTGCGACATAAACTTTTGCCCCTACCACCTTGCCTTCGTCGCCTTGATTCAATCAGGCGCATCAATGCGATGCAATTGGACGATAGTATTGGCCCATCTTTTTTATTGATCGCCGAGGACAGCATCCGCCATTCCAATGCAAACCTGCTTGTAAGGAAGTCATGTGTTCGTAGCGTCGCGCGCCGAACAGCGGTTGGCATCGTCCCGACGTGTATCGACCCCCCGAAGTGGGGCGGTGCATACTTTCTCCCCTGGAGGGCGATACGAAGGTGTCGTCGATACCATGGTCCAATTGTTTTGTTCCCCACAGGACTGGCTTAATTGCAACTGTGGGAGAAGCGCGTCGATCCGGCTTAGAGATGTATTTTTGTGAAGGAGAAGAGACCATGGCAGAACCTGCGGCGAAATCTGCGGCGCATGAACAACAATCCCAGAAGATAGAAACACGGGTCGTTGTGGAGCTGATGGCCGGCTTCACCCTTGTTACCGCAACCGTAGTGGTGCTCGCCGTTCTCCTCGCCACGGTCGTTTACGCGCAGGACAAGTACTCGCTGCAATCGCCCAGCGGAATCGCGTTCTCCGACTTCAGAGGATATGAAGACTGGCCCATGGTCTCCTCTGCCCGGACCGACCAAGTCCTCAAGGTAATCGTCGCAAATCCAACTATGGTCGCGGCATACAAGTCCGGCGTTCCGGGCGACGGCCAGCGTTTCCCAGAGGGCTCCATGATCGTCAAGCTCCAGTGGAAACCGAAGAAGAGCGCGGAGGCACCTTTCGTCGTCGACGTGCCAGACGTTTTTACCCAGGCTTTTGTTATGGAAAAGGACAGCAAGAGATTTCCGAAAACCGGCGGGTGGGGATACGCAGTATTCAACTACGAAGCCGCATCGGATAAGTTCACAGCCGATCCCAAAAGCCTCTCCGACTGTGGAAACACGTGCCATACGGCGGTAAAGTCTCAAGACTACATCTTCCACCCGTACGAGAAGCGTTGAATTGCGGCCGCCCCGCCATTAGATTTCTACATGAAGTCAGCAACGCAGAAAGGATCGGGGTAATCCATTGCAGACGGTGCGCGTTCCCGCTCATCCACTCAAGCGGCTATCCCGAGCCAGCTTGCCAACTGATTCGGCTGAGCTGGCGAGATATCTTATCGGAAAAACGATTGTGCGCAAGGTTGGGCGAAGCAGGCTTAGCGGTCGTATCGTCGAGACCGAAGCTTACCCGCCGGGCGATTCGAGTGGACACGCTTATCGCGGGCGCACCCCCAGAAACCAATCGCTCTTCCTGGGCCCGGGATTTGCTTATGTCTACTTCATTTATGGCACGTCCTACATGCTCAACGTGTCAGCTGAAGAACCAGGAATTGGTGCGGGCGTGCTGTTGCGCGCCATTGAGCCACTGGATGGTATCGACCTGATGAAACATCTCCGCAAGACCGACAAGCTCACGGATTTGGCAAGAGGTCCGGGGCGGCTTGCGGTTGCGTTGGAAATCGACGAGCGCCTGGACGGAGTGGATCTGTGTGCCAATGGTCCGCTTTGGCTGGGGACTGCGGTACGAGAAACCGGGCACATTCGCACAAGTGTGCGCATCGGCATCACACGTGAAGTTGATCGGCCGCTGCGTTTCTTTGAGGCGGGCAGCCCGTTCGTGAGTGGTCCAGTCGGCGTGAACAAGTCGTCAGGCTTGCCCTGATTCCATACGAATTCGCAGCTGTTGCCGCCCTTGTTCTGTTTCCTGCCCACTCCAGGTCGGCTAGAGTCGTTGCACCAGACTGACACAAGTGGCTCCTTCGCCAGCGAAAGCGGCCGCCCCCTAGGCAGGATGTCGTCTGCGCGATTTTGGGGTACACTAGCCTCGCGAAGTGCTCTACTCCCCACTCCTTCGCACTTTCAAATCAATAGGATCTCCGCAATCTCATCGGGTGTTGGATGGTTGTCTTGTTTCCTGATGAGCCGAATCTGTCCGGTGCCATTCGCGGAGGACCACGAATATATGCGAATCAACGTCGCGTCTTGAAAAAGACGAGATGCGAAGACGTCACTTAGCCGTCACTGCACAGTTTCCATATGGGAGGAAAAGGCGATGAAGAGCGTCTCAGCACCCATTTCCCTTGCCGGATCCCAACTCCGCCAAACGCGTCACGTTTGCGCGTTTTTCAACAACGATGAGGAAGAATATCGCGTTCTGCTTCCATTCATAAAGGACGGGTTGGAATCTGGTGACAAAGCCGTTCACGTTCTCAACCCGGAGCAACGCCAGGACCATCTGCAACGCCTTGCTGGCGCAGGCATTGACCCGGCGGTCGCGCAGCAGAACGGGCAGCTGGAGCTTCGAACCAACACTGAAGTCTACCTTCCCGATGGCCGCTTCGATCAGGATCGGATGCTGCAGGTATTTGAGCAACTGGCCAGCGGAAACGCCGCGGGAGAGTTTCCTCTGAGTCGCATTTGTTGCCGCATGGACTGGGCGGTTGAAGATCGATCTCGTGTGGATGATGTCATTGAGTTTGAGTCACGCGTGAACGACGTGTGGCTTCGGCACGATGACGCGGTCATCTGTACGTACCATCTCGGTCGCTTTGGCGGCGATGCGGTGATTGACATCATGCGAACTCATCCCATGATCATCATTGGCGGCATCCTGCAGGAGAACCCGTTCTTCGTGCCGCCGCATGAGTTCCTGCGAGAATTTCGACAACGGCGAGCCAGTCGGAATCATCCGCCTGCGATGGCCTGAGATATGGATGTCCAGCCCAGAGATCCTGCGGAGGAGATCAAGCGCCTTCAGCGTTGCGCCAATGACCTGGTCAGCGTCCTCGCTCTCCCGGCCATGTGGAGTGGTGCTGAGCCATCCCAGATTGTGCATGCCTTGCTGGACGCCCTGTCGCGCATGCTGCAGCTGGATCTGGTGTATGTACGCTTGGAGGAAACGGTTCATCAGGCGCCGATCGAGATGGTCCGTTACGCTCCGCCAAGCACAAAGCTAACGCCGGCGAACGAGGTCGGCAACGCACTGAAACAGTCGCTCGGACCCTCACCTGAAAAATGGCCCCCGCTCACGCGGAAAGCTCTGGAAGGCCGAGAGATTTCTCTGGTCCCCCTGGGACTGGGACTGCAGGGCCAAATTGGAGTCATCGTAGCCGGATCGGAGCGAGCTGATTTTCCGCAGCAAACCGAGCGACTCGTTTTGAGTGTTGCAGCAAATCAGGCGTCCATCGGTTTGCAGGAGGCATGGCTCCGTGGCGAACAGCAGCGCGTCGCCAGCGAACTCGATCAACGGGTCGCGCAGCGAACTACGGAACTTGCCGCAGCCAACGAAGAGCTTCGAAAGGAAATTGCTGACCGCACGCACGCCGAGAAGGATCGTAGAACCAGTGAAGAAAAGCATCGCGTGATGATTGAAGCAGCCAACGACGCTGTAATCAGCATGGATGACAGAGGCGATATCCTGCTTGCGAATCCCGCAACGAGGCGCATTTTTGGCTATGACCCGATTGAAATCCTCGGCAAACCAATGACGGTGCTTATGCCGGAAATGATGCGAAAACTGCACGAAAACGGGTTCAAGCGATATTTGACCACTGGAAAGCGCCACCTCAACTGGCAAGGCGTCGAAGTCACCGCTCAACGCAAGAATGGCCAGGAGTTCCCGGCGGAAGTCTCGTTCGGGGAATTTCTGAGCGATGGGCATAAGGTATTTACCGGCTTTATCCGCGATGTCAGCGAAAGAAAGCAGGCCGAGGAACTGCTTCGCGCGAGCGAACGGAACCTGCAGATCGCGCAAATGGAGCTCGCCCGCGTTTCCAGGCTCACAACCATGGGCGAACTCGCGGCCTCGATTGCGCATGAGATCAATCAACCGCTGACCGCGGTCATCAATAACGGCAGCGCGTGCCTGAGACTCCTCGCCAATCACAGCCTTGAACCCGAGGTTCTGCATCGCGCTCTCGAAGAAATCATCAACGATGGGACTCGTGCAAGCGCCGTTTTAGCCCGAATCCGCGCATTTATAAAGAAGGAAGCGTCCGAGAGGAATCCGTTGGATATGAATGAGGTCATTCAGGAGGTACTGGCCCTGACTGGTCGTGAGCTTGATGAACATCAGGTATCGGTTCAGCGCCAGCTGACAGCCCAACTCCCGTTTGTGTTGGCTGACCGCGTTCAGTTGCAGCAGGTCCTGCTGAACTTAATCATGAATGGCATGGAAGCCCTGATCGCGGTGAGGGATCGACCTCGTTTACTCTGGGTGCAATCCGGGACCGACGACTCTGGCGATGTACTGGTTGCGGTCAGCGACTCCGGCACGGGCTTTGATCTGGAAGTGGATCGCGTCTTCACTCCCTTCTTTACAACGAAGCCGACAGGCATGGGTATGGGTTTGTCAATCAGTCGCTCCCTTGTTGAGGGTCACGGCGGTCGCCTTTGGGCCGCGCCCAATTCTCCGCATGGCGCGATATTTTCGTTCACGCTGCCGGCAACCGTCGGGAGTCCCGCATGATGGATGGTCCGGTTGTTTTCGTCGTCGATGATGACGCGTCGGTACGTTCTTCACTGAAATTTCTCTTGAGCACCGTGGGTCTGCATGTTGAAAGTTTTGACTCGGCCGATAGCTTTCTCCGTAAATCGCTGCCCGATGCGCCCAGTTGCCTAGTGCTGGACGTCCGGCTGCCTGGATTGAGTGGTCTCGATTTTCAACGCGAGCTGGCGGCCAGGAAAATCAGCATCCCGATCGTCTTTCTCACCGGCCACGGCGACATTCCGATGAGCGTTCGCGCCATGAAGGCTGGAGCCGTCGAGTTTTTGACCAAGCCGTTCCGTGACCAGGACCTTCTCGATGCTGTTCGCATCGCCCTGGAACGAGATCGCGCCAGACGTGAGCGGGAAAAGGAAATCGCCATACTCCAACGACGCTTCGACTCGTTGACTCCGCGCGAGCGGGATGTGATTTCCATGGTCGTCTCGGGCATGCTCAACAAGCAAATTGCGGATCAGCTTGGAACGGCCGAGAGTACCGTGAAAGTTCAGCGCAGCCGCGCCCTGGAAAAAATGCACGCCGACTCTCTCGTTGATCTGGTAAGAATGATCGAAAAACTGAAGGGCCCTTCAGGCAAACTCCAGTAAGCCAAAGCTTATTCTCATAGTCCTTTTTGAGGTGCCGGATGTCCCAACATCCAATAGATTCTGTGTCTGTCTGGGAATACTTTGGCTCTCAGAGCGGAGATGCACGGTGACGAAGCAACTGATCTCGATGATTGACGACGATGAGTCCATCCGACGGACCACGACATTTCTCATCGAGTCGTTCGGCTTTCGAACGGCTGCCTTTGAATCTGCCGAAAGTTTCTTGAAGTCTGCCCAATTGCGCGATAGTTCCTGTCTGCTGGTTGACGTTCAGATGCCGGGCATGAACGGGCTACAGCTCCAAAGAGAGCTGGCAATCGCAGGCCGCAACATTCCTATCATTTTCATCACCGCGTACGACAACACAGATGCCCGTCAGCAAGCTATTCAAGCCGGTGCAGTCGCATTCTTGAGCAAGCCTTTCAACGACAAAGAACTGCTCCAGGCTGTCCGTTTAGCCCTGCAGGAACACTCCGAAAAAACAAATAATCTGATCTCGGTGATCGACGACGATGAGTCCATCCGACGGACAACAGCCCTGCTCGTCGAATCTTTCGGTTATCGAGCAACAACTTTCGCATCCGCCGATAAATTCTTGAAGTCTGGCCAACTGCACGACACTTCGTGTCTCATCCTGGACGTACGCATGCCCGACATGAATGGATTAGAACTGCAAAGCGAGCTTGCTGCCGGAGGTCACGATATTCCCATTATCTTCATCACGGCTTATCACGATAAAGCTTCTCGCGGACGAGCGATGCAGGCCGGCGCGGTTGCATTCCTGGACAAGCCTTTTACCGATAAGCAATTGCTCGAAACCGTTTGTTCGGCCTTTCGGCGCGACGGCAGCAGCACCAACGGCGCGGGCTGATCAATACCCACGCTGGACTTCGGCTTTCTCTGGCACAACGCCGGAGAGCACTTTCTAAATTCAACCGGGCAAGACGGAGGTAATCGCTATGGACCTCTCAGAGTACATCGTTGAACCGCTTCGGAAAAATGAGGAGTTCACATTGTTTCGAGGCCAGCACCGTAATCCCGGCGAGGCGAAACGATCATCCATTCTTCTCATGGCGCCTTTGTCGTCTCGTCCCGCACCCTCCAGTTCACGACAAATCGAACACGAATATTCCCTCCCCTCCGAATTGGATATGGGATGGACCGCTCGTCCCGTTGGAGTTGTTCAATATGACGGGCAGCCAGTGCTCGTTCTCGAGAATCGGCCGGATGAGTCTCCCGAGACGCTCATCCCGCGACCGATGAAGACCGGGCAGTTCCTGCGAATCGCACTGGTGAAGGCCTTCGAGGAGATCAAGCGCTTGAATGACCGCCTGCAAACCCAGAACACGGAGGGTGCCGAGAAGGCAACACTTGCAAGTGAGCGAAATCTGAGCCTCATCATCAATGCGATGCCGGTTCTCGCGTGGTCCGCTCAGCCAGACGGTAGCGTTGACTTCTTCAACCAGCGTTGGCTCGATTACACCGGCTTGTCTTTGTCTGAAGCTCGCGGCTGGGGATGGGCCAAGGCGGTTCACCCCGATGACTTCGATCGCTTAAACGACTATTGGGGGTCGCGCATCGTTAGCGGAGAACCGGGCGAAATTGAAGCGCGTCTTCGAAAATTTGACGGGAATTATCGATGGTTTTTGTTTCGTGGAGAGCCATTCCGCGATGAGTCGGCAGCAATCATTCGATGGTACGGGACAATCACCGATATTCACGGTCGAAAACTGGCACAAGAGCGGATGTTGCGCAGCGAGGCATTCCTCGCAGAGGCTCAACACCTGGCTCGCGTGGGTAGCTTCTCCTGGCGAGTCGCCACTGGCGAAATCAAATGGTCTGAGCAACTCTATCGGATCTTTGAGTTTGATCCGGGTATATCGGTTACTTTCGACGTGATGGGTAGTCGATACCACCCTGAAGATCTTCCACTTCTGGACGACATGATCGGACGGGCCCGGTCTGCCGTCACCGACCTGGAGTATGAGTATCGGCTGCGGATGCCTGACGGTTCGGTTAAATTCCTGCATCTTGTCGCTCATGCGAACCGGGATCATGAGGGACGGCTGGAATACATTGGCGCTGTCCAGGATGTGACACAACGGCAGCTCTCCGAGACGGCTCTCGCCAAAGCGCGGGCGGAGCTTGCAAAAGTCACCAGCGCTACGAGTCTGGGAATTATGACAGCTTCGATCGCCCATGAGGTCAATCAGCCGCTTTCTGGGATCATGACCAATGTGGCTACCTGCCTTCGAATGCTGGACAGCGACCCTCCCAATGTCGACGGCGCTCGTCAGACTGTGCGTCGTGCGATTCGGGATGGCAGTCGCGCCTCGGATGTAATTACGCGGTTACGCACACTCTTTGGAAAGAAGGAAGTAGCCGACGAGCCAGTCGATCTGAATGAGGCCACTCGTGAAGTGATTACGCTTTCCTTAAGCGAGCTGCAAAGAAATCAGGTGATCTTACAGCTCGAATTCGCGGATACATTGCCCGCCGTGAGAGGAGATCGTATTCAGCTCCAGCAAGTCGTGCTGAATCTCGTGCGCAATGCCTCGGAAGCGATGAATGACGTTGAGGACAGGCCAAGACGATTGGTAATAGGAACGGAGATAGAGGGCAGCAACGTCCGCGTCAGGGTTCAGGACTCCGGAATCGGTTTTTCCCCTGAGGCCTGCGCCCGACTGTTCGAATCTTTTTACACTACCAAGCAGGATGGCATGGGGATAGGATTGTCTGTCAGCCGCTCCATCATCGAGGCACACCATGGCAAACTGTGGGCAACGCCAAACGATGGCCCTGGCGTCACCTTTACGTTCTCTGTCCCTTGCGAACCCAGCAGCTAGTCTGCTGTCGACGCTTTGCGCTCCGGGAAACAGGTCTGAGCACAAATTGCGCGGCGCGTGGCTCCAGACAAGTAGACTGGCATATGCCAATCGGAAAGGTCGCTAGAATTGCCGGTTGGCGCCCGGTAGCAATGTTGAGGATGGTGGCTTGGTACGGACACTTTTCGAAGGGTGGATTGCGAGAGACGGTGAAGAGTGTCAAATGCGGAATTGCAAACGGGGCCCCCGGTATTTTCCCCGGCTCCGGAGGTATCTTCTGAAAAGACCTCCGTCAACTAACTGAAATAATTGGCTCCTCAGGTAGGACTCGAACCTACAACCCTTCGGTTAACAGCCGAATGCTCTGCCATTGAGCTACTGAGGAGTGGGGACGCGATGGGATTCGTCTATTTCGTAAGGTAACAAATCGCGGAACCATCGTCAAAGCGATCCGCCGAGCTTTTCCTTTTCGCTGGTTCGACTTCGGCACTCCACACGGCCCGCTGCCGACTCGAATTGCTATCATGAAATCTGGAGCGCGTATGCAGACCGTCACCCCGAAAATTTCTCGATTAGACCGCAATCAGGTTACCGCAGAAACAGGCGAAATCTACGACCGTTACATGCAGCAGCGCGGAAATGTTCCCAACATGTTTCGCACGGTCGCGCACCGCCCAGAAATTCTTCAAACGATGATTGCGCATTTTGAGGCAATCCTGCACACCGGCACGCTGCCGCTCAAGCTGAAGGAACTAGCCATCGTGCGCACCTCGCAGCTGAATCGCTGTGACTATTGTCTGGCTTCGCACTCGCGCATCTGCAAAAAGCTCGGCTGGAACGACGACCAACTCATTCATCTGGCCGATTACGCCGACCGCACCGATTTCACCCACCAGGAAAAAGTGGCGCTGCAGCTGGCGGAGTGGATGACGCGCAACGAAGGCCCACTCACCGAGGAGCAATGGGAACAGGTTCGCGATGTGTTCTCTGAAGGCGAAGTGGTCGAGCTGATGGCGGCCATCGGCCTGTTCAATTACTTCAACCGCTTCAATAATCTGCTTGAAATGGAACCTACAGCGCCCGCTTCGTGAGCCCCGTCAATACAGCAGGATTACGATCTGATACGCCGTGAATCCGTTCTGATGTGCGGCGCTGCACGCTCCCACAGCTGCGCCATGATAGCTGCCGTCGGCAATTCCCTGCTGTACTTTCTGCGGCAGCTGACTCAGGTCGGCCGTACTGTATCTCATTACCAGTTTCGGCAGCGGTCGCGTCCCGCCCGGGCTCGCGTCGCAATAACTTGTCGCCAATGCATCGCCCGGCTGGACGTGCAGGCCATGCGAAGCCAATAACGACGCCACCTGCTTCTCCTGCTGGGGTCGTGTCAGCGAAACCAGCTCACGCGCAAAATCCTCCACCGCGTATAGCTCTCCATGCTGTCGCACGATCGCAATGCCCACGACATTTACCCGCGGATCCAGCAGGTTGGCGCGATGCGCCGGCGAGTGCATCCACTCATCGTTGATTTGCCCGGCTGTAGGAGCTTCCGCAACATTCTCCGCCACGGTAGTGCAATGCAGTCCCGTCTGTTCGATGCGGGTGACCAAGTCGGGTTCGCCCGCAACCTGGTGGGTCAGCGCTCCAGATTCGACCATGCGCTGCGCATGCTCCCACGCAGCTTTCGTTAACGTGGGATCTTCCCGTACCGGCTGCAATCCCTGCGACGATCGATCTTGATTCGTAGCCTGAAGAAGCTCTGCGGCTGCTCCCCGCTCCGTCTGATCCATTGCAGAGTTGGAGGAGTCAGTCTGCGACCGCGCCACGCCCGCCAGTAGAAAAATCAGGGTCAGCCATAGAACCGGGCTCTTGATATGCATGGCACTCCTCTTCATCTATCGTTTTCAAATTTGCTGCCAGCTTCAACTCTATGCGAGATTGGTATGCAGTTTTTCTTTCATCACCGCATAGGTCCGTCGAATGCCTTCCTGGAGGCCGGTTTTTGCCGTCCACCCCAGTGCCTGCATCCGGCTCACATCCAGCAACTTCCTTGGCGTGCCGTCGGGCTGGGCGGTGTTGAACCTTAGCGAACCCTTGTATTCGAGAATCCCACTAATCAGCTCCGCCAGGTCGCGAATACTGATGTCTTCTCCGACGCCAATGTTGATCAGCGGCGGAAACTCCTGCTGCAGCAGTGTCTCGAATTTTTCCGCCGGCAACTGCAGCAGGAAGACGCATGCCTCCGCCAGATCGTCGCTATAAAGAAATTCTCGCCGCGGAGTGCCTGTGCCCCAAACTTCCACTTCCTGGGCGCCGCTGGCCTTGGCCGTCGCCACTTTGCGCAGCAGCGCGGGCAGCACATGGGAACTCGCCAGGTCGAAGTTGTCTTCCGGGCCGTACAGATTGGTCGGCATCGCCGCTAAAAACTTCGTTCCATACTGGCGGTTGTACGCCCAGCATTGTTCAATTCCCGCGATCTTCGCCACCGCATAGGGACGGTTCGTCGGCTCCAACGGCCCAGTCAGCAGATACTCCTCGCGTATCGGCTGCGGGCTCAGCTTGGGATAAATGCAGCTCGATCCCAGAAACAGAAATCGCTTCACGCCAAACTCATAGCAGGCATCGATCACGTTCGACTGAATCAACAGATTGTCGCGAATAAAGTCGACCGGATAGGTGTTGTTCGCGTGGATTCCGCCTACCTTCGCCGCAGCCAGAACGACGAATTCCGGACGCTCGCTCTGGAAGAACTCCCACACCGCGGCTCGCTGCGTCAGATCGAGTTCCGCACTGGTCCGCAACAACAAATGGTCATAACCCGAGGAGACAAGCCGACGGCAGATCGCCGAACCCACCAGTCCACGATGTCCGGCGATGTAGATCCGGCTCGGTGATTCCATGACACCGTCTCGAATCTCGGCCCGAGTCATCATCTACAACTGCGCCTTGTGCATGGAATTGTGATTCGTTGCACTCTTCAAATCGAAATCCTCGGGCGCGTCTTGTTTCCAATCCGTCATCGCCTGCTCCAAGGTGTAGCGAAAATGATATCCCGCGTCACGCAGTCGCTTCGGCTCAATGAACGTGGATTGCGAAAGTTTTCTCATCCGGACAGGATTCACCGACGTATGGATTCCAAATAATTGCGCGATTCCCGCTACAGGATAGGAAGCGGCCACCAGAAGATTGCGCGGCACCGACCACCGCGGCAGACGATACTGGGTTGAAGAACAGATGGCGTTCACAAAATCCTCCAGCGTCGGCGGCGGATCCATGGAAACATTCCACAGCAAAATCGGCTCTTCCGTCTGCTCCTGGTATTCGATCGCAAATTGCAGCACGTGGCACAGTTCTTTCACGTAGACACCTGCCTTGCGCGTCCCGCGATTCCCCATATATACAAAATAACCGCGCGCCAGGCTTCGAGCCAGCCTTGCGACGTTGGCATGTTCTCCAGGTCCAAATACAACGCCGGGCCGCAATATAATCAATCGTCGATTCGGATTGGCATGCTGCCATGCGGCGTGAATTTTTTCCGCGACCAGCTTGGAACCGCCGTACGCCGTCTCCGGGATCGTCAGCGAATCCTCATTTCTAGGGCCGTCGCTCGACCCATACGGAGAAATGCTGCTGGTGAAAGCGATCCGCATGCATCCGGCGTGGGTAGCATAGGCGCAGATATGCTCGGCGCCCGGCAGGTTCGTTTCGTAATATTCGTTGGGCTCGTGTCCCGGCTCGCGATGCACCGCGGCCAGGTTGACGATCAGGTCCGCCTGCTGCGGAAGCGGCACCGCATCCAGCGGCAACCGCACATCGCACTGTACGTAAACTACGCGCGGCTGTACGCCATTCGTCGACTCTGTCCAGCGCAGCAACGGTTTCACATGGGCTTCATCCCGCAGGGGACGAATATCGGCCAGGTAGACTCGCTCTACCTGCGTGTGTTCCAGCAGGTGCTTGGCAATGTGGGTACCGATGCAGCCGGTACCTCCAAAGATGACGCACGTCCGCGGATTCATGCCGGCGCTCCCACCTTCATTCAGCGAGCCCCACTGCGGGCCGCCGCCGCTTCCCGCACCGCTTCGCGCTTGCTTGTCGCGGCGTCGGACATTGCCTTCTCTCCCGTCGCCAGCCGCACCATATTGGTAATTGAAAACTGATCGAGCAGTGGCTGCACGCGCGCGCGCCGCACGGACGCCGGCTCCCGCCGCACCACCTCCAGCGCCTCATCCAACTTCGCCAGGAACAATTCCTCGTCCCATCGGGTTGCGATGGAGCCGGTCCCGGCCACGCGAATCATGCGTTCGACTTCGCTTCCCTTACTGCAGATTGCCAACAGATGGACGCCCGCAGCCAGCAGGTTCGGCAGTTTCGACGGTAACGCGGCACTCTCCGTACCCTCCGACTGCGGGATGATCTGGATCGCCGATCGCGCATACAACTCGGCCAGTTCCTGTTCCGCAACCAGTGGATGAAATTGAACGCGAGGCCCTGGTCGCTGTTTGTAGCTCGACCGCAAGTCGTCAAAAAACGGGCCGCCGGATAGCACATGAAATTGAACGTCCGGGTTGCGTTCTGCCGCCGCCTGCAAAAAGGCTACCAGTTGCTGCGAGTTTTGCTTAAAGCCGAGCGCCCCGGAATACACCACGTGCAGCTTCTCCGCCGGAAACAGCGTTCCCAGTCGCCCCCCGCCCGGCAGCACGCCGATCGACTCGGGAAATGCGGGCAGTGTAATGGACGGGTACTGCACTGCAATTTTTGCCGGATCCAGCCCGTAGGAACGCTGCGCGATGCGCGCCATGTCGCTGGAGAAGAAGATGCATAAATCCTGCGAGCGGAAGACTCGACTTTCCACCGCGTGAATCATGCGAATGATCGCCCGACGTGCCAGGCTCTTCTCTTGAGCCGCCAGAACCCCTTGCAAGTCGTGGACGACGGCCACCCGGCGTACCCGCGTGGGGATAAGAAAGTCGAGAAACAGAACATACAGGCTCGGTGGAAGGATGCTGACCACAACGTGCGCCTGCCTACGGAAATGCAACACGCGGCGCGCAGCGAACAAGGCAAACCATGCTTCCAGCACCATTCGCCGCAGCGGCATCGCCTTGGGATAGCGCACTCCGGCGCCGCCACGCAGGATGGTCATGCCCTCAATCTGCGCATCGCTGGCCATCGGGACCCAGGTCGGATAGAGAGGATGGGAGCACACGACCGTGACCCCGTGACCCTCCGCCACAAATGCTTCCGCGAGATGCTGATTTGCCCTTCCCGTGGAAATCAACTCTGGGTAAAAGAATGGGGAGACGATAAGAATCTGTTGTTGCCAGTCAATCACACGCGCGTCCTATGTTTCGGCCACAAATTGCAATCTCGAAGAGGTGGTTGACTTCGCCACCAAGGCGAGTACTTGAAAAAAGATCGGGAACTACTCCGCGAGGACAATTCCCTCTCCGGCTATCCTTGGGAATTTTGTGAAATCGATGTTTTTACGATACCACCGGACGGTTGCCTTTCGATCGTCTTATTACCTTAAGAATGCTGTCCGCAGCCTCCGGTTGCTTTTCCTGTTATGAAGCGAATACGCTCTCGATTACAATCGCTTGGATGCACTCTTTGCGCTTCCAGCCACTTGCGATTTTCGGGATCATTTTGTTGGCGATCTTCATCGTGCTGGCGATCTTCGCGCCCTGGATTGCACCTTTCGATCCCGCCGCCATCCATCTCCATGCCCGGCTGCAGTCGCCCTCCGCCGCCCATTGGTTCGGCACCGATGAACTGGGCCGCGACATACTCTCGCGAGTCATCTTTGGAACCCGCATTTCTCTCTTTGTAGCTACCTCGGTCGTCAGCATTGCTCTGGTGCTGGGCCTCGTTCTCGGATCCATTTCTGGATTTTACGGCGGCTGGCTCGACGCGTTCTTGAATGTTTTGGTAATGAATACATTTATGGCGCTTCCCGGTATCCTCATCGCCATTGCCCTGGTGGCATTCCTCGGTCCGGGTATGACCAACTTGATCCTCGCTCTGTCGATTACCGGCTGGGTGGGCTATGCGCGATTGGTGCGGGCCCAGGTGCTGGCCGTGCGGGAACGTGAATTTGTCGAAGCCGCGCGCGCCATGGGCGCCACCAACGTGCGCATCCTCACGCGCCATATTCTTCCCAATATCATCCAGCCGGTCATGGTCCAGGCTGCCATGGGAATGGCAGGCACCATTCTTGCCGAGGCCACGCTCAGCTTCCTCGGGCTCGGCGTGCCCCCGCCCATGCCCAGCTGGGGCGTGATGCTGAACGATGCCCGCGCGCATCTGTTCGACGCGCCGCACATGGTCATCTTTCCCGCCATCGCCATCATGCTGGCGGTGCTTTCCTTCAATTTCATCGGCGACAGCCTGCGGGATCAGCTCGATCCACGGACGCGGATCGCAGTGGGTGCCAGCACAAATTATTAATGGGGAGATACAGATCATGCGGATTGGCGTCATATCCGATACGCACGGACTCTTGCGGCCGCAAGCCGTACAGGCGCTCGCCGGCTGCGCCCATATCCTGCATGCAGGCGACGTCGGCGACGACAGCATTCTCGATGCGCTGAGGAAAATCGCTCCCCTGACTGCCGTCCGTGGCAATGTCGACAATCAGGGTGCCTGCGCTGCTCTGCCCTTCGCCCAGGCAATCGAACTCGCGGGAAATTTCTTCTACATGCTCCACCGCCGCCAGGATCTTGATCTTCATCCCCACGCCGCGGGCATTGCCGCTGTGATCTTCGGTCACTCGCACGCGCCGGAAATCTCGCGGACGAACGGAGTTCTCTATTTCAATCCGGGGAGCGCCGGCCCTCGCCGCTTTGACCTGCCCATTACCGTAGGACTTCTCGAGTGCGCTTCGAATGGGATCATTCCCAGCATTCAGGAATTGTTGTCTTGATTTGCGCGTCGACAGTTCGCTGCCGCAACACCGCTCCCTTTATGCAAAAATCACCGTCTTGTTTGCATAGCAAAGGATGCGACGCGCCAGATGCCACTGCACCGCGCGCGACAACACAAGCCGTTCCAGATCGCGGCCCTTTTGGATCAGCCCCGGCATCTGGTCATTCTGCGACACCCGCGCCACGTCCTGCTCGATGATCGGGCCGTCGTCCAGAATCTCGGTCACGTAATGACTGGTCGCCCCAATCAGTTTCACACCCCGCGCAAATGCCGCGTGGTAAGGTTTCGCGCCCGTAAAGGCCGGCAGAAATGAGTGGTGCACATTGATAATGCGCTGCGGATAAGCCTGAACAAACTTCGGCGAGATGACCTGCATGTAGCGGGCGAGAATCACCAGATCAATTTCGTTTTCCGCCAGCAGCGCCAGCTGCCGCTCCTCCACCCGCGCCTTGGTTTCCGCCTCCACCGGTAGAAAGTGGAAAGGAACCTGGTAAAAGTCCGCGAGTGCCCGCGCCTTTTCATGATTGCTGATGATCAAGGAAAATTTGCATTGGAACTCATCGGTTTGATGGCGATGAAGAAGGTCGGCCAGACAGTGCAAATAGTGCGATACGAAAATCGCTACGTTCTCCGGCGCTTCGGCAAAATGGAGCTGCCAATTTAACCGCAGCTGTTCCGCCAGCGGTGTGAACACGCGACGAAACTGTGCTTCATCGCAGCCCGCCTTTTCCGTGGTGAACTCCACCCGCATAAAGAAAAGGCCCAACTCTACATCCTGGTGTTGATCCGCGTTCAACACGTTGGCATCATATTCCTGCACCAGGAAGTTTGCGATGGCCGCAACCAGACCTTTGCGGTCCGGACAATCAATCAGCAAAATGGCGGTTTTCGACATTGGACGCTTGTCTAGTAGTACCACCGCCTAATCCCCTCGAGAAAGGTTGCCTGACCGACGTATTGCAATAGTCATGGCCCGCAATCCAGCTTCCCCTGGCTCAGGGCAACCGCGCGATTCAACTGCGGCTCCAAGCTAGCAAGGGAGAACGAACATGGTACGTAGAACATTTCTGGTGGCAGCACTCATCGCGGGTCTGGTTCCCGTGGCTTTCGGGCAGCTATCCAGCACTGACAAGACCTTTGTGATGACGGCAGCCAAAGCCAACAATTATGAAATCAAAGCAGCCCAGATGGCCCAACAGATGAGCAAGAATGACGCCTACCAGCAGTACGCGCAGATGATCATCAATGACCATACCCAGGCCGGGCAGGAGCTGACCCATGCCGTGGCGGCCGCCGACCCTTCGGTCCAGCTGCCGACAGGAGTATCCGCCACGGGTCAGAAACACCTGGCCGAATTGCAACGGGCCGGCAACAACTTCGACATCGTGTATCGGGATCAAATGATCGCAACCCACCAGGCCGCGCTGAAACTCTTCCAAAATTATGTAGCTCAGCCGAACGATAATGCGCAGGTGAAAGAAGTTGCTCAAAAGCTGCTACCTGTCTTTCACAAACACTTGCGCGACGCTGAGAAGTTGCCAAAACAGTAAGCAGAAGCAGCCCGGAAGTCTTGGGCGCACAGGAGCTATGTAACGCAGAAATGCGCGCAGCATTATTTGCCTGCGCGCATTTCTGCGTTGCAATGCCGTTCAGTTCAGCCGAGGTCGATTACTTTGTCCCGCGATAGAAGACCCGCCAGATTTTTCCCTTCTGGCTGTCCGTAATGTAAAGCGAGCCATCCGGTGCCTGGGCAAGTCCGTCAGGACGTGCGGCCGCGTCGGAAGGATCCATGAGCGGTTCCTTGCCCTTGAACCCATTCGCAAATATCTCGAATTGGCCGGACGGTTTGCCGTCGGCAAAGGGTTGAAAGGTCACGTTGTATCCAGCTTGCGGCAGCGGCGCGCGGTTCCATGAGCCGTGGAAAGCGATGAAGGCTCCTCCCCGGTAACGCTCGGGGAATTGATGGCCGCTATAAAACATCACGTCCACCGGCGCCCAGTGTGCCGGAAAGCTCGCGATGGGCAGCGTGTACTGGCTGCACCTCCCCACCTTGGTGCCGTCGCCGCCATATTCCGGATTCAGGACCAGCTTCTGCGTTTTGTAGTTGAAGAAGCAGTACGGCCAGCCGAAGTTCGATCCCATCACGGCGCGATACATCGGCTCCGCCGGCAACGTCGCGTTGTCCTCCGCGGTAAAGGACTTCGGCCACAGAGTATCCAGCTGATCGCGGTTATTCATCACAATGTAGAGTGCGTGATCGTGCCAGGTCAGCGCCGGGAACTGACGCATGCCAGTCGCAAAGCGAACCCCGGTTGCCTGTGTCTGGCCGAGCTTGTCTGCGTCAAACATCCACGCGCCGCCATGCCGTTCGAGGATCGGACACGGGTCCATCCCCGCCACTCCGGCACGTCGGTCATGCGACTGGCAGGCGTTCGAAGGCGCTCCAACATTGACATACAAATGTTCGTGGTGGTCGAACGTCAGTCCCTTGTCGTGATGCTCGTGCTCCGTCGGAAATCCGGAGACGACAATCTCGGGCGATCCCGTCGGCTTCAACTGTCCCGGCGACCATTTGTACCGCTCCACGGTCAGCGGGGTTGCGTAATACAAATACCCATCGTGGAAGGCGATCCCCGTAACGCTGCCGGTGCCAAACTTTTCTTTCACGTCAAATTTGCCGTTGCCGGTGGAATCATGCAGCGCGACGATCCCGCCATCCTGCAGGCCGACAAAAAGATCGCCGTTGGCAGCCACCACCGCGTGCCTCGCCGCGCCCAGATCGTTGGCAACCACCAGCGCGCAAAATCCCTGCGGGAGTGTGATGCCGCCATTGTCGCTGTCGCAAGCCGGGGCAGTCACCGCCGAGGCGCGAACGGTTCCCATGCTAATCGCTACGAACGCCGCAAGAAAGCCCAACGTCATACGCCTGCCCATCGCAATCATCCAACATCCTCCATGTGCGGTATAAGCCCTCATGCTTTCGATTATAGTGGCGCACCCCGGCTATATAATCGTAGTCAGGACGGATGAAAAAGGCAGGGACACCAGCATTGCAGTCAAAAATCACGCGGGTCTTCGGCACCATTGTTTTTCTTCTGGGCATCTCCGCGTGGACGCTCTCGGCGCAAACAGCTTCCTCCGCCGGCGCCTCCACCCGAGACGGCGTGTTCACTGTGGAGCAGTCGCAGCAGGGCAAAGCCTTATACGCCCAGCAATGCACCAAATGCCACGGCGCTTCTCTTGAAGGCATGGGCCAGAATCCGCCACTCTCCGGCGACGACTTTCTCAATAATTGGCAGGGCCAGACACTAGGCGATCTTTTTACCCGAATTCGCACGACTATGCCGGCCACCAAGCCGGGTTCGCTGACGCCCGTGGAAGTCACCCAGCTGATCGCCTATATTCTCGACTCAAATTCATTTCCAGCCGGCAAAACAGAACTAGCCACGGATCCCATCCCACTCAAGACCATTCACATCGTCGCGCCCCAGGCCAAGCCCTGAATTTCCGCGGCCCGACTCACTCCCTGCATTCAAAATGATTGCCCCCTCGAGGCACGAGGGTGTCCGCGTTCCGCGCCTGAAGGGCAGCCGAAACATCCTCGTTTCTCTCCTTGCTGCGCGCCCGGATTCTCCCCCTTCAGGGCAACCGTACCCGCCTGCCGCGGCTCCAATCTATCAAGGAGTTCGTCAGGGAAAACTATGGTTAGAAGGATATTTCTGGTTTCGGCTCTCATTGTTGGCATCGGGCCCGCCGCTTTCGCGCAGTTATCCAGGTTTGACAAGGCCTTTATCACCCAGGCCGGGCAGGCAAACAATTATGAGATGCAGGCGGCCCAGCTCGCCGAAAACATGAGCAACAATGCGGCATATCGACGGTACGCCGAGATGGTCTCCGAGGACCAGGTGGAAGAGAGTGGTGAACTTGAATCCACAGTTGCAGACCAGAACACACCCATGCAATTGCCTTCCGGTCTTTCGACCGTCGGCCAGCAGCGCCTGCAAGCCTTAAAAACCGCCGGCGGCAACTTTGACGCGGTCTTTCGAAATCAAATGATTGCCACTCATCAGGCGGCCTTGAACCTGTACCAAAGCTACCTCGCGCTCGGACAGGCGGACGCCAACCCGGAAATTCAGGACGTTGCGCGCGGCATGGTGCCGACCCTGCAAAAGCACCTGGAAGAAGCCATGGCCCTTCCACCCGGATGAGTGACTTTAGAGTGAATTAGGGACGACTGTGCCCGGCAGCAACTTATAACCCCAGACCGCCATCCACGCCCAGAATTTGCCCGGTAATGAAGTGCGGCCCGGTGGCGAAAAACAGCACCGCCGCCGCCACTTCTTCCGGCTTGCCGTTCCGCTTCATGGGAGTTTTCGCAGCGAAGTGGTCGTAGTCGGGTTGCGCTTCGCCGTTGGTGATCATGCCCGGCGCCACGCAATTCACGCTGATCTCCGGCGCAAATGCTTTCGACATGGTCTGCGTTAGCATGTGCAGCGCCGCCTTGGATGTGGAGTAGTGCGCGTGCGTCGCCCAGGGATGGGAACCGCCCAGCGAACCGATATTAATGATGCGCCCGTTCGAGGCTTTCAAATGCGGGTACGCGGCTTGCGCCATCAGAAAGGCGCCCCGCGTGTTTGTCTCGAACATCTCGTCCCACTCCGCCACGGAAATCGATTCCAAGGGAGCTGTGGCAAAGACACCGGCATTGTTGATCAGAATGTCCAGCCTTCCAAACTCCTGCAGCACCGCCGCAACGCAGGTACGCACCGAGATTGGATCGCGTATGTCGCAGCGCAGTGCCAGGGCCCGCTGGCCAGTCGCCGCCAGTTCCCGCAGGGTCTGTTCGGCAGCCACATCGGAGTCACGATAGGTGATGGCAACGTCCGCGCCGGCTTCCGCCAAAGTATGCGCCAGGGTGCGGCCGATCTTCCGGGCCGCGCCCGTGACCAGCACAACCTTCCCATTCAGTAGCTGCATGACTCGTGTACTCGATCTCAACGGCAGGCCTGCTTCCCCAGTCTCTCCGGGGCGTCAGTTGTTATCTTTTGGGGAAGGTGTCAGCAGCGGGCTGTCCGCGGGCGCGGCATGACCCATCTGCGCCTGCGGTGCATTGTTCTGCAGGTCGGAATTCGGCTTCGGCTTCTCGTAAATGGAATACTGCTGGTCCGGCGGCAGCATCTTGATCGTGATCGCCTTCTCGCTGGTCGGAACACTGAATTTCTGGCCAAAGGTGCGGTATCCCTGCGCAATCACCTGCACCAGCACGTCGGAGCCCAGGGGAACAATGCTCAGCGTCGCCTTCCCCTCCTCATTGGTCTTCAACTCCATGTTTCCTTCATCCTTGTCGCCTTGCTCCGGATGGAAGACAACTGCGGCGTTTTGCAAAGGCTTCCCGTCTTCCGCCTTCACCACCGTAACCACCAACGTTGCCATCGGCGGCGGCGGCTTGTATTTTCGGTGCCGCGACGCGTAGCTGGAGGAAGGAGCGACCAGGGTTGCCCCAAGCAGAACAACAACCGCCATGCAAAAACCATTCAATCTGCGCATGTCTCGATTTTAACTCCGTTCCGCGCCGGCGATTTTAACTCCGTTTCGCATCGGCAGGAACTGGCCTGGCGTCGCGGCATTCATCCAGCGGCAATGCAAGTTCTCGATGTGCAAGGCCCGAAATCCGGCCGGATTCCAGCCCGGGAGGGGTGATGGCCGGCCTCATACCGCGACGCGAAAGAAATCTTAGCGTTGTACACTAATATCTGGGCAAATTCCTTGACATTCAATGCCCAATAAGCCTAATCTAGCAGTCGTGGGCAAGGAGTGCTAAATTGCCCTCCAGCGACCTCAACACGCTGCATCCGCATCTTGCCGGGCCTGACCCGCAGGGTTTGAAACGCAATCGCGAAGAATAAGGAGAAATGCATTATGGCAAGCGCAAAATCTACGGTAGCTACGTCTTTGACGCCGCTGCATGATCGTGTCGTTGTTCGCCGCATCGAAGAAGGCGAAACCATCCGCGGCGGCATTATTATTCCCGACTCTGCTAAAGAGAAGCCGCAGGAAGGCGAAATTATCGCCGTCGGCAAAGGCAAGTCGAACGATGAAGGCAAAGTGTTCCCGCTGGACGTGAAAGCGGGCGACCATGTTCTGTTTGGCAAGTATTCCGGCACCGAAATCAAAATTGATGGCGAAGATTTCCTGATTATGCGGGAAGAAGAAGTTCTCGGCATTCTGCACAAAAAGTAAGCGCGGCCTTCCCGGTCACGCTTTTTTTCTGCGCGTTTTTCTTCCGGGGAACTCGCAGGCTTCACCAAAATTTCCCGCTCCGGCGGGCGAATGAAATCTGAAAGAGGAGAAACACAATATGGCAAAACAAATTTTGCACGGTGAGGATTCACGCCAGGCGATTCTGCGCGGCGTCAACACGCTGGCGGACGCCGTCAAGGTAACGCTTGGTCCCAAGGGCCGCAACGTCGTCATTGAGAAGAAATTCGGCTCTCCCACCATTACCAAGGATGGCGTCACTGTCGCCAAGGAAATTGAACTGAAGGATTCGCTCGAAAACATGGGCGCGCAAATGGTCCGCGAGGTGGCCTCCAAAACCTCCGACGTTGCCGGCGACGGCACCACCACTGCCACCGTTCTGGCCCAGGCCATCTACCGCGAGGGCGTCAAGACTGTTGCCGCCGGTGCCAACCCGATGGCATTGAAGCGCGGCATCGACAAGGCTGTCGAAAAGATTGTCGGCAAGCGCGACAAGGAAGGTAATTTTGAGCACACCGGCGCGCTCGGTAAGTTCTCCAAGCCCGTCTCCGGCGACATGATTGCCCAGGTTGGCACCATCTCTGCCAATGGCGATCAGGAAATTGGACAGATCATCGCCCAGGCCATGGAGAAGGTTGGCAAGGATGGCGTCATCACCGTCGAAGAATCGAAGACCATGCAGACCCACCTCGAGACCGTCGACGGGATGCAGTTCGACCGCGGTTACCTCAGCCCCTACTTCGTCACCGATCCGGATCGTATGGAAGTGGCTCTGGAAGACGCTTACATCCTGATTCACGAAAAGAAAATCAGCACCATGAAGGACCTGCTTCCCTTACTGGAACAGGTGGCACGCAATGCCAAGCCGCTCGTCATCATCGCCGAAGATGTCGATGGGGAAGCGCTGGCAACTCTGGTCGTCAATAAGCTGCGCGGGACGCTGAGTGTTGCAGCCGTTAAGGCGCCTGGCTTCGGCGATCGCCGCAAAGCGATGCTGGAAGATATTGCCAAGCTGACCGGTGGCAAGGCAATTACGGAAGACCTGGGCATCAAGCTCGAGAACGTCAAGCTTGAAGATCTGGGCCGCGCCAAGCGCATCACCATCGACAAGGACAACACCACCATCGTCGACGGCGCCGGCAAGGCAGAAGACATTCAGGGTCGCGTTCGCGAGATTCGCAACCAGATCGACAAAACCACCTCCGACTACGACCGCGAGAAGTTGCAGGAGCGGTTGGCCAAGCTGGTGGGCGGCGTTGCTGTCATCAAGGTCGGCGCAGCCACCGAAACCGAGATGAAGGAAAAGAAAGCGCGCGTCGAAGATGCCATGCACGCAACCCGCGCGGCCGTGGAAGAAGGCATTGTCCCGGGCGGCGGTGTCGCCCTGGTTCGTAGCGCGAAGGACGTCGAGGAGTTGATCAAGACCCTGGAAGGCGACGAGAAGATCGGCGCCCAGATCATCCGCCGCGCAATCGAAGAGCCGCTCCGCCTGATCGTCGGCAACGCCGGCGAAGAGGGTGCCGTGGTCATCGGCAAGGTCCTCGAAAACAAGGAAGCGCACTACGGCTACAACGCCGCAACCAACAAGTTCGAAGACCTGGTGAAAGCCGGCGTCATCGATCCTACCAAGGTCACCCGCACCGCGCTGCAGAACGCTGCTTCCATCGCCGGCTTGATGCTGACGACCGAAGCCATGGTAGCCGACATCCCGGAGAAGAAAGACTCTGCTCCGGCCGGTGGCGGTCACGGCGGCGGTATGGACGGCATGTACTAAGCTTCGAGCTCGGCGAATAGCGCTCCGCGCAAAGACAAACAAAAGCCTCGCAGCAATGCGGGGCTTTTGTTTTCTCGCCTGGAATCTGCGCCCACCGACCTATTGGTCTGCATCCACCGTCGAACATGGGTGCCCACTTAAGATGTGGGATGAATTTGCCAATGAAAACCAAGCCCTCTACGCCGATATGCCGTTTTCCAGCGGCGCTGCCATTCCCGGTTCGACCGCCGCGCCCATCTGCCTCGCTCCATCTCCCCAGCGATTCCGCAGCCACCGGTTCATCGGCTCAGAGTATCCTCGCGCCACCTGCTCTCCCAGCAACCCCCCCAAAACAATCACCACAACAAACAACGCCGGAACCATCTTCATCGGCTTGCCGGCATCCAGAAACAACCGAAACAGTCCCACCACGACGAACATGTGCGTCAAGTAAACCTCATAGCTGCGCCGACCCAGCAACAGCACAGGCCGCAACATTCGCGGGGCTCGCCACCCTGTCTGCGCCGCTGCGGAAATCAACAGGCACGTGCCCACCGCAAGAATCGTCATGTCCAGCCCGTTGCGGCCCAGGCCCCAGGTGTATGCCTGGATTGAGAAGCACAGGATAAACAGAACGAGTGTCGCGCCAACCCCGCCAAGCGTCCAAAGCAACGCCCGCGACCACCGGCGCTTCGCCGTCAGCAGCGCCGTCAGGCAACCCAGTGCAATCGCGTCCATCCCACCCAGGTAGGAATATTCTCGCCACACTGGATTGTGGTTGAAGGCGTGCAATCGCGCGAACGGACCCAGCGCAATCAATACAAATAGCAGCGACATGAAAACTTGGCGCCGACCAAACATCCTGCACGCCAGCGGGAAGAATAGGTAAAACATCTCTTCGACGGAGAGCGACCACAGGATGTCCCAGCTCCCCGGCAAGTACCCGCGTCGAGCCTCCAACAAATTGATATGAAATGTCAGTGCCGCGATCACGGCGCGTCCCAGCCCACCCGTCTTCGCAGAGATGACAAATTCCCGGACGTGGGCCAGATGAAGACCGCTAAGAATCGCCAGCAACAACAAGAGCAGCGGCGCGATGCGAGCAAAGCGCAGCTTGTAGAAATCAGCGACATTCACCTGCGCCAGCGAATCCCAGCGTCGCAGCGCGGTAGACGTGATCAGAAATCCGGAGACGGCAAAGAACACCTGCACGCCGAACTGCCCGTTCCACACCAGCGAGTACACCAGCTGCCGCGGCAAGCCCTGCGTGTACGCAACATGCGCGCCCAGCAGCCGCATGTTCACGTGATTCATCAACACGAAGAAGATGGCCAGCCCGCGCAGCAGATCGACGCCGTCCAGCCGCGCCCAGCTCCGCGAAGGATTTCCTGCCGCGGGTGAGATCATTCCTGATTGTGCTCGATCACACATCCACCATATCGATATTTCGTAATCATTTGGAAACTCCGCACACCTTCACGTCGTTCGTATCCTGATTCCCGCGCCAATTCCGCTTAGAGTGATTTTCGTTTGTCCTCGGAAAGAAAAGATATACAAATAAATGAGCGACAGCTCAGGAGTTCACATGAATCTCAGTCAGTGCAAGTACGCGTTGTTCCTTCTCCTCTTGTTTGGCCTTCTTGACGCGTCTGCTCTGTATGCGCAACAGTCCAGCTCCACCTCCACCATCGCTCAATCGCAGGCGTCCTCCACACCTGCGACGACTCCGTTGAACAAATGGTTCATTGAGGGAGCCGGCGGCGGCGCCTTCGCCCCGGGGCTGGACTATGGGCAATACCTTACTTCCGCCTGGAATGTGATGGGAGGAGGAGGTATACGTTTTGGATCGCGACTAACACTGCCCGGAGAAATCAGCTACTACCACGCTGCTCTTCCCACGCCAGTCATTCAGACGATGCAACAGCGCGGCGGCAGCTATTCGTTCTTGACCTATTCGGTCGATCCGACTTTCTATTTCATTCGCGGCGACCGGTATGGCTACTTCGTCGTGGGGGGAGGCGGATACTCCCATGTCACCACCCGCTTTGACCAGCCGGTTGGAACACTCGACTGCAGCATTTATTCCGGCCTGGGCTATAGCAACCTTGGCAACTTCTGCAACGGTACCCTCACCGGCTCCTCCTATTCCAGCAACCAGGCTATGTACAACTTCGGCATCGGCATGGAAGCGCGTCTCTACCCTAATCATCGCGAAATATTGTTCGCGCAGGGCCGGTATATCAAGATGATGACGCCTGCGAACCAGCTTCCCGGACAGGATTTTGCCCTGGTTTCCATCAGCGCCGGCCTCCGCTGGTAGCGCGAGAGTTACGACGATCATCCACGGTTATTTCTGCCTCCACACCCACAATCCGTATGACTACCCCGCGGTTTTCCCGTATCGGATAATGAGTATGGAGGCGAAGCGTTGAGAGCCATCGCATTTGACGGTGTCGGCGGCCCCGATGTTCTACGCCTTGTCGATGAGCCAATCCCCGTCATCCGGCCCCACGATCTTCTCGTCCGCGTCCACGCCGCAGGCGTCAATCGCGCCGATATTCTGCAGCGCATGGGAATCTACGGAGACCGGCCCGACTATGGCGATTCACTGGTGCCCGGCCTCGAGATCGCCGGCGAAGTCACGGAAGTCGGCACTCAGGCGGAACGCCATCGGGTCGGCGATCGCGTGATGGCCATCGTCGGCGGAGGCGGCTATGCGGATCAGGCCCGTGTCGACAGCCGCATGTGCATGATGATTTCGGATCGACTGACCTACGTGCAGGCCGCAGCCATCCCAGAAGTCTTCGTCACCGCGCACGAGGCGCTGATCCATCTCGGCGAGCTCAAGTCGGGCGACTGGGTTCTCATTCACGCCGCAGCGGGCGGCGTTGGCTCGGCCGCGGTGCAGCTCGCCCACACGCTCGGCGCGAACAGCGTATTCACCGCATCCGGAGAGGATCGCATTGCCGGCGTTTCCGCCTTGGGCGGCGACATCGGCGTCGACTATCGCAGCGGAGATTTTCAGGTTGTCGCGATGCAGGCCACCCAGGGACGGGGCGTGGACGTCGTCATCGATTTCATCGGCGGACCCTATCTGGATCGCAACCTCCGCGCTCTCGCTCCCGGAGGAAGGCTTATCCAGGTCGGCCTTCTCGGCGGCAGCGAGGCCATTCTGCCGATGGATCTGCTCCTGCATCGATATCTCCGCATCATCGGCACCGTGATGAAGTCGCGCAGCTTCGAGGAAAAGCTGGCCATGACCGTGCGCTTCCGCGATCGCTGGCTCTCAGCCTTTGAAACCGGAGCCTTGCACCCCATCGTCGATCACGTCTTCCCTCTCGACCAGGCTGCTGAAGCCCACCGTGCCATGGAGGCGTCGGGCAATTTCGGCAAAATCATCCTCTCCATGGACTGATCCATCCTGGCACCAAATTCGGCACCGATCAGGACTTCTAATCTAACCCCATGTCCCTGGTGGAAGTCGACAACCTGGTGAAGAGCTATGCCGCGCGCGGCAGCGGCGAACCCAGGCGGGTTGTCGATGATGTCAGCTTTCGAATCGAACGCGGCCGAACCCTCGGCATCGTCGGCGAGTCCGGTTCTGGCAAAAGCACGGTCGCGCGCCTTCTCCTGCGGCTCATCGAACCGGACTCGGGCGTGATTCGCCTCGATGGCCAGAATCTCTTGACCGTTTCCAGCCGGGAACTGCGGCACTTGCGCCGCCGCATGCAAATTGTTTTCCAGGATCCTTACGCCGCGCTCCCTCAGCGTATCGCTCCCTCCTTGCCTGCGATCCTGCGCAGCAGGCCCGTTTGCCCCGCGTGGTAGGCCTGGTGGAAGAACACGCTCGACAAAAGCGAACAGACCGTTTCCTTCGGATTCTTCGTTGGAGACCAGGGAGCAGGCTGATCGAGTACCTCGGGTGTCAGGCTCTCCAGGCCGGCTTCCATGCGCTGGGCCGCTTCGCCCCATGCCGTCATCAGCTGGCCAAGATCAAGTGCCTCCGCCGCGTTCTCAAGCTGGGCGGTGCCGCGCCCATATCGCTGTAGCGTGTCCACGCCAAGCACCGGTGTCTGTCCCAGCTCGGGCAGAATCTGATCATAGACACAGAGGAGATGGCCCACGTTCCAGTTGAGGCAATTCCCTCCGGGTTGAGGTTGAATCAGGCTTTCCGCCTGCGTCAGGCCGTCTACGTTCAACTGGACAACCCGGTGGATAGCACGTACTTGATGGCGAAGAACGCGGACTTCCCCTGAAATTTCTGCAACTGTAGTAGTCATGATTTTCTCCTTTTGGTTGACGGCGTCTCTGTTGATGCCATTCCATCTTGCAACCGGGCAGCCCGATGCTACTTCTTTCCGCGCTGCACGACGTTGTGCCGCTCCGCAACTTCGCGAATCCTGGTCAGAATGCTGCCCCATCCCTTGTTGACATTCACGCCGTCCAGCAGGTCCGCCGGGATCAACCCTATCGCGCGATGCACGAACTTCAGGCGCGTTATACCGCTTTCCTCCGTCAGCCGGTACTGCACGTTGGAGGTTGCCGGATAGGACATGAACAGCGGCCCGCAGATTTCCAGCAGTGACGGTGGCTTGATGGCCTGCACGTGTCCCCAGAAGTGACCCGTGTTGTTGCCCAGGTCGCGGAACCAGCGGCCGCCGGGCCACGGTTCCAGTTTCATCGGCAACGGTGATCCGTCAGGATGCGCGTTGAGCGGGCCTATCTGTTCGAGGATCGTCTCGAACACAATGTCGATAGGTGCCGCGATCTCCTCATCCTTGATGATTTCAAGCGTGTGAATTGCCTGTTCTGCAGCGTTTGCGGGCATGGTCATTTCTCCTTGTTGTTGGTTAGTTGGCTCTCGCCAGCGATTCGATCCATCATTTTGCGCTCGGCCCGCTGCTTGATCCGGTCGATCTGGTGGGTCCAGTAGCGCTCGTACGTTTTTACCCAGTCATGCACCGGCTTCAGCTCCTTTGCGTTCAGGCGATACAGGCGCATTTGACCGCGCTTGCTCACCGTCACAACTCCAACCTTGCGCAGAACGCCAAGGTGCTTCGATACCGCAGGCTGCGCCATCTTCAATCGCACAACGACATCGTTGACCGCCCATTCCCGGCCGTCGTTGAGAACGCCGAGGATCTCTCGACGTCGGGGTTCCGCGATGGCGTTGAAAACATCGGTGGTCGTTGCTGCTCTAGCCATGCAATACATATATTCCTATATGGGAATATATGTCAAGACAATCCTTCAAATTTTCGAGGATGCCCAAAGAGAACCATCCGAGCCCCAGGCATAAGCTGCTAATCTACCCCCCATGGCGCTGGTGGAAGTCGACAACCTGGTGAAGAGCTATGCCGTGCGCGGCAGCGGTGAACCCAGGCGGGTTGTCGATGATGTCAACTTTCGAATCGAACGCGGCCGAACCCTCGGCATCGTCGGCGAGTCCGGTTCTGGCAAAAGCACGGTCGCACGCCTCCTCCTGCGGCTCATCGAACCGGACTCGGGCGTGATTCGCCTCGATGGCCAGAATCTCTTGACCGTGTCCAGCCGGGAACTGCGGCACTTGCGCCGCCGCATGCAAATTGTTTTCCAGGATCCTTACGCCGCGCTCAACCCGCGCATGCGCGTCCAGGAAATCGTCGGCGAGCCGCTTGTCATCTACCGCCAGACCGTGTCGCCCGGCGAGCAATCCGCGCAATCCTCCCGGCGCGCGCAGATTCTCGAAGCCCTGCAAATGACTGGCCTCGACCAATCGGCGCTGCTCCGCTACCCGCATGAGTTTTCCGGTGGCCAGCGCCAGCGCATTAACCTTGCGAGGGCGCTGATTCTGCGCCCCGAATTGGTTGTGCTCGACGAGCCCACTTCCGCGCTCGACGTCAGCGTTTCCGCGCAGATCATGCGCCTGCTGCGCCAGTTGCAACGCGACCTTCACCTGACTTACATCTTCATCACCCACTCCATGCCGCTTGTCCGCTACATGGCGGATGATATTCTCGTACTGCGCCAGGGCCGCATGGTGGAGCAGGGCGGATGGCAGCAAATCTGCGAACATCCTCAATCGGAATACACCCGCGCGTTGCTGGCGGCCACGCCGGAGCTTCCCTCCGTAGTTTCCTGACCCGGTCTGGCAGGCGGCGCCGGCTCCCCATTTGTGAATTCGCGATGAACACGGCGCGCCTATACGAGCGTCAGGCGGATTTTGTGATACTTTGAATCGGGTGGCAGAGCGGTTCCACGGCAAATGTAGCCAGCGGGATTCGTAGCTTCGCGCAGCATTCCTCCAAGAAAAGCTGCGCCGCGCGATCTTCGGCATGTACAGTGACCGTGCAAGCGCTCCAACGTGCCATTCCACCAATCGGAGGAACACAAATTGGGCAAATCGATGGTCCCGAAACGTCTGTTTTTTACCAAGGGCGTCGGGAAACATAAAGAACGTCTCACTTCATTCGAGCTGGCGCTGCGCGACGCGGGAATTGCCGCGCAAAATCTCGTGCGCGTCTCGTCAATCTTTCCCCCGCAGGCAAAACTGATTCCTCGCAAAGAAGGCTTGAAGTACCTGTACCCCGGCGAAGTCGTATTCGCCGTAGTCGCGGAAAACACCTCACGTGAACCGCATCGGCTCATCGCGTCCAGCATCGGCGTCGCCATTCCGTCCGACAAAAATATGTATGGCTATCTCAGCGAGCACCACAGCTTTGGCGAAACGGAAGACCAGGCCGGCGACTACGCGGAAGAACTCGCCGCCGAAATGCTCGCCACCACGCTGAACATGGACTTCGACCCGGACAAGAGCTGGGACGAGAAAAAAGAGTTCTATCGCATCTCCAATCAGATTGTGCGTACTGCCAACATCACGCAGTCCGCGGTGGGCGATAAGCGTGGACTGTGGACCACCACCATCGCCGCAGCCATTCTGATTTTCGAATAGCGATATTTGCGCCGCTAATCGAATGTGAATTCCGCTCTAGTCACGACGAAAGTACAGCAAAACCGGCAGGGCTTCAGCCCTCTGTCGTGCTATCCTGAAAGTGGTCATTTGTACTGACCACTTTCTATGAAGACGAAAGACATAGTACCGATTCCAGCGACGCAGTTCAAGGCGCAGTGCCTCGCGATTCTGGAAACCGTTCAGCGGCAGCGGACTACGGTCGTCATCTCCAAGCATGGCAAGCCTGTAGCCAAGCTGGTTCCGATCGAAACAGCTCCCTCTCGTCCGCTTCATGGTTTTATGAAGGGAACTGCACGAGAAATCGGCGATATTGTTTCGCCTCTGAATGAAGAGTGGGATGCCTACCAGGACTGACTGGTCGCGAGGCGTCTTGCTCGATACTCACATCTGGTTGAGGCTGGAGGCTATGACGGCTCCCATATCCCGGGCTGCCCTGCAAGCCATTGAAGCCGCCCGTCGCGAGCAATCCATATTTGTATCAGCGATCTCTGTTTGGGAGCTTGCGATGCTTGTTGTAAGAAAGCGATTTGAACTGAACAAGCCGGTTCGGACCTGGGTCCAGGAGGCGTTCGAGCAGCCTGATATCCAGCTTTTGCCGCTGGCTCCTGATATCGCCGTGGAAGCTACGGAATTGCCCGGAACCATGCACAAAGAGCTTGCGGACCGAATCATTCTTGCGTCGGCCCGCGTTGAAGGCCTGACCCTGATCACAAGCGACCAGCCGATGCTCTCCTTCGCCCAGAGGATTGGGCTCCGCAGCATACGAGGATGACCATGCCGCATACCGCCTTTCGTGTCGCCCTGGTGCAGATGTCCTGCTCCCCGGACCCCGACGCCAACCTCGACAAGGGCGCCGACCGCGTTCGAGAAGCGGCGCGCGCCGGCGCTCAGGTTGTCTGCCTGCCGGAATTGTTTCGCGCGCAGTATTTTTGCCAGCGCGAAGATCACGCGCTCTTCGATCTCGCCGAATCCATTCCCGGCCCCTCTACCGAAAAGCTGGCCCGCATCGCCCGCGAAGAAAAGGTCGCCGTCGTCGCTTCCCTGTTCGAGCGTCGTGCAGCCGGCATCTATCACAACACCGCCGCCGTACTAGAGGACGATGGTTCGCTCGCCGGAACCTATCGCAAGATGCATATTCCCGACGACCCTCTCTATTACGAGAAGTTTTATTTCACGCCGGGCGATTTAGGGTTTCGCAACTTCTCTCTCCGCGCCGGAAATATCGGCACGCTGGTCTGCTGGGATCAGTGGTATCCAGAGGGCGCGCGCATTACTGCGTTGAAGGGCGCCAGCGTTCTGTTCTATCCGACCGCGATCGGCTGGCATCCAGCGGAAAAAGCCGAGTTTGGCGAGGCGCAATATAGCGCCTGGCAGACCATCCAGCGCTCCCATGCCATTGCCAACGGAGTGTATGTCGGTGCGGTCAACCGCGTCGGCCACGAACACGGCGATATTCGCGGCGACCGCGCTGAAGGTGAGGGCATCGAGTTCTGGGGCGGATCGTTTCTTGCCGACCCTTTCGGCCGCATCATTGCCGAGGCCCCGCACGACAAAGAGGAGATTCTCATCGGCGAAGTCGATCCTCATCTTATCGAGGAGACGCGTCGCCACTGGCCCTTTCTCCGCGACCGCCGCATCGATGCCTACCAACCCATCACGGAACGTTTTCTCGATGAGTAAGTGAAACGACATCGCCATGCGCAATCGTCCCGCTGCCTTCGACATCAACCAGACCACGCCCCGCGCCCTCGGCCTGCACATGCCCGCCGAGTGGGAGCCGCACGCCGCCACCTGGATCGCATGGCCGCATAATCCAGAAGACTGGCCAGGGAAATTCCAGCCCATTCCCTGGGTCTATGGCGATATCGTCCGCCACCTCGCCACTGTCGAAACTGTCCACATTCTGGTCAACGATGTGGCTGCGGAGAAACGTGCTCGCAATCTTCTCGTCCGCTGCGGCGCCAATCTTGCTCGCGTCCAATTTCATCGCTGGCCCACAGACCGTGTATGGCTGCGCGACTCCGGCCCTATCTTTTTGACTCCAGCCTCGGGCCGTGCGAGCGCGCCGCCGCTCGCGGTCACCAACTGGAAATTCAATGCGTGGGCCAAATATGACGATTGGCATCACGACGACAAAATTCCTGCGCGCGTCGCTGAACGGTTGTCGCTGCCGGTGTGGACGCCGAAAATCGCCCGATCCAACGGCCAGCCTCATCGCGTCGTACTTGAAGGCGGCAGCATCGATGTCAACGGCGCAGGCGACCTGCTGACCACGGAGGAATGTCTCCTCAGTGACGTGCAGCGACGCAATCCCGGCGTGTCGAGCCAGCAGTTGGAACAATGCTTCCACGACTACCTCGGCATCGATCAGGTCATTTGGCTGAATCGCGGCATTGCGGGCGACGACACCCACGGCCACGTCGACGACATTGCGCGATTCGTAGATCGAACCACCATCGTTGCAGCCGTCGAGCCGAATCCTAACGATGAAAATCATCTGCCACTCCAGGAAAATCTGGAGCGCCTGCATGCCGCGCGTACCCACGACGGAAGCCCCTTTCGCATCGTCGAACTGCCGCTTCCCTCTCCGGTAGTTTTTGAACAACAACGCCTGCCGGCCAGCTACGCCAACTTCTACATCGCCAACGGCCTGGTGCTCGTGCCCACCTTCAATGACATCGGAGATCGCACCGCCCTGAACATCCTTGCGGAGCTGTTTCCCCAGCATCAAGTCGTTGGCATCCACAGCGGTGACTTTATCTGGGGTCTCGGCGCCATGCATTGCATGACCCAGCAGCAACCGCTCACCAGTCCCGCGTAGATCCCGTCATTCCGCCCGCTGCGCCGCTTTCTGTACCTCCCTCCATCCCGCTTCAATCACGCCCAGGGTGCGCTCCGCCAGTTGGAAGTCGTTCGACGTTCGTAATCCTTCCACTGACGCCCAGCGTACATCGGACACATCGCTGGCAGCCTGGACGGCGTCATCCGCCATGGCCTCCGTGCCCTGCCCGTCGTGCAATCGAATCCGGCAAAGAAAATCCACCAGAACGTAGTGGAAACGAACCCCGCCGTCCGAGTCCCGTTCAATGTAGTCCAGCACCTTGAGTACCTTGACCGGCCTGACCGTCAGCCCCGTTTCTTCCACGACTTCCCGGACGATGGCTTGCTCCAGCGTTTCACCCAACTCCACCGCGCCGCCGGGCAGCGACCATTCTCCTGCCAGCGGAGCTTGCGCGCGGCGAACCAGCAGCGCGCGGTTCCCCAGCAGCACAACCGCCCCCACTCCCACCATGGGCGACAATGGATATTCCCTTTCGCTCACCTGGGCTGGGCTCCTTCCATGTCTCTCGTGGTCCTCGCGTTGCAATGGAAAAGGCGCAGCCACCGCCGCGCCTCGATCGCTCACGATCCTACTGCACACTCACAGACGCAGTGGCTTGCCGTATTCCTCGGCGAATACCGTCCGGGCCATGTCGAACCGACCGCCATAATGTTTGTCGGGACCCTGCAGATGGCCAATCCCCAGAAGCGCAACCACGTGATAGCTGAGCGGAAGTTTCAGTACCTCCCGAACTTTCTCTTCTTCGAATCCTTCCATGGGCGCCGTATCGTAGCCCAGCGCCTCAGCCATCAGCATCATGTGGGTCAGGGCAATCATCGTATGTCGGTTCAGCCACATCGGGATATTCGGGTGGTTGGACAGAAACTGGGGAATCTTCTCCTCCGCCTGCGCCGCGTAGCTCTCGGACATCCCGCCTTCCCGTCCCATGCGCAGCATCTCTTCCAGATCGCCGTTGCGCCAGCCGTCGGCATCGCCGCACGCCACAATCATCACCGAAGCCTCTTCCACCTTGGCCTGGTTGAAACTTGCGCCACGCAAACGTTTTTTCTGCTCGGCATTGCGTAAAACGATAAATCGCCACGGCTGCATGTTGTAACCGCTCGGCGCATGCAGGCCGGCACTCAAAATCTGCTTCAGGTCTTCATCCGGAACCGGAGCGCCATCGAAGCTGGGCGTGGCCCGGCGGTTGCGAATGATCTCGGAAAGTGGCTTTTCGGTCGAACTCATTCCGTAATTTCCTCAATCAATCTGTCATTGCCACCCGCCTGACCGGGAGTTCATCAGGTTGAGGGTGAAAAGACCGCCACATGCTGACTCGGGTAAACATTGTTAGTCTAGTACAGAAATGCTTTTTGAATCCCACATCCGCCCCGGGATGATACATCAATTGGATGCCAAATCCGCCCGACCCCGCCGACCTCGTGCGCATTCTTCTCGGGGCGCGGTCTCTGCATCTCCAGGATTACGTTGGATTCTTGCTCTCAGCAGCCTTTTTCTTCTGGTCGCATCGCTGCCCGCCGGCGCACAATCGCCTGCCGAGGGCCAAAATTCCGCCGCCGTTGCCGGCCAGGGCACGGTTTCCGCCAGTGCCAAGCCGTCCACTGGTAACAGCGCAACCGCCGCCAGCCAGAAAACGCAGCCCGGCGGCCATCCCGTAACTCACCATCACCATCGTGCCAAAACGACTGTCGCCGCCGAGCCGGTCCAACCTGTTGCTCCCCCGCCGCCACTACCGCCCGCGGAACAACCCGCGACGCCGGCTACAGTGGATTTCCATCAAGGCATTCTTACCATTCAGGCCAGAAATTCCAGTCTCATCAACATCCTTGCCGCTGTTTCTCGCGAGACCGGCCTGGTCGTGCAAGGACTGAGCAGCGATCAACGCGTCTACGGACAATATGGCCCCGGCAGCCTGGCCTCTACGCTGACCGCATTGCTCGACGGCTCGGGGTACAACTTTGTCATTATCGGCGGCGAGGGCGGTCAATCTCCCAGGCTGGAGCTCACCACGGCCGGCGCGGCCGCAGCTCCAAGTCCGGCCGTTGTCAGCGGCAATCAGCCGGATACCCCGTCGGCGAGCGATCAGCCAACGATGGCCGACCCTACCCAGCCGGTTCAGGCCAAGACGCCGCAAGAGATCTTTGAGGAGTTGCGGAGAATGCACCCGCAGTGATCGAACGGTCGAAGAGAATTGAGATTTTCAGGATCGCGGGCAGCCGAACGGAAGTTTCTGCGCGCGGAAATTCGCGGATGCGAAAGGGCGGGTTTCAGTTCCAGCAAACTTTTATGGATTGGCGATTTTTGTCTGCATCTGCAACGGGGCTGGCTTCTGCGCGCGAACATGCATCCGTGCAATCGCAAACAGAGCGGAGCATAGCCCATGAGCCACTGCAACACCCAGGGCAACCGAGGCGAGAATCGTCGAGACCATCAATAACATCATATGAGCTTTCCTCCAGCGTAAATGTCTCCATTGCGGTGCAGCAGGGCTCGACCAATTTTTTCGGAACAATGGTAACCAGGCGCCTAGTTCTTCATTCAACCGAATTCCCACGTTTCACGCCAGTGTGTTTCGCACCAATTTTGTTGCTTGGGAAGATTCCTCCGGGCGCACTGTCGCTCTCGGAATGCCCCTGAAACCTGCGGCGGAAAGGCCGCGCGAACCTCTTTATCGGTAACAATGTCGATATCACGGCTCATCGTGCGCGGAGCACGCCAGCACAACCTGAAGAACATCACCGTGGAGATCCCGCGTAACTCCTTCACCGTGGTTACCGGATTGTCCGGCTCCGGCAAATCCTCGCTCGCCTTCGATACCATCTATGCCGAAGGCCAGCGTCGCTACGTGGAAACCCTTTCCGCCTACGCGCGCCAGTTCCTCGATCAGATGGAGCGCCCCGACGTCGACTCCATCGAAGGCCTCAGCCCGGCCATCTCGATCGAACAGAAGACCACCAGCCGAAGCCCTCGTTCCACGGTGGGCACGATTACCGAGATTTACGACTATCTTCGCCTGCTCTACGCCTCGATCGGTGTCCCCCATTGCCCCAACTGCGGCCGTCCCATCTCGCGCCAGTCTGCGGATCAGATCGTCAACCGCGTGATGGAACTGGCTCCAGGCGAGCGCGTCACGATTTACGCGCCCATCGTACGCGGTCGCAAAGGCGAATTCCGTGACGAACTGGAAAAGCTCGACCAGCAGGGTTTCCGAGCCCGCATCGATGGCGAAGTCCGCGATCTGGCCGAGGACATTGTCCTGGAAAAGCGCAAGAACCATACCATTGAAGCGATCGTGGATCGCATTGCAGTCAAACCGGGCGTCGAAAAACGTCTCGAGACTGCCGTCACCAAAGCGCTCCAGATGGCCAACGGGCTTGTCCTCGTGGCTATGCCGGGATCCTCCCCGACCCGGTCCGGTTCGGGCGCTCCCGTAGAAGAACAGCTCTATTCCTCCTCCATGGCCTGTCCGGACTGCGGCATCAATGTTCCCAAACTCGAGCCGCGCAGTTTTTCCTTCAACAGCACCTACGGCGCGTGCCCCCACTGCAACGGCCTCGGCAGCATTTATGACTTTGACCCCGCCAAGGTGATCGTCGATTGGTCCAAGCCTTTGCTGGAGGGTGGTCTGGGACCGGGCGGCAGCTCGCAGTATCTCGCTCGCCTTATCCACCTCGCGGCCGACCGCTATAAGATCGATCTTCGTAAGGCCTTCGAGCATCTCTCGGAAAAGGAACAGAAACTGTTACTCTTTGGCCCGGAACGCGGGGAAGGCCCGCGCACCGGCTTTCACGGCATCCTGAAATGGCTCCGCCAGTCTTTGGAGGAAGTACGCTCCGACAGCTATCGCGAGTGGCTCATGGGCTACATGTCCGCAACCACCTGCCCGGTGTGCCGCGGCCAGCGCCTCCGTCCGGAATCCCTAGCGGTCACTGCCAATGGCCTCTCCATTGCCGCGTTCGCCGCCATGCCATTGGTCGATGCACTGGCCACCGCGCGCCGGTTTTCCTTCAGCCAGCGCGAACAACTCATCGCCGATCGCCTGCAGCGCGAGATCATCGAACGGCTGGAATTCCTGGTCGCGGTCGGCCTCGGCTATCTCTCGCTCGATCGCAGCGCCGGCACCCTTTCCGGCGGCGAAGGCCAGCGCATCCGCCTGGCCACCCAGATCGGCTCCCGTCTGCGCGGAGTTCTCTATGTCCTCGACGAGCCTTCCATCGGCCTGCATCAGCGCGATAACGAGCGCCTCATTGAGGCCCTCACGTCGCTGCGCGATCTCGGCAACACCGTCCTCGTCGTCGAGCATGACGAGGACACGATCCGCCGCGCCGACTATGTCCTAGACCTCGGCCCCGGCGCCGGCCGCCTGGGGGGCAACCTAGTCGCCCAGGGAACTCCGCAGCAGATCATGGCGGCGCCGGGCTCGCTCACCGGCCAGTATCTCAACGGGACTTTGGAAACTGTCCTCCGCGCCGAACCCAGGCAGCCCGGCGACCAATGGCTCACCGTGGAAGGGGCCCGCGGCCACAACCTGAAGAATCTGACCACGCGCTTCCCGCTGGGCCTGCTGACTGTCATCACTGGCGTCTCCGGTTCCGGCAAAAGCACGCTGATCAACGATATTTTGTACCGCGCGCTCGCCCAGAATCTCTACGGCTCGCGCGAGGAACCCGGTCAGCATGATCGCGTCGTTGGTGCCGAGCACATCGACAAAGTAGTCCAGATCGATCAGTCGCCCATTGGCCGCACACCGCGATCGAATCCAGCTACCTACACCGGTGTCTTCACCGCCATCCGCGATCTGTTTGCCATGCTGCCCGAGGCGCGCGAGCGGGGATATAAGGCAGGCAGGTTTTCTTTCAATGTTTCAGGCGGCCGCTGCGAAGCCTGCCAGGGCGACGGCCAGCGGCGCATTGAAATGAATTTTCTTCCCGATGTCTACGTCACCTGTGAGGTATGTAACGGTCGCCGTTACAATCAGGAAACCCTGGCGGTTCGTTTCAAGGGCTACTCCATCGCCGATATTCTCGACCTGCCGATCTCGGACGCGCTCACCGTTCTGGAAGATATCCCTCTGGTACGCCAGAAACTGGCCACGCTCAACGACGTCGGTCTCGGCTACGTGCATCTCGGCCAGTCCGCCACCACGCTCTCCGGCGGCGAAGCCCAGCGCATGAAATTGGCGCGGGAGCTTTCCAAGCGCCAGACCGGACGCACTCTCTACCTGCTCGACGAGCCCACCACCGGTCTTCACTTTGACGATGTACGCAAATTGATGGAGGTCCTGCACCGGCTCACCGATCTGGGCAATACCATCCTCATCATCGAGCACAATCTGGATGTGATTCGCAGCGCCGACTGGATCCTCGACCTTGGCCCGGAGGGCGGAGCCGATGGCGGCAGAATCGTCGCCGAAGGCACGCCTGCACAAATTGCCGCCAATCCGGCTTCCTACACGGGAATGTTCCTGCGCCGTTACTTCCCCCAGCCCGACTCGCCCATCCAGCAGGCCGCCGCTCTCGCCCCCGTCGCAAAGAATGGTCGCGCAGCGCCCCGGAAAAAGATAAAACTATAGACACTTGAAAATCACTGCTCGCAGCACACCAGGTTTCAGAACTTTCAGACTATGAATTGGAACGCCTATCCCGTGCCGGAAATCCTACCGCCCAGCTTCGATGAGCCCGCCCCGCAAGCCTCGTCGCATGCGGCGGAAACCCCCACCGTGCTCGAAATGATGGCTTTTTTTACGCTGGCTGGAATCCTGATCACGGCCATTCAAGCCCTCGGCGCCGGCGTCGCTCTGCACTGGCATATCTTCGGCAGAATCGGTCTGCGGCAGCTCGCCTACCAGCCGAGATTCACCATTCCCATGATGGTCGTATCCTACGGCGCGGTGCTGCTCGTAGCCGCTGCCCTTTTTGGCCGCGTGTGGCCAGACGGTTTCCTCGCCGGCATCCATTGGAATTTTTCTCAGGTCCGCCGCTACAGAATTTGGCTGCCGATCCTGGGTGTCGGCCTTGGATTTACCATCCAGATGGTTTCGAATTATCTGCCGGTTCCCAAAGAATTGCCCGTCGACGCCTTTTTCCAGAATGCTTTGGATGCGTGGCTGGTGGCCCTCTTCGGCATCTTGATCGCGCCCATCGCCGAGGAGATTGCATTTCGCGGATTTCTCTATCCTTCCCTGCGCCCGTGGACCGGGAAAATTCTGGCCGCGATTCTTACCAGCATTCCCTTTGCCCTGTTGCACGCCCAGCAGGTAGGCCACGCCTGGGGTCCGCTGGCCATGGTATTTCTCGTCAGCCTGGTTCTGGTCGCGGTGCGCGAACGAACCGGCTCCGTCGCCGCGTCCGCCCTGGTGCACGCCTGCTATAACCTGTCCATCTTTGCTGTGATCTTCTTCGCAAGCGGAGGCTTTTTACATTTGGACCGACTGAAAGATTAGCATCCTCGTGCCCATTCTCTCCGCGTCTTTGGCGGCTGCGGTCGGACCGAACTGATTTTCATCCTTAGCAAAGCCGTGCACCTTGCGGTTCTTGTTCATGGATTCTCCACTCCATTGCTGTATCCTTGACTTTCAACTTCCTCCGGGAGAATCCTCAATGTTCCTGCGCACCGGGGCCATTCTGCTCTTCGCCGCCGTGGCCTTCGGCCAAACCAACGCCCCCACGACATCTCCAGACACTTCCGCCATGCTCGGCTTTCAAAACGGCGCGGCTGAGGCAAAACTGGATCAGGAATTTCTGCAGGTTCCAAGCGCCACCCTTGCCGGTGAGGAGCTGAAAATTCTGACCGCCGCGCCCCACGTCGCCGGCTCCAAGGAAGATTACGCGACCGCACAATACGTTGCCCAGAAGTTCCGCGATGCCGGCCTGGAAACCACCATTGTTCCCTACCGCATCATGATGAATCTGCCCAAAAAGATTCAGGTGACCGCGTTCTCTGCGGATGGAAAACAACTCATGTCCGGGCCTACGCCAGAACATGTCAGTGACGATCCGTATCAGGACGACAAGCGCATTGTCACCGCCTTCAACGCCTATTCGCCATCCGGAGACGTGACCGCGGAAGTGGTCTACGCCAACTACGGCAGGCCACAGGACTTTGCCCGGCTCGAGGAGAAACACATCAGCGTGCGCGGCAAGATTGTCATCGTCCGCTATGGCGAAAATTTCCGCGGAGTCAAAGCCTACCTGGCGCAACAGCGTGGCGCAGCCGGCCTCATCATCTACTCTGATCCCGCCGACGACGGCTATGTCCGCGGCGATATCTATCCGGACGGCCCCTACCGCCCCGAGACCGGCGTGCAGCGCGGCTCAATTCAGTATCTCTTCAAGTATCCCGGCGATCCCACCACCCCCGGCTTTGCTTCGACGCCCAACCTGCCCGCCAGCAAGCGCGTCTCTCTCGAAGACGCCACCGACCAGGCCAAAATTCCTTCCACGCCGCTCTCTTACCACGACGCCGCCCCCATTCTGGCGGCGCTGAAAGGCCCGGACTCTCCCCGCTCCTGGCAGGGTGGTTTGCCCTTCACCTATCACCTCGGCCCCGGACCGGTAAAGGTCCACATGGTGCTCGAACAGGACTATCAACTGCGCATGATCTGGGATGTCATCGGAAAAATTCCCGGCACGCAATATCCCGATGACTGGGTCATCGTTGGAAATCATCGCGACGCCTGGACCTTCGGCGCCGTCGATCCCAACAGCGGCACCGCCGCCATGCTGGAAGCTGTCCACGGAGTCGGGACCCTGCTGAAGCAAGGCTGGAAACCAAAACGCACCTTGATGTTCGCCAGCTGGGACGCGGAGGAACCTGGGCTCATCGGCTCCACCGAGTGGGCGGAAGACCATGCCGCCGAGCTCGCCCACGCCGACGGCTACTTCAACATTGATGTCGGCGTCTCCGGACCCAATTTCGACGCTGCGGCCGTTCCCTCGCTCAAACCCTTCCTTGTCAGGATTGCCCAGCGCGTGCCCAGCCCCCAGGGCGGCACCGTGTTTGATGCGTGGCTGCACGAGCAGGAAAAACATGCCACTCACCATCCGGACACCGATAATCCGTCCGACGACTTGCAGAAGACTTTGCCGTCGCTGGACGGCATTCACATTGACGATCTAGGCAGTGGTTCCGACTACACGCCGTTTCTGCAGCACCTGGGCGTGCCCTCCACCGACATTGGATCCAGCGGCCACTACGGCGTCTACCATTCCGCGTTCGACGATTACGCCTGGTTCACCAAGTTCGCAGATCCAACATTCGTCTATCTGCAGCAGCAGGCTCGCTTCCTTGGCCTGGAAGGTTTGACCATGGCGGACGCCGATCTGCTCCCCTATGACTACCAGGTTTACGGAAGCCAGGTCATCGGTTATCTGCAGTCCGCGCAGCTCAAGGCCACCAACTCCGATATGCAATCGCTCGACTTCGCGCCCGCTCTCGCCGCTGCCCAGCGCTTCCGCGACGCAGGCGCCAAGGCGCTTGCCGCCGAGCGCAATCCAGCGGGCCCGCTGCCGGAAGAGAATCGACTGCTGCGCACCGCGGAAGAAGACTTGCTCTCCGAGCGCGGCCTACCGAACCGCCCCTGGTATAAGCACACCATCTACGCACCGGGAGAATACACCGGCTATGCCGCCGTCGTCATTCCCGGCGTCAACGAGGCCATCGACGCCAAGGACGCGGCCCGGGCCAGTGAACAATTAGAAGTTCTCACCCACGCGCTGGATCGAGCCGCCGCAACCCTGAACAAAATGCCGTAGCCGAAAAAACGACTTCTCTTTCTGAGCGCGGCGAAACATCCAGAGTGTCATCACCCCTGCAAACCTTCAACGGGTTTCTTCACTGAAGAATCGTTTCCCGTAAGTTTCGCCATTTTCTAGGCCAATCGCTCTCCAGATGCCATAATGCCAATATGGAGATCGGCGAGTTTGTCCGAGAAAAGGTCCTGGCTGTGCAGGAGTATTCCCTTCTCTCCTGGACAGCCCTTACCAATATTTTTCGTCGCCCTTTTTATTGGGTAGACCTCTACACCCAGGCCGATCTCATCGGCGTCGGCTCCGTTCCCATCGTTATCCTCACCGGCTTCTTTACCGGCGGGGTGCTGGCCCTTAACTCAGCCACCACCCTGGCGCAATTCGGCGCCAAGGCGGTCACCGGGGAGTTGGTCAGTCTCTCCATGATTAAAGAACTCGGTCCCGTGCTGACCGGCCTCATGGTCTCCGGCCGCAACGCCTCCGGCATGGCCAGCGAACTCGGCTCCATGGAGGTCACAGAGCAGATCGATGCCATGCGCGCGCTCGGCGTCGACCCACTCAAAAAACTGGTCACCCCCCGCGTTCTTTCCACCATCATCATGCTGGTCTTTCTCACCATCATTTCCGACGGTCTGGGCACGCTCGGCGGCGGCTGGATCTCCAGCAGAATGGGCATCGATATTTCGCAATACTTCCACATGGCCTACCAATCGCTTCGCTTTCCTGACATTCTGGAAGGCCTGGTCAAGCCCCTCCTCTTCGGCTTCATCATCGCCACCGTCGGCTGCTATTTCGGCATGTCCACACGCGGTGGCACCCAGGGTGTGGGCCGTTCCACCACGCAGGCCGTGGTCGTAAGTTCGGTATTGATCATCTTCAGCGATTTTCTGATCAGCCAGTTAACCATCGCCATCTTTGGGCGCTAGCTCGGTCCTTCCATGTCAACTGAACAAACCATCCCGTTCCCCGATCTGGCTGTCATCGATCCCACCCAGCCCGTGGTTTCGTTTGAGCATGTCTCCATCGGCTTCGACGGACATTCCGTGCTGCTCAATATCAGCTTTCAGGCGCGCTCCGGAGAAATGGTCATCATTCTCGGACCCGCCGGCGGCGGAAAAAGCATTCTGCTCAAACTGGCGAACGGCCTCCTTCCTCCCGATGCCGGACGCGTCAAGCTCTTTGGTCAGGACATCAACACTCTCTCCGAGGCTGAGTTATTCGCCTTCCGCAGTCACATCGGCATGGTCTTCCAGGAGGGTGCCCTGTTCGACTCGCTCTCTGTCCGCGACAACGTTTCCTATCGCCTGCTGGAGGAGCATGACAATCAGGAAGACATCGATCGCCGCGTCATCGAGTGTCTCCGCTTTGTCGAACTCGAACACGCCATCGACAAATTTCCAGACGAACTATCCGGCGGCATGAAGCGCCGCGTCGCCATCGCCCGAGCCATCATCACCCAACCGAAGCTGTTGCTCTATGACTCGCCCACCGGCGGCCTCGACCCCATCACCTCCACCACCATCATTGAGTTGGTCATGAAGCAGCGCGACGTCTATGAGAGCACCGCCCTGCTCGTCACTCATCGCCTGCAGGACGCCTTCACCCTGGCCACGCACCGCTTCAACATGAAGACCAATCAGATGGAGCGCATCGAAAATGACGGCGTCGATCCCAACACCACCATCATGGTGCTCAAAGGCGGCCACATTGCCTTCACCGGCTCATTAGTCGATCTGCTCCGCTCCAGAGACCCCTACATCCAGGAATATCTCGCGTAGCCAGCGTCAACCTTTCGTCCTCGATTTTTATTCTCTGGGACTAGATCCGCGCCCCAACTTCAGCCACCTCTTTTCAACTGGAGTGAACTGTGATTAACTGATGGCCCCACCTCAGCATTCAAAGATTCGCGATTCATAAGTAGGCAAGGAGAACGATATGAATTCGAGATCAGCGATTCGAAAGCCCATACTGGCGGCGATCGTCGCTTCCAACCTAGCTTTTGCAACCTGCACTTTTGCTGCGGACATCAAGGGCCAGGTGCTGGGCGCAGGCGCCCCCATCGCCCAATCAACCGTGACCCTGTGGGCCGCCAGCGCGGGCGCGCCCAGGCAACTCGCACAGACGAAAACCGACAAGGATGGCCAGTTCGCAATCGACAGCACTGGCGCGTCTGACTCCAGTCTCTACCTTGTGGCCTCAGGCGGCGTATCTGCAGCCAATCAAGGAGCCGGTAATAATCCGGCGATTGCGCTGATCGCGGTCCTGGGAAGCAATCCCCCGGCCCGCGTCACCGTCAACGAGTTGACTACCATTGCGTCGGTGGTGACGCACGCCCAGTTTATTGACGACACGACCATCAAAGGCTCCCCGATTCCACTCAAAATTGCCGCGGGCAATGTCCCCAACTTCGTCGATTTAGATACAGGCAGTTGGGGGCCGACGATTCTCGACGCACTCAACAGCGCGCAGACACCGACGATGGCCAACTTCGGCACACTAGCCGATGTAATGGCCGGCTGTATCGCGCAGGTGAGGCCGGATGCGTGCAGCCAATTCTTCGCGGCGACTACGCCTCCCGGCGGTGGCGCTCCATCGGATACGCTTCTTGCGACCGAATCGGTTGCGTTCTTCCCCTGGCACCAGCCGGACAAAATATTCGCGTTGCTAAACGAGTTCTATCCGCTGCCTAAGCCCGGAATTCCCGGCAAGCTCTTTCGGGATACACCGTACCTGCCGTATCTCACCTTCGCTCCCAGCGCCTTCGTGTTCCCGCTTAAGTTCACGGGCGGCGGCGTCAGTGGCGGCGGCAAGCTCATGATCGACAGCGAAGGCAATGCCTGGGTTGCTGACAACTTCACCGTCGGTGCGCAAAATCAGGATGCCTCGTGGACCGGCGGTCTCAGCAAGTTTGCGCCCGACGGTAAAGCACTCTCGCCCAGCCCTTTGGGCTTCAGGGGCGGAGGTCTGGCAGGCCCCGGTTTCGGCTTGACTCTCGACGCCCAGGACAACGTGTGGGTCACCAGCTTTACCGGCCAGACCATCTCGAAGTTCGACCAGAGCGGCAATCCGATCTCGCCCCCCGAGGGCTGGAATTTTAATCGCCAGATCAGCCAGATGCAGGGCATCATCGCCACGCCCAGCGGCGACATTTGGGCGCTTGATCTCATCAAGGGCCAGGTTCTGAAACTGCCCCATGGCGATCCGTCCAAGGTCCAGTTCTTCTGCCAGAACAAGACCGGCGATCCACTGAAGAACCCATGCAAGCTGATGGGGCCATTCGCTCTCGCCATCGATCAGCAGGACCGCATCTGGGTGACCAACGCGGTTGCCGACCACGTGGTTCGTTTCCCCGCATCCGATCCCAGCAAATTTGAAACGTTCAAGGTGGGATACTCTGCCAGCGGCCTCGCCATCGACAGTCTGGGCAACGTCTGGGTGACGAACAAACTGGGCAGCTCACCCCGGGGGGCCGCGAAATTCGCGGAAATGCTGGCGGCTTTTAAGTTCAACTTCGACAAAGACCCCGACGCCGGACAAAGAGCCACCAAAGTCCTGGTTCCGGCCATGGCCGAGGAGAAGTCCGGTTATGAGGGAGGCAGCATTACCGTGTTGCGCCCCGACGGCACTCAGGCCAGTTTTTCTCCGATCTACGGCAAAGGCATCGTCGGTCCCTGGGCCGCCTCCGTCGACGGCAATGACAACGTCTGGATCTCCAACTTCTCCTCTGCGTCGGACGGAATCGTAGAGTTGTGTGGCTTCCGCACCGAACACTGTCCGCCGGGAGTAAAGACTGGCGACGCCATCTCGCCTGCAGGCGGTTACGTCGGCGGCGGATTGCAATTGCAGGTTGACATTGGCATCGGTCCCGCCGGGGATCTCTGGGTCACCAACAACTGGCAGAAATACCTCGACGCAATGGGAAAGGTCGATGAGGCAGTGCAAACCCTCGGCGCCGGCCAGGGTGTGGTGGTCTTCTATGGAATGGCGAAGCCGGTAAAAACACCGCTGGTCGGGCCGCCCCGACAGCCCTGACAATCGACTGAATGGTGGAGCCGGCGGGACAACTAGGAAGTAAGTCGGCTCCCGGCTCACATCCGATAAGACGGAGAGCAGATGAAGCGATTTTTCGATCTTACGTTCAAACCGTTCTTTATCGTTACCGGACTCGGAACCGCCGCCGCAAGTCTTTACGCATTTTGGCCCCGATGGGCAGCGGAAACCGCCGGCAAAATCCCGTTCGTCCCGGACTACACGATCATCACGCAGCACTGGGGCATCATGGTGGGCCTGATGGGTGTCTTCATGATTGCCGCCGCATTCAAAGTCGAATGGCGAACGCCGATTCTCCTCTACAGCCTGCTTGAAAAAGCCTTCCTTGTATATCTGATTGTCGCGAACAGAAACCACGCCTACTCACACGGTTTCAGAATGGGTGCGGCCATGGACGCGACAGTGGTGCTGTACACCATCGTGTATTTCGCGGTATTCGGATTTGCCCAATAGTTAACAGAAATCGAAGAACTTTCGACGACCCGCCGTATCGCCGTCTACCAGCTCGCTCGCCCGCTCTGCATCGAATCGCGAGTCGAGCAAGCATCCAGATACGCGCACGCCGCAACGATCAGTTCGGGTCGCAAAATTTCGAACTGCTTCTCGGGCGCGCTCGACTCCAAAATCCGGCGGCTCACGCCGGCCATCATCCCCTGGATCATCGAGGCCACAAGCTGTGGATCAGTCGAAAGCGGTTCGCGGGAAGACGCCAGCATGCGGACAATCGCTTGATTGATCCTTACTCCCATTTGCTGCACAATTTTCGCCCCGTCGACATCGGAGCTGACGGAGTAAAGAGCGACGCTCGCCTTCGCGTCACTCATCTTGGCCTTCAGAAATGCATTGATCAGCGCGGTCACCATGGGTCGCAGCCTGGCTCCCCTCTGTTCCTTGCAGACCACGTCGACCGCCTCCCCGACGTCGACCATGTGGCGCTTCAAGGCAGCCTGCAACAGCGCGCTCTTATTTGGAAAGTATTGGTACAGGGTTCCTACAGACACGCCCGCGCGCAACGCAACTCGGGTCGTCGTCAGCCGTTCCTTGCCGACCTGGAGCAAAACCTGAAGCGTGGCTTCGAGAATCGCGTCGACGCTCGCGACCGAACGGGCTTGCACCGGCGTTTTACGGGGTTCTAGGACTGCCTGGGCACGTAAGACCAAATGCGAACTCCTAAACTGAAGCTTCCTTCATCCAATCCTATGTGATCACAAAAACTACAGGTCGCGACACCCCGGAGATAAAACAAATGGCGAATCAGATAGAGACCCAGATTGACCTCGGCGGCAACTTCACGTTCCCCGGCACTTCGATGACAGTCAAACGCCTTGGCTATGGCGCGATGCAGCTTGCGGGTCCGCAGGTTTGGGGTTTACCGCGCGACCCCGATGCCGCGCTTGCCGTTCTGCGCGAAGCTGTCGACTCGGGCGTGAACCACGTCGACACCAGCGACTTCTACGGTCCGCACGTGACCAATCAGCTCATCCGGCAGGCACTCCATCCCTATCGCGAGGATTTGGTGATCGTCACTAAGGTCGGCGCGCGCCGCGGCGACGACAAGTCCTGGTCCCATGCTCTTTCGCGTCAGGAGCTCATCGATGCCGTTCATGACAACCTGCGAAATCTCACGCTGGACAGACTCGACGTTGTCAATCTTCGTGTGGGAGGAATCTCAGCGCCGTCGGAAGGATCCATTGAAGAACCGCTGACTGTCCTTGCCGAACTCAAGCAACAGGGCCTGATTCGCCATCTAGGTTTAAGCAACATCAGTCCCGCGCAGATGGCAGAGGCTCAGCGAATGACAGACATCGTCTGTGTACAGAATTTCTACAACGTGGCCAACCGCAGCGATGATGCCTTCATCCACGAACTGGCAGCGCAGGGCATCGCGTATGTGCCGTTTTTCCCGCTGGGAGGATTTACTCCGCTGCAGTCATCGACGCTCGACGCTGTGGCATCGTCATTGCAGGCCACGCCCATGCAGGTTGCGCTCGCCTGGCTGCTTCATCGTTCGCCCAACATTCTGCTCATCCCCGGCACATCCTCGGTCCAACATCTTCGAGAGAATCTCCAGGCCGCAACGCTGCGCCTTCCTTCCGAAATGATCGTCAGTCTCGACTCAATCGGAGGAAATCCAGCGCAGTGAGAATCACGACACTGGCCCATTCAAGCTCCCTTCGGCTTGGGTGGGTTCGCCCGTTTTGCCATCCGGTCCCTCCGGCCTCACCCTGCGCGCTCCTCCCAAAACTCGAATTACTTCTTCATGGCCTTCGTGTCGTGGTCGTTCTGGTGCAGGATCAAATACGACACGTCTCCCGTGTCATTCGCGAAAAATTCCACCTCAGCATTCACAATCTTCAAAAAGAACTTTGTCTGTGATTCTGGGAAAATCGGGATCTTCGGTTGATGGGTGGCTTGCGTCATCAGTTGGTCCCCATCCAACGTAATCGTCAGGTCGAAGTTCGGACTCAGCGCGTATGTCCCAACATACTTAGCCAGAACTTTCGGATCGACCTTTACCTCCGTCCGTACAACAGGATGAAAATCCGCCCAGCCATACTCGGCCGCGATACTCCGCATCACCTCTTCTGCAAGAAAGGATCCTCCCTGCGCATTGGTCATCACCACGGCTCCATCCCCATGATGTTCGTATGCAACCAACAAGCTCTCAAAACCCTCATTCACCCCGCCGTGGCTGAAATACGGGTCTGCCGCAGCACCGCCAATCTCTACCCCAAGACCCCAGTTGCCCACTCCGGGAGTCAGCATCTGTTCTGTCATACTCTGCGACAAAACATGATTGGCTTTTCCCACTAACGATTGCTGGACCTCAATGCAGTAGCGAGCCAGGTCCGATGGAGTCGTCCATAATCCGGCCGCAGCCATCTCAGGATAGGTATGGGCCCCTCCCGGCACCGCTGCACCGTGACCGTCGTACGGTGTCGCGGCATCTGGCTTCAAGTCGTCCGGCAGCGGCTGCTGGTATGTACTGTTTGTCATTCCAATCGGCGCGAGCACCGTGTCATGCATCAATTTCGGGAACGGTTCCTTGGTTACATCCAGCAACATTTGCTGCATCACGATATATCCGCCGCCCGAATAGTTCCACTTACTCCCCGGTTCACTCTCCAGGACGATGGGCTTGGTATTGGCAGGCTTCGTCCCGTCAAGAACCTGGATAAGGGTCGGGACAGGTTCTCCCGCGGCATATCCCGGAAATCCGTGAACGGTAAATCCGGCGATGTGGGTCAATAGCTCCCGAAGCGTAACATCTTTCCCATTCGCAAGCGGACTCGGGGGCACCTTCCACGAAACCAATTCCGTGTTTACATTCGCGTCCAACGAAATCTTTTTCTCCTGCACCTGGTGCAGCGCCGCCATTGCCGCCAGCGGTTTACTGATCGACCCGGCCTGGAATAAAGTAGCTGCGTCGACCGGTGCGCCTCCCAGCTGCTTCACGCCGAACCCTTGCGCCCACTCGATCGATCCGTTATGGATGACGGCAATGCTCACCCCGGGAATATGGAACTGGACCATCCGCTGGCTTAAATTCGGGCACGGTTGCGGATCGTCCTTCACCACCACCGCCTCCGGCAGGCACGAGATGACTTTCGCGATGTGTTGTTGTTCGGTGGTGGAGTTGGTTTGCGCAGAAGGGGCCGCCTGCGCAACTAACAACTGGCTGGCTAAGTAAATGACAGCGCTGCATTCTGCGAGCTTCGATAACGCGACCATATGGGCCATCCTCGACGTGGTCACGCTCATCCGTTTCGGAAGCATAAGCCCGACCGACATCAGCTTATCGCAAACCCCCACACGAACGAATTCCCGGCCACCCTGCAACCTCTTCGCAGACCGACCGGGAACCCGATTTTGCTTTTTCTAAAACTATGCGCTCTTCAACGACGCCATGTCGATCGAGAAGCGATACTTCACATCCGCCTTCAACAGCCGGTCATATGCCTCATTTACCTTCTGGATCGGAATCACTTCCACATCCGCGGTGATGTTGTTCTCCCCACAGAAGTCCAGCATTTTCTGCGTCTCCGCAATGCCGCCAATCGGGGAGCCTGAAAGGCTGCGCCGTCCCATGATCAGGGCAAACGCTGGAATCTCAAACGGTTTGTTCGGCGCGCCCACCAGCGTCAGGTTTCCGTCGCGAGCCAGCAGGTTGATGTAGGTGTTGATGTCGTGATTCGCCGACACAGCATCCAGAATAAAGTCGAAACTGCCGGCGTGCTTCGCCACCTCATCGGCGTTGCGCGAAACCACCACCTCATCCGCACCCAGCCGCAGCGCATCTTCCTTCTTGTTTGGCGATGTGGTGAACAGCACCACATGCGCGCCCAGCGCGTGCGCAAACTTCACCCCCATGTGTCCCAGTCCGCCCAATCCTACAATGCCAACCTTCTTCCCCTTCGTCACTCCCCAGTGATGCAACGGAGAAAACGTCGTGATGCCGGCACACAGCAGCGGCGCCGTCCCTGCCAGGTCCAGGTTCGCCGGCACCTTCAGAACAAATCGCTGATCGACCACCACGCTGTCCGAGTAGCCTCCATACGTCACTCCGCCCGTGTGCTTGTCCGGGAAGTTATAGGTCAGAGTAAAGTTCGGGCAAAACTGTTCTTCCCCCCGCTTGCACTCGGGGCACGTTCCGTCGGAATCGACCATACACCCCACCGCTGCCAGGTCACCCACTTGGAACTTTGTGACGCCCGCGCCGACCCTGGTCACGCGGCCAACAATTTCGTGCCCGGGCACGCAAGGATAAACAGTCGGCATCACTTCCTTCCACTCATTGCGGACCTGGTGCAGGTCAGAGTGGCAAATCCCGCAGAATAGAATTTCAATCTGCACATCGGTCTCGGTTGGATCGCGCCGCGCGATCGTGGTGGATGCCAGCGGCGATGTCGCACTGGTAGCAGAAAATGCCTTGGCGTTGTACATGTCTCCTTTTGGATGCAGCGCACCGTGCAGGATATGCAAAACCTGCCATCCAGCGTCTCTGCATCCGTTTGGCGCACAAAAAGAATCCGAAGGCTCGTCCTGTGAATCCCCATACTCGATGAGCAACGAAATAAAATCGTCGCGCCCTACACCATGGGCCCCGCAGTGAAAGAACTCAAAGTCATCATCACGGGTGCCACCGGTATGGTCGGCGAAGGCGTTCTCTTTGCATGCCTTGAGCATCCCGCCATTGCGCAGGTACTCCTGGTGAGCCGCAAGTCCTATCCGCTGCAGCACCCGAAACTACAGCAGTGCATCGTCCCCGATTTTTTCCATCTCGATGGATTTACCGATCGGTTGGCCGGCTACGATGCCTGCTTCTACTGCGCCGGCGTTAGTTCCGCCGGAATGAGTGAAGCGGACTACACCCGCATCACTTACGACACCACTCTGCATTTTGCCCAAGTGCTGGCGCGCCTGAATCCGCAGATGGTTTTCTGTTATGTGTCCGGTGCTCTCACCGACAGTTCGGAGCAAGGAAGAATCATGTGGGCGCGCGTCAAAGGGAGAACCGAGAATGCCCTCACGCGACTTGGGTTCAGGAACGTGTACAATTTCCGCCCCGGCTTTATGCGCGCAACCCCAGGCCAGCGGAATATCAAGTCCTATTACAACCTGATCGGCTGGGCCTATCCCCTACTCCACAGGCTGCTGCCCAACCAGGTCAGTACCCTCACCGACGTGGGCACGGCGATGATCCACAGCGCGCTGCAAGGCTACCCCACGCACGTATTAGAAGTAAAAGACATCAACGCTTTGGCGCGCTCCTAGACTCATCGCATCCGACAGATCAACGGCGGCTCCGCTCTGCGACCCCTCGATCCAGCGCGCCTACTTCTGCACAAAGAATTCGCTCATGACCGGCGCCGTCGCCGCCGCTGCTGGAGGACTCGACAGCCCCAACAACTCCATCTCCGTGCGCAACATGCTCTGGTGCTGATACACGGTAGCGGAAGTCTGTCGATACCCAACCTTCACTTCCGGCCCCCACAGAACCGGGGAAACATGACCGCCTCCATGCGTGGTATCGCTGTCCACCGCTTCATCGAAATCCACGATCAGCACTCCATCCCCTCCCGCTTCAAACGAGGAGTGCGTGGACAGCGGACCGACCACGTTCGCCTGCAACCATGCGTCCGCCGCCTCCGGCGTTCCATTGTGGGCATCGTGATCCACGTTGGGAATAATATAGGAGAACTCTGGAATGTTGTGGGCGGCCAGGTCAATTGCAAACTGCGTGAATGGCCAGATGTGTTCCTTGGCCAGCGTCTTGCTGTCGGCAATATCGGAGAGCATCGCGAATGGATTATGCCGGATCAGGTACAAGCTGGTATTTCCCCCAAGATATCCTTGCGGGATCCCTTCCGCGTATATTCTGAACGTCACATGAGCCGCGATCATCCGCCGCGCAATATTGTCCACGTTCCACACTTTGGTGGAGCTGTCGTTGTTGGTCAATATCTGCCCGGTCGTCAGCATGAAATAATCGCCGATCGAGGGGTGCGCATTCGCGTAGTAGTCGGTCGGCAGAGCGCCTTTGTTAATCAGCGCATTCAGGTGCGGCCATACGCTGGTCTTCCCTACCACCGTGGAATAACTCTGATTCTCTTCCATCACCACCACGACGTGCTTGCTGACCGGCCTACCGGCGAAGGTTGCATGGGACTCGATCTGGCTGCCGAAATTGCTCGGGGCGCCGCCTCCGCAGCCTGCCAGCGCCAGCACTAGCAGCACAATCGAAGACACACAGAATGGTTGGTTTTTCACAGGGCTGCCTCCTTACGCGGAAGATGCCGCCGCAGGAGAGAACGGGGGTAAGAGCGGCTCGCAGGTCGGCACTCCTCATTGCGATGCATACCCGGTCAAAGAGGTTGACGTCGATGCCGGAGAATTGCTATTTTCTTCCGGCCAAATCATGTTTCGGAATCAGCAGCGTCAAGGCTTGCGGCACGACTTCGATCCTCACCGGCAATGTGCCCAGCCACTCTCCATCCGCTTCGACGAACAGTTGCTCGGTCGCGCCTTCCAGTTGAAAGCACTCTGCCGATTGGCAGTTCACCAATTCCATGGGACCGTCATACGCGGGCCGTCGCAACAACACCGAAAACATAAATCGCAGATAGCGCGCCCGGCTCCGCGTTTTCAGCGCGATGACATGCAGGTCAGGATGGGTGATCCCGGCTCCCGGCGCCAGCTTGCGCACAGCGCCGCCAAAGTTGGTGATGCGCACTGCCAGAATCTGCGAAACTTCTTCCACCCGCGGCGCCTGGTTTCCACTCTCCTGAAATGCCGCCGCAAACATCGGATACTTGTGCGTAACCCACAGACGAAAAGCTTCCACCATGTACAGCGCATAACCGAACCGCTGTTTTAGCGCGGGATCCAGCCGCGACATGAACAGTGCATCAGCGCCCACTCCCGCCGCCACAATGAAATATCGCGAGCGCGCATTCCCTTCCATGTCGCGATAGCAGACCCGCCCCACCGACACCCGCACAGGACTCGCCGTCAACAGCATCTTGACCGCCTGCACTGGAGACGCCGGCAGACCCAGATCCGCTGCCAGAGCATTTGCCGTTCCCATCGGGATGACGCCCAGCGCTGCGAATCCGCCGACCAGAGACTGCAGCGCTTCATGCACCGTGCCGTCTCCGCCACACGCCAAAATCGTGTCGAATCCCTGGCCCACCGCCTCCTGCGCCTGCGCCCCCGCACTTGCCGGAGAATCGGTGGCAATCACTTTGACTTCCACACACGCGTCGCGCAAAACCTTGACCACGTCTGCGATGATTTCAGCCCGTCGTGCAGGACGCTGACCGGAAGCTGGGTTATAGATCAGCGCGACACGACGCATCCAGTAAGCCCCTCAATCCCACTCGCAACACTGTGCGAGCGGTCGCAAGTATTCTTGCATGCCCCCGGTGTCGCATGTGTGAACATATCGTCGAAGCTGCCTGGGTTACCCGAAAACTAACCGGCTCCCAACCGCCTTTTCTGCGGCCATCCCCGCTCTCTGCTAGGCTGGAGAGTTTTCCAGTCTCTCGACGGAGAAAGATTCCATGGCTTTTCCATTCAAGGGAGTCGATTTCATCGGCTTCGACACGCTGCTCAGCGAAGACGAGCGCCTGGTGCGCGACACTACCCGCCAATTCATTGAGGACAATCTGATCCCCATCATTGAGGAATGCAATCGCGCCGGCCGCTTCCCCAAAGAACTGATCCGTCCCATGGGCGAGCTAGGCTTCTACGGCGCCACCATTCAAGGCTACGGCTGTGCCGGCATGAATAATGTCGAGTACGGACTAGTCATGCAGGAAACCGAGCGCGGCGACTCCGGCGTGCGCAGCTTCGTCAGCGTGCAGTCTGCGCTGGTCATGTATCCCATCCACGCCTTCGGCAGCGACGAACAGAAAAACGAATGGCTGCCGCAGCTCGCCACCGGAGAAAAACTCGGCTGCTTCGGACTCACCGAGCCCGACTTCGGCTCCAACCCCGCCGGCATGCGTACCCGCGCAAAAAAAGACGGCGGCGACTACATCCTCAACGGCGAAAAGATGTGGATCACCACTGGGACACTTGCCGACCTGGCGGTGATCTGGGCCAAGGTGGATGACCCCGATGCGAATAAAGATGGCCGCGTCCGCGGATTTCTCGTGGACACGAAACTCCCCGGATTCACTGCCTACGACGTCCACGGCAAATGGTCGTTGCGCGCCTCCGTCACTTCCGGCCTCTCCATGCAGGACGTGCGCGTCCCCGCTGCCGTCATGTTGCCCGGCGCCGATGGCCTGAAGGCCGCGCTCATGTGTCTCAATCAGGCCCGCTATGGAATCAGCTGGGGCGCACTCGGCGCTGCCATGTCCTGCTATGACACCGCGCTGCAATATTCCCTGCTGCGCAAGCAGTTCCACGACCAGCCCATCGCCAGCCATCAGCTGGTACAGGACAAACTCGTCTGGATGATCACCGAAATCACCAAGGGACAGCTCCTATCCCTACAGGTAGGCCGCATGAAAGATGGCAGTACGGCGGCCCACCAGCACATTTCCATGGCCAAGAAAAATAATGTCTGGATGGGGCTAGAATGTGCGCGTCTTTCCCGCGACATTCTCGGCGCCAACGGCATTACCGACGACTATCCGGTCATGCGCCACATGATGAATCTGGAGTCCGTCAAGACCTACGAGGGCACCGACACCATGCATACCCTCATCATCGGCCAAAGCCTGACCGAAATCCCAGCGTACTAACTGCGTCTCCGCTGTATATGTAGCTCTTTCAGTTGCGGGATGCTCCCATCTTTCGCGTTTTTGCGAAGGGTGGGACAGAGACAATCCCGCATCTCAACAACCGGAAAACGGCCCTATCCGCGCCGTGTCTGTATATGTAACTCTTTCAGCTGCGTTTCCGTTGCTGGCGATGGTGCATCCACCATCAGGTCCACTGCCTTCGCCGTTTTCGGAAACGCAATCACTTCGCGCAGGCTGGGAGCCCCCGCAAGAATCATTACAATCCGGTCCAGCCCCAGCGCGATGCCGCCATGCGGAGGCGTTCCATACTCCAGCGCTTCCAGAAAGAATCCGAATCGCTCTTTCGCCTCTGCCTCGCTCATTCCCAGCGACCGAAAAATCTGCTGCTGCACTTCCTGCCGATGAATACGAATGGACCCCGACCCCAGCTCAATCCCGTTCAGCACAATGTCATACGCCAGCGCCCGTACCGCTGCTGGATCTGACTCCATCCGCCCCGCCTGCAAATCATCCTCGTGCGGCGACGTAAACGGGTGATGCGCAAACGTCCACGTACGCGTCTCCTCATCCCACTCGAAGAACGGAAAATCCGTGACCCACAGAAATTTGTAATCCTCGGCCGTGCCCTTCTTTTCAAAGGCGCCGTGGTCGTCGCGAAAACGCTTTGCCAGCTCCAGCCGCAGCAGGCCCACTTTCTTGTAGATCCACGCAGGATCTTTCGTTTTGTCGGTCCCGACGCGCGGCGAGATCACCACCAGGCGATGTTCCGGCTCGATCCGTTCCAACTTACAATTTCTCGCCACAGCGCGATCGATTTTTTCTGCCAGCGCCGCATACTGCGCGCTTCCGGCCAGCCGCTCCACATCCAGGTAGGCCAAATCGCCCCCGAGGTTGGCGTCCACTTCCCGGATGAACGCCTTCTTCTGCGTATTGCTCATCGCCTGTTTCTCTGGAATCACAATGGCCAGAATCGGCAGACCCGACTCGATTTTCAACGACTCCAGCTCGCCCGGCGCAAACTCCCCGCGAACGTCTGTCAGCTCCGGCAAACGCATGTCCGGCTTGTCGCTGCCAAAGCGGCGAATTGCGTCGTCATACGTGATCTGCGGAAACGGAGTGGACAACGTTATCCCGGCCTCGCGAAACGCCGCCGCCAAAAATCCTTCCACCACACGAAAGACAGTCTCCTGCTGCGGAAACGTCATCTCCAGGTCGATCTGGGTAAACTCCGGCTGTCGATCAGCGCGCAAATCCTCGTCGCGAAAACACCGCGCAATCTGGAAATAGCGGTCCAGCCCACCAATCATCAGGATCTGCTTGAACATCTGCGGCGACTGCGGCAACGCATAGAATTCGCCCGGATGCACCCGACTCGGCACCAGGTAATCGCGCGCCCCCTCGGGAGTCGATCGCGTCATGAACGGCGTTTCAATCTCCAGAAATCCCTCGCCGGAAAGATATTGCCGGATCGCCAGCGCAACTTTGTGCCGCAGGATCATGTTCTGCTGCATCGCCGGCCGGCGCAGGTCCACATAGCGATACTTCAGGCGCAACTCCTCATTCCCGATCACTTCTTCCGCTGGCGAAAACGGCGGCGTCTTCGCATCGTTCAAAATGCGCAGCGCCTTCGCGTCGATTTCAATCTCGCCGGTCGGCATATTGGGATTGATGGACGCCGCGTCCCTGCGTCGCACCGTGCCCTCGATCGCAACCACATATTCCGGCCGCACCGCCTCCGCCTTCGCGTGCGCATCCGGGCACAATTCCTTGTCCAGCACAATCTGCACAATTCCGGAGCGGTCCCGCACATCCAGAAAAATCAAATTTCCATGATCGCGGCGACGGTTCACCCAACCCATCACTACCACTTGCTGGCCATCCGCAGACAGCCGCAGCTCTCCGCACATATGTGTTCGCTGCAAATTCCCAAGAAGATCCAGTTCCATTGTTCCCTTATTGTCTGCTAGATTTTTTCCTGCTTCGCGCCGGAACAGCACGCCATCATTTCCTGCGAAGAAATTCAGCCAACTCGCTGCGAGCCACTTTCGCCTGCTCGCCGGTCGCGAAATTCTTCACCGTCACCACGCCCGACGCCGCTTCGTCTTCCCCAAACAGCACAATCGATCGCGCCATTTTGTCTCCCACTTCAAACGACTTTTTCAGCCGGAACGATCCATCGCCCAGTTCCACTCGCAATCCGGCACGACGCAATTCCCGCGCCAGCGCCAGCGCGTCCGCCTGCTGCGCCTGGCCAATGGGCGCAATATATACATCCAGCAGCGCGCCGTCCGCATCCGCGGCAGCCGGGAAACCCGCGGCCTGCAAGGTCAACACCAGCCGGTCCGCGCCAATCGCGAATCCAATTCCCGGCGCCTTTGGACCGCCAATCGCTTCGCTCAGCCCGTCGTACCGCCCGCCGCCCAACAGCGCGTTCTGCGCGCCCAGTCCGTCATGGGTAAATTCAAACGTCGTCCGCGTGTAGTAATCCAGGCCGCGCACCAGTCTCGGATTCACGGTGTACGAAACCCCGCACGCATCCAGCGCCGCCAGCACCGCCGCAAAATGTGCCCGCGAAGCCTCATCCAGAAAATCCGCAATCTTCGGCAGCGCGTTGATCTTGTCCTGGTCCTCCGGCACTTTGCAATCCAGCACGCGCAGCGGATTCGTCACCGCGCGCCGCTGGCAATCCACGCACAATGTCGCGGCCACATCCGTCAGCGCCGCCCGCAATGCCTCCACATACCGCGGCCGGTCCTGCGCCGAACCCACCGAATTCAACTCCAGCGTCCAGCCCGTCACTCCCAGTTCATCCAGAAAGGTCGCCAGCATCTCCAGAATTTCCGCATCGCGCAGCGGCGACTCACTGCCTGCACTCACCGGACCCAGCACCTCCGCCCCGATCTGAAAGAACTGCCGATAGCGGCCCTTCTGCGGACGCTCCCGGCGAAACTGCGGCCCAATGTAATACAACTTCTGCAGCAATCCCGTGTCGCCCAGCTTGTGTTCGATGTACGCCCGTACCACGCCGGCCGTATTCTCCGGCCGCAGCGTCAGCATCTGCGCTTTTTCCGATTGCGCTCGCGGACGATCCTCCCAGGTGTACATTTCCTTGGAAACAATATCGGTCTCTTCGCCCACGCCGCGCGCAAACAACTGCGTATCTTCAAAAATCGGCGTGCGGATTTCCCCGAAGCCATAGCGCCGGAATACGCCTCGCGCCGTTGCCTCGATTGCATTCCATAGTTCCGTTTCCGGCGGCAGCAAATCACGTGTGCCCCGTACAGCCTTCATCTGGCTCATAGTCGCTACTATGTACGATAAATGGTCTGTTGCTGAATGTGGGTATTCGGGCAAGGAAATGTCTGCCGCCGCTGGCAACCGGCCACTCTGGTCATGCGCTGGTCGAAGTCAAAACCGGGAGCCAGCATGGTCACTCCCGGTTTGAATCCGCCACCCTGGCAGGTGGAAGCTCAGCGCCCATCCTCATCGTTCGGGGCGATCTTTTCAAATCACGCGCAGGCGTGCATCAGCAACGCAACCGCTGCGGAGGTCATCCGTGTCTTGGCCGAATCCGCGCGGCTGGTCAGAATAATGGGAACGGAAGCCCCCGTAACAATTCCCGCCAGGCTCGCGCCGCCAAGATATTCCAGCTGCTTGGCCAGCATGTTGCCGGACTCGAGATCGGGAACCACCACGATATCCGCCTGGCCGGCCACGGCGGAAACCAGGTGCTTGATTTTCATCGCCTCCGGGCTCACCGCGGTGTCGAACGCCAGCGGGCCGTCCAGAATTCCGCCGGTAATCTGCCCACGGTCGGCCATTTTGCACAGTGCCGCCGCGTGGATCGTCGAAATAATGTTGGACTGCACCGTTTCCACCGCGGACACAATCGCGACCTTCGGCACCGCCACCCCCAGCACATGGGCCAGGTCAACGGCATTCTGCACAATGTCCACTTTGTCGTCCAACGTCGGCAGAATGTTGATCGCAGCATCCGTGATCAAAAGAATGCGATCGTACGCCGGTGTCTCCATCACAAAGGAGTGGCTGATCCGGCGCAGCGTGCGCAAACCCGTTTCCTTGGCGAGTACCGGGCGCATAAATGCGTCGGTGTGGAGACTGCCCTTCATCAGCGCATCGGCCGTCTTGGAGCGGCAGAGTTCCACTGCCAGCTTGGCCGACTCAATCTCGTCCGCCGCATCCAGCAATTCACAGCCCGTAATGTCGAAGCCTTCCGCCGCTGCCAGATGCTGGATCCTGTCCTTCGGACCGATCAAAATCGGATGGATCAAATCGCAGGCAGCCGACTCCAGCGCGCCCGCCAGTGCAACCTTGGTCAACGGATAGCAAACTGCGACTGGAATCGCCGGAAGCCTCCGGGCACGATCCACCAGGACGTCAAAGCGACTGACTGCGGTGCTGGTTTCTACCGACATGGTTCCTTCTTTCCCACTTTAGTTCTGGATTGAAAGATATTTTCTTTTGCGACCCCTACACAGTACCGGCCGCCCGGGTCATGGCGTCTGTTTCAGTTTCTTGAAAGTTCAGAATAGGTTGGTTGCCGACATTTTTCGGTGACGACCATCACCGCCGCCGCATTTCCTGGAATCCCTCACCCGCCGAAGATCCGGCGACCATCCCGGGTCCCGGTGCCTGCAACCGGAAAAATGATAACGATCACGTTCTCAGGTGATGCGCATCACCGGATTCCGGCCACCCCGCTCCTATGATTGCCCTTGAGAGGAGTCAAATGTATGACCATCGACTCGCCACTCACGCACGGACCCATCCTCGTTGGAACAGATTTCTCTCTGCTCTCAAAATCCATTCTAGAGTACGCGACCCTGCTGGCCGTTCAGGAATCCAGGCCTCTCCACTTCGTTTATGTCATGCCCATTATCCCGGAAGACTCTCCCGATCTGCTGCGCATCCAGGAAATGGAACTCGAGCGCCAGGTTCGCGAAGCCGAACAAAAGTTGAAGGGCAGGGGTCTCAAAGTAGACGGCACTCTTGCTCTCGGTTCCCCGGCCCACGAACTCATCAAGATGGCCGACGAGCTGAAGGCTTCCTGCATCGTCGTCGGAACCCACACACTCACCGGACTGGAACGCCTGCTTCTCGGTTCCGTCGCCGAGGCGGTGATCCGCAAGTCGGATCGCCCGGTCATCGTCGTCGGCCCACACGCCGCCGCCATGGCGAAGAAAACCATTCCCTGGAAACATCTCATGCTTGCCTGCGATACCGCCGAGGGAGTGACCGAGGCCGCCCGCCTGGCCGGCGAAATCGCCAGCGGTCACCAGGCGCGCCTGACCCTCTTCACCGTCAGGGAACATGGGATCGCCAGCCCCACAGAAAGCCAGTTCGACGCCCTTGAAAAAATGATGAGCCGCGACGCCTGGCTGACAATCAAGCCGCAATGCCTCATTCGCGAAGGAGACCCCGCTGCGGAAATTACCCGCATGGCAGAGGATTCCCAGGCCGATTTACTGGTGATGAGCGCCCATTGCAGCGGCGGGGTGTTTCACCATTTGCAGACAGGCATTATCGCCCGGGTGCTGCGCTCGTCGCGTTGCCCAGCCTTGATCCTGCGCAACGTCCACTCGTCGCATGCGTTTCACCGGGTGCACCATGCCACTCATCAGCAATTCTCCCTGTAACGCGCTCCCAGGGCGGCCTGCCAGTCTCAGCGTCAGAACGCGCACCATCCTAAGAGAAACACGTTTCGCATCGACATTGCGGTGATGACAATCACCAAGATGGGTGCGAAGCGGCACATCCAGACGCGCCCCCCGCGCCGACAATGAGTTGATGTTCAGGAGTTCCTATGTCGAATAAACAGATCCGGGAATGGGCTCATCCACGCCATATTCTTCTCGCCACGGACCTTGCAGACTTAGGATTTACTCTTCCGATTGCCCGGCAGCAAGCCGTTGCCCACCAGGCGGAACTGCAAATCGTACACGTTTTGCCCGATCCAAACGCCACCCTCATCGATCCCTCCCTCATGGTGTACTTCGATGCCGGTGGAATGCGCAAGTCGGCGGAAACCACGCTGGAAAGGGTCGTCGCCGAAGCCAAAGCCACGGGCGTCAACTGTTCTTTTCATTTGGTAGCCGGAGAGACAGTCAGGGAAATTCTTCAGGTCGTCGGCGAATGGAAGGCAGATCGCCTGATCGCCGGCTCCCACGGCAAATCAAAAGTCCATCCCCATATCCTTGGCTCGGTCGCTGAATCCCTCTTTCATCGCATCGATATTCCTGTGCTCGGCGTGGGGCCCAAAGCTGTTTCCAGGGACATTTCCGTCGCGGAACATCCCCGCATCTTGTTTGCCGCTTCTCTCGATCAAAACTCCCGTCGAATGGCTGAATTTGCCCTCAGCGTCGCCGAAGCCCGTGGCGCCACCCTCACCCTTCTCCATGTGCTGCAAAACCTGGTTCCGGGACATCCCACCACGATCTCGGCCAGCGGCTATGCCAATCGCATGCTGCAGGGTTTACTCACCACCCGACAAATCCGCAAATGCAAGGTGGCGTGCGACGTCGCCTACGGCCAACCCGCGGAATCGATTCTTGCCTACGCCAAGCATCATCAGGCCGACATGATCATCCTGGGCGCGTCCGCCCATTCTGCCTTCAATCCCAAATTTCTTCCCGGAGCTGCGTATCGCGTTCTTTGCGAGGCCCACTGCCCTGTCCTGGTGCTGAAAGAAGCGTCTGTGTGGCACAGTGGTCCCAGGCATTTCGCGCAGGAGCGCGACGAAAGCCCAGTCTAGCGCATCATCCTCCGACCAACGTGGCCCTCCCCCTCCCCTGTCCAGCTGCCGATTTTCCGGCCGAGTTTCGGAAGAAGTCACTGCATTCGGATGGCTCTCGCCACCCGAATGCCGTAAAGTCCAGTCGCTTGGATCCTGCTACTGCATCCCGAGCGCGCTCAGCACCTTTGGACTGGGATCATCCACCGCCAGCAGGTTATGGCACACGCTGCAATCGTTGGTCAGTACCTTCCCGCCCTTGGCCACGTGGTTGCCATCGTGACAGCGGAAGCAACCCGGGTCATTCATGTGTCCAATGTTGTCCGGATACGTGCCCCAGGTGACCTTCATCGACGGAAAAACATTCCGATTGTAAATCGTAACCAGCATGCGCGCCGCGTTCTCCACGTTGCCCCGCTGCCCGTTCCAGACGTCCGGATATTGCGTCCGGTAGTAGTCCTCCAGCCCGGCCGTTATCTTCGCCGCCGCCTCGGCCTTAGAGCTGTAGTTCGCCTGAATCAGTTGCATTCCCTCCTTATGCACAAAGGGAAGACTCGCGCTGGGAGTGCCGTCCACCATCACCTCGTTCAGCGCTTGTCCCGCCTTCAGAAACGCATGCGACGCCTGATTGTGGCAGTCCATGCAGTCCATCCGGCGCGTCACCCCTTTCACAGGGCCCTTCCAGTCGGAGCTCACATATTGCGTGACCGTGCCGTCAGGATTCCGCTTGCTCACGGCAATAATGGTCTGGTCGGTCGAATCGGTCGCCACATACTCGTAGTTATCCAGATGGTGGCCATGGATGCCGCTGAGATGCGACAGAGAATCGACCCCGCCCAGGTGCAGCACCAGCACGGTGCGCGTGACGGAATTCTTTTGATCATCTGCGAACGTCGTTTTCACCAGCAGCCGGTCGCCTACAAACCGCGTTGGATTGTGACACTGCTCGCAGGTCGCGCGCGCCGGCCGCAGTACTGACAGCGGCGCAGTAATCGGGCGCGGATAGGTACCGAACGTCACCTCTACCAGCTGCTTGGTGCCGTTGACTTTCGCCTGTACCGCCGCTGATATTCCGGATCCGATATGACACTCCACGCAGGCCACATGCTGGTGCGGGCCCACCTGGTAGGCATCCCACTGCGGAGCCATGACATGGCACGACTGCCCGCAGAAGTTCGGCGAATCCATGTAGGAGACGCCGCGATAACTCGCCGCGCCCACAATGACAAAATTGATGAACGTCGCCGCGATGACAAATTCAATTCCCCGGCGAAACATCGGGTCGCTCAGGTTGATCGCGGGAAACACTTCCGGAACCTGGCCAGCAGCCTTCAGGCGCTGGTGGCGCAGCCAGATGCCAAGCGGAATGAGGATGAGCCCCAGGACGAACAGACCCGGCAGGCACAGGTCGACGATCAGGCCAATATAGGGATTCAGGGGACCGCTATGCCCGAAGAACGATACCACCCAGAAGCCGATCATCACGAAAGCCGAGGCGGTTGTCAGCGCGCCACCAATCAGGCTGATCGGGTTGTTCCCATAAAACAGGACTGGACGAAGATTCTTCTCTACTTTATTGAACATGCTGACCTCAAATAGGTTGTAGTAAGTCCCGAAGTACGTCGATCATGGTCGATAGAAGTAGCACGTCAAACCAGCGACACCGCCATACCGCCGGTGTTCGAAAAGGTTCGACGTCGGCGATCGGAACTCGGCCTTTCCTTACAGTTGGCGGCTCATTGTCCCGATGCGTGCCCCTAGCCTACTCCCCCACTCAGCCGAAAGTAAGCGATCAACGTTAATACGAGCAGAACCAGCCCAATCAGGATGGCAGTAAACCCTACCACCTTGGCAAAATTCACCCACCAGTACACCGGCTTGTCGGCAACCCTCGCCGCCAGCTTTCCCTGTCGCGCCAGGCGTTCATATTCGAGCGAACGCTTCTTTTGAAATTCCTCTTCTGTCTCTTTGCCTGTGAAAATGACCATGTCCATGGGGAAACTGTCCGGACGCAGGTGCGTGTTGACGAAGTGGATGGAAAAAATAAACAGAATTGCCAGCAGCGCTTCTTCGCCATGGATCACCAACACTGCATTCAACGCCCAGCCTGGCAGAAACCTGGCGAAGAATGGCGCGAACCACATCGCGTATCCTGAAAACCCAATGACAATCATGCCCCAGAAGACCGCCCAGTAATCGAACTTCTCCCAGTACGCATAGCGATCGAATTGCGGCTTGGGTCCCAGTCCCAGGAACCAACGCAGATGTCCCACCAGGTCCTTCACGTCCTTCCAGTTCGCCACCATGGAAGTCGGCCCCCAGAACATTCCCTTTTCCTTGTGCACCGCGGCGCGCGTGATGATGTCTTTCAGGTGATAGAGAAACGCCAGCGTCAGCACAATTGCGCAGAATTTATGAAAGAACAGGATGGCCCCAAAGCCGCCCACACCGCGCGCGAATAACCGTGCCCAGGTATTGTCGCTGAAGCGCATCGGCAAGCCGGTCGCCGCCAACCCCAGAAACGAAGTAAACAGGACAGCGTGCAGATACCTCTGCGCCAGCGTAAAGCGCAGATAATAGCGCTCTGCCCCTTTCGCCTCCGCCGGCTCCGCGGCCGTTGTTTCCGTCGGCTGTTCGATCACGTGCTCCTCCGTCGTCACTTACTCTCCTCCGCCGGCTTGCCTGTCCTGCTCCCGCTTCGAACGGATAAACCACAGCAGGGTATGCAGGGCGAAGAATCCCAGCACGCTCCACAACAGCAGGTTCATAAACAGCCGGATGAAATACAGCGCAGGACTCAGCCTGCGGTTGCGCGGATTCGCGTGCGGCTGGTACTGCACAAATCTTGCATTCGCATCCACATGACATTTTCCGCACGTCTTCACCAGGTTGGCCTGCGCGATCGGCGAGCGAGGATCCGACGCCGGCAAAATCTCGTGCGCGCCATGGCAGTCCCAGCAGCGTGCCGTCTGTACATAGCCGCCCAGCATGCCCAGCTGTGAGTGGAATGTGTCCTGATAAGTGGCAAACCTTCCCTTGTGGCAGGACCCGCAGATCGGCGTCGACTGCATGCGAAACTCCGCCAGCGTTGGCTGCAGAATCGCGTGCGCCGTGTGGCAGTCCGTGCATACCGGCGCAGCCATATTCCCGCCTGCCACCGCCTTGCCATGCACGCCGCCCAGATATGCATCCTTGACGCCGCCGTGACATGTGCCGCACGTGTTCGGAATGTTCGTCTTGTAGGTCGGACTCTTCGGATCTTTGTGACTCAAAATATCATGCGATCCATGGCAGCTCATGCAGTTGGCCGCCACCAGCAGCCCCTCTTTGCTCACCGCGTATCCGTGGATGGAATCCATATAGACCGAATACACATTCTGCAGTCCGTACTTCTTTGCCAGAGTTTCACTGCCGTGGCACGTACCGCAGGTGCGCGGAATATTCAATGGATAGACCGCCGACCGCGGGTCATCTTTCGGGAAAATCGCGTGCGGGCTTCCGTGGCAACTCAGGCAAGGCTGGGCGCTCGCGGCCGCATGCACGCTGCCCTTTAATCCCTTTTCCTGGTCGGCGTGGCAGGTCGCGCACTGTACCGGCGCCGGATGATCCGGATGCGGAAAGCCTTTGATGGAGCTGTGGCAATCGGTGCAGCTCAGCCCGGAGTGCACACTGGCGTGAAAAGTATCTCCATCCACCGAGACGCTTTTGCCAGCCGCGCTTTGCAGCGTCTTGTCCGCGTGACAGGCCAGGCAGTCGGCATTGTTCGCCGCCCGCAGCGTGCACGGAAACAATAGCAGCCAAGCAAAAAGAGCTGCCGCCAGCATCTTCCAGCCGGCGGCAGGGCTCGCGCTCTTATCAGGTGATGCATGGTCCAGCTTCCGACCGCTCCGCAACTGCACTATCCCTGCGGGAATCGGATCGCGTTCAAGCATCCGGCTGGCGTTGCCTCTGCAGATATCATCAGGGCCGCGTCCAGCCGGACTGCTGTGGAGGAACATCGGGACAAAGGAAACAGCATTCATTGGGTCTCTGACCCCTGCCGCGTTCTATGCGCGGAAGTAAAAGTACTGCAGTTCAACAAGTTCCATGACCGCCGTCATGTCCCTCCATTGCCTTACCCGCTACTTCTGTAGTGTGCGGATATAGGCGACTACCGATTTCACTTGCGCGTCCGACAACTGGGTGCCATACGCGGGCATTCTGCCTTTGCCCGTCTTGATAATCGCAGCCAGTTCGGCGCTCGACATCTTTACCACCGCCGGATCCTTGAAGGAAGGCGTTTTCATTGCCTTGCCCGTCGGGGAATCGGCAGTGCCGTCGGCGGCATGACACATGGCGCATTTGCTCTTGTAAATATCTGCCCCGCCGCTCTGGGCAAGCACAGTACAGGTCGCGAAGCCAGCGAACATCAGGGTCGCGAGTACAAGTTTGTGTCGTTTCATCACTAGAGTCCTTTGATCAGATAGATTGAGTTCCTTGCCAGGAACTGCTTACACCTTACTGTTTCTGTGCTGACTCATGAAGAATATAAAACTCGACTCGAAAGTGGCAGTGACAGCCGTCACATTTGCTGGGACCGCCAGTTTCAAGCGACTTTCACCCACCCCTGCCCCTCCCCAGCCAGGTTTTGCGGTCCGGCTGCCCCGGGACAGGGGAACGCCGGAGTGCTAGACTAACCCAATCTCAATGGCCACTTCCGACGATCTATTGTCGAAGAACCGCCGGCTCTTTCTCTACTTCAGCTCGCTCACGCTGCTCATATCCACCGTTGGGCCGGATATCCTGCTGGACATTCCTACCGCCTTCCTGCTCAAGAACCACCTGCATGCCACCGCTTCGCAGGTCTCCCTCTTCCGCCTGCTCACGGGTATCCCCATGTATCTGGGATTTGTCTTTGGCATGGCGCGAGATCTTTGGAACCCGTTCGGCTGCCGCGACCGCGGATATTTCCGCATCTTCTCCCCGTTGGCGATCGTCGTCTTCGGCTGGCTGGCTCTCACCCGCCTCTCGTATTCCGGGCTTCTCATCGGAATGTTTCTGGCCATGGTGTCGTTTCGCTTCATGATGGCGGCCTATACCGGCCTGGTCGCGTTGATCGGCCAGGAAAAGCTTATGTCCGGACGCCTGGCTGCGTTGTGGCGGCTCTTCTATTACGTTTCCCTCATCGCAGCGTATTTCGCTTCGGGATTTATTACCGCCTCCCTCTCCCCACATCAGACATTTTTTCTTGCGGCCGCTGTCACCCTCCCGCTCTGGCTGTTTGGTTTCTGGAAACCTCGTGCCGTCTTTAGCCACGCCTACGACAATCCGCACGCGCGCGGCATCGATTTCTGGGGAGACGTCAAACGACTGCTCAACCATCGAGCGGTCTATCCAGCCGTCCTAATCATGCTGTTATGGAACTTCATGCCCGGCTTCAACACGCCGATGCAGTTCTATCTCACCAATCAACTCCACGCCGCCGACGCAGTCTACGCGAACTTTATTTGTATTTTTTATGCGTCGTATCTTCCCACCGTCGTCGCCTATGGCTTTTTATGCACGCGGTTCCCGGCACGCAAGCTCTTGTGGTGGGGCGCCATCGCGGGCGTGCCGTCCATGACCCCGCTGGCCTTCATCCATTCCGGCCATCTCGCTCTCCTCATGGCCATGCCCATGGGTCTGATGAGCGGTTTTGGAACCTCCGCCTTCTACGATCTCGCCATCCGATCCTGCCCGCCCGGCTTGCAGGGTACGCTGATGATGCTGGTCGAGGCCGTAACCAATCTCGCCTTCCGCGGCAGCGACGTGGTCGGCACCAGGATTTACGCAACCAGCCCGACGCACGGCTTCCTGCACTGCGTCATCGCAATGACCATCATCTATATTTTGATTTTGCCAGCGCTTCTGCTGGTGCCGAAGGATTTGATTGCCACCGCCGACGGTGAGCCCAACCCGCAAGCCGACGCCGAGATGATGGCTGAGCTGGGCGGCACAGCCTATACTCCCTGACAATCAGTCCGCCGAAGCGAAAAGTCTCAATATGTGAAGGATCCACCCGTCACGGGTGGTCGGCTTCGCAGAAAATTAATGACGTTGGGAACGATTCGGCCTGCACATGTGGCGGGACCAATGTGTCCGCATCCGGAATATAACTCCATTACAGATTTCGGTATCGCCCGATGCATTCGCAAGCCGACACTCGGGGGGATCAAGTCATCCTGTGCGCCCCAAACAAGAAGCACGGGCATGGCCAGTTGGCCGAGACGATCATCGAGTTCGTATTTTTCGCTGAGCATCGATTCGATGGTGCGATGGACGATCTTATAGTTAAGCTGCATTGCGCGCACTAGGTCCCGTTGGAAAAACTCCGGCAAGTAAGAAGGATGCGGCACCAGCAGAGCTTCCAGCCGCTTCAATTGCCCGACTGTCCTCGGTTCCAGCACCTCCGGCGTAAGACTGGTGTTGAACCACAATCCTGCGCTGTCCATCAGGACCAGCCGTCGAACGCTACGTGGATACCGCAAAGCAAGATCCAGCGCTATCCAGCCGCCCATCGACCATCCAATCACGTCGGTCTGCGGCAAATGCACGGCGTCCAGAAATCCATGGACCATATCGCTTTGTTGCTGCATGGTATAGGCAATGTCGGGGTGATCGGTTCGTCCGCAGCCTAGTAAATCGATGGCATATACGCGAAAGCCGTTGTCCGCATACGCCGGCATTTCGGGCGTCCAATCCTCCGATCGCGATCCCAGGCCATGAATCAGCAAAATCGGCTGGCCATAACCTCCCACAAAGTAGTGGACGCGGTATGGCCCAACCATTACATACTCGCTGTGAATACCCGAGATGGCGAGGCGGGCGTGCACCGCCTCATCGAGTACCCACAGCGGCCGGTTGTAGAACAGGACGCCGACGACGATAGCGGCAATCGCCAGGGTAAGCCCGCACGCGACTCCCAGACCCGACAGCACGCGGATGGTGCGCGAATTCCTGCTCGCTTTCGGGGCAGTTCCTGGAGTCGTGGTCGCCATCACGGTTACGCGATTGTAAACCTTTTCGAGCAGAGCTCTCCTCGATGGGGAAAGGTGAGAGTACACATATAGATGTTCTTAAAGGATCGACCGCAAACAGTTATTTGCGCGAGAGTTGCCTGTTCCGACAGAGATTAATCAAAACTCCTCAGAAGTGCGTATTCAACGCTTGTGCTGGCGAAGCGCAGACGTTTGAGGAAGGTTTGGCTGCCCCTCAGGGATTCGAACCCCAATATGCTGCTCCAGAGGCAGCTGTCCTACCGTTGAACGAAGGGGCAATCTAGGAACGCGCGCTAGAAAAGTGCGTCCTTAATGAATATATTTGGCGGGCGCTTTCCGGTCAATCGCTGCTCGCGGTCCTCCGGCAAGCTGCGATGAAACATTTCCCATTCATTCCTCGCGCAGGACTTCGAGGGGCTTTTGCTGCAGGATGCGATAGGACGCGAGCCATCCAGTGGCGCTGGCGAGGATCGCTGTTGCGACCATGGCCAGCAATGAGATCGTCCAGCTGGGATGAAAACCGACCTCCAGCTTGCGCAGCAGAACACTCGATAGCAGCAGAGCGCACACCACACCGGCAACTCCGGCGATCCCTCCCAGCGTCAGAAACTCAATACTGAGCATCGAGATGACCTGGCTCCGCAGCGCCCCGAGCGACTTCAAAATCGCGACCTCGCGCACTCGCTGAAACCGTGTTGCAGTCACGCTGGACGCGAGAATGATGCCCCCAGCCAGCAGCACGAAGCCGGCCACGAATCGAAGGACCATGGCGATCTGGTCCACAACTTTGCGGACCACTTCGAGAACATCCGCAACGTTGATCACCGTTACCGTGGGATACGTCGCGAACAGACTCTTCTCCACATCGCCGACACGCGCCGGATCAGCATGGAAAGCGCCATACCAGATCGCAGACTGTCCCGTTAGTGCGCGGCTGGGCAAGATGAACTGGCTGCGCGAATAGACATGCTCGCCATCCGATCGATAAATTGCAACGACCGTCGTCTCGATATTCTTTTCCCCTGCCAGGAATCCAATTTGTGAGCCGACCTTCAAGTGCAATGTCTTCGCCGTGCCCTCACTGACCGCTAACTCCGGCGCCGCGCTCGTACTCGCCCACCAGTGTCCGGCGACGATTTTCTCGCCCATTGGCACAGTGTCCGCCCAAGTTAGTGAAGTCGATCGCAGCATTCGCCTGGGATAATGCTGAATACGCAGTTGCTCTGTGGGAACTCCATCGATCGAAACAATGCGCGCCGCAACGATCGGAATGGTCTCCAATCCACCTTCGACCGCTGGCTGCGCAGCAATCAGTTTCTTCACTCCTGCAAGTTCGTCTGTGCTGACGTCAACGAGAAAGACATTGGGAATTTTCGAGGAACCGCTGGTTTGATTCAAGTCGACGACGATGGCATGCTGTACGAAGTAGATCGTCATCATTAGCATCACGCCCAATCCCAGGGCCGTCAGTACGGCCGCGGACTGATTGCCAGGTCGCTGCAGATTGACGAGTCCCTGCCGCACCATCGGCGTCAGTCGTTGGCGCTGAAGCCGCATGGTCCACCGTACCGTCGCCAGCAGGCCCGTCGCCGCCAGCAGCAGCACGACCAAAACAACCATCAAACCACCGGCAAACCATTCGCCGATCACAGCGGACTGGGTGAGGGTGCTGGCGATCACCGCCAAGCCAACCAGAATGATCCCAATGACGATAATTTGGACGGGATCCCGAGGAAAAATATCACGCAAAAACTTCCCTTGCTCCTGCTCCACGTCGCGACGAAGAATCCGCAATGGGCGAAAGCTGCGAATTTCCAACAGCGGTGGAAGGGTGAACAACAGCGTCGTCAATATTCCTGTCAGCAATCCAATTAAGACAGGAGACAGGGCGAGCTGCCCTTCGACAGGCAACGAAACCAGGCGTTGCAACACATAAGGAAATGCGCGCGCGACGCCATACCCGGCCCCGACTCCCAGTAAGGCTCCGACAACACCGAGGAATAATGTCTGCAGCAGGTAAATGCGCATTACCTGCGAGGAACGGGCGCCCAGCGCTTTCATGATTGCGATTGTTTCCAGCCGCTGTCGCAAATGAGCGTGCATGGCCATGGCCACGCCGATCGCACTCAAGACCAGCGTCACCAAGCTAACAAGTGTGAGCATTGCCGTAGCGCGATTGAGACCCTGCACCAGCGCCGGATTGGCTTCCCGGAAATCCGTCACCTGCGCATCCGGCAATATTGCCTCCACTCGCTTACGCAATTCCTCGACACCCATGCCTGGCTGCTTGGCGCCATTCTGGGGCGGCAAGCGAAACAGCATGCGCTCACTGGCCCGGCTGCCTGGGCGAACTAACCCGGTGGCGGGCAGCGCGGCCTGGCTGATCATGACGCGAGGTCCAATGCTGAAAGATGAAGATATCCGGTCTGGCTCTGAGCGCAGAACATCGACGATAGCAAACTGCATGTTGCCCAAATGGAGGGTGTCGCCCACATGCGTGCGCATGCGCAGCAGAAATTCTTCGCTGACCACCGCCGTATCGTATCGCAGCACGTCGCTCAGCGTGCGTCCCGATGCCAATCCCACTTTGCCATAGTAGGGATATTGCGATGGGTCGACGGCTTTCAGCGACACCAACACGGGGTCGGGGTTTGCTGCCGTCGTGGCCATCGAAACGGTTTCCGTCACCAGCGTGTGTTCTACGCCTTTGGATTGCAGACGGTTCAGTTCTGCCAGCTGCTCATCTGTATACGGATGAAAATCTCTTGCAGAAAGGTCCGCAGCCATCAGAGTCCTTGCCTGCGCCAGCAGGGTTCGCTGGAAAACCATGCTGAAACTTCGCACACCGGTCAGCGAGCCAACGCCCAGCGCCACGGCAACAACGACGAGCGTGAATTTTATCCACGATGCGTGCAGGTCGCGCCACGCCACTTTCCACGCGGTGGTCCAAGCCAGACTCCCCGAAGTCTGCGTCATATAGCTGACTCGCCGGAGCGGTCACCTACGATCTCTAAGCACAGATCGTCCGCCTCAATCAGCCCGTCGCGCAGTACGATTTTCCGTTCTGCATGATTCGCCAAGCTGGGATCGTGAGTCACCAGGACCAGGGTCGTACCTTCCCTTCGGTTTAATTGCAGCAGCAACTCCATCACTCGGGCTCCGGTTGCGGAATCCAGGTTGCCCGTAGGCTCGTCCGCCAGGATGACCGGCGGACGCAGCATGAAAGCGCGGGCAAGAGCAACGCGCTGCTGCTCCCCGCCCGAGAGCTGGACGGGATAGTGATCCATCCGCTCTTCCAGTCCGACGTTACGAAGCAACTCTTTCGCCCGTGGCGTCCCATCATCGCCGGCATGCAGTTCGTGCGGCAATAGAACATTTTCCAGCGCTGTCAACGTGGGTATAAGCTGGTAAGACTGAAAGACGAAACCGAGCTTCGTGGCGCGAATGCGTGCCAATGCATCTTCACTGAGATGACTGATTTCCTCGCCGTCAATTGCGACGCTGCCGCTGGAAGGCGCATCCAATCCAGCAAGCAGGCCGAGAAGGGTGCTCTTCCCGCTGCCAGACGCGCCCATGATGACAACAAACTGGCGTGGCGGAATACTGAGATCGATGCCTTTTAGAATTTCGAGGGATGTCGATCCGCTACGTAGGGTCTTTTTCAATCCGCGGACTGCAATGATGGCCTGGTTTTCGAATGACATTGATTAAAGAGACGCTCGCGAAGTCAATTTTGACGCTTTTGTGCTCACTTTTGTTACTGTTTCCATGCCTGGTGGGATGCAAGCGCACGCCGCCACAACCAACAAGTTCCGTCCAGACCTTCGCGCCACCGTCCCAACCAGAGCCAGCCGAGGCTACGGCAACGGACGGCCGCCCGGTCATCGTGGCGTTCGGTGACAGCCTGACTGCAGGATACGGCGTCAACCCCGATCAGAGCTATCCAGCCGATCTCCAACGCGACCTGAACGCAGGTGGATATCACTATCGCGTCGTCAACGAGGGAGTCAGTGGGAATACCTCAAAGGATGGAGTTCTCCGGATTCCCGAGGTGCTCCAATTTCATCCAACCGTTGTTATCGTTGCGTTCGGCGGAAACGATGGTCTGCGCGGTCTGCCGATTCGCGACACAGAGATGAACCTGAAAACAATTATTTCCAATCTGCAGGATGCGCACGCAAAAGTAATCCTCGGTGGAATTACGCTGCCTCCCAACTATGGCAGTGAGTATATCTCCCAGTTCAATGCAATTTACAAAAAGGAAGCAGCAGAATATTCCGTACCCCTACTCCCATTCATGTTGAAGGGTGTCTATGGCGTGCCCGGATCGATGCAAAACGACGGCATCCATCCCACCGCACAGGGCTGCCAGCAGGTGGCCAGAAATTTTCTGCCGCTGCTGTTGCCTCTGCTTCGCAGGACCGGAAATTCGAACACGCCGGCGCATCACCCTTCTTGACCCAGCACCACCATGGGCTGCATGAGTGTGCCCGCGATGCGCCTGCCGATTGCGAACAATTCGCGTTGATTCGTAAATATCTTGATGAATGGCGCGGCGGAGTAGTCCGGCAGATTGCACGCCATCCCATTCTTCAGATGCATCGCCATGCCTGGAGCGACCGTGACCGGCGGTAGCTGTGGCAACAAAGATCGCGGATGCGGCATGTGTTCCTCGAGCACGCCGTCTAACATCCACTGGCCAATCTGCTCCAGCGTGGCCGCATGCTCAAGCGAAAAATCGCCAGTTTGCACTCGACAAAGACTCGCCAGATGCGCGCCGCATCCGGCTTGTTGTCCAAGGTCATGGGCGATGGAACGAATATAACTTCCCGAGGAGACATCCACCGAAAAGGACGCATTCGGCGGTTCGTACCCGATAATTTCGAATTTCCGAATATCGATGTGAGCCGGCCGAAGTTCCACAGGCTTGCCTTGGCGCGCCAATTTATAGGCGGGAACCCCCTGCAGTTTTTTCGCGGAAAACGGTGGCGGCATCTGTTCCATCTGACCGCGAAAACGGGTGGCCAGCTGGCGAATCTGCTCCAGCGTAAGGCCAGGATCCACGCAATTGCCGAGCGGAGCGCCATCAGCATCGTAGGTATCGGTTGCAAGTCCGAACCTGATCACACCGGTGTAACGCTTGCTATCGTTCAGGAAAAATTGCGCGAGTCTGGTAAATCGGCCCAACAGCAGCGGCAGGACTCCGGTGGCCATCGGATCAAGCGTACCCAGGTGGCCGACGGACGACTCTCCCGTCAGCTTGCGAACCCTCGCCACTACGTCGTGCGAAGTGATTCCCGGCGGCTTGTTCACGATCAAAAGACCATTCATAGCTTGACTTCAGTATCGGGCAGAATCCATCCCGCCTTCGCTGCGAAATAGGTCAAGGAAAGGGTATTTTGTCGCGACTCCAAGAATCTCCGGTACTTCAAATTCCGTTCTCGCCACGCCCATGTACGAGAGCCAGGAACTCATGCCGAGTTTGCTGATCCGTTCGAAAGGTGCCCAGCATGGCAGAGGTCACCGTCGACGAATGCTGTTTCTCGACGCCGCGCATCATCATGCACAAATGTCGGGCCTCAATCACGACGCCCACGCCCTGCGGCTCAATCGCTTCCTGGATTGCGTCGGCTATCTGCCGTGTTAGCCGCTCCTGCACCTGCAGGCGGCGCGCAAAAACATCCACCAGACGGGCGATTTTGCTCAAGCCGATTACCTTGCCATTAGGAATATAGGCCACATGCACTCTGCCAAAAAACGGCAGCATGTGATGCTCGCATAGCGAGAAGACCTCGACATCCTTGACGATCACCATTTCGTCGTAGTCCACGTCGAACATGGCGCCGCGAAGAATCTCGCTGGCATCTTCCCGGTATCCCTTGGTCAAAAACTCCATCGCTTTTCGCACACGTTCGGGAGTGCGTACAAGCCCATCGCGCATGGGGTCTTCGCCGAGGCGAACAATCAGCTCCCGATAAAGTTCATCTGTAGAAAAGCTCGCCAATCCATCGGCTGCTGGCTCTTGCAATACAGCTGGCTGCGCCATTGAAACCTCTTTCTTGATAAGCGACATGAGTCGATCCATTCCTGGGCCCGCAAATTTTCTTCAGGATCCGGCGTACTCAAAAAAATTATTGCTGGTTTCTTCCACTCGTACCTTTTCCAGCTTCGCGCGGGAGAAACCCGACCGTATGACGCTATAGATTTCCACGCATAAGTTTTCCGTCGTGGGCACAATCGCTTGGAAACTCGGGTCGACATTCAGATTCTGGTGATCGAACCTGTCGACGATCTCACGCCGGATAAAACTATCCAGGTCGCTCAAATTGCACACCATCCCGCTCGTCGGATCGACTTCTCCGCTCACCATCACCTCTACGGTGTAGTTGTGCCCGTGCCCATGCGGATAATTACATTTCCCATATACCGCATGATTCTGCTCCGCGGAATAGCGTTCCGTATGCAACCGATGCGAAGCGCTGAGGCGATAGCGTCGAGCCAAATAGGCTTTCATTACTCTCCACAATAGTCGGCAAACAGGTCCGGCATTTCATAGACGCGCACACGCTGCAATCGAGCGCCAACAATCTTGTTCTGCAGCCGCCGCCAGATTGCGATGGCGATGTTCTCGGTGGTTGGAATCATCGAGCGAAATTCTGGCACCTCAAGATTCAAATGGCGGTGATCGTAGACCTGAATGACCTCACGCTCCATCAAATCCTTCAAGGCCTTCAGATCCACCACGAAGCCGGACACCGGATCGATCTCGCCGGCAACGGTAACTTCCAGCGTGTAGTTATGCCCGTGGCCATTGCGATTGGCGCATTTGCCAAACAGGTTTTCGTTCTCCTCTTGCGACCAGGCATCGTTCCAATAGTAGTGGGCCGCGGAAAACTCCGCCTTGCGCGTCAGAAGCACCATAAACCTAGCATATTGGATTCATGCGGTTGGCGTCTTGACGCACTTTCTTGCACAAGGGTCGAAACACGGCAACGGCTTGAGGCGTATCTTCATGCCCCTTTCATGCCGCTCCTCGCCTAAGGCGCTTCTGCATCCAACTATCCACCAGCAGCCAACTGAAAAGCGGTATCGCCACCGGAGACAACACTGTGTCCGCGAGCGGAAAATGCGCCTTTGCCGCGTTGGCATAATGTATACGCACGCGCCATGCCCACCATAACCCGACCGCCCAGATAACCGGAGTACGCGCGACCGTGAGGTATAACCAAACGGCCAGCAGCGGAAGCCCGAACAGCAACGCGGTCTGAAACAATTTCCAAAGTCCGCGACTCAGCGCATCCGGGAACAAGGCCGCAAGATTCCTTTTCCATCCATCGCAGATCGCGCCCAATGGTTGAACCACGGTTGCGCTGAACGCATCAGGAGCAAAGCGCAGTCGTAAGGCCTCGCGCGACTGTTTACACCGCTGCGCCAATTCCATGTCCTCGATCACGGAGTCATGCACAGCTTTATGCCCCCCAATCCGCAGATACACATCCCGCTGGATTAAAAGAAACCTGCCGTCCGCAGCCGCCACAGGAGAATCCGGCAGGTTCACAAGTCGCGGCGGATAGGTCTGCGCCAGGTCGGCAAAGATCAGCGTCATCAGGGCTCGTTGCAGGAATCCTCGCACTAACTGGCGCGGACGGTAGGAAAGCAGCGCCACTTTATAACGCTCCGCTTCGTGCATCGCGCGTCGCAGATCCCCCGTTTCATGCACTGTATTCGGGGCGATAAACAGCAACCACTTTCCACGCGCCTGCTGTGCCGCAAACCAGAAAGCGTTGGTCTTCCATGTCCACCCCACCGGCGGTACGGGCGCGTCTAACACCGTTACGCCTGCAAACTCGTTGGCGATTTGCCGCGTCGCGTCCGTCGATCCGCGGTCAACAACAACCAGCTCCCAGTCATGACCGAGCGAAAAGTCGTCCTCACTTTGTCGCGCCAACGAATCCAGGCATTGCCGAATGGACTCGGCGTCGTTCCGCGTAGCAATAATCACGGAAAGCAAAAGCCCTGCCGAATCCCCTTCTGTCGAAATTGGCTGATTCAATTTCGTCTCCATCCAACAAATTCGTATCATAGATACGACATGGAGAGTTGGCGGAAGTTGAGGCGCGGCACTTTAAGGCATTCGGTAGTACTGGGAGTTCTTGCCGTTGCTTGTATGGGGGGTACGGGGTGCAACCGGGGACAGCTTCCGCGGGAACTGGGCGCGGTGGCCCCATCGTTCACCATCCGCGACGGCGAGCAGACGGTCAGCCTCCGCCAATACCGCGGCCAGGTTGTACTGCTCAACTTCTGGGCGAGCTGGTGTCCCCCCTGCATCGAGGAGCTTCCTTCCCTGTTGGCCCTGCATCATCGCCTGCCCAAGCTGGTGATCATAGGCGTCAGCATCGACCAGGACCCGCAAGCCTACCGCAATTTCCTGGCCGAAAATCACATCGATTTCCTGACGATCCGCGACCCGTCGCAAGCTGTGATGCATAGCTACGGGACCGTCCAGATTCCGGACAGTTACGTCATCAATCGCTCCGGCCATATTGTTCGCAAATATGTCAGCGCTCAAAATTGGAGCAGCCCGGAAATCATCCAGACTTTGTCTTCCACGTTGAACGCGGGCCGGTAGTTGTTGCTTGGATGATCCGGCACAGTATCAGAATGTTTTTCTGAGCAACGTCAAGCCCCTTCACCGAGTATCATGGGGACATGACGACGATGGATGTGCAGTTTCGCTATACCCAGCACCCGACTGAAGACACCATGCGAGCTGTAGCGGATCTCTACGACGTGTACGGCATTCGCCGGGTACGGCTCAATCAGGCCGAGCGAACGATTCTGGTGGAATACGACGCCACCCGCCTTTCCAGCGTCAACGTCTTCCAATTACTGCGTAGAGCCGGACTTTCGGTTACGGAAGCGATCTCGCCGTTTCCTCCCGCTCCACCTCCGACGCCCGCGGGAGACGCGAACAAGAGCCCCGCCGCCTAAAAGCGCAGTGCAGCTGTTTTCACTAAGACTCCCATGTTCGTGATGGCTGACCGCAGGGTACGTGAGATTAGAATCTTTCGATGATCAGCCCGGCAATTGCGATTGCGGTCCTCTTCACGCTGATACCATTTCTGACGGCCGCGTTCTTCTCCACAAAATTTGCGAGTGCGGCTGAACGGCTTCCGACCAGCCTGCAGCTCCTGGGTCCTTCCGTCCTGAGCGTGCCCTATCTGCTGGTTGCGTGTTCGACTGGCATCTTCCGCTGGGGTTGGCTGGCTTTGTATGCGCTGCTGCCGGTCGCGGTTTCTTCAATATTGTGGCAGGCCAAACGCAGTGATCCAGATATGCATGGCAACTGGCGCGACTTTCTTCTGCTTGCGTTTCTCGGCCTGGCTGTCGACCTCCGCTGGTTGGAGCGCGCCTGGCCTCCCCACCTTGCGGTCTTCAACAAAATTCTTCTTCTCGATGCAGGCATCTGGGGATTCCAGGCAGTACGGCAACTGGATGGTGTTGGATTCGATCTCCGCTTGCGTTTTCACGATCTCAGCACGGGTCTGCGCGAACTGGTCTTCTATACGCCGGTCGCGCTTGCGCTTGGCCTGAGCCTCGGGTTTCTGCATCTGCACACATCGGCGCCATGGCTGGCGCGGTTTCCATGGGCCTTTCTCTTCACGTTCTTTTTTATTGCCATTCCGGAAGAACTCTTCTTTCGCGGTTGGCTGCAGAACCTGTTGGAGCGCTGTATCGGACGCTATAAGGCGTTGTTCCTCACAGCATGCCTCTTCGGTCTGGCGCACTTTAACAAACGGGCCGCGCATTTCAACTGGCAATATGTATTGCTGGCTGCTCTGGCGGGAATCTTCTATGGCCGGGCATGGCGTCAGCAACGCAGGATCGGAGCTTCAGCGATCACGCACGCATGCGTCGACACGATATGGTCACTCTGGCTGTGGTGATGGTCGACATTTCGTCGATACTGCAGATAACCCAGACCAACCCGCATATTGTGGCTGACTGAACCCGGAACTGCGACCGCAATGCAGATACCGAGGATGGCATGGGCGATGGCAAGCGGGTAGAGATTGCGATATCGCATGAAGAGCAGGCAAGCCACCACGCCCCAAAGCAGCGTCAGCGGAGTGAGGATGGGGTTCGGCACATGCGCCAGCGCGAAGATGCCCGCCGTTGCTACGACTGCTGATTTCTTTCCTGGCAGCAACCGCATAAACCGCGACAGAAAAAAATCAAGCAGCAGAATCTGTTGCGCGAACGACCATACCGCGTAGCCGATGTATCTTTTCAGAAACAGCGCCGGTCCATCCGGCACATGCAACGTGTGAAGTCGGATGGCACAGATCACAGCGGCTGTGGCCACCACTAGGGCCGCTCCCACCACCCAAATCGATTGTAGTAAGTTGGCGGTGCGCAGACCCAAATCTGCCCAGCTGTCGAACGATCTCCAAAGGATTGCGCCCAACACCACAATCGCAATGTAGTAGAGAAGCCTCTGCAGTGGACCGGGCGTCCAGATGACAAGCAAGATCAAGCCATAGCCAACACAAAGCTCAATCCGATCACGTCGATTCCGTGCCGCTGCTTCAGAACACTTGTAGACGGACCTATCTTCTGACATAGATTCAATCGCATGCTTGCGCGAGCGAGATAGCGTATGGATACGCAGTTCAACGAGACACCGCGTCAAACGGCAGAAATACTGTAATCACAGTCCCCGCATAGCCTGCCCGTTGGGACGTCCGCAACAAGATTCTTCCTGCATGCCTCTCCACGATCTCTCGACTGATCCAGAGGCCTAGACCTGTCCCCAGGGACCCTTTTGTCGTAAAGAAGGGCTTGAAAGCCTGGGTCGCGACGGTTGCCGGCATCCCAGAGCCGGTATCTGCAACCGTGATGAGGAGTCCCGGGCGTCCCGTTCGCTGGTCTATTCCCTCGCGACTGCGAAGCTTCAGGACTCCACCTGACCGATACATCGAGTCCACAGAATTTTCTATCAGATTGCTGACGACTTGACGAATCTCACCATCGAAGCAACACACGGTTTTGTTTGAGAGGTGGAGTTTCTCGATATGGATGCCTGCATTGACGATGCGTCCCTGATGCAGCGGAAGCACGCTTTCGATCAATTCTTCCCCCGTCACGTGAGTCGGATTTGTCGCTTGCTTATAAAAGTGTAGAGCTTGATTGGAAGTCAATGCGACGCGCCGCAGTTCGCGATCGGCTGTTTCGAGGTATTGCGCGACCTCCGGCGACTCGTTGATGGCCTTGGCAATGTAGAGAAGATTAGTCACCGCCTCCAATGGGTTATTGATTTCGTGTGCGATAGAGTTCGCCATGCGTCCAAGAGCAGCCAGTTTTTCGTTCTGTAGAACCACATCTTCGGCCTTCTTTCTATCCGTAACGTCAACCCCCAACAGAATGATGCCTGATACGTTTCCATCCCTTTCACGCAGCGGCTGATGGACAAAATCGACGTACCGCTCATCGGGTGGAACACCGTCACCGGCAAACACGTCGTATCGCGTGCCGAAACCGACGTATGGCTCGCCGCCGTACACACGATCCAGGATCTCAATGTAGCCTTGTTGCGCAGTTTCGGGCAGCGCCACTCGAACGGGCTTGCCGAGCACATCGCGTTGGTTCACGAGACGAAGAAACAGCGGGTTTACCATGGCGATGACATAATCCGGCCCTTCTAAGACTGCGAAAAAAGCCGGTGCCTGCTGGAGCACCTCCAGAAGCCGCCTCCGTTCTGTCAGTAACGCCTGTTCAGCCAGCACTTTCCCCGTTGTTTCCGAGCACACTACTAGCGTGCCTCGAACCTTCCCGGTCGAGTCCCATACCGGGCTGTAGCTGAAAGTCCAGTACACATCCGTCAGTTTGCCGTCGCGATAGATCGGAATCAGTTGATCTTCGCTCCAATAAGACTTTCCGGTTGTCATCACATCATCGATCAGCGGACCAATAACCGGCCAGATCTCTGCCCAGCACTCCTTGCCACGTTGGCCCAGAGCGGAAGGATGTTTGTCGTGGCCGATACTCGGTCGATATGCGTCGTTATAGAGCTGAATGAGATCTTCGCCCCACCACAGAAACATGGGTTGACGCGAACTGAGCAAGGTATTGACAGTGTTGAGAAGAAGTTCGGGCCATTCTTCGATTTCGCCGACTGGGGTCGTGCCCCAGTGATAGGCACGTGTCAAATCCGCCATCTCTCCCGTTCCGGCGATTCGCCGTCTGGTTAGAAAGCGATCGTCATGGGATGGCGGTTGCGACATAGCGCTTGGCAGGGACTCGTCCCTAAGGCTTTCCGGCTCATTCGGTTAGATAGCCTCTATCCTAAATCCCGTGTATGCCAGAGCTGTGGAAAATGTCTTCAGGGCCAAATATTCAGACGGCAATGACAGTCGCCGCGAAACGAGTTCCTCGCGGATCGCAAAAAAAAATTCGAGATTAACGCAGAGATTGAGTCGCCCTTCCGCCCGGATTATTTGCGCCAAAAGTCGCGTCCTGATAACTTAGAAACTGCTCTTCTCGCTCTGCAACTACATCCTTTTTCATGTGCGCCCCTAGCTCAGTTGGATAGAGCGTCTGGCTACGAACCAGAAGGCCGGGAGTTCGAATCTCTCGGGGCGCACCACTTCCTCGCCATCGACAGATTCATCTGCTAATAGCGTGTAGATAGAGTGCGTTAGGGGAGTTCCAAAGTCGCTTTCCGTGGGGGTAATCCCCTTCGGAAAAATCAATCTTGCAAGTCGTTGTTTGCCGTGGAAGTCGTTGTTCTCCCATAGGTTACGAGAGTTCCAAAACAGATGCTTCAGGTAGGAAAGCGCCGTATTCACATCGATGACACTGTGCTCGGCAAGAATCAGATTGGATTTCACCGTCTCGACCTGCGCTTTCGCCTCGTTGTATAGGCGCTCAAAGTCATCTTTTTCGATAGCGCCATCTACCATTCGATCAAGAATTCGCTGCTTCCGTCCTTCCAGCCGCTGTAGTTCCGTAGCGAATTGCTGGGCTTCTGAATGTGCCGTAGCCTGCTTATCGCTCCAGACACGGCGGAATATCTCATCGATCAACTGCATTCGTTTTTCCTCTGGTTGCAGACGATCTAAAAGGGCTTGAAACTTAGCCTCAACCAGAGCAGCGCTCACCCGCAAGTGTCCTCTCACACGGTGACAGTGGTAGTACGCATACCGTTTTGTTTTGCCTTTACTCGTGGAGCCGGTAGCCGCAAGGCCGCAGGATGGACAGAGCAAAACACCTCTAAGAGGAAACTGCGGATTTTGTCGGTGATATGGCTTCGTTGTGGTAGACCGGCCCGCCAACACATCTTGAACGCGCCTGAACAGTTCTTCGCTGATGATGGGCTGGAAGTCGCCCTTCACCGAAGAGATTCCCCATTTCGGATAGTCGATAATCCCGCAATAAAGTGGTCTCCTCAACCATTTCATTGCCGTCTTTATAGAAACGGCCCTCCCTGAGATTGTCTTTAGCCCTAAGGAATTTACATCGGCCAATGCGTCCGAAGCTGCTTTCCCAGAAGCCACCAGCTCAAAGAATTTGACTACCCAAGGAGCACGCTTGGGATCCGGCAAGAGAGACGGTTCGCCCCTGCCGTGGCCATTCCGATATCCGAGCGGAGCTAACCAGACCCACCTGCCCGCCTGTAGGTTGGCCTTCATACCCGTGAGGCCGCGTTGGGCTCGTACGTCGTTGTCATATTCTGCGAACCCGTCGAGAATGCGTCTGTACAATTTCCCGGCTGGGGTATTGTCTGCAGGCTCTTTGACTGAGCAGAGGAGAACATCGTAGCTGTGCAGGTTAATCCGGTATTTTGCGCCTTCATCCACGCTTCTGCTGAATCGGTCAAACTTATCGACCACCAGATGAGAGATGGCAGCGTGCTTCCGCTCTAAGTAGCGGAACATGCTCTGAAATTCAGTCCTGTTGGCTGTTTTTGCGGACTCACCGTGCTCGATGAACACGCGATCAACATCTAAGCCATTCCGAGCGCACCACTCCCGGCAAGCAGCTTCCTGACTCTCCAAGGAAGTGTTTTCCACTTGTCGGCTGCTGCTGACACGCACGTAGATAATTGCCTTGCTCATTGAACTTCGTCATCCGGAATTTCCAGGAGGTTTGGTCCGTCCGACGGAAATGCTTCGTCTGGAAAATCAGCGGCGCTGGCTTCATCCGGATTCTCGAAGCCGTACGCATCCCAACGCACACTCTCAGCGTCAATGTGTGCTTTTTGGACGATCTCGTCGTACATCAAGAAAGCGAGCCTCTCTAGAGAATCTCTCAGGTGTTCAATCTGCTCATCGGACCGATTAGCTGCGGCCTCACCCAGGACGGTTCGGCACTCCTCGACAGAGATGTAAGTCATAACAGAGAACTATACCCCGATTGCTGTTCGCCGACCGCACATTATGCGCTGAGAGGTTACCAACCCCATGTCCGGTCCCGCGGGTACAAGGGTGAAGCGGTATAATCCTGCTTCATTTCTTTTGACCAGATGTAGGGACTGAATCTTTTTTGCGCGTGATTCGCGGAGATGCGGCCCGTCATTTCTTATCGGGTAGGTTCGCGCCAGCCGAAGTCACATAGATTGATAGAAACCAGCGGAGTTCACGAGCGGTTGCTGTAACAATGCACCAGATTGGAGTCTTTTTATGTGCCCAAACATCGCCCTGGCTGAACAAATACTTGACCACCTCCGTCGCCAACCGAACCAAAAGGCAATCGAGCTCGCGAACAACTCGGCGTGGAAAGGCGCGAGATCAACCGTTGTCTTTCTCACGAACTCGCGGGAAGGGTATCTCAAAACGCTGCATACCGCTGGCGCGTTCTAAATGCGCCAGACCGTCCAAATGTGGCTCCCGTTCGGCCACCGAGGGCATCCGCAAAACTTACAGAGATTGCGCGGCTCTGCCATTACTACTTGGATTGTGTAGGGCCAGATTCGGATCAGGGCGTGAGCGCTTTTGCCAATTCCCGATACGGCGAACCTGATTACGCAGAGCTTCCGTCTCTGCCAATGTCAGCCTTAGACACGGAATGGTGGAATTCCCCAGGGGTCGGTCGGGTGCTTGCGAATGTACGGCATGACAGAGCCAATTTGGTTGGTTGGCTGGGATATCCAGTCCGCCTGCGCGAACGCCACACTCCCAATTGGAGAGGATTTTTCGTTGAACCTGTCATGCTCTGGGCGATTGAAATCCCGGAGCAGCCGAGCGACGCATATCAACTGGTGGACGACCTTCCTTCACCGAACTTGTCAGTTTTGAAAAGCATGGCGATGGGAGATGTCTCCGCGACGATAGAAGAAGCGGCACGATTGGACGATGAGTTGGGGCTTAACAATCCGGTTGCGGACCGGCCCGAACTCGCAGAGATGTTCGAGAGATTGGTAAATATTCGACCCGACTGGGACTGGCGAGAGCCCATCAACCCCGAAACCTGTTCGCAAGATCTACCCCTCTCCGAGATCAATCAAACCGGAATATACAACCGCGCGGTCGTTCTTCCTGGGAAGCGCTCCCCTTTCACGAAAGGACTGGAAGTCGAACTTAAGAAACTGGCTGATACAGGCGAATCGATTGTCCGCCCAACCGCCTTGGGAAGCTGGCTATCAGGCAACATTCACGGTGAGTTCGCGCGGGACCAACAACCTCTTATTGAAGTCATTCCGATGAACTCGGAACAGCGAGCCGCTGTCCAATCGGCATTGTCGTCCGAACATACGGTAGTCACCGGTCCTCCTGGCACCGGCAAGTCACAGGTGGTCACGAACCTTCTCGTGAATGCTGCATGGCGTGGAATGAAAGTACTATTCGCTAGTAAGAACAACAAAGCCGTAGATGTCGTTGAAGCAAGAGTCAACGGTTTGGGAAATCGCCCGGTGTTGCTACGCCTAGGGTCTGGCGATTATCAAGCAAAGTTGGCGAACTATTTAGTTGCGATGCTTGCTGGAAATGTAAGCCATGATGACGAACTCAGCTATCAAGAGGGCCTCCTGCGATTTCGAGACCTCGAAGCCAAGCTTGCTAATCTGGAGCGCCTTCAGGAACAGACCCTGCAAGCTAGAAACCTCGTCGACAGATTGGAAGACAAGGTCGAGCCTTACCGCCAAATATTTGGCGTGCAACGATTCAACGAGCTATCCGATGTTGTTCTGTCCACCTCCGAGCCAGCGTTTCAGGAATTACAAGCGGCGCTCGACGCATTAGACCCGACGAAACAGCGTTTCTTTGGTCGATTCAAAATGAGATTCGCCTATGCCGCTCTAATGGCTCATGTCGTGAGATCTGTAAAAGCGCTTGATCCCCTCCTTGCGCATATTGAGTGCCCGGCCCCCGAAACCGGAGCGACGCCAGATCTCTCAAGATTGACAGGTTTCATGGTGAAATGCCGTAGCAAATTCGAGGCGGCGAAGGAAGTGGTTGTCTATCAGAAAGCTCTCGAGCAGCTTCGCCAAGGAGAGGCGTTCGAGAAAATCGCGTCTATCCGAAAAACGATCAGCGAGGAAGTCGCAAGTAACTCTGCCAAACTGTGGACAGACTGGGTGCAACTTGCTCCCAGCCGCTTGACGCAAGGGCAGCGAAGAGATTTGGCAGACTATACCGCGTTACTTCAGGTGATAACCGGACAAAATGCAGAAAGGATAAATCAACAGGTCCGGAACCAAGCGAGGGTGCTCCAAACGAGAGTGAGCAAGTTATTCTCTTGCTGGGCAGTTACGTCACTTGCTGCTAAGGGAAAGCTTCCGTTTGAAGCGGCGCATTTCGATCTCGTTGTCATAGACGAGGCCAGTCAGTGTGATATTGCTTCCGCGCTACCGCTGTTATTTCGAGCAAAACGGTCCGTCATTATCGGTGATCCGATGCAGCTCCGCCACATCAGTGCATTACCCAATCACAAAGATACAGAGTTACTCCTCAAACACGGGCTTGTAGAAACTCGCCCAGCGTGGATGTACTCCGTCAAATCTCTTTTTGACCTGGCTGCGGGAGTTGCTGATCACTCTCAAATCATCAACCTACGAGACCATCATAGAAGTCATGCGGATATCATCGAATTCTCAAATCATCACTTCTACGACGGAAAGCTTCGTGTCGCAACACGCTACGACCGCTTGAAACGACCTCGTGGGCAAAATGTTGGGGTGATTTGGCAGGATGTTCCGGGCCACACAATTCGCCCCGGTACAAGCAGCGCACAAAATCAGATTGAAGCAGAGGCTGTCATCGGAGCTCTGTACGATTTGCTCGTGACTCGTCATTACGAAGGAACAGTTGGCGTTGTAACGCCGTTTCATGCACAGAAGCAGTTAATCCAAAAGATGATCGCTCAGTCTGAGCAGTTATCGAATGCGGCACTGCGAAGCGAATTACTCGTCGATACTGTCCATGGTTTTCAAGGTGACGAGCGCGATGTTATTTTGTTCTCGCCCGTCGTCTCGGAAGGAATGACAGACGGAGCAATACGTTTCCTACGGAACAATGGAAATCTCTTTAACGTCGCAATCACCCGTGCGCGAGGATTGTTGCACGTTGTCGGCGACCGAGGTGCCGCACTGGCATCCGGAATTGAATACCTCATAAAATTTGCAACTTATGTTGAGACCATGGGAGTTCCACAAATGACTCCAATCGAGCAGCAAACTTCAGGGATTGGGCCAGATTATCCAGTTGTGGCACATCCAGAGCGCGTGTCTGATTGGGAGAAGTTCTTTTATAGGGAGCTCTCTAAAGCGAACGTTCGCCCGATGCCGATAACGCAATTTTCCGTTGAGCAATATGATCTCGACCTCGCTTTCTTTGTTGGGGACCGAAAGCTCAATGTCGAGATTGATGGTGAGCGTTACCATCGAAAATGGACGGGCGAACTGTGTCTACGCGACCAATTGCGCAGCTTGCGTCTAATTGAGCTTGGGTGGGAAGTGAAGCGATTTTGGGTGTATGAAATTCGCGATCGACTGCCCGATTGCATAAAGGATGTGCAGGAGTGGATCGCCACGGCTGGTTCGGCGATCGACAAGGCTAACCTGCAGGCGATCCAAGCTCCACGGGAATTGGCATCGGAGAAATTGGCCAATCGCGCGGCGAACAATCGTAAGCACGACGATGAATACCCAACTGAGGAGCAAATAGAAGAGATGTGGGCCGCATTGGAAACGGGAAATGACGATGCGGTGTTGTCCGTCCTGCGAAAGCGGAAGCGAGAACGAGATTGCACCGATGCCGGGCATGTCGAGGACCGGCCAGTGGGCGAGTAATCGCTTCGTAGTCGTCACCGCACTCCTTTAGTAGTAGTACAAGAATAATGTATAGGCAATTTGTGCGATGATACAGCGCATATAACCAATGTTTATCTGCGTGCTAGGCTGTAATGTCACTTTTTCAATGGCTGATTCCGGAAGGTCCCGTGCATACAGACTTCAAGTACCCCACTCCCCTGAGATCGATGCGTGGATTAGTTGCCATAGCCGCTGAACCTATTCCAGGATTCTTTCCCGGAATTGCGGTGGGTAGGCTACCAGCGTGTCTCGGATATAAATCCGGTTGTGAGTCTCCGTATTGCCCCGCGTGTAGCCGCAGGAGTCATTTCAAACTGGAAAAAAGGCTCACACGAGTCGCTCGACGTATTCCCACAACTCGCTTACTGTTTGCAACCTTCATTACTGCCGATTGTCCTATAGACGAACTGCGCTTTACGGTTAAGGAAGTATCAGCGGCTGGCAGAAAGATGCTGCGAGGGATTGCGAGCCTGCATGGATGGTTTATGCGGCAGGAGGTCTCTTGGCATGCTCGGGATCTTTTTCACGCGCACCTGCATATCCTGCTGGACGCAAAGCAGGGCTACCACTCTGGAAGGAATTGCATGAGTGAGGCCAAATGGAGAGATCGATGGCTGTCACTCCTGCCTGAAGATCTGCACAATGTGCAGTCCCGTACGGCGGTGATTCAACGATTAGGCACCACGCAAGAGGACCGGCAGCGTACTCTGCATTACATATGCAAGTCGCCTTGGGAGGGCACAGAGGGCGATTCGACGGAAGGCTTGGAAGAAGCAGCCTTCGCCATCACTGACCAGATCAAAGCGACTGCACGTCTCCGGCGATACGCTTCGTCCGGAACATTATCAATTCCCACTTTCTCTTCAAGATGACGCTGGTAGGAATCTTGCGCCTCTTCATGCGGTCAGCGCCCACGCCTCAGACAATTCTTTCGCTTGCTCCAGCACGGTCTCGGTCGCCTGTTCTTGTCCGTCTGGTGGATACTTCCATTTCTTCAGGATCGTCTTCACCATCAGCCGCAGCTTTGCACGCACCGACTCTCGCACGTACCAGTCCACCGTGTTGCTCGCTCTCAGCTTCTCTGTAAGCTCGCGTGCAATCTTGCGAAGGGTCATATCCCCCAGTTCCCGTACCGATGCCTCATTTGCCGCGAGCGCGTCGTAGAAGGCCATTTCGTCGCGAGATAATCCAAGCTCTTCGCCACGATTCGCCGCCGCTTTGAACTGTTTCGCCATGGCGATCAGTTCTTCAATCACCTGAGCTGTTTCAATCGCTCGATTGCGATAGCGTGTCAGCGAGTCTTGCAGCAGTTCAGAAAACTTACGGCTCTGCACCACATTGCTGCCAAACCTGCTCTTGATCTGCCCCTGCAAGAGGCGCTTCAAAACCTCCACTGCGAGATTCTTCTCTTTCAGCTTTCGCACGTCCTCCAGAAACTTGTCTGACAGGATGCCAACGTCAGGCCGATCCAATCCCGCCGCAGCGAAGATGTCCATCACATCCGCAGATACCACTGCGCGAGAAAGGATCTGGCGCAGCGCGTGCTCCTTCGCGTCGTCACTCAGGGACATGGCAGGGTCGCGCTTCGTCAGAATCGTCCGCACCGCCTGCATAAACGCAATCTCTTCCCGATATTCCAGCGCACCAGGCAACGTGCAGCACAGCGCGAATGCTTGCGTCATCCGCAGCACGCAATCGGCAAACCGTCGCTTCCCATCGTCCAGGCCAAGAATGTGGTCCGCCGCTGCTCGCATGGGCTTCAGAGCGTTCACGCGAAAGCCGCTGTAGTCCACGCCGTGCAACATCCCCCGCGCGACTTCCATCTCTTCGCGCACCTTCAGCAGCATTTCAGTTGCCGGAATCGTGGGCCGTCCCTGACCTTTGCTCTCCGTGTATTCCTTCAGCGCGCGCTTTAGTTCGTTCGCAATGCCGATGTAGTCCACCACAAGTCCGCCCGGTTTATCTCGGAAGACGCGATTGACCCGCGCAATTGCCTGCATCAGGTTGTGGTCGCGCATCGGCTTATCGACATACATCGTGGTCAAGCAAGGAACATCGAAGCCGGTCAGCCACATGTCGCAGACCAGGACGATCTGGAGCGGGTCTTTTTCATCCTTGAAGCGCTTCTCCAGCCGTTTTTTCACCTTGGCACTGTACACATGCGCCCGCAGCGCCTCCCGGTCACTTGCGGAGCCCGTCATCACCACTTTGATCGCGCCCTTCTCCGGGTCGGGGTCGTGCCATTCAGGCTTCAGCTTCACAATCGCCGCGTACAGTTGCGCGCACACATCACGGCTCATGCACACGATCATTGCCTTGCCGCGCATCGCGTCTTTCCGCGTTTCGAAGTGCTTCACCAGGTCCGCCGCAATGGTTGCGATGCGGGGAGCCGTACCTACCAGCTTCTCCAGCGCAGCCCACTTGCTCTTCGTCCGCGCTCGTGCCGCGTCTGCCTCATCCTCCGTCAGCTCCTCCACTTCTTCGTCAATCGCTTCCTTTGCGGCAGAATCCAGTTCCAGCTTTACCAGCCGCGATTCGTAATAGATGGGGACCGTCGCCTTATCCTTCACAGCCTGCTCAATGTCATAGATGTCCACGTAATCGCCAAACACGGAGCGCGTGTCCCTATCCTTCTTGGCAATGGGCGTTCCTGTGAAAGCGACGAAGGTGGCATTCGGCAACGCATCCCGCAGATACTTCGCATAGCCGTAGATTGTCTCTCCTGCCTCATTGATTCGTGCCGTCAGTCCGCCGTACTGGCTTCTGTGCGCCTCATCGCACAGCACCACCACGTTGTCGCGCTCCGTCAGCGTCGGATAGGTATCCTTATCCTCGCCCGGTACAAACTTTTGAATGGTGGTGAAGACAATGCCGCCCGATGGGCGCTGATTCAAGTGTTCCCTCAGGTCGATTCTTGTCTCTGCCTTCACTGGCCTCTCGCCGAGCACCTCCGTCGCCATATCGAATGTGCCATGCAGTTGCCCGTCCAGGTCATTGCGATCTGTTACCACCACCAGCGTGGGGTTCTTCATCTGCGGGTGGGTCATCAGCTTGCCGGCAAGGCAGGTCATTTCCAGACTCTTGCCTGCGCCCTGGGTGTGCCACACCACGCCGCCCTTCCCACTGCCTCCGGGAGCCGATGCCACTAGCACACGCTCCACCACAGCCCGCACTGCATGGAACTGGTGATAGGCCGCAATCTTCTTTACCACGCCGCCGTCATCTTCGAACACAATGAAGTGGTGCAGATAGTCGAGCAAATGTTCTTTCTCAAAGACGCCTCGCACCAGCGTCTCCAGTTCGCCGAACTGTCCCAGTGGGTCACGCTCTTTGCCGTCAATGGTGCGCCACGCCATGAAGCGCTCTTCCGTCGCGGTAATCGGACCCATGCGCGCATAGATTCCGTCGGACGCCACCAGCATTCCATTCGTGCGGAATAGTTCGGGTATGTCTTGCTGGTAGGTTTGGAGCTGGCGGTACGCGGCCCATACATCCGCATCTTCCGTGGCTGCGTTCTTCAGCTCAAAGACGGCGACCGGCATTCCATTCAAAAAGACCACAACATCCGGCCTGCGCTCGCGGTTGCCACTGAGAGTCGCGCCAATTACCGTGAACTGATTCACCACCAGCCAGTCGTTCTTGTCCGGATCGGAAAAGTCTGCCAGCCGGACTCGTGCGCCTTTGGTCTCGCCGTTCTGTTGCCAGTAGACCTGCACGCCTGTTGTCAATCGCCGCTGAAACTCATGGTTTCCCGCAAGCAGCCCGGGTGATGCCGCGTTCGCCAGCACATCCACGGCATCGGCAATGGCTGCCGTTGGCAACTCGGGATTCAGCCGATGGAGCGCATCGCGCAACCGCCCTTCGAGCAGCACATTTTTATAGCTCTTGCGTTCCGGTCGCGCGCCATCCGGCGCAAGCTCGGGGCCAAAGATGACCTCATAACCCAGGCCCTCAAACCAGCCAAGCATCTCCTGCTCAACGTCGTCTTCGTGGATGCTCACAGAACCGCCTCCACCAGCTTCTCCGCCTCTGGCACGCGCAGCTTGCCGGAAATAAGGCGAGGCAGAAGCGTGTCACGAATAGTCCGTAGAGTGTCGGATTGGCAAACGTTATGGCAGATTTTCTGATCGATAGGCGCTATTCTTTCCGCGTACTTGTTCAAGAGGTGGGACGTGGGAACAATCAGTTTTGCGCCTGCTAACACCTGTGCGCTAGCATTCGGTTGTGCGGAGCCTCCAGTCGCATTCTGGACGTATTCGAAATAAGCCGCTGTCCGCATAAATGCTCCGACGTACCTGGCAAGAGCTTGATTTTCAAATTGGAATCGAACGAGGTACGAGGCAAATACGGCATCCGGTACGGCGGGAAGGTACCCGCTGCCCCTGCCCCTTGTTCGGCAATTGATGAGATTGCGTCTCGCCCCCGTGGGCTCTGGAAGAAATAGAAGTAAAAGAGTGGATCAGCTCTTTGCCTGTTCAAACGGCAACGAATAATGTGCGATTCAAAGACGGTTGGTTCGTGACCGTTTAAAAATATTGAACACTTTCCAGCGCCCTCAAAGACTAGCGATTGTCTCGCAAAAAGCAAGTCACCGTCTTGAAGGATGAATGACCGCTCCTTGTCCGCGACAAGTACCCGGTCCATCTTCATTGAAAGAATTCGCGGAAATGCGAATAACTCGCCCATGTTAACCATTGGCATTCCGGCACCGCGTACTCCCTTCGAGCGAGTCATTCCATTCTTCTGCGGCTCAGCAAAGAGCGTTGAAAACACTTCCCACTCAGACGCCATAGCCCAGCGCCCCCAGCTTTTCGCGGATTACAGCGTCCAGTTCCGCGCCTTTGGCCATTTGTTCAGAGAGGAGCGCTGTCAGTCGTTCCATCTTCTCCGCAAAAGCTTCGTCGTCATCTTCGATTGCCTCTGCACCGACATACCGCCCCGGCGTGAGCACGTAGCCATGCTCGCGAACCTCTTCCAACCTGACGGAGCGACAGAAACCCGGCACATCCTCGTAGTCGCCGGCAACCTCGCCGCTCTGACGCCAGCGGTACGCTGTCTCTGCAATCTTCGCCACGTCTGCGTCGGTGAAAATGCGATGCACTCGCGTCTCCATCTCCCCAAGCTTGCGTGCATCGATAAAGAGAATCTCGCCGCGTCGATCGCGCCCATGAGCCGTCTTATCTCGTGTGAGAAACCAGAGGCAGGCGGCAATCTGCGTATTCAGGAAGAGCTGCGGGGGAAGCGCCACCATGCACTCCACCACGTCACCCTCAACCATGCGCCGCCTAATCTCGCCCTCGTTGTTCTGGTTGGAACTCATGGAGCCGTTCGCCAGAACGACGCCTGCCTGGCCAGTGGGCTTGAGGTGCCAGAGGATGTGTTCGAGCCACGCATAATTGGCGTTCCCCTGTGGCGGCGTACCGAATGCCCAGCGCTTATCCCCTTCGAGCTTGGCGCTCCACCAGTCCGACACGTTGAAGGGCGGATTTGCCAGCACAAAGTCCGCCTTTAGGTCCGGGTGCTGGTCCTGCGTGAAGCTATCGGCAGGCTCTTTGCCCAGATTGAAGCCGATGCCGCGAATTGCCAGATTCATTGCTACCAGTCGCCACGTCGTCGGGTTGGACTCCTGCCCATAGATGGAGACATCATCGGTGCGCCCGCCGTGCGCTTCAATAAACTTCTCCGACTGCACAAACATTCCGCCCGACCCGCAGCACGGATCGTAGATGCGTCCCTTATGTGGCGAGAGCACCGCGACCAGCACCCGCACGACCGATCCTGGCGTATAGAACTGTCCACCCTTCTTGCCCTCTGCTGTGGCGAACTGACCGAGGAAGTATTCGTAAACCTCGCCGAGCACGTCCTTTGCTTTGTCCTGTGACGTGAAGCCGATTTTCGAGATGAGGTCGATGAGCGCGCCAAGCCGAGAGGGCTCAATTTGGGTGCGGGCGAAGCGCTTGTCCAGGATGTTTTTCAGGGATGGGTTGTCGTCCTCGATTGCGACGAGCGCTTCATCAAGCAGACGGCCAATCTCCGGTTGCTTGGCTTGATTCCGCAGCGTCTCCCAACGCGCCGCCGGAGGCACCCAGAAGACATTTGCAGAGGTGTAGTAATCGCGATCCTCCAGCGCCTTCGCCTGCTCGGCTGGATCGTCTGTGAAGTACAACTCGGAGGATGCATCGGCAAGCAGCGCTGCCACCACGCGCCGCCGCTCCTCAAAGGCATCGGAGACGTATTTGAGAAAAATCAATCCGAGTACAAGGTGCTTGTACTCCGCCGCATCCATCTGGGCCCGCAGCTTGTCCGCCGCCTCCCAGAGGGTCTTCTTCATCTCTTGGCTTGTCATTGCTCAGCGCGCCCGTTCAGTTCTGAATTTTGAATGGTTCAGTGATGGAATCAAGCTACTGGGTTTTCACGCAACATTCAATGCAAGAAGGCATGTGTGAGGAGAGGATCGCCGTACACACAATAATCTCCGATCGACTTCTTGCAGCATTGGATAGAACCAGCTCACCTCGCAAACTCTCTGCACAATATGCAGTCGCCGCGCAGCTCGAGTTAGTGTTGACTGCATGGTCCAGAAGTGCTCACAATCGCGTCAGGAGGCGCTGTGAGCGACTCCCGAAGGTTCGCTGACGTATTCCATGTCCAGCAATCCCGAGACGACAAATCCGCTTCAATGTGGATGCCCGCCGACGCTCGACGGACGGGTCCGGTTGACTTGCTGAACTACGCAACCTTGAGTTTTACCAATTTTGCGACGGTGCCGTTTGCCAGCTTCAACTCTGCTGCAATTTGCCGAATCGAGTGACCCTGTTTCCTGAGCCGCTGTAGCTTTTTCATGGTGACGGGATTGTCATCGACGCGAGGCCTTCCTCCCACCCTGCCCTGAGCCCGGGCGCGCTCTAGACCTGCGATGGTTCGCTCACTGAGGCGGACACGCTCTTGCTTGGCCACGGCTGCGAGAATGCCGATGACGGCCTCCTTAAACATGCCCGTGCTGTCGAGATATTGCTCGGTAAATGACCGGTAGTTGACGCCATAGCCTGTGAGCCGTTGCAGATGATTTAGCGTTTCTACCGTTCCCTCCCGGCTCAACCGGTCCAGGCTCCAGAAGAGCAGAATGTCGAATTCGCGTCTGGACGCAGCAGCAAGCATTTTCTGGAATTGCTCACGGTCCCCGCGCTTACCACTGGCCTTGTCTACGAACTCGTTGACGATAGTCCATCGCTGAGAAGCCGCAAACGTTCGGAGCTGCCTCAATTGGTTTTCCGCGTCCTGCCGTCCGTCTCTTGTGGAAACGCGTGCATAGATGGCGATTTTCATGGTGAGAGCCACTGTACCACAAAACGGTCGTTTTACGGACAGCCCAAAACAAGCTCTGAAATCCACGCCAATTGAGAAATGGCAGAGCCCCGTTTTTTGGTACACGAATCACAGTCGAAGACTGCACACTCTGCAGAGAAGCGCGGTCAAATGGATCGAAGGCAATCGCCGAACTCCTTCTCAAACGGTCACGGGTCCCCTTGACGTAATTTCTGGATCGATGCCGGGGGAGCCTCAGGGCCAGCCTTCCGAGTCGAAGAACCTTGATTGACTAGAAAACTTCGTCGTCTGCATCAACGGTCCCGTTATCTAGCCTCTCGCTCCACAAGGTCACTCGCTGTCAAACCTAGTATCCTGGCTTCGTCCCAAAAATCGGGTTTTTGGGCAGTTCCCGAGGAGGAGTGCCAATCCCTGGCGTAACTCCTTTATTTTCAGCATCACAATCTGATTTACCGACAGATGCAGATAGTAAGTTCCTTAGAATCATGTATTTACAGAAAGTCTTAAAACCCTGCATTTCGCAAGAGCTTCCATTCGATTGGCGAGCTATTCAGTGTTTTCGAGCTTGGTCCAGTCGTTGAAACCCCTGTATTTATTGGCTAAGATCGATTTTAAAACAATGTCGATCGGGCCTTGTTCTCAGCACCGATCCACCACGAATCCACCCCCCAATCCTTACAAACGCTTGGTCGAGTCGATCCCTTGGAGAACTACGACTTGTTGATAGTTCACTGCAGAATATGCAGAGGAGTCACGCCAGGACACATGCGACGGCGAGGACTCCTCCCTCACTTCTTTGCGGGGCAGAATTGTTCTATTCCGTCCAGATTGTAGTAGCGACTTTCGGGATGATCACGGCACGCAATGTCTCTGAGTTTCGGCCAAGATTCCAGCGCCTGAGGCGTTCCGATCATTGCCCCAACATTCTGCTTTGCGAACTTGAGGCCGTAAAGCGTTTGTCGAATGCACTCCATCGAACTACGGGCATGTTGGGCCGGAGTTTCATCCAATTCCATGTGTCCATCTTTGAAAAATATCGGCTCGGGTTGGGGTTGCGCATCCTCCGGCTGTTGCCGTTGTACGACGAAGGTTGGGTCCTCAATTTGCTGTTGCTGGAGCGCGCCCAAGAGATTGGAACATGCAATGTCTGCGCCAAAGAGAATTTGGTCGACGGTCTTCTGCTGAGGAGTTTGGCCAAAGATTTGCGCACAGAACAGAAGAAGCAGCGGGAGGGTCTTTCGTATCACGACAGTTCCTCTATTAGTAATTGGGAGGACTACACCACCTCCTGAGGCAATAACTCCCCCAGTGATTGCAGCGAGAGCAGGGTCGAGTTCCAATTTGAGATCAAGTGGCGCACCACTTCCCTACACTTGCGGCCATCCTAATCGGAACTCCTGGCTTAGAATCTCCTGCAGGAGGATTCATATGCCAAAATTTCTCATCGAGCGGGAGATCCAGGGAGCGGGAGCGATGTCGCCGCAGCAGCTTCAAGGTGTTGCGGAAAAATCGTGCTCGGTTCTGCGCGAGCTAGGTCCGCAAATCCAGTGGTTGCAGAGCTATGTCACCGACAACAAGATTTATTGCGTATACATCGCACCCAACGAGGAGATGGTGAGAGAGCACGCCCGCCGAGGAGGATTTCCTGCCAACAGCGTGTCCGAGATCAGAACCACGATTGATCCGACGACTGCAGAGGGCTAGGGTCGCACTAAGATATACACTCTCGGGGCGCAACGCTAACTGCCAGGTTGTTAGTGGATCACGGACTCAAATAACTGAGAGTTCAGCAGGGATGCAAACTGGTCATCCGAGGTGGCAAAACGGACTTGGAGAACGTTGCCGCTCGAATTAATGTCAGTAGAATCGATGGCTTGCTTCTCGGTTGGCGTCGCGTTCATTTTTTCATATAGGGACGCAGCACCCATCAAAGAGGACATGGTTGCCGCGGTGATCGTATCGGGTGTCACCACGTCCAGCGAAAATTTCACGCCCTGATTGAAATCCATGGTGTAACGCGAGCCGATCAAACTGTTTTTGACAGTACTGTAGTCGGCCACCTGTGACGCCTGGCCGAGAACAGACTTCATCATTTCCTGCGTGCCCTTTTGATCAAGGATGCTCCATACGGCTTCGTCCTGCAGCACCGGCATCAGGTTTTGCATTGCGGTATTGGTCAGGAAGCTCGGCGAGATGCCATCGCGAGCGTCCAGAGAGTCCCGGATCGCGTCCAGCGAGCCGAAAATCATGGTCGTCTGATCGAGAAATGTCACACTCAATCCGGTATTTCCCATCGGATAGATAGTTTCGTTCCTCACCTGTGTCCCTTTGACATGATGTTTCTTGAAGTTATCGAGAAAATCCTGGACCGGAAACTGGCCTGACGCGATTCCGACGATGCGGGAAGAAACTTCACCGGGCACGCGGTAGGAAGCGAACGCGAGCTGGGTGACGCTCTGATTCACATTCATGCCAGAGCTTTGCAACGCATCCTGCAAGCGCTTCAGCTCCGGCGGCAAAACCTTCGCACGCAACTTCATCGCAATATCAGAGTTCTCCATCGCCTGATAGTCAACAACGATGAGCTGCTGCACATCTTCGGGAACAGCGGCCTGCGATTCTGTCGCCAATTTCGACGCCGAGGCAGACAGGGTCACCGTAGCCAGTGCAATCGCACCCAAACTGTAACCTAAAGCTTTCTTCCAGCGGTTCATGTACATCTCCTCTATGTGGCTTCCAGTGCCTCTGTGCTGCCGAAGTGTGTTCCAGCGCTCTTATCTTCGACGCGTGGCCGCGTCCAAAGTCACATCCGGGACGATTCGCAGATGGGCCGCCAAAACGCGAAATTGCTGCGCCACCACCGCACACTATGGCCAAACTAGCGGTGACTCCAGTTTACGCTCCAGAGTTCGCGCGGTCGAAAAGTTCGTCGTCAGTTCCATCCATTCGCTATTTGGCTCGATAGCGGCCTCCGGCACCAACCCGATCAACTCGACCATGTCCGGCTGCGCCCCTAGCCGAGCCGCGGCTTCCTTCACCGCTCGATAAACTGCGCTCACCGGCGTCCTTTGAAAATCCGTAATATTCATCGAAACCTGCGCGCGCCCCCGGACCAGAACACCCATCGCCTTCAATCCCGCAAGTCCTCCGCTCGATCCGCGAATTTCCCGGGCCACGGTTCGCGCCGTCCCGACATTATTCGTGTTCAGGTAAACGTTGCAGGCAATCAGCAGTTGCCTCGCGCCCACGGCGCTTGCTCCCGCAGTTGGATGCAGGGACGGTCCACCCACATCCGGACGACGGGTCGCATCCTGCTGGACCTTCTTCAGCAGCCCCTCAAACTGGCCGTTTCGAACGTCCTCTAACAATCGCCGATCCGGGCGCAGCGCGGCAGCCTCGTAGAAATAGACCGGCACGTGGTGGCGTTTCCAAATCTCCTGGCCAAGTTGCCGTGCTAGTGCGGCGCACTCGGGCAAAGAAATTCCGCGGATCGGCGCTAGTGGGATGACGTCGGCAGCGCCAATCCTCGGATGTACGCCCTGCTGCGCCGTAAGGTCGATAGAATGAACTGCCTCACCGACTCCGCGAAGAACAGATTCAAGAACAAGTGCGGGATTGCCGGCGATGGTCACCACAGAGCGGTTATGATCCGCATCGAGCGAGTAGTCCAGCAAAGAGACGCCGTCGACTTGCATGGCGTGGACGATCGCCTGCACAACAGCCGGATCCTTTCCCTCGGAAAAATTGGGAACGCATTCGATGATGGCCGATTTGTCATTCATTCGGCACGCCTGCTACTTCCACCATGTGTACCCGATCTGAAATTGAACCGTCGCATTGACGCCGGGATTGGAGTCTCCCAGGCTGGCGTTGGAAATGTGCACTGCGTTTGCGGCAAAGGTGATCGCCTGTCCAGGCTTCACAAAGTAATGCATCCCCAATCCAAACTGCGGTTCAAAGTTCCAGACGCTGGTGCCGTGGGCGCCGTTCGGCGGAAATTTATGATTGGTCCAGATGAGGCCGCCGGCCCCCTGTACCCACGGCATTACCCGCTTCCAGTGGACTAGATTCCACCGCAAGATGATGGGCGTCATGCTCAGGCCGGTATATGTACCCCCTGTAGTCACCTCCCGGGGCGGAGTCACCGTGGTGAGGGTGTAAGTCTGCTTGGGAGTGAAGGCCTGCCAATACGGAATCAACTCAATGGCATATTCAAATTGGCCACGAAGAAGACCGGGCAGGGACGGCCCAGTCAGCACCTTTCCGAGGCGCACCCCGGCATTCAAAAAATGATCGCTGGTTTCACCCGACGTACCGAATCCACCATCAAGAAAAACGGCGCGATCCCAGGGGTCATGCTGCATCACCGTGTGGACGAGATCCGCACTTGCAGACTGGGCAGAAGAATTGGAAACCGGTCTCTGGGAATCGGAAGAGGAAGGCGTCTGGGAATACGAGATGCTGGCCGAACCGAGGAGTAAAACACCCAACAAAACGATCTGCTTCTTCAAGAGCACTCCAAATATTCGCAATCAGCCATGCGCAAAAATCCTCTAAATCGAATGGCGTAGTCGTTTCAGAATGGAGAGGACGACACTCCCAGATTAAAAATCGTTAAGTTCTCCGCTTGTTTCCAAAAAACTTGCGTTCGCCGGGCCTAGCCTGCGATTTCTTCCAGCTGTTTGGCGTCCATATCGAAGTTCGAATATACGTTCTGCACATCGTCCTGATCTTCCAACGTTTCCAGCAATCGGACCATCTGCGAAGCCGCGGTGCCTTCGAGCTTGGTGTAGGTCGAAGCCAGCAACGTCACCTCCGCCATTTGTGTTGCGACGCCTGCTGTTTTCAGTGCAGTCACTACTGCGTCGAAGGCCGCGGGTTCAGTGAGAATCTCCCATGAATCACCTTCATCTCGAATATCGTCGCCGCCAGCCTCCAACACCAAGGTCATCAGTTTGTCTTCATCTGCAACCGACTTGGCCACAGAGATGAGTCCCTTCTTTGAAAACATCCATGAAACCGAATTCGATTCGCCCAGGTTGCCGCCATTCTTTGAAAATCCGTGGCGAATTTCGCTGACAGTGCGATTGCGATTGTCTGTCGTCGCTTCCACGATGATGGCGACGCCTCCGGGCCCATAGCCCTCGAAGGTGATCTCCTCATATGCGGCGCCTTCCAGCTCCCCAGTCCCCCGCTGAATGGCACGTTTGATATTGTCGGCCGGCATATTTTCCGCCTTGGCAGCCGCGATCGCGCCTCGCAGACGAGGATTACCGTCCGGATCACCGCCTCCGGCACGGGCGGCCATGGTGATTTCCTTAATAAGGCGGGTAAAAACCTTGCCGCGTTTCGCGTCAGTTGCGCCCTTCTTATGCTTGATTGTGGCCCATTTCGAGTGGCCGGACATGGAGAACCTCGCGGAGTACTTTCAAAAGAAATTGGTGGAAATTTTGGGCTGCTAGTCAGCCGCACAAACCCCGATTTTATCACGCAAAGGGGTTGCCCAATACAGGCCGATCCAGGTTGCAAGTGCGGCATTGGGACGTGTATGGCACGGGGGAAAGAATCTCCGTTCCTCGTACCCTTAGGACGCGAGCGTTGTGGCGCCAAACTCGCCTGGGGGTGTCTTGAAGAACGAGGCAACGAACAGAAAACCAAGAAGGAAATCGATACCAGCAACCCAGAGCAGATCGGAACTCACCCGACGCTGAAGGTACAGAATGAGAACGGTAGCGACGAAGACGAACTTTTCGAAGATGGCCGGAACCATCATCGGCCGGAAGCGCACCGGATCGGTGCCGATCAGGCAAAATGCGCAATGCCAAACCAGGACAACGCCCAGAAAGCCAAAGTAAAACACGGGTTGGCTTACTGGCGGTGGAATTCGAAGATCAATGAAATGCAAGATAAAATACAACGGTGTCAGGCCGAGAACCCCGCCCAACCCCGCGCACCAGAACACCAACTTTGCGAACTTCATACGCGCCTCCAGGACCGGCATCGGGGATCAGCGTGGATAGTCTACGCCTTTCGCGTTCCTTGGCTTGCGGTAGGCGAAGACAACAGCCAGCAGCGGCGGGGCCAACAGCACCCCCCAGAATGGAATAAGAATGCCCAGGACAATCGGGCCAAGTATGGAGGCCCAAATGGGAACTCTCGTAATCCTCCTCATCAGCAACGGTTGGATGGCGAGTTGGTCGATCACTACGATGGCTGCGTAGAGAGTCAGGAGAAAGCCAAATTGTTCCCAATTACGCCCGGCGAACAGCAGGCTAAGTGCCGGACCCACCAGGGCCAGCACGCCGCCGATGTTAGGTATGAATTGTGCCAACGCTCCCAGGATTGCCCACAGGGGTGCCAGAGGAACATGCAGCAGCCAAAGGCCCGCAAGCCACAAAATCCCAACCAGCAATGCATCCAGGGTCATGGCGCGCCACCATTTCAGCAGAGCGCTCCCCGCTTTTGCCAGGTGATTCGCATCGACCTTCGCCGGTCGAACAGTCGACACCTTATCAGTTGGCAGGTTCATCGGCTCATGCTCCCGCCGCGGCATGGATTCTTGTCTGGACCTCGCGGCTGCTAGACTACTTGCAAATGAAATTTGGTGTGCTTGTTTTTCCGGGCTCCAACTGTGATCAGGATACATACCATGTCGTCTCCGACGTGGTGGGAGAGCCAGTCGAGTTTCTGTGGCACGAAAGCTCGACCCTCGAAAACTGTGATGCGATCCTGGTCCCCGGCGGCTTTGCCTATGGAGATTATCTCCGCACCGGGGCAATAGCTCACTTTGCACCGATCATGCAGGCGGTGAAGAAGTTTGCTGCATCGGGCGGTCTGGTGCTGGGCATCTGCAACGGATTTCAAATCCTCACGGAAAGCGGACTGCTACCGGGCGCGCTGATGCGGAATGCGGGGTTGAAATATATCTGCAAGCAGGTATACCTGCGCACGGAAACAAGTGACTCCCCGTTTACCAATCTGTTGCGAGAGGGTGACGTGCTGAAAATCCCCATTGGGCACATGGAGGGCAACTACTTTTGTGATGCCGCCACACTGAAGTGCCTGGAAAGCGAGCGCCGCATCGCCTTCCGTTACGCGACGGCGACAGGGGAAGTTATGCCGGAGGCAAACCCGAACGGTTCGCTCGCGAACATTGCCGGCATTATGAATGAGGGGCGCAACGTGCTGGGTATGATGCCACATCCGGATCGATCCAGCGAATCCATCCTGGGGTCGGCGGATGGTCTACGCATCTTCCAATCGATGGTGACGACGCTGACGGCCAAGGATTGAAAAGGAACAGCGGTTCATCCGCCATCTATGATTGATATTCATCACCATTTGTTGTACGGGCTCGACGACGGCGCCAAGGACCTGGAAACGTCTCTGGAGATGGCAAAGATCGCCATCGACGATGGCATTACCCACATCGCCTGTACCCCTCACGCAAATAGCGACTACAGTTTTCGACCGGAAGTGAATGAGGCGATCCGCTCTGAACTGCAGGAGAAGGTCGGCGATCGGCTGACACTGGGATTGGGTTGCGATTTCCACCTTAGCTACGACAATATTGAGGACGCTCTCGCAAATCCCGCAAAATACACCATCAATGGTAAGCGATATTTGTTAGTCGAATTTCCTGACTTCGGTATTCCGCAGAATATTTCCTCCAGTTTCTATGAGATGGCTGTGGCAGGCATGGTTCCGATCCTTACCCACCCGGAACGCAATCTGACCCTGATGCAAAAGCCGGAAAAATTGGCGCAATGGCTCCGCATGGACTGCCTGGTCCAGGTCACCGCCGGTTCCTTGTTGGGAGGTTTTGGCAGAGGCCCACTTCGGATTGCCCGGCAACTGCTCGATTGGGGATGGGTACACCTGATTGCCACGGATGCACACAACCTTACGTCGCGACCTCCAGTAATGAGTAAGGCCTATGATTTTCTCGCTCAACACTATGGGACGGAGACGGCGGAACGACTCTGCGTACAAAATCCGCGGGCGGTTTTTCTGGGAGAAGCGTTCAAGGAGCAGCCGGCGCCTGTGCGGGCCTTTGACGAAGAGGAAGAATTCACTGCTCCAAAAAAGCGCGGATTGTTGTCCTTATTTCGGCGATCTTGATCTGCCTGACACGGATATAACCAAACCAGGGCTAAGGAATCAGTAACAGCTTCCCGGTTGTCCTGCGGGACTGCAGTTCTTCCTGCGCTTTCGCGGCTTCAGCCAAAGGGAAAGCTCGATGAATGCGGACTCTTAGCGTTTCCCGCTCCAGACGCCGGAAGACATCTGCCGATCGCGCATCCAGCTCTTCTCTGCTCTGGGTGTAGTGAGTCAGACTCGGTCGAGTTAGAAATAAAGAACCGGCTCGCGATAGTTGGATTGGATCAATCGATGGCGCGGGGCCGCTCGATGCGCCAAAGAGCACCATCATCCCCCGGGGACGCAAACACTTCAAAGAACGCTCAAAGGTTTCCTTGCCAACCGAGTCGTACACCACATCCACTCCACGCCCGCCAGTGATTCGCTTGACCGCCGGCTCAAAATTCTCTTCTGTGTAGAGGATGACATCGCGCGCACCAGCCGAGCGAGCGAGTTCCGCTTTCTCCCTCGTGGACACGGTAGAGATTACGTGGACGCCAGCCTCGGCCGCCATCTGCGTCAGCAACAACCCGACGCCGCCTGCCCCAGCATGCACCAACGCAATGTGTCCGCCCTTCAAGGGAAAGGTACTCGTAGACAGGTATTCCGCAGTCATGCCTTGCAGCAGGCTCGCCGCTGCCTGTTCGAACGTGACCCTGGCGGGAACGTGAACCAGGTGGGATTCCGGAACAACCGCGTACTCCGCATACGCGCCCAGGAAAGTACACCAGGCCACCCGATCGCCGACGCGGAAGTGTTCGGCGTCATTGCCAACCCCGACAACTACCCCCGCCGCTTCCTGGCCAAGAGTTAGGGGAAGTGTGGCTGGATAGACCCCTTCGCGATAGTAGATGTCGATAAAGTTGACGCCGATCGCATGGATCTCCACCAGCGCCTGATTCGGCGCGGGAGCAGGCCGCTCAAGGTCTACCAGATGGATGGATTCGGGGCCGCCGGTGTGGGCGATCTGAATGGCTTTCATGAGCCGCCTTCATTGCAGATGAGATCCAGACGGTTACCCCGGGAGCGACTACTCTCCGCGCAGGATGCTCGGCTCTTCCGGGCTGTTCAAGCGGACGATGCGATCCACGGTGTACGGTGCGCGAGATTGGCCCTGGTAAAAATGCCGCACCAGCAGTTCCCCGATCAGTCCGATGGCAAGCAATTGAATACCCGCCAAAATTGTGACGCCCGCCACAACAAAGAGTGGCCCATGCTGGTCCATGAGAGGTTGACGGGTAAAGATCTTCAGCATCAGCAGCCACATGGAAAGTGCGATTCCGCCGATCATGCTGGTCGCTCCCAGAGAGCCAAAGAAATGCATTGGCCGCGACATGTATTTCAGCAGAAAGCGGATCGTCATCAGATCGAAAAAGACTCGAAAGGTCCGCGAGATTCCGTAATGCGACTTACCTCGCTCGCGATTCACGTTACGAATTGGAATTTCGCAGATCGACGCTCCGTACCATGAAGCCAGCGCGGGAATGAAACGGTGCATTTCGCCGTACAGTGGGATATTGTGAATTACTTCCCGACGATAGGCTTTGTAAGTGGTGCCAAAGTCGTGGATGTCCACTCCCGACAACTTCGCCATAAGCCAGTTGGCGCAACGGGATGGAAATCGACGTAAGACGAAGTTATCGATGCGCTCTTTGCGCCAGCCGCTCACAACGTCGTAACCTTCTTCGAGCTTCGCCAAAAAATCCGGGATCTCGGTCGGATCGTGCTGCAGATCGCCATCCATCGCCAGGATGAAATCTCCCTGGGCATGATCGAAACCTGCGGCAAGGGCACACGTCTGACCAAAGTTACGCCGCAGTTTCACGACCATCACGCGACTGTCGACAGCCGTGATCTCTTCCAACAGCCGGTATGTGCGATCGAGCGACCCGTCATCAACAAATATCAGCTCGAACGTTTCTCCCACCTGCTCCATCACGGCTTTTAGCTCGTCATAGAGGGCGGTAACATTTTCTTCCTCGTTATGGAAAGGAACAACGACGGAGTATTTTGGCATTCCACTCAGTATAACGCCAAGCGCACGAAAATTCCCGCTTCGAAATCCATTTAGCGGAGGGGGCTCGCTCACTCTTTGGATACCCACTTGGACGTGAGAATTGGCACGCCGGAGCCCGATTTCTGCCCTTCAGGAGGGGTGTCTCGAATTCCGCTTTGGAGACGACTTCACGCGTTCTGTCATCCCTCCGCGATTGGTCTGCAATTCCCTTCCGTGGCTGGCCTGATTCCGGGCCTTCGCCATTCGCGAGTGATCGAGAAAATCTTATTTCAAACAAACTGGCGGCTTCGCGCATCTTGTTTTGCGGCGGACATCCGCTTTGGTCGCCATCGCGACACTCCGGTATGGATGTGGTTGATTTTGCTGTCGAAACGCAGAGACTTTATTGTCCTTGCCGAGCGTTAGACCAAGCAGTGCGAGGCTTGATGGGGATAGGTCGTGAGGAGTGTATAGATCATGGTTTGACTCTTTCTATTGACGCTGAGTTTGGCGGTTCCCAACCAGCACACAATTCCGGCCCATTGTTTCTCACGTCTCCCACATCCAGGCTGACCTTCCAACCATTCATTCCATCGGCATCGTAGGGCCGCAGCAAGTCAATTGGCGGCTGCTCTTCATCCGCGTGGGTCAGCCATCGGGAGTAGTCCCGCGGCTCGACGATGACCGGCATCCGAGTGTGAACCTTGGCCGCAAGTTCATTCGGGTCGGTGGTGATAATCGCAAAAGAATCGACCGGCTTCTCATCCGGTGCAATCCATCGTTCCCACACAGCGGCAAACGCAAACAGCTCACCGTCCTTCATGCCGAACGCGTAGGGCTGTTTCGTCTTCGGGCCTATTTTCTTCCACTCGTAAAAGGCATCGGCCGGAATCAGGCAACGTCGTTTCTTGAATGGCTGTCGCCACATTGGTTTGAGCATTAAAGATTCGGCCTTGGCGTTGATCGTGGACAAGCCGAGCAACTTCACGTCCTTGCACCAGCCAGGAATGAAGCCCCAACGCATCATCACGAGTTCGCGCTCTCCTGTGTCGCGATCCAAGCGAATAACGGGTTGGAAAGTTGTCGGGGCGATGTTGTATGAAGGTGGGATGTCGAACACGGTCGCGCCAGTGTGGAAGTAGTCCACCAAGCGTTGCTTGTCTGATCGCCTCGCGTAGCGTCCGCACATGGGGTAAATTCTATCGCTAGCCGTCCCCGTCCCAAAGTTGGCAATTTACATTGCGTGGTTGTTTGGAGGCAATCGGATGACGACGGCATTGAGCTCTTTTGGCGTGGGAGTTTCAAAAGGAAGCCACTTGAATGCGTGGGTGTACCAAGACAGAGTGGCGGCAGAGACGTTGTGCAGATAACGGCGTTCTCGCGTAAACTCAGTGAAGCGACTCATGCGGCCCTCCTAGGCGAGTTACCTTTTGTGGGAGCACATCCGCGTAAGCCATTGATAACATTGGAGAGGTGGCCGAGTGGCTGAAGGCGCACGCTTGGAAAGCGTGTTTACCGCAAGGTAACGTGGGTTCGAATCCCACCCTCTCCGCCAGCCTTGTTTCAGTCTCCGGGCGTCAGCGCAGGAACCGTCACCATGCCGCTGTTGTACAACGGTCGTTCACCTGAGAAAACAAAAATTAAATGTTCACGCTATTGCTGCTGAGGTCGGCTTCCGCGAAGGCCTCGTGCGTTCCCCCCAGCATTCGAAGTGAGAGCCTGCGAGGGTTCAGGTCTTGAATTTTGTAAATCTGTTTCACGGTGCGATGGATTCGACTCTAGCCGTCAAGTAATAGTGCACCGCTGGAGTGATTACCAGCGAGAGCACCATGGAGATGAGAATGCCACCGATGACGGCAATGGCGAGTGGCTGCAACATCTGCGAGCCTGCGCCCAGGGCCAGCGCCAGCGGAAGCATCCCTGCCACCGCTGCTACGGCGGTCATCATGATTGGACGCAGCCGTCGCCGGCCGGCTTGAATCATCGCGTCAGCCGGCGACATTCCCATCGCACGGAATTTCACATCCGCATCCAGCAGCAGTATCCCATTCTTGGAAACAATCCCTACAACCATGATGAGGCCCATAAACGAGGAAATATTGAAGTCGGTTCGAGTGATCAGCAGGGCAAGAAACACTCCGGAAGTAGAAAGTACCGCAGATGCAAGGATTGAAACGGGAGCCGAGAAGGTTCTGAATTCAAGCAACAGGACCAGAAAAACGAGAGCGAGGCCAGTAATCAGCACCATGAGTAAATCGTGGAACGATTGCTGTTGCGCGGCGTACGTGCCGCCATATTCCACGCGAATTTGCGGAGGAAGTTGAACGTCGGCCACGGCTTTCTTTACCCCCACGATTCCCTGCCCGAGGCTGGTACCTTCCAGACGCGCCGACACTTCCACCAGGCGCTGTAGGTTTTCCCGTAGAATTTCTGTCTGACCGGGGAGGTTCTCGATGGTCGCCAGGGAGCCGAGTGTCGCTGTCGTACCAGTGGAACTGACGATCACGGTGCTGTTCATCGCTTCAGGAGAAGTGCGGACCTGCTCGGGGAAACGAACGCGTATCGCATAAGCGCGGTTGTTCACCACCAGCGGAGTCGGCGCAGTCTCACCGTCCAGTAAAGCATTCGCGTCCGTCGCAACTTCGTCCGGCGTGAAGCCGCTGTTTGCGGTTACTGTAGGCTGCACGTGGTACACCGTCTCCGGGCTGCTGATGGTGTCATCGATGCCGTTCAGAACGCCAACGACCCCAGGCACGGTGGCGATCTTGTCGGCCACAATCGGTGCCCATCGTCGCAACAACGCCGGGTCTTCGCTGAACATCTTAACCACCACCGGCTGGGGTGCATTCGTCAGATCGCCGATCATGTCCTCCAGTGTCTGGTGCAGATCTATGTCGAGTACTGGCTCCTGTTGCGTCACTTTATCCTGCACCTCGTCCATGATCGCGTAGATATCGCGACTTCGGTGATTGCTCAGCCGTACGGAGATATCGCCGGTGTTGGCTTCGGTCACCGCTGCCAGACCCAATTGCAATCCTGTGCGGCGAGAAGTTGCCACGACTTCCGGGATCGAGTGCAGGATCTGAACTACATGGCTTACCACTCGATCGGTCTGCGAGAGCGAACTCCCCGGAGGCATGACGTAATCTACGGTGAATTCTCCCTCATCCATCTGCGGCAAAAGATTCGATCCCAGCGAGATGTAGCAAAGGTAGGAAACGACCACGAGCAGCAGCGAGAACGCCGCCAGCCACCATGGACGCATCAGTACGAATTTCAGCAGGCGCTCGTACAACTCGATGACACGTTTCATGAACCCGACAACGGTTGCCTCTTCAACTTCTGCCAGCCGCCGCGCCTCTTCTTCGGGAGTGTCAAACTCTCCAGTTGCAGGTTCCGACTGCGATCTATCGTTGCGCCGCACAAAGTATTGGCTGAGAGTCGGGGTCCAGGTCAATGCCAGTCCCAGCGAAGTAATCAACGCGGTGCTCATCGTGATCGCCAGCGCGCGAAAGAATGTTCCGGTGACACCTGTAATGAGAATCAACGGCAAGAAGATGACTACCGGGGTTGCCGTGGATCCTATCAATGGAACCTTGAGTTCGCTCAGCGCACTTTGAATCGCCTGCATCTTGCGCTGGCCGGCATCACGATGGATCACGATGTTCTCGACGACCACAATGGCATCGTCAATCACCAAGCCAACCGCGGCTGCCAGACCGCCCAGGGTCATCAGGTTGAAGGACTGTCCCAGCAACTTCAACACAACGAACGTGATGGCAACCGTCATCGGGATCACAAGTCCCGCTACCAGGGAACTGCCCCAGTCCCGCAGAAACAACACCAGCACGATGCTGGCGAGCACAATGCCGAGAAGGATCGCATCGCGAACGCTGCTGATCGCTTCCTTAACGAGTTCTCCCTGATCGTAGAAAACGGAAAAGTGAACTCCCGGAGGTAGATTTTCGCGGATTTGTTTTAACTCGTTGTAGACACCATCCGACACAGTCACCGTATTCGTGCCGGGCTGGCGGTTGATGCTGAGCAAAACTCCCGGCCGCCCGTTCGAGGTCACCACGGTGTAATGGGGTTGAACACCGGGCACAACCGTGGCGATATCACCGATCCGAACCGGAACACCAGACGGCGTCTTTTTGATCACGATGTCCGCGATCTCAGCCGGGTTATGAACCTGGCTGTCAACCAGATCGAGCGTGAGGCTGTGTCGCACAGGGATCAGTCCGGGCGACTCGACGAGGTTCGTCGCCTGCACCGCAGTTAGGATGTCCTGAATTGTGACAGTAGCACGCAGCAGTTTGACCGGGTCGGGGACGATATCGTACTCCGGCACCTCCCCTCCCTGGATCAGCACGCTGGCAACGCCATTCACGCGGTTTAAGCGGGGCTTGATTTGATACGTAGCCAGTTCCCACAACTTCGTGGCGGGCATTGTGTCGGAGGTCAAGCCAAACGCCAGGATCGGAAAGCTGGAGAATCGAAGCCGATACGCCTGAATTCTGGCAGTCGGAGGCAGCAACGCCTGAATTTGAGACATGGCTGCGTTCACTCTCTCCAGCGTCTGGAACATGTCCACGTGCCAATTGAAGAACAGGTCGATTTCGGCCGTGCCTCGGCTCGTAATTGAGCGAACGGTTTCCAATCCTTGAACGCTGTTCACCGCCTCCTCAATGGGCCGCGTGATGGTGACCATCATCTGGTCAATAGGCATCACGCCATTGTCAATGGCGATCAGGACTCGAGGAAAATTCGTCGTGGGAAAAACGGCGATAGGGATTTGCGAAGCCGAGTATATGCCGATCGCGGCCAACGTGACGATGACGGCGACCAGGGCCTTGGAGTAGAGCTCGAACCACGCAGCCGGTTTCTGGGGTTTGCGCTTTGGCTCGTTGTCGGGATCGGATTTGTCGGAACGCAAGCTCGCCATTCGCGCCCCTATGCCTGCCCACCGTCGCCGACGTCGGCGGGTTTCGGGTTGACCTTCGTTTTGTCCGGAAGCCCGTACGCGCCTGCAACGATGACCTCGGCACCTCGATTGAGGCCACTGAGAATTTGTACGAGCGGACCCTGCTGAATCCCCGTAGTAACCGTTCGCGAATAGGCCCGGCTATCTTCGCCAACGACCATAACGCGGGTTTCGCCGTTCAGTCCGGCAAGGAGCGCAGAGGCAGGAACGACCAGCGCGTCGGTAACGGTGCGCGCGCGGATCGACACCCCGACCGCAGCTCCCGGCTTCAGCTTGTCGCCGGGATTGTCGGCCTCTATCCATATCTCCACGGTCGTGCTATTCGGATCGAGTGCCGGACTGATCACCGTGACCTTGGCAGGAACTCCCGCCTCGACTCCCTGGACCTGGAGCGTGGCCGCGTCTCCGATCTTCAATTGACCCGCCTGCGTTTGAGGAACATGGAGTCGAACCACCACCTTCGACGTATCCATGACTACAAGCAGCGGCGTACCCGCAGGTGCGATGTCTCCCGGATAGACAGCGCGATTGGCAATGACTCCGTCGATTGGACTGCGCAATTCGGTATACCCAAGTTGCGCGGCCGCGCCCAGGTATTGCCCGCGGGCAAGTTCAAGCTGCCCCTGGGCTGCCTTCTTCTGCTGCGATACGCCCAGAGCTTGCAAATTCTTTAGATGCTTCTCCGCCGTTTCAAACGCGCTGCGCGCCGCCGTCAACGTAACTTCAGTCGTGTCGAGTTGCTTTCGAGCAATGGCGCCTTGCCGGTATAGCTTGCTCTCGCTCTCATAGAGCTTCTGCTGCGCCGTCAGGTTGCTGCGCGTGTCCAGAACATTCAGGTTCGCAGTCTGCAACTCTTCCGGGAGCGCGGAAGACGTGGTTGACGCGTAGGTGGCCTGGGCCTGATCGTAACCGCCCTGAGCGGACACCACCGCGGCGGCGAGATCCTGATTTTCCAGCACCGCCAGCAGTTCGCCGCGATGCACTTTATCGCCCCGCTGAACATAGAATCTGCGCACCGGTGCCGTGATTTTCGGCGAAATTGAAGCCTGGTGAATTGGGTAGAGCACGCCTTCCGCGGTGATCAGATCTGTGATGGTCTGCGACTTCGCCGGAACGGTTTCCACATTGACCACCGGCTCCGGGGATTGCGTGTTACCGCTGCCGCATCCGGACGAAGTCAGCATCAGGCCAGACGAGGTGGCCACAAGCAACCACACGGAGAGGAGCGGTACACGCAAGTGTCTCATCTTCTATAAGGTCCCCGTCAAAGTCGCCAGATTGGCAAGCGCAGTCATATAGCGTGTTTCTGCGTCGGCGAATGCGTTCCTCTCCAACGTGAGAGCGTCTTGCGCGTTGACCACCTCCAGCGCGGTGGCGTTTCCCGACTTATATTGCAGCAATGTCAATCTCTCGCTCTCCTCGGCATTTGACGCTGATGACCGCCGGATCTCCATTTCCGATTTCGCCACCTTCGCCTCGTCATAGTATCGGTCGAGATCGGCGATCAGCTTGCGCTGAGCATATTCGCGATCTTCGACGGCCTGCTGCTTCAGCTCCTCCGCCGACTTTACCTTGCTGTGGGTTGCGCCCCAGTTCCAGATCGGCAGCGTCAATGAAGCCAGCGCAGAATAGCCCAGGTTCTGGATCGGCCTGCCGTCCAGTTCAGGGTCCAGTCGAAGACTCGAGGGGGTTTCGGTCGCGAAGTGGTTGGCATCGATCCCGTAAAAGTAGTCGAGAGTCATCGTCGGCAGATACTCAGCCCGCGCGGCTGTCACCGCGTCAGAGGCCATTCGTACCGCCCGGAACGCTGCATCGAGCTCAGGATTGTTGTGGCGCGCCTCCGACTCAGCATCGTCCAGAGACGGAAGCAATAAACTTTGTGCCGGATCGTCAACCACAACGTAGTTCTCGTTTACATCGGCAAACACCATCAGGGCCAGGCCCACGCGCGCATTTTCGAGTGTCAACTGCCCGTCCTCCAACGCCACCCGACTGTCATCGAACTGGATCTGGGCCTTCACCACGTCGGCGTGCGCAACCTCTCCGCCCTGTTCAAGTTGGCTGGTTGTCTTCAGAAAATCCCGTGCCGCCTGAAGCGCCTGTTGCAGAGAGTCGAGCTTCTGCTTCGCTGCCACCACCGTTGCGTAGTTCTGCACCACGGCGACGATGAGACCTCTCTGCGCGATCTCGGTCCGGTCGTGCGCCCATTCGGAAGCCATAATGCTCATGCGATAAAGTTCAAGGTTTGCCAGCGAGAGCGACTGGTGCACGTCGACTTGCGCGATGTACTCGTGAACGCCGTTGTTGGCAATATAGCGACTCACGGGCGTTCCATTGCCCTGGGTGTAAAGGTATTGGGAGTTGGAGCTGATCGTTGGCAAATTCGCCCCCCGAGTTTGAGTCGGCTTCTCGGCGGCAATCTTCTCATTTGTCAACGCTTGCCGCACCGCCGGGTCCAGCAGCTTGGCACGTTGGATCGCATCCGCCAAAGTGAGTTGCAAGGGCGCCGGCTGGCTGGATGCCGCTGGCTGGGTCAGAGTGATGTCACCTGAGGCGCCAGCGACGGCTTGCGCATGGGAGGTCGTGGCCAGGAGAAGCGTTGCTATTCCAATGCAGGCCAGATTCTTTGCGCGTGAAAAGTTCAAGGTCTCTCCAGCCTGAGCAAAGGCGCTTGGCAAATTGGCATGATCGCCCTCAAATGGATGTTCGCCTGGCCCATGGAGTGGATTCCGCACCCGCGTGGCACCCGCGCGGTTAAGCAACATCTTCCTTTTTACGTCTTTCACGCTGAAGATAACCTGAAGATAACCCTGTCGCCCCGCGTGTGGCGTCGACACTATTAACTGGCCGAATTCTGCCGCTCCCAATCCTTCCGGATTATCCGAGCTCTTTTTTTCGCCCGCACACGCCAAGCGTTGCGCAAACCCCTTAAGAGCAAACGCCAACGCTCTTTCAGTCCGGCACGACCGTTTGCCCCCACCCGACTCTTCCGTTGACATTCTGTGAGATGGGTTACCTTCGGAGCTTTAGTAACCTATTTTTTGAGTACTAATGTCTATTTTCTAGGGTACTATCGGGTCACCAAACCAATATCAGAGGCCTCGATTGATCCACGCCGACACTTTTTCGGCGCCACGGATCGATCCTGCAAAACCTCCCCAGGAGAGGGATTCGATGGATCGCTTTCAGATACCTTTTTGTCTGTTCGGATTGAGAATGCCCCGATCAGTTTGGACTCGCCCCTCCACTGATCGCAACCTTCATGGCGCCAGGCCTAGTCAACTGCGCCAGCAGCTCTCCACGATAGCGAGCACACCACAAGCCTCGTCTTGCTGCCCTAAATCTCCGCTGGGTAGTTATTGCACGCGAGGGAGCATGCTGCGACTCATTGCTGCTTCCGCGGCTCTAGCTGTTCCTATTTTCCTTGCTGGATGTGGCGGCGGACCCTCCACCGCTCTCGCCGCTTCGTCCTCTTCCATTGCGGGGACTAGCGGCACGTCCGGAACCAGCGGTACTTCCGGAACCAGCGGCACTTCGGGCACCAGCGATACTTCAGGAACCAGCGGCGATACTTCAGGAACCAGCGGCGGTACTTCCGGAACCAGCGGCACTTCGGGCACTAGCGGTACTTCGGGATCCAGCAGCACTTCGGGAACCAGCGGCACTAGTGGGACCGGTGGTAGCGGAACTACAGGTACAGATGGGACTGGAACTGCTGGAACGGGTGGTACGGGAACCACCGGTGCTGGTGGGACTGGGACGACAGGTACAGGTGGAACCGGCGACAATGGAGACCCGCAAGGTACGGTGATCTCAAATATCCAAACAACGTCTGGTAAGTGGAGTAGTTTCGGGCAAGTGGGACCTAACTACGTGGACTGCAGCCCGTCTCCATGCGAAGGCATCGCATGGTCGATGCAACAGAATATCACGCTGCCTTCACTCAGCAATAATGCGACCGAGTTCACGCTCGGGGGCACAACGGCGTGGGGCGATGTGCTGTTCACTGCTGCCCTGATCGGCCAGAGCGCGCCGGAAGTTCAAGACCCCAACCACACCCTGCTACCCACCCTGCATAACTATACTTATGACGCGGATTTCTACGTGACCAATCCCTCAATCACCCAGGCTTTGGAGTTTGATATCAGCGTCTGGATGGGCAACACCGCCGCGATGACGTTCGGCACCCAATGCAACTACCTTGGAGATAAAGACTGGGACGTTTACGACAATAGCCAACGGAAATGGATGTCTGCCGGAGTTCCATGCCAATTTGTAACTGGATGGAACCATGTCACACTCCAATTTCAGCGGCTATCGAACAACACCACTCTGTACAAATCCATCACGCTCAATGGAAAACAGTACAGTCTGAACCAAAGTTATCCCAGCGTGCTAAACCACTCTTCCTGGTGGGGTGTGAATCTCAACTACCAAATGGATGGCAATTCAAAACAATCCCCGAATGTGACCTACGTAGATAACATGAACGTCACCTACTGGTAAAAAAGCGAATAGGAATCCATCGAGGCAAAAGAACAGCCTGCGCAGTTGCGATGCGCAGGCTGTCCTTTTGCCTAAAGCTCTCACGGCGTGATAGGGAGGGTCAGGCGATGACTTCGGGCGAGATGCAATAGCTCACGCCCATAGTCTCTCTCTTAATCGTGCCCTGCGGAACGAGTCGTCGGATGCGTTACCGCCCTACTCTCCGGTCTGAAATTTCCGCGCCTGTTAAAAACACCGTTGACAGAAGGATCGTCATAGCGCCCGGTGAGGGAGTAGTACCGAACCAGGACTAAGTCCTGAATCATCTTCAATCCATCTTTGAGGTAGCTGATTCTAGAGCGATCGTCATGACCCCAGGTAACCGCGACTTCCTCCACCCGCATCCCTAACCGCAAAGCGATGTAAAGAATTTCCGGATCAAACCCCCAGCGCTCGATCCGCTGCCGAATAAAAATGGTTTGCGCCGCGTCTTGTCGAAAGGCCTTGAATCCACATTGCGTGTCCGCAAGGGGCAGATGCATGACGAGCCGCGTCAGCCAGTTGAAGCAACGGCCGAAGAAGCGGCGGTAAATCGGCTGCTGAAGAGTTTGGCGGGAGCGATCGAGCCATCGCGAGCCAATTGCAACATCCGCTCCACCGGCAATGGCTGAGAAGAGCAGTTCGGCTTCCTCAATCGGCGCGGATAAATCGGCATCCGTAAACATCACGATGGCGCCCCGCGAATGCAGAACTCCATTGCGCACGGAGTACCCCTTCCCCCTGTTCCCGCCATTTTCAATCAGCCGGAGGTTAGGGTAACGGCGAATTGCGCTGGTAACAATTTCTCTTGTGGCATCGCTCGACCCGTCGTTGACGACCAGCACTTCGGCCGCCCATCCCTTCGTTGCGACGCATTCCATTATCCGTTCCAGTGTCGCGCCGATGCGCGCCTGCTCGTTATATGCCGGTATGACGATACTGTATGTTTCCACGGTTTTGGGGGGCTCCCTCAATGCAATTTTCAGATCGTTGCTACTGATTCGTTCGACCGCTGCCAGTCCTAGACGCCTCAACAACTTCGCTCATTTTGACTGACAGACCGGTTGCACTGCCTATCGGCTCGCGCAAATTTTTCCAGGGCAGACCGTCATGGCGCACCGCAGGGTGATGTCAGCAGGTCGCACAAATCGCCGCTCTGCTGCTCCCGCGCGGACTGAGTCGGATCGGAAAACTGTCCCAGGTTCCAATTCCATTGGATGAACCTGAGGAGCGAGACGAAATCCATCTGCTGGTGGGAAATGTAATTCGTCTTGGCGTACGGGGAAATAATCATGAATGGGACGCGCATCCCCAATCCCTGTCCTCCGGGCAACGTAGGATTGTCTGTGTCCGAAAGCTGGGGAGGCGGGACATGGTCATACCAGCCGCCGCTTTCGTCCCAGAGAACGACGATGGCGGTATTGGGCCATGCACTTGAGTTTTTCACTGCCTGCACGATTTCATCGAGCCATTCAACTCCATCCAGAATATTGCCTCCGCCAGGATGCATGTCGTGGGCACCGTCGGCCGTGATCCATACAACGGCCGGAAGGGTCCCATTGTTCAGCACGGACTCGAAGCCGGACATGGTGAAGTCTTGAATATTGGAAGAATTTTCTGTACTGGTGAAATATTGAAATGGATCTTCCTGTGGTACATAGTCCTTGCAGGTCCCGTTCAGAGAGTTGGCATAATTGGTCTGATAAAAGGTCCACGGTATCTGCTTCGCGGTCAGCTGATCTCCAACGTTCGTCTCGGTCATGGGAACTGAGATTGTGCCGGCGCCCTGCGCCTGTTGCTCGTAGGCACTGCAAGGATCATAAAAAGGAAGAGCAGAAGCGTTGTGGTTGCTATCTACTGTAGCCGCGACCATGTACAACTCCTGAGACGGCTCGCTGTTCATCGCAGACATATAAAAATTGTCGGCCAGAGCGTACTGCTGGGCATACGACCATAAGTTGATAATCCCGTACTGCTTTTTGTCGGTGGTCAGACCCGACAGGGACGTGTCGTAATACTGCATGGCAAGATCGCCTTCTTCGAAGGCGAATTTATCCATCTTGCCGCCGTCCCAGCTGCCCGAATAGTGGGGCTGATCATGGGTCAGATCTGTGGTTGTCAGCGATGTAATCGGACTCGGAGAAACTGTGTTGTCCGCTGCATCGATCTGATGATAGCTGGGCAATGACGCATTCAATCCATTTACGCCGGGATAAGTACCGAACAAGTTATCCAGCGAATGATTTTGCATCATCAGGATAATCAAGTGATAGATGGGCGAGTTGGTGGTCCCCGGAGCCTGGACAGTTACAGTGGCGCTGGCTGTGGCGGTGCTGCTTCCATTCGCCGTCAAGGTGTATTTCGTGGTTGTGGTTGGGCTCACCGTCGTCGATCCTGACGCCGAGACGATCCCGATCCCTTGATCAATTGAAACAGTGGCAGCGTTCGTGGTATTCCACGTCAATGTCGAAGTATTTCCGGCAATGATGTTTGCCGGACTGGCGGAGAGCGTAGCCGTGGGAGCCGCAGCCTGCACGTTCACGGTCGCGACGGCTGTCACAGTGTTGTTGCCAGTCGCCGTCAGGGTGTACTGGGTAGTCGCGGTGGGGGTTATAGTTGTAGATCCAGACGCCGATACGGCGCCGATGCCGTTGTCAATGGTTACTGAGGTGGCGTTTGTGGTGGTCCAAGTCAGTGTGGCGTGGTTCCCAGGTGTGATGGACGAGGGGGAGACCGAAAAAGTTGCCGTGGCGACGGCCGGAGGCAACGAGGGTAGCATACCCGCGCCGCGGCAGCCGCACATAAGGCCTAGCGAGAGACAAACCGCCATGAATGAGAACCACCTTATAGCCAAACGCACGCTGCACCATCCTTGGGAGCTCATGGCAGAAACCATGGCAGAGTGATGACCTCAAGTGTGACAGGACAGAAATTGCAAAACCCAGTGAACCGGGTGGGAACATATTCCAACCCGCGTTTGGATGCTGTTGTCGCTGCTTCAGATGCCTCTGCCGATGGCAAACTCGCCGCTTAGCAAGTGGATGTCTTTCTAGTCGGTCAAACAATTACCCGAAACCTCTACTGTTCTCTGCCGCCGACAAGTGCAACGCGGCGTTTTTGGCGACAACACCCACCGGGGACGAGTAGGAACTGTGGATTGGCGTGAGAAAGCTGACACAAGCGACGACCTCAATTTTCAACGTGGAGCAGCATCTTCTCAAGGGCTTACGCTATGTAAATCTCTCCATTAATGCCACGTAATTCTTTCCAAGCTAAGAACAATTTGCACAGGTTCGAAAAAAGATGCCTGATATCCACGATTTATTTCGCAAAGGCCTTTTCTTCATCTGAGTTTTCTGTATTATCCGAATCAGCGATTCCCCTGTAGTTCTTCCTGCCTTGAGCCCGTTTCCAAGTCTCAAGGTGGAGAAATTTGTGCGGACGGCCTGGTGCTGTGGGAAATCTCCGGACCGGTCTTCATGAATCTTCTTCGCCCTTGAAAGATATACGACTTCGATCCGGGTGTAGTACGCTGCATGGCCGCGCGCTTTTCGACGGTAAGCAAACAAGAGGTTGTCGAGTCCTTCTGAGACGCTCCGCGTCTCTTCGCTCAGACCAACCCATCCCCACAAGCAAAATTACTCGACTCTCCCGCTGATAGGTTTGCGGTAGAGCTATACGCAGCCCTCAACGTTGCACGCGCTCGAAGCGTGTCGAGGCAGATTAATGAAGACCTTTCCCTTCGCGATCCTCATCCCTTTAGTATTCGCAACCTCCGCATTCGCGACCATTAACATCAGCAGTCCGTCCAGTGGCGAGCATGTGAGTTCCCCGTTCACACTCTACGCTTCCGACTCGGAGTGCCAATCGGAGGCTGTCAGAACGATCGGCTATTCGCTCGATAACAGTCCCGACACAACTTTGTTTCGAGACAGCACAACGCTCGATACCAAAGTCTCGGAAACGGTTGGCTCGCACATCGTGCATGTCAAGACGTGGAATACCAGCGGTGCTGTGTGCGTTGCGGAGGTCGCAATCGACGTTACAAACGCCACTGACGATGCCGCCGCTGCCAGCGTCCCCGCAGACGCACTTACCAACAGCAGCCTGCAAACGCTGGGCAGTTGGAAGGCCGTGCACGACGCGGCAACCAGTGGCGGTTCCTCCGGAAACATGAGCCTGGTTGGGTCGCCAGAACATAGTGGCCCGTCGAGAAAGTTCACAACTAACTACTCGAACTACGGTGGCGAACGATATTCGATCACATTCGGAGACGATAGAACCTCACAGAATTTTCTGTGGGATGGATGGGTGTACCTCGCCAGTGACTCCAGTTCCATCGCCAATCTGGAAATGGATCTGGATCAGACCATGAGCAACGGTCAGACTGTGGTCTTCGGGTTTCAATGTGATGGCAACAACGGCACGTGGGACTACTCGGAAAACTTAGGCTCGGCGAGCAACCCTAAAGGCTACTGGAAGCACTCGAGCGCGGGATGCAATCCGCGAAGCTGGAGCATCAACACCTGGCATCACGTTCAGATCAGCTATTCCCGCACTACCAGTGGCTCGCTCACCTACAAGAGCGTCACCCTCGATGGCGTGACAAAAACTCTGAACGCCACGGTGTTCGGCGCACGCGACCTGGGCTGGGGTTCCTCTCTGACGATAAATTTCCAGGTAGATGGACGTAGTGGCAGCGGTAAGTCCACGGTATATCTGGACGATCTTACCGTCAAACGATGGTGACGAATCTACAAATCGAGCGCGGCCGTTCACCAGAGCCGGGTTCAATTATTGAACGAATAAAGCTGCATGGGAACACCGGACGGCCCGATCGGATCGTTCGGTGTTCCATTTACAAGCAGCATCAATCCACCAGCCTTACCGCCTGTTCGATTGGAAGCCGTTCGGCCGACAATAATTCCAGTACAGGATTCATGACACGCTGCTTAACATCCGAGATCGGCATTGGCGGGATGACCGTGATGCCACCGATTAGATCGCTCAGTGCCAGATACGAGGCACGGTTGATGTGGAGAAAATCGAGTGGGTATTCAGGCTTTCGTTCGCGGGTATGGACGGGATCTGCGTCGAGGATATAGCTGATATCCGGTTTCGGAACAAGTTCCATGATCAACCGAACATACGCGCCCGCAACTGGATTGCTCAACGTCAAATTCGCCAGTTCGTCATAGATGTATCGATCGCAGATTACGAAATCCGCGCCGGAACCCAGTGCTTTGGCGATCTTTGCTCGGAGCGAGAGGGCGTCCAGAAAATAAAGACCGAGTCTCACGCCGCTCATCGGCCAGGATCGGACGTTTTTGTCTCGACGGTTGATGGGAGCAGTTGGCGATCCAACGCCTTTGTCTCCCTTAAATAGCTTGTGCCCGGTCGCTTCCCTCATTCGCTTCAGCGTAGCAACATCGTCCCAGAAGGTGATCAAAAGGACACGTAGACCAGCCGCTTTCAACTGGGTGCAAAGGCTCTCGATCTGAGTACCTTTCCCGGCACCATCAATGCCAGAGAAGCTGATCAGCTTGCAGCGCCGTTTCTCACGCGTTGCACTCATCGTATGCTCCTATTTCTGCCGCTAAGTTTTCCTGGATTGGATGTCATTGCGGCCGACTGGGACTTGCTTTCGACAGTGCCGCGACAACTCCGATCGCAACGGCGGCTCCCACCACCACACTCACTTTAATCAGAAAGGAACGCGCTCGCCTTTGTTTCGCTGGAGCAACCACAGCTCCCGCAGGCCTGGCCGCGGCAATACCTTGCGGTTCCTCATAGGGTGCCGCCGCCGTGCCGACCGGTGGGGAAGTACTGTTTTGCTGTTGATTCGGGGTGGGTGGCAGGACGCCGGATTGAACATTCGAGCTTGTTTGGTCGCCTGCCGAATCTGAATCGCCGGGGGATGTCTTCGACTGAGTCGCATCTGCAGCCGCCTTTTCGTTTGCACTTACCGAAGTTGCGGACTGAGCCTGGACCGCATGTCCATTCTGCATTTGCTGCTGTCGCACTATGGCCGCCGCTCCGCACGGCGCAGTCATGCAAAGGATGATGCTGGCAGAAACTAGGCAACGAAGCCATTGGCCCGGAATTTTCATCGATTGTTTCCTCGGAATCCGTCTGCAACTTGTGGCTTTCAGAATGAGAATATCTCAAACTTGGTTACGCCACGATGCTTGATTCCTGCGGAGGCAGTGCCGTTTCCGGCATGTGCGAAAACAGGCTGGAGGGCGACCGGTGGAAGCTGTTCACCGCTTCGGCGGTAGTCTGATAGATATCAAAAAGCCGGTCAGCTCCAGTCGCGCGAAGCATCTCTGCTGCTCCGGGAGGTAGATCTGCAAGTTTAATATCGCCATTGCACTTCATAACCTCCTCTAGGCAGCAGATCAAGACCAAGATCGCGGATTTGTCTAGATGGGGCAGATTAGAACAATCCAAAACCAACCGCGGGCGATCACCATCAATCAAACTCTGGATGTCGCGAAGAAGAATTCGACCGTCTCTGGCATTCAGCAATTTCGGCACTCGCGTGACTCCCACAACCCGCATTTTAATTGGCATAACTTTGAAATCCCCTCTCCCCAACTTTGATGCTGTTTTTCGTTTCAGCAGACGAAGATTGGTAACGAAATCGGTGCGATTCAGAGGCAACCATTTTCGTAGATCTCCATCGCCATACTCCGGGGGTCATCCGGCGCTTTGCAACAGACGCGCAAGTTCAGCGTTGGGACGCCGCGCAACATGTTTCACAAAATTTCTTCCGTACCGAAAAAGGGTCCCGAAGTTGGTGTTGTACCAGCAACATTCCATCATTCGTGGCGACAGACCACACAGGAACCGAAGTCTGCCAACTCCATCCGGCGAGGCCAATATGGCCGCCAAAAGCCGATGGTTCCCGTCCAAGACTGTGAGAGGTTTGACCTCGCTGATCCCAATGACAATCACCGGACCCAGACCATTGTCGGGCTCGAGAAGCCGATCTCCGATTTGAGAGATTTTCAGGGCAAATTCCCCGTCGACTGAGTGCTGACGTGTGCGCATATGCTCGGCAACTTCGGTGATCGCGAAACTGTGTTGCGACAGGTTCCTCCACTGCGCCCGGGGAAACACCCGCACTCGGGTTATGTCTTCTTGGCGTAATTCCACCTGATACCATTCCGTGTCGCCAGGCAGTTCATTCCACAACGCCAGGTTACGTACGAAGAATAGAGCCCGCCGCTTTGCGTTTTCAGTCGCGTCTTCCAGATTCGGCGCGACGACCAGATCATGCAGCGACTGCCAGTAATTGCGGAAGACGGGGTCCCTAAAGTCGCTCTTCAAAAATTCTGCGATGACTTCTTCCTCCGGGGCGCGCCGAATCACCCGGATGGGTGGAAATACGCCACTGGGATGATTGGTGTACGAATCAGCTAGCAGTTCGATGACGAAAATCGCTGCCACAAGCGCCAGCAGAATCAGCATCAGGACGAGTTGTACTAAGATGACTTGCCGTAAAGACGAGTGAAAGCGCCAGATTCCTGCAATGACAACCGCGCTGAACGCCAATTGGATCCAGCTGCCGTTAGAGATCTTGTAGGACATCTCGAAAGTGATGATCACCGCGCTCAGCGAATAGATGACCGTGGTAATGGCGTAAAGCGCCAGCAGATAGGGCAGTCCATACGCCCCCGAAATGTGAAATCTGGAGCCGAAGAGCACGGTCCAAACCATCGCGGGAGCAAAACGCATGCCGAGTGCGATGGCCGAGCCGATTGTCAACACCAGCAGGAGGGAGGTGGCGATGACTTTGAGGTCTCTTCTTTCCTCCTCGCGGGTACCAGCCACCAGCGGAAACATACTGTTCACAACAGCCTGGGAAAAGGAGTAGATGACCCGGCCTACCATCGCGACGGCGGCATAGAGTCCGGCCGCGTCCGGAAGGAAAAAGTGCTTCACCAGCACGATGTCGCAGTTGTTGATTAACACCTGGCCAGAAAAGAACGCCATCGCCTGTGCGATCTCGCGTGTGGCGTGAAATAACCGAAGTGGGTTCGGAAGCCGAGCCGCCGATTTCGGAACGATGGCGAAGTAGGCGATGGCAACGGCGGCGGAGTTGGCGGCAATTACACCGCGAACGCCAAAGCCCAGCAGAATCAGAAGCAGCGACCCGCCGAGCCGGACGGCGCCTTCCAAAACAAGATTTGTGGCGAAGCGGCGAAAGCCGTAAGCCCCCTGCAGATAGCCGCGCCGGCACCCCAGTGGAACGTAGAAGGTCACACCGATCGCGAGCAGGACCACGAGAAGCGGATCGAACAGGTTCAGCCAATCGGAAATTGCGCCATGAAACGCCAGCAAGAGCGAACCAGCCAGAATGCCGCAGAGCCATCCGCCGTGATGCAACCCCCGATAGGCAGCATACTTCCCGTCGGGCGATCTCTGTTGCGCCACCAACTTTGCGGAAATGAGTTGGAAAGAAAGCGTCACCGCCGAGATCAAGGTGAGCAGGGTATAAACCGCGGTGGCGTCCCCAAAGCCCTTCGGACCGAGGAACCGAGCGATGGAGATGTTGTAGGCAAAGCTGATTGCGGTCGCCAGCCCAGAGCCCGAGAGCAGGATGAAGCTGCCCGACAGGATTCGAGCTTGCAGCGTCTCCGACTTCGGGATCGCACGTTTCAATACGGTCATGAGTCTCCAACAATTAAATGGGGAATTCTAATGGAGTCTGACGTCCGGCCTGATGGCTGGCCACCGGGACGGAGATCCCTCGAAATACAGCAGATTTCAGAGAGCCAATTCCAAGCTGTCGGTTAACTTGATTGCAGAAAAACTAGTTAGTCCAATGGAAATCTACCTTCGCAAAGTAATGTGCACTGCTTCTCGTATTACATTCATCACAAGGAAACCGAACGCCAGCACGGTCACCGGGAAGTGTCAGCTGTCGTGCTCAAATCCGCAACAATTCCTTCTGTGATGCAAAAATCCGACCTGCGGCTGCCCGGAAACAGACTCTGGATGCGCGGAATATATAATCACTCGTGACAACCCCTGAGTTTCCTAGAAGCTTCCAATGGGTATCGTTATGCTGAATTTTGCATGCAGGGCTCTCCTTCCTCTTCTCCTCCTGCCTCACGGATGCTTCGGTGTCGGGTCATCCGAGCCAACACGCTTGAAGCACACGGCTACCGGAAAATCTCCGGAAACCCTGGCGCTCTATGAAGGTTGGTTCGGGTCCTCAAAGCATATTTCCGTCGGCTATTCGTCGCATGATCCGGCCGTGATTCGCCGCCAGATCAAGGAAGCGAAAGCCATGGGTATTTCCGCGTTCGTGGTGGACTGGTTCGGCGATCGCGATCCTTTCATCGATCAGAGCTACGCGCTGATGCAACCCATGGCTGCCAAGTCGAACTTCCAGGTCGCCATGATGTATGAGGAGCCCAGCGAAGACGACGGCGCGACTGACGAAGTCCTTGCGGATTTAACGATGTTCTACGGAACCTATCTTTCGCCAAAGTCTCCGGGGCACGAGGCATACCTCACCTATGAAGGTCGTCCGATGATCTTTATTTTTCCTAACAGCGGGCACACGGACTGGAACAAGGTGCGGGAGGTGGTGAATAAGTGGAAGCCCGCGCCGCTGCTGATCGACGAAAACCTTCCGGGCCAGTATGGCAGCGCCTTCGATGGGTTCTATCCCTGGATCAATCCTGGACCGAAGGGCTGGGCGCCGGATGGCAGCCACTGGGGGAAAGAACATCTGACTGACTTTTACAAGACGATGGTATCGAAATATCCAGACAAGATCATCGTCGGTGGTGCGTGGGCAAGTTTCAACGACAAGAAAGCGGCGTGGAGCCTCAACCGGCACATATCCGCGCGCTGCGGCCAGACATTTAAAGACACGTCCAACATGTGGCGCGGATTCGTGCCCGCGGACCAGGCCATCCCCTTTGTGCTGATTGAGACCTGGAATGATTACGAAGAAGGTTCCGCAATTGAAGGCGGCATCCCCACCTGCGGAAATGCAGCGCCACAAAATAGTCTGACAACTCAACCGCCTAGCTCGCCAGCATCCCCGACAAGCCCATCGCAGAAGTGATCGCCCGGGAATGTAGCTCGCTTACTTCAAACCATACGCATCGATTTCGCCCTGCGGGGTTGTGGCAGTCACAGGATCATGGCCGGTCGAGATGTAAACCTTCCCGTTGGCAACCATCGGCGAGCTAAATTTGATCCCGTATCCCGGGATGTCTGCGGTATTGGTGCTGCTGTTGTATAGCTCTTTTGTCAGATCGCTGGCATCGTAGGCACGAAGAACTGCGCTGGTTGGCGCATCACCGTTCGGATTCTGTAGCGGCGATCCGTGATCGATCATCCACAGGATTCCGTTTGTGGTGCCATTGGCAGAAATGAAAGGAGTCGTGCCATAGCTGTCTCCCTCGATGCTGGGAGCGGTATAGTCAGCTGGATACGCGCCCGGCGTCAAGGTTTCGTTCGAGTAGGTAAATTGTCGAACGCCTGCAGGTATGAGACCCTGGCCGTTCGGAGTCACTCCCAGATACACCGACCCGTTGAAGTACGCAGCCGTCGAGTAACTTTCATAGGGGCTGACTTGCGTCGTGTTCACTCCGGTGCTATCGGTGCAACTATTCGAGTATGGAGCTTCTAAATCGGATTCAAACCATAACGTCTCGGTCGCTCCCGCATCGTTGGCTTGCTCGTGGCCCAGATTTCCGGTGTTCACGAGATAGAGCTTGCCAGTCTTTCCACCGGCCAAGGCCTCCGTGGTTCCCGGAATCAACAGCAGGCCGCCCGATGCCAAATCCGCGTCGTTGCAATCCATGTACTGGAATGAGTCGGGAGTGAAGTAGTCCAGCATCTGCAGCTGCGCGTTAAACTTCAATACCGAATCGCCCCACGCCGTCTGGCCATCCCACGGGCCGTTGCCGGTGGTGACGTAAATATCTCCGGAGCTGTCAGCAACCGGGCCACCGCCGCCCATCCAAATGCCGCCTGCGCCCCCATAGGTGCCTTCGCCATTCAGGTTGGGGCTGGAGTTGAACACCCCTGTCTGGGCCAGAGTCTGCGCATCATAGGCGACCAACCACCCACTGTGGCAGCCACCGAATCCGATATATACATTACCGTTCGCCAGCAGTAGAGCCGCCCTTTGCAGGCACGGCGGTGCCAGCGTTACCACGCCGCTCACTGCGTCCGCATTTGTCCCGGCGACAGAGGCTTTGATCGTCACCGGGCCGTCGAACTTCTGGGCTCCGGTGGTGAGGTCCAGCGCATTCAAGCGGTAAGTTGCGGCGCTTCCCGATTTCACTTCCACAGAAACTACGTAGATGGTGTTTGTCGTCACATCAATGACCGGCGTGGAGGTGACCCCAACGTATGGTTTGATCGAGCCTCCGATGGGCGCTTCTCCAGTTTTCAGCAGCGAGACCTTCCACAGTGGCGCACCGGTGCCGTAATTGTCGGCGTCGAACGCGTACACACTGTCATTCTCCGTCGCCACATACAACACGTTATGGGTGCTTCCGTTGATGGTTAGATTTGAGACCAGCAGCGGCTGCCCGTACGCGTACCCATCGACTAAATAGGAGAAAAGTTTTCCAAACGTTTGTGCACTCACGTTGGCCGGAGTCAGCGACAGTTCGCCCGGATTCAAACCGCTGCGATTCGAGTCATAATGCCACGTCACCACGTTCACCCCAGTGCCGGGCGCGATGGTTACGACAAACGGGACAGTTCCGCTCACTCCGCTGAGTGAACCTGTGACAGAAGTTGAGCCCGACGCCACCGATGTTGCCAGTCCGTCGGAGTTTATTGTTGCCACGTCTTGATTCGCGACCGTCCAGGTTGCGGTCGAGGTCACATTCGCGGTCGAGTTGTCGCTGTACGTAGCCGTCGCGGTGAATTGCTGCGTCGCTCCCAGCGTGATGCTCGGGGTCGCCGGCGTAACCGCGATGGAAGTAATGGTCTTTGTTGTGGCGGCGGTCACGGTCAGTGTCGCTTTACCGCTCACTCCGATCAGAGAAGCGGTGATCGTGCTCGATCCCGCCGCCACTGCAGTTGCCAGTCCGGCTGCACTGATTGTCGCTGCCGCTTTGTTGCTGGATGTCCAGGTCGCGGTCGAAGTCACATTCGCAGTCGAGTTGTCGCTATACGTTGCTGTCGCGGTGAATTGCTGCGTCGCCCCCGCCGTGATGCTCGGGGTCGCTGGCGTAACTGCGACGGCCGTCAGTGTCTTCGTCGCGGCGGTCACGGTAAGCTTGGCCGTGCCACTCATTCCGCTCAGTGAAGCCGTGACCGAAGTCGAACCCGCTGCAACTGCGGTTGCCAGTCCAGATATGCTGATCGTCGCTGCCGAATTGTTGGAGGATGTCCAGCTCGCCGTCGAGGTCACATTCGCGGTCGAGCTGTCGCTATACGTTGCCGTCGCGGTGAACTGCTGCGTCGTTCCCGCCGCTATAGTCGCGGTGGCCGGCGAGACTGAGATAGACGTGAGTGTCTTGATTGGCGGGGGGTCGGACGAACTCCCGCCGCCGCACCCAGTGCCGGCTATTACAAGAGAGAAAGAAAGGAAGAAAGCAGCGCTAGATAACGGAAAACGAAGGTGACGCATAACTGCCTCTCGAAATGGCTTTTCTTGCCCTTCCCCGTTAGTTGAGGGTGCGGGGTCGTTTTTGTTCTATGGGGGAACACCATAGGCCGCCGTTTGGCAGGCTTCAAAAATCGTGGTTCAAGCGCTCAACTCTATCGATACGTAAGGCGTTGAAATCGGTGGGTCACATGCGAACTCGCCATTCCCACCTGGGATGTACGCCAGCCGGTATCGCGCACGCAAAAACCATCATCATTCATGGGCCTCTGTGATGACGCTGAGCCGACTGGAGTTGCCCTATTGGAAGGCGTTTTTTCAGAATTCGACGGGAGAAAAGGTATGCAGCACAGCGATGCTGACCCAGGCCGCAATCGGCGCTCAGGCGATTGGCTCCGCCTGGAATATTCGCACTTGCCACCGCGCTTCGGCAGGGGTCATAACCACAAGGTAGCGCGCGCGTATGTGTTGCGTCGTCAGGACCTTGCCATGATCGAGGACTTGCTCATCGTATTCCACGGTGTCGATCATCTGCAGAGACAAGCCTTCCGGCGAATAGAAAACGATCCGCAGATCGTGAGAGCGATCCTTATACCGGGTTCGGAGTCCAAGCTTGGCTTGATCCTGAATTGTGTCCGTCAGCTTATCCTTGGCGGTTCCAACAAAATCCTCATTGAGCAGATCGGCGCGGTTCTGCTGCATCGCCGCCCGCAAGGTCTGCCAAGATTGCAAATAGTCGCGAATCACTGCCGTCTCCGTCTGCTTTTCGACGGGGCGGGATCCTTGCAGGTTGGGAGGCTCCACTTGTACCGATGGTTGGTCTGCCCAAATCGCCATTGGCATCACCAGGACGCAAGCCGTCAACCAACTCATCAGCAGGACTCGCGTGATCACCGTCCTCCCTCCCATCGAATCTCATTCCCAGCCACTACTCCGCTTGCGACCGAAATTGTCGCTCCCCTGTAGGAGGGCATCTCCGCGCGCGCGATTCCTTGCTTCAGCGGAGCGTCGACTGTGGATTGCATACCATCGTAGTTTTCTGTGAAGGTAACGATTGTTCCATCAGGAACAGCATTGCCGCCGCAATCTTTCACCGAAGTGGTCTGTAGCTCCACCCTCTGGCCATCGGGCTTGGCGCTCATTGTCAGGCCGCAAGGATTTCCGGGAACCTCCTCAATCACGCGAGTACTCGATACGTCGCCCACGCGAGCCAGGAATTTTGCGCTGCCCTGTTTGTCCGCGGAATTCATCTCTGTCCACGCCACGCCGTTCCGCGTGGCTACAGTTTGTGCCTGCACCGTGCTGCCTTGATTCGAGAGTTCAAAAGAAACCGGAATCGGCGTCGTGATCAGATTGTGGTACGCATCGAAAACGTACGCCGCGCCGCTGATCCCGTTGTGCAGTCCGACCGGAAGACGAGACGGCTTTGCGAGAAAACTGAGCGCCTCCGGTTGGGTGGCAGCAACCACGTTGAACTCGCGAGCGGTGGTCGAAGAGCCTGCAACCAGAATCGCCAGATAGCGGCCAGCATCGTAAAGATCACCCGCGTCAAATGACGCCGCTTGTCCCAACTGCACATCGCGCCGAAGTGCCTGCGCCGGCCCGACGATATAAATCGCGGCTTTGCCACTTCCCGCAGTTGGAATCGTGAAGGCGCTTCCCGCGGTGACGCTCGCAGGCACGGTCATATTTGTGTCCTGCGCCATGGCTACGTGAGCAGCCGCCAGAACGATCCCCTGAAGCAGCCATGCGAGTGCCAACCTCACAGGTCACTCCTCCCAGTACGGTAGGTGGCCACCACGGTTCGCTCACTGCTGATTTTCTTCGCAAGATCTTCAGGAACCGGAATACGGAAATCAACTGGGATCTGCGGCAATAGTGCGCGATCGACATATTCACCTGCGACCCAAACCAGCTGGCCATTTTTGTCATAGAAGGTGGAGAGCACATGCGCGAAACTAACGATCTGGCCGCTTTGATTGGAAACCTGCCCGGTCAGTGAAGCGTGCGCCCCAGGATTGTATTTCTGATTCTCGATTTCAATCACCGGGTCCGCCGAGGCGGAGACCAACACCGAAACTGGCTCCATGCGAATGCTGCCTACCTGGGACAGGTCCACGTTAGGAAATCGGATGAAGAACGGCGTGACCTGCTTCGGCAGAAGCGTGTGCGAGATCATATCGAAGCTGCCCTCGCTGCCGATGATCGATCCGTCCTTGCCGACCAGCGTGGCCCGCACCGACACGAATGCGGGAATAACATCTTCATTCAGAAGTTCGCCCAGCACGACGACGCCCTCAGCGCGGTTCACCGGATGCATGTCGACGATGCGAACGTGCGGTGCTCCCACGTCCTGCGCTCCCCAGTCGTCTCCCGGACCGCGATAGATCACATCCCAGCGCAGATAGTTCACTGCGATCACCTGCGGTGGCACGTGCTGCGGTTTTACCAGCGGCCAATCCACCGCCCAGTGGTTGCCGTTTCTGACGACGTGCAGATCGCGGGTAGACTCATATGGGCCGACTATGGTCGACCAGTGCAGCCTCATCGCGACCTCCGCAGAATCGGCGGATTCGTGAAGCGGATGCACCTCAAAACTTTCCAGAGTGGCAAAAGTGCGAAGGCTGAGATGGTATCCGGTCAGGTCGTGTAAGAACTCCGGCTCAGTGAACTCCGCCTTGTTGCCAAGGCTGGAGTAAGCCGGCCCCCACGCCCGCAGGCGAATCTGGTCGCCCAGGTTTTCCACGGCCGCTGTCGGGGTGGATGAGGGACGTAACAGGTTCTTTCCCCCGGCCCAGTAAACGGCTGTCTTGACGGGCCAGAGGGTACCGATGACCACCACCACCACGGTCACCACAGTGATGAAAATAGCGAGCAGAGTCCCTTTTTTCACGAGACCAATCTCCTCGGCACGAGCTTCTCGTCTTCGACGGAGTGACCCTCTCCATCAACTTCATCCCGACGCTTGTCAGGAATCAGCATTACGAGGATTGCCAGAATGCTACTGCCGAAAGGTAGAGTGCCCCACAGAATTCCCTGCCAATGAGGAGGCATTTGCGCGGCGTTCATCGGTGTGGCTGGGGGTATACCGTCTTTGCCCCAGACCGTGACCGTATTGTCATCGAGCGAGTCCACCTGGCGCCAGCCAGCAAAAGCCAGCAGTGGGTCATAGTAGGGATCGTGGACAAATACCCACTTGAGTCCATACCTGTCGGCGTGGCGCAGCATCGCGTTCAAGGAATCAAGCCCCCCGGCACCGAAATATTTCGCGTCGGTGAGTGCGCCTCCGCTGTAGTGAGTGAGTTCCGGCAGCATGCGCGCGGAGTTTGATCCTCCGTCGACGCTGCTGGCGTCCGTCAGCATTGCCAGCCGTGAAAGTTTGTATCCGAATCCAAGAGTGATGTAACGGAATCTCTCGTGGCCGTCGTGATTCAGCCAGTAGGCAACGGGTCTCACATCAAAGTGAGCCGCATCGGTGGGGTGGAAAGTCGACCATGAGACAGCCAGAGCGCAAGTGGACGTGGCCAGTAGGACCAGAGGAACGATGGCTCGCATCCGAAATCGATCAACGAGCTCCGACCCGAGCAAGCCCACGAAGGGCAGCGCGAGCAGAGATGCCCAGTAGGTGAACCGCTCGAAGGTTAACACCTGAAAAGCGCGGCCCAGAAGCACGCGACCAACCGGAGTGGTCCCGCCAAGTCCAATGAGAAACGCCATCCAGCAGCCGAGGAGGAGCGGACGCAGCCGAACCCACTTGGAACCACGCACTACGATGAACGGAAATGCCAGGATCAACGCTCCGTAGGGAACCAGGAAGTAATTGATCCCGAATTGAGGACTGAGAATGTAATTTGCCCGGCTGGCATGGGGAATCGGAGTCTGCGTGACCGGATAATGGACTAATGCAATCCAGTACGGAAGAAGCACAGCAATGATTGCGGCGGTGACAAGCACAACGATCGCCACGGTGCGAAGTACAAACGCTGTGGTGGAGGTGCGCTCACCGCCTTCGCGATCCAACAGCACCAGAGCCAGGACCGGCAACGCAAAGAAAAACGAGCCGAACAGCAGGGTGACGTGGTGCGCCGCAGCTGCAGCGGTGAACAGCACGCTGGCTTTGAGAAACGGGCGCCACCCCCCGCGCCGAACCCATTCGAACAAATACGGAAGCGCCAGCAGGTAGATCGGCGCCGAAGCAGTCGTGGCCAATTGTCCTGCGGAATAGATCAGGAAGCTTTCCGACCCGACGAAGACACTGGCCAGAGCCGCGAAGGATGCTGCGCGGGAGCTCACCCAAAGTAGCGAGAAGCGATACACTCCAACGACAAGCAGCAGTATGGCGGCCATCTGTACGGCCATATACGCCATATCTAAACCGGTGACTCTGGATAGGAGTGCTATCCACTGCTGCGGCAAGGGCGGATACGTTGTTTGGGAGAAGCCAGCAAACCACTTGGGATTCCACGGATTGAACCAATGATGGAGATAATGGGAGGCAAAGAAAATATGGAAATTTGCGTCGTAGGACTGCAGCGGTAATTTCATCAGCAGAAGCGGCAGATGGACGGCTACAGCTGCCAATAGGATCAGGCCTAGCGGTATGGGCCGCGTTGACGGCGCAGGCGGCGCAAGCGACTCTATTCTATTCAATGGCTACTCTCAAAATTCCGACTTAAGGAACCAACGCAGCCGCTTTGGCGACGGCACAGCGGCATCGACTGCATCGCACATCGCGTAAAGAATCTTCGATTCCAAAGCGGCCAAACCGGTTGCTTCGTGGCTGGAGCAAAGGTTTTGTATCCATTAAACGTAGCCAACACTGCGCCCGCTTTCGGAATCCAATACCCCGAGAATCAGGATATTAACCCGGGAGAGCCATTGATTGCCACACCTGGATTTCTGAAGACTGCTTGTGTTTCCCTATTTGTCTCCGCGTTTGTTTGCTCCATGCTCCAGGGACAGACCTATGCCGTTGGTCCGGGCGCGTCCGCAAAACCCCAGAAGCAGACAAAGCAGACGCAGGCATCCGGCCAGCAGCTGGGATTTGGAACAAATATTCAGAACGCACGACTCGCGAACGCGGCTGAGTCGGCCCTGAAGCGCAGTGACTATGCGCTTGCGCTCGCTTATGCGCAACGAGCTGCCCAGGCTGCGCCTAACGATCCCCAACTGTGGTTCTTAGTCGGATATTCGGCTCGGCTCGACCGAAAGTACACGCAGTCGGTGGATGCCTACACCCGAGGTCTCAGCTTGAGGCCGGGAGCAGTCGAAGGTATGTCCGGGCTTGCCCAGACCTACAGCCTGATGGGGAGAAATGCCGACGCCGAGGGCCTGCTGAAGCAAGTGATTTCGTCAAATCCAAACCGTCGAAACGATCTGCTTCTCTTGGGAAACCTATACATGAAATCCGGAGACTATCAGGGCGCACTCGAGTGGTTGAGCAAAGCCGAACGGATTCAACCCGACGCGCGTTCCGAATTGCTGCTGGCAATTTCATATCAGCACCTGAAAAAAATGGATATGGCGAGCCATTATCTGGATCTCGCCAAGCAGCGCGCCCCAAACAACCCGGATGTGCAGCGATCGATGGCCGGCTATTATCGCGAGCTTGGGAATTATCCAGCGGCAATTGCCGCGCTCAAGTCGATCCGCAACCCTAGACCGGACGTTACGGCGGAGATTGCGTACACCTACCAACTCGCTGGCAACCAGGATGAGTCCGCCAAATTTTATGCGCAAGCCGCCAATGCTCTGCCGCGAAATCTAAATTTACAGCTTTCCGCGGCACAAGCGCAGGTTGCCACCGGCTCCATCGGAGGCGCAACTCCATTCCTTCAACGTGCCGACGGCTTGAACCCGGATTATTATCGGCTGCACGCAATCCGCGGAGAAATTGCACAGCTCAAAGAACACGACGAGGATGCTGTCCGTGAATACAGCGCCGCCCTCGCTCATCTGCCGCCAAATCCGGCTGAGGGCCCTTTATATGGAATTCAGCTCCACATGGACCTGATGGGGCTGTACCGCACGCAGAATGACAACGCAGCCGCGCAACAACAACTTCAGACAGCTCAGACGGAAATCGGCGCGCTCAACCAGCAGGGTTCCGACAGAGCCCCGTTTCTTAGGCTGCGAGCATTGATCGAGATGAATGCCGACCATCTCGACAGCGCACTGAACGATGTGAAGGAAGCCATTGCGATCAGTCCGCACGATCCAAGCAACCTGCAGCTCCACGGAGATGTGCTGATGAAACTGGGGCGCACCGAAGAGGCAATCGCGAACTATAAGCAAGTCCTCGCGATGGATCCGCGAAACAGATCGGTACTCATTTCTCTAGGCTATGCTTCACGCGCCGCTGGGCACGACCAGGATGCGGAAAAGTATTTCAAGCGCCTGGCACAGCTCGATCCTTCGCTGTACGTGCCCTATTTGGCGCTGGGTGATCTGTACGCCGCGCGCCACCAGTACAAGAAGGCAGAGGCATCCTACCGCAAAGGCAACTTGCTCGCACCCAAAAATGGATTGATTGTAGCCGGAGGAATGAACGCGGCGATCGAGTCGCAAAATTTGGAGCTGGCGGCAGCGTGGCTGGGCCGCGCCACCAGCAAAATGCAGCAAGAACCGCAGATGCTGAAGGAGCGGGAACGATATCTGAATCTCAAGGGAGACTATCGGGAATCTGCTGAGGTCGGCCAAAAGGCGATTCAGCTGTTACCGCAAGACAGAGATGTGGTGGTCTATTTGGGATACGATTTGCTCCGTCTTGGGAAATACGACGAACTGCTGGCTCTCACGTCGAAATACAACAACGCCTTCCCCAAGGAAGCCGATATTCCTCTATTGGCCGGCTACGCCCATGAATATTATGGGCAGCGTGAGCTGGCTATCGACGACTTTACCGAGGCATCGAAGCGCGACCCGAGTGTAGTTACGGCGTACGTGAACCGTGGGTACGTGTTCAACGATCTTCACAAACCGAATGAAGCGGCAGCGGATTTCGAAGCCGCGCTCAAACTGGATCCGAAGAACGGCACCGCCCACCTGGGGCTCGCATTTGCGGAGCTCGAACGAAACCATTCTCAGGGCGCGCTGCGCAATTCGGAACTGGCGGAAAAGGAGCTGGGCGACTCACAGCCAATCCACCTGATTCGAGCGACAGCGTACGGGCGAGAGGGCAGGCTGACGAAAGCTGCCGCGGAATATCAGGCGGCGTTGAAGTTCACTCCCAACGATGGCTCGATCTACCGGGCGCTAGCAAATATCTATTTTGCCCAGCAGCGCTACCATCAGGCAATTCACGATCTGCAGATCGCGCAAAAACTCTCTCCCAACGATCCTGCTGTCTATGCATTGCTCGCTCGCACTTACGCATACCTGGGCGACAAAGCGGAAACGATGCGGAACGTCGAGCTGGCGGAACGGCAGGCTCTGCAACCGCCGAATACGGGGGAGAAACTGAAATATGGTCCGAACCAGGCGAGCGAGATATTTGTCCAGACCGGAGAAGCGCTGAGCACGCTGGGAGACCAGAAAGCTGCCATGGGGCGCTTTGCGAAGGCGCTTACAATGCCGCAGAGCGACCGTGTAGATGTACGTTTGGCTGTTGCTCGCCTTATGGCACAGCAAGGCCGAACGGAGGATGCGGAGCGGCAGATCGCATTGGCTCAGATGGAGGCCGAGGCAGGAGACACCGAACCGCTGACCGGCGACCAATACATTGAGGCGGCGTCTGTCCTTCAGCAAATGCACGAGTATCAGCTATCGCAGACGTATCTGGATCTCGCCAAGGCCGCGGGGGCGCCGGCCATTGCCGTGCGCGTCTCCCGGGCAAATAACTACCTCGCCTTAGGTGACACGACGCGCGCAGCCGCGGAATTAGCAGCTGCGAAGCAAGTGGACGGCAGCGAATTGGACTATTACCCGTATCTGCTTGCCGAAGCCAACGTGTTTGAGCAGCAGCACCAAGGCCCCCAGGCCCTCTCTTCATTTGCAGAAGCGGCGAGCGCCGCGGGCGAAGATCAAACCGCGGAGCAGGGGCTCCTTCAGGCAGGAGCCAGTGAAGGATTCAGAATCAATCCAAAATTGAGTCTCCTCGGCAATGTCACCGTGCAACCGGCATTCGACGACAGCACGATTTACGTACTCGACTCCAAACTCTTCGGTCCGGTTCCAGTGCCTCCGTCTGATCTCTCTCTTCTTCCGCCGCCGCGGTTCAATCTGGTTTCCCAGGGGACCGCCGCCTACCATTTGCATCTTGGTAATTTTCCTACACTCGGCGGCTTTTTCCAGATCCGTAACGCTCGCGGCATCATTTCCGCGCCGCAGACGAATTCGATTGTGAATCGCGATACGACCGATTACTCAATGAACCTCGGGGTGAACCCAGCCGTTCGGCTCGGCCGCAACGTGATGACCTTCGATGCCGGCATCCAAGGAACAATACGCCGCGATTCCGAGTCTCCAATGCAAATGAACCAGAACCTGTTTCGAGCCTTTGCCTATATGTCTACCACTTCGTTCTTCAACGCGGTTTCCGCAAACGGATATCTCATCTATGAGTTTGGCCCCTTTACTGAAAGCGATCTTCATTCGAGAATGCTAGGCGGTGCCTTGAATTTCCGGGTCGGGAACCCTTGGGCGAAAACGGCTCTTGTGACCGGGTGGGGATCGAACGATCAGCAGTTCACACCCGCCGGAATTGAAAACTACAATACATTCTCCTATATCGGACTGACACACCGTTTCTCGCCCCGATGGAACGCCGAAGCGTTCGTGCAGGATCTGAGGGGATGGCGAGTGGTGGGAGTGCGCTGGGGCAACGCGCAGGCATTGCGACCGGGTGGACAGGTCAACTTCTCTCCCACGCGGCATTGGGACATACAAGCATCGACTTCGTATGACTCCACCCGGAGCTTTCACGTGTACGACATGACTCAGAACGGCGTCGCAGTCTCCTATATCCAACCGTTGGGCCGTACATTCAACGATGAAACGGGGAAAATCGATCTTAAATATCCGATTCGGTTTTCCGCGGGGTTCGAGGAGCAGACCTTTCCCAACTTCTCTTATGGGAGCACTCAAACCATCTTCAGGCCCTATGTCAGCATCACCCTGTTTTAAAGAGGCGAGCAACAGAAAGCCCCGGGCGTCTCGCTCATGAGCATCGGTCTGCATCGATCCCCCGAGCTTTGTCCACTGGGCGGAATCTCCGTCGCCCGGGCGACGGCTCGCAAATGAGCGATGACGAGCCTGGTCAATTCCTGACGACGCGAGCCGTCAACCTGCACGCGGACCGGTCGCGCGCCAGCCGGAAATCAGTTGGTGAATAAGCCTTTCCGAGCGCAACTCCGTGAAAAATCGACACGCTCAAAGCCGCATGTTCAGTTCCTCTCCGGGTAGTCTCCTGACGGTCGGGGGCATGTAGATTTGCATGGCAACTCGCGTGCAAAATAACGCGTGTTACAAAATCGTGAATTCTTGCATCTCATGTTGAATGCCGTGTGAACCGGTTCGATTGTTAGAGCACATCGGCTGACTCGAAGTGCCAGCACTCCGAGCATCAATCATTTGAGGCTGAGAATCGATGAGAATTTGTTTAGTCGTGGCGTTTCCCCCCAGCAATGGACCATTGAATGAATATGGGCTTCACGTGGCGCGGGAGCTGCAACGCAATCCACGAGTGGAGTTGACCATTCTTGCGGACGAACTCACTGACTATGAATTTGCGACGGATGCGAACGGCAAGCCAGTCAGCACCGAACAGCAGGAATTGCCCAATTTCGATGTGATCCGCTGCTGGAGGGTCGGCAGTATGGCAACTCCAGTTCGCCTCTTGAACGTCATTCGCCAATTGAAGCCGGATGTGGTGTGGTTCAATCTGGTCTTTTCCAGCTTTGGAACACAGGCGAATCCGTGGGCTGCTTTTACGGGGCTCTCTGCGCCTGCACTCACCAGGGCTGCCGGTTTTTACACCCACATCACGTTGCACCAGGTGATTGAAAATGTCGATTTGGCTGCCGCCGGAGTACGCCGGGAAAAGATTTACCGCATTGGAACTTCGGTGGCCACGCGTGCCCTGCTCAAAGCACATTCGGTGTCCGTCCTGCTTTCTGGATACAGGCGCACCTTGATCACGAAATATTCTGCGCGAAACGTACTGCTTGGGACTCATGGGATTTTTTCCGGGATTTCCGGCATACCGGATTTCTCCAGGCGGGGCGATCCATACCATCAGATCTTGGCATTCGGAAATTGGGGGACCTACAAACGACTCGAGGCGTTGATGGAAGCTTTTCCATCCGTCTTGAAGAGGGTCCCGAACGCCCGGTTAATCGTGGCTGGGGCGAATCATCCCACAAAACCAGGTTACTGGGAATCGATCCGAGATGCCCAGCCAGCTGGTTTGCCGATGGAATTCCGGGGCTACATACCTCGGCAGGATGTAGCGGATTTGTTTCGCACCAGCTCCGTTCTGGTGATGCCTTACGACTCCGCGACTGGATCGAGCGGTCCTGCCCATCAGGCGTGCGAGTATGGAGTTCCCATCGTCTGTGCCGACGTTCCCGATTTCCGCGAAATGGCGGCGGACGAGGATATGGCTGTCAGTTTCTACAGAACAGGCGACCCGTCTGATTTGGCTGACCGACTCAGCACGATTCTGCAGTCTCCGGAGTTGCTGACCAGCATGGCGGAGCGCAACTTTGCGGCAGGAATCCAGATGACGATGCAGAGCGTGGTACAAACCTATCTTCGCTGGTTTGAGCTTAAAAGATGCAAGCAGAATCTACTCGATGCAGAAGCGCCGTTAGCCCGCTTCGGTGCGTGGCTGCGTCCCCTCATTTCGAGCCCTGCGAGTATGTTGCAATCAAATTCGTTTGTTGAAGGCGGAGATGACACCAATGGCTCTGGCAGGGCCGGATCGGCTGGAGGTAGTGTTGACGCCATTGAGTTCCCGCATCCCGTTGCCTGGCGCAGATCAGAAGATTCGACTGAGCACACTGATTTCGAGGCGATTCGAGTATTGGATTCGCCTGACGCCACCGAACAACAATATGGGTAGCAACGCACATTATCTTTCGATGGCGAACCGCGAATCGCTGCGGGCCCATCGGTAAGTGCCCAAAATTTGTCTTTTCCTCGAACTCGCTGCGGAATTGTGGCGATCAGTCATCCAGAATGGGGTAGTTTGGCCAGTCGCTTGCTTTTGTTGCCAAAGGCAAGTGACGCAACTGGCTCAACTTACATCCAAAAATTTAACCATCTTCCCGTTGAAATCGCTTTTGGACAATTTGCATCCCAATTGTAGACACCGGGGGTGGCAAAATGCGGTCGGGTGCAGTAGCACCTGGATATGGCGGTATACCCCCAGCGTAGTGACCAATTTGTGAGGGGAAATGAACCTGTTGAATTCGCTGCGAATGATACGGGGGAGCGCATCTGACCTTCGCTTCTCATTTGAGCCAGATAAGAAAAGCAGTTGGAGCGGGCGACGAGTTCCCCGCTCATTTTCTCGACTTGCTTGCTCGATGGCGCTTTTGTCCTGCCTTCCGCTCTCATTGCTGTTCACCGGATGTTCTGGCATGGCCCCAAGCTCCGCCAGCTCACCTCCGGCTCCAACAGTGAACATCACTGCAAATCCCACCTCGGTCGCCTCCGGAAGCCCGTCAACGTTGAGCGTCTCCGCAACCAATGCCACTCAGGTGAGGGTGACCGGCACAGATGGCAGCTCGTACACGCTGCAGCCGTCAGGCGGAACGCAAACTGTCAGTCCTACTACAACCACGACCTACACCGCCGCGGCGACTGGATCAGGTGGTACGATCACAGCGACCGCAGTCGTAACCGTGGCATCGAATGTTCCGCCGACCGTCACTATCACCGCGAATCCGGCTTCGGTGACTGCGGGAAGTCCTTCTGTATTGACCGTGACCGCAACGAACGCGACTCAGGTGGCGCTGACCGGGAGCGACGGCAGCTCATATACGCTGCAGCCGTCAGGCGGAACGCCATCCGTCAGCCCGACCGCAACGACGACCTATACCGCCACAGCGACTGGACCGGCAGGAAAGGTCTCAGCGACCGCGACAGTAACGGTGCAAGCGAATCCTGCACCCACCGTCAGCGTCACTGAGAATCCGGGTTCGGTGACTGCTGGAAGTTCCGCTATTTTGACCGTGACGACAACTAACGCAACTCAGGTGACGCTTACGGGAACGGATGGCAGTAAGTACACTCTACAGGCGAGCGGTGGAACGCAAGCAGTCAGCCCGAGCACGACGACTACATACACTGCGACCGCGACTGGACCTGGAGGGACCGCCACCTCGACGCCTGTCGTCCTGACGGTCACGCCAAACCCACCACCTACCGTCACTATCACCGCCAGCCCCGCTTCGATTGTCGCTGGAAACTCGTCGACATTGACAGTAAGCGCGACTAACGCCACTCAGGTAGTCATCACTGGAACCGATAACAGCTCGTATACGCTGCCGTCGACCAGCGGCGCGCACGCCGTGACCCCGACCGCGACAACGACCTACACCGCGACTGCAACTGGACCTGGAGGGTCGGCTACAGCGACTGCAACCGTAACGGTCACATCGGCGCCGGTACCAACGGTCAGCATTGTCGCAAATCCCACTTCGGTTGTATCGGGGAATTCGTCCATTCTGACTGTGAATGCCACCAATGACACGCAGGTGGTGGTGACGGGCACCGACGGCAGCTCGTATACGCTGCAGCCGAGCGGCGGCACCCAATCAGTCACCCCGGCGGCGACGACAACCTACACCGCGACCGCAACCGGATCGGCAGGGAAAACAGCAACCGCGAGTGCCAGCGTGTCAGTGGTTCCGCCGGGCAGCATAGACTCCATCAACCATGTCATCTTCATGCTGCAGGAAAACCACACATTCGATAACTATTTCGGCATGCTGAATCCGTATCGTGTGGCCAACGGATGGAATATCGGCAACGACGGCATCACATACAACGTGGATGGCATCGACGACAAGCTGACCACCATCAGCAACAAGGACGACGAGGGCGACGTCTATCCCCTGTTTAAATTCACGACCACGTGCATCGACGACGCCAGTTCGGCATGGCTGGAGAGCTATGGAGATGTGAATACTTACGATTTCCTGGCGAATCGGACGATCCTGATGGGCGGCTTTGTGCATACCGCCGAAGGCTACGCCAAATCATGCAACGCGAACGGCGGCTGTTCGGGCAGCTTCACGGACCTTACCGGCCAGCGCGCGATGGGTTACTACGACCAGGGATTCCTCAACTACTACTACTACATGGCCTCCCAGTTCGCGTTGTCTGACCGCTGGTTCTCCCCGGTCTCAGATAAGAGCATTGACAACCGCATCGCGACCTTTACCGGAGGTACCACCCAGGGGCTGGTTCAGGATCCGCAAAACGAAGATCACCTCACCCAGCTCGACATTCCGAATATTTTCCAGGAGCTTGATCAGGCCAAGGTATCGTGGAAGATTTATTACACAGTCACGGACGGTCACTGTCTCAGCGAGGATGACTGCACCGGTGGGGCAAACGCAGCTTATCCTGCCACCGACTTCTCGAACTTGTCGTATTCTTACCAGTATCTTTATACGCCGGCAGCCGGGGCTACCTGCACCGCTCCAACCCAGCCGTCGAGCGTGGTCGGTGATTCCACGAACTCCTTCTGCATCGATCCGGCCCACATTGCGCCATTGTCTCAGTACTACACCGATCTGACTAACGGTACGCTTCCCAGTTTCGCCTTCATTGAAGCCGGATACGGCCAGAATGACGAGCATCCAGGTTCTGGCGGCAACATTCTGGCCGGCCAAACGGAGGTGGCGAAAATTGTGAATTCGTTCATGGCTAGCCCTGAATGGAAGGATTCCGTCTTCTTCCTCAGCTACGACGAGGGGGGTGGGCCCTATGATCACGTCCCTCCGGTGCCTGGCCACTCCAATGACTACACGAATACCAGCACGTTGGGCGCAACTCCGCCCGATATCTCGTCGATTGCGGTAAATCCCGACAGCTACTTCCCTTGCGTGCCGCCCACTCCCGGAACGCCGACGCGCCATTGTGACCTGAAGACGGACTGGCCGGGAGCCAATCCGACCGATGCGGCCGCGGAGCAGGGTTTCGCCGCGCAACTAGGATTCCGGGTGCCGAATATTGTTATCTCGCCATTCACTCGCAAACACTACGTTTCGCACATACCGATGGACCACACAGCGGTCATCAAGTTCGTCGAGGACCGCTTCATCGGGCCCTCCGCGCATTTAACGGCTCGCGATGCTGCCCAGCCCAACTTGCTGAACTTCTTCGATTTCACCAATCCACCCTGGAACACTCCGCCAACGCCGCCAACGCCGTACAGCTCGACCAGTACCTGCACCCCGGCCAGCATGGGGCCGTAGAGAGGATGGCGTAAACGGAGGCTATTTTCATATCGCAGGTGGGTCGGGGCAACGCCACATACGCCTTGTCTCATCTGAGTGTTTGATCGGACGCGCACCGGAAGAATAAAACTGCCGACACGCATTCCTGGAGTAGCCAGCTGTCCCCCAACGGCACCTCCTCAAGGCAACGAGGCCTGTTGCAGACCTTCCCCGGTTCAGAAACGCGCAAATCGAGAGTTCCAGATTCGTGGAAGGCCAGCCATGAAGATTCTTCGCTACACCGTACTCCTGCTCATTTCTTTTGCTGTTCCTGCCCTGGCGACCGTAACCGTCACCAGCCCAACCAATGGCGCCACCGTCACTTCTCCAGTGCAATTCACTGCGACCGCCACGGCGAGCACCTGCGCTGCGGGGGTATCGTCCATGGGCATTTACGTGAACAACAGTCTGGTTTATTTCGACAAAGGTGCGCAGCAAATCAGCACCTCGTTGACCTTGAGTGCGGGAGCCCAGCACACGGTCGTCGAAGAGTGGGACCACTGCGGCGGAGCCACGTCCACGCCGGTTAATATCACCGTCGGTTCTCCTTCCAACAGCCAAACCAACGGAGTGGTTGTGACTTCACCGGCGAATAACAGCACAGTGACTTCACCGGTGCAATTTGTTGCCTCCGCCAGCACAAACACTTGCGCGGCAGGCGTATCCTCCATGGGGATTTACGACGATAACAAGGAAATTTATTTCGACAAAGGAGCGCAACAAATCAGCACCTCGTTGAGCTTGAGTTCGGGAGCCCAGCATATGGTCGTGGAAGAGTGGGACCACTGCGGCGGGGCGTTATCCACTGCGGTCAATATCACGGTGACAGCAGCTTCGACTCCCACCCTTACACTCACCGCAGACCCATCGTCGATCACTTCAGGGAATTCCTCTATATTGACTGCGACGGCGACCAATGCCACAGAGGTAGTGATCACGGGAACGGATGGCAGCCAGTATACCCTGTCGGGAACCGGCGGAACGCAATCCGTCAGCCCGACCGCTACCACTACTTACACCGCGCAAGCCAGTGGATCTCTAGGAAGCACCATGCGGAGCGCGACCGTCACCGTGATTCCGGCGGGGAGTGAAACAGCCATCCAGCACGTGATTTTCATGCTGCAGGAGAACCGCACCTTCGATAGTTATTTCGGCATGTTGAATCCATATCGTGTCGCGAATGGATGGAATCAGGGTGACGACGGCGTCACCTACACCATAGATGGCATCGATGACAAGCTAAACACCATCAGCAACAAGGACGACGAGGGCACAGTCGAAAAGCTGTACAAGTCCACCACCACCTGCATCGACGATGACAGCTCGGCGTGGGAGGAAAGCTATGGAGACGTGAACACGTACAATTTCCTGGCAACGCGCCCAATACTTATGGATGGCTTTGTGCATGTCGCGGAAGGGTTCGCAAAGTCCTGCGCCAAAGGTGGTACCGGTTGTTCCGGCAGCTTCACCGATCTGACCGGCGAGCGCGCCATGGGCTACTATGACCAGACATTCCTCAACTACTACTACTACATGGCATCACAATTCGCGGTTTCCGATCGGTGGTTCTCGCCGGTAGCAAGCTACAGCATTTCCAATCGCATCGCAACCTTTACCGGAGGAACGACGCAGGGGCTGGTCCGGGATCCGGAAAATACCGACCATCTTACCCAGTTGCAGATCGAAACCATCTTCCAGGAGCTTGATCAGGCAAAAGTTTCGTGGAAGATTTATTACACGGTAACGGACGGTCACTGTCTCAGCGAAGACGACTGCACCGGGAGTTCGAACGCGGCCTATCCCGCGACCGACTTCTCCGTCTTTGGCTATTCCGACCAGTACCTGCATGGAAATACGACGGGGACGTGTGCCGCTCCGACGCAGCCATCCAGTGTGGTGGGCGATTCCACGAATTCCTTCTGCATCGATCCGGCACATATTGCGCCGCTGTCGCAGTACTACACCGATCTCACGAATGGAACGCTTCCCAGCTTCAGCTTCATTGAAGCCGGTTACAGCGTGAATGACGAGCATCCCTCCTCCGGAGGCCATATCCTGGCCGGTCAGGCTGAGGTGGCGAAGATCGTGAATGCGCTTATGGCAAGTCCGGAATGGAAGAATTCCGTGTTCTTTTTCAGCTACGACGAAGGCGGTGGACCGTACGATCATGTTCCGCCAGTCCCCGGTCACTCCAACGACTTCACGGATGCTTCTCAGGTCGCAAACTATCCGGATATCTCATCGATCGCGGTGAATCCTGATAGCTACTTCCCCTGCTTGCCCCCTACCGTGGGAACGCCGACGCGTCATTGCGATCTGCCATCGGCCACCGAGCCGGGTGGCCATCCAGACGATGCCGCCGCGGAGCAGGGCTTCGCCGCGCAACTTGGATTCCGCATGCCGAACATCGTCATCTCGCCATTTACGCGCAAGCATTACGTTTCCCACATACCGATGGATCACACAGCCATCATCAAATTTGTCGAGAACCGCTTCATCGGCCCGTCCGCGCATTTGACAGCTCGCGACGCAGCTCAACCTAACCTGCTCGACTTTTTCGATTTCACCAATCCACCCTGGGCCACGCCTCCGACCCCGCCCACGCCCGTCAGCGATGCGTCGCTGGGCTACAGTTCTTGCCAGCCTACGGATATGGGGCCGTAAGAAATTGATGCGGTATCCGCAAAAATTGCAATCTATGGAGGCTTTTGTTGTCAAATTCGGAATTGTTTTCTGTTCTTTTTAGCCTTCTGCTTCTCGTTGGGCTGGCGCAGTTGCTGGGCTATCTCTTCGTAAGACTGCGCCAACCGAAAGTCATTGGTGAAATCCTGGCGGGCGTGGTCCTTGGCCCGGCGTTATTTGGTCGATTGCCCTACATGGCTGGACTGATGAAATCCGCCGACCAGGGCCACATCCTGACTTTCGTTTACTGGCTGGGCCTTCTGCTCCTTATGTTTCTATCCGGCGCGGAGACTCGAGAGCTGTTCAGTCGCGAAGAGCGGCGAGAGGTAGGCTGGCTGGCGATCGTCGGCACCGGTGTGCCATTTGTTCTTGGCTTGACGTTCGGCTCCTGGTTGATTCGCCCTGCACTTGCCGGTCCGCATGGAAATCGAATTTCTCTCATCATCATTCTCGCGGTCGGTGTCGCTGTCACGTCGGTTCCTGTAGTCTCCAAGATCTTCGCGGACCTTAAAATTCTCCACACTCGATTTGCGCGATTGGTGCTTGGGGTCGCGGTACTGGAAGACATCGTCCTCTGGTTGGCGCTGGCTGTGGCAACCTCATTTGCGGGGACAACCGTACTCAACCGACGTCAAATGTCGCTCCACCTAGCGGTGACGGTTGGTTTCTTTGTGCTCGGGCTTACGCTGCTCCCGCGCGCCATCAAGAGGTTCAATAAAGCGCGAGTGAATGTGCTCGCGAGACATTCGCCCGTGGCCTATGCGATTGCTGTGCTGCTGGGATATTGCGTAGTGGCGGGTGCGCTCGATGTCAGTCTTGTGTTCGCGGCCTTCCTTGCCGGGTTCGCCGTCGTACATAAGAAACGCAGGCTCTTTGCTGACGCCCTCGACGCGATCGGCAAGGTGTCCTTCGCATTCTTTATTCCCCTGTACTTTGCGATCGTGGGATTGAAACTCGACCTGGTGCGGGGACTGTCGTTGCCGATGATCGCTGCCTTCATTCTGGGAAGCTGCATCGTAAAAATTCTCTCCGTATCCCTGGCCGGCCGGCTCGCCGGATTCCGTGGCCTCGATCTGATCAACCTGGCGGTTACAACGAACGCACGCGGCGGACCGGGAATCGTGCTCGCCAGCGTTGCCTACGATGCCGGTATCATTAGCCCGAAGTTCTACACCACCCTGGTACTTGCCGCTATCCTCACATCGCAGGTTGCCGGCACGTGGCTCGATTACGTTTTGCGCAAGGGGTGGCCTCTGCTCGCCCCGACTGCCGCCTCCCGATCTGCAATCATCTCGCCGGCCGAAATTCCTCCTGCGACTTGAAAAGACCCATAGCCGTCACGAGGTAATTGCAAGGGAATGATCTGATCGCATTCGCCGACAGGTCGGCAATTCCAGGTCAGCGCACCGTGAGTGCCTAGACGTCTACGATCGCTTCGTCCGCCTGTCAGTTATGACTCGTCGGAAACGACCTCATAGGGCCGCATCATATCGTTATCCTCGTGTTCCAGCATGTGGCAGTGATACACATAGCGACCTGTGTATCCTTCGAATCGAACAATAATCGTCAGCAGTTCCCCTGGATGGACGACCGCCGTGTCCTTCCATCCAGCTTCGTTGGCGGCAGGGAGGCGAGGCTTTCCCACAAATTCCAGTTTGCCGTCCACGATAAAAGGGCCCAGGTTGAACCCTTGGCGTTGCAGAATTTGAAATTGCACCAGGTGCAGGTGCATCGGATGAGCATCGTCAGTTGTGTTGATGAACCGCCATTTTTCTATGGAGCCCAATTTTGGGGTTTCCGTGACGGCGTCATCGTATCCCTTTCCGTTGATGTGCAGTCCCAGCGACTGTCCTTGCTTATCCACTTTCTCGGACAGCACGAAGTCCCTTGTGGCGACGGATGCGGCCTCGTCCAGCCTCGGCAGCGGTCGTGGCGGTGGCATGCTAAAGGTTTTCCCATTGCCGGAAATTGGAAGTGTGACGCGAAACTGCATCAACTCGTATAACGGCGCGTGGGTGGAGTTGATAATGTCCCATCCTGGATATGGAGAATACGCACTGTTCGACAAAGTAGCGATCTTGCCTTCGAGTCCAGAAAAGTCAACCATCAAGTCAGCGCGTTCCGCGGGACCCAGCAGTAGCTTGTTCAGTTTAACCGGCGCCGCAAGAAAGCCGCCGTCACTCCCGATCTGGTGAAAATCAACCAGCGAGGGAATGTCCGTAGGGTGCTTCGCAAGATTGAGATAGAGGTTGAAAAATCTCGAATTCGCCCCATTTAACACTCGTAGCCGGTAGCGGCGAGGCTCAACCTCCAGATACGGATAGATGGAGCCATTGACGACGGGAAGGTCGCCAAAGAATTCGGGCGCCCAACGGGCGGGTGGAACCTGCTGACCATCCTCGCCTGTCGGAGAATAGACCAGTTGGCCAGTGTCGTCCAGCGTGCGGTCCTGCAGCACCAGCGGAATTTCGTAATCACCCGAAGGCAAGTCCATCCTCAACTCTTCAGCGTCACGAAGAAAATAGAATCCCGATAATCCGGCGTATACATTCAAGCGCGTGATTCCCAGTGCATGATCGTGATACCAGAGTGTCGCTGCCTGCTGGTTGTTCGGATAGTGATAGCGTGCAGAATGCCCGGGCGTAAACCACTTCTCAGGCAGTCCGTCACTTTCCGAGCGAGTCCTTGAGCCGTGCAGGTGCGGAACTGTCCTGACTGCAGGCGCGGGAGGCATCGCACCGTGGATGTGGGGGTCGATCGGAAAAATATGCTGTGAAGGCAGATGGTTCTCCCACAAAACTTCGACCGGGATGCCGGTCATCGCCTCAATGGTAGGACCGGGATGCTGGCCTTCATATCCCCACCGGATCGTGGGGGGCAGCTGCGAATGCATCTGGTGTTTGAATTCCGACATGCGCACGCGATATTGAATCCGATCCTTCCGCGTGCTGTATGGCACCAGGCTCTTCGGAATCGGCAGGGGATCTATGTACCGCTCAATCGAGGAAGGTGTGCGATATATCGACTGGACGAGGGGGCGACCATTTGTTTCGCCGGCATCGACGTTATTCGCGACAAGCAAGGCTGGAACTGAAGAAATACAAAGTTTGAGAAAATCACGCCTGTTTCTTGAACCCATCTCACCTCACTACGCACCCACCAACATCGAGAACGCCCGTCTCCGACCGGCTTGTCGGAGTCGGGCTCCGAAGCCACCTGGGAATACGATGAAACCCATTCCCGCGGAAATCTCGAAATCGATGTCGATTCTAAATTGAATCGTACGCTTCGACAGTCCAGCAGATTCTGGAATTATGGCGCGCTTCCCGCCACCTGAGTTTCGCCATGAAGCGCTAGAGAGGTCAACTCCCAGCTCGGGCAAGCTAGTCGATTTTGATGGCTCTGGCCACGTAGCGGGAACCGTCGAAGTCGGTTGTTACCGTCACGCGCGCGCCTTCGCGGAGATCATGGCTGTTCGGGAATCGGCCGGGATCAAAAGAGATTTTGTAGCTACTGTTGTCCCGGGGATCGACCAAAACCAGGACATCGGAGTGCAAGTCAAGGAACACGATATTTCCACTGAATACAAAGGCAGACCCGGGAGTGGCCAGGATCGCAATCTGTTTGGCGGTGCCTTCGCCATTGTTGCCGGATTCAAATTTGACCGAGATCAGAGCGCCTGCAATCAGGTCCGACAAGCCACCGTTCGGCGAAGAAACTGCTGCGTGCCCCGACCGAACCACCGGAGTCCCCTGGGGCACGCGTAGTTTGATCGGCTCATTAGATAGGCCTGCTCGGACGGTCAATTCACCGTCGCTGGCGTTAAAGCTCAGTACCTGACCCTGGCACTCGCCTTCAGGCGAATGCGACAACATGTGAATGCTGACCGCAAAAATATCGGTTCCATCCAGCACCGTCTCCACCGAAGCGTGTTCGCCACTACGCAAATCGCGCAATGGAGTTCGGACACCGTTGCGATAGAGGTGAGTCCGTTCATCAAAGAGTATTTTCATCGGCTTGCCGCCGAAAACTTTCAGCGTGAGCTGGTCGCGCACGGGATCAACGTCGCGAATCAGACCGCCTTCGACCGTGCTTTTGCCTTTGGGCACTGGAGGCAGCCCCGGCAGGCCATCGGGCGGATGGTCCCCTGGTGACGCGGACTGCGGGATCGCATTCGCTCCAGGCTTGGCGTCCGCGAATGAAAATTGGGCAATTGCCACGCCGCCAAGCACCACGAACGCGAGAAAACGACCGATCCGGCGTACCCTCGCCGGTCCACATTTTTTTGGCACGTTTTTTTGATGACGGCGGAGCGACCCGGGTGGCCTGAACTGTTTTTCATTCAATAGAAATTTACCGGCCCCGGCAACGTATCGGGCAATTGCGCAATCTTAGTTAATTATTAACGATTGCCCTCAATGGCCTATTGCCCCCCAATGGCCTGCACGGCGGGCGGGAAGGTGAAAAGCCGCAATGTTCGTTTCCAGACTCGGACTACTCGCAGCACTTGCGGCCATTACCAGCGGTAGCGTCGCGCATGCATGGGCAAAAGACCTTAGGATCACCATCCCCAGGCACAGTCAACTGACGCCTGTGCAACGTCTCAACCGAGAAGGGGTCGAGGCCGTACGAAAACATGAGTACGACAAAGCCGAAGCAATCTTCTACAAGGCATATCTCTACGATGCCTCCGACCCATTTACCTTGAACAACTTAGGCTACATCTCCGAGCTGGAAGGAAAGCTGGATCGAGCCCAGAAGTTCTACGCGTTGGCATCGCAACAAGATTGCGACGCGGTGATTGATCTGAGCAGTGCAAAGCGGCTCGAAGGAAAGCCAATGACATACGCCTTGAATAATCTGAAGGACGTGCCAATGCGCGTGAATTCCCTGAATGTCCAGGCGATAGAACTTCTTGGGCAGGACCGGAACTTCGAGGCGGAGATTCTTCTTCGACAGGCCCTCGCACTGGAGCCGCAGAACATTTTCACCTTGAACAATCTTGGGGTGGCCGAGGAAGCTACGGGCGACTTCGAGAGTGCGTTGAAGGATTACGATGCGGTGGCGTCGCAGCACTCTTCAGAGCCAATCGTCATCGCGTTGAAGCCTTCCTCGAGAGGAAAACCAATCAGCGAAATGGCGGCGGACAGCGCCCGCGGACTGAGGAAGCGGCTGCAGAATCTCAACACAGCAGAAGTGCAGGCCACGATGCTCACGATCCATGGAGTGTCCGCGGTGAATCGAAATGACTGGTCTGCGGCCAAGCAAGACTTTCTGCAGGCCTACTCCCTCAATCCGAATAATGCGTTTTCCCTCAACAACCTTGGCTATATCTCCGAGAAGGATGGTGACCTGGAGAGTGCGAAGTTCTATTATTCGAAAGCCCAGCAGGCCGACGATGCCAGGGCCCGGATCGGACTCGCGACACAGAGTTCCGCTGAAGGCAGACCGCTGTTGGCCGTCGCCACTGACAGTGACGTGAAGATTGATAGCGAGCTAGAACAGTACAGTCGTGCTCAGCGTCAACAAACCGGCCCGATTGAATTGATACCCCGTAACTCTGCGGCGCATCCTGGCTCGACGCCCAGCCAGCTTCCTCCTGCGCCTACATCTCCAAATGCCGTGCCAAAGGTTCCTAATTCACACTGAGAAAACTATTCCCATATGCCTAAGCCAATTCCTCTGCCTCCGTCACTCAATTCATTGGTCATTCTCTCTCGCCTGCTCTTTTCTCCGGCCCAGAGCAGTCCCGCCGCGCCAGTCGCCGCAGGACCGAGTTCGCGCATTGCAGGTATCAACCGCGACGACTTTGAAGACCTGGTGGCGCTCGCGGATTTAAATCACGTATTGGTCCGGGCTCTGGAAGTCGCTCTCACTAGCGAGAGCGACTCGCTAGATGATACTCGTGCCGGCTGGATACGAAGCGCATTGTCGGCTGAGCGCGCCCGCATCAAGAACGCAGTGTCCTTCCTGCATGCGATTTGCTCAGCATTCGAAGAAGAAGGTCTGGACGTCACAGTGATTAAATCGCTGGACCACTGGCCAGACCTTGGCAGCGACCTGGATCTGTATACAAGTGCTGACCCGCTCAAAGTCGCCCAGTTGATGAAGCGGCGCTTTCGGGCGGAAATGGCAGCCCGAAGCTGGGGAGATCGCCTGGCATGCAAGTGGAACTTTTTGATTCCTGGGTTGCCCGAGGCGGTCGAGATCCACATGGGTCGCCTGGGCCAGACCGGAGAACAGATTACGCTCGCTGAGCGGCTGCCCGGCCGCGCGCGACAGGTTCAGGTAGGAGAGTACACATTTCGCGTTCCAGCAGTGTCGGACCGTGTGATGATCTCCACTTTACAACGGATGTATCGCCATTTTTATTTCCGGCTGTGCGACATCGTTGACACCACCGAATTATCAGAAGCGAATGCCATCGACTATGAGGATCTGCGTTCCTCCGCGAATGCGTCTGGAATCTGGGAAGGAGTGGCGACCTACATGGTCATTGTGTCGGATTACGTCAAGCAGTATCGACGCACGGGTCTCGACCTGCCCAGCTTCGTAACAGACTCCGCCCGCTTCGGCGGTGATGAAGTCTACTTTGCCCGCGGATTTCTGCGCGTCCCGATTATGCCGCAGTCTGCGCGCCTCTATGGCACGCAACTTACCGGTCTGCTGCGCAAACGGGAATTGCACAGCAGCGCCCGTCTCGGCCTGTTGCCATGGCTTGCGACGGCGGCCGCCGTGGGTCAAAAGATCGCGGGAAGCGACAAGGGTATCTGGTGATCCGCAATAATAGTTCGAGTGAAGCCCACCGGGATACGAACGTAGCGGTGGTCAAAGCCGGCAAACAATTCCTTGTTTAAGGAGATATCCGGGAATCTTATCACCCGGCGAATGATTATGGGCATATTGACAAATCCTGAGCTGACATCATACGAGCCATCGACTCGCAATTCTGGTGGATCGCTGCAGGAAGCGGATGCTTCCATCTGGTCATCGTCCCAATCAAGTCGCTGGGATGCATTGCCTTCAAGGAAGCACTCCAAGTTGAGCTTGCGTTCCACGGTTGTGCCCCTGGGGGGAACCTTACCCGAGGTGTCACTCTGGATAGGGCTCTTCACAAACCTCCGCGACGCAATGTTCCCGGAGAAGTTGCCGCCACTGAAGCTGGCCTCCCAGCCCATCGCCGTTGCCGACCCAATGGCGATCAAGCGCAGCCCCGCCTCCAGTGCCATTTCATTCGTGATGCACGGTGCGATCCTTGCGCTCATTGTGTGGCTGATGCTCCAGGCGCACCATCAAATCGTAGTACCCAAGCAGGTCGCGATCGCTCCCGTTTACGTTCCACCGTACATTCCGCCGGTTACGTTGCCGGCACCTAAGCCCATGGGCGGAGGTGGCGGGGGAGGTGCCCATCAGTTGGTTGAAGCGAACAAAGGGCATCTGCCACCAATCGTGAAAACACAGATTACGCCTCCACAGATTCTCCAGGTTGATCACCCTAAGCTGGCCGCGCCGCCTGCCGTAGTCATGCCGCAGCACATCGACATTCCGAACAACAATCTGCCAAACCTCGGGGCGACCCAATCGTCTCAAATCGTGCTGGCCTCAGAAGGCGGCGGTAGTGGTTCTGGCTTTGGCCAAGGCGGTGGTGGTGGAATCGGAGCAGGGAATGGCGCCGGCATCGGATCGGGAACAGTCGGCGGCTATGGCGGAGGCGTGATGAGCGTGGGCGGCGGAGTGATCGCACCACGCGTGATTCATTCCGTTGAGCCGGACTTTACCGACGCGGCGCGCCGGACCAGGTATCAGGGCATTGTGTCGATCGCCCTGATCGTGGACACACAAGGCAATCCGGAAGACATCCATGTGACGCGTCACCTGGGGATGGGACTGGATGAAAAGGCAATCGAAGCGGTGAGACAGTACAAATTCCGGCCGGCCATGTATCAGGGACATCCAGTTCCTGTCCAGATGGTCCTTGAGGTAGACTTCCACCTGGATTGATGACCCCAATCTTCAACGAGAAAAAGGGAGCCGTTCACGGTTCCCTTTTCTCTTGATTGCGCGAACCGGCACACCCTGACGTCGTAAACTCCTGCACTAGACGCGGCCACTACGCGATTGAGTTTCAGCTCGACCACCTCTAATCAAGCTATCGATCGACAACGCCTGTATCACGGCGCCGCTTGCGCGGTTTGCACTGCCTGCGTACGCTGCGTTTCCTCGGGATAATATCCCCTGCTCGTCCGCACGATTAGCTTGCCATGACCCGGTGCTTTCGCCTCAACCCGCACCGACCTGAAACCCCCGAGACTGGCCGGCTTGGTCGAATGATACCCGATGGTGTACTGATTTCTGATATCACGAGCGACCTCCTCCGCAATCTCGTCTACATCCTGCAAAGACTCCGGAAAATAGGCAATGCCGCCCGTATCCTGCGACAGCGTCTCTAGGTCCGTCCTCGCTTGCTGTGCTTCTGCCTTGTCGTCCCCGAACAGCAGTCCGATGGAATACACAACCGGTCCCCCCAGGCTTTGCACTCGGCGGGCAGCTTGCTCAAGACTCAACCTGGATGCGTTGTCTGCTCCATCCGTAATGATCAGCAATACTTGCTTCGGCTGCTTTCCCTGCTTGGCAAGCTCGTCCGCGGAGGCGACAACAGCATCGTACAACGCGGTCGTATCACGAGTATCGAAGTGAGAGAGACCGCGCTCCAGCGCGCTGACGTTCGAGGTAAAGCCCTGATCGAGATAGGCCTTGTCTGAAAAATTAACGACAAAGGCTTCGTCCTCAGGATTGGAAGCCTTCACCAAGTCCAGAGCTGCCGCATCCACAGCAGCGCGCTTGTCACGCATGGACCCAGAATTATCGACGAGGATGCCCATGGATACTGGGAGATCCTGGAACTGAAATGAGTCAATGGTCTGGGGAACGCCATCCTCCCAAACTTCAAAGTCGCCGCGTTTTAAATCTCTGACCAGTTTCTTCCTTTCGTCGACCACTGTGCAGTTCAGCACAACCTCATTCACATTTTCGCGCAGCGTGTAGATGCCGCCCTTCCCTTTCTGAATCTCGCCGGCCTGGCCTGTACTTGCTGTCGACGCCCCTGGCGACGGAATCTTGGGTTCAACATCCGGCGACAGAACCGGGTCGCGATCCACATCAAGGCTCGGCTGAACCTCCGGCTTGGTTGGATCGAATGTGCTCAAGATTGGCGGGTTTTGCGTCATTGCCACTGGAGTCGGGTTGGTCGCCGACTGCGTCCCCGCTGGAATCTGATCCATCGGCAAATCTAATGCGAATACAGACACGTTGCCTTGATCGGCGCGCAGCCAGATGCCTCGAAACGCCTCACGCAGTCCTGGGTGCAGCGCCAGCAGCGCCGTCATTACGTCGATCACCTGCTTCCGGGATGTCGTGGGGTCGCGCAACTGCGCTAGCTGCGCAGAGTCAGGAACGTAATGGACTTCCAGGTCCAGTCCCCCGAGCGCCGTGGTCGGGTGGATCGCGGTAATCTCAAATGGTGAGCCGTGTACGTTGAGTATTATTGATTTCGCGCCGGGAAGATTTTCTGGTCGAATTTCGTCCGCTTCGTGCTGGAGCTTCTGAAGATTGGGGCTAGCTAAGAACGGTGCCGGATCCAGAAGTTGCGCCGCAGCCTGATAGTAGAACCATGCGGCTAAATCCATCTTCTTTTGGGCATACTGACGCGCCTTCGCCCAGTACCAGAGCCCGTTCTGGCCTGCCTTCATCATGGGATTGCTGAAAAATCCGGCCAGCATCCAGTGACTGTCGGACGTTGCGGACAAAACCATTGAGATCTGCTGCGGCTGCGGTACGCCCGTGGCGTGAACAATCGCCAAGGCATACTTGGCTGGCGGCAGATTGGTAAAATTCAGGACGACGATCGGATTGCCGCAATAGAAATCGGTCCGCGGAGCACCCGCCGGATCGGTCGATGCATCCATCACATAGAGGTTTGAAACGGTCATGGAGGCGTGCTGCACCAGGGGCTTCAAATTTGCTGCAGAAGCGGCAATTCCGCCGAAATTCGCCGCCACCGCCGGAATGGTGTTGGTCTGAAGCGCCTGCACGTTCCCGCTTTGCACATCACCAGCCAGGGCCTGCGCGGCGCTCAACAACGCGGCGCGCTCGGCAGGTGTCATTTGCGCTTGGGTTTTGCAGGACGCAGCATAGGCATTCGGCAGTCGCAGTGCCCCAGCAACAATCAGTAGAACAAGCAAGACTCGTGGTCTGTACGTGGATCTCAATTGCATGGCTGTAAAGATCTTCCCGGCAATCATCTCGCGCGCAAAACGGGGCCGCGGTTAATCTAATGTAGGATGCCGCCTTTCGCTCCGAGGCACACCGAAAGTGCTATTTTCTCGCCTTTTTCGAAGTAAACAGACGCCCAGGGCCGGAAGAAGTCCACATTGCCGTCCGGGAAGGGGACACGCTCCAGCGAGCGGAAGCCTCGATGCCTGGAATGGCAGCACTGCCGACCGGTCAGGTTCCCCACAGCCTTGATAGCCGTTGCCGGTCTTATCTACAACAACGATGGCCGTGCTCGTCATTCTTTACAACCACCAAGCCCTCATTGGCCTGCGTCTTTCCACTCGTCGTACCACGCCATCTGAATCGCTTCCAGTTTCCCCTCATTGGACTTTTGCGGATCGTCGCTAAAGCCAGGTAGCTCGGTCACGAAACGATGCAGCTCCGTAAATCGAACCGTCAGCGGGTCGGTCTCGGGAAATTTCTCCTGCAACAGGATTCCAATTTCTTCAGCATCACTCCAGGTGATCTGGGGCACGGCGAACTCCTTTGGGCTTGATTAGGAATTGGAGGGCTTCGCGGTCTCCTCCGTCAAAGACAGCGGTTTACCTTCGGAGACGTAATTGCGATTCCATTTGGGAATTTCGACCACGTAATTACCCGGCCCGGTAATGACGGCCTGACAGCCCAGGCGAGAGTTCAGTTGAACATCCGCCGCTGTTTCCATGCGGTCCAACTCATCGTCGTCGGCCTCGCTGATTCCGGATGCGCCCTCTTTAACCCAGAGATGACAGGTGGTGCAGGCGCAGGCTCCCCCGCAGGCGTGATCCAGAAAGATACCGAAATTCTCCGCCACATCCAGGAAGGACATGGGCTTGCCGTGGTGATCGTAGGGCATGGTTCCATAGTCGAACTCGACCGTCCGACCTTCAGGAAGAAAGGTCACTCGAACGACGCCGGCTGCCGGTGGCTGGGCCAGATCGATAGGCTTGTCCGTTTCAATGCTACTGGTATGTGCCATAGGCTGCTCTCACTTATTTTGAACTTCAGTTTCAGTCGGCGTAGTTTCGAACTCCGGTGCAGCCATCGGATGCGGCGCCGTGGGACCGTCGCCCATCTGCTTACCGGCGGCATCCATCGTCTTACCCTTCATCGCAGAGTGAACGGCCGCGTCCATTTGCAACTCCGCAAAGTTCCGGGTCGCGTAATCGAGCGCATCGATTGCGTTCCGGATCGCATGATAATCGTTTCCGCAGCGCGCCTCTTCCAGATTCGTGCGCGTCTCGCGGATGCGGGCCACTTCTACCGGGTTCAAGAGCTTCCATGCCGGACTTGACGGTGCTTTCTCCACCGCGATCAGGATGGTTTCAGCCTCGCTTTTGGCTTCAATCAGTTGCCGTTCGCGGAAATCATCCTCCGCGTGGTCAAACGAATCCAGGATCATCGTCTCGACTTGCTCATCGGTCAGGCCGTAGGTGGGCTTCACTTCAATCTCAGCCTGTTTGCCGCTGCGCTGTTCGCGTGCCGTCACATGGAGGATGCCATTCGCATCGATGAGAAACTTCACCTCAATCCGCGGCATACCCGCGGTCATGGGAGGTATGCCTTTCAGGTCGAAGCGTGCCAGGGAGCGGCAATCCTTCGCTAACTCACGCTCCCCTTGCAGCACATGGATCGCAACATTCGTCTGACCATCGATGCCGGTCGTAAAGTGTTCGGTCGCGGAGGCTGGAATCGTGGAGTTGCGCTGAATGATTCGCGCGACGACTCCACCGAGTGCCTCAATCCCGAGAGACAAAGGCGTGACGTCCAGCAGCAGCATATCGTTCGTGGCAGTCGAATCGCCGGCGAGAATGTTGGCCTGCACCGCCGCCCCGAGTGCCACCACTTCGTCCGGATTCATTTCGGCGTGAGGCTTTTTTCCCCGTTTGGCCAATCCGAACACTTGGTCGACCAAGCTGCGAACGCTGGGTATCCGCGTCGAGCCCCCGACGAGAACCACTTCGCCGATCTCTTCAATCTCGATGCCTGCATCCTGAATTGCCTGGCGACAGGGTGCAATGGTCCGCTCAATGACGGGACGAATCAACTGCTCAAATTGATCGCGGGTGATCTCTCTCTGATAGCGCTCGCCCGTCGGCAGGTGAACGTCGAGTGTGGTAGAACTTTCCGCGGACAGCGCGATTTTTGCGTCGATCACAGCTTTGCGAATCGCCTGGACGGCTTCCCCATTGCGTCGCACGTCCAAGCCGAGATCGCCGGCAATATCCTCGATAGCAATCGCGATCAACAGATTGTCAATGTCATCTCCGCCCAGGTGCGTGTCACCGTGGGTGGCAATCACTTCAAAGATGCCTTCGTGCAGTTTCAGGATGGAGATGTCGAATGTGCCGCCGCCAAAATCGTATACAGCGACGATGCCGTCTTTCTTCTTATCCAGGCCATACGCGAGCGCGGCCGCTGTCGGCTCATTCACCAGCCGCAACACTTCCAACCCGGCAATTCTTCCTGCATCTTTGGTTGCCTGACGCTGCGCATCATTGAAATACGCAGGTACAGTAATGACCGCCTTCTTGACGACAATACCCGGACCAAAGAAGCGCTCTGCGTTGTGCTTGAGTTGACGAAGAATGTAGGCGGATACTTCCGGGGGAGTGAGTTCGCGCCCACCCAGTTTGATGCGGAGCACTTCGCCGGAAGCAAGGTCCTCGGCCAGCCGAAAAGGGAAAAAATTCAGCTCCGCCTGGACATCCTCCACTCCGCGGCCCATCAGCCGTTTCACGGAGTAGATAGCATGATCCGGAGTCTCCAGGAGATACTTGCGCGCAGCATTGCCAACGATGAATCGGCCGTCCGCAGCCAGCGCAACCACCGAGGGCACCAGGTTCGAACCGTCTTCGCCGGGAATGACCACTGGCTGGTCTCCCTGCATAAAAGCGATCAGCGAGTTGGTCGTGCCCAGATCGATGCCTACTACCCGTTCATCTGCCATGCTTCATTCATTCCATTTCCAGAGATGTCGTTCGCTAGCTTTTCAGCGCATCTTCCACATCGCGCAGCAGATTGCGGACGTAGCTGCGACGATTGAGCAGGTCGACCATTTTCCGTTGCGCAGCGGCCCGCGCCTCTTCGCGATTCGCGTCCTCGGCAAAGTCCCATTCGGTCCACAAACACTGCAAATCCTGTTCCGACGCCTTCAATTGCTGATCAAAGTTCTTTCTCGCTGCTTCCAGATTTCCGCGAAGCTCCGGATCGTCGGCTCCGCTGGCCTTCGCCATCCGCATCTCTTCCAACTGCATATTCAACTCGAAAACTTCTTCCAGCAGATCGGGCGGCACAACCTGCTGCTTGTCCGTTCCACTGGCCGCCGCTCGGTCGCTCGCATCGCGGGATTGTTCTTCGAGTCGAATTCCCAAAAGGCCCAGCAGATATTCCGTCCGCGCCAACGGCTCACGCAATGTTCGCCATGCATCGTTCAATACCGAACTTCTCTCCAGGCTCCATGTCTGCTCCTCGGCACTGGCGCGAGCGAACAAGTCTGGATGCAACTTCCGGCTCAATTGGTAGAACTGCTTTTCCAGAGCAACGCGATCCAATGCGAACCGTCGAGGCAGTCCAAAGAAGCCGAAATAGTCCGTCGGCGTGGGCGGCTGAAGCTTGCCGCAGTTTGCGCAAACCTGTGCATCCACCTCATTCTCGCTGCCGCAGGACCAGCAGATCATTTTCTTCGATGGTTCCGCGATGACGGTCATGTCTGTTCTCTCAGCGTTTGCAGATCCTGAACCCTGCCAAGCCTCGCAAGGCTGGTTTCCGCAAAGCGTAATTCGACCAGGTCAGCCGGAGAAGGACGAACCGCAACCGCACGATTTGGTAGAGTTTGGGTTTATGAAATTGAAGCCCTGGCGCATCAACGTCTCTTCATAATCCAATGTCATGCCATTCAAATAAATAAATGACTTTGGATCAACAAAGACGCGAACACCGTCGTAGTCATAAACACGGTCACGTTCCCTTGGCTGCGTGTCGAAACGGATGTTGTACGACAGCCCGGAACATCCACCGCCCTGAACACCCAGACGCAGGCCGCCTTGCTCGGGAGCGATACTCTCTTTTGCCATCGCAATCCGAATCCGCTTCAGCGCGCGATCGGTCACGTGTATCCCCTTGGCAGAGGCGTTCTCGGCACCGGAAATCTCCAAAGTTCTCCCTGCAGACGAGCCGCCGGCGTGGTCGGTCGCTTGATCCGCCGTGCTGATTGCAATGGGCTCCAGTGCGCTCATCTCCGTATCCTCTCCGTGCCGAGGTTTTCCCGCCAGTGCCGGCTAACTACTCCCCACAAGCAATTAATTAGCGGCGACGGCGGCTGGAGAAGCGGCCTGTTCGACCACAGCAACGTTTTTCTTTTTCCAGTCGCCGATGGCGGCGCGAATTGCATCTTCGGCCAGCACCGAACAGTGGATCTTCACCGGCGGCAGCGCCAGTTCCTTCACAATGTCGGTGTTCTTGATCTCGAGTGCTTCATCGACCGTCTTGCCCTTCACCCACTCGGTGGCCAGTGACGAGGAAGCAATCGCGGAACCGCATCCGAAAGTCTTGAACTTGGCATCTTCAATGATGCGCGTTTCCGGATTCACCTTGATCTGAAGCCGCATCACGTCACCACATTCCGGCGCGCCGACCAGGCCTGTGCCGACTGCTGTGCTGTTCTTGTCCATTTGACCCACGTTGCGCGGATTGTTGTAGTGCTCAATTACCTTATCGCTGTATGCCATTCCATCCTCCGAATCTCTGCAACTTAGAAAAACTATAGCCACCCTTGGACAGCAAAGATGGCGCGTCCGCTAACTTTAGTGCGCCTGCCATTGAACTTTGGTTAAATCGATGCCCTCTTTCGCCATCTCATACAGTGGCGAAAGCTCACGCAGCTTCTGCACCACGTCGATCACCTTGTCGCCCACGTAGTCGACTTCCGCCTGTGTATTGAAACGTCCCAGACCGAAGCGTATGGAACTGTGCGCCACATCATCTCCCAGTCCAAGGGCCTTCAACACATAAGATGGCTCCAGCGTCGCTGAGGTGCAAGCCGATCCGCTCGAGACGGCAATATCATTGATGCCCATCAGCAGCGACTCCCCTTCCACGTGGATGAAACTCATGTTCAAATTTCCCGGAAGATGATGCTGCATTGTTCCGTTTACATGGATAAAGTCGAGGCTGGACTCGAGCTTCTTCTGCAAGCGATCGCGCATTGCGATCAGCTTGGCTGCCTCGTCGGCCATTTCCAAACGAGCAATCTCACACGCCTTCCCCAACCCCACAATTCCCGGAACATTCAGGGTTCCGGAACGCATCCCGCGCTCGTGACCGCCGCCATCCATCTGCGCGGCAATCTGCACTCTGGGATTGCGACGGCGAACATACAACGCGCCCACTCCCTTCGGCCCGTAAATCTTGTGGGCGGAAAGCGACAACACGTCGATGTTCATCGCGTTCACGTCGACAGGAATCTTACCGACTGCCTGCACCGCATCCGTATGAAACAGGATGCCGCGTTCATGGCAAAGCTTGCCAATCTCCTCCATCGGCTGGATGACGCCAATCTCATTGTTCGCAAACATGATGGTAACCAGAATCGTCTTGTCGTCGATGGCCCGCTTCAAATCGTCCATCTCGATCAGTCCATCGGCGTTCACCGGTAGATACGTTACTCGACAACCCTGCTTTTCCATCCGCTTGCAGGTGTCCAGCACAGCCTTATGTTCCGTAACCTGGGTAATGATGTGATTACCGCGCTCGCGGTACATTTCCGCAATCCCTTTAATGGCCAGGTTGTTGCTCTCCGTCGCGCCGGAGGTGAAGATAATCTCCTTCGCCGTCGCCCCAATCAATTTGGCAATCTGCTCGCGCGCCAGATCGACTGCTCGCTCAGCTTCCCAACCAAAGGAATGATTCCTGCTGGCAGCGTTTCCGAACTTGTTGGTAAAAAATGGAATCATTGCCTCCAGCACCCGAGGATCCATCGGCGTGGTGGCATGGTTATCCATATAGATGGGTAGTTGGACTCCGGCTGGCAATTTCGGCTCGCTTAAAACGGTAGTCATTGACGCTCCTCTGTTGGACAGAACACTTTCATACTTACGGCTCTAAGCACGCACCGACGGGGAACCAGCTAAAGTGACCAATTGGCCCGACTGCGCGCTTCGTGTGTACCCGGATGCCTGCAATTTAGATTCATCACAAAGATCGGAGATCCGCATATCGTTCAGTAAATCGCGAATGGTGTCATTCAACTTTCTCAGTGGCTCCTTCACAATGCAGGAACTCAACAGATCGCAATCCCCATGACTGGTTGTGCAGGAGGCGATAAACAGCGGCCCTTCGATGGATCGAATGACTTCAAAAGCCGTTATCTCATTGGCAGGCCGAGCTAACGAATAGCCCCCATGCAAACCGGCGTGAGAAATGACCAAGCCTGAACGGGCAAGGGTTTGCAAAATCTTGGCTAGCAGGGGCGGTGGAATGTGGTACGCCTCCGCCATGTCTTTGGCACTCTGCGTCGGCGCACCTGGATGCTCCGCAAGGTGCTTGAGGGCCATCAGACCGTAATCCGCCTTTTTCGTGAGACGCAGCATAGATTTCCAGTCAGCGGTCGGCGACCTCGTTGGGAAAAACATTTGCTTGCCCGACCCACAAATCCATTATAGGACTGATTCAGTCCGAGTTGCAAGCCCCAGCTCCGAACGGTGATAACGAGACGAACAGTTGACTTCAAGGCACCTGCGCGCCTTAATCCCCCCAAAACGCAACAAACTGCATCATCGCAGATGCACCAGCCAACGGCCACAATGGAAACGACTGTCCCGGATCCTTTGGTTGTGGAATCCGTCAGGCATTCTGCCAAATGTTTTTAAAGTCGTGCAGGACCAGTTTGCGCGCGTGGAGAGACGCAGGGACGTCGAGGGGGCTGTGTCAGATGGGCACGACATCGCTTCGGACCCGCGCCCCCTCCGCGTTTTTCATGAAAATAAATACCGCAGCAGAAATACGGAATGCTGGAATGATGCGGAATGCTGAAATAGCGTATCGGTGCCCGCACCTCCAACTCGCACGATAATCATGATCGCGGCAGAATGGTTAGCCGCTCGGATGGTTTTTAAATTTTCTTTTGACAAACAACATCTACTTACGGGACACTTGCGGAATCGGGAGACACCCGCATCTAAACCTACAGTTATGGAACCCTGCAAACACCCACGTGTGCGCGTCCTCACGCGCGAAGAAGACGCTGAATTTGTCGAATGTCTGGAATGCGGCGAGGTCTTCGACTCGCACGAATTCACCGATATGGCCATCGAAGAGAAGAACCTGAAGAACGCTGAGCAGAGCGATGAGTAAAAATGCAAGTTATCGCGGCGCTCTGTGTCCTGCGAGGTGACCATCCGGGAGTCGCACCGCATAGCCTCAATCCCATGACAGGTATTGCCTGTCTACCCACTCACGCTGACCCCGGTTTCCGCAGGTGATCCCAGCCTCCGGCCACTGCGCCATAAGTAATGGAACCCGGAAAGCACGGTCAGCCATAGCGTTGCTTCGAGTGCCGCGTGTCTTGTCCATAATACCCACCGCGCGGGATGCGTCTGAGCCAGAACTACGCTGCAGACCGCCAGAATTTGCGCCAATGTATTCGCCTTTCCAACCAGGCTGGGATGGAAGTCGCGCGTGCCTGTGGTGGCATACAACAGCGCCGACACAATGATGATCCCCAGATCCCGGCTGAAGACCATGACCGTGATTCGCATAGACACCAGGCCGACATGCGTCAGCACTAGAAACAGCGTACTCAACAGCAGTTTGTCCGCAATGGGGTCCAGGTAGGATCCAAGCTCTGTGCGTTGCCGGAAGATGCGGGCAAGGGCTCCATCCAGGCCGTCGCTGACCCCAGCAACCACCATCAATATAAAAGCACGGTGATAGTGGCCATCCAGAATCGATAGAACCAGAAATGGCACGATCGACAACCGCAGCAGCGTCAGTTGATTGGGTAATGCGCGTAATTGGCGGAACACGAGAATGGGAATCTTCCTGATCCATCCTAACGCACCTTGGCGAGAATAGAATGTGCGGGTTGCCCCCGCGCCCTGCTCGCATTAGAATCGACAAAGCACCTGTAGGCGCGTAGCTCAGTTGGTTAGAGCGCTACCTTGACACGGTAGAGGTCAGGAGTTCGAGTCTCCTCGTGCCTACCATAAATCCTTTCCTGAGCGCCTTTCTAGACGCATCTCGTCATCTTCTTCACCCCTCCGGCAACGCCTGCATCTACTTGTCTGCAGTGATTCGCCTTCGCGTGGCGCAGGCGTGCCCGGATGTCCTTGACCAAGCCGACGCTCCGCGCAGCCGCAATCAGTTCGTCGCTCGATCCGTGAGATCGAATCGCGGTCAAGTAATCTCCTCACCTCCTCTCGAAAAATATCGCCTCGACTCGACCTGGCAAGCCGAGCGATCTTGAAACATCGGATCTGCTTTATTGCACAGAATACAAAACCTTCGATTGATGAATAATGTTGTAACTGCCATCTAGATCCATAACTGTCACAGTGTGATAGCCAGGCGTTAGTGTGTAGTATTGGTTCACGTTCGCCCCGGGATACCAGCCGAGTTTGACTCCATTATCCCAGACCTGCATCTGACTAACGGGCACGGACTCGTTTGCCTGGGCAACAATTTTGATCGCTGACTTGCTGATTGTTTCATTCGGATTAGGTGGAACGATTTGTACCCCGTTGACCAGTGGTTGGACGGTATAAGTTACAGTCGTTTGATGGATCACTGTATAGGAAGAATTCAAATCGAGAACCGTAGTTTTATGGCTGCCAGGTGACAGATCATAAATAGCATCGACCTGGCTCCCATACACTCCCAGCTTCACACCGTTATCCCAGACTTGTGTCTGGCTCACCGCCTGACTTTCTGACGCAGAAGCGATCAGGTGGACAGATCCAACGATACTGGCCCTATTTTCCGGAGCTGAAATAACAACACCGTCTGAGTGGCTAGGAAACGAAATCCCGCTGGTAAAAAAGTCCGCCATCGGCGCAGCACTTTCCGCTGCGCCTGGGCACGTTGTCAATCCCATCGCCACGCAGATCGTCTTCAGTACATTCTCGCCATGATAGGTGATGGTTGACTGATAGCCCGGTTTTACGCGCGGCCCAATTATCAGATTGGCGATCCGTCCACCGCACCCGGCCGCAACAGTGGCGGAACAACGGTTATCGGTACCATCCACATTCCCTTCATCCCAAATAATGAAGAGAATGCCATCGCCACCGGGTCCGAATTCCGGTCTGGCCAGGATGGCAGGAAGCTTCGACTGAAGCCATTGATCGGCTGCCTGAAGTGTTCCGTTGTGAGCATCGTCGTTCAGATCCGGCGTGATAAAGGCATAGTTCTCAACATTGCCGAGATCGAAATCCGTTGCCATTTGCGTATAAGGAACACTGTCTATGTCCTGGCCTGTTCCCGGACATACGTCTGTGAAGTCAATGAGTGGATTGTGTCTGCGTGCGTAGACACTGTCTGGACCGCCATACAGTCCTTGATAACCAGCAGAGGGCATGTCCTCTTGATACGATCGCCAGGTGTAGCCGCTTCGTAACAGCTCACGAACAATGTTGTCATTGCCGTGATCGCATGACACCGTGTCGTTGTTGGTCTCAACCGTAGCCCCAGCGACATACCACATTAATGCTGGAAGAGAACTATGTTGATCAGAATAAAATTGCGTCGCCAATCCATATTGCTTGATTAGCTGGTTATAGTACGGCATTTGAGAGTTGCCGACGACTTGTTCAAAGCTGTGGTTTTCTTCGGCGAGAACCCATACGTGCTTCGATATGGGAACATCCTGGGCATTCGCTACTCCGGCGAGTAATACGAATAAAGCTAAACAGATTTTCAAAGACATGGGATGCCCTTTCCTACCTTTGGGGGTGAAATAGAAAAAGTAATTGCCAAAGATATACATCAGGGCATTCCAACCAATGATGAAGCGTCCGTGAATCAAACCGCGCGATCGATGAAGTGTTCGTGAATTCGTGACTCAATATTTGTGGCGGTTCGAAGGTCCAACCAGCCAGAACGGGTATCGGTCAGACGAAAGCACACCGAAACGTGATTGCGAGGTCTGGGATGAGCAGCCAAGTGTGCCCTCGATGGCGGAAAATTATCTCTCCAGCCTGCGAATTCATTCCGGCGGTCTATTACAGTTGCAGACTCCCCACGCGGGGTCTAGATTTATAGCTCATCCCTCATTACAGGTTGATTAGATCTCCTCAACCTGCCGGACGAAATCTCGGCTGCGCAGGTTCGAGGACTACCGTTTCTCATAAAGAGGAGACGAATGCGAACGTTGAGCAATCGAAAATCGAGTTTTCAGCTGTCGCTGGCAGCGATCCTGGTCGCTGTTTTATGGTCGCTGGCCCCGAATCTAGGCTTCGCCCAGTCGCCGGTTGAACAGGCGTGGTCCATACTGCGTGCTAGCGCCGAAAGCAAGAATACCGATCAGCGCGTTGCGACAATGCGCGCGATGCAACTGATCCCCGTCAACGCCAAGGCCGTCAGCATGGCACAGGAGGGTCTGAAGGATAAAGACCCAGAGGTGCGCGGTGCGGCGGCACTGTCGCTCGGCGCCATGGGCTCGAAGAGTGTAATTCCATCTTTGACCGCGGTGGCAAAAAGCGACAAAGAGGGCGCCGTGGTCATGGCTGCGGCCAAATCCCTGATTCAGCTTGGCGACGAAAAGGGGTACAGCGTCTACTACGCCGTCCTCACTGGCCAGCGCAAGTCTGGCGAAGGTCTGATCGGCAGCCAGGAGGAGCAATTAGACGACTTGATGCGACATCCCCAGCAGATGGAGGATATGGCATTCGAACAGGGGATCGGATTCGTCCCATTCGGAGGAATTGGTCTGCAGGCGTATCAAACGATTCATGAGAGTGAGGTGAAAGGACCACTCGTGAAAGCCACGGCCATTAAAATCCTGGCGAAGGATCCGGATCCACTCACAACAAAAGCACTCGTAGCCGCCACGCTTGACAAAGATTGGGTGATTCGAGGTGCGGCGTACGACGCCCTGGCCAGGCGCGGAGATCCTTCAGTATTGCCCAATTTAACAAATGGACTGAAGGATCAAAAAGATGAGGTAAAGATCACCGCAGCAGCAGCCATTGTCCATCTGTCCACGATGCCAAAAACATGAGCCAGCATTCACAGTCGCATCACACCGCGCGCCGCAGGCCGTCGATGCTCCGAAAAGATCAGGACGCGATGGGCAGTATGCTCGCAACGGCGCACCTGTAGGGCAAACGTAGCGTTTGCGCCGTTCCACCCCGGCTTAAGCGCGAGCAGCTCCTGCGCTTTCGGTCGCCAGACCGAGTTCCGCGAACGCTTTCTCCGCGATGTCGGACTGGATAGCACCTTCGCGCGCCAGTTTCGAGAGTGTGGCCGCAACAATGGATTCGGCATCCACTTCGAAGTGCCGGCGCAGATGTTCACGATTATCGGAACGGCCAAAGCCGTCAGTGCCAAGGGAAACCAATCGCGAACCCAGCCACGGCGCGAGACTATCGGACATTGACTTCAAATAATCGCTGGCCGCGACGATCGGACCGGCAGCGCCTCCAAGCGCACTCACGACGTAAGGCACGCGCTCCTTCTCGGCGGGATGAAGGCGGTTCCAGCGCTCGACATCCAGGGCGTTCCGACGCAGCTCGTTGTAACTGGTGACGCTCCAGACATCGGCTTCAATTTTGTATTTCTCAGCGAGAATCTGCTGGGCGCGAACGGCCTCGTTCAAAATCGCGCCGGAGCCGAAGAGTTGTACCTGCGCTTTGCCCGGAGCGGCCTTGTACTTATAAATGCCGTGGAGGATTCCTTCCTGAATACCCTCGACATGAGGCATCGCGGGCATCGCGTACGCCTCGTTGTACATGGTGAGGTAATAGAAGCAGTCTTCCCCGGCTTCGTACATGCGACGAAGCCCGTCCTGGATGATGACCGCCATCTCATAGGCGAACGCCGGATCGTAGGTAAGGCAAGTGGGAATGGTGCCGGAGAGTACCGGAGAGTGGCCGTCCTGGTGCTGCAGACCCTCACCTAGCATCGTCGTTCGACCAGCGGTGCCGCCCATCAGAAACCCTTTACCGCGTGAATCGGCAAATGCCCACGCCATGTCTCCGATGCGTTGGAAGCCGAACATTGAGTAGTACATATAGAACGGCACCATCGGCACTCGGTAGTTCGTATATGCCGTCCCCGCCGCGGTAAATGACGCCATCGAACCCGCTTCAGTGATGCCTTCTTCTAGAATCTGGCCATCGACATTCTCGCGATACGACAGCAGCATGTCAGCGTCATGAGGAGTGTACTTCTGGCCTTCGTGAGCATAAATGCCAACTTGCTTGATCGCTGATTCCATGCCAAAGGTGCGCCCTTCATCAGGAACGATGGGCACGATCAGCCTTCCAATTTTAGGATCCTTCATCAGTCCGCGTAGCATGGCGACGAAAACACCGGTGGTCGAAACATCGCGTCCCTTGGAACCCGCTAACCATTCGTGAAAAAACTCCAGCTTAGGGGCATCAAAGTTGACCCTTGGGACCTCACGCTTAGGAAGATAGCCTCCCAGTTCGGCGCGGCGCGACTGAATATATTCGATCGCCGGATCGCTCGGATCCGGACGATAGAAGTCGGCGTGTTTCGCTGCGCCTTCGGGCAGTGGAATATCAAAATGCTTGACGAAGTCTGCAAGGCTCTCGTCGGTCAGCTTCTTTTCCGAGTGGGTAGCGTTCCGAGCCTGCGCGGAGCCGAGTCCGTAGCCCTTAATAGTTTTTGCCAGAATGACCGTCGGGCCACCCTTGTGCTCGAGCGCGCGTTTGTAGGCGTTATAAATCTTCGCGGGATCATGTCCTCCGCGATGGAGTCGGAAAATCTGTTTATCACTCCAGCCTTCAACCAGCTTGAGAAGCTCAGGATATTTGCCGAAGAAATGTTCGCGCACATAACGGCCGTTTTTGGCTTTGAAGGCCTGGTAGTCACCGTCGACGCACTCCTCCATCCGCTTGACCAGTAGCCCCTGGTGGTCGCGCTCGAACAGCTCATCCCAGTCCGATCCCCAGATGACCTTGATGACATTCCAACCCGCTCCTCTGAATGTCGCCTCTAGTTCATCGATGATGCGCTTATTGCCTCGCACCGGACCATCAAGCCGCTGCAGGTTACAGTTGACGACAAAGATCAGGTTGTCTAATTTTTCTCTCGAACCGAGAGAAATAGCGCCGAGTGTATCCACTTCGTCTGTCTCGCCGTCGCCAACGAAAGCCCAGACTTTTCGGTTAGTTTTTTCGATCAGGTTACGATTCTCAAGGTACTTCATGAAACGGGCTTGATATATCGCATTCAGTGGGCCGATTCCCATCGAGACTGTTGGGAACTGCCAGAAATCCGGCATGAGCCAGGGATGAGGATAGCTGGACAGTCCCGGCTCGCCTCGCAGCTCGTGGCGAAAATTGCCTAATCGGGCCTCGTCAAATCTGCCTTCTAAATACGCCCGGGCATACACTCCCGGGGATGCATGGCCCTGAAAATAGATCAAGTCGCCCGGTTGATCTCCATAGCTCGCTTTGAAGAAATGATTGAAACCGACTTCCAGCAACGTGGCCAGAGAGGAATATGTGGAGATATGTCCACCTATTCCGGCGTCATTCTTATTCTGCCGGTGAACCATCGCCATCGCGTTCCAGCGCAGCAGAGCTTCGATGCGCCGCTCCAAATGGCGGTCGCCGGGGTAAGGAACCTCGTCATGTTTGGGGATGGTGTTCACGTATGGCGTAACCACCTCGCCGACCGCGGGTACGCCAGCTTCACGAGCGCGAGCACGAAGAGCCGCGAGCAGCGCCGCGCCCTGCTCCCAATCCTGCGCTACCACCTCGTCAAACGCTTCGATCCACTCTGAGACCTCAGCGGTCATGTCTTTCTGGACGGCCTGGTCTACCTTTGTTGCCATGTCGTTCCCCTTCGCACCTTCATCTTCAAAAATGATCCACTCTCTCCTCTAAGATAAATGGCGGAACCCCCGATACGCCAGCGACGAATCGTTCCACGCCGATTTGCATTCGAGGAATCATCGACTTCCGGGCGGTTCAGTTTCGTTCCGCGCACCACCTGCTCCGCCACCATGGGATCCAAAAGAATCCCTCCGGTCTGGCCTACTTGGAGGAGGTCGCACCACTGGCCTGCAGATGTTTTAAGTAATTCGACACCAGTTCGTATTCGTCGCTCGCCAGATAATCGACCTTCGCCAGATAGGCGGCGCGCCAGCGCTGTTCCGCTCGCGCCAGCGACCCGAAGTTGTAGCTTGGGAACCAGCCGCGACAACTTAACTCCGCGGTCGTGGCTCCATCGAGTGTGTAGAAGCGAATCCATAACCCGTTCGCATGGGCATGCTGAACCAGGGATTTTAGGCGCGCGAAATCCGCAGCAGTCCATGCTCCCGCTTTCGTCTGTCCGCCTTCCTCCACAACGTTCCATGGATTGTTCCACCAACGGCGATAGTTGTTTTCGTGCTCCGGTTCAAGCACATCAGGGGCGGCCATGGGATCCTGGGTATTGGTATGCACCGCGCCGAACACAAGCAAACTTCCCCCCACTGGAACCTGGTCGTAGAAGACCTTTTGCTGGGCATCGGAATCACCGGTTAGAACCAGTATCGGCCCAACGTGAAGCGGCTGAACATCATGGATATTCGCGGTGCGCCGTGCTGTTGTGAGCCACGCCTGGTTGTGCTGCAACACGGCCCAAATAAAGGCTATATGTTCCGGCTTGTTGTCTTTGAAATCCAGATTCAGCGTGATCAAGGGCCACCGGTCCTGATGATTCTCGCGCAGAGCGCGCTCCGCGATGGGACGGATGCGATCGAAGAAGTACGTCTGAAGAGTGGGCTCATGTCCGGTGAGCGGTGTCGCATGAGCGACGACCGACCATGATTTTCCTGTTTTCGGATCGGTATACCAACTCAAGTCCTGTTCGATGGCAAGCGGAGTACCGGCGGCTAGGGCGCGATTGATGCGATCGGCCCACCAGTCGCCGTATGGGTAGCAATTGTGTGCGTCCATCAACGTGCGAGTCCCCGGCTGAATCGCAGTGCGCTGGCAGGTGCCGGAAGGGGTGAAAAACAAACCGCACAACATCAGCAGACCGATCGAAATAATCTTTCTTGACACGATGCTAGATCCCCTTCACTTGCCATTTGTTGTGTGAACCGTCTCGTCAGTCTTTCCCAAATGGTTCACATAAATTGGATTGCCCAGAACCTCAAGTTCTCCTTGAGGTGTTTCCACTCGTGGCAGCAGCCAATGCTGCTTCCCATCGCTGCGCCATGTAAAGCGCAGGGTCGCATCCTGCTGCGAAACGAGCTGGGGCGAAAGCGCTGAATTATCGTGATCATTGTCCAGCATTTGCAACATCCAGCCCGAACATCCCACCACGTGCACGGCCAGCTGAAGAACAGAGCCGGCAGGCGCCTGCAATGTATCCCCCATCATTACAGTCGGCTGCCCTGGCGTCGAAGCCGTCATGTCCAGCATGCGGTTGCGAGAGCCGGTGAGATCAATAAATACATGACCCGCGCGAATACCATCGAGAATGGCGGCCACCGACAGGTTTTGCGCGTAGACGACGGTCGTTGGAATCCCTACAGAGTCAGCATGATCGAGCGGCCATGCGGGGTGATGGTTGTCGCTGCCGCCAATGGCGGGGATTCTGTATCCCTCATCCAGCCGTTTCTCCCAAAAGCTGACACCGGAATTCGCGCCTCGCAGAGCACCACCATTCACCGCTTCAATGGCGGAAAATAAGCGCAAATCGGCTGGCGGATTGGGAGTCCAACCGCAGCCGAGACAATCTTCTCCGGTTGGGTCGTTCGGGTGATTGATGGAAATGATTCCTCCAAAACGATTGACTTGCCGGGCCACAGTGTTGATGTCTGGCACGCCGGGGGTGCCAACGCGGTAGTCGACGAATTGGGTGATCCCAAACGCATTCGCATGCCCCCAGAATGTCGTAATTTCGCGCCCTGGAATAAAAAGCAGCGTGTCGAAGTAGGGCTGCAACTCCCGTATCCCGTCATATTGCGACACGGTATTGTGATCCGTGATTGCAATGAAATCCAGGCCGCGCCGCATCGCGGCCTCCGCAGTCACAAATACCGGGCAGGGAACCGCTTTCCCCGTCTGGCTCGGGCAACTGCCGTCACTCTGGCCGGTGTGCATGTGCAGGTCGCCGCGATACCATGCGGGTCCCTCGCGCAGCGGACCGTTCGAGAAGGATTCGATTTGCGGTTTGGTCTCAAAGAAGATGTCGGCCGTATAGTGAGCGACCACATCCGGCCGGATATTCGGCACAGCGATCAGCAGATACCATCGACCCGAAATGATTGGTCCCGGCAGATAAGAAGGCGTAGCATCGGTTTCGCTGATGGTAAAGGACGATTTATTACCTCCACTCGCTCCGCGAAATCGCTCCGGATCAAATATTCCGAGATCAAGTCTCGTTCCCTGTTCCTGGCTCGTATATTGAAACCTAACCGTCAACCGTAAGACACCGGCAGGGACAGCGAAGGGGACATGGACGTAGGTCTGGTTCTGCGCGTGCGTGATCGTACCCTGTAAATGAAGATCGGGCGGGAAGGAGTCGGCATAGCTAAGCGAGGAGATGCAGCTGAGTGCCACAGAAAAGAACAGAGTGGTTCGGATCCATCTCAACGTCACATATCACTCCAGATTCAAGCGAATTCGCGCCGAAGCATTCTCTCTCCAAACGCAGCCCACAGCAACCGGCATTCGGGTATATAACCAGAAAATTTCTCGACCGGCTCGCGTTCTCGGCACCCTTCGAGTATAGGTCGGGAGTGCAGAACTTTTCCTCTTAAGCGATCCGGAGAATTTTGTGCCGGGCAAGTTGAGAGTCGAGTAGGATGGGTGTGCACCAAACCACCCTGAAAGGGCGTCATGTGGAAGGCAATTCTCACCGATAGTCATTTCTGGATTCCCGTGGTCGTGCTCCTTTTCGGAATTGCCGTCTTACTGTATCTACGCTAAGGGAGAAGCTGCTTGCCAACAGAAGTAAAGAAAACAGCTGCCTCTCCGGTGCAGTCGATGCACGGCGTCGGTGTCGTCTGCGGTTTGGCGGCCGGGGCATGGCTGGGAGGGGCAGAAGTTCCGGCCAAACTCGCCAGCACAACCATCTCTCCCATTGCAATCTCACTATGCATGGTGGCCGGCGTATTCGTCGAGCAATGGACAATTCCTTCCCTGCTGAAGGGAAGCAATTATGTACTGGCCGATGTGCGGGAAAACAGGCACCTGATCGTATGGGGTGTCCTGGCTGGCGCTCTCTGGGCCATTGCCAACACCTTAACGGTGTTCGCCATTCGCGACGTAGGTCTGGCCATTGCGTTCCCCCTCTGGAACACGAACTGCCTGGTAGGAATTTTCTGGGGATGGCTCTTGTTCAATGAACTGCGCGGAGCAAGTGTCAGAAACTGGCTGAAGGTCCTGGGCGGCACGCTCGCGATTTTGATCGCCGCCCTGATGCTGGCTTACAGTTCCATGCACGGCTCCCTCATCGCTCCCGCCCACGCCCGTCAGGGCATCCTAGCGGCTCTTTGTGCCAGCCTGATGTGGGGCACCATGTATGTCCCCTACCGCAAAGCTTATCTAAGCGGCATGAATCCCCTTTCCTTCGTCACCGTTTTCACCGTGGGCGAGTTGGCTACTATGCTGTTGCTTGCAGTCAGCCTGCGGGGAGGAATCCATCCCCTGGTTATTGAATTGCAGAGGGCACATTCCGCCGTCTTCTGGCTCTTTCTAGGCGGCTTCTGCTGGGTTATCGGCGACCTGTTTCAACACTATTCCACAAAATACATAGGAATCGGTCGGGCGATCCCCCTTTCCAACACAAATCAATTGTGGGGCCTCGTCTGGGGCGCACTGGTTTTCGGCGAACTGGCATCCACTGATGCATCGCATCACGTGATCGTCGTCGCAGGATCGTTGTTGATGCTGCTTGGCGCGCTGGGAATCAGCACCTCGGCAGCCAGCAGCGCAGAACACGCTTCAACCGATCGTGCCATCACGCGCGAATGCGATCGCTATTCGCTGGATCATGCCCGCGTTTTCCAGGCGCAGACGGGCACCGACACGAAAAACACTCAGGGGATACGCCGTGGGTGGTGGGACTATGTGATCATCTTGACGGCGTGTTGCATTTTCGTTGCGCTGGCCCACGGAGCGAGCCGTCCGACCGTACCTATGAACATGGCCTGGGCTGACGGTCTGCTTGCAATTCTCCTTGTAACCTTTCTGGGCGGGGGATATTGGCTCTGGAAAAAGACCGGGTTCTCTTAGGCGTTGCCGCAGAACGATCTGGCCCAGACCCCCACTACCTGGAAGATACTGGCGCAGACACGACCGCGATTTCTTCCACCGGGTAGAGAACCTTCAATTCGGCAAACTCCCAACAGTCCCGTCTGCAATATCGTCCAACGCATCACGCAGACTGCGTACACTCTTCTCGAGAACGACAAAGCGCGCAAACTCATCGCCTGCTGAGCCTAATTTCAGCGCGTCATTTCGGAAGGTCATTGGACTGTCCGTTCTCGTCCGCAGAGAAGAGTGAAATTCCGTTGCGCCCGTGCGCAGCGCAATCTCATGGATGTTTTCCCGGCGAATGCCTCCGCCTACCATGATGCGTATCTTGCCGTTCGAAATCTCGATCAGACGCTTAACACGGTCTGCACCCTCAGCTACGCTCTGCATCCCGCCGGAGGTGAGGATTCTGTGTGCGCCAGTCTCGATCACTCGAGCCAACGATGTATCGAGGTCGGCAGACATGTCAAACGCACGATGAAACGTCACTTGCAGGGGTGACGCCATCTCCACGAATTCTCGCGTGCGCGCAGTATCGACATCGCCATCCTTCGTCAGCATACCGAGGACAACACCGTCCGCTCCCAGATCCTTGGATTGCATGACATCCTGCCTCATCACGTCGTATTCGTGGTTTGTATAGCATGAATCCCCTCCTCTGGGTCTCACCATAACAAACATCTCGATAGCGACCGCCTTGCGAACGACCTGCATCAACCCCGCGCTCGGCGTGATTCCTCCCTCGGCCAAGTCGCTGCACAGCTCAATTCGCTGGGCGCCTCCTTGTTCAGACGCGATTGCAGATTCCACCGAATCCACACAGATCTCTAAAACCATCATCACCGAATCCCCTTCCCATACGGCTGAATTCCTGGCCGGACACCCAAGAAAACCAGATTCAGGTAGACCGCCGTCGCGGACTGCTGTGCCATGCCACCTGCTGTCCTCGTTGCGGCACACGTAATTAATGCTTTCCCGACGCGAGATTGCGAGTGCATTCCGACATCTACTGTATCCTTTGGGAGATCGGATGGCCCGACGAAATGGATCGCGTCGTTTTCGCGCCTCAACTCCGTGTGGAAGAAAAAAATGGACCGTCGAACCTTTCTCGCGACTCTGGCCGGCATGACCGCCGCATTTTCCACGACGAGCAGCCCCACCTGCGCGCTGGCCGCCGCTATCGCGGCTTCGGATACTCATCTGCGTCTCGCGTTACCGACCCCCGACCAATTGGCCTGGCAGGATTTGGAAATGGGAATGTTCGTCCATTTCGCGCCCAACACGTGGCAGGGAGTTGAACAGGACAATTTGTCCACTCCGCTGTCCGCGATCAATCCTGCATTGCTGAATACGGATCAATGGGCCTCCACGGCAGTGGATCTGGGTGCGAAATATATTGTGTTCGTGGCCAAGCACTCCGGCGGCTTTTGCATGTGGCAGACCCAGACCACGAAGTACAGCATCGGCAACACACCCTGGCGCGGAGGCCATGGTGACGTCCTGGCCGATATCTCCGCGTCGTGTCGAAAATTCGGATTAAAGCTGGGCGTCTACGTCTCACCGCGCGACGCTACGTTCGGTGCAGAGGTCGGCGGCCACTGCAAAACGCCCGCGCAGCAGAGAATCTACAATGCCGTCTATCGCCGTCAACTCACCGAGGTACTCTCGCGCTACGGTCCGATGGTGGAAATATGGTTTGACGGCTCGAATGTTATCTCTGTCGGCGACATACTTGACCGGTATGCCGCACACGCCATGATCTTTCAAGGACCGCATGCAACCATTCGCTGGGCCGGCAACGAAAATGGCTTCGTGCCCTATCCTGCATGGAATTCCATTACCGCTGCCGATGCAAAAACCGGTGTCGCAACCGCGCTGAACGGAGATCCCAACGGCGCAGTCTGGATGCCGAATGAAGTGGATGTTTCCATCCTGCGTCCGAACTGGTTTTGGAGTGAGGAAAAGCAGCTCCGTCTCCTCACACTCGATGCGCTGCTGGATATCTATTACCGCTCAATTGGACGAGGTGCTCAACTGCTGCTCAATCTTCCGCCGGACACGACCGGGCTAATGCCGGCACCAGACGTTGTCCGCGGCCGTCAGTTTGGCGAGGAGATTCGACGCAGATTCAACAAGAGTCTCGCCGAGACGTCCGGTTCGGGTGCAATCGTTTCCTTGCCGCTAACATCTGCTGCCAGCATTGATACCGTCATCATCGAGGAAGACTGCTCGTTCGGAGAACGTGTCCGGAGTTACAAAATAGAGGGTCGCCGCGACGAGACCTGGATAACACTCGGCACCGGCACAGCGATCGGGCACAAAAGAATTCAGCCGGTCGCGCCAACGCGGGTCGACGCGGTGAGGCTGGTAACTATGGAAAGCGCGGCGCGACCAGAGATTCGGCGCATCGCCGTGTTCGATACTCAAACTCCGCCGCCTCCAACGTGGAACGCTCCCGCAACGGCTTGGGCCTACGATGAGGTTGGTACGTGGGGAAACTACCGCTTTCATCTCGATGTGTCCGACAAGATCGTTGCAGCCGCGCAGTATCGTTTGCGCTTCGTTCCCCAGCCGGGATGGGCGGAATGCGTGGATCCAATCCAGCAAGCGACACTGTTCCTCGATGGCGAACCGCAGCCAAAGCTGATTCGGCCGGTCGTCGGCTCCAGGGATGTGTTGATCCTTACCATCCCGAGCATCGGTCAAAGAGTCATCCTCGAGGGGCGACTGAAATGTGCTGCGACCGGAACCATCCTGCTGCGAAAACTTTGACGTCAGGCACTCTCGGGAACTATTCCGCGGCAACGCAAACTTCATCCATCCGTGATTCGCTTCAGAATGGATGGACACTCTGGGTGGTGCCCTCGAATAAATAGTCGCAGGGTTCCGTGCGTTGGACTCCATCGTGAACAACAAACGTTTTCCGCTCGCCTGTGCCCCGTGTGCTCCATAGCGACACTCCTGCATAGGCGCCATCGCACCGGACAATGTAATAGATCATGTCTACATAGCGCAGGCGGGTCATGTCGTTGTTGTAATTGCGCGCAATTCTGCGCAGGGCTTCCATGCCGGCATCTTTGGGACTGGCACCCTGGCGCATCTGGTCCACGATCGTATGCGCTCCAGCCACCTTAATGTTGTCCTCTCCATTTCCCGTCGCGCCTGCCGAACCTACATCGCGATCTGTGTAACAGCCCGCGCCGATAATCGGTGAGTCGCCGACGCGCCCCGCAATTTTCCAGGCCAGTCCGGAGGTCGTTGTCGCTCCCGACATTTCTCCTTTCCCGTTGAGAGCGGAAACATGGATAGTGCCCGTGGTAGGCCACAGAACCTGAAGAACTGCCTCGCGCCGCAAACCCGGTGGGATCCCCATCCGGTCAGCCATAGCAGACAATTCGCCCACCGCTTGGGCCACCATGGGCATATGCTCCGGCGCAGGATGCCGCGGCACCATAAACGATTTGTGATCACCGGCGGGCGGCGTACTCGTCGGCGGCTTCCAGTCTGGACTGTCGATTCCTGGACCCCACCATCCATTGCCGCGCTCTTTCCAAAGCAGCCAGATCTTTCGCGCGTCGTCCGTCAGCAAATTCTCTCGATGGAAGCCCTCGGCGACCGCAAACTTCTCAGCTCCAGCACCCACCATCATCACGTGAGAAGTGCGCCGCATTACCGTTTCCGCCAACAAACTGACATGGCGAATGTTTTGGACCGCAGCGACTGATCCGGCTCGACAGGTCGGCCCGTGCACCAGACAAGCGTCGAGCTCAACCACGCCATCTTCATTCGGCAAGCCGCCATAGCCAACACTGTGATCATTCGGGTCATCTTCCCGTGCCTGGCAGATGTGCAGAGCAGCGTCGAGTGTATCCGCGCCACGCTCCAGCATGGCATACGCTTCGGCCACGCTATTGTCTCCGGTTTCACGGGTGATGATCACCGGTTTCTTCGGCAGTTGATATTCGGGCGGCAGGGTCGCTGCGGCAGGCTCGCCTGCACTTGCCGCAACCGTTCCAGCGGCGACCAGGGCAGTACGGGACAAAAAAACGCGGCGGGTTGTGGGCATAGATTTCACCCCTGCTTTTCCAGATCAATGTATCAGACGACAAAAACATACGTCCGCATCGCCGACAATCTCGTTCGATGGTTGGCGATATCGAATGGGCAACAAAATATTTGAAGGCCCGCGGAGACGGCGCGGCTTTCCTGGAACGTGAAGGATGCGCGGATCGGTCTCCAAAAAAACGCCGGCACAGTGAAATGCTCTAGAATCGTGGAGCGGTTCGGTCAACGAGCAGATGAGCAAAGTGTCTCGCTGTGCCGGGCCTTTGATATGACCCGGAGATCATCGTCTCGACTTCAGCGAAGCTTGCGATGACATACAGATGCAGATGAAGCACAGGGGGTCCTTGAATGCGCATCTTTTGTATTTTGCTGTTGCTCGCGATCGGTACTCCGCTTCTCCAGGGACAATCGAAAGCGCTGTTTTACATGACCAGTTCTCCGCAGTCGCTTCAGTCGTTCCTCGATCATGCCGACAAAATCGACATTCTCGTCCCCACCTGGTACTCCGTAGACGTGCATGGTCTGGTCTGGGGCGGCCCTAATCCGCAAGTAATCCAGGTTGCGCGCGAACATCACATCCCTGTCATGCCGATCATTGGTGGTAGCGGCATGGGACCGGAACAGTACCATCAATTTTTCAATGATGCGGCGGCCCGCCACGCCATGCAGCAAGCCCTGGTGCGCGAGTGCCGACAGAACGGCTACCTTGGCATCCAGTTCGACTTTGAGGACATCAGTTGGCAGGATAGGGACGCCCTCTCGCAAACGGTGGCGGAAACTGCGGCCGCGCTGCATGCCGCGGGCTACCAGCTTTCCATCGCCACGGTACCCAACGCACCCGGCTACCCGGGCGAGACCGCGTACAGTGCGTGGATGTATCGCTACTGGCGCGGCGCATACGATCTGAAAGCACTGGCACAGTCCGCCGACTTGATCTGCCTGATGACCTACGACCAGCACACGCGTTACACACCCCCCGGTCCTGTCGCAGGCTATCCGTGGGTCATTGAAAATCTGAAGTACGCACTGACCGTCGTGCCCAAAGATAAACTTTCGCTCGGTATTCCGGTGTACGGTTATCACTGGTTTGCAGGAATGCCGCCCGGCGGAAAGAACGTTCCCAACAACTCTGCCGAATACATCGGCGGCTCTGCCGCGCTGCAACTAGCACGCGCCTACCATGCCACGCTGCAGTGGGATCCGGACGATAAGACGGCGTGGTTCTACTTCTATCGGGCCCAGGATCGAGAGTGGGTTTTCTACACCGATTCGCGAACTTTCGCAGCGCGCTACGACCTGGTCAAGCAGGACGGCCTGGAAGGTTTCTGCTCCTGGGTACTCGGCGAAGAAGATCCTGCTATCTGGCAGGTGCTGCCGTCCCATAAGAACATTCCCGCCGACCAGCCCACACAGGAACAAAAGAAGTAAGCGAATGGAGTATTTTCTCGGGATCGATGCGGGCGCGACAAAAACACAGGCGGTGCTGGGCACTCGGGCCGACGTGCTGGCGCGCGTGCACGGCGGTTGCATCAAAATCACTCGCGTAGATGAATCAACGGCGGATTACAACCTCGCGGCACTTTTATCGTCCGTCGCCGTGCAGTCTGGGGTGGCGCTCGATTCGATCACAAGGACTTGCGCCGGACTCTCCGGTATTGCCATCCCCAGTGCGGCTAACTGGGTGCGCAGCGCGCTCACATCGCGAATTAGCGGCGAGATTGTTCTTTGTGGTGATGAGGAGATCGCGCTCGACGCTGCGTTTCATGGGGGTCGAGGCATTCTGGTCGTCGCGGGAACGGGCTCCAATGTCGTCGGCCGCACATGCGACGGTCGACTCTTTCACGCCGGCGGCTGGGGACCAATCCTCAGCGATCAGGGCGCAGGTAGCAGAATCGGAATGCTCGCACTGCGCGCCATATTTCACGCGATGGATGCCGAGGAGCAGACGTCCCTGCTTCCCGCGCTTCACACCGCATGGAAAACAAACAGTGTCGAGGAGTTAGTAGATCTCGGCAATCGCATTCCGGTGGTCGAGTTTTCCCTGCTTGCCCCGATGGTCGCGAAGTCTGCCGCCGGAGGTGATGTCATAGCCCGTCGTGTACTTCAGCAATCCGGCGAAGAGCTCGCCGACCTGGTTCTGCTGGCCATGCGCAAAGGAACAAGTTTAGAAACGCCCGCTTCTGCCCACTCACAACCTGTGGATTCTGCGCCCTGGACAGTCGCATGTACCGGAAGCGTCATCGAACAAATTTCTTTGCTGCGAGAATGGATGATTGCTGAAGTTCATCGTGCAGACCCTACCGTGCGATTTCTTTCGAGCCCCGTCGACCCTCCTTTGGGCGCCCTGTGGCGTGCGCGTAATAGCAAAAGACTTTGACTCCATCAAGCAAACCGGAAACTTGCGAGTGGGTGTGTGCAGAACAGGTCTCGATGCATACTGGAAACAATTGAAGCATTCAAGTTTGGACCAGAAGAACATCTTCGAGGGGTTGCAACCTGCTCGCCCCAATCTCGGCTCATGATGAAATAAGCATCCCGACCTATTGCGGTAAATTTTCTGCAGGTGTAATCGAAACCACTTACCGATGAAACGTCCCCGGCAATCGCGGCACCAAGGAGCTCTTATGATGAAAGGGGCAGCAATTCTTTTTCTCCTTGTCATGACCGGCATAGCGCATCCGCAGAGTTCGAGCACCGCATCCTTTGAGAGCCTGCGAGCATCCCGCGCGGTGCCCTTGGACACGAACGCAGCGTCCGCATTTTGGCAAGCGGCGAAACCAATCTACATAGTCGATGACAATTGGGGCAAAGTGGTTCCTGGTTATCGGACAGAGGTGCGCTCTCGATGGACAAAAGATAGCCTCTATATTCTTTTCGTTTGCCCTTACCAGAAACTAAACCTCAAACCAAACCCGACCACGACCGCGGAAACAAACCAGCTGTGGAATTGGGACGTCGCCGAGATCTTCGTCGGTTCCGATTTTCAGAACATTCGCCGCTATAAAGAATTCGAGATATCACCGCAGGGCGAATGGGTGGATCTTGACATCGATCTCAATCGACCCCACCATGAGGACGGCTGGACGTGGAATTCAGGGTTTCAAGTTGCTGCGCGGATCGATCACGTCACCAACATCTGGTATGGCGCCATGCGGATTCCCTTTTCTGCGATTGACCCCAAAACTCCTCGCTCAGGCACAACATTTCGAGTCAATCTCTTCAGGGCGCAGGGTCCGCCGGACGATCGAAAATCACTTACATGGCAGCCTACGATGAGTAAGACCTTCCACGTTCCGGAACGCTTCGGACGCCTGGTGCTAACCAGCGCCAGGTGAGGAATGATGACCAACTGGATACGAAATATCGCAATTCCTTGCGACCCGCTGCACCCAATTGCAAACTACAGCTGGAGTCTCCCTTTCCGGTGTGCCCTTACCATACGGAGCGAGCGAATTGCATGAGCAAGCAGCGAACCATGCCGGGCGGCCGCGCCGTCCGTGCTGAACTGCCGAAAGGTCCCAGCGGACGCACGCTCTGCCGTTGGTGTGCCTTGGAAGTACGCGGTCGACGGCGGACATTTTGCTCCGACTGGTGTGTCCATGAATGGCGGCTGCGTACCGATCCAGGCTATCTTCGTCAACAAGTCTTCGCACGCGACCGAGGGCTCTGTTCTCTTTGCCATATCGATTCGGTCGAAGCGTTCCGCCGTCTCAAGCGTGCTCGCGGAATCAATCGGAAAACCATGCTGGATTATTGGGGCATTCGTTCGGTAAACCGCAAGAGTCTATGGGACGCGGATCATATCGTTCCGGTTTGCGAAGGAGGCGGCGAATGCGATCTGGAGAACATTCGTACTCTGTGCCTTGCCTGCCACAAAGAGGAGACGTACCGATTACGCCTACGCTTGCGGAAACTGGCGAGGGTCGCGTGTTAGCGTCAGTGACGTCTCACCGCATCAGCCTGAGCTTTCTAAAAGCCAACAATTCTTCCCGAAATCGATCTACAGCTTGTAAGCAGCTTTCGCCAGCCGATAAGCCAGGTCGAGCGACACTTCATGCGCTTCGTCCTCTTCCATCTGGTGTTCCCCGACTAGCCGGGCGAGATATGCGCAATCGACTCGACGCGCCACATCGTGACGTCCTGGGATCGACAGAAAAGCGCGCGTGTCATCGTTGAATCCCACCGTGTTGTAAAATCCCGCAGTCTCGGTGGTGTACTCGCGGAAGCGGCGCATCCCTTCCGGGCTGTCATAGAACCACCACGGTGGTCCCAGCTTCAGGCACGGATAGTGACCCGCCAGAGGAGCAAGCTCACGGCCGTAGGTCGACTCATCGAGCGTGAACAGAATGATCGTTAACCCCGGCTCGTTGCCAACCCGCCGCAGTAGCGGCTGAAGATTGTGCACATAGTCTGTCTGCGTCGGAATATCGGCAGCCCATGTCCCTCCCAAAGCGGCGATAGATCGTTTCATTGTGATTGCGCAGACTTCCAGGATGGATCTGCATCACCAGACCGTCGTCGAGACTCATCAGCGCCATCTCGGTGAGCATCTGCGCTCGAAATAGTTCCCTGTCGGCGATTGTGGAGGAGGCGGAAAGTATTCGATGGAACAGCTTCGACTGCGCTTTCGGCGTCCAAATCGGCAGTTGCAGGTGTGGGGTGACCGTGATCGGTCGCGGTGCAACCCAACTGGCGAAAGCGCTCGCGAGTAGATCGCAGCGCGGCCAGATAACCAAGCCATTGAGAAGTATTTTCTCCCGTGGATACGGAGAGTCGCTCCACGTTCTGCTTGAATCCATCGAAATCGGGATCGACGACAGAGTCCGGGCGGAAAGTCGGAATCACTCTTCCTTGCCAGCCCGATTCTCGCAACGCCAGATGATGCGTCAGCGGATCCAGCGGGGAGTTCGTCGTTGCCAGCGCTTCGATACCGAATCGCTCAAACAAAGCGCGCGGCCGAAACTCGGGGGTCGCCAGCTTCTCCTCAATTGCGTCGTAGTAGAGGTCTCCCGTTTCTTCTGACAATGGGACTGTCAGCCCAAACAGTTCTCGAAAGCAATAATCCAGCCAAAGGCGCGTCGGCGTGCCGCGAAACAGATAGTAATGCTTTGCGAACAAATACCACACGCCCCTGGGATTCGCGATTGGGTGCTCTCCAATTCCAAGGTGTTCCAGCGGGATCCCTTGACTGTACAGCATCCGAAACACATAGTGATCCGGTTGGATGAGAAGAGTAGCCGGATCGGGAAAGGGTTGATCTTCTGCAAACCAGCTTGCCTCGGTGTGCCCATGCGGGCTCAGGATGGGCAAGTCTTTCACGCCCGCGTAAAGCCGGTGAGCAATGGCGCGGGTCGTCGGATCGATTGGAAAGAGTCGATAAGGATGCAACATGGCTGAGAAGTCTCCCCATCCATAGTAAGGCTTCCTCTGACTCTGCAGAGCCATGGAAACTCCTGCGAGCTGTAGCTCGACGCGCGCGGGCGCTCGCCGGAAAAGTCTGCATCTAAGCAGGCGAGGTCGCGGTTGATGTCTTCTACCGGGATGGGTATGTCTCCGGTGAATCGTTTAACCGCGAGGAGTTGTGAAAACATCCGCGATTTCCTTGCATCCAACGTTGCGGGATATCGACTTGGATTTGATGCATGAACCTTTGGAGTCCATGTGGATTTTAGGAAATTAGGCAGGAAACCACGCCCGGAACCGCCAGCGGAACCTGCGCCGGAAGCTGCCCAGCTCAATCTCGATCGACCGACTGCCGAGGAAATTTACGAGCAGGTTTCTCGCAACGCGCGGCATGAACTGGATCGATCCGCAATTGCGCTGTCAATCTCCGGGCTGGCCGGCGGAATTACCATGGGCCTTACCGCGCTCAGTATTTCCATCGTCGCCGGGACGTTGGGTTTCAGCCCGACTTCCCGATTCATCGCCCAACTCTTCTATCCCATCGGGTTCATTGCTGTCATTGTCGGCAGAGCGCAGCTGTTTACTGAAAACACCCTGTACCCTGTTGCATTGGTGTTCGCCGAGCGCCGACACGTTTGGACTACGCTGCGCCTGTGGTCCATCGTCCTTCCCAGCAACCTCGTAGGAGCGTTTTTATTTGCCATGCTGGCAGTGCGCACCGGTGCTCTGCGATCGGAGTACGTGGATGCAATGGTCGACTTCGGTCAGCAGGCGGTCAACGTTCCTGGCGCTCACATCTTCTGGAGCGCGGTCATCGGTGGATGGATTATCGCCCTGGTGGCGTGGCTGGTTAGTGGAAGCCACTCAATTACCGGATCCGTCATGCTGATCTGGCTGCTCACATTTCTGGTTGGACTGGGCCACTTCGCACACTGCATCGCCAGTAGTGGAGAAATTCTCGCCGCTGTTCTCGACCATCGTGTGACGACGCTGCGGTATTTTGCGTGGCTGGTGCCGGCGGTTCTCGGCAACATTACCGGCGGCGTCTTGATCGTCACCCTGCTGGAATATGGCCAGGTCAAGGGCGGCGAGGAGGAGGGTCATGGCTTTCCGCGCTGACGATTCCAAGAATTGTTTCGCCGAAGACGATATTCTGTTGCGGGAGACAGACGATTCAAATGGCGAGCGACGGAATCAAAGGATTGGATGTCCGCGGAAAAATTGCAGTGGTGGTTGGAGGAACTTCGGGAATTGGCAGGGCGCTCGCTCTGGGGCTCGCCGAAGCTGGCGCCGATGTGGTCGCCACTTCCCGCCGCGCAGACCATGTCAGCGAGATCACGACTCGCATCGAATCTTTCGGGCGACGTTCGCTTGCTCTTACCTCCGACGTCAGCGACCGCACTTCCCTTGAGAATGTTTTAGAAAAGACAATTGCCGCGCTCGGCCAGGTAGATATTCTCGTGAACTGCGCGGGGATTACCCAGCGGGTTCCGACCCTTGATATGGATGAAGCCCTGTGGCGGAACATTCTCGACACAAATCTGACGGGGACCCTTCGCTCTTGCCAGGTTTTTGGGCGATACATGGTAGCGCGTGGATATGGCCGCATCATCAATATCGCCTCCCTCACCAGCTTTGTTGCTTTCTACGAAGTCGCTGCTTACGCGGCCAGCAAAGCGGCGGTGGCTTCGCTGACAAAATCACTCGCCATTGAGTGGGCTCGTCACGGCGTGACGGTCAACGCGATTGCTCCTGGAGTTTTCCGCACCGCGCTGAATACCGAGCTGCTCGACAGCTCAGGCCGCGGAAAGGAATTATTGCTGCGAACCCCGATGGGACGCTTTGGCAAGGTGGAGGAACTGGTAGGCGCCGCCATTTACCTTGCCTCCGATGCGGCTTCCTTTGTCACCGGCGAGATCCTCGTCGTAGATGGTGGGTTCCTGTCCAGCGCCGTGAACCAGTAGCTGGGATAACGCCTTTGGGGCATCCCGCTCCCGTGCCCAATTGACTCATCCTCGTTTGCCTGCCAATTGGCCCTTGCCCGAAGATTGTTTCTTGCCACCTGTCGACCGGACCCAGTGCCCAATAGAAAACGCGCTGGCAATCAGACACAACGCGATGAAGGCTACCATGCTCCAAACAAATACGGGAGTCTTCGCAATACGTAGGATGACGGTGCCAAACTTGAGGGCAAGGAACCCGAGCACGGCGAATCGGACGGCCCGGGATACAAAATTAATTGTCAATATTCTCCACAACGAATACCCGAGTGCGCTGGAAGCAGCAATCACCATGGTGAATGGAAATGGCGGGGGTGCAAGACAGCCAATGGCGACGGCCACTCCCGAACGGTCGCCAATTTTTTTCTTGAGTTTGTCGAATTGTTTCTGTCCCGCTACCTTCCGTATCCCCTCCTCGCCAAATTTTCGCGCGACGCTCGATAGCAATAGGACTCCCACCGTGGACCCGCACGCTGCGGACAGGACATACCAGAGAAAGCCGGCGTGATGGTGAGCGATCAGACCCACCACAAGCAGATCGTTTCCAAACGGCAGTACCAAAAACGAGGAATCAAGGATCCCCAGGACGAATGGTCCGAAATATCCAAGCTGAAAAAGAAAATGAAGAAATGGGCGAAAAGCATGCGACATGAACGGCGTTTCCTTCCAACGCTACGATACACGGTGCACATATAGGATTCGCGCCGCACCATTCGGGCTGTTCGGCGCCCGTGATTTCTACTGCCGCGCGAGGCAAATCGCCCTGGGGCGGTGAAATTCTTCCGTAGCGATCGAATGTTGCGCTCAACCAACTCGCAGACAGCCGATTTTTCCCGGGTCGAATTGAAAATGCTGTCGCAGCCCGGAATTGACTCCCGCTATACCGGGATTCGGAATCCAAGCCCTTATAGTTGTGCGGGAACGCTGAAGGCCACTAGAATCGAAGTTCTACCATGACGGCAGAGAACCTAGCAGACTATCCGACAGAAACGCCAGCCGAAACCCTGAGTGTGGCATGGCAGAAGACGGAGTTGGCGCGGCATCCCAAGCGTCCTTATCCGATGGAATTTATCGAGTCGTTGTTTACCGAATTCAGCGAGATTCACGGCGATCGTGCCTTCGGCGACGATCTTGCGATGGCTTGCGGCATGGCCCGTTTCCATGGCGAACAGGTTCTGGTGATCGCCAACGTGAAGGGCCGCACTACCAAGGAAAAGGTGGCGCGCAACTTCGGCATGCCCAATCCCGAGGGATACCGCAAGGCTCTTCGTGCCATGAAGTTCGCCGAAAAATTTGGCCGCCCTGTATTTACCTTCATTGATCTGATCGGCGCCAATCCGGGTTTGGGTGCAGAAGAGCGAGGACAGGCGGAAGCTATTGCCAGAAACCTGCGAGAAATGTCCCGCCTTCGTGTTCCTATTCTCGCGACGATCACAGGCGAAGGCGGCTCTGGCGGTGCGCTGGCTCTGGCAGTTGCTGACCGGGTGCTCATGTTGGAGAACGCCGTGTATTCGGTGATCTCCCCCGAGGCCTGTGCTTCTATCATGTGGCGCGACGCCGGCAAACGCGCTTTGGCGGCCGAGGCATTACGGACGAACTCCGAAAATGTCTTGCGGTTGGGCTGTGTCGACGCAGTGGTTCCCGAGCCTCCCGGAGGCGCGCAAGCCGACCCGGAACTCGCAGCCAAACTCCTGGACGACGCGCTTCAGCTTCAGTTGAACCAGCTCAAACTTCTTTCTACCGACGTTCTTGTGCGCGATCGGATCTCCAAGTTCCGGAACATGGCGCGATTTTTTACCGAAGGATAAATGGTGCTAAGAAGCGGTCGTATCAACACGAACCAGACCGTGATGGAAAGGGCGAGACCGACCCCCAATGCGCCTTGTAGCGTGTGCAGTCGAAGCAGCCAAAACTCCCGCCGGCATCGTCGCCGCAGCCTTTATAGCGGAGTTTTGCTATGAGTTTGCTTCGCGGCCCGGGTCGCGGGCGCGCTTTTCTTCGGTTTCTGTTGGCAGTTGCGTGGCTAGGCGTCGCTTATTATCTGTCGTTGATCGCTGCACATGGTTTTAGCCGCGACGCAGCCTTTCCCCTGATTCGAAATCTGTTTGCGATCTTCATGCTGATCGTCGGCTACGGCTATATGGAAATGGCCTGGGATAACCAGCGTGAGCCGCTCCGGGCAATGGGATTGGCTCGCCGTCCTGGAGCTCTTCGCGAGTTTGCCATGGGCGCGGCGCTGGGCTGGGGTATGGTCGCCGTTGTAATCCTGATTGCCGCCCTGGGTGGCACGTTTTATGTGCAGCTCTTTGGTTCGGCTCACGCCTGGGGACAATTGACTTTGCAAACGCTGGCCCTGGCCGCAGGTGCGCTGGCAGGCGAGATTGCCTTTCGAGGATATCCGTTTCAAAAGCTGATCGGAACCACAGGCCCGTTCACCGCCACAATCCTTTCCGGCATATTCTTTGGCGTACTTTGCTTGAAGATACCCGGCGCCACGCCAACCGCCGCATGGACCAGCGCACTGGCGGCCGTCGTGTTGTCTGTAGCGTACCTGCGAACCTATGCCCTCTGGTTATCCTGGGGATTGCATTTCGCATGGGTCGCAACTATTGCCGTCCTCTTTGGCCAACCGCTGGCCGGCGATCGTCATGCCTCCAGTGTCATTCACACCTACGTCGACGGACCCACTTGGCTAACAGGCGGCGAGTACGGGCCGGAAGCCAGCATGGTGGGCCTCATCGTGTTGTGGGCCGGCCTTTACATTCTCATCTGGATGACGCGAAACCTGGCATGGAAATATGGTCAACCGGAACTGAAGCCTGCTGGTATCCCCGTGGAGCTCAGCCATCCCATGCATCCTGCAGCCCCGCCGGCGGCGGCCTCCGCGCCCGCGACGGAAGCGCCCAGAGCCGGTTTGGTGCAGATCGCTCCTGCCCAAAGTACTCCTTCGTCCGTCACGGCTCCAGTACAGCGGAGTTCTACAGGGCAGGATTCATCCACTCCCGCTAGCGGCCCATCCCCTGGCGATCGGCCGGAGCACCTTGAGGGTTCTGGCACCCCATAGCGCCTCCCTGTCGGGGTGTGCGCGCCGACAAGTTCGTGTAAACTAGTCTTTGTAAGCGATCCGCGACTGTTCTGGCTCGTTTCAGGGCCGACATTCCCACCGATCCGTTTCTCATTCGTGTTTGCTTCGGGCATCAGCCGAAGTGAATCGTGCGAAAAAATTGGGCAGATGTTTGCCTGCGAAATAGGCGGATGGTCAGGCCACGCGGACCCCAAAGCTCAAGGAGATAGGAAACTGCATGGCCAAGATTGCGAAAACGGGCGACCGTAAAAAGGAAATGGACACCACCAAGAGCACCGACTGCCCCAAGTGCTCGAAACCAACTCGGATCGTCAAACGAGTGAAGGACCGGGAGCGTGGCGTGCCGGGCGGGGTCTACATCTCTTGCTCTGCCTGCGAATTTCACGAGAAACTGTAGCACCAACACCACCGTTGTTTTGTGGTCCGCAAATCTGCACAGAAGACCCATCCTTCGAACATCCGAGGATGGGTTTTGTGTGCTTGGTCAACCTTCCGACCTCCACTATGCATTGAAGAGGCATTCCGGCCTCCGTATCCTCACACTTGCGCGCCAGAGCCAGCCCCGAACGATCGGAAATATAATTCATTTAAACGGAGGATTTTCGAGGTGGATAAAACACTGTTCAAGTTACGAAGGCGCGATTTCTTGAAGACGAGCGCGGCTGCTGCGGTTGGTTCGGTATTGCCTGTTTGCGGCATCATCGAGGCGGGTGACCGCGCGGTCGCCCAAAGTGCGCCGGACCGTAAAGCATCGGGCCGGGATCCCGTCCATGACGTGCTGCCGATCATCGGCACCGGCTGGCGGGGACATATGTTCCCAGGAGCGGTCGCGCCATTTGGACTGGTGCAGTTGAGTCCAGATACAAGTGGTCCGCCAGAGCCCAAATGGAACGAAAAATGGGATGTATATCGCTGGAACCATTGCTCGGGCTATCACTATCCCGACAATGTCATCGAGGGTTTCAGCCACACCCACGTGCAGGGAACCGGCGGCGGAGAGCTTGGAGACGTTTTGGTCATGCCATTGGTCGAAGGCCGAAACTGGGGTTGGGAAGCTGGCCTTCCAGGAGAAGAGGCCCAAGGTCAGATCGAGGCCCTTGGTCAGAATTCCGGCTGGGTGTTTGGCGGGTCGGGACCGGGCTATCGATCTTTCTTCTCCCATCAGCGTGAAGTAGTTCGCGCCGGCTATTACGGCGTTCACCTCGACACGCCCGATGTGCAGGCGGAACTGACCGCTACCACCCGCTGCGGCATGCATCGCTACCGGTATCCCGCATTGCCGGCCAATACGCAACAAGGTGTCATCGTGGACCTGGTGCACAGCGTGGGCAGCAAGGTCTACCATGCGGAACTGAACATCGAGAGCGCTTCGCGCATTAGCGGCAGCCGCTCGACCCACGGCTGGGCGAAGGACAAAGTGCTCTATTTCGTCATGGAGTTTTCCCAACCAGCCGCGTCGACACAAGTCCAGGTGGATGGCAACGTACGTTCTGCCTCGGCGGGAGACAAATTGTCAGGTGAGCATATCAAGGCCATCTTTAGCTATCCACCGGCTTCGAATCCGCTAACGATTCGCGTCGGCATCTCCGGAACCAGCATCGAGGGAGCCAGGAAGAATCTGACCGCCGAAATCCCTCATTGGGATTTTGATGCGGTCGCTCACCAGACTGAGCAGGTCTGGAACCGCGCCCTGGCTGTCTTGAACGCCGACCTTCCCGATCGCGCCCTGAGCCAGACCTTCTATACCGGCGCGTACCATGGCCTGGTCGCACCGATCACATTCAACGATGTGGACGGAACCTATCGCGGACAGGATCGTCAGAACCATCCCAACCCCGGCTTCACCAAATACACCGCACTGTCCATCTGGGATATTTATCGCGGCGAATTCCCTTTCATCATGCTGATGGATCCGCGCCGGACGAACGACATTATTCGTACTTTGCTGATCGATTATCAGCAGCTCGATCAGAACACGCTGCCCATGTGGCCGCTCTGGGGAAATGAAACGTGGAGCATGACCGGGTTCCACGCCGCAGGCATGATCGTCGGTGCCTACGTGCGGGGACTACGCGACTATGATGTGCAGGCCGCCTACGCCGCGATGAGGGATACGGCTCTGGTCGGCGCAACAGCCAACGGCAATCGCAAATTGCAGGAGCAGTTTCGTCACTATGGCTACGTACCCACGGGGCCGGACAATCAATCTGTGTCGCGCACAATGGATTTCTCTTACGACTACTGGTGCGTGGGAGCGATGGCTGAGCTACTGGGCAAGCAGGATGACGCTGCCATGTTCTATAAACTGGCAAAAAACTACAAGAACATCTTTGATCCCAAAACCGGCTTTATGCGCGGCAAGACCGAAGATGGTGCTTGGCGCGAACCGTTCCTCCCTGACCAGGAGACTTTTGACGATTACACCGAATCCGATGCCTGGCAGGCCACCTTCAACGTCATGCAGGACGTACAGGGTTTGATCGATCTTTACGGCGGAGACCAGCAGTTTATCGCCAAGCTCGATGCCCTGTTTGCTGCTCCATCCAACGTGCTTGACTCTCCGCCGGATGTCAGCGGAATGGTTGGTCAGGATGCGCAGGGCAACGAGCCAAGCAATCATATTCCGTATCTCTATCCGTTTGCCGGCGCGGCTTGGAAGACACAGCAATGGGTTCGCAAGACAGCGGCGCTCTACAACAACACGCCGGAGGGTGTTCCCGGCAACGACGATTGCGGGCAGCTGTCGAGCTGGTTTGTTTTCGCTGCCCTGGGCTTCTATCCCGTCAACGCCGCTTCGGGGGTCTATGTCATCGGCAGCCCCCTCGTAAATCGAGCCAGGATCCGCAATCCCGACAAAGGGACAATATTTACCATCATCGCTGACAACAATTCGTCCGAGAATATGTTCATCCAAAGTGCGCAACTGAACGGCAAAGACCTGACCCGCTCCTGGTTCACGCATGCCGATATTTTGGCCGGCGGTGAACTGCATTTTCGGATGGGCAACAAGCCGAATAAGGATTGGGCCACCGCTCCGACAGACCGTCCGCCATCCGGGCTGGTCAGAAGCTGATCTCCACCTGCGTCAGAAACAGAAAGAGCAGGCTCGCGAACGAACCTGCTCTTCCCTCAAAATGAATCGATCGCGTTAGTGCGCCGCGTGCAGCTGCAGCGGTAGGCGCTCGCGCCACCCGGCTCGTCGTAGGCGATGATCTGCTTCAACGTGGTGTAAGGGAATGCCGGTTACCGGGACAGGTCGACCGTTCACATAAAGGCTTGGCGTCTCGTCCACGCCAATCGCATTGCCCAACTTCACCGATGCAGCGACCGCGCTCGCCGCGGCGGGAGTGGACGCGCAGCTCGCAACTTCCGTCGCATTGGCTCCGGCCTTGGCGACGGCTGCATTGAGCGTTCCGTCCGCATCGGTCCTCAGCGCATCCTGGGTATCAAACACTGCCTGTACGTATTGAAAGAAGGCGGCGTTTCCCTTCTCCTGCGCCACGCACACCCCATACTCCGCAGCTTTCTCGGCCTGTGGATGGATCGCGGTTAAAGGGAAGTACTGAAAAACGACCCGCGCGTTAGGAAAGTCCTGGACCAGCTTGTCCATTGTGCCGGCCGCCGCTTTGCAGTCAGGACACTGCAGGTCGGCAAACTCCACCAGCATCAGACTCTTCGAATTGGATCCGCGGTAAGGGCCAGTCGCGCCTTGCTCCAGTTTTTGTTGTGTCGCGGCAAACGGATGCGCGCCGAATGCGATTACAGCCGAGCCCGCAATGGCGTGGTTGCCGTCGGGCGTAACAAAGAAAACCGTAGGCGCCGGATTATGCGACACGCCCTGCTCTCCTACCAGAATCGTGACTCGACTCACGTTGGGAGCTTCTGTGGTTTGAATCCCCATTACCTGCCAAACGCGATTCGGATCATAGCCCCAGATCTGCTTTAGAAATTGATTCACCTCCTGTGTGGTAGGAGACGACGCGGTGAAGTCCTTGGGGTTGGCAGGAGGAAATTGAATCTTTTCGGGCGGCGTAATATTGTTCAGCGGCAACGGCGGGGGGGCGGCTTGCTGCGACGCAGCGGGGGAACTCGGTTGGGCGGATTGGGCGATGGCTACCGCCGCACCCGGGACCATCGCCATTGCGATGATCGACAAAAATAGCAATTTCAGTTTCACGTATATACCTCGAACATAAAGATTGTTCTGTTAAACCTGCACTTTGACCGCAATGGGAAACCGGCGACCAACGCCAAAGGATTTTCGCGTAACTTTTAAGATCGGCGCCGCTTGCTGGCGCTTATATTCGCTGCGTTCGACCATACGCAGGATGTTCCGAACCAATGCAATATCCAGAGGCAATATGCTCGATTGTACAATTTCTTCCGCCGTTTCGTACCGCTCCACATATGCCTCCAGGATCGGATCAAGTATGTCGTACGGCGGCAAAGAGTCCGTATCCTGCTGACCTGGCCGCAATTCTGCCGACGGCGGTTTCATCAACGTGTTTTCTGGAATTATTTCTCGGCTGCGATTGGCGTATCGCGCCAGGCGGTAAACGCTGGTTTTGTATACGTCGCCGATCACCGCGAGAGCACCGACCATGTCCCCGTACAGGGTACAGTACCCCGTCGACATCTCCGATTTATTGCCCGTCGTCAGCACCAGCGCGCCCAGCTTGTTCGACAAAGCCATCAGCAAAGTCCCCCGAATTCGAGATTGGAGATTTTCTTCCGTGATATCCGCCGGGCGATCTTGCAGTATGGGACGCAGAGCACATAGGTGGTCATCAAAGATTTCGCGAATCGGTATCAACTCCCACTGGATACCGAGATTCGATGCCAGGTGGCGCGCGTCATCGATCGAGCCTTGTGAGGAATATTCGCTGGGCATGCCGACCCCGAGAACATTCTCCGATCCCAGGGCTTCCGTCGCAATGGTCGCCACAAGTGCCGAATCTATTCCTCCGCTCAGCCCAACGATGGCTTTCGAAAATCCGCACTTGCGAACATAGTCCCGCGTCCCCAGGACAAGCGCCTCGTACACAGCAACATCTTCCCGTTCGTCTGCTGAGCACACAGCCCCGGCCGGCGACGGAAGATCCACCAAGAGAAGATCCTCTTCAAAGGAGCGAGCTTTCGCTATCAGGTCTCCGCCGGCGTCAAGAACCAAGCTGCTGCCGTCAAAGATCAAGCTGTCATTGCCGCCAACCTGATTGACCATAGCGACGGGAACATGATGCCGCCGCGCGATCGCGGCCAGCATATTGCGGCGCGTCGCCCGCTTTCCACGGTAGTACGGCGACGCCGATAGATTGACGATAAGAGTTGCGCCCTGGTGCGTCAGATTTTCGACCGGATCGACGGGATACAGACGCTGCGGCCAAAAATTCTTGTCGTTCCACGCATCTTCACAGATGGTGATGGCGATGCGCTCACCCGCCAGTTCGTACAAAACCTGCTTCGCGGCAGGCGCAAAATATCTCTGCTCGTCGAACACGTCATAGTACGGCAGCAGCATTTTGGACTGGATGAAGTCCACACGCCCACCGCGCAGAACTACGGCAGAGTTCATCACGCGCTTGCCGGAATCCGCAGGCGCAGGCGTCGGGCATCCGCAAAGGATCGCGATAGGATGGTGCGAGGTGACCGCGATAGCAATTTCAGTGAGCGCTTCTTCGGCGCGCGCCAGGAAGGATGGTTTTTCCAGCAGGTCTGCCGGTGGATAACCACAGACAGCCATCTCCGGAAAGATGACCATGTCCGCACCGCCGCTCTGGCTGGCCACGCTCAACTCTACAATCTTGCGGACATTGCCCAGGAAGTCTCCGATGGTCGGATTGATCTGGGCCAGGGCGAGCTTCACTAATTTAGTGTAACCAGCAGAGATGGAGGAGACAAACGTGCAGGTCTAGGCCCTCTTGGTCTGTGATCCTCTCGCTCGGTAGACCTGTGGTAGCACGTCTCGCAGACCGCGCTACGGCGATGGCTAGGTACCAGTGCCGCTCAGAACGACGCCCACGGTGCGCGTCATAATTTTTAGATCGAGCCACAGACTCCAATTGTCGATGTAGGCAGTATCGAGCGAGATGTATTGATCGAACGAAGGATCCTGCCGTGCCTGGACCTGCCAGAGGCCAGTGATCCCCGGCAATACTTCCAGCCGGCGCAGATGCCGCAATTCGTACAGGCGAACCTCTCCAGCCAGCGGAGGCCGCGGGCCAACCACGCTCATGTGGCCAGCCAGGACATTGACAAATTGTGGTAGCTCATCGAGCGAATACTTGCGCAAAATGCGACCCAGGCGCGTGACTCGAGGGTCGCCACTCATCTTGAACAGCACACCGTCGCGCTCATTCTTATGATCGAACTGCTCCCGCAAGCTGTCGGCATTCACCACCATGGTGCGGAATTTCCAGCAACAGAACCTGCGACCCTTAATGCCGATGCGTTCGGCGCCATAAAAGATCGGCCCCGGAGAATCCAGACGTATCGCTACAATAATCAGCAACAGCAGCGGGCTCAGCACAGCCAGCGCACATGCGGAGACCAGCACGTCCAGACACCGTTTCAACAGCTGCCCCACAACGGGAATGTGATGGCGATGCAGCGGCATCGTAGGAAATTGGCCCACATACTCAATCGGCGCACTCCATGCCAGGCCGTCGTACAGGTCAGGCACCACGCGCACATCGACTCCCCAAACACTGGCTTGGGCAATTAAACGCTTAACCACGCCGCGTTCGCACGGGCCTGTCACGAAGATCTCATCGATAAAGTGACGCCGAATCAAATCTCCGAGCTCCGATAAATCCCCCAGGATTTCCGGCGACAGGTCATGTCCCGCGGAATTCCTATGGAGATTGGCAGCATCGCTGCCTTCATGCCCGGTTGTGACAAATCCTTTGAAGGTAAAGCCAAGATGCCGGATCCGCTGCAAATGGCTGCGAATCGCGAGCCCTAAAGAACCGATCCCAATCACCAGGACATTGCGTGTGTCGAGACCCTTTTCATACCGCTTGTAGAGCGTAAGCCGCCACGCCGCTCGCCGAACACACAGAAATAGCGTAGTTCCTACCAAAGTCGCGATGACCACGGCGCGCGAGATCGTGTCGGCACGTCCAAAATACAACGCGCCCGCCAGAATGAGACTGGCGGTAAAGCATGTCTGAACCGTCAGCCGCTGTTCTCGCAACCCACTGAATGCCTGCAAGGGCCCATAGAGTCCGTGGGCACGGCTCACCAGGATCAGGATCAGCGAGAAACCTGCGAGGTAGAGCAAGAACGATGACGGATTTGCCGCGAGCGGCGCACGACTGTCGAAGTACGACAATACGTTCGTCTTCCGAAGGTGGGTGGACAGTGTAGCCGCGAGGACAACCGTAAGCACGTCGAGCGCCATCCACAGCAGCGTCACTGTGCGAGACGGACTGCGACCTGCGGGACCGATTCCGCCTACCCGCGGGCGCAACTCGACAAAATTGTCCGAACTTCGAGCCGGAAACCAATGACTTAGATCAGGGGAAGCCATTTCGTGTCTTCTCTACTCGAGTTTGTGAGTCGCCACAACCGGCAGAAGGTTTTGCAAAGGGTTCTCAAGAATAAAGTCAACAGGTCATGGCCATCTATAAGTGGTCACTTTGCCTGCGAAAAACTACAGAAAGCAAGAAGTCTTCTTTGACCTTCCTTAAGACTGTGGCCAGAATACATCTGGATCTTTACAGTTTCAGGAATTTTGAATCTGTCTGACTGGTGATTTAGATGCGACCTGTTCACCAGCAGTAACCCAACAATTAATAGCTTTATAGCCGACGTTTCCTTGATGGTAGATGCTTGGGTGGCGGATTGCAATGAAAATGCGATGGCCATTTCCAAAGGGAACCTTGATACAAACTTGCAGCAAAGGAATAGGTTAGAGAAGAAAAGTGCCTCAATCTCTGTTCTATTTCCAAAGTTGCGGATTTGGAAGTGTCCTCTGATCCAGTCGCAGAAATTCCTGCAAAATCGGGTCAGACGTCTGCCGCAGTTCGGCCACCGATCCAAAAAAATGCGCCTTCCCTTCGTGCAAAAAGAGAACGCGATCTGCCAGCTTCTCAGCAAATTCCATATCGTGGGTGACAACAATGCTGGTCAGATGTAGCTGGAACTTTACCTTCTGAATCAGGTTTCCCATCAGGTGCGCCATTAGAGGGTCAACCATTGTGGTCGGCTCGTCGTACAGAATCGCCTCCGGTTGAGCCGCCAGCGCGCGACCAATCGCAACCGCCCGTCTCATCCCGGTGGAAAGATCCGACGGCAGACTGTTGGTCATTTCGCTCACTCCAACCATTCCCAGCAAGCCAATCACGATTTGATCGATCTGGTCATCGCTCAACTCTCCCTTCTGTCGCAAGGGAAAGGCGACATTCTCGAACACCGTCAGCGAGTCGAACAGCGCGCCGCTTTGGAAGACCATTGTCACCTTGCGTCGAACCGCTTCCATCTGAGTCTCGGTGAAATCGGTCACGTCTTCGCCCTTGACCACAATGCGACCGGCATCCGGTTTGAGAAATCCCATAATGATTTCCAGCGAAACCGATTTACCTACGCCGCTTCGCCCAATAATGCACAGCGTCTCGCCTGGCAGCACGAAAAAGCTGACATCGTCCAGCACAACATTGTCGCCAAATCGCTTGCAGACGTGTTCAAAGGCGATGAAGGGCTGGACGGACGTTTTCGGACTCTCTCCCATTCCATTGAAGATAGCCGAAGTTGCGATGGATTGCTCTGAATATTCCGCCTGTTCACGCTTCAGCGGAGAACAGCTTTTGCGCTCGCTCCCAATCCTCCGGGGTATTAATGTTCAGGAACCACTCGTTGACCGACAGCCCGGACGATGTCTTCAAACTTGCGGCGAAAACCTCTGCATCCCACAGCTCAATGCGAAACGAGTATCCCCGAGACTGAATCTCTGTCGTGTTTGTAGAGTCGCGAATCGCTTCCTGAATCGCAGTCGTGATTTTTCTCTTCCCTTGTTCCAACGCACGGCGCAGGCCACGCGCGAGAGCCCGGTGGTAAAGCCCGCAGAGCGGTTGCGGCACACCTTCGAACTGCGGAAGAATGCAGACGAGTCGCTCCTGCGCGGACGAACCGGGTGCCAATGTGTCCTGTTGTTCATGACGCACTCGCCCTGCCAGCGCCCCGAAAACCTCTGTCGGTAGCAGCGGCAGATCGACGGCGAGAAAGATGTTCCAGTCGGTCTGCGTTTGTTCCAGCGCAGCCACCATCCCGCCCAGTGGTCCGTTGTCTGGCAAAGCATCCGGGATCACGTTTTCAGGTCGCTGGAGATCGTTGCGGTTGGCACAAATCGAAACGGTATCGCAGACGAGCCGGAGTCGTGCGATCGCGTGGTCCAGCAGAGTTTGCCCATTCTCTGCGCGGTTTCCGCCCCTCAGCCAGGGCAACAGAGCTTTGTCCTGACCCAGCCGCCTGCTGCGGCCACCCGCCATCACAAAGCCTGAGACTCTCTCGTTCGCTTCGTTCATCTTCAATCTACGATGCTGTGGAGGCGTGTCCTCGACTGCGCTATGCTCTACCGGATCCATCTGTGCCGAGCATCTCAAAGAAGCGGATCAGAGACTCGATGCCACGGTGAAAATTTGCAATGCAAAACTTCTCGTTGGGAGCATGAAGATTGTCGTCGGGTAGCCCGAAACCCATCATGATGGAAGGAATCTTCAGACTGCGCTCGAAATCACCGACAATGGGGATGGAGCCGCCGGAGCGGATAAAGACCGTGTCTTTCCCAAAGACTTGATGCAACGCAGCGGTAGCCGCTTCGACGTATGGATTGTCCACGCCGACGACAATTGCATCCCCGGAATGAATCAGGCGAACATCCAGCGAAATTCCGTTCGGGCAAATCGACTCTACATAGCGCTTGTAAAGATTGAAAATGTTCTGCGGCTCCATCTCTGGGACCAGGCGCATGGATACCTTCGCGACCGCCTTCGCCGGAATCACGGTCTTGGCGCCGGCGCCAATAAAGCCGCCCGGCATGCCGTGAATCTCCAGCGTTGGACGCGCCCAGAGGCGCTCCAAAACAGAGTATTCGCGTTCGCCGGTTAATGAAGACGAGCCGACCTCGTTGCGGAGGAATTCCTCTTCGCTGAATGGCAATGACTTCCACGCTTTCAGCTCCTCTGCGGACGGCGGCGTCACTGCATCGTAGACTCCTGGAATCAAGATGCGCCCGTTCGCGTCTTTCAGCTGTGCCAGTATCTGGCATAACGCGAAAAACGGGTTGGGCGCGGCGCCCCCATAAATGCCGGAATGCAGATCCGTCGCCGCACCCCGGGCCTCGATCTCGGTGTAGATCATGCCCCGCAGGCCTACGCAAAGCGTCGGAAGATCAGGGGCAAACATCTCCGTATCCGAGACCAGCGAAAAGTTGGCTCGCAATCGTTCCGGATGCTCGCGCACAAACTCCGCGATCCCCTCGCCTCCAACTTCTTCCTCACCTTCCAGAATCAGCCGCACATTCAATGGCAGTCTGCCGCCGTGCGCGTGCAGCAGACTTTCCAGCGCCTTTACGTGCATGTACATCTGGCCCTTGTCATCCACCGCGCCCCGGGCATAGATGTTCCCATTGCGCTCTGTCGGCTCAAACGGAGGGCTGATCCATTCCTCCAGCGGGTCAGGCGGCTGCACATCGTAGTGGCCATAACACAGGCAGGTCGGTTTCCCATCCGCATGTAGCCAATCCGCGTACACAAGCGGATGCCCGCTGGTTTCAATCAGCTCGACATTCTCCATACCGATTCGCTTCAGTTCCGCGGCCAGAACCTCCGCGGCCCGGCGAACGTCAGCCCGATGTTCGGGCAACGTGGAGATGGAAGGAATCCGCAATAGATCCTTCAATTCATCAAGAAATCGGCTTTGATTTTGCTGTGCGAATTGGAGAGCTTCGGCGGCCATCGAAATTCCTCAGAACTCAAGATTGTCTTAAAGAACGATCCTTCAATAGCGAGGCATGGACGGATCCATCGTGCTGGCCCAGGCGTCGATACCGCCGGCGAGCGACTGCGCCTGCTCGAAGCCCTGCTCGCGAAGCCAAAGTGCCACGCTGAGCGAACGATGGCCATGGTGGCAGACCACCACAATGTGCGCGTCCGGATCGAGCTCCTGATGCGCGCGCGACGGCACGTCTCCCATGGGCATCAGCCGCGAACCCGGCAATGCACAAATTCCTGCCTCCCACGGTTCGCGAACGTCCAGTAAACAGAACTGATCCGCATCGGCCCGGGACGACAAACCCTTTAATTTCTCATCAAGACTCGGAATCGAAATCTCAAGCTCCATACGCACCTCAAGAATACATGTTGGAGAGTGTCGCCGACAGCAACCGTCCTCGCTGCCGTGGAAGCGCCAAATCGCCCGCCATGGTACAAACAGGATAGGCTTGCTAACTCCACGAACACCGGCAACCAGCACCCGCAAGAGGCGCAGCCGCACTCGGGGAAAGCCGTAAGACAGCCACTTCCCTACTATATGGATCAAAAAGTTCTCATTGTTGAAGATGAAACCAATGCCCGCATGGGCCTCGCCGAACTGATCTCAGGCTGGGGTTACTCTACCGCCATGGCCGAAGATGGCATTGAAGCGTTGGAGCGAGTCCAGGACTGGCATCCGACTATCCTTGTCTCCGATCTGAAGATGCCACGCATGGATGGACTGACTTTGCTGTCTCAGCTGGTCAGAAGGGAAGAAAAGCTCGCCGTAATTATGCTCACCGCCCAGGGCAGCATCGAGAGCGCGGTTGAGTCCATGAAGCTGGGCGCTTTCGATTACCTCCAGAAGCCGGTGGACCCCATCCGCCTGAAGAGGCTGCTGGCTAGCGCCGGCTCGCAACAGCTGGCGGAGCGTGAGATCGAAATTGTGCGCCGCAAGGTGCAGGAAACTGGCGTATTAGGGTCTCTGGTCGGAAAATCGGCGCCCATGCAGGAGATTTTTCGCCTGATCGAGCGCATTGCACCCAACAACGTATCTGTGCTGATTACGGGAGAAAGCGGGACCGGGAAAGAGGTCGTCGCCCGAACTCTCCACGAACTCAGCGGACGCAGCACCAAGCCCTTCATCGCCGTCAATTGCGCCGCCATCCCGGAAACCTTAATCGAAAGCGAAATCTTCGGCCACGAACGAGGCGCATTCACGGGAGCGGTCGAACGCAGAGCCGGCTGCTTTGAACTTGCCGAGGAAGGCACGCTACTGCTGGACGAGATCGGCGAAATGCCTATCGCGACCCAGGCGAAGCTGCTCCGGGTGCTGGAAGATCGCACGCTCCGCCGGCTGGGCAGCAAGATTGAGACGCAGATCAATGTGCGAGTCCTGGCGGCAACCAACAAGGACCCAGCAACCGCGATTGCCGATGGCCATCTGCGGAACGATCTGTATTATCGGCTCAACGTATTTAATATCGAAATGCCGCCGCTCCGCGGGCATCGGGAAGACATTCCACTCATTGCTGATGCAATGATTCACACCATGAATGAACGTCACGGCTGCCAGGTGACCGGCATCGAACCCGACCTGTTGCTCGAATTCCAATCCTATGACTGGCCGGGAAATGTTCGCGAGCTTCGCAACGTGCTGGAACGAGCTGTGGTTCTGTGCGGCAGCGGCATTCTGAGCCGGCAGCATTTGCCTCCCGGCTTCGGCTTGGTCCACGTCGCCGCCGTCATCGATTCCGATCAGGTTCAGATGCCGGTCGGCACAACCGTCGATGAGGCGGAGAGACGGCTGATCCTGCGCACCCTGGAGTCAACTGGAAATAACAAGACCCGTGCTGCAGAAATTCTTGGTATCAGCCTGAAAACCCTGCACAATAAACTCAAGGAATATGGAAGTTCGGTAGCGCCGAGTGACTGAGCGTCGTCGGACTCGACGAACACAACCGGTCCGACCTGAAAGACTTCCGCCACAGGTTCACGGGGCCGCTTCGAACTCAGCGTATCCCGGCCCGCGACTTGGCCTGCAATCCATCATCGGCGATGAGAATCCGCGTCAAACTCGTACTGGCAATCACCGGCATGGTCTTCGCCAGTGTCGTCTTGCTGTCCGCCCTCTATCTGTCGCAATTGCTGTCGGAGCGTATCCAGCAAAGTTATCTGCATACCGAGATTGCTGCCAATCAGGTCATGCTGGCGGTGCGCGCCGCCCTTGAGCACGGCCTCCCCCACGCTCCACTGCCTCCCAACCAACCCGACGCACTCGACCAGGCCGTCACCCGCGCCGTACAGCAGGACGCGGCACTCCAGCTGATGCTGACTTCTTTTATCCGCTACGAGCCCACCATCTACGACATCAATATCGCAGACAGTCACGGCAAGATTCTCCTCAGCACAGACCCCCTGGATCAAGGAAACATTCTGCCTCGCGAACCAAGTTTCGTTTCGTTGCAGCAGCAAAACGCATGGCAAAAGTTTCGCATCGTTTTCGGCCCTCCCGCCGTCTATGCGGTCGACGCCGGGCTGGACCGCAACGGCGCTCCATTCCTCACTATTCGTGTGGGCGTCCGAACCACGTTTCTCCGGAGCCAATTAGCGCCCTGGCTGCGCGCGGAGCTCATCATTGCCGTCTTGTCCGTGCTGCTCAGCATTCTGTTGGCCGCATTTCTCTCCAATATGGCTCTCCATCCACTCCAGGTCATCAGCGATCGGCTCGATCAATTTATGCTGGCAGAACCCCAATCGGCGTCTGAACCCGCACTTCTATTGTCCAAGACGGACGAAATCTCCCGCGTATCCAGCAAAATTGAACGTATCGGCCAGCGTATGCGGAGTGTCGAGGAAGTATTCACTGCGCTCAAGGAAAATCTTGACCAGGTGCTCGAGAATCTGCAGGATGGCGTCATGCTGTTCACCCAGGACGCCCGCGTCGTTATGGTCAGCGATTCCGTAGAGCATTTTCTGGGACTCTCCCGCCAACAGATGCTCGGCGTCGAACTGCATGACATCTTTGATCGTCAATCGACTCTCGGTCAGGTGGTTCGCCGTGCCTTCAATGCGCGGGTCATGTTGATGCAGGAAGAGGTCATTACCGAGACCGGCCGCCGCATTCAAGTTTCCCTGGACTTCATTCATAGTGAAGATCCCACCACCCCGTCAGATACGCTCGGCGCACTGTTGACCCTGCACGACAGCGAATCCATGCGTCAAATCGAGAATGAACTGGAGGTCTCGCGGCGCCTGGCGGACCTTGGGCGGCTTACCTCTGGTGTCGGTCATGAGGTAAAAAATCCGATCAATGCGATCGTCGTACACCTGGAGCTTCTCCGCGAAAAGCTGGCGCGGCACGATAGTACCGCCGAGCGGCACGTGGATGTCATCCAGAACGAAATCCGGCGTCTCGACCGGGTAGTTCAAACACTCATCGACTTTTCCCGCCCCGTGGAACTCGACCTGGGCATGCACGATTTGCGCTCCATCGTTACTTCCGTACTAACCCTCGCCGAGCCTGATCTGGAGCAACGCGCCGTCCATGTGGTTAGCTTGATGCCGAGCACCCCCGTCTATGTTCGAGTAGACGCGGACATGATCCAGCAGGCTCTGCTCAACGTGCTTCTCAATGGCGCGCAATCCATGATGGACGGGGGAGAACTGCAGGTGGAACTGCGCCAGCACGGCCACGAAGCAAGTTTGCGGATCCGTGACCAGGGCTGCGGCATCCCGCGGGAGATTCTCAGCCGGATCTTCAATCTGTACTTCACAACCAAACGCGACGGAACAGGGATTGGCCTGGCGATGACATATCGTATACTGCAACTCCACAACGGGTCGGTTCAAGTAGAATCTGAGGTAGACGTGGGTACGCAATTCACGCTTCGGCTCCCCGTAGCCTCCTTGGCGGAGCCTAGACCGATTGCAAGCACAAGCGCTGGCTAAATTCGCTGGATGTTCCTCAGCTGGTACATGTAAGTTAAGGACCAGGATCTACGCGTCAAAGGAATACAGGGGAAGAATGCGGTACTGGCGCCTATCTTTTGTTTTATTTCTGCTCACGTTCACGATCTCTGGCTGCCATCGCAGACCAGAGCAGGTCTTGCCGCCCCCGCAAGCCCAGGCCCCCATCATCAGTACCCTTCCGCCCCTCCCACCCCTGACCCTGCAGACAGTGCAACTGTCCACCCCCGAACCCCAGCAACCGTCAACGCCACCGCCCGCTCCGGTCGAACCACCCAAAAAGCAGGCAAAGGTGCGCCACCATCGCGCCACGCATAAAGCGGAAACGGAGTCCGCGGCAACAGAATCGAAGCCCTCTCCTGCCACAGAATCCAGCGCACCGCCTGCGGAGTCTGCCAGCAGCAGTACGGTCGTAGGCAAGCTGTCGGCAGATGATTCGACCGCCAACCCGGATCAAACTGCGCAAACGCAACACCTGATCGAATCCACGGAAGGCCTGCTGAAAAAGCTCTCGCCTCAACAGCAGGCCGCCCATAAGGACACCATCGCGCAGGTAGGGTCATTTCTCGCACAGGCCAAGCAGGCCTTGAATATGAATGACCTGGTCGGCGCTCAGACGTTGGCCAATAAAGCGAAAATCCTGCTCGATGAGCTGTCGAAGTGACACTCTAGCCACTCCACGAATCCCCCGGATCCGTGCACCGTATCTCCTCCGCCGAACTTCCGCCGCTTTTGACTTGTCCTAAGAAACACCGTTCGCGTTCAGATGCTCGGAGTAGGCTTTATCGACCTTCTGGATATGCTGTGTGAGCCATTCCTTCAGAAAGTCGAGTATCGCTACCGTGTTCACGCGAACGCCTTCGTCGAGCTCGCGCTTGAACTGTTGTACATCCGCCACTAGTTTGCGATGCAGCACCTGGTGAGCAGGAAGCTGCGGATACTTGGTCTGCTGCATAAGCGCTTCTTCCTGCTCAAAATGAGTTTGTGTGTAATGGATGAGTTTGTTGACAATCTCACTGATGACCGCCTGCCCTTTTCCTACACGCATGGCATCGGCAAGTTGATTGATGATCTCGAAGAGTTTCTTGTGTTGACTATCGCACTGGTGAACGCGGACGCTATAGGTTTCGTCCCATGCAAAACTGGCCATCGAAAATCTCCTTGGAATTGTGATCTATAGCTAGGTATCGGCAGGAGAAGTGAAAATATTTAAGCCAGGCACATCGCAAATGGAGATCCGCTGGCGAGTGCCCAGCACCGGGGTAAGGGGCGATTCCGCAGGACCAGACGCGTCCGCCGCGGCACTCGAACCCACGCGCAGCCAAGCGATCTATCGTTCGCCCCACTTCAGCTTGGCGCGCAGTACGTCGAAAAAGCTGTTTCCGCTCCGTCGGATCAGGCGAATGGTATAGCGGGATCGGCAACAATGCAGTTCGTCGCCCAGTTTCAATTCCACTGCCTCCTGACCGTCAACGGTCAGATAAATCTGCTCCGGGATTCCTTCGATCGTCAGCGTCAGCTTGGCATCCCCCCGCACCACCAGCGGGCGCACTGTCAGTTGGTGAGGGCATACAGCGGTCACGATCATCCCGTCGATATCGGGTGCGAGAATGGGACCGTTGGCGGCCAGGTTGTAAGCCGTCGACCCTGTTGGCGTCGCCACAATCACCCCATCCGCGCTGAACTGGGCAACCGTCTGCTCGCCGGCCTTCACCAGGATGCTGACCATGCGCGCGATGGTTCCTTTGGTGATGACAACGTCGTTCAAAGCTTCGAATTCGTGGTGGACCAGGCCGCTTCGTCGCACCTCCGCATGCAGCATAGCTCGTTCGTCAATAGCGCAGCCATTCTCACGCCAGGATTCCAATGTGGTGAAGAGTTCGGACACCGGCACTTCCGCCAAAAAACCGAGCGAGCCCAGGTTGACGCTGAGGATGGGCGTCCCGGTCCGCGCGAACGCCCTTGCCGCAGCCAGCAAGGTGCCGTCTCCTCCCAATACGATCACCAGCTCCGGCTCGCGCTCATGCATCAAGTGCCGCGGCACCACCTCCGCGGTCCCCGTGTAGCCGGCGCTGATGGGGTCCAGAATGGGTGAATAGCCATGCTGCTTCAGCCAGACCGTCAGTTCCGGCAGAATCGTTGCCATCTCCGGCTTTTGCGGCTTGGAAATGATTGCGATCGATCGCATGCGTTCTCCTCAGAACCGAGCGTATACCAAAAACTCATGATTTCCATCTCCGCCCGGCAGCGGCGACTCCATCACTTTGCTCTCCAGTGCACCATGAAGGTCCAGTGTCTGCCGAACCCTGTCGATGGCACGCTGATGAGCAACCGGACTGCGCACAATCCCATGCTTGCCGACGAATTCCTTCCCTGCCTCATATTGCGGCTTGACCAGCACGACCGCCTCCCGGCTGCAACCGCTCACAGTGGTGAGCGGGGGTGGAAAGGCTGCAGCAATCACCGCCGGCAGAACCAGGGACGCAGCGATAAAGGAGACATCCACTGTAAAAAATCCAATTCCCGGGGGCACCCTCTCCGCGGTCAAGTGGCGCGCATTGGTCCCTTCCAGCAGCAACAGGCGCGGGTCCCCGCGAAGTCTCTCCGCTAGCTGGCCGTGTCCGCTGTCGATACCGACAACATACGCCGCTCCTCGCTGCAGCAGGCAATCGCTGAATCCGCCCGTGGATATGCCCACATCCATGCAAACCCGCCCGGACACATCAATTCCCCAGCCATCCAGGGCGGCAGCCAGCTTGATCCCCCCGCGGCCCACATACGGAAGCTCTTCTCCGAGCGTTCGAATTGCTTGTTGGGAATCGACGAGAAACCCCGCCTTGGTGACGATCTTGCCATCCACTTCGATCTGGCCGGCAGAAATACGTTCCTGTGCGCGTGTGCGGCTTGGCGCAAGGCCCCGGCCCACCAGCAGCTTGTCCAGGCGAAGCTTCATCCATGCACCGTTAGCAGTCAGGCAGGCTGTTGGTGGTTGTGCAACTTTGCATCTGTTCAAAGACTATGGCGACGTCAGACGGACCTGGATGCCATTCCCCGTAAGCGGTAGATTGGCACCGATTGTGTCGTCCACTGTGTCGATGATCGTCAGAACATTGGTGTCCGGTGAGACTACATATACCTTACCCGTCGGCGCTCCGACGGTCGCGGCGATGGACATCGGATGCACATAGCAAAGTTGGGTCGCCTGACCCGCGCAGGGCTCCTGCGGCAGGGCGATGGTCTTGGTGACGGTGTTGCTGACCAGGCTGACAACACTCACCGTTCCGCCGCAAGGAAGGTTTTGAGCATTAGGGCAGGCGACCTTGTCTCCGCGGTTCGCCACATACGCCCGGGTGCCATCCTGCAAAATCGACACCGAGTCCGGATCGTTGCCTACCGGTACCGTGGCGATAATCTGACCGAAGTTCGGGCTATCGTTGCCGAACGAATCCTCGCTGATGTTAATCAGCGTGAGCGTCCCGGTCGGCGAATTTGGTTGCTCATTGACAACGGCAAGAATCGCCCCGTTGTTGTATATGTCGGCCCAGACTGGGTCCGCTCCCACTGGAATCTGGCCCGCTGGGATACCCGTTTGCCCGTTTGCCAAATTCGGGTTGGCATCGATCTGGTCCTGCGCGCTGTCGATCACCGAAACCGTACCGCTGCCCTGGTTCAGGATGAATGTCCGCCGGTCATCTAAGCTCATCACCCCGTAAATCGGGCATACTCCCAGCGGAAGAGTGGAGGACGGGGTATTGGTCGAAGTTTCAATACCGGTCGCGGTACCGTCGGCGCCGCTCGCGGAACAGCTTCCATCGCTGTTTCTCTGGCTGGCGGCGTAGCTGATCGCATACACTCGCTGTGCGTTCGGGTTACCCACCAGATTGACTGGAAATTGCACTGCCGTCGGATTGGTCGGATCAATCAGCGGGATTTCAAGGAAGACGCCTGGCGCCTGGATACCGTTGGATGCAACCATGACTCCGATAGAATTCCGGCCAGGCTGGGAAATATATAGATAATTTGTGGTCGACAACATCGTATTGGGTGCCGCATTCTCCAGCAATGTGCTGGTAAATACGTTGTTGGTCTCCACCTGGGTCGTTATATAAAACGAACTGATCGTGCCATCGGCGTTCGTGGTGTACAGATAGCCTGCGGTGCTCGTACTATTCGGCGCGATTACAGCCCAGCGCGGTCCGCTGCCAAGATTCAACCGTACGGTCAGCGAGTCGCCCGAAAAATCGACCACGGAAGCAAGTCCCGGCACGGTGCTGCCGGCGCAAATCTCATCGATCGTAAGTGCGGAGACATTCGTGTTATTGCCACACGTAGTAACGACCGCATACTTGGTCGGCTGGGCCGAGGGCTGTACAGGAGGCACGCTCGTTACGACCGGACGGTAGATATTTCCGCACCCGACGATTGAGGCAAATAGAAGACCCGATGCCACTAGTCCCCAAGGGCTTCTACGCCCAAAAACTGACAACACTCTTGAATACCCCGTAGTTCCCAGCAGTCAACTGAAGCTGTCACTGATTGTAAATCAGCCCCGCTGTTCTCGCGGCGATTGAGCGCATTTCCCGCGCCACCGCCCGAAAGTCTCCCGCCGAAACCCACCGCGCCTTCCAACCGACGCACCGCTCCTTAGTGCAGATGTAAACGCCATAGGGTGTAGCTTGCCATCTCGTGAGCGTACCGCTCTACCGTGTCTAGACCACTGACCGACTTACCCGATTCCCGCGGCGACAACAGAACATGCAGACCCTCCGCGCGACACAACTGTTGGATCCGAAATAGGTGGGTCCCGTCGCTGACGACCAAAATCGTCCGCAGGTGATTTTCTCGGGCGATTGCTGCAAGGCGCTCGACAGATTCTTCTGTGTCGCTGCTGCTGGTTTCTGCGATGATGTTGCGATCCGGCACGCCGTGGATCAGGAAGAAATCCCGGCCGACGGCGCCTTCGCTAAATTGCGGATCGACGCCGCCCCCCAGAGAGATGAGCAGCGGCGCCAGCCCGCGCTGATACAGATCGAGCGCATGCTCCAGTCGGGCATTCAGCACCGGCGAAGCACGCCCGTTGTATTCTGCCGCCCCGAAAACCGCGATCGCATCGGCATGCGCCGATTGGTCTTCAGAAGCAGTCCGTTGGATCTGGAGGAACAACCACCAGAACCAGGCGCAGCAGGCCAGCAACGCGATCGCGACCATGCCCCGCACAATTCGTCGCGCTATCTGGCGCCGCCGCTTGCGGGAATCGACCTCAGCCTCTGCCTGTTCTCCGCCTTGTGTGTGGCGCATCTTTGCCCCGCTGGAGGTCGAGTTTGTTGTGAGGTCGGTTCGGCTTCATCATCCCGGCGCGCCCCAGCCAGCACCTCAGCGCTCCGTTGATCTGTCCTATTGCAGTGTGAGAGCGATCTCGTGCGTCGGAATTGCTCCTTCACGCAGAATTTGCCAGGTCCCGGGTCCGGCCGACAGGTCGACGATCGTGGTCGGAAGGCTTCGCCCGGTCGGGCCGCCATCCACGATCAATGGGAGGCGATCGCCGAGTTGATCTCGAACTCCCATCGCATGGGTGCACTCTGGCGCGCCGAATGCGTTGGCCGAGGTGGCTGTCACCGGAAGTCCCAACAAACGAACCACAGCACGCGGAATGGCCGCGTCGGGAACACGCAAGGCGACATTTCCGGTGTTAGCCGTCACCCGCAGGGGCAATCGTGTCCCGGCCCGTACGATCACTGTGAGCGGTCCCGGCCAGAAACGCTCTGCCAGCCTGTCGAATTGCGAATCCAGGCTGCGCGCGATTTCGTACGCCTGCGCGACATCTGCCAGCAATAAAGAGAGCGGCTTGTGCCGCAGCCGCATCTTGAGCTCATAGATCAATTCGACTGCATGCAGATTGACCGGATCCACGGCCAACCCGTAAAAAGTGTCCGTCGGCATTCCGACCACACTGCCCTTTTGCAGGCAGCGAACAATATATTCGATCTTCTCCGGTTCGGGTTCATCCGGATGTACGCGCACTATTTCCGCTGACAAACTGGTCTCTCCGACGCAGCGAATTGTAGCTCGAAAGATTTCCCACTGGCATATTTTCGAGCTTGACTCATGATACCCGTTCGAAGAAGTCTGCACCGCCGGAATCGTACCGCCGACCAGAGGGTCGCAACCAGTCGGCGTAAAATCGCCAGATATGCCGCACTCCGTGGCCTCCGCTCCCGCTGAAATTATCCGCAGCCGCCAGAATGCCCGGCTGAAGGACCTCCGTCAGCGTCTCCAGCGTCCATCCCTTCGTCCGGATCGGTGGATTGCGATTGAAGGGGATCACCTGGTGGAGGAAGCACGGCGCAGCGGCCTGCCGGTTCGTTGCATTATTCCTGCGGGAGGACCGTTTCACGGAACCGATCTGGCGCTCCTTCGAGTGTGCCCAGATTTTTCCAGTCGTTGCCGATGCCTTCAATCACGCCTGCGATACCGAGACTCCGCAAGGCGTCGCTGCCTTAGTCGAGATCCCCTCCTGGACCCTGGACTCGCTGCTCGCCCCAAACCATCGCCGACTCGTCATCCTCGCAGGCCTGCAGGATCCGGGCAATGTCGGTACCATCATTCGCTCCGCGGAAGCATTTGCGGCAACCGGGGTGCTGATGACGCCGGGAAGCGTCAGTCCTTGGAACCAGAAGGCGTTGCGCGCTTCTGCCGGTTCCAGCTTTCGCCTGCCTATTGTTACGTTGGAAGATTCTGCTTTGCTGCAGCGCTTACGCGACAAACAAATTCCTCTCTACGCTTGCGTTCCCAATGCCGGCATTTCCATCTTTGAGGCCGACCTGCGCGGGCAGTTTGCCTTCATCATCGGCAATGAAGGCGCAGGGATTTCCGACGAGATCCTGTCTATGTGCCAGGCGACCGTCCACGTCCCCTGCCCCGGCAACGTAGAGTCTCTGAATGCCGCGATTGCCGCCTCGGTTCTACTCTGCGAGGCATCGCGGCAGCGCGGTCAGGCATCCGTGGAACATAAGCCATGAGCCTCTTCGATGCCTTGCCGGGCGATCCTGCGTATACGAAAAGCGCGCCGACAGATCTGCGCCAGCGGCCCTTGGCCGAACGGATGCGTCCCCGCACACTTGACGAGTTCGTCGGCCAGGAACATCTGCTTGCTCCCGGCAAAGCCTTGCGTGTGCAGCTGGAAACCGACGACACCACTTCGATGATTCTCTGGGGTCCGCCCGGTGTGGGCAAGACAACGTTAGCCAAAATCATCGCCCACACCACCCAGGCCACCTTCATCGAGTTCTCCGCCGTCGTCAGCGGGATTAAAGAGATCAAGCAGGTCATGGCCGAAGCCGATCAGGCCGCCTCCGCCGGCATGCGGACAATTTTGTTTGTCGATGAGATCCATCGTTTTAACCGAAGTCAGCAGGACGCTTTCCTCCCGTACGTCGAGCGCGGAGCGATTCGGCTCATCGGCGCCACCACCGAGAACCCCTCCTTTGAGTTGAACGCCGCGTTGCTCTCCCGCTGCCGCGTTTACGTGCTGGAAGCCTTGAGCGATCTGCAGATTGTTGCGCTGCTGCGAAGGGCACTGTCAGATGTGGAACGTGGACTGGGCGGCTTCGGCGTCACCGCCTCAGAAGAGGCGCTCAACGTCATTGCAGGCTATGCCAATGGCGACGTGCGCCGCGCCTACAACGTTCTGGAGGCCGCGACCCGGCTGGCGGCGAACGCGGGCCAGTCCTCGCTCGAAGGCCCGCTGATAGCCGATGCCGTCCAGCAGAAAACGCTGCTCTATGACAAGAGCGGCGAGGAACATTACAACCTCATCTCCGCGCTGCACAAATCTATTCGCAACAGCGACCCTGATGCGGCGCTCTACTGGCTGGCGCGCATGTTGCGCTCCGGCGAAGATCCGATGTATCTGGCGCGCCGGCTGGTGCGGATGGCGTCGGAAGACATTGGTCTGGCTGCTCCGGAAGCGCTGAACCTTACGCTATCCGCCCGGGATTCGATGGATTTTCTAGGCAGCCCGGAGGGCGATCTGGCGCTCGCGCAGGCGGCCGTCTATCTCGCGCTCGCTCCCAAGTCCAACGCACTCTATACCGCGTTTGGCGCGGTCAGTCGCGATGTGGAACAGACGCGAGCCGAACCGGTGCCGCTACATCTCCGCAACGCGCCCACTCGGCTGATGGAGTCCCTCGACTATGGCAAGGGATACCGTTATGCGCACGATGAAGAGGGTGCCGTCTCCGATATGGATTGCCTTCCGCCCGGACTCATCGGACGCAAGTATTATCAGCCGACCGATCGCGGCCGCGAGAAGATGCTGCAACAGCGGATGGAAGAGATCGAGCAGCTACGCAGGAAGAATCGCAAATAGCGCACGGCGCAGCTACTGGGCGTGCAAGCCATTCAACGCATCCGTCACAATTCCCGTAGTCAGAACTTCAGGCAGCAACTTTGGCGCGGATTGCATCCCGCCGGAATACAACGCGTACGTCGGAACTCCGCTCCGGCCTAACTGCGCCAGAGCCGCGGTGATGGTGTCGTCATGATTGGTCCAGTCGGCGCGCATCATCACCACGCCGGCCTTCCGGAACGCCTCCTCGACCTCGGGCTGGTCGAGCACGAGGCGTTCGTTCACCTGACAACTCAGACACCACGCGGCGGAAAAGTCTACGAAGACTGCTTTGCCTTGCGCTCGCTCGGCAGCCAGCGCCTGCGGACTGAACGGCTGCCAGATCGCGCCTTGCGCGGACGCCTGGGCGATCCCGCTTTGCGTCGGAAGTTCCATGGCGGCGAGGGTCGGCAACGCAATGGCTCCAACCAACAGGAGCAACGCAACCACCGCGGAAGCCCATTTCGCAGGCCAATGCCCCAGAACCCATCCGGCGACGGCCACCAGTAATAGCCCGCCCGATAACGCAGCCACTCCGTTGCTGCCGGCCACCTGCGCGAATACCCAGACCATCCAGATCACAGCAACAAAGATCGGAATCGACACCGCCTGCTTCAGGTACTCCATCCATGCACCAGGCTTGGGCAGCAGGCGTATCCAGGCTGGCTGCAAGGTCAGCACCACATAGGGCGCGGCCAGACCCAACGCCAGCAAGGTAAACACCGCAAATGTGATGAGAGCGCTTTGCGACAGCGCAAATCCGATGGCCGCTCCCATGAATGGCGCAGTGCAAGGCGTGGCCACCACCGTTGCCAGCACGCCGGTAAAAAAGCTGCCGCTATAACCGCTGCGCTGGGCCAGCTCACCGCCAACACTAGTGACGGATAAGCCGATCTCAAACTGGCCCGCCAGACTGAGCCCAAGGAAGAAGAAGAGCAGCGCCATGCAGGCAACAAAATAAGGCGATTGAAACTGAAACCCCCAACCCAGATGATGTCCCCCGGCGCGCAGCAACAACAACAGCGCAACAATGGCCCAGAAAGATACCAGAATTCCCAACGCGTACATTGCCCCGTGGGCACGCATCCGGGTGCGCTCCTGACCCGAAGATTGGACCAGCGTCAGCCCTTTGATAAACAGCACCGGAAACACGCATGGCATCAGGTTTAAAATCAATCCGCCGACGAACGCCAGTCCCAGCACCCGCAGCAGTCCGCCGCTCCTGTCTACGGGAACGCCTTGTTGCTCAACGTATCCGGGGGTGATGGGCGAAGTGAATTGATACGCCGATCCATCCGGCAATTTGAGCAATCCGTGTAACGTCGATGGAACCTGCTGCAATCCCTGCGCTTTTTCCACCGTGACGCGTATGCCGTCGGGTAGAGACTGCGCCATCTGCGGCGCCGCATTGGCGATTACATTCTGGTCATACGGATAAAACTCCGCACCTACCGCGCTCTTGCCGGTCAATCGAATCACAAATGCCGTTTTCGTCTGTTGTACCTGGACGGAGACACCCGCGGGCAACGTGCGCGGCAAAGCTCGCTCAGCGGCAAGAAATAATGGCTTTGTGTTGGGATCGGGCACACCCGGTTGGCTGGCAACAGAAACCGTATGCTCTAACTCCGCCTTGCCAGGAATGCATACATTGCTGCACACCAGAAAATGTAGCTGGCCGCGCAGTATTTCCTTCGACCCCGCATGGAGACTTCCATCGGCGCGCATAGGAATCGGCAGCAACACCTCATTCTGATAGCCGAAGTCCATGAGAGGGCCCAGCGGAAGTCGTTCGGGAGCCGGAAACTGCAGGTCCCCAGCCGTGATTCCAGCGGGCAATCGCCATTCGACGCGAGGCGGCTCGCCGGCATCGCCGGCATTGATCCAATAAATATGCCAGCCCTTGTCCAATACAAAATGCAGTCCGGCAAGGAAATCTCGGTTGGGTTCGATCGTGCTGGTTTCCGTGACCAGTTCAACCGACAGGTGTTGAGTTCGGACCGGCTGCGCAAATCCCCGGGCGCAGAGCAGAAAAAGACAAGCGAGCCCCACTGTCAGGAAGGAAGAGCGGCAACGCAACCGCATCGAATTCCCTATGCCCGTCGATCTCATGATGGCGCTCAACGCGATCCTTGGGCCGCCATCCATCGTAAATGCTCTTTGTAAATGCATCGGTCCGCCACCACTTGAATCCCATTTGCTTCAGCATGGGCAATCGCTTCTGGATGCACAATCCCTTCCTGCAGCCATAAATACTTCGCGCCAATGGCGATGGTGTCCTCTACGATCTTTGGCACAAATTCCGACGCGCGAAACACGTTCACCAGATCCACTGGAAAGGGAATCTCCAGCAGTGATGGAAAACATGCTTCTCCCAGCACTTCCTTCAACACGGGATTGACGGGGACGATGCGATAACCGCGCCGCTGCATCTGCCCGGAGACGCCATGGCTGGGTCGATCCGGCTTATTGGAAATCCCGACGACGGCAATGACTTTCGCTTTTTCTAGAATTTCATCGATCACTTCTGGTTCGTTCATCGTCACTCCAACAGGGTGGTTTTGCCGGCGAAGACCGCTTAGTCCAGATCTTCCACCGGGCTCGCGGGATAGTTCCCTTCCCGCCGCAAACGCAGAAATCCTCGGATAAACATGTCCAGATCACCATTCAGCACGCGATCGACATCGCCCGTTTCAACGCGGGTTCGAAGGTCCTTCACCATGCGATAGGGCTGCATCACATACGACCGTATTTGCGAGCCGAAATTGATTTCCAGTTTTGCATCTTCAATCTTCCGCGAAACCGCGCGCTGCTTCTCCAACTCATATTCGTAGAGTCGAGAGCGCAACATCTTCATCGCCTTCTCCCGGTTCTTGTGTTGCGAGCGTTCGTTCTGGCAGGAAACCACAATCCCGGTCGACAGATGGGTCATCCGTACCGCGGAGTCGGTCGTATTGACATGCTGGCCGCCTTTGCCGCCAGAACGATACGTATCGATGCGCAGATCTTCCGGCTTAATGTCGATCTCAATCGAGTCATCGATTTCCGGAGATACAAAGACGCTCGCAAAGGAAGTGTGGCGGCGCTTGGCGGAATCGAACGGAGAAATTCGCACCAGCCGATGCACCCCCGTCTCGCCGGAAAGCAGCCCGTAGGCATAGTCGCCCGTCACCGTGAACGTGGCCGATTTCATTCCCGCTTCCTCGCCGGCCTGGTAGTCGTTGATCTCCGTTTTGAAACCTTCCCGCTCTGCCCAGCGCAGGTACATGCGCATCAGCATTTCAGCCCAGTCTTGCGATTCGGTGCCACCCGCTCCGGGATGAACCGTCACAATTGCATTCAGCGGATCGGTCTCTTCCGACAGCATGGTCCGCGATTCCAGCGCCTCGGAAAATTCCCGCAAGCCTTCAATTTCCCGCAATAGGTCAGGTTCGACCTGCTCGCCCTCGCGCGCTAGTTCAAAATACGCCGCAATGTCTTCTCTGCGGCGACGAAGTTCCGTGTCATCGGCCAATAAAGATTCCAGGCGTTTGCGCTCCCGCATCAACGGCTGCGAGGCGGCTGGATTGGCCCAGATAGCGGGGTCGGCTACTTTTTCTTCAATGGAGACAAGTTCTTTGCGCAGGCGTTCCGCGTCAAAGATACTCCTGCAGATCGCGGACTTTTTGCTCGATGGGATTGTAAGCAAACTCTAAGTCATTGAGCATGGTCGGACCAGTCTTAATAAAGGGATTTTCATGCTTGTCGATAGTTATTATGAACCGCTCCATCGACAGCGAGAACTATTGCGATTATGGCACAAAGCCATGCAAACAGGTCGCCGTGCCGGGTATAAAAGGTTTGCTTGGAACCATAATTGAAGTGCGCCAACAATGAAGTCTCCACGTGGCGTGGCGCGCTTTGGACCACCCGCCCGTGCGGGTCGATGACAGATGTGACGCCGCTATTCGTATCGATCAATATCCAGCGATCGTTTTCGATCGCCCTCATCCGGGTCATGTTCAGATGCTGCCACGGCGCACTGGTATCGCCATACCAGCCATCATCCGAAATATTCACCAGAACATCCGCGCCCAGCTTCACAAACTGACGTACCTCGTCGCTAAAAATCGACTCGTAACAAATAAAGACTCCGTAGCTATGGCCACCCGCTGCAAATACCACGCGCCGCTTGCCGGGGGTCATATGGCCCACCTGGTCCGTCAGTGATCCGGCGAACGATAATAGTTCCGGGAACGGGGTGTATTCCCCGAACGGAACCAGATGCATCTTGTCGTAGCGTCCGACGAAGGTTCCATCGGAAGCTACAAACGAAGCCGAGTTGTACACGGCAGACTCTGTTTGACCCGGCTGGGACTCCACTGCAACGTCGCCAACAATCATCGGCGCGCGCGCGTCCTCAGCCAACGCTGAGACCCAGTGGCGAAAGTGAGGATCGGAGTCTTCAAACGGAGCTGGCGATTCGGGCCACACAATTACATCGACCTTAGGTTTCTCCACCGATCGCGAATTGCAAGTCGGCTGAACCTCCGCATCGCCACGGATGGGCAACCCTTGAAAATATTCGTTGCACGGGTTTTCGCTGAGCGTTGTCAGGTGCTGCATGTGGAGATCGAAGACATCGCCCATCCAGTTATTCCCTCCACTCACATTTAGATTCGGCTGCAGCAGCATCGCGGTTGCATGCGTGGGCTCGTGGGCAACCTCGAAACTATACCCTTTCGATAATCCACCCGCCAATGCGATTGCGAGAATGGGTGGAACAAGGCGCTCCCGCCACCCGCGAAAAAGAAAGAAGCTCGCGATGGCGCAGTTGCCGGCCACCAGCACCAGAGAAATTCCATAGGTACTGGCCCAGGGAGCCAACCGGGTTAGCAGCAGGTTGTCCACCTGAGAATCTCCGAGTTGGTTCCACGGGAAGCTGGTAATCCGCGCACGCGCCAGTTCTACCGCGACCCACAACAGCGGAGTTACCACCAACGTCCAGACCGTATTACCCGTGGCTCTTTGCGCGACTGTGATGAGAAATGCAAACAACGCGAAGTAGAGGCCAAGATATAAACAGAACAGCACCAGCACGATACTGGCCATCAAAGGAGAAAGGTTCCCATAGAGCCGCATGGTCGACTCAATCCAGTAACAGGTACCGCCGTACCAGAGAACTCCGCAGAAGTAACCGAGCAGCGTATTGCGCGCCACCCGCCGCCATCCAAAGCCGTCTCTCGGAACCAGAAGCGCAATTAGTAGCGGAATGAATGCGATCCATGCCAGCGCGGCACGCCAATGGGGAAGCGGCCCCGCCAGAGGAAATGGCAGCACCAGCAGCACACCGCTTTCCGCCGCAAGCACCCAGCCCAGCTTCGATCCAGCGCGCATCGGGTGCAGTCTACCATTTATCCGCCGGATACAAATTATTTATAGCCGTAAATTGTGCGAACACGACACAGTCGGCAGTACACTCTTGCAATGCAGATTTTTCTTAAGGCCTTGGATCACGTTCTGGTCGGGATGTTCTTGATCGGCGGCGTTGGCTCGGCCTTTGTCATTGTCATCAGCTTCGCGGAAGACATGCATGAGCTCGTTACCAAGAACGATTAAGTTCCATTGAGGAATATCCATTTCGTAACACTTGGGAATTCCGCGTTTGATGGGACGCCGGCTTGCATCTCGACGCATGATTGACATGTATGTCCTGATGAATCCTGGCGGACGATCTACCCATTTTTGCAACTACTTTGTGATGTAGCGAGGCCATGCCAGAGCAGACCGTTTCCGCACCCACACCGAACCGTGTACGCATTGTCGTCGCATCCACCGTGATGCTGACGTTTATTTCCTTTTGGAGCGCGGCAGCGGTCGTACTCAACGACCTGGGTTCTTCCGCATTTTACGTTGTAGGAATTGCGGAACAGGACTTTGGCAAGTCAGCGCCCTGGGTGGTGCTGGCAGTCATGTTTTTTTCCTTTGCGGTGCGGGCCGTCTACGTCGAAAGCTGTTCGATGTTTACGCGCAGCGGCGTCTATCGCATCGTGAAAGAAGGTCTGGGGGGAACCTTCGCCAAAGTCAGCGTCTCTGCCCTGATGTTTGACTACATCCTCACAGGCCCAGTCTCGGGAGTATCTGCGGGGCAATACATTGTCGGCCTGCTCAACGAGCTGCTTCGCATTTCTGCCGCGCATCAGCTCCTCGGTGGTTTGCTGCTTGCCGCTCCCGGCCACGCCGTGCAGCTGCCAGTCAATGGAACCGCGGCCGTAGTCGCCGTCATCGTCACGGTGTATTACTGGTGGCTGAACGTCAAAGGAATTGAAGCATCGAGCAAGCGGGCTGTCGACGTGATGAAAATCACCACAGTGATGGTGGTCATCCTGATGGCCTGGGGGATCTTTTCCGTTCTCTATAAGGGAGCGTCACTTCCTCCATTGCCCTTCCCGTCTTATCTCACATTTACTCCCAGCTCGTTCGGATTCCTGGAACATACCAGCCTGGCCAGGACCTTCGGACTCTTCGGCGTCCTAATGGCGTTTGGTCACACCGTGCTGGCGATGAGCGGCGAGGAAACGCTGGCCCAGGTCAACCGCGAAATTCAACATCCGAAACTGAGAAACCTTAAACGAGCCGCCGTCGTCATCGCCATTTACAGCTTTATCTTCACTGGCGGCGCGTCCCTGCTGGCGGTCATGCTGATTCCCGATAGCGTTCGCGTCTCTGTCTATGGCAACAACGCCATCGCGGGGATTGCCATGTACATGGTGGGACCCCTCGCCCTGCGCGTCGCGTTTCGCATTTTTGTAGTGGTCGTGGGCTTTCTCATGCTCGCGGGCGCCATCAACGCCTCTATTATCGGTTCGACCGGCGTGTTGATGCGAGTAGCCGAAGATGGCGTGTTGCATGACTGGTTCCGCAAGCCCCAGAAGAAGTTCGGCACGCCTACGCGCATCATCAACTTAGTCACCGTGCTTCAGATTGTCACGATTGTTTTGAGTCGCGGCGACATCATTGTGATTGGCGAAGCCTATGCGTTCGGCGTCATCTGGAGCTTTACGTTCAATGGGCTTGCCATGCTGGTGTTGCGCTTTCGCTACCATGGTGAGCGAGGCTGGAAAGTACCCATCAATCTCCGCATTGGAAACACCGAGCTTCCCATTGGCTTGTTCTCGGTGTTTCTCGTCCTTTTTAGCACCGCGATCGTCAACCTGCTTACCAAGGAAGTGGCAACCATCAGCGGCCTGGCCTTTGCCGCCACCTTCTACATCCTCTTTACCATTTCTGAGAAGGATAACGCCCGTCGGCACGCTGCCGCCGCGCGCGAGATGAAAGAACACTTTCAAATGGAAAATGACGACACCGTCAGCCGCGAGAATCTGCGAATCCGCCCCGGCTGCATTGTTGTCACCATGAGAGATATTCGAGCAGCGAACGCGCTTCGCTGGGCTCTCGCTCATAGTTCCGAAGACAGTCAGGACGTGGTACTCCTCACAGTCCGTCTAATGGGAGCTGGCGGTCCGGAATTCATCGACGCCTCTCAAATTGCTTTTACCGAGCACGAGCAAATGGTGTTTACCCGCGCTGTCTCGGTCGCGGAAAGCTTTGGGCGCCACATCTCATTGCTCGTGGTTCCAGCTGGCGATCCGTTCTCCGCAATCGTCCAGACCGCGAATTCCCTGGAAGCAGCAACAGTCGTCGCCGGTCTGTCTACACGCATGACAGCCGAAGAGCAGGCTTTTTATACCGGCAAGGCTTGGGAAGCGTTGCCTGAACCGAAGCGCCAATTCACCTTCTATGTGATCATGCCCGACGGCTCCGGGAAGTTTTTCCATATAGGACCCCATGCCCCTGCTCTTCAACCTCAGGACGTAGAGTTAGTGCATCAACTATGGTTGAAATTGCGCGGCGATTCTTCGATGAATGCACTCCACCATAGCGACATTGTTACCTATGCCCTGGACCGGCTGGCCACCGAGTATAGGCGCAACCAGCAGGAAATACTCAAGGGTTTGCACCGTTCGATTGAAGGCGGTAGTCAACCTCACCAAATTAGTATGGGCGAACAAGATCACGAGCAGCCCCTTCTCCCTGCCCCGGAAACTGTTCCCGAGAGAACGGGTCCCGCTGAACATGCTGACTCGCCAGAAGAAAAGTAGTTAACCCTCCAGCAATCTAGCATCCGGACTACACTATCCGCCGGATACTCCTTTTCTATTCGGCCCTTTAATTTTGTGGTGTTATAGTGTAAGTTACTCCCGCAGACTACCTGGCAACTTCCCAGGAGTTAAGCTCAGTCGTAGCTGGATAGAACATTGGAGGGATTGTGGATTTTAATCGACTCATACATGAAATCGACTCAGAAATTTCGCGACTGCAACAAGCTCGTGCGCTACTGACTGGAAAACCAACGACACGAGGCCCGGGGCGCCCCAAGGCTACAACCGTAATTCACACGGCGGCGCCTAAGAAAACTGCGAAACGTAAGCGTCGTCTATCCCCTGAAGGACGCAAACGTATTGCTGACGCGATGCGCAAGCGCTGGGCAGAACGCAGGAAGCAGCAAGGAACGAAATAAATCACAACGAGAGTAATTGGAAACAACGGCGGCCGCACTGGGCCGCGTTGCGTATATTTGTGGTCGTAGTCCGACCCGCGTAACTGCTTAAAACCTTCTCTTATCGCAAGATTCCCCCTGGCCTTAGATCGACTACTTCGATTTCCTTTCCCTGCAGGTGATTCCGCAAATCCTCCGGCCTTCCAGTCAGTTGCGGAAAAGTTCCATAATGCATAGGAATTACTTTCTTCGCGCCCACAAATTCCGCCGCCATCGCCGCAGCCTTCGGTCCCATGGTGAAGTGGTCGCCGATGGGCAGACACGCCACCGCCGGCGCATATAGCTCCCGCAACAGTTTCATATCCCCAAACACCGCTGTGTCTCCAGCGTGATAGAGCACGGGTTCACCATCAATTTGCAATACATAACCCGCCGCAACCCCGGTATAAATAACCGATCCATTGTCTTCCATGCTCGATGAGTGTTTCGCTTCCACCAGGCAGATGTTGACGTCCTGAAAGCGATGCGAACCCCCAAGATTCATCCCGACAGTTTTTTTCACGCCCTTCGATGCCAGCCAACCCGTCAATTCATAGATTCCAACAAACGTCGGATGATACCGTTGATCCACGGACAATGCGTCTCCAATATGGTCGCCATGGCCGTGGGTGCAAAGTACAAGATCGATTTTCGCCGGACCCTTCCAGTCTTTGGGACACGAAGGATTCGATTCGATCCAAGGGTCAATCAAGATCGATGTTCCTTGAGCGGTTTCAAGATAGAAGGTGGCATGGCCTAACCATTGCAATGTCATCCCGTGAAAATGCGGCATGAATTTGCTCTCCTTAACGGTTTGATTTTGAAACAGACTTCTTTCTAATCGGATGCAGCCCTCAGCGCAAGGCTGCATGGCAAAACTCCGCTCGAAAGGCGACCCTACTTCCCGTGACCGCAGCGTCCTCCACCCATTACCCTGCCGGGCCCAGTAGTTGGAATCGCATGCGCAATCCTGGACTGCTTCGCCTCAGCACGCATGAGTTTCTCCAGAAGAACGCGGAACAATACGGAGATCTCGTCCACTACAAGGCATTCGGCCGGCATGTTTTTCAGTTCAATCATCCCGATATGGTGCAGGAAGTCCTGGTCCGCGACGCGGCCATGCAACACCGCGGCTTGGTGATGCAGCGCGCGAAGTTTGTGCTTGGAGAAGGGCTGCTGACCAGCGAAGAGCCCGCCCATATGCGCCAGCGAAGACTGGTCCAGCCAGCCTTTCATCGACAGAGAATTGTCGCTTACGCAGAAACCATGCTGCAGTTTGCCGACGAGATGACGACCCAATGGCCAAACCAGGCCACCTTCAACATCCATCGCTCCATGCTCGAGCTGACCCTCCGCATTACTGGGAAATGTCTCTTCGATAGCGATGTGGAGTCGGAAGTCAAAACCATCTCCGACTCCGTAACTGCGTTCATGGGATTTCTTCCGCTCGCATTTTTGCCGTTTCCCCACCTGATACTGAAAATTCCAGTCGGCTTTATAGCTCGTATCCAGAAATCCCAGAAGAAACTCGATGCCATGATCTACTCCATGATCGCGGAGCGAAGAAGCTCGGGACGCGACCATGGCGATCTGTTGTCCATGTTGCTTGCCAGTCAGGATGCAGAAGGCGGATCCGCCGGGATGACCGATCGGCAGATACGAGATGAGTGTTTAACTCTGCTGCTGGCAGGGCACGAAACGACAGCGAATGGCTTGAGCTTTATTTTTTATCTCATGGCTCAACATCCGGAATCGCAGGAGCGTGTCTGCGCGGAAGCATCGGGAGCATTCAGCGCCGCTGCATCAGGCCAACCTTCCAGTGCTGAGGAAATTTATGAGCGCCTTCCATACACCCAGCGGGTCGTGGCGGAGGCCCTGCGAATATATCCACCGGTATGGGTTACCGCACGTTCCGCAGCCGTTTCTTATACGTATCGCGACCTGGCGATTCCCAGAGGATCTTTGCTGCTCGTCCCCCAGATCGCGATTCACCGCGACGCGCGATGGTTTCCGGAACCTATGCGCTTTGACCCCGATCGTTTCTTGCCCGATGCCATCGCCCGACGACACCGCAATGCGTACTTCCCTTTCGGGGCTGGTTCGAGAATTTGCATTGGAGAAAACTTCGCCTGGATGGAAGCCGCGCTGGTGCTCGCCAGTGTTGTGCGCGATTGGCGCCTGGGGTTTCCTGGCCCGGTTCCGCGGGAGCTTCCATTAAGCGCCCAAATCTCTCTGCGCCCCCGCGATGGCGTCCTTGTCACAGCCAATAGGAGATGAACAGCCGCGGGAAGATGTCTTCCTGGAACAGGAATTCCTTCTGATTAGGACGCGAACCTGGCCGGACTGTAGGCGTCCAACGCCACGTCGGGAACCTCTCCCAGCATCGCCTGCGTCATCACCCGCGCAGTCGCGGGAGCCAATAGAATTCCATCCCGGTAATGTCCAGTGGCATGCCAGCAATTTTCCCTCTTCGCCGCGCCCAGGATGGGTAAACCATCCGGTGTGCCCGGACGCAGGCCAGCCCACGCGTCCTTTGGCGCCGGAAGGCTCGCCTCCGGCAGCAGACGCAGCGCCGCCGCGATCACCGGCTGGATCAGCGAATCTTCCACTGTCTCATCAAACCCAACGTGTTCCAGCGTGGCGCCAATGGTCACACGCCCATCGCCACGGGGGACCAGGTATACACCCGGCGTGCGTACCACGCAGCGCAAATCCGCCGGCGCACACCGCAGATTCGCCATCTGGCCCTTGATCGGCTCAACCGGAATGCCGCCCAATCGCCCGTCGCCCGCCCAGGCACCGCAACAATTCACGAACATACCTGCGGAGACGCGTTCCCGCTGCGTTACCACCACCACGCCGTGGGCGGCTGCGGAATCCACACACAGCACTTCCGTCTCTTCCAGCAGTATCCCGCCGGCCGCACGCACGGCCGCCGGCAAAGCCGCACGAAGATCGTTGGGATCTACACTGCCCTCAGCCAGCCATTCGAAGCTGTGACCGCTGGGATCCAGCCCAGGCGCAACTTCCGCAATCTCCGCTCGGGTCGCCTCGTGCTCAGCTTCGCCGTCATACATTCGCTCCTGCAGCGCCCGCCGTGTTCGCAACGGCACCCCAAATCCCGAGAGAGACTCGATATGCCCCAGATAGGCCGGGTACAATTCCCAACTGCGGATGCAAAGCGGCATGAGCTTTGCCGGATTCTGCGGATCGTTCACTGCCAGCATTCCCCCCGCAGCCCACGAGGCGGCACTCATTGCCTGACCGCGGTCGATCACCGTGACCGACAGTCCGCGTCGCCGGAGTTCCAGCGCCAGGGACAATCCAATAATGCCTCCGCCGGCAATCGCGACATCGACCACGTGTGAACCGCTCATGTCCTTATTGTATTGGCTTGCAATCCAGATTCAGGAGCGGCGCGGAATCGCCCTTAGTCCGTCAACGGGTGACGATGACCTCACGAGTATTATCTTTCGCCAGCAAAAATCGGCACGAGCCCAGTTCCTGTAACAATGTCTCAATCTGGCGGTTCTGATAGTTCCTCAGGATGGGATGGACAGGACCTTCCTGCGTTTCGACCGTATCGCCATCTAACACGTGATACCGGCAGAAAACCGTCTCTGGCCCCGTCATGCGGGAATGAAAAAAAGCAAGGACTTGCCCATTTTCACTCATCACCGCTTTCAACCTTCTTAGGACCGCATCGGCCAATGGACTCGGCATGTAGTCTAGTGCATCCCAAAGAAGGACGACATCAAACTTGCGTTCGCCGAATTCCATATGTTGAGCAAGGAACCCGTCTACGTCGTATCTCGGCGCTTCGTTCTCTTCCACCGGCAATTGGCGTTCCGGCTTGATGGCTTCCTCTACCAAATCCGCCATATAGACGCTGTGACCCAACCCGGTCAGGAAGTTGATGTTGGTGTGAGACGTCGGGCCGATGTCCAGGACACGAAGGCCCTGCTCTGCCTTCAGGCGGCTCAGGATCTTCATCCAGCCGCTGGAGTGTCGAGGGACGCGGTCAGCAGACCCCTTGTGGCCATGATTGTGTTGCTCCTTACGCCCCGCGTCGCGTTGAAACAGTGGGCTCATCTTGAAGTCATCTCCATTTCACATACGCAATCACAATCCGTGTGCATCTCAAGATCTCAGCTATGCAATATTCCGAGCTTAGGTCGTAACGGACGTGAGCGTTCGCGATCCATGTGTTTCCAATGTATATCGTAAACTGTCAGGAAGTTGAGGTGACATTTGCACTTGAGGATTGGCGACCCCAGTAAAACCTTGCCCGTACCGGTCTCTGGGCTGCGGTCGATTCGACTCAAGCCGGCCCGGGGCCGGTGGCAGTACGTTCGGGCCGGAGTGCCTCGGCTACTGATCTTTTGGATTTTTGCGGTCATCCTGGGACTGTCTTTTCATCCAGCCGCGCAAGCCTCGCCCGGTTCCTCGGCCACAATCACTAACCCTTCCGCCTGGAGTCTGGCGCAATCTGATCCACGCGCGCTGGTCCGGGAAGCAGTCGAAAATGAGTTCAACAATTCCTACGGCCATCGCGACCCCGTCCGTTATCTTTTCAGGAAGAAGACGAGGAATCTCGACACCACTAAAGAAATCGTCGAGACTGCCAACGGCGGTGTGGCTCGCTTGGTTGCGATCCATAACCGCCCCTTGACCGCCACCGAGAACCACGCGGAGGTTGAGCGATTGCGACAGCTCATCGCCGACCCTGCAGAGCAGCAACACCGCAGTCGAGGCGAACAAAGGGATGCTGAGCGCATCGCTGGCATCATGCACCTTCTTCCCGACGCGTTTCTCAACCAGTTCGCAGGATCCGTCCAGACCGCGAGCGGCCCTGTAATCCGGCTCACCTTTACACCCAATCCGCACTTTTCCCCCCCCACGTTGGAATCCCGCATTTTGACCGGCATCCGCGGAGAAATTTGGATCGACCCCACGGATCTGCGCGTAGTGCGGATCGAAGGTCATCTTTTCCGCACCGTAGAGTATGGCTGGGGAATCCTTGGCACTCTCTACCCGGGTGGCACGATTAGCATCGAGCAGGCTAAGACGCCGCAGTGCGGCTGGCAGCTGGCGCATCTCAATCTAAACATGGCGGGAAAAGAGCTCATACTCAAATCACTGAATATCGTGGTGGACGAAACCGCTACCGACTACCACTTCGTACCAAAGGGTTGGAAATATACCGACGCCATCGACTGGCTTTTGAAAATGCCCGCGGGCAAGCCTGCGCCAGCACAATCAACCGAACCTTAGCCCGACCCATATCATGCGCGCGCTTTGATCGGCCCGGTCGCTTCGCCATGGGCCTTGTTGCGGGCATGAAATCGCTCGCTGCGAACAGTCAGTCGCTCGACACGATCCCGCTTCACTTCGTACCCACGACCTGCAATTTGCGGAACCTGAATTTCACCCTTCCGCGAAACTTCTACGGCAGGTTCGATAATGTCTTCCTGCCAGTAGCGCGCAGAGGCTGAGACATCGCCTGGCAACGTAAAGTTCTCCAATGAGGAAAGGGCGATATTATGTGACCGGCCGATACCTGTCTCCAGCATTCCTCCACACCATGCCGGAACGCCGCGTTCTGCCGTCACGTTATGGACGCGGATCGCTTCGCTGAATCCGCCAACGCGGCCCAGCTTGATATTCACGATTCGGCAAGATTCCATTTCGATCGCTGCCAGCGTATCGCGCCGATTGCGAAGCGATTCATCGAGGCAAATGGAGGTCTCTAGTTGGCGCTGGAGCAGGGCATGAAAATAAAAATCGTTATGCCATAGCGGCTGTTCGATCATCAGCATGCCAAACGCATCAAAGGAACGCAAGAGTTCCTGATCTTTCAACCGGTAGGAACCATTCGCGTCGCAGCTCAATGAAATGTTCGGCCAGCGATTGCGCACCGCTTCAAACATCTCGATATCGACGCCAGGTTTGCATTTCAACTTGATGCGCTGATATCCCGCGTCCAATTCCCTTTCGACCAGGTCTAGAAGTTGTTCGATCGATGGTTGAATGCCTAACGAAACACCGCACGCAATCTTTCTGCGAACCCCACCCAGTAGTTCCCATAGCGGAATTCCGAGTTGCTGGCTCTCTGCATCCCAAACAGCGTTTTCCAGGGCTGCTTTGGCCATCCGATTCCCGCGCACCTGGCTCAAAGCTTTCGGGCACATGCCAGAGGAGTGGATCTCCGCGTGGAGTAACGCTGGAATGAGTTCATCGGCAAGCATCAGCCATGCTGTGTCCGTGCATTCCCCGCTGAAACTGGGATGCTCCCCAGCGGTGCATTCTCCCCAGCCCGTTACACCCTCACTTTGCACTTCCACCAGCAGAATCCTACGCTCGACTGTGCGTCCAAAACTGGTTTCAAACGGCTGCACCAGAGGCATGCGTATTTCTCGCAGGACCACGCTCTCGATCTTCACAAACACCCTCCCAAAATTTGAATCCAGGCGCAGCAGTCGCGAACTTAACCCAATTCCGGCACTGGCTAGGCGCCAACCATCGTACCGGATTCATTCCAGCGACCCAGCCCATAATGAGCTGACTCACCAGACAAGCTCTGAAACCGCAAAACAGTGAAACCAGCAGAAAAGGCTGCAAGAAATTGCTGCCGTGTTTCCAACAACAATTCTAACGCCAGGGAGGGGAGTGGGTGAAGTGTATCACTCGCCAACGCCGCGGCATATGTAACTGTAACAGTTTCCTGTATGCTGCAATCCGGCATACCGTGCCCAGCCATCAGCGCCTCCACCCGGTCCGACTTCAGCCACCATTCCGCGTGCAGTCGATCAGTGGGAAGTGTGCCATGCAACGGCGATGTGGAGGGGCCATAAAAATCAGGCGTATAGCGACGGACAATTGCACCGAGCCTTTCAATGTTGAAATATGCATTCTTGATTTCCATCGGATCGAAGGTCCACTCGATTAAATCGATTCCCCGCTCCAGTGCGTCCTCTCTCTGAGCAATTTTCAGCATTTTGCCAATGCCCCGATTTCGATAATCCGGCAGCACAGCCAGCATGTGCGAATGCAGGTACGAATATCTGTCGCGTATACCCGGGACGGCCACAACATAGCCCGCAAGTTTTGCCCCATCCCATGCGCCAAATACCTGACCGCCAATCGCTCCCGCAACCACGAACATCCTGCGGGGAATGACATCGAGGTCAGCAAATTGCCATACCGACTGTTGCAGACTGACACAAGCTTCCATTTCCGCGACGGAAATCATTTTCCGGACTTCGATCATCTTCTCCGCAGGCCTATTCACTCGCCGGGTCCTTTCGTTCACTGGCTTTCACCGTGTCCCAGAGCTTCTCCATTCCCTGTGGATCGAGTTGGCGTAGCGGTGCAGCCGCTGTTCTCATCCCCTCCATGGCTGCGAACCTGCGGCGAAATTTGGCGTTCGACCCGCGCAGCGCTAGCTCAGACTGCACTCCCAGCTTGCGCGCCAGGTTCACCACCGTAAACAGAATGTCACCCAGCTCTTCCTCCTGCTGATCGCGGTGGCCCTTCGCCATCGCCTCCCGCAATTCGTTCATCTCCTCCTGCAGTTTGTCAAAAACGGGCTCGACATTTTCCCAATCAAAGCCGATCGACGCCGCTTTCTTCCCGAGTTTGCTGGCCTCCATCAACGCTGGCATTGCCCGCGGCACAGAATCCAGCAACGAGGCGCCTGGCACATTTGCTGATTCCCCGCGCTCCGCTTCCTTGATCGCTTCCCAATTTGTAACCACCTGCGCGGAGGTCTCAACTCCCCCCAACTCAGCGAATACGTGCGGGTGCCTGCGAACCAATTTCTCGCTTAAGTTGTCAACCACCTGCTGCAACGTGAAATGACCTGCTTCCTGCGCCATCTCCGCGTAGAACAATACCTGCAGAAACAGGTCGCCAAGTTCGTCTTTGAGCCCGGGCCAGTCTCGTCGTTCGATTGCGTCGAGAACCTCATAGGTTTCTTCCAGCGTGTATTTGCGGATCGAATCGAACGTCTGCTCGCGATCCCACGGGCACCCGCCCGGGGCGCGCAGCCGCGTCATAATTTCGACAGCGCGTGAGAATGCCTGCTGCAGCGAATCTGGCCTGCTTTCAGACGAGGAAGAGATGGGTCGTGCGACAGATCGATGCGGAGTATCCTTCATGCTCCACATCTTACGATTAGACTGGCCCATCCGATGCTGTAGATTGCGCGTCTGCTGCGTATACTGCGGCTGCGTGCCTTTTCCCGCTTTCATCCCGCTTTGGATCTTCGTGAGCGCAGCTCTGCTTGCCGGTCTCGTCATGGGCAGTTTTCTCAATGTCTGCATCGCCCGTCTCCCAGCACACCAGTCGATTGTTACGCCGGGCTCCCGTTGCCTCCGTTGCAGCGTGCCGATCCACGCACGCGACAATATTCCGGTCCTCAGCTGGCTATGGTTGCATGGCCGTTGTCGCGCTTGCCATGCGCGTATTTCCGCTCAATATCCTCTGGTCGAACTCGCCACAGCCGTCTTGTTCGTCGCGTGCGTCCTGCATCGCGGCCCGGCTTGGCAGGCACTGGTCGATGCCGTGGCCTGCTTTTTTTTGTTTGGGCTGGCTGTCATGGATTGGCAGACCATGCTGCTGCCGGACGCGTTTACCGTTACCGGAATCGCGGTCGCTTTCTTACTGAAAGTTTTTGCTCCTGGAATCCGTTTCCGTGGACGGGTTGCCATCCGAACTCTGGAGGACGCCGTCATTGCTGCAGCGATGCTCTTGCTGGTTTGGGCGCTCTACCGCCTTGTGCGCCGAAGGGAAGGCCTCGGTTTAGGCGATGTGAAACTGATGGCCATGATGGCAGCTTTCCTGGGATTGCCGCTCACCCTGTTCGCCTATTTCGTCGGAGTACTGTCCGCCGCGACGTTCGCCATCGTTTTGCTGGCGCGGCGCAAGGCTCGCGGCACCGATCGTCTCCCCTTTGGCACCTTCCTCGGCGGCGCAGGCATCTTCGCCATCTTCGTCGGCAAGCCGGCGATCACATGGTATCTTTCGTTTTTTCGATAACTCAGCGGTTGTGCTGGCATTTTTTCGGGTCGGCCAGCATCTTCTGCGCATCTTTCGCGTATTGTCCTTGTGGATTGCTGGCCAGATAGCTCTTAAAGTGTGCCATGGCTTCTGCGGTCACATTCTGCTTGCACAGCGCCTCGGCAATCCCGTACATGGCCTTATCGTTTTGCGGATCGTACTGGAGCGCATCCTGATAGCGCAAATACCCTCCCCGATAATTCCCGTTTTTCATGTAAAGATCGGCGACATTCAGGTCGTCCTGAATCCGCCCATCCGTCGTCTGATCCCGGCTGAAGGAATCCAGTTTCTGATGCGTGTTTAGATTTCCCTGGCCCACTTCGGGCGCCGGCAGGTGAGCATCGCTGGAACTGTATCCGCCAGGGGAAGCAGAGGAGCCGGCCTGTGATTTTCCTGAGTCTGCCGTGCTTCCCTGGGCGCCCTTGGCGGCCGCCGCCGACTGCGCTTCAGGGAACGGATTGGCCTGCGCCGCCGCGGATTTGCCGGAGTTCTGGCCCGATTTCCCATTGTCGCTCCCACTCTTCGATGCCCCGGAACTGGACCCCGAAGCAGCGGAAGAGTCGCCTTGTGTTGACGGGGTCGTTTGCTGTCCGTTCTTCTGCGCATCTGCCTTCGCCGCCGCCTCCGACTGTGCCATCGGAAACGGATTGCTGGTGGATGGGTTCTGTCGTGCCGGCGCAGAACTCGAGCCACTGCTTCCCGAACCTTGCGCCTTGCCGGGTGGTGGTTGGCTCGTCTTGCTTTGTCCGTTCGTCGCCGACGTGCCGGCAGCGGAATTTTGGCTGCTTTGTTGACCCAGCAGGCACACCGACATCAGCAACAATATCGATCCCGCAACCATCGGCACAGCCCGGGCGGTCTTATTGGGAAACTCCATACTTACTATTCTGGACGGCTTATCGTTCATTTGGGTAGGCGAATTCATTCCGGTGCCGTCCGATTTGCGCTGTTGCCCCGACTGCTATACTCCATATTTCTGCTTCCAATATCGTATGCTCATCATTCGTTCCTCCTCCATCCACGCCGCCGGCTGCTATACCACCACGCCCATCGCCAAGGGCACCCGCGTCGTTGAATACACAGGTCCAGTGATCGACAAAGAAGAAGCGGACCGTCGCTATGAGAATAAACCTGTTACCTATTTGTTCGGCATCGGAGACGGTTCCCGGGTCATCGACGGTCACGGGATGGCGATGTTCATTAACCACTCGTGCGACGCAAATTGCGAGACCGAGGAGATCGATGGCCGCGTGTGGATCATGGCCATCCGCAACATCGCCGCCGGCGAGGAGCTTTGCTACGACTATTGCCTGTACGATGGCGGAGACGAAGAGGCTCCGTGCAATTGTGGTTCGCGAAAGTGCCGCGGGTCAATGTACTCCCGCGAAGAGCTTCGTCGGCGAAGATCGCTGGCGAAGGAACAAGTGCAACCGCAACCTTCTCTCGAAACCAGAAAAAAGGATCCAAAAAAAAGCCGGCCAGCTGCCCCCAAACCCACTCGCGCGACTCGACCAACAACCGCGAAAACTGGCGGAAAAAAAATCAACAAAAAACGGCCTCTGCCTGCGCCCCCTCGGCCAGCCAACCGCAGCAAGGACCATCGCGCAGGAAAGCCCCGGCGCAGACTGGCCGATGGGTCCGCGTGAGATCAATCGACTTGGGTCATATACGCCAGAATGACCGACCAGACAATACTTAGTAGTGGTATCGCAAGCCACCATTTGCTTCCACGTCGCGCAGCCATAGACCCGAGAAGACCTGATATTGCGGCGCACGCCACAACGAACGGCCAGTCTGAAATCCAGAATGAAACGGCTGCGTAACATCCAAGCAGCAGACAACCCGCAACTCCAAGTTTGGTCGACCGCGTCATGGCCACCATGCTCTCAGACGCACAGCGATGGAGCAAGAAGGATTCAAATCGCACCATTCAGAGCCAGCCGAATTTGTGGCCCCTCGACAACGCCCAAATTCCGCTCCATGATCACTCAGCAAGTCTCGTCTGAACGCCGTACCGGCGCGAACACTGCCCGACACTCCAAGCGATACAATCAAAGGACTGGTCACCGACGCCACGCACATCGAGTGTTCCTTCATACGACCCTATGGCTTATCAGGTTTTAGCGCGCAAATACCGTCCCCAGCGCTTCGCAGACGTCATCGGACAAGACCATGTCACCCAGACGTTGCTCAACGCGCTGGCGCAGGACAGAATCGCTCACGGCTACATCTTCAGTGGACATCGCGGCATCGGAAAGACGACCATCGCGCGCATTCTTGCCATGGCGCTGCAATGCCGCACGCCTCAGGGCACGCCGGAACGCCCGACTCCGGAGCCCTGCGGAATCTGCGATGCGTGTAACGAAATTCGCGCCGGCAACGCGATGGACGTGATTGAAATCGACGCCGCCACCAATCGCGGCATTGATGAAATTCGCGAACTGCGCGAAGGCGCCCGCTACAGCCCCGCTCGCGATCGCTATAAAATCTACATCCTCGATGAGGCCCACCAGATCACGGATGCCGCCTTCAACGCTCTTCTGAAAACCCTCGAAGAACCCCCGGCGCACGTCATCTTCATGATGGCGACCACGCAGCCGGAAGACATTCCGCAAACCATCCGGTCGCGCAGCCAGCATTTCAGCTTCCACGCAGTGCGATTTCAGGAAATCGTCGCACAGTTGCGAAGCATTGCAGAACAGGAATCGGTTGCCGTCGATGAGGCAGCGCTATCGCTGCTGGCCGAGGCCGGCGACGGTTCCATGCGCGACGCCTTGTCCATCATGGACCAGGCCATCGCCAGCGCTCCGCTGGTCAATGGCGCGCACACCCTGGACGCTTCGCAGATTCGCGCCTTGATGGGCACGGTTTCCAATCAGATTTTCGAGAACATGATGGTCGCGGTGAAAGAATCCAACGCCGCCTCCATGCTGGACCAGGCCGCGCAACTGCTCGACGCCGGAAACAGCCCCCAGCAGATTGCACGTCAGATGGTTCGCTTTTTGCGCAACTGCCTCATGGCACGAATCGCTGGAACCGACTCAGGACTGCTCCAGGTTTCCGACGAAGAAAGCGCGCGCGCTGGACGCGTAGCCGGCTCGTTCTCGGAAGAGGATTTGACTCGCTTCCTCAATTCCATGCTGCGCACCTTCGACGATCTCGGCTACCGCCAGGAGCAGCGCTTCCACCTTGAACTCGGCTTGCTGAAGCTCGTCCACATGCAGCGTCTCCTCCCGTTGGAAGACTTGTTTCGCCAGCTTTCTCTTCCCTCCGGCGGGCCCGTGAGCTCTGCCACACCAACTCCGCGGTTGGCCGGTGCCGCCAATCCACCGAAACAACTGGAATCCTCCGCGCCGCGTTCCAGCACAGTTCCGGCAACCCTGCCGCCTCCCACCCGACAACCTGTTCGCGAGGAATTCAAGCAACCCGTTCCGCCACTCATCGAAACGGCAGCCCCCGTCACGGCGGACGTGCATCCTTTGCAGGGTATGTTCGGTGGCGCTACAGGTTCTCCTGCGGCTTCCGCGTCCAGATCCGCAATCGGCCCGGTCCCGACCAGCGTACAACGCCCGTTGGAGACCACGGAGAAGCCGGCAACCATTCCTGCGAAGCAGGCAGAATCACAAATCACTCGCCCCTCGGACGCGTCCGTGGATCAAGCAGTGGCCGAACGTGCGGCAGAGCCAAAGCCGCCAGACGCATCCGACGCGCCATCGCCTGTCCCGGTTCCCGCCGCACCCCCGCAGGCCGCGCCCGCGATGGATACTGACGCCCTTCGTTCTGGATTGAGCCACGCCCTGATCCAGGCCGGCCATGAAACTGCGGGCTATCTGCTGGAAGCAGGGACTTGGGAATGGAATGGAAGCGAGCTTCGCGTTCGTGTGGCGACGTCGAAGACGCTCTTCGAGCTAATGTATCCCGCGCCGGCGCAAAAGATTGTGCGCGAATCCTTCCGGCAATTTGCGGGTCCAGGCCACTCTGTGCGGGTGGAACCGGGTGATTCGTCCACGGCCAATGGAGGAAAGCCGCTCGGCAAAGCTGCGCCGGCCGCCACCGTGGAAGGCGGAGAGCGCCCTCAGGACCATCCTCTGGTTCGCCACGCCCAACAGCTTTTCTCCGCGGAGATCCGCAGCGTTGTCTCCCTGCGCGATCCGCAATCCCCCAAATCTTAAGTGGAAAGGGCTCCCGATGGACATGGACAAAATTAAGGAAATGATGGGACAAGCGCAGCACATGCAGCAGCAGATGGAGCAGTCGATGGCGCAGATCCAGGTGGAAGGCTCAGCGGGTGGCGGAGCCATCACGGTGCAGATGAACGGGAAAAAGCAGGTGCTGCAGGTCCACGTGGACCCCTCCGCGGCCACCGTTGGAACCGGCCCGGGAGACAGCACAGCGGACCTTGAGATGTTGCAGGATCTGATCGCCGCGGCTGTGAACGATGCATCCCGGCGGGTTGATGAAGCGCTGCAGGGAAAGCTGTCCGGGATGCTCGGAGGCATGGAATGGCTTCGCATGCTCGGTCAGTAATTCCTGCGCGAGCAGTTGCGATCATATCGACGCTCTTCCGCCGTATCTCATAACAAATCTCGAGGAATTACAGTGTCGCGTTTTGCCCAACCGCTGGATCAATTGATTGAAGAATTATCGAAGCTGCCTGGAATCGGCAGAAAGTCTGCCCAGCGACTTTCATTTCATATTTTGCGCGCGACCGAGCAGGACGCCTTCGCCCTTGCCGATGCCATTCGCGATCTGAAGGCCCAACTTCATCTTTGCTCCATCTGCCACAACATTACGGATGTCGATCCATGTCAGTTCTGCAGCAGTCCCACGCGCAACCAGGCCATTATCTGCGTGGTCGAGGAGGCGTCGAATATCGCCAGTATCGAACGGACGAAACATTTCAACGGAACCTACCACGTTCTGCATGGAACGCTTTCGCCCTTAAATGGAATTGGTCCGGAGCAACTGCGTATCGATAGCCTTTTGGATCGCGCCCAGAGCGGCTCGCTGCAAGAGGTGATCCTGGCGACGAACCCCACTGTGGAAGGAGAAGCGACCGCCGGATACCTTCTTCAGTTGCTTCGCGCGATGCCCATTCGTATTACCAGAATCGCGACAGGTATCCCCGCCGGAGCGGACATCGAATACGCGGATGAAGTGACCATGACGCGTGCCATGGAAGGCCGAAGAGAAATTTGAGCTGACATGCAGAGCGGCGCTTCGGGTCATCCGCGAACCGGGTTGGGCTCACAAAACTTATCCGGAAAATTGTAGTGCTGTGAACCTGAATTCTTACGCGCGCAGATGAGTCAATAGATCCTGCGGGTGGACCGGCTTGGCCAGAATTTCAAACTCGTGGCCCTGCGTCCTCGCCTTTTCCAGCAAATCGGCCGTCGCGGCCTGACCGGAAAACAGTAGAATTTTGCACTTTGGCAACAGGCTGCGTATCTGAATCGCAGCATCGATACCGTTCATGTCATTCATAATGACATCGCTAATGATCATTTCCGGTTGCATCGACTGGGCCATCTCGACAGCCGATTCGCCGCTATATGCCGCCGTTGCCTCAAATCCGTTCCTGTTCAATATGATGACCAGCGTATCGGCAATCACGCGTTCATCATCCACCACCAATATCTTTGGCTTCACAAAAAACTCTCTCTTAACGTCGTAAGATTTTGTGGAACTTTATCGAAACATGCTTCGGATCGTTGAGGTGACAGAATGTAGACCACTCCTTGACGCCTTTCAACCTCTCCCATCTGGTTTGACGTACAACTCGGCAAAATGGACCCAAATTTCAGAAGCAGAGTGTAGCATTCCGGGCCGAAAACACACAAAGGTCGGAGGAGGCAGCCGGTTCATTCATTGTAGCTTAGCAGAACCTGGCAGGGGGTGTAGCCTCGCCCGTATGGGCGGGAAGGCCGCGACACCACATATCCGTCGCAAAACGATAGCATCCCGCCGCCCACCCGCCCGGCCGTCGTTACACCCCCTGCGTTTCGCATTTACACTCATCCCATGCCCTCTGCAACAGTCCCCGCGTCTCATCTGGACCGGTCCGGTTCCCGTTATACTCGCTCTGCCGTTCTTGCCGCGCTCGGCGGATGTCTGCTCATCCCCTTGCCCGCCCCGTCGCAGACGTTCAAGCCCAAAGATCTTGCACCTGCGCCGCAGCAAAATCAGTCTGCACCAGAATCGCTCCAGGCGCGCACTCAGCAGCTCAATCAGGTTTTCCACGATTATTGGGAAGATACTCTGAAGCACTCGCCTGAGATGGCTTCCAGCATCGGCGACAAGCGGTACGACGACCAACTCTCCGACTATTCTGCTGAGGCCTACAACGACTCGCTCGCTCGCGGCGAAGCCTTCATTGAACGTCTGGGCGCCATCGACACCACGGGTATGAGTGACCAGGAGAAGCTGAGTAAGCGCCTTCTCGTCTACGATCTTGTCGATCAGCAGGAAGGCTCGGTTTGCAAGCCCTGGCAGACTCCCGTCACCCAGTTCTACGGCATTCAGGTGGACCTGCCGATGCTGGCCGAGATGCTCACCTTCACCTCCTCCGACGACTACGACCACTACATCGCGCGCTTGAACAAGATCCCCGCGGCCATGCTCCAGATCAGTACCGATATGATGCTCGGGGAGCAAGCGGGCCGAACCGAGCCGCAGTACATCATGCAAAAGGTGCTCGTCCAGGTGAACGCTTTGGCCTCGGCCAAACCGGAAGAGACTCCCTTCGCCAGCCCGCTGCAGCACTTCCCGAACAGCATTTCCGCTGCCGACCGTGCGCAGATTCGCACCGCGGTCCTCACCGCCATTCGTACCCAGGTGCAACCAGCCTACGCCCACTTCGCAAAATACCTGGCTGGCCAATATATTCCGCACGCGCGCACCCAGCCCGGCATCTGGGCCAATACCGACGGAGACGCCTGCTACGCTCACCTGGTCGAGAGCTTCACCACTACCCAGCTCACGCCCGATCAGGTCTACCAGATCGGCTTGGCCGACGTGGCGCGAATCGAACCCCAACTGCTGGCTGTCGTACATCAGCTGGGCTATAAGGACCTCGCCAGCCTACACGAAGCTCTCGTCAACAATCCTAAGGAACATGCGCAGTCCGGCGCGCAGTTGATGGGCCTCTATCAGCATTACGTCGATCAAATGGAAGCCAAGTTACCCGAATTGGTGACGAAGATCCCCAAGACCCCGCTGAAGGTCGTGCCCATGCCCGCCTTCGGCTCTGCAGACCAGGTCCCGGCGGACTATCAACCCGGCACGCCCGATGGTTCTCGGCCCGGAGAAATTCGCGTCAATACCACCGATGCCAGCAAGCGCTTGCTCACTCAGGTGGAAGCAATCGCCTATCACGAAGGTGTTCCCGGTCATCATCTTCAAATTTCTCTGGCGCAGGAACTGACCGGCCTGCCGGAGTTTCGCCGCTTTGAAAGCTATGACGCGTTCATTGAAGGGTGGGCGTTTTATAGCGAGCAACTCGGCAAGGAAGTCGGCTTTTATCAGGATCCGTACAGCGAGTATGGAATGCTGGAAAATCAGATGTGGCGCGCCGTGCGTCTGGTCGTCGATACCGGCGTGCATTCCAGGCACTGGACTCGCGACCAGATGGTTCAATACTTCCATGACCATACCGCCATGGATGACATCACGATCCAGGAAGAGGTCGATCGCTACATCGCGTGGCCTGGCCAGGCGCTCGCGTACGACATCGGCCGACTGAAAATTCTTGAGCTGCGGGCAGAAGCGCGGAAAGCGCTTGGCAAGAATTTCGATCTGCGCACATTTCACGATGAAGTGCTCGACTCCGGCGCCTTGCCTGTCGACATCCTGCAACAGCGCGTGGAAGCCTGGATCCGGCAGCAACAACAAAAATACGTTGGTCAAAATAGAGCCCACGCGGCGTACAGCAAAACGACGGAAGGAAATTAGATTAATGGCAAAGAAAACTGTGAAATCCAGGCCAACGGTTCCTCAGCAAACCAACCTGCATAACTCCAGGCAGACATCGGATACCAAGGTCGCCCTGCTCGGCGCGGGCAAAATGGGCGGCATCCTGCTGCAGGCATTTCTGAAAAATCACTTGTTCCTTCCAGAAAATATCAGCGCCACTGTGCAGCATGCCGAACGTGCCAAAAACCTCGGCGCACAGTGGGGAGTTTCAGTCACCACCGATAATCTGGCGGCCGCGCGCAATAGTGACCTGATCCTGCTCGGCGTCAAACCGCAGACGGTCCCGGAAGTCATCGCACAAATCCGCCCGGCCTTGACAGCGAAAAAAACCATCATTTCCTTCGCCGCCTCCGTCAAGACCAGTGCGATTGAGAAGGCCGCTGGCGTCGATCTCGCCGTGATTCGCGCCATGCCCAACACACCTTCCCTGCTGGGCTGCGGAGCGACCGCGCTCTGCCGCGGCAAGTTTGTAACTGACGAGCAGCTGGCACTGGCCGAACGCGTCTTTGCCAGCGTCGGGCGCACCGTCACGGTGGATGAAAAACACATGGACGCGGTTACCGCGCTGTCCGCCAGCGGCCCCGCCTACATATACATCATTCTGGAATCCCTTGCGGAAGGTGGTGTCAAGGTCGGACTGCCGCGCGACATCGCAACCCTGCTTGCCGCGCAGACCGCGCTGGGAGCGGCCACCATGGTGCTCGAAACCGGCAGCCATCCCGCGCTTCTGAAAGACCAGGTCACCACGCCGGCAGGTTGCACCATCGACGGCATTCTGGAACTGGAAGAAGGCGGCCTTCGCGTCACACTCATCAAGGCCGTCATGCGCGCCGCCCAACGCGCCAGGGAATTGGCATCCAGCTGACCTCACTGACCCCGCGCACTGCCCCGTCTCGTTTGATTTCGGCCGATGGGTGGGGTAGCATCCTCGATTAGGTTTCCGTGACCTCTCGCCGTCGATTTCTACAGTCCGTTACTCTCGCGGGCGCTGCCCTCTCTTCGCGTCGTTGGCTCTCAGCCGACGACCTACCCGCGCCGCTTCTCAGCGAATTTTCCTACAGCGACGTCGAGCTTGCTCCCGGTCTGGCCCAATCCCAATTCGAACAGACCCAATCCGTGCTGATGTCATTGAACGAGGACAGCCTCCTCAAACCGTGGCGACTGCGCGCTGGTCTGCCCGCCCCTGGCCCGGATCTCGGCGGCTGGTACGACGAGGTTCCCTTGGAAAAAACCGAGAGTGGAGGCCATGGCTTTGCGCCGGCGCACTGCTTCGGGCAATGGATTTCCGCGCTCTGTCGCGGCTATGCGGTCAGCGGCGATCCTCGCACACGCACAAAAGTTGCGCGCCTGCTCGACCTTTATTCCCCAGCCATCTCTGGCCGCTTTTATTCCAACTTCCGCTTTCCCGCGTACAACTACGACAAAATGGTCATCGGATTGGTGGACGCGCATCGCTATGCCGGTATGCCGCAGGCCTACGCGCTTCTTGACCGCACCACAGACGCCGCCCGGCCGCATCTGCCACCCCGCGCACTCGATCGCGGCGAGCCGCAGAAACAATGGCGCGCCTCTGTCGGCGATAGTACCGCCGGCGATTACACTATGGACGAATCCTATACGATGCCGGAAAATCTTTATCTGGCCGCACAGCTGGGCGCCGGCGCGCGTTATCAACAGATGGCAACCCAGTACCTGCTCGACAAGACCTACTTCGATCCTCTCTCCGAAAACCGGAACATCCTCGCCGACCACCATGCCTACAGCTATTGCAACGCGCTCAGCTCGGCAATGGAGTGCTACATTGCCACTGGCAGCGTGAAGCATCTCCGAGCCGGCCGCAACGCCTTTGAGATGATCGCGACCACTCAGAGTTTCGCCACCGGCGGCTGGGGTCCGAATGAGAGCTTCAGCGCACCCGGAAGCGGCACTCTCTGCGCCAGTCTGACAAACACGCATCGCAGTTTTGAGACGCCGTGCGGCAGTTACGCGCATCTCAAACTAACTCGATACTTGATGCGGGTCAGCGCCAATGGACGCTACGGCGACAGCATGGAGCGTGTGCTCTACAACACTGTGCTGGGCGCAAAGCGCCTCCAGCCCGATGGCCATGCATTCTATTACTCGGACTACAACGCCAACGGACGCCGGTCCTATTTCCCCGACCGGTGGCCATGCTGCTCCGGCACTTTGCCACAGGTTGCGGCAGACTACCGGATTCTCTCGTATTTCCACGACAGCCATGGCCTTTACGTAAATCTCTATCTGCCCTCCACCGTCAAGTGGACGACCCCAAACGGCGCGAAACTGGTTTGCACGCAATCCGGAAACTACCCTCTTGATGGAAAGATCACGATACTGCTGACCATCTCGCGTCCTGCGGAATTCGATTTTAGCCTGCGCATCCCTGCATGGAGCAACTTGGCGCACGCCGCGATTCACATCAACGGCTCCCGTGTTCCTGTTTCCGTTCGCTCTGGGTTTGCCACGCTGCATCGCCGCTGGAACAGCGGTGATCGCGTGGAACTGAATCTCGCGCTGCCGCTGCGGCTGCAGCCGATTGACGCGGAACACCCAAACACCGTCGCCTTGGTGCGCGGCCCTCTGGTCCTGTTCGCTTGCGCACCGCAGGCTCCTCGACTCTCGCGTCCGCAGTTGCTGGCCCCAAAACAAATTCCAGGCGACGTTGCATGGCAGGTTGAGACCGCGGATGGCCCACTGCGGATGGCTCCCTTCACGCTTATCGGTGACGACCCGTACGTCACCTACCTGGACGTAAGCTGACCGTTGGTTCGAGGATTGCAGGGTCGATGCTTTCCCTTCATCCCACCCAAAAATTTTAGGCGCACGCGACTGAGCGCAAATCGCTGCGGTAAACCGCGACGACTTGCGCTCAGGGATAACCACGTCTGACTCGGAGAACTCTACACCCGCGCTGTCTCCAGCACCTGCGTCACCGGAGGCTCGTGCTGGATCACTTCCTCCAGCACGCGAGGTTTCAACGCGTCCGGTAAGGCGATCGCCAGCACGTCTTCAATACGCCGCGCATAGTGGATCGTCACGCCGGCGAGTTGTTCCGGCAACAGATCCTCCTCCACATTCAACCGGTTTTCCTCCGGCAGAATAATGTCGCGAACTCCAGCCCGCCGCGCCGCCAGGAACTTCTCCTTGATTCCGCCCACTGGCAAAACATTGCCGCTGAGCGTTATCTCACCGGTCATCGCTGTCAGCGGACGAATAATGGTATCCGTCATCAGCGAAACCAACGTGGTTGCGAGGGTCACGCCCGCCGACGGTCCATCCTTCGGAATCGCTCCCGCCGGAATGTGAATGTGCAGATCCACTTCCGTGTTGAAGTCCTCTTTCAGGCTGAGCAGCTTCGCATTCGAACGCACCCAGGTCAGCGCGGCCTGCATCGACTCCTGCATCACCTCGCCAATCTGGCCGGTCATCGTGAACCCGCCCTTGCCTTTCATGCGGTTGGCTTCGATAAAGAGAATGTCGCCTCCCGCCGGCGTCCACGCCAGCCCTACGGCAACGCCCGGCCGCTTTGTGCGCTCGGCAATTTCCGTATCGACGCGAACCTTAATCCCGCCCAGAAATTCCTGGATCACCGCGGGTGTGACGACTAGTTTTTCAGTCAGTCCCTCGGCAATCCGGCGTGCCTGCTTGCGGCAGACAGTCCCAATCCACTGCTCCAGCTTGCGGACGCCCGCTTCGTGCGTGTAATGCCGCACCATGCTGCGCACCGCCTCTTCTGGAAATTCGATGTCCTTCGCCTCGATGCCATTTTCTTTGATCTGGCGAGGAATCAGATACCGAAACGCGATATGGACCTTCTCATCTTCCGTGTAGCCGGTCAGCTCGATGATCTCCATTCTGTCCCGCAACGGCTCCGGAATCGGATCCAGCATGTTCGCCGTGCAAATGAACAGCACCTTCGAAAGATCAAATGGAACATCCAGATAATTGTCCCGGAAGCTGAAATTCTGCTCCGGATCTAACGTCTCCAGAAGCGCGGACGATGGATCTCCACGGAAATCGCGACCCAGTTTGTCGACCTCGTCCAGCATAAACACGGGATCGTTCGTCTCCGCCCGCCGCAGCGACTGCATGATCTGTCCCGGCATCGCGCCGATGTAGGTGCGGCGATGCCCGCGAATTTCGGCCTCATCATGCATGCCACCCAGCGAAATCCGTTGGAACTTGCGTCCCAGCGCACGCGCAATACTACGGCCAAGCGAAGTCTTCCCTACTCCCGGAGGACCGACAAAACACAGTATCGGCCCCTTCATGTCCGGCTTCAGTCGACGCACCGCAAGGTAATCCAAAATGCGTTCCTTCACCTTTTTCAGATCGTAGTGATCTTCGTCCAGAATCTCCTTCGCCTTGGTGATATCCACTTCACTGCCCGAGGACTTCGTCCACGGCAGAACCACCAGCCATTCAATGTAATTGCGCGTGATCGAGTAGTCAGGCGCCATCGGAGACATCCGCGATAACCGGTTCAGCTCCTTCAGCCCTTCCTTCTTCACCGCTTCCGGCATCCCGGCCGCTTCCAGCTTTTCGCGTAGCTCTTCGATGTCCTTTTGACCTTCGTCGAGCTCACCCAACTCCTTCTGGATAGCCTTCATCTGCTCGCGCAGGTAGTAATCGCGCTGCGATTGCTGCACCTGGTCCTGCACCTCGGTCTGGATCTTGTTCCGCAATTGCTGCACTTCCAGTTCCTTGGCCAGATGACGGTTCATGCGCATCATGCGGGCAAGAACATCCGGCGTTTCCAGAAGCTCCTGCTTGTCGGTCGTCGACAAAATCGGCAATGACGACGCGATGAAATCGACTAACCGCCCCGGCTCCTCAATGTTCAGCGCAATCGTCTGCAGCTCGTCCGACAGCGTCGGCGAGGCAGTAACGATGTGCTGAAACTGAGCCAGAATATTGCGCTGCAAGGCTTCCGTCTCCGGACCCTTGGGAGGCTCGACATCCTCGATCACTTCCACATCGGCCGTCATGTAGGGTGTCGACTGGTCAAACTCCGACAGTTTCACCCGCTCCGTGCCTTCGGTAAACACGAAGAGGCTCTGATTTGGCATCTTCACGACCTTATGCACGGTCGCCAAGGTTCCAATCGTATGTAAATCAGTTGGTTGCGGAGAATCCATGCGCGCGTCGCGCTGGGCCACCACGATGATGGTCTTCTCCTCCCCCAGAGACTGCACCAACTGAATGGAGCTCTCCCGTCCCACCGTTAACGGCAGCACGGCGTGGGGGAACAATACTGTATCTCGAACGGGCAGAACAGGATAGACCTGTTTCGACCCATCCCTTTCCCGGCCTTTCCGCTCACCGGGATGAATCACACTTAAGAAATCGCTGGACATTGAGTCACCCTATATCAACCTTTATGACCTTTAGACGCTAAGAATCGCCCTGGGTTTCAATATTTTCTTCGGCCGTGCATCTCATCCAGATAGACACGCATCGCACATTTTTCCCCACCGACCCATCTTCGCAACCCCTCTTCTAATTCGATGCAGGATTCAGAACCCGGTATCTTCCTAACTCCTTCACTGTGGGGCAAAGCTTCCGGATGTCCTCCAGCGCTGCGTCCGCCTCCTCGTTCCCCGGGATCGTAACGTCGGCGTAGAACATGTATTCCCACGGACGACCGATCATCGGCCGAGATTCGATTTTCGTCAGGTTCAACCCTCGAGCGGCAAAGGTATTCAGCGCCCGCAACAGCGCTCCCGGTCGATTTTCCAGGAGAAACGCCAGCGATAGTTTCGTCGGCGCCTTCTCTTCAGGAGCCGAGCCGTGGCGGCGAATCAGCCAGAAGCGAGTGTAACTCTCCGCGCGATCTTCAATCCCCTCCTGCAGAATCCTGGCGCCGTATTGTCGTGCCGCTTGCCGACTGGCAATCGCGGCCATGTCAGGTTGCCCTGACTCCATCACGTGTCGAACGCTCCCCGCGGTATCGTAAAAACCAATCGCCTCAAATTGTGGATTGGCTGCAAAAAATCTCTTGCACTGCGCCAACGCCACCGGATGAGACAACACCTGCCGCACAGATTCTCGGATCGACGCCCGGCGCAGCAATCAGGTTGTGGCGGATTCGCATCTCCAATTCCCGCTCGACCACAAATTCGTGCTCGAAAAAAAGATCGTAAAAATCCATTACCGAGCCTGCCAGGCTGTTCTCGACGGGAATCACCGCAGCATCGACACGACTGCTTCCCAACGCTTCCAGTACCGCGCCCGCCGCAGCGCAGGGAACAATATCAACATCAGGAACCAGTGTAAGCGCGGCTTCATGACTGAAAGAGCCCAGTTCCCCCTGGATGGCAACGTCCATCTAACTTCCTCCAAGCATTCGAACAAACAATAAATTCAAAACCGGCGGCAACCTTCTTCCACCTTACGCGCAACTTATCACAGGTAATTGGCTTCGACCTTAGGAGACAAACGAATGTTGTGGACCATCTTTGTAATTCTTCTGATTCTGTGGCTGCTAGGCTTTATCGGCTTCCACGTACTCGGCGCGTATATCCATATTCTTCTGGTGATTGCATTGGTCGTTCTTATCTTCGCAATCATCGGCGGCAGACGCACCGTAGTTTAGTTCACTCAGCGCATAAGTGGGGAAATCTCGCATAAATTGCAGAGCTCTCCATTTCAACCGTTTCGTCGATCCGTCCATCAGCCCACGCGGCGGCGGGTAGACGAAACTCCCCAAAAGGAGGAATCCCCATATGAATAAGGATCAAGTTGAAGGAAAAACCGATCAGGTCGCCGGGAAAGTTAAACAGAAGGTCGGCGAAGCAGTAGGTAACGAGGATCTGGCCGATCGCGGCGTTGCAGACCAGGTGAAGGGTGCGGCCAAGGAAACCTGGGGCAACGTGAAGGACGCAGCCAACAAGAACGCCAAGGAAAATGCCGACGCAACCCGGGACAACATCTCGCACAACGTGGAAAATACAAAAAATCGCGTCAATGAAAAGATCGATGCCATCAAGGAACAGCACCGGATGAATGAATCCAAGAATCGCACCGCCTAGCGATTCGGCAGAGGAACAATTGAGAGTGGACGCGACATATCGTCCATATGCTGCCGCCAAATGCCCCAGGGGAGGAAATATTCCCTGGGGCATTTTAGCCAGATACAGTCTCGTTCGAATTTAGAACGCGCGATGCAGTAAATCCGTCGCGACTGCCAGAAAAAAGACAAACGAAATGATCCCGTTCATGGTGAAGAAGGCTGCATTTAGCCTGCTCAGATCGCCAGGTGACACAAGGCGGTGCTCATAGAACAACATCGCGGCCACAGCGACGACTCCCACCCAGGTAATCCAGCTCAAATGAAACAGGACAATCAATCCCACCAATAGCGCCAGCATCGCCAGATGCATCATCCGAGCAATCCAAAACGCGGCGTTCAGCCCAAAGGACTGGGGAATGCTGTGCAAGCCCGCCTGTACATCGTGCTCATAGTCCTGGCACGCGTAAAGAACGTCAAATCCGGCCACCCAGAACAACACTGCGCCCGTCAGCACCACAATGCGGGGATCAAGGGAGCCACGCACCGCGATCCAGGCCGCCGAAGGAGCGATTCCAAGCGCCAGGCCTAAAACCAGGTGCGACCAGTGCGTAAACCGTTTTGCGTAGGAATAGAGAAAAATCACCAGCAATGCTACCGGAGCAAGCACCAGCGTCAAGCGATTCAGCCGACTCGCCGCGAAGATGAATATCCCCGCCGATACAATCGTGAAGCCAAGGGTGAATTGACGGCTCAGCAGTCCGGCCGGAATCGCCCGCGAGGCCGTGCGAGGATTGACCATGTCGATCTCCGCATCTGCCCACCGATTGAATGCCATGGCCGCCGAACGCGCTGCAATCATGCAGACTACGATCCAGAAAAGTACTCGCCATGCGGGGATACCCCGCGCCGCCAGCATGGCGCCCGTCAGCGCGAAGGGCAGCGCAAAGATGGAATGTTCCCACTTGATCATCTCCAGCGTGGTGCGCAAATTACCGCTCATCGAACCTGTTTTCTCCCGAGACTGTTTCGAATTCCTTCACTCGCCAGGAACTGCCATGCCGATCCCTGCTTCACAGGCGGAGTTCCTGTCCTCCAGTGTAGGGCCTGCCTCGCCGCTCGCGTTCCGTCGATTGCCCGATTCTTTCCTGCTCCGAATTGCCGGTCGCATACCTCGGCGCAATCACTCGCTACAATTCATAAGATGGATGCAAGATAGAGTGAGTCGCGTGATTCATCTGGCCGTCACAACATTCCTGCCTCAAATCGTTCCCTGGTTGCATCTAATTTCAATCCAGCAGAGGATGAAGACCCAGTTCGAATCACTCCCGTAGAAGATCAAAAACGCTGTACGAAGCAGCAAGGAATTAGCGAATTTGACCGCCACTAAAGAACAAAAGATCAATCCGTGGCTCATCGCGCTCTCGGTGGTTCTGCCGACGTTCATGGAGGTGCTCGACACCTCCATCGCCTCGGTCGCGCTGCCGTATATCGCCGGAAGTCTGTCTGCCAGCACCAATGAAGCCACTTGGGTGCTGACCAGTTATCTGGTTGCCAACGCCATCGTACTGCCGGTCAGCAGCTGGTTCGCGCAACGCTTCGGGCGCAAACGCTTCCTGCTCACCTGCATCGTCATCTTCACCGTCAGTTCCTTCGCCTGTGGCGCCTCCACCAGCCTGGCTATGATTTTGTTGGCACGTGCGGTCCAGGGTGCCGGTGGCGGCGCGCTCCAGCCTATCTCCCAGGCCATCATGCTGGAAAGTTTTCCCGAGGAAAAACGCGGTCAGGCCATGGCGGTCTACGGCCTCGGCGTTGTCGTCGCTCCCATTCTTGGCCCGACATTGGGCGGTTATCTCACCGACGCCTATTCCTGGCGTTGGACCTTCTACATCAATATCCCGATCGGAATCCTGGCGGTGCTCATGATTTCCCGCTTCGTTCACGATCCGGACTACATCCGCGATGCAAAGCCCGGTCCCCTCGATGGAATCGGCCTTGGATTGCTGGCTACCTGGTTGGCATGCCTGCAAATCATTCTCGACAAGGGCCAGGAAGATGACTGGTTTGGCGCTACCTGGATTCGCTGGGCTACCGCCATCCTGGTCGTCTCGTTCGTCGCGTTTATTTGGCGCATGTTGGTCAAAGAAAGGCCGCTGGTGAATCTGCGCGTCTTTCTCCATCGAAATTTTGCCCTCGGCTGCGTCCTCATCGCACTCTTTGGCGGATGTATCTACGGGCTGATTACACTGCTCCCGCTGTTTTATCAAGAGGTCATGCTCTACCCGGCGTTCAATGCTGGCATTGCAGTGAGCCCCCGCGGCCTGGGTGCCGTTGTCGCCATGCCGATCATTGGGATTGTTACGTCCAAAATCGACAATCGCTGGTTGATTGGAGGCGGATTCCTGCTCTTCGGAATTTGCGGAATCTGGTTCGGCGAAGTCAATCTGGCGATTTCTCCGTGGTCGTTTATCTGGGCCATCATTTTGAGCGGCTTTGGCTCCGGCATGGTTTTTGTTCCGCTCTCCACAACCACCGTCGCCGGCTTGTCGAATCAGGAAATGGGAAACGCCACCGGCCTCTACAATCTGCTGCGGAACGTTGGCGGCAGCATCGGAATTTCCATCACGGATACCCTCCTCGCCCGCCACTCGCAAGTGCACCAGTCCATCCTGGTCCAGAACCTGACTCCAAGCGGACGCGTCTATCAGCAGCAGCTCAGTCAGGGAATCAGCCAGCTGGGACCTAAAATCGGCGACGCCATGGCCGGGGCCGGCACGCTCGGCCGTATCTATGGCTCTCTCAATGTGCAGGCGTTGCTGCTCTCGTATGTGGACGACTTCCGTTATCTGGCGCTGGCATCGTTCGCCTGTCTGCCCGTGGTCATGATGCTGCGCAAGGCGAAAGGTCGCAGAGGCGTCATCCACGCGGAATAGTCAATTGCATGGCGGCCGCCAATTACTTCGTGTTCGCTTCCGGCTTCTGATTGGCCACCATCAAATCGTCAGTAACGTGGAAAACATTCGGTACCTGTCTTGCGCGCATGTATGCAAGTTGCTTGTCCATCGCGTTGTCTACCATCCCGTACAAAGTTACGTTGCCATTCTGTACGGAAATTCGAATCGGACGCAGTGGAACAATGGCGTATCGCTGGAGTGGCGGATAGCCATAAATCGCCCGGAAAGTCGCAATGCGAATTCCGTCGTCCATCGGCGATAGCGGATCGATCCGAATCTGGTTGATGACGTCTTTGACGCCCGGCGTGAATTCCGTCAGCGACACCGCAGACTGTGCCGCAACCGGACCCACGGCGTGCCCCACCAGAGTCACCACGCCATTTTGCACGGCAGCGCCGATGGCATTAAATACCTGTCCGTAGCCGACCCGATCGACTTGAATCTGCTCCATCAGTTTCCTCTGCAGAACATTATCAGGAAGGGTTGGACCGCCCACGGCGATATTGTCGCGAACGGCTTGCACGCCGGGCGTCTTTTTTGCCTTCTTCACCGCCTGAGGCTTATACCCATACAGAGGAACCTGCCCGGAAAGTGTTACGGTTCCGCCATAGGCCAGCGCGGTCACGTCCTGAAAGTTCTTGCCTTTCAGCTGGCCCTTCACCTTGGCAGCCAGTTGCGCGTCGGAACTGCCCATATCCGCGGCGAACACATAATCAGAAGGTCCCACCACCACAGGTGTTACCACCGCCCCCACTCCGACATAAAATGCCACGATCAGCAGCTTGGATATCAAAGTTTTGCTCTGCATGAGTTGCCTCCTCCTGCCCCCGTTGCCGATCATTTCGTGGGCATCCATGCACGCCCCGTGCTCGGATGTCGATTAGTCTACGCCCGAGGAGCATGGACTGGGGCGAACCGTCCGTCCTGACTCCACTCGTCTCGTATCGATGCCGCCAGTAGAAACCTGGATGCTTGCGTTCGTCAGTCAGCGGTCGCCATGGTCCGCCGAAACCGGCAACTCTTACTCGTGCCGTCCGCGAATCTGCAGGTACATGCTGAACACGTTCGCTTCGTCGCGAACCGCGATGATGGAAACATTGCGCGTCAGGTTCAATTGGCCCTGGATTAGCTGCTGCGCCGTCGTGTTCACATTGGTAGCGAAAGTCAGGATTAGATTTCTCCCCACCTGTTCCTCCACCGTGATGCGGGCCGTGGACTCACCCAGTGTCCCGACAAAGTTCGGATCCACGCGCACGCTGCCCACCCCGAACAGCTTCTGCACGCGACTGCTCACTGCCGCGTTCAGCGCGCCGCCCAGTAAGGCTTCGGTGGTGAGATTGGCGCCCGCCTGCTGCTGCTCCCCATACATCGCCGCCTGCTCGTTGGTGCGCCCTAGCGCCAGCAGAGCCAGCACGTCGGCCTGCGTCAGCGGCGGTTCGGACCGATAAGAAATCTCCAGCTTGCTCGGCGGCCCGTGCAGGGTGATGATGATGTCGTAATTCTGCACCCGCGCAGAAGCCTCCAGGTCGATTTCAGGAGCGATGGTCACAGGGTTGGAGAAGACAATGTCGCCCTGCTGCAACTGGTACGTCGTCCCGGCAAAGGATGCCGAACCCTGGGTGATGTCGATCCGTCCCAGAACCGACGGATTCTCAACGGTACCCCGGATGCGCAGGTTCACATCGCCGGCCAGCGAAGCAAATGAGTTCTGGAACCCCAGCTCTGGCGCGGACGTGACGTGAATATCCAGATGAACCCGGTTCAGAGGCGACGACGGATCGATTGGAGCGGATACTCCAGCGCCGCCCACGGCCAGCGAGGTCAGGTCGATGTTGCTGTCCACTCCGAAACGCATCATCTGCACGTTGCCGCTGATCAGCAGGCTGTCGAGATTTCCCAGCACGCGCAACTTGGCGTCGACCGAACTGGAGATTCCCTTGGGATAGCGAATCCGCACTTCCTGCGTAGTTACAGTCAGGTCGGCGAAGATACCGTTTCGAAAGCCGACGAAGCCCGTGACATCCAACACTCCGCCTCCGGAGGATCCCTTCATCTGCTGCACCACCAGGCGGTCCTGATCGAACACCATCGTCCCGTTCATATCCGACAGGCCATTGGTGATGTTCAGCAGGTGCATATTGATGTGACTGAACTGGGCGCGCCCTTGCATGTCTGGCTGATGGGCTGTCCCGCGCACGTTCAACACAAAATGGACTTCGCCCGATGACTGCAGTGTCTTGTTCGCAAGCGATGCCAGACTCGCATTCACTGTACCCTCGGAGTGCAGACGAAGGGCCGCGTTCTTCAGCAGATCGATTGTCCCTCCGGCAGTCAGATCCACATCCGTGCCCAGGAAATGTACCTGTTTCAGTTGCAATTTCCCGTCCCGCAACGCGACGCTGATCGGCCCTTGCGAATGAATGGGGAGGTTGCCGATCGTTGCGCTGAAGCTTTTCAATTCCGCGTCCGCCTGGATCGCAGACGGCTCGGCGAGCGGCCCTGACATCGTAATCTTCCCTTGCAGCGAAGATTGGCCGCTGATCCCGGAAGGCGTCATCATGCGCAGCAGTGGATCGATATTGAAATCGGCAAACGTCAGATCCATCTGCGCGGGATATTTTCCGCCCAGTTGAACCCGCCCGCTCATATCCACACGCGCCTGCAAGACCTCGGCACGCGAGGTCAGGTAAACCGTTCCTCCCTGGTAGTGGGTCTCTGCGCGAACGTCACCCATACGCCGGCCATTCAGAGTAAGGGATTCTATCTGCATCGCCCCAGTCGCCACCGGCGCGCTCAAAGTCCCGCCGCCCTGAAGATGGAATCCCAGCGTTCCATCCGGGGTAAGGTGAGAGTTTTCCAGAAGCGCAATCTGCGACAGCGCGAAATGCTCGCCCGTCAGTTCGCCCTGCAGCGAGCCGCTTGCATCGTCATACGACAGCTGTCCGGTCGCCGTGCCGCCAGCGGTGGCAATCTGAATGTGGGTTGCCTCCAGCAGATGCCCCTCCGCAGCCAGCACCACCATGGCGCGCGGAATACTTTGCCCATCCGCCACGCCGTGAGTCAGTTCTACCTGTCCAGAACCTTCCAGATCATCCACCGTGCCGACGACGTGCGCATGCACTCCGAGCACTCCGGCGACCGGATACGACGTGCCCAGCACCGACTGAACGTCAGCCACAGAAACATTTGTCGACTGAAGAGTCGCCGTCACCTGGGTCTGCTTGTTGTAGGTGTATGTGTCCGGCGCCGTGCGATCCGGCGATAGATCCAGGCCAGCATGGATCATTGTGTTGCCTCGTTCCAACTCTCCATTCCGCAGGATCAATCGATCCGGAGCATACGAGACGTCGCCGTGAAATTGATCCCATGTCAGCAAACGCTCGGGTGGGGCTTCCTGCGCATCGTCCGTCCGCGCCCGTTCCAACACCATCTCAAACGGTCCGGAATCCATATGTCCGACCGCCTGCAACGCGAAAAAAGAGCCATGCACGACTCCGTGGAAGGTTGCGCTGTCCAGCAACTTTACCGGCAGAGCGTGAGGCGCACCCGCCGGTGTGGCGCGCAAGTCTGTGATCGTCAGCAGCCGGTCGAACTCACCCAGATCCCGCCCCACCACGTCCAGCCGCAAGGAGCTGTGCAGATCCTTCTCCAGCAGATCCAGCGTGCCAGCACCGTGTACCTGGGTGGCCGGCGTGTGCAGATTCGCATCTTGAATCACCAGATGGCGATGGTCGCCAAGATAGTCGGCGTGTGCCGGTCCGCTCACCGGCACCAGCCCCAGGGTGCGTCGCGGCACGCTCAGCATCAGATCGCCGTGGACATCCAGGGCATTTCCATCTCCCGTCCAATGCACGGTCACTTTGCCGGACGCCGCCGTGGTAAATCCGATATTCCACTCCGCTTTGGGAGCCGTCGCAGCCAGGATGAGCGGCAGCGTCACGTTGGAAACCTGCGCTTCGATGTCGGCCTGCAACGGCTGATACCGCCGCTCGACAGGCTTGGCCTTCTCCCCCTCGAATTTTCGATGCAGCCGCTCCAGCAGTTCCCTCGGACTCAACCGCTGTCGCAAGGATTCGGGGGACCGCGCGCTGCCCTTGCCGCCCGATACGACCACCGGCTCGGAAGGTCCCACGCAATGCGTTAACACCATGCTTCCTGCGATTCTTCCCTGGTCTTCGAGAACCGACGAAAAGTTCGTCAGAGAACAGGTGTCGTTGTTCACGTCGATGTCTGTCCGCAGATCGACCTTGCGAAGCGTCAGCCACGGCGCTTCCCACGCGCCGGAGCGCATGTCGATGTGGCCCGAAACCTGAAAGGTTCCATCCGCACTTCCATGGGCGTCAATGGAAAGTTGCGCCGTCCCGTCGCGCAATGCATCCACTCCCGTCATCGCGCCTATCTGGCGAGCGTCGATCGAGCCATGCAGATTCGTCTCCCAGCGGGGGGCGGAAAAATCCTGCACCTCGCCGGTCGCGATCAAGTGCGAGTTTCCGGTTTCGAGATCGAGGTTCTCGATCTTGACTGCATCCTGGCGCAGATTCAGGCTCACCTTCAGCCGCGAATGAGCCTCACTATAATTCTTTAATCGAAACGTAATGTTGCGGGTATCCAGCGTTGCCAGATACTGCGCCGGGTCGCCCGCATACTGCATCGTCAACTCGATGGGCCCGGCAGCCATTTCCCACGGAATCTTGCGGTCGTTGAGCATGACCACGCCGTCTTGCACCCGCGTGCGGGTGATGGCCATGCTGAGTAGCGCCTCCGGCAGCGGCCGGTGACTCGCCACGCGCGGCTCCGGTTGGTTCGTCGTCCCATCCGGATAGACGATCAGATGGAAGGTTGGACTCTCCGCGCTCAAGCTGGTCAAACTGATCTTCGGGCTCAACAGCGTAAGAATGCTTGCATGCAGCACCAGGTGGCTGACGTGGAAATAGGGAACCTCCCCTGCAGCCTCCTTGCCATGGATGGTCAGATCATTCACTTCAATCGAAAAATGCCGAACACTCCACCGGAAGGAACGCATTTCCACCCGGCCGCCGGTGGTGCGTTCCAGCACATCTACCACAGCAGAGTGGACACGCGCCGCAAACTGCGGAGTGTTGGCATACCAGCCCAGCCCTCCCGCCAGCGCGGCAACCACCGCCACTGTAGCGGCGGCCGCATACGCGACCAGTCTCCAACGCGACCGGCGCGCTTTCGCAGTTCCGCCCTCCCCGTTCGCGGAAGTACCCTCCGTCATTGGCCGCCTTCTCCGTTCGCTTCCACTTCCCCATAGGCAGAATCGAGGATTTGCACCTGTCCCTCGGCGCGTAGATTCTTTAACCACACATCAATCAGGCTGCTGACTTGCTGCTGACGAAGAATTTCGCGGATCTGGGAAGCCACCGCGCTCAGTTTCGGCACCGTCGCCTTGTCCCTTTCCAACTCCGGAACCAGCACTTGATCGTAGTAGTTTCTGATATCGGCGATTGAGACCTGGGCAACCACCCCAAAACGCACGTCAATAAATTTCAGGATGGCCAGCCGTTCTCGCATACGCTCATCAATCTCATCCGGCGTAAATCCGCGCGTAGCCAGGAATGCCTTCCACCCGGCCGCGGTCTCGCAATCTACGTGGTCCGTTACCGTGATTTGGTGCCGCAGGTCCGCAATTGCCTGGTCGACTTCCTTCTGCGAAATCTCCGCGACGCCCGGCTGAAGCGCCCTCTGTTGAATGATCAATGTACGGTCGATCACACGTTCCAGCGCCCGCTGCGGAGTGTTGTCGGCGGCAGGCTCCAGCGAAGGTTGCAGCGCGGAAAAGCGCATCTCATCGTCCACATCGCTGGCTAGAATCGCCTGCCCGTCCACGTCGGCCACAATGCGATCCAGCACTACGCTGTGTTGCGGCACGGCTGCAGAACTCTGTGCGTTGGCCACCGCCGTTAGACAGCAGACTAGACACCACAGCAGTGCCAGGCCGCCCGCCACAGGGCACCCAAGCCGGCGAAGTCCTCGGCGCTTTCGAACCTCCCGCCGATTCCTCACTTGCGAATTGTCGGCGCCCTTCATCAGAACGATTGTCCAATGCTGAAGAAAAAATTAAAGTGCCCGGAATTTCCGACGTACGGCGGTTGACCGTTGTAATCAAGCTTCGCCGGCGCCAGTGCCGGATCGGTCACCACGGGATAGACCGTTGGATTCAAGTTATAGCTGAAATCCAGACGAATCGGACCGACAGGTGTCTTGTAACGCAACCCAAGCCCAACTGCCTGCGAGTCGTAGTTGAAGTTGCAGGTCCCCTCGGGGCCGGTCAGGTCGTAGCACGTCTGCACGTTGGGCTGATGGTAGCGCAGCAGCGATGGAAAAATGTCCGACGCATTTTCGTATACATTGCCCAGGTCTTCGAAGAGTGCGAATCCCAGGTTGGTCCCAATCAACGGCAACGGTACCGGCGGAATGCGCAGCTCTGTGCTGTTGACGAACGCTCCTGAGCCGCCCACCGGATAGCCGGTCTGCAAATCGCGTGGACCCGCGGCATTCACCGAAAATCCACGGTGCGACGTCGCGCCACCGGCATACAGGCGTTCCGGCAAAGGAATCAGATTGTAACTCGGGTCCCCGTACGTGTTCTCAAACCCAATCCGCGTGCTGCGGGCCAGAATCCAGCCGCGCTTGTTCAAGCGGTGATAATTCGATTCCTGAATGTCGATTCGATTGAAGTTTGCCTGCGACGCGAATCCTTCCCATGCGAAGAATTGCTGCGCCGAAAGATACCAGCCGCTGGTGGCGTTCAGTGGATTATTGCGTGTGTCATGCACCCAGGTGATGCCCGGACCGCTGACGCGAGTCGGTTGCGACAACAGTGGAATCAGTTCCGCGCTGACTTGCAGGCTGTTGGGATTGACATAAACATACCGGTAAGTCATGGAGTAAATCAGCGTGTTGGCCTTGTTCGGTCGCTCCGTGAATAGTACGGATCCGCTGATCGTGGAGGCTTCATACGTCGTAACGTTCTGGTTGCTGACGTAGCCGCCGGAGATAGCAAAATCGATTGTCTTGTGATTGTAAAATTTCGGGACATCATAGGTCATGATGGCCTCCTGTTCCAGCGTGCCGTAAGCAGTCTGCAGGCTCAGGGTGCGGTTTCGGCCATCCAGATTGATGCGACTCACGTCAAAGGAAATACGCGGGCTCACTCCGAATTTGCCGTTCGGGCTGCACTCGTACGAATTTGGATTCGCTACGCCCAGCTCGATCAACGAAGCCGCCGAAGGACAGTTGGTTTGCGGATTCCCGGTCTGGACCTCAAATCCAAAACCGTAGTCATAATTCCACCGATGTGCTTCGGTCACATTCACCAGGACATCTTTCCGCGGTTCGGTGCCGCGCGGATTCACAATGCCGGTATCAACCTCACTGAATAAAGCCAGGTTGTAAAGCTGCTTCTCTGTATCCAGAATGGCATTGCGGTTAAGCGGATCCCCCGGATGAATCTGCAACAGCCTGTTGACGACCTGCGGTTTTGTGTAATGCACTCCGCTGATCAAGACCTGATCGACATAGAAAGGATTTCCTTCGTCGATCAACACATCAATATCAATGCGGTTCGGATCGGCTTGTTCCGGATGCTGCTCAAACGTCAGCACCACCTGGGAAAACCCATGCCGATAGTAGTAGTCATAGAGCTGCAGCCGATCCCCACCCAACGTGGTCAACGAATATGGCTCCCCAACCCGCGTGTTCATCTGATCCAACAGTGCGGCATAGGAAACCTGCTTCACCCCGGTCAGCTGCACCTTCCCTATTTTCTGCTGCACGCCTTCGTGGATTTCGTACGTGACGCTGATGGCAGCAACTTTGGCGGCCGCCGCTCCCTGCACTTTGTCCGAATCTGTCACGTTGGTCGTCACACTGACGTTTCCAAATCCGTTGCTCTTATAAAGAGCTTGGATTGCATCCACGTCTTGTGAGAGCAGTACCTGGCTGAAAACTCCGTGCGGGTTCACGTGGTCTGCGGCCTGCACGTTCAACCTCTCCCTCACAATGTCCTGGTCGAAGTAGTGATTGCCCGTCACTTTGACTGAAACGACTTTATGCGGGGAGCCAAGCTGGACGTGATACACGATCCGCTCTTCATTCGGCTCCGGATGCTCGACCGTGTGCGTCACATGCACATCGAAATATCCCTGCTTCTGGAAATGATTACGCAGATTCTCGTCGCCTTCATCCAGCAAATCCGGATCGACGGCTCCTTCTTCATAAACCGGGACCACGCGCTTTAAATCGCGCTTGGAAATCTTCGCTCCGACAGCGCTGATCCGGACGACAGGCCCGGCCTTGACTTCAAATTGATACGCCACTTCGCCCGTGCCGGCGTTGAAGGTCTGTGGTCCGGCCCGGACAGTAGCCTCCAGACGATTTTGCTTTTGATACTGTTTCCGCAGTCGTGTCAGTGCCCTCGGCACGGTATTTGCCGTGACCGTCGATCCCTGCTTCAACTTGGCCACCTTGCGGAACTTGGCCAACGTCATGTCGCTTTCACCTGCGGTGACGACCGGGCCTACCTTCGCTTGCTTGCCCGTGTGAACGGTGTAAATCACGTCCACCAGGTGCTTGCTGCCCGCCGGGATCGTCTTCTCCTCCACCGTGGGCCGGTTGAATCCATTGCGCACCAGCGCCTGCTTCAGTTGCACGGTGGCTTGCTCCAGCTCTTGCGATGTGAAAGGCTCCCCCAGCTCCAGGCGGGTGGCACGTTGGATTTGCGCAGCCAACGTCTCCTGTTTCATCCCTTGTATGTAGAGTCTCCGCAAAAACAGCTGCGGAACTCCGCGAAAAATTACCTCAACCTTGCCGTTCGTCCGAATCCCTTGCGCGACTATGTTGCGATACAGGCCGGAGGCATAGAGAGCATGCAGGCTTTCCTTGACGGCTTCAGAACTTAGCTTGTCTCCAGGTTTCAGCGCGAGTTTCTGGCGCAAGCCTTCCAGGTCCGCCTCCGAGACTCCTTCGAAGCGCACGCTCTCGACCGGCAGGCCGTACCAATCTTTCAGATCGCGATACCGCAGCACATCCGCGGGACCGCTTTGCCCGGCAGCCGACTGCGATACGGGCGTCGCGACTGTGTTCGCCGCGTGCTGAGCCCCGTTGGCACCAGCGCCAAATGCCGCCGTAGACAGAAGGATTCCAACCGCGCAAATCCCCGTCCTGGCGGCCTGCCGGAGGCCTGCGAATCCCCTGTGTCTGTATCTCTTCTGCAAAGAAATATGCTCATAAACGGCCAGCGCGAGACCGTTGCGCCCCTGAATCGTTGTTGCGACTGCCAGTTGGTGCGAATGCCCCCGTCCCAGCGAATCGTCTATGGACCGAACTTGCCTTGGCGCACGGTTGATGGGAGGCTCCATTTGCCTGTGCTTAGCATACTCAACCTCCATGTCGCCCGTCTTGCCCGCGTGATGAATGAACCATGGTTGTACATCGATTGCCGCCGAAGACAACCTGCAATGCCCATTCCCTATACTGGGTGTGTATGACTCTCGCTCCCAATGCCGCGTTCTCATCGACCGCCATCGCGTCTTCGCAGGATCGGTACTCCCGGCAAGTTCTTTTTCCCGGGATCGGGGTGCAGGGCCAGCAAAAATTATTCGCCGCTCACATCGCCATCGTGGGTTGCGGAGCGACCGGAGCAGCTGTCGCCGGCCTGCTGGCGCGGGCCGGTGTGGGCACTCTCACTCTGATCGACCGTGATTACGTGGAGTGGAGCAATCTGCAGCGCCAGGTGCTCTTCGAGGAAGAGGATGCCGCCGAAGGACTGCCCAAGGCGGAGGCCGCTCGACGCAGGATTGCCCGCTTCAACAGTCAGACCCAAGTCCATGCGCATGTTGCTGACCTGGTTCCCGGCAATATCCTTGCACTCCTCGCGGACTCTCAGCTGGTGCTGGATGCGACCGACAATTTCGAAACCCGCTACCTACTCAACGACTACGCTATCAGCCAGAGCAAGCCCTGGATCTATGCCGGCGCCGTCGGATCCTATGCCGTCACCATGAACATTCTGCCCGCCGAGACCGCCTGTCTCGCCTGCATCTTCCCTGAACCTCCAACCGGATTGGTTGAAACCTGCGATACCAGCGGCATTTTGAATCCCGCCGTGAACCTGGCAGCTTCGTTGGAGGCCGCCGAAGCCATCAAGTGGATCGTCGGCGCGCGTGACCGAATGCGGCGGACACTTTTTTCCTGCGATGTCTGGACCAACGAGATCTCAGAAATTGATACTTCCCATCCGCGTGCAGATTGCCTGGTATGCGGCCAGCGCCAGTTTCCCCACCTTGCCGGGGTGGGTCGTCCGCAAATCACGCTCTGCGGCAGGAACTCGGTACAGATCCATGAACACCACCGACCGGTCGATTTCAATGAGCTGGAGCGCAAGCTCGAGCCCCACGGAACCGTGCGGCGCAACGAAATGCTGCTGCGCTTCGATCGCGGTGAACACCGGATCACCGTTTTCAGCGACGGCCGCGCCCTTGTCCAAGGCACGACCGACATCGGACTGGCACGAAGTCTGTACTCTCGCTTTATCGGTAGTTAGAATTCCCGCGGGCAACTCTCATCGGCACATCGACCTCTAAGCAACTGAGCGGCCCCGGAAAAACCTATGGAAGCAAAAATACTCCCGCGAAAGGGCGGAACGCATATCGATTCCACAACGAAAAACACGCTGCGAACTGCCGATAAGGCAACACCAGCCCCTGCTCAACCACTAACTGCCGAAGCCCGCCCGGTGCAGCAGCAACAACGCCGTAATCCTCCCATTGCAGGAGAGTTGGCGGCGATCGCCCAGGCCCAGCAGGGCGACGGCGCGTCCTTTGAAATTCTCTACAACATGCACAAACGTCGGGTGTATTCACTTTGCCTGCGCATGCTGGGCAATGTCGCCGAAGCCGAAGACCTGACCCAGGAGGCGTTTTTACAGCTGCATCGCAAAATCAGCACCTTTCGCGGCGACTCCGCCTTCTCAACCTGGCTGCACCGGATGGCAGTCAACGTCGTGCTGATGCATCTGCGGAAGAAGGGTCTTCCCCTTGTCTCGCTGGAGGAAACTCTGGAGCCGGCTCAGGATGACGGTCCACGCAAAGACTTTGGCACCCGCGACTTGACTCTCTCCGGTTCCATCGACCGTGTTACGTTGGAGCGAGCTGTGGAAGAACTGCCGCCGGGGTATCGACTCGTGTTCGTTCTGCATGACGTCGAAGGCTATGAGCACAATGAGATCGCAGCCATGTTACAGTGCTCCATTGGTAACAGCAAATCGCAACTGCACAAGGCGCGCATGCGCCTGCGTAGCTTGCTTCGTCAAAAGACAAACGGGAAGGGAGAGGCATGACATCCGACAGCCGAACGCCCAAAGAATGCGAAGAGTTCCAACGGCAATTGCCGGAGCTGTTCGATTCGGACCAGGACCTTCTCGCGAATTCCCACGTAGAAACCTGTGAGAATTGCTCTTCGCTGGTGCGCGATCTGGAATATATTGCCGCACAGGCGAAACTACTGCTTCCCATCCACGATCCCAGTCCCGCAGTTTGGGAAAACATTCATAACGAGCTTACCCGCCAGCAAAAAAAATGACGACGCGCGTTCCTGAGTCGACCGCCTGACGAAATCTTGTCTGTCATGCGGTCGTATCTCGTTTAAAATCCAGCAAAGGCCGCTGGAGGGGCTGTCCTTACGATTTCGAGTGCCACTCGTGACAACGTCCTCGCGCCTCGACGAATCGCCCTGACGGGATTCATGGGCGCCGGCAAAAGCACTCTGGGAGCCCTGCTGGCGCGCCAGCTCGGTTGGACCTTTGTCGACCTGGATGAAGAGATTGTTCGCGCTGAACAAAAGAGTATCGCGGACATCTTCTCCGCCCTCGGGGAAACCAGTTTTCGCGAACTGGAAAACCTTGCATTGGCCCGAGCCTTGCAACGCGATCGAATCGTCCTGGCGCTGGGCGGCGGTGCAATCGAGACCGACGCGAACCGACAGTTACTCCAGCAGGATCGTGAATTGCTGTTGTTGTATCTTGAAGCTCCGTTGGACGTTTTGCTGACGCGGTGTGACCGGCAGCAGTTGGACAACAGAGCGGTGCGCCGTCCCGTGTTGGAAAAACGAACGGAACTTACCCAGCGTTTTCTTCGCAGGCAGCCGCTCTATGAGGCGGCCCATTGGACGCTACACACCAGTGGGCAAAATCCGGAAGAGCTCGTCGATGCATTCTTGCAGCAGTGGCAACAGACACAGTGGATACAACGAAAGCCGGGAACATCCGTCGAGGAGTTCATCGCTTGATGCGACAGGAATGAAAGCAAGCGTCGACTTAGGATGAAAAGAAACTGACGATGGTACCCCTGTTTTCGCTCTAGAATGCCCGCAGAGCATCGGAAGCGTTCCGGCTGCAACAAACCACGCCGACGCCCCAGTGAAGAGAGTGAGCGCTCGATGATTGGAGAGTTAACGCCGCCCGTGATTCCCCGAACGCGTCGAACGACACGTGGCGATATTCTCTTTGCGTTTGCCATCGGCATCGGCCTCTATTTGGCGTGGCTGTTGCGCGACGTGCTCACCCTGCTCTACGTCAGCGCCCTCGCCGCCGTCGTTTTGATGCCTGTCGTGCGTGGCGTTCAACGGATTCGCATCGGGAAAAAACATCCCAGCCATGGCGTTGCCATCCTCATCATCATGGTCGCCGTCATTGGCTCCATCATCTTCTTCTTGGCTCTCACCTTGCCGCCTGTCGTTCGTGAGATTTCCAGCTTTGTAAAAACTTTCCCGGGCCACAATTCCGCATTTCTAAGAAAAATCGAAGACCTGCCAGTCCTGCGGGACATGAATGTCGACGCCATGGAAGTCAAGCTGAAACAAGATGTGGCGCAGCATGCAGGCTCATTCATCTCGTCTGTCAGCGATTGGGCGGCAAAATTTTTTGAGATCATTACCGGAATCGTTCTCACCATCTACTTCCTGGCGGAAGGCGAGCATGTCTATCACTGGTTTCTGTCACTGGTTCCTCCTGGGCGCCGCGCCCGCCTCGACGAAACCCTTCGCCATGCAGCGCAACGGATGGGAGGCTGGTTGCTCGGTCAGCTTGCCCTGATGCTGATCCTTGGCGTTTTGAGCGCCGTCGTCTTCGGAGCCCTTCGTTTGCGCTATGCCTTCGCCCTGGCCGTGCTGATGGGTGCCTTCAACATCATTCCGGTTGTCGGAGCCTTGGTGAGTACCTCGATCGCCATGCTGGTGGCTGCCAGCGAATCGTGGGAAAAGGTTCTGGCGGTCCTTCTTTTTGAACTGATTTATGTGCAGATTGAGAATGGATTTTTGACCCCGCGCATCATGCAGGCGCGAGTCGATCTTGCAGGAACTGCTGTATTTATCGCGTTGTTGATGGGCGTCAGCCTGGCTGGAGTCGCTGGAGCTTTAGTAGCCGTTCCCACCGCCGTGCTCGTCGCCGTTCTGGTGGACGAATATGTGATCCGTGCTGGCGAGGTCTCCGGACCCATCATCGCCACTGAGCCGGACTCGCCCTGATTGCAAGCCTCCTTTTGACGAGATTAATTTTCTGTTACCGCGGCATCCATCCCTCCCCGGTTGCATCCCACTCAATGGGAAGTCTTCCACAGGGAGGGCGCAATGCGGTGTCCAACGTGCAATTCGGACAGTTTTTGTCGGCTCGGCCGTCGTGGCATTCTCGAGCGGACGGTGTATTTCTGGCTTGGCTTCTACCCTTGGCATTGTTATCTGTGCAGCAAGCGCAAGATTGTCAGAAAACGTTGCCGAGAGCGAGAGTAATCAGGAACTGACGCTCTCTGCATGATCTCGCTGGCACCTAAGTGGTGCGCAACGGCCCCGACGGAAACCCGTGCCTTCTGTTTGTTATCCTGAAGCGTGCCCAGATTTTGTCTTGTCTTCAGGTCATTCCAATCCAGGCAGTCCCCACGCAGATGCTTGCCCGTCGCCTCGCCCTGCCCGGTTGAGGTCCGCGCATGCTACCTCCGTATTCTCGCGGGCCATGGGGTGACCGAGTATGGTGACCGCGGTCACGCAAACACCATCCGACCTTGAGCCCAGCGAACGTACGCCCGACTCGCGGACTGCGGTTCTGCCCAACCCGGACAATTTTTCTGCCCTCGACTCCGGATCCGCCGCAGCGGCGAATCGTAGCATCGCACAAAAATGGAGCACCCTGGTCACGGACACGATTGCCATTTTTAAACTGCGCGTGACCGCTTTGGTGGTCATGACTGCTTGGGCGGGATATTACCTCGGGGCGGCGCGGTCGGGAATTGACTCCTTCAATTTCACTATGCTGGATACGCTCATTGGAGTGGCCTTGGTTTCCTGTGGCGCCAGCGCGCTGAATCAGGCTTTGGAGCGCCGCACCGATGCCCTCATGATACGAACGGCGCAAAGGCCACTTGCGACCCGCAGGCTCGGCCTGGGTTATGGCGTGTTGATCGGGATGCTGGCCATCATTGCCGGCTCCCTCTGGCTGGTGGTGCGCACCAATCCCATTACCGGGACGCTCACACTGCTCACAGCCGTTGTCTACGTCGGCATCTACACCCCGCTCAAGCGCTTCACGTCGATGGCCACGTTCATCGGCGCATTTCCTGGTGCGATGCCTCCTCTGATCGGCTGGACAGCCGCCCGCGGCAGTATTGAATGGCCCGCCGTCGCCTTGTTCGCCATCCTCTTTCTGTGGCAGTTTCCTCATTTCATGTCGATCGCCTGGCTCTACCGCGAAGACTATGGCCGCGCCGGTATTCGCATGCTTCCGGTCGTCCAGCCGGATGGTTGGTCGACCGCTGCCGTTTCGCTGGTCTACGCCATCTTGATCATCCCCGTCAGTCTCACGCCCTATTACCTGCACATCGCGGGGCGCATCTATTGGGCGGGCGCCCTCTTGCTGGGCCTCTGGTACTTGGCATACACAATTCGATTCACGCGCATCACCCGATCCTCAGACACCGCTTCGCGGCTCTACGCGCGCGCGTTGCTGAAGGTTAGTGTGACGTATTTGCCGCTGCTTCTGGCAGTGCTCATGCTCAACGCCACCAGGAGGGGGTAACCATGGCCACAATCCAACAAACCCATGCCGCCATCGCCACACCCGCCAGTGCGACAGGAATTGGGTTCGCTGGGCAGGCTCCCATCCAGCTGGACTGGCTGTCGCATGATTACGGCTCCAGGCTCGCGCTCGACGGCCTGACCTTCGATGTTCGACCAGCAGAGATTTTTGGCCTCCTGGGTCCGAACGGCAGCGGAAAAACCACTCTGTTTCGCATTCTTTCCACGCTGATGGTTCCCACCGGCGGTCATGCCCGCATTGCCGGATTCGATGTGGCCACCGCGCCCAATCAGGTTCGTTTGCGGACTGGCATCGTCTTTCAGGCCACCAGCCTCGATGTGAAGCTTACCGTAGGCGAAAACCTGATGCATCAAGGCCATCTTTATGGTCTCAGCGGTTCTCAACTGAAAGCTCGTTCGAAAGAGGTTCTCGACCGCGTTGGCCTCACCGATCGCAAGAACGACATGGTCGAAACTCTCTCTGGCGGCCAGAAGCGACGCGTCGAGCTCGCCAAGGGCCTGATTCATTCGCCCTCCGTGCTGCTGCTCGACGAGCCCACCACCGGTCTCGACCCCGGCGCGCGCATCGACCTGTGGAATTATTTGCGCATCCTCCGCGATCAGCAGGGTGTGACCGTGCTGGTGACCACCCACTTGATGGAAGAGGCCGAGCACTGCGATCGCCTCGCCATCCTCAGCGAAGGCAAGCTGGTCGCCCTCGGTAGCCCGACAGAATTGAAGGCCGAAATTGGTGGCGATATCGTCCAGTTTGAAACCGCGAGCCCGGAAGCCGCAACCGCCTTGGGAGCACGCATTGCCGAGCGCTTCGCAGTTGCCCCCGTGGTCGTCGACAATGCGGTTCGCGTCGAACGCGAACAGGGACATCGCTTTCTGACCGAAGTGGTGGAGGCTTTCCCAGGAGAAATTATCTCGGTCTCAGTCTCCAAGCCCAGTCTGGAAGATGTGTTCATCCAGCACACCGGCCATCGCTTTTGGCTCGACAAAGACGAGGAGAAATCATAATGGCAACCGCGACTGCACATCTCGCGCCTGTGAAGAGTTCCCTGTCCGCCAGCGTCTGGACGCCCGCCTATTCTCTCTGGCGCCGCGAACTGGTCCGTTTCTACCGCCAGAAGGCGCGCGTGGTCGGCGTCATTGCCTCACCACTGCTTTTCTGGCTGGTGCTGGGCTCCGGATTTTCGAAGACTTTTCAAAGCCACGGCGCCGGATCCGCCGCCGACTCCTCACATTATTTGAGCTACTTCTTTCCCGGCGCCATCATCATGATCGTCCTGTTCACAGCCATCTTCAGCATGATGTCCCTGATACAGGACCGAAACGAAGGCTTTCTGCTCTCCGTGCTCGCCTCACCCGTCAGCCGATCTGCCATCGTCCTCGGCAAAGTCCTCGGCGGAGCAACACTGGCAGCGATTCAAGGTTGGGTCTTCCTCGTCTTCTCTCCGCTGGCCGGCGTTCACACCACACCGCTCGGTATTCTCTACGCCATGTTGGCCATTGCGCTCACGTCGTTCTCGCTCACTGCGCTCGGCTTTGTCATCGCATGGCCCATGGACTCAACCCAGGCCTTCCACGCCGTCATCAATCTCGTCCTGATTCCCCTCTGGTTAGGATCGGGCGCGCTGTTTCCCGTCAGTGGAGCCTCCGGCTGGTTGCGGTTTTTAATGCTATTAAATCCGCTGACCTATGGCGTCGATATGCTGCGCAACGGACTGTTTCCAGCGGAGGCCACAACGTTTTCTCCTGAGATGAACCTTATTCTCACGCTCATATTTTGCTTCTTGGTTTTTGTAGCATCGATGGGCATTGTCAGCCGTCGAACCAACAAGCCCGCAGCGTAGGAATGTATGAGGAAATCAAGCCAGTGCCAACCCTAACTCCAAGCTCGGCGACCGGCTCACGCGCTCCCATCGCTGGAATTGTCGCGGTCAGCATCCTTGCCGTGTTGTTCCTCTTGTGGCTCATCTATGTGCATCCGCCGCCTCCGCAGTTTTCCGGCAGACTGCTCTTTCTGCCCGCGCTCAATGCATTGCTGAATGGCCTGAGCGCGGTTGCGCTGGTGACTGGCTTTGTCTTCATTCGCCGCAAACAGATCGCCCCGCATCGCGCTTCCATGATGACCGCCTTCGCGTTCTCCGCGCTGTTTCTCATCAGCTACGTCGCCAACCACGCGCTCCATGGCGACATGATTTTTCCAGGCCACGGCGCCATCCGCACCACCTACCTGGCGATTCTGATAAGCCATATTTTTCTTTCTGTGGTCGTGCTGCCGATGATCCTTATCACCTTCTTCTTCTCATTGAGCGGGCGATTCGCGCAGCACAAAAGGATCGCGCGGTACACCTTTCCCATCTGGCTCTACGTTTCAGTCACCGGAGTCGTGATCTATGCGATGCTGGCGGCATGGCGGTGAGCCCACGGGAAACTCCTATGCCCACCATCGACCCGATACCACCGAAGGTTTCGTCGAGGTCCGCAGGACCACGCGTCACAGCTTCTGACGTGCATGCGAACGCAGCTGTTCCCACCGCTGTATCCCCGGCGAATGACGGCACCAGCGCGCTACTCAAAGCCGGTTTTTGGATTGTGCTCGGGAGCTTGTTCTCACTGTTACTAACCGAAACCGTCTTCGGCGGCGTCGGAATCTACGGGGCTCATTCGAACGCCGGCTGGCTCTCTCTGCTGTTTGCCATGATGGGACTGCCGTTCGGATTGATGCTGCTGGTGCTCGGCGTTGCAAAATGGCTGCGTAACCGAAGGCTGCGGCGCAGACCCATCTAGCGCGACTTCTTCAAGGTCGCTAATTTCCCTGCTCGATCGACCCTTCCCGCTGGAAAACCCGCTTCACATCGACTGATTCGCTCCCGCCCTCACGGTGAACCGGCCTCGCGTACCCTGACTCGTCGAAAATGTGCTGTCGGAGTTGAAATGCTATCGGATCGCATGGATATAATCATAATAGTTGTAGTGAATCGTATAAAGTCGCCCGACGTCATCGAGCGGTAAAACAGCTTTCGGATACGACGGGACCCATGGAGATTTATGATGAGTTCCTGCGCCCGCCGGAAGAGCCCGCTCCACCCATTTCTCTCCATCCTCTCTCCCCTGTTCGCCGCTCTGGGTATTGCCCTTTTGCTACTGCATAGCCCAGCCGCTATGGCCCAGACCTCAGCTAGCATCACGGGCTCGGTCACGGACTCCTCCGGTGCCGCAGTGTCTGGTGCAGCCATCACCGTCAGAAACGTCAATACCGGCCTCGAACGCCTCGCGGTCACGGATCATTCCGGAAGCTACCAGGTTCTCTCCCTCCCCATTGGCAGCTACCAGATCCTCATCAGCAAGCCCGGCTTTGCAAAGGAAGTCCGCCGGGGAATTCATCTGGCCGTTGGCCAGGTGGCAACCGTCGACCTAAGTCTTCGAGTCGGCCCAGTGCAACAGCAGGTGACAGTCGACGCGGATGCGTCCGCTGTGAGCCCGAACGTCGCCGATCTATCAGGACTGGTCGGCGAGCAACAGATAAAAGACCTTCCTCTCAATGGCCGCAGTTATGACCAACTCTTGACCCTCAATCCGGGTATCGTGAATTTCACGTCGGAAAAGACCGGTGGAATCGGCGTCTCCAATTCAACGGTTGGCAACAATTTCGCAGTCTCAGGCAATCGTCCGCAGCAGAATCTTTTCCTGCTCAATGGCGTGGAATTTACCGGAGCGGCGGAAAACAACATGCAGCCGGGCGGTACCAGCCAGGTATTACTGGGCGTGGATGCTGTCCGAGAGTTCAATGTGCTGCGCGATTCCTACGGTGCGGAATATGGCAAGCGGCCCGGGGCCCAGGTGCTGATTGTCACCCAGAGTGGGACCAACCAGCTCCACGGATCCTTGTACGAGTTTCTGCGCAACAACGCGCTCGATGCTCCCAACTACTTCGACAAAGGCTCCGCCCCGCCCTTCCAACGCAGTCAGTTTGGAGCCTCCCTGGGCGGCCCGATCCGGACGAACAAAATATTTCTCTTCGGCAATTACGAGGGCCTTCGCCAGCACCTCCATCAGACCGGTGTTGACCTCGTTCCCGATACGAATGCACGCAATGGACTGCTGCCCTGTAAACTCGTGACCCCGGCCCCCAACCCCTGCCCGCCGTCCGGTCTGGTCAACGTTGGGGTTGGCCCAGGTGTGGCTCCCCTCCTCACGCTTTGGCCCACGCAAACCCCGGGCGCCCCCGACTTCGGAGGTATCGCGGAAGCCTTCAATAACCCGCTGCAAACCATCCGCGACGACTTCGGCACCACCCGCCTCGATTACGTCTTTTCCCAAAACGATTCCCTGACGGGCGTCTACACAATCGACGACAGCGCGGATGTGACCCCGACCAGCACAAATCTCTACAGCACCGATCTTGAAAGTCTCCGCGAACAAGTTGTGAGCGTCGAGGAAACGCATATCTTTTCTCCCGCGCTGCTCAACATCGCCCGCTTTGGCTATTCACGAGCCGCCTATTTCTATACCGGCGAGCCCTCGCCAGGAACCCCGGCGGCCGACGTTCCTGGTTTCGTTGGCAACAAGCCAGTGGGCGCGGTTGTGGTCGGCGGAAGTTCCGCTGCGAATCCATCCGCACAGGTCAGCCTGGCCGGAAGCAATGTGGGTAGCAATCTCCATATCGCCCGCAATCTCTACACTTTTCAGGATCACGTGACCCTGACGCGAGGACGCCACAACTTCAGTGCCGGCCTGTGGCTGCAGCCACTGCAATCCAATGAGGATCTGGCTCTCACGCAGTTTGGCCAGGCGACCTTTACCGGCCTGCAACAGTTCCTGCAAGGCACCGTAGGAAGCTTCCTCTACGACCCCGCGCCCACGGAGATGAACTGGCGCTCGCTGCTCGGTGCCTGGTATGCGCAGGATGTCGTTCGCCTGACTCCCAAGCTGACCCTGTCGCTGGGATTTCGTGACGAATTCACCACCGGCTGGAATGAGGCCCATGGCCGCGCTGCGAATTTTGTCTTCGACGACGGCGTCATTCAGACCCACCCGCGCATTGCCAACTCTGCATTCACCGTCAACAATGCAAAGTTCCTGCCGCAGCCCCGAGTCGGAGTGGCGTGGAGTCCATTCACCTTCAAGACTGTCTTTCGCGGCGGCTTCGGTATCTACAACGACTTGCAGGACGCCCTCGGCTACCGCATGGATCAGAATGCGCCCTTCAACCCCTCCTACGGCATCGCCAACCTTCCCGTTGCGAATCTCCCGCTGCCCACCTCCCCGGTTCCTGCCAACGCGAAGGTCGCGCCCGCCGGAGTTCAACCCGACATGCACACTCCAACCCTCATCTCCTGGTCGGTCGGAGTCGAGCAGGAACTATCTCCAAACACGGTCCTCAGCATTGCATATGTCGGTTCTCACGGCTATCACCAGATCGTCAGCCTCGACGACAACGAACCCACTCCCACCATTTGTCCATCATCTCCGTGCCCGGGCAGCTATCCCGCCACATTCCCCACCCCCATTGCCGGCACCGCGAGTTCCTACAGGGGCCTATTACATTCCTGCGGGAACGCCGGCGGCTAATCCCGCCCTGGGGAGCGCGTGGGCCTGGTTCTCCGTCGGCACCAGTTCCTACAACGCGCTGCAGGTGGAACTCAACCATCGTCTCAGCGAAGGCCTGATGCTTCGCGGCGTCTACACCTGGTCGAAAGCTTTGGATGACGGAGATTCGCTCAACGCCACCGCCGCGGGCAATGCCCCCGGCCTTGTCTCAAACCCATTCGATGTGAAAGCAGACTGGGGCCCCGCCACCTATGACGTGCGAAATGTCGCCGTGATCGATGGCATCTATCAGCTGCCGCTCGGGCGGCACAGTCGCTACCTTCGCGGGCTCAGCGGCTTTCCCAATGCCCTCGTAAGCGGCTGGACGGCGAACTCGATTGTGACGCTGCAGTCCGGCTTTCCCTTCACGCCGCAACTCAGCTACAACCCATCCAACAATAGCGATACCAAGAATCCCGTCCGCCCATTCGCCAACCCGGCTTTTCACGGCTCCCCCATTGTCGGCACGCCTTCCGAGTGGTTTAACCCAGCCGCATTTCTGCCGCCTCCCCCCAACAGCGGATTCTATGGAAATCTCGGACGCGACAACCTGACAGGCCCGGGACTCGCAACCTGGGACATGTCCATGCTGAAGGACACGTCGCTGCATGGCCGCCTCAACCTGCAATTCCGTGCAGAGATCTTCAACCTTCTGAACCGCGCCAATTTCAACACGCCCAATCTCGTTGTCTTCACTCCCTCCGGGGTCTCACCCACCGCCGGCGTGATCACCAGCACCTCAACCACCTCGCGACAGATCCAGTTCGGATTAAAGCTTCTCTGGTAAAGCTCCAGACGTCAGGTTTGAAGGCTCTCGCCCCAAACTCGATCCTCGCCGTTCCGCGCTGCGGTTCTTTCCCCGGCGCCTCAGCAACCGGCAGTATCTGTGCATATAATGGTCCATGATTCGTTGAGCCGCGGTCGGTCGCAGTCCGTGGCCGCAGAGTTCAGGCAAACCCTCGAACCTCGTCCATCAAAACCAGATTTTTGCAAAGGATAGAAACAGGTCCACTATGGCAAAAAGCGTCAATAAAGTGATTCTTCTCGGCAACGTGGGCAAAGATCCCGAGATCAAAGCCACAGCCAGCGGCACAGTCGTCGCTACTTTTTCCATCGCAACCAGCGAGCGATTCAAAGACAAGACCGGCAACTGGCAGGACCGCACAGAGTGGCATAACCTCGTCGCCTACCAGCGCACCGCGGAGATCATTCGCGACTACGTGAAGAAAGGTAACAAGCTCTACGTCGAGGGCCGTCTCCAGACCTCATCATGGGACGATAAGACCACCGGCCAGAAGAAGTATAAGACTGAGATCATCGTCAACGACTTGTCCCTGCTCTCCGGGCGCGGCGAAGGCGGCGAGAGCGGCGGCGGATACAGCAAGTCGAACACAGCGTCGTTCGACCAACGCGGTCCCACCGATGACTACTCCCAATCCACCGAAATCACCGACGACGACATCCCTTTCTGAGCGCAAACCCTCATCCGTTGTGCCTTATCCGACCCTTCCGCCGATCCGGGTGCCCACGTCTGGCTGAGACGTGGGCATTCACTCTCAGATCAGAATCCAGTGTCGGCCCTCGCTGTCCATCTGCCCTGACAAGAACGGCTACTCCTTCATCCGGCTGATGTCGCAGAGCATGTCCGAATGGATATTGAGGCCAATGTTGGTCATGTTGTAAACATGTTCACTGGCAACCAGCCAGACGATCTCGCAGATCGCGCGTTCGGAATAGTAGCGCTCCAAGCGCGCAAATATTTCCGGATTGACCTTTTTGTCTTTTGTCAGCTCCGTCACGTAATCCAGCGCCGCGCGTTCTCCATCGGTAAACAGAGGGCTGGTACGGTACCGCTCCAGCGCATCGAATTTCGCCTCATTCATGCGTTGCTCGATCGTGAACGACCGGCCAATATCCATGCAGAAAAGGCAGATGTTGAGGCGCGCTACCTGCTCCCGAATCAGCAGAATGGTCTCCTGCGGCAACAGCAGCTTTTTGTCCAGCGTTCCGATCTTGCCATAGAAAAGACCGAATGCGGGTGGCAGTCGCGCGCTATGCACTTTCAGCGGTGTCAGCACCTTGCCGAATTGCCGGCGTGTAAAGAAATACGCCAACTTCATCATCAGCCCACGGGGCTTTTCGATAGGAGGAAGGAATGGATCATCCATGGCGGTTTCCTTCTGTTTTGCAGAATACCAATAGGATGACAAATGGGGCGCGCGCGGCGGGACACCGTCCGGTCTCGCCTTCTACGACCGAAAAGGCTGCACCCTACGATGGCTTCTTATCACCCGGCTTGGCGGCAGCCGGACTCACCTGCTGAAATACTCGCTGCATCACAAACTCCGGGGTCACCTGCTCGCCAGAAAGCAGCATTGCAGCCAATTCCCCACCCAACACCTGCGGCGCAATCACCACGTCCGGCTGCACCAGTTTTACCCGGCCTAGATGGCGAGCATCGTTGACCGCAGCCACCGTTTTCGCCGTTCCGCCCAACTCTTTCACCGCCAGCACCGTGAAAGCGTTCTCAGAGTCGTCAGCCAACATCGCCAACACCGCTTCGGCGCGATGCGCGCCAGCCTGGCGCAGCACCTCCGTCATACTCGGGTCACCCACCACAATGTCAACGTCATTGTTTTCCCCTTCCTCGGGAGCCTCGCGCAGGATGCGAGTGACCGGCCGGCCGCGCTTGGCCAGCTCACGCCAGGTGTTGATTGCCAGCGGGGTGTTTCCTATAACGACAAAATGGTTTTCTCGTTCCATGCGGAATCCTTTGCGGTTAACGATGCGCTGCAGACTTCGTCCCACCAGCGGCCCAATGACCGCGGTGAGTGAGGTCGCGAAGACAGCCACTCCCAAAACGATAACCGAGAGCGCAAAGAGCCGCGCTTGCGGTGTCTCCGGGACGATGTCTCCGTAACCCACCGTGCTCATCGTTACCATGGCGTAATAGAATGCGGAGATCAGATCGGTGATGTGGGGCTTGAATTGCGTCCCCAGATAATAGCTGCCAAAGGTGGCGTACATCATCAACATCGCCACAGCGGTCAGCGCGAACAAAGTGCTGGCAGTGATGCTGGACCGATCAAACGGCCGCCACGCCAGCAGCAGTGACGCCAGCACAAATGCGAAATACGTCAGCAGCACATCGAACTGGCCGTGGCCGGTCAAAACCGTATTCACCACCGCCGTCGTAGCCAGCAACACCGCCATGAACCACGCCAGGCGGGACCGCCACAGCAGGCCGAGCGCCATCGTCACCATGCCGGCGCCGATCAGCAACGGAGGCAGGCGTTTCAACTCCAGTCGCAGCTTGCCCTCCGCCAGCATCTGCAGATAGTGCGGCCAATGCGTGCCGAAGCTCGCCCGCAGCAGCCAATACCCGGCTAGCCCAAGCAGCAGCGCCAGCGGTACATGCGGAAACCAGTAGTGTCCACGGACGGCGTGGTTGAGCCGTTGGCTTCGGGCGTGAACGCGTTTCATGAATGTCGAGGTCATCGGCCAGTCTATATAAGTTTCGATGCAAGCATGTAGTCGCGCTAAATCACTACAGGGTTTTGCCCAGGCGCTCAAAACACGCTGGAGCGTTTCCTCGCGACGTGGGCTCGGCGGGACGGGATCATTTTACCCGGCAAGAATTGTGCAACCGCTCTAGCTGCGTCCCCAGAATCTCGAATCGAGGCTGAAGCGACCGCCGCCAGTACACACCAGCGCCAGAAATCCGCCAATGTAGATCAGCAAAAGCTCCCCATGTCCGTAGAGCGAGTGGTGATCGACAAAGTAGAAAACAACGCTGATGTTGACCAGGATCACGAAAGCAGCCACCCGCGTACCCAGGCCTATAGTCACCAGCAGGGAGCAAATCGCATCTGAAATCAGCGCATAGATCAGACTGGTGTGCGATCCGATATGGAGTGGATTAGGAAAGTGGGATGACATCTGGGAGAAGTGCGTGATTTTTTCCAGGCCATGCCGTAAGAAGAGGTTGATTCCGAGAAAGAGACGCAACATCAGCAGCCCGAAATCGCTGGCGCTGGAACCTGAACCCGCAGACTTTGCCATGCGTTTATTGTTGGTGATGCCCGCTCTGTCGTCAATGGAGTTGTCGCTTGAAGTGTCCGCTTCCGCAACCCACAATCTTCGATTCGCGGTGCGCAGACATCTGTCAGGGACGCAGCATGGCCATGTTCCTCGCGCCCAGCGTTTGCATCCCGCGCAGCTTTGTCAGATCAGCCTCGACCCGCTTCCACGCTCCAGGATTCTTCTTGGTGCTGATCGGCGAGTCAGGGTCCGAGTAATAGCTCAAAATATTCTGCTGCAGTCCGGCGGGAACCGAGCGGTTGGATTGCTTTGTCAGCTTGGCCAGCAATTCGGCATAGGTCGCATCGGTCAGCCGGTAGGCGCCAGGCCGCACCAGGTAGCCCGTATCCAGGTCACGGTCAGGAAGGTTCAGCGACCCCCGCGGATTTTCTTTTAGCCTTCCTAAGTACTGCTCATAATCGTCAATCGAACGATTCACGCTTTCGATGTACCACCGGTTCGTCTCCGCACTCGGTCCGCGAATCGCAGCATCGGAAATCGGTCCCACCTTCGGCAGAATGCGGAGGATGAACGCGACCAGATGGACTTTGAATCCGGGTTTGCGACTGAACCTCGCCCAGTCATTTTCTTTCTCAGTCTGGGCTTGACGAGTGGAAAACTGATGGAACGCCGGCGTATCCAGCTCGGGCAGGAAGTCCTTGTGGTAGATCAAAACGTCCGCCCTCGCAATCGTCGGCAGAAAGTTTTCGTCCGACGAGCGGTAGCTTTTGATCGCTGGTACAGGCCGGCCCAGCACGGAGCGCAGCGACAACCCGTACGTGTCATAAAATGCTTGCTCCAGCACCCGGCGCGGGACAAGGAATCCGGCGGAACGCAAATAACCCGGGGGCGCAAACCATTGCTGGCTCAGCTGCTCAACATCGTAAGCGAACTCAGTCCTCACATGTCCGTGCGGAGACTCATCGTAGGTGACGACCGGACCGTACTTTTTTCCTAAAGCAGGAAATTCGATGGGCGTGGAAGGATTGGTCGCGTAGCGATGCCCGTCGTTGTCGCCAACGTAATGGGCCAGCGCCCCGATCGCAAACGCATATTCGTCCACGGTCTGCGCGTCGCGGAACAGGTTGTTCACAAATTCCCCGGATCGCACGTAATGGGTCAGGTTGCTGAAGAATTGATGGCCGAATGGATAGTAACCCATGTCCTGGATGGTTGCGCCGCCGTAGACATAAGCCCGCGCCATGCGCAGTTGCGCCTTAGTTGCGGTCGGAAATCTCGCTAGCAGTGCCGGCCGAATTGACCCCTTCCATGCCACATCCACCATGTCCTCATGGGTCAGGAAAGAGTAAGCTTCAGTCGGCTGCGGAAAACTGAACAATAACAGCAGCGCGATAAGAAGATGTACCGCAACAACCTCAACTCGTGCGCAGGTTCCCTGCTGCGTCTTCACCGTTTGTCGACTTCCTGAACGCGTACATTCATACCTTTGGGTTGGATGCAATTTGCGGATACCAGGACCTGACCTGAATGTTGATACACTTGCTCCATGCTGGATGAAATTACCTTTCGGCGCCATGCGGACAGTGCCCTGGAGTCGTTGAAGAAAGCCTTGATCCTCGCCGAAAGCGATGCCGACTTCGAGGTGGAAGAACAAAATGGCGTGCTGAACATCAGCTTCGACGAGCCCCCATCGAAATTCGTTCTCACTCCCAATGCACCCGTCCGGCAACTATGGATCTCTGCCCTTTCCACCAGCTTCAAGCTCGACTGGGACGATGCCTCGCAGACATTCGTGTTGCCCAAAACCGGCGAGTCCCTCAAACCGCTCGTCGCTCGTCTGATTCGCGAGCATCTCGGCGGCGACGAAATCGTACTCAGCTAACTCCTGTTTCCACGCACCGGCCGGCAAGCCCGGCAACACGTCCAGGCATCCAATGGCGACAGGAGCACACCTATGCCCACGAAGACCTCGACGCGACTGACAGTTCAGGATCGATCGATTCGACACGAGCTTTTGGAATTTCTACAGGGTGGCCAGGCCCATGCCAGCCTCTCTGACGCGGTGAAGGATATGCCTGCCGCGTTGGTCGCCGAAAAGCCCACAGGCTCTCCCCACAGTGCGTGGCAATTGCTGGAGCACATCCGCTTGACGCTCCATGACCTGCTGGACTTCTGCACCAATCCCAGGTATCAACCGCCCAAATGGCCACAGGAATATTGGCCCGCGGACGAACAGCCAAAATCTTCTGCTTCATGGAAGCAGTCCGTTACTGGGATCCACAAGGAGCTGAAGGGACTCGACAAACTACTCCAGGATTCAAAGACCGACTTGACGGCAAAAATTCCCTGGGGAGACGGGCAAACGATCCTGCGGGAGATTTTGCTGGCTGGCGACCACACCAGTTATCACCTCGGGCAATTGGTCATGGTGCGAAAGCAACTCGGCGCCTGGAAGAGCTGATCTTCCCCTAGAGGAGTTCGGCCATAGCTTCGTTCAAGCCCTGGAACACCTCGGGGTAGTGGCCGCTCTCGGCTGCGAAGCGCAGGTGCTTCACATTTTCCACACAGATTTCCGTAGCCTCGGGCTCTGTCTTCAGAATGTTCATCACCTGGGCAATGAACTGATCGAGGGGCATGGCTCGCGGATCGACAGTGCCGCCCGTCATCAGCTCTGTGGCGACATAGGGCGGGATCAGTTCGATCACCTCCGTCGTTGTCGAGCGCAGTTGAAACCGTAGCGACTGCGTGTAGGAATGAATCGCCGCCTTGGTCGCGCAGTACGTCGGCGTGGGAGCGATGGGCACGAATGCCAGACCGGAAGAAACCGTCATGATCGTCGAATGTGGCCGTTGTTGCAGCAACGGTAGCAGCGCCGCCGTCAGGCGGATGGGTCCCAGCAGATTGATGGCAATCGTTTGTTCGGCAATCTCGAGATAGCGCGGAGGATGCTGCAGATCCTCCACCTTCATAATGCCTGCATTGTGGATCAGCACGTTGAGCTTTGCATGCTTGCCGGCGACTCGCTGCACGAACGTGCGAATGCTCTCGGGATCTTCAATGTCGAGCGCGAGCGACGCCATCCCCGGGTTCGCGGCGATAGTCTCATCCAGGGCCCGCTGACGCCGCCCGGCGATAATCACCTGGTTGCCGAGTGCGTGGAAGGCTTCCGCCAGCCCGCGGCCAATGCCCGATCCGCCACCCGTAATTAGGATGGTGTTGCCCGTCATCTTCATCGTGTATTGCTCCTGCCCGCTGAGTTCGGCTCTTTAATTTCCAAGATATGAATCGCCTGACAGGATTCGATGACGCCGTTGCCGATTCGATCCGTGACTGCATGAGTTTCCGCGGGTTCCGCTATGCTGACAGTGCACACACGCGCGCCAGCGCAGGGTTACGCTGCGATTGATCCGGAGAAATGATCAGCGGCATATGAACGCGCTTGGGGTTACGCGGGATATACCCCGGCGATATAGCCCTCCAGCTGCTCAATGGCATGCGCCTGGCCGGAGATGACCCATTTCACCAGATCACCGATCGAGACAACTCCCATCACGGTGTCCCCCTTACATACGGGCAAATGGCGAAAACGGTGCTGGGTCATAATGGCCATACATTCATCCACTGTGTTTTGTGGGTTCACGGTGACCACTGGGCTCGTCATGATCTCGCGAACATGCGTGTCCCTGGAAGAATGCCCCATCAGCGCGACCTTCCGCGCATAGTCGCGCTCCGACAGCATGCCGATCAGCCGACCCTCAGACATGACCAGCAACGCGCCGATATCCTGGTCGGCCATCTTCTCCACTGCTTCGTAGACCGACTGCTCAGGCGCAATCGAAAGAATCCTTCGCTCGCCCTTGCTCTTTAGCACCAATCCAATCGTGTCGGAAATTTTCATCAGACCCTCCTGGTCCGCTGCTGCCGCGTACCGGTAGATGACTGTGTTCCCGGTTCGCCCAGTCGCCGCGGCGCTGCACGTGTCTCTCGAAGCGTGCCGAACCACCGCCGTCGGCCTCAGAACCAGAATAGTACGCTTGCGTACCCCTGATTGGCCAACCTATCTGGAGCGCGACCGGTTCCTGCCGCTTCGCATCCAGCCACTATAGTCCATTCGGGTTGCAGTGGAGCCACCGTCCGTGCGTCTTCTTTTCAGCGCATTAAAACGATGTGCAACCGGATGGCTAGCGGGGAGACGCTGTTCCGTCGAGATCACCGAACCAGGCGCGGCGGCCGGAAGGAGTCCGCAGCGATGCCTTAATTCATCTGCATGCCCGGCATAGCGGAGTGGTCCATGTTGTCGTGGCCGTGGTCATCGTCATTCGTTGACCAGATTTTCTTGGGATCGGACTCGTAAGGATAGACGTGGACCATCCATCCAAATACGTGCGGATAAAACTCGCCGCCGGCCGCATCGCACGCCGTTTCCGTCGTGATGGAACCCATCAGGCCGAATTTTGCGTCCGGGCCGAAGTACGCAGCTTCCTGGCCATGCGGAGCCTTGCAGAAATTGATGTGTTGATGCCAGCGCGCGACGCTCAGCGGAATGCGGTCATTCAATTCGCTCTCGCTGGCTCCCACCCGATCCGTATACATCACCCCGACCAGCTTGTATCCGCCGTCCGCGGTCTTCTTATACAGCAGAGATGTCGGCTTCAATGGATCGAAGTGCCTTCTTGCCTCCAGCGCGTATCTGTAGTTCGTAAAGTGGTATTGCGGTTGCGGAACCTTGGGTAGGAAGATGTGGTACCCGTCGGCCAGCGCCTTTCGGTAATCCCCGTAAGGCGCCATCGCCAGTTTGGCGTCCGCGACAATTGTGTCAGCCTTTTGCTGGTCGCCCGGCTGCGGCGGTCGAAGCGCCGTCAGATACATGTGTCCCGCCATGTGCGCCATGCCTCCGTCGGACATGCTGGCGGCCGGCATGCTTGGTGGCGCAGGCTGCGTGGACTGCCCTGTAGCCTGCGCCCACACTGGCGCTGCCGCTGCGACTGAGCCCAGGACCAGCCAGTACAACGCAGCGGCCGGGCAGCGCGAGGAGAACCGTCGAAGCAGATGCATTTCGAACATATTGAATCACCAGGCTCAGAATTTTCCATCCAGGCGGGCGGGTTGCACCATGGAACCCTTCGAATCCGGTTCAGCTGCCGCGCTGCCCTGCCCCTACAGACGCCTCACTTGAAATTAAGTTGCGACGAAAGGAAATCCCAGGCGTAGTACGTCAGAATCGGACACCCGGCGCATTGCATCCACAACGCATTGCAGTTCGCAGCTTGACAAATACTAAGACGCCTCTGTATATAGATATCTTAGTATGCCGAAGCCCGATTCCCTCCAAGGTTCGCTGGACCTGTTGGTCTTAAAGATGCTCTCGCGAAGACCTCGCCTGCACGGCTATGCCATCATGTCCGCCATCAAAGATACCTCCGGCGACGTGCTTCGCGCGGAAGAAGGTTCGCTCTATCCGGCCCTGCACCGCATGGAAGAAGCTGGATGGATTCGTTCTGAATGGATCACGAAAGATACCGGACGCAGGGCGCGCATGTACGAACTCACTGCGGCCGGCAAGAAGCAACTCGCCACCGAAGAATCGCGCTGGCAGGCAGTTAGTTTAGCCATCAATCGGGTTCTACGGGAGGCCTGAAATGCCATTGTTCTCGCGTATCGCGAACGTCTTTCGTGGAGAGAAGTTGAACCGCGACATTGACGAGGAGTTCGAGTCGCACATCGCGGAAGCCATTGAACAGGGCCGCGACCCGGCCGAAGCCCGAAAAGCGTTTGGTTCTTCGCTTCAACAACGCCAGTCAAGCCATGATGTCCGCGTCATCGCGTGGCTCGAATCCCTGCGCGCAGACTTTGTGTTCGGCTGGCGGCAGCTCAAGCGGAACAAGGTGACCTTCGCTGCCGCGGTCCTGTCGCTTGCGTTTGCCATGGGAGCATGCACTTCGGCATTCCGCCTCATCGACGCTCTGTTTCTGCGGCCATTGCCCATCACCGCACCGGACCGACTGTACGCGCTCTCCCGGCAGGCAATCATGCCCAACGGCAAACAGATGACCTACGATAGCTGGGCCTATCCGCCATTTCTGCTAATGCGCGACGCCGTAAAAGGCGAAGCCGAATTGATTGCCGCCTCGTACGCGAACCGGATGGACCTAACCTTTAAGTCGGACCAGGAGATGGAGAAGGCCTACGTGCAATACGTCTCCGGCTGGATGTTCCATTCCTTCGGACTTCACCCCACAATAGGTAGACTGCTGACCGAAAACGACGATCTCACGCCCGGCGCCCATCCCTACGCCGTGCTCTCTTATGCCTATTGGAAAAGCCGCTTCAATCAAGATCCAAAGGTAGTTGGCCGAACCGTACGGATCGGCAACACTCTATTCGTGATCGTCGGCGTCGGTCCGAACAGCTTCACCGGCACCGAACCCGGCACGATAACCGATATTTTCCTCCCAACGATGATGAATCCGGAAGAGAATCGCTCCGACGTGGACTGGATCAGGACGCTGGTATGGGTGCAACCCGGCATCCCTGTTGAACCGCTGCGCCAGAAAATGGATGCGGTCAGCCGAGCATTCGAAGCCGAGAGGGCGAAGGGTTTCATCGGGATGCCCAAATGGCTACTCAAGAGTTTCCTCAACCAGAAAATGTTGATGGATCACGCCCCCGGCGGCGTCTCGGATATGCAGAACAATTATCGCGAGTCGCTCGGCGGCCTCGGCGTGCTGGTGGCATTGCTATTGCTGATCGCCTGCGCGAATGTCGCCAACCTGATGACGGCCCTTTCCGCTGCCAGGGCGCGCGAGATGGCCTTGCGTGTCTCCATTGGCGCGGGCCGAGCACGTCTTGTGCAAATGGTGCTGGTGGAAAGCGTTCTGGTCGCATCTCTCTCGGCTGCCGTGGGCGCGTTGTTCACGTGGTGGTCTGCGCCCTTTATCGTCAGCAAAATCAATCCTCCCGATCGTCCGGCACACTTGCTTCTCTCCACGGACTGGCGGGTTCTTGGATTCGGTCTGGCGCTTATTTTCGGCGTGACGCTGCTGTTGGGATTGCTACCCGCGCTGCGCCTCTCGACACTTGAGCCTGTCAGCGTTCTGAAAGGCGGAGCGAATCCGCATGCCCGCCGCCGCTCCATGCATTGGATGATTGCCGCTCAGGTCGCGTTCTGTTTTCTCGTGGTCTTCGTTGCCGGCCTGTTTGTTGCCACATTCCAACGACTGTCGAACGAGTACACCGGCTTTTCCTCCCAGCGACTTCTCACTCTCGATACCGACACGCGGCAGAATCAATCCCCTGTTGCCTGGGAGCAGATGGCGGAGAACTTGCGCGCTGTTCCAGGGGTCGATAAGGTCGCGTTGTGCCAGTGGCCGCTGCTCTCCGGCACATCTTCGAATTCTTTCATCTCGATCAACGGCGCACCCCCGTCCAATGTTCTCGCCTATTTTCTCGGTGTCTCGCCCGGCTGGCTTAGCGCCATGCAGATTCCTTTGATCGAAGGCAGAGATCTCCGTCCAGAGGAGACCTCTCCCGGCGTCGCGATCGTAAACGAAACCTTCGCAAAGACATTCTTCAATGGCGAGGACCCGGTCGGGAAGTCGTTCGAACGCTCGAAGGGGAATGTCTACCGGATCGTGGGACTGGTCCATGACGCGCGTTACCGCAGCATTCGCGGGCCTATCGAGCCGATCGTCTATGTTCCGTTTCGCTCGATCGGAAGTGATGGCGCCTTGCGACCCGTCAGCTCGGCGACGTTCATCGTTCGTACCACCAGCGCTAACCCCCTCGCACTGGCGCCCACCTTGCGCCGAGCGGTGTCGCAGGCGAACTCGGAGTTCCGCGTGAGCAATATCCGCACCCAAAAGGAGATCATCGATTCGCAGACCGTACGAGAAAGGTTGGTCGCGATGTTGTCTCTGTTCTTTGCCGGTGTGGCGCTCCTGCTTGCCGGGATTGGCCTGTATGGCGTGCTGAATTACTCCGTGCTGCAGCGGCAGCGGGAAATCGGCATCCGCATCGCAATGGGCGCGCAGCGTGCCGTCATCATACGGCTCGTGACCGCGGATATTTTCTCCATGGTTGTCATCGGAGGACTCGCAGGCGTGGCCTTGGGTATCACATCTGTTCGCTACCTCGAAACCCTGTTCTACCAGGTCAAGGCCACCGACCCTCGCATGCTGGCGATTCCTACGCTGGCGATTCTAATGGCGGCAATGCTGGCCGCGTCTCCCGCCGTCATACGTGCGCTGCGAATCGACCCTTCCGAGATTCTGCGTTCTGAGTAGGCGCATTGTCGCTCGGCTCGTCGCCCCAGCCCTTTCCCGGAGGTGAGCGTCGATGGTATATTTCCTCGACCGGCTCGAGCGCGGCGCTACTGCGTTGAATACAGGCCAAACGCAACCCCTCCGGCCACAAATAATTTGATCCCCAGACGATAAAGGAGTTCCCTTTGGTGCGACTTCCGCGTCCCTTCAGCATCGCGTTTTCGATAATCCTGATGGCTGCAGTAGCTCCAGCCATCACCCCAGGCTCCGCTGCGGCGCAAACCGCTCCCACCCCACCATCGCCTCCATCGCCAGGCACGCAAGGAGCGCCAAGTCCATCCACGCCACCCGCCCCACCCGCACCCGCACGGCGGCCTCAGCGAGTCTGGCCCACCCGCGATCCCCACTCGCCAGGATTTGTCACCGCCACGGAATTGCCGGACAACACCGTTCCCTCTGCCAACTGCCGACGGAAACTTTATCATCGGCCCCACCCACTCCCCCGCACCTGAAATGACCGTGCAACCCGGCGTACCCCAGGGAACGGTGGTTGAGTTCACGATGAGCTCGGCGGACAGTAAGCTGTATCCCGGCATCGCACGCGACCCAGGAACCTTCGGCACCGCCGATCCAAATGATCCGGCAAAGATGGTGGTAACCACCAGCCATCCCGCTCCCTATCTTCGCCACGTGGCCGTGTATGTGCCTAAGCAATATGTGCCGGGCACGGTCGCGCCGTTCATTGTCGGCGCGGACGGACCTGACCACATGCTCTTCACCGCGCTCGATAATCTCATCGCCGAGCACAAGGTGCCAGTGATGGTCGCCATTTCCATCGGCAACGGCGGAGGCGACGCCCAGGGCAGCGAACGGGGCCTGGAATACGACACCATGTCGGGCCGCTATGCGGAGTTTGTCGAAACCGAGGTACTGCCGCGCGTCGAGGCGGAAGCCCACGTCAAGTTGACGAAAGATCCCGACGGCCGAGCTACCATGGGCGGCAGTTCCGGCGGCTCGTGTGCGTTGATCATGGCGTGGTATCACCCCGAGTGGTATCACCGCGTGCTCACCTATTCCGGCACCTACGTCAACCAGCAGTGGCCGCCCAATCCGGAGACTCCGCACGGCGCATGGGAATTTCATGAACACCTCATTCCCAACAGTCCCGCGAAGCCGATACGTATTTGGATGGAAGTGGGCGACCGCGACATTCTCAATCCCAATGCCATGCACGATGGCATGCACGACTGGGTGGTCGCCAACGAGAACATGGCCAAAGTGCTGGCCGCCAAGGGCTACCATTACCAGTTTGTGTTTGCCCGCAACGCAGGCCACGTCGACCATGCGGTCCGACTGCAGACCTTGCCGGAGGCGTTGGAATATGTATGGCAGGGCTATCCCATTGCCGGAGCGCGGGATTGATTTGAAAATTCGATCTAGAATCTTGCAGTACGGGGGTCGCGATGAAGATCGGAGTGCTTGGATCGGGTGATGTGGCGAAAACGCTGGGCAGTGGCCTGTTGAAGCATGGCCACCAGGTCAAGATGGGTACCCGAACACTTGGAAAATTATCTGACTGGCAGACGCAAAATCCTCAGGCCTCCATCGGTAGCTTTGCAGACGCTGCCGCATCGGCGGAGCTGATCGTGCTCGCCGTCAAGGGGAAAGCAGCGATGGACGTACTTCGCTTGGCCGGCGCGGAGAACGTAAAGGGAAAGCCGGTCATCGACGCGACCAACCCCATTGAAGATGCGCCTCCGGTCAACGGTGTGCTCAGGTTCTTTACCAGCCCAAATGAATCGCTGATGGAGCAACTGCAAGCCGAGTTTCCGGGCGCGAAATTCGTCAAGGCATTCAACTCCGTGGGATCCGTGTCTATGGTCGATCCGGAATTCGAGGGCGGGCCGCCCACGATGTTCATCTGCGGCAATGATGAAGCGGCGAAAAAATCTGCCACCGGAATTCTTCATGAGTTCGGATGGGAGACTGCCGACATGGGCGGTGCAGAGGCGGCGCGCGCCATTGAACCCCTATGCATCCTTTGGTGCATCCCAGGATTCCTCCACAACCAATGGACCCACGCGTTCAAACTGCTGAAGCGGAAATGAAACTCGGGCTTGTCGATATCGATGCCATAGAGGAGGAGGGCCATGCATTCGCAGACTGCGCCGACCGGCAGCACCGGCAATCAATCCACCGGCTCGCAACCCTCGCCCACCTCGCAGGCCCACGCGGATTGGGCTGCCGCATACGACCTCCTGCGTCCCACCGGCGAGTTGGATTCTCGCGCCAAACAGGTTCTCATCACAGCGCTCGCGCTCATCGCGCTGTGCCTCGCCAGGCAAAAGCCCGACTCCATCGATGTCTTGGGATTCACATTTCGTGCGGACGACTGGCTCGTTCTCGCCATCCCCCTTGCCGTCGTTCTTGCGTATGCGGTTGTCCAGCTCTGCCTCGTCTGGTTCATTGAGAAATGGAAGCGCGCACACGCCATGTTCCAGCCCGTGTCTTCGCTGCGGCAGGGGTGGTATTCAATGCTCGCCGCGAAGCAGCAAAATGCGGAAGACGTAGTTGCTACGACCGTTGAGATGAACCGCCGGCGCGCCGAAATTTGGCAACGTTACCGAGCTCAGAGCAAGGAATTATCGCGTCGCAACCCGATGCGGACCAATCCGGATGGCTTCGATAAGATAGCGATGCTGCAATGGCACGAAGAGGAAAATCTTCTTGAGCAGCAACTGAATGAGGAGCTGAAAAATGCAGGTGTGACCGCCTTTGACCAGGAAGTAAACACTTACCTCGGTGGAGTGGTCGCAGGCCGGCAGGATCCAGAGAACGCTGTTGCAGACCAGGCGTTAAGCGGAATGAGACGACTGAAATGGCTGCGAACAGCTCGCGTCGTTCTAGATTTGTGCATTCCCCTCGCGATCGCATTCACCGCATTTGTGGTGCTGATCCTCACCGTCTTCTACCCCTCGGTGTTGGTTTCCGCTCACTTCGGCTCCAGCTTGCCGCGGGGAAAATAAAGCTCCGAAGCGCGGTCGCGGCTCGCCCCGACAACCCGTCAACCGCGCAGGCACCGGTTGCGGATCGTCCATGGATACCCTATCCTGAGCGGGTCTCTTCGCTGCTTGCCGCGGGTTCAGGTGTGTCTATGTCGCTAGGCGTTACTCAAGACGTTCCGCAAGGCCCGACGCCCACCACTCCGGCCGCCCGCCGCGTCTCCACTGCTGAGCAGCAATGGATAGAGAACACTCTGGCCCCCGCGCTCGCCAAATCTCCAGAGCGGCCTATTGGCGCCGACTCGGGAATCAACCGCAATCCCGACGGCACGGCGCGTTTCACTACAATCTCGGGCACTCCCGTCGACCGGCTCTACACCGCCGCCGATCTTCCAGAGGACTGGAACGACCATCCGAAAAAATATCTCGGAGTCCCCGGCGAGCCCCCGTACACGCGCGGCATTCACGCCACCGGCTATCGCGGCAAGCTGTGGACCATGCGCCAATTTTCCGGTTTCGCCACACCGGAAGAAACCAACCAACGCTACAAATATTTGCTGCAACAGGGCGGCAGCGGCCTTTCCGTCGCCTTTGATCTGCCCACGTTAATGGGGTACGACTCCGACCACGCCAACAGTGAAGGCGAAGTGGGCAAGTGCGGCGTCGCCATCGATTCACTCGAAGACATGGAGATTCTGTTCTCCGGCATAGACCTGGAAAAAACTACGGTGTCGATGACCATTAACTCCCCGGCAAGCGTGCTCTGGGCCATGTACCTTGTCGTCGCGGAACAGCAGGGCGCGGACTGGAAGAAGATCTCCGGCACACTGCAAAACGACATCCTGAAGGAATATATCGCCCAGAAGGAATACATCTACCCCCCCGCACCCTCCATGCGGCTGGTCGTCGATACCTTCGAGTTCGGCTCGCTGTTTACGCCGCGATTCAATCCCATTTCCATCTCTGGCTACCATATTCGCGAGGCCGGCGCGACTGCCCTGCAGGAATTGGCCTTCACCATTTATGACGGCGTCGAATATGTAGAATGGGCGCTTCGCCGCGGCCTGGATGTGGACGACTTTGCTCCGCGCCTCAGTTTCTTCTTCAACTCTCACAATGATTTCTTTGAAGAGATTGCGAAATTTCGCGCCTCGCGCAAGATCTGGTATCGGCTGATGACCGAGCGCTTCCACGCAAAACAGCCGCGGTCGCAACAATTGCGTTTCCACACCCAGACTGCGGGCGTCTCTCTGACCGCACAGCAGCCGATGAACAACATCGCCCGGGTTGCGATTCAAGCCCTGGCTGCCGTCTTGGGCGGAACCCAATCGCTGCACACGGATTCTTACGATGAAGCCTTGGCGCTTCCGACCGAGCACGCTGCGCGCATCGCCCTGCGCACCCAGCAGATTCTGGCATACGAGTCTGGCGTGGCGCTCACGGCGGATCCGCTAGGTGGCTCTTACTTTGTCGAGAATCTGACTTTGAAGATGGAGCACGGCGCATTTGATTATTTCGGCAAGCTCGATGCGATGGGCGGCATGGTTCCTGCCATCGAGCAGGGCTTTCCACAAAAGGAATTGGCGGAGTCCAGCTATCAATATGCCCGGGCCGTCGAGGCCCGGGAAAAAATTATCGTCGGCGTCAATGATTTTATAGTCGAAGAAACTCCCCAGGAGATCCTCTACATCGGCGAAAACGTGCGCCAGTCTCAAATGGAAAAATTGAAGCGTTTGCGGACGCGACGTTCGCAGCAAGAAGTTGCCCGCCGGTTGAACGCACTGCGCCAGGCCGCGACCCGGGAGCCGAAGGCGGAAAAAGGAAAAATCTCCGACGCCAATACCATGCCGTATATTCTGGAATGTGTTCGCGCCTACGCGACCGTTGGAGAGATTTGCGAAGCGCTGCGCGACGTGTTCGGAACCTATGAAGAATCAAGCTGGACGTAAAGATCTTGTAAGCAGTTCGGTTTTGTCTTCAGCAATTTAGTTTTGATCGTGCGAGGAACCCTTTGACCATCGAGCCCGGAGTCAAACCGCCGAATGAACTCCCCATCCGCGTGCTCGTGGCCAAGCCCGGACTGGATGGTCACGATCGCGGCGCCAAGGTGATTGCGCGCGCCTTGCGCGATGCCGGCATGGAAGTCATCTATACCGGCCTCCGCCAGACGCCGGAGATGATCGTCAATGCGTCGATCCAGGAAGATGTGCAGTGCATCGGGCTCAGCATTCTTTCCGGCGCGCATAACGCGATTGTCCCGCGCTTGATGGCTCTGCTCAAAGAGCGCGGAGCCGACGACATCCTTGTTGTGTTGGGTGGAACGATTCCCGCCCAGGATATTGATTTCCTTAAACAGCAAGGCGTGGCCGCAATCTTCGGCCCCGGAACGCCGCTGGAAACCACCGTGGAATTCATCCGCGCCAACGTCAAGCCTCGCGGTCTCGCCGCCTGACGAAACTGCCTCGTTCAATCCACGTTCAGCTCCAGCTCCGCCCTTCCCTCGATGTGGAAATCTTAAGCCGATTTCTACTTGCATATCGCAAGTAAGATTTGCTACCGTGTCCAATATTACTTGCGGTTCGCAAGTAATCGAATGAGGCGAGTCATGCCGCAAAAGGCGAAGTCGAGCCGACGGTCGGGTTGCCCCGTCAGCATTTCTCTCGAACAGTTTGGCGATCGCTGGTCGCTGCTGATCATTCGCGACATGATGGTGCGCGGTTATCACACCTTCAAGGAGTTCCAGGAATCCGGCGAAGGAATTTCCACGAATATCCTCTCAGACCGCTTGAAAACTCTGGAGGCTGCGGGAATTCTCACCACCGAGCCGGAGGCGACGGATGGGCGGCGGGTAAATTACCGGCTGACGGAAAAAGGCATCGATCTCGCCCCCATGATCCTGGAGCTGCTGATCTGGGGCGCGAAGCACGAGGCGACCGCAGCACCCTGCGGCTTGATTCAGCAAATGGAAAACGACCGCGAACAGGTGATCGCCGAAACCCGGCGACGATGGCGAGAACGCGATTCGACCCCGCTGATTCCCAGGTTTGATCAAGAGGTTCCCGCAGGAATTACGCCAGAAAGCGAACGGAGGAAGGGATGAGCAAGGTACGGGTATTGGTAGGCACGCACAAAGGAGCATTTGTACTCACCGCGGACGGAAAGCGCAAAAATTGGAACGTGAAAGGTCCCTTTTTCGGCGGCTGGGAGATGTATCACCTCAAAGGGTCACCCGTAGACCCCAACCGGCTCTATGCCTCACAGACCAGCGGTTGGTTTGGCCAACTCATTCAGCGCTCCAACGATGGCGGCGAGACCTGGGAACCCGTCGGGAACAATTTTGCTTACGACGGTGTGGCCGGCACGCACCAGTGGTACGACGGCACACCGCATCCCTGGGAGTTCAAACGAGTGTGGCATCTGGAGCCCTCGCTGACCGATCCGGACACGGTGTACGCCGGCATTGAAGATGCCGCCCTATTTCGTTCCACCGATGGCGGCCAGTCGTGGCAGGAGCTTTCCGGCCTGCGCAAACACGGTACCGGACCACACTGGCAGCCTGGAGCCGGCGGTATGTGCTTGCACACCATCTTGCTCGATCCCAGCGATCCGGGCCGCATATACATCGCCATTTCCGCAGCCGGCGCGTTTCGTACCAACGACGGCGGCGCCACCTGGCAGCCCATCAATCGCGGCCTCCATTCCCAGTACATTCCCGATCCCAATGCCGAGGTAGGTCACTGTGTGCATCACATTGCGATGCATCCATCGCGCCCCGATGTGTTGTTCATGCAGAAGCATTGGGATGTCATGCGCAGCGACAACGGCGGCGACTCCTGGCATGAAGTCAGCGGCAACCTGCCCACAGACTTCGGCTTCGCGATCGATGTCCACGCGCATGAACCGGAGACCCTGTATGTCGTTCCCATCAAGAGCGATTCGGAACATTACCCCATCGATGGAAAACTGCAGGTCTATCGCAGCCGCACCGGCGGCAACGAGTGGGAACCGATGACCAGAGGCCTGCCGCAGCGCGACTGCTACGTCAATGTGTTGCGCGATGCCATGAGTGTCGACTCGCTGGATGAATGCGGCGTGTATTTCGGCACTACCGGCGGCCAGGTGTACTGTTCCTCCGATGCTGGCGACAACTGGGTGCCCATCGCCCGCGATCTCCCGGCAGTGTTTTCCGTGGAGGTTCAGACGCTGCCATGATGCAAAGGTTGGTGCGAATCGAGCTGCCCCCGCATCTGCGAACTCTGGCAGGCGTCGGCCGCGAGGTCACGATCGAACTACAGGGCACCATCTCACAGCGTTCGGTTGTTGACGCGCTGGAGATCCGTTATCCCATGCTTCGCGGAACGATTCGCGACCAGGTGACGCAACAACGCCGACCATTCCTGCGTTTCTTTGCCTGCGAACAGGATTTATCGCACGAGCCGCCCGATGCCCCCCTGCCCGACCCGGTGGCATCAGGAACGGAACCCCTCATTATCCTGGGCGCCATTGCAGGAGGATAGACCCAGCTTCGTCAATCCGGATTCAAGCGAAATTCTTGGCACGCACAAACCCGTTGGAGAGAGAACATGCAGAAAATCACACCGTTCCTATGGTTCGATGACAAAGCCGAAGAAGCCGCAAACTTCTACGTCTCGATCTTTCCAAATTCGAAGATCGGAAAAATCACCCGCTATAGTGAGGAATCGTCGAATGCTTCTGGAAGGCCACCCGGGTCCGTCATGACCGTCGCATTTCACCTCGATGGACAGGAATTCATCGCACTCAACGGCGGACCTCATTTCCGCTTCAACGAAGCAGTCTCGTTCGTAGTGAATTGCGAAACCCAGGCGGAAATCGACGATCGTTGGGCGAAGCTTTCCAGCGGCGGCCAGGAAAGTCAGTGCGGCTGGCTGAAGGACAAGTATGGCTTGTCCTGGCAACTCGTACCTACCGCGCTAAGCAAGTGGCTGAGCGATGCCAGTCCAGAACAATCGAGACGAGTCATGCAAGCCATTCTGCAGATGCGGAAGATCGACATGCATCGCTTGCAGGAAGCCTTCGACCATGCATAGCGCAATCGCGTCAACAATCTTTCATTTTTACCGCGCACAGCATTCGAGGCACCCTGGATGCAATCGAAGGCGCAATCTGCTTCGATCTCCGCCGACCGCCTTGGGAGCTTCCCCAGTCTCGGCCGGATGCGCATGCTCCCGGCTCACCAGGAGTAACCCGCCGTCTATATCTCTTTGGTCGTTTCGACCATCCAATGACGAAAGGAGAACACCATGCAACTGAGCGCGTATCTATTTTTCAAAGGCAACTGCGAGGAAGCCTTCAAGTACTATGAGAAACACCTCGGCGGAAAAATCGAAGTGGTCCATACCTATGGGACCGCGCCCATGGATAACCCGGTATCGCCCGAATGGCGCGATAAGATCATGCATGCCAACATGACGGTCGGCGGTACATTATTGATGGGATCCGATGCCCCTCCGGAACGCCAGCAGACACCGCAGGGGTTCTCCATGTCGCTCGGCACCAAGGATATCGCCGAGGCCGAACGCTGGTTCCAGGTACTGTCCGAAAATGGCAAGGTACAGATGCCGATCCAGCAAACATTCTGGGCCAAACGATTTGCCATGCTGACTGACCAGTTCGGTGTCCCGTGGATGATCAACTGCGACTAGATCTGCTTCCCTGTTCGGCAGCGATGTTGGCGAGCGGACGTTTGCGAAAGTTCAGGCGCCGCTCAGCGCTCGAACATATTTTTCCGGCAGCGCCCGCTTCATCATCTTGCGATCGGTTACCACATGCGTTGTTTCACCCTCGGCCAGCATTTGCTGATCGCTAACTCGCACCACGCGATAGCGAAACTTCAGCACCGCTCCGCGCACCATTGCCACCTCGGTTTCGACCTCCAGCTCGTCGTCGTATCGCGCCGGAACTTTGTAGCGGCAACTCACTTCCACTACGGGAATGAAGCAGTCGTCTTCCACTTCCATTGACTTGTAATCGAATCCGAGTTGCCGCAGCAGCTCCACCCGGCCTATTTCAAACCACACCAGAAAATTGGCGTAGTACACCACGCCCATCTGGTCAGTCTCCGCGTAGCGCACTCGAATCAAGGTGATATTGGTCATCGGTCCTGGTCAGGTAAATGCCGGCTAAGCTTTCTTGCGCTTGCGCGATGGCCAGTTCGGTGAGCGCCGTTCAAGGAACGAGGCGATGCCTTCCTGAAAATCCTCCGAACTGCGCACCGTTGCATGCATTTCAACCGCAGCCTTCAGCTGGCGATCCAGCCTGTCCTTGACCTGGGCAGAAAGCAATTCCTTCGTCGCCCTCATGGAGACAGGACTGTTTCGCAGCAATTGGCGCGCCATGTGACAGGCCCGGTCCATCACGCTGCTATCGCGCACCACTTCGTTCACCAGTCCCATCTCCAGCGCCTCTTCGGCACTAATCAGCCGCGCCGTCAGCAACAGATCCCGTGCCTGTTTTTCTCCCACCTGCAGCGACAGGAAGGCGGACACAATGGCCGGCACAAATCCGATGCGGGCCTCGGTGTACCCGAACTTGGCTTCAGGAACCGTCAACGTAAAATCGCAGATGGTCGCCAAACCCATGCCGCCTGCAATGGCGTGTCCGTTCACCGCCGCGATGGTAGGCAACGGCAGATCATACAACCGCCGCATTAGCAGGGCCATACGCTCCGCATCCGCATTGTGTTCGGGAAATGTCTTGCCGGCAAGCGATTGCAGATGTTCCAGATCAAGTCCGGCGCAAAAGGCAGGCCCTCTCCCGGTAATAATCAGGATGCCGGAACTGCGATCCTTCAAATGATCGAGCGTCGCGATCAGTTCCTCGATCATTTCCGGCGTCAGCGCGTTGCGACGCTCGGAACGGTCGAAGGTAATCGTGACAATCTCTTCCTTCTCAGTGATCGATAGCGTTTGATATGCCATAGCGCCTCAACAAAAAAATGGATGAGAACGAATCATGGTAACCGGGGAGGGAGGCCGGCGTCATCTATTTTGCATTCTGCGGCATTGTGCGCCATCGAACGGAGCTTACGTAACACTTCCCGGTTGCTTGCCACCCACCGCCGCTGCTTCGCTGCGGCTTTCCTCGTCCATCAACCAGCGACGTAGCTGCAGGATGTCGTTGGCCCGAGCCACTCCCACGGGCTTCGACGCATGGTTGGGCTCGACGATGATGATGTTTTCAACATTCTTCGACAGCATGTCGCGGCTTACTCGGTCAATCAGCTCGCCAGGATAGGCCAGCACGTAGTCCTGCCGCGCAAGCTCGCGCATTTTGAAGTGGTGCTCAGGAGGCGCCACCCGCAGCAGGTCTTCGGCTTCAACGATACCGATCAAGGAGCCGTCCTGCTCCACCACCGGCAGCAATCCCATATGCGCCGGCGTCAGATCGCGCAGAACTGCGCCCAGATCGGCATCAGCCTGGACGGTATGAAACTGCTTGTGCATCACCTGGTCGATGCGGGAACGCATCAGCACCGGCACCGAGTAATCCTGCAGCACGATGAAGCCGCGCCGTGTGAGTTTTTCCGTCATGATCGAGTCCCGACTCAGCAGCCTCACAAATCCGTCGGACACCATGACACAGACGATCAGCGGAAGCAGCGAGTCGGGATTGTGGCTAAGTTCAAACAGGAACGCGATGCTCGTGAAGGGTGCGCGTGCTGCGCCACCAAATACTGCACCCATCGCCACCAGCGAATACAGCGCGGGATCACTGACAAAACGCGGAAAAAAGTGCTGCCAGAACATTCCATAGACGGCTCCGATGCCGCCGCCGATCACCAGCGAAGGAGCGAACACGCCGCCGGTTGTACCCGAGCCAAGCGAAATGACCAGCGCCCAGAATTTGGCCACGGAGATGCCGATCAGCTTCTCCGCCGTCAGTCGGTCATTCAGCATATCTCGAATCGTGCCGTAGCTGGTACCCAGGACCTGCGGATAAAAATATCCGATGGCGCCCAGGATCAACGCGCCCACAACTGGAGCCCAGATCAGCGGCCGCCTGACTGGAAGACGCTCAAACAAATTTTCCAGCCATGCCAGGGCGCGGATCAGGCCAATGGCAACCGCTCCCATCAACACGCCCATCAATCCAAACAGCCAAAGTTCGTTCATGTGAAGCAGACTGAAGGCGGGCATTGGGAAACAACGGTGCAGATCCGGCAAAGTAAATGCGCACCCCGGTCGCCACGACCGCGGCAAACGCGACTGGGATAAACGATCGGGCACGAAACTCGAACAGCAGAAGCTCGACCGCAACAAGAATTCCGGCCAGCGGGGCTGTAAATGTGGCCGCCATACCGGCCGCTGCGCCGGAAGCGAGCAGCACGCGCCGGTAATATGGCGTCAGCCCCATCGCCTGTGCGAATAACGACCCAAACGCCGCGCCGGTCTGGATGATGGGGCCCTCCGCGCCGAACGGACCGCCCGTCCCGATGGCCAGAGCTGTGGCGATCGGTTTCAGAATGGCCACCCGCAGTTTCATCCGGCTATGGCCGAAAAGAACAGCCTCCATCGCTTCCGGGGTGCCGTGACCCTTCAGCGTCGGCTCCAGATATTGCACCATAATGCCGACCACCAACCCCCCGATCGCCGGAACCAGGATCACCCACAACCCAAGGTGATTGTGGTCTGGGTTCGTATCGGCAAAGGAGAATCGTCCGTAGAAGAATACATTGGTGCAAAAATAGATCATCTCCAGCAGCGCTTGCGCCGCCAGTCCGCCGACCAGACCAATGAATAGGGCGTATCCGCAGACCTTGATGATCTCCGGTTCCAGCGCAACCCCGAACTGACCTTTCGTTGGCAGCCGCGAGTCCACAGCAGACATAGGATCGGAATGAGGCGAATCGACCATCCGATCTCTATCTTAGCGTTCACTACGATACCGACCCTACTTTCAGCGTCAATCTGTTCAGGCTGGCTGGTAGGCCCGCTTGGACGGATGAGGGCTGTGAAGCTTCAACGCGGACAGGATTTCGGTCTTGGTGACAATGCCTTCCAGTTTTCCTTCCGCCGACGTGACAAGAAGCATCGGCTGTCCGCCTTCGCGCACCAGCAGTCGAAGCGCCTCCGCAACATCGCCGTCGGAATGAATTGCCGCGACGGTTCGATCCGTCACGTCCTCCACCCGTGTGGTCGACCAGGCGTCGGCCGGCACCGCCGCCAGCGCCGACACAGAAATAACGCCGAGCGCATAGTCACCTGCTACGACTGGAAATGTAGTGTGTCGATTCCGCCAGCAGACATTGTCCGCAAAATCACGCAGCGTAGAGGATCCTTGCACCGAAACAAACTCCCGCTGCATGATCTCCGATACCGGAAGATTGCTCAGCTCCTGCATGCGAATCCCTTCGTGCAGCCGCTGATCGCCCGAAGCTGACGCTTCGCCGGAAATCGCATACGCGACCGCCGCGCCGATCAACGCCGGCACGATAAAGGCGTGTCCCCCGGTGGCTTCCGCAACAAACACCACCGCGGCCAGCGGCGTTTTATATCCCGCGGCGATAAATGCAGCCATGCCGACCGCCGCATACAATTCGACCGAGCTGGCGTGGACAATCGACTGCGCAAAAGCCGTCCCGAAACTGCCTCCAGTAAGAAACAGCGGAACAAACATCGCACTCACGCCGCCGCTGGCCAGGGTACACAGCGTCGCGGCCAGCTTCAGAATGCCAAATACGATCAGTTCCAGCGTGCTGTGGTGATGGCTCAGGATTTCCCCAACAGCTTCGTAGTTCGGGCCGAGAGGTACCAGCGTTCCCGGAAAAATCGAGAGGAACAAAAGTCCACAAACGCCCGTAAGAAACCCACCCAGGGTCAGCTTCAGCCAATGCGGAACCGACCAGCGAACCATCAGAACACGAGCCCGGCGAAAGGTGATCGTGAAGGCCATCGCAATCAACCCAATCAAAGCACCCAGAAGAGCGCACCAGAGTAGATCGCGACCTGTGAAGGACGTAGCGCTCGCGAAATTGAACAGCGGAGTGGCACCCAGAAAGAACGCAAGCGTTACGTAGGAAACCACCGAGGAGATTAGCGAAGGCAACAGCGCCTCATGCGCCAGATCGTCTTTGTAGGGCATTTCGAGAGCAAAGACCAGGCCAGTCATCGGCGCCCGAAACACCGCCGCCATCCCGGCCGCGGCTCCGCTGATCAACATGATGCGCCGGTCTCGACCCTCCAAACCAAACCGCCGCAGCTTCGTCCATAGCCACGATCCAATCGCACCCCCGCCATAAATGCTGGGGCCCTCCAAGGCCGCACTGCCGCCAAATCCTACGGTGGTGATGGCGGCCAGCAATTTCGGGAAGAAGGCGCGCACGTCAATGTCGCCCTCGTGTTCGTGATACGAACGGATGATTTCTTCGGTCGAGTGCTCGTCTGGGTCGGGGGTTAGATATTGCATGATCAATCCGGTCACCGCGAAGGCCGCCGTAAGCACCGGAACGATGGCCCACCGATGCCCCAGAAAATAATGCAGCAGCGGCGGCCAGAGTTTTTTCAGAATGATGACAGCGATGCCGGTCACCGCCAGGCCTGTAGTGACGCCGATGATCGGCGCCAGCAAAATCCATTTATGCAGATCGCGCGTATAGGTGGCAGCCAGGTCTTCCGAAACCTTGGGAAAGTATTTGCGCAGTAGCGGATGCCCCGTGATCCGAACACCCAGCTTCATCTGCGGTCGGGTATGTGTCGCTTCAGTCATCGCAGCTCTCTTAATCAACACGCTTTCGAGACAAGCGGGTGCCGTTTGGTCCCTCGGTTTGCAAAACCTTTTCCAGCGCGGTGATCAACTGAGGCGCACGCCAATTAAGCTCCAGCAGATGCACTTGCGACAGTTGGTCGAGCGCCCGTTGACCCTTCGGCGTGGTCCGCAGGCAGACGCGGCGGCGATCTTTCGGATCCATTCCGCGTTCGACCAGACCCTCCTTCTCGCAACGATCGACCAGTTCCACCACGCTATTGTGTTTTAGCCCCAGCGCTTCTGCCGCGTAGGCAATGGAGGGAGAGATATCTCTCGGTGCGCCGGCGATCGCCAGCAGCAGTTGGTGTTGCTGCGGATGCAGCCCAGCCTCGTTGGCCGCATTCTCGCTGACCAGCAGAAATGCCCGTAACTGACGACGAAATTCCGCCAGGGCTTGGTGGAGGGATTGGCGGGAATCTTCGCCGGCGCGCCGAGTATCCATATGTCAAGTATATCGTAATACGATACACTTGACTCCGGCGACTTGCCGACCACTATTGGACGGTTGGACCAAATTCGGCGGAAATCTGACGCGTGCGTGCAAGCAGCTTGTCCAGCGGCGCCAGCGGAGGCAACTCCGCACCTGCACCACGCAGCGCTGCGAGCGCCTGCTCCGTCGCGATGTTGCCGACCAGCGCATCCTGCGCAAACGGGCAGCCTCCCAGCCCACCCATCGCCATGTCAAACCGGCGACATCCCGCGCTGTACGCAGCCAGCACTTTGGCTTCCGCCTCCCCTGGCCGCGCGTGCAGGTGAATGCCGAATTCCACGCGATCGTCGGTGGCCATCACGGCCGACATCAGCGAACGAATCTCTTTGGGGCCAGCCAGCCCAACTGTATCGGCCAGAGAGATCTGCTCCACGCCCATTTCCAGCAACAATCCACACGCCTCGACCACTTCCTCCAGACTCCACGGTTCGCCGTATGGATTTCCGAAGGCCATCGAAATGTACACAACCAGGTCGAGCCCAGCGCGATAGGCCACTTCCGCAATGTCGTCCAGCGCGTCGAGAGACTCTTCCGGACTTTGATGTTGATTGCGCTCAAGGAAGCCCGGCGAAATAGAGTACGGAAAGCCGAGTGTACGGACAGATTCCGTCGCAACCGCCCGCTCGGCGCCTTTTTCATTCACCACGATGCCAATGATTTCGATCTCTTCAGGAGCCTGCAGCAAACGCAACACCTCCTCGGAGTCCGCCATCTGCGGCACAGCTTTCGGCGACACGAACGAGACAGCATCAATGTGCTGGAACCCGGCGTCGATCAGCTCCCGCAGGTAGGTCGCCTTGGTCTCGGCTGGAATAATCCTGGGCATCCCCTGCCACGCATCCCGTGGACATTCAATCACTTTCACCACATTGCTCATGTTCTTCATTACCTCCGAAGCGCCGCCTCCAGACCCCGCGACCAGTCATCGATTGTGGGCGCAACTTGCCGATAATCCCATAACGCCACCCCGGCCAGCCGCCCTGCCTGCAGATCTGCGCACGACTGATCAATGGCCGCAATCGTCTGCTGGCAAAATTCCAGCGGCTGCTTCGCCTGCGGTTCAAATGTGGGCGTCAAAAAATGCAGCGGCCGCGAAATTCCAAATTGATTCGCCTTGTCTTTCAACGGCCCCGCCAACTGGGTTCGATAATAATCAGCAATGCTGCCCTCTCCGACAATCCCGCCTTCATAGAACTGCACATTCAGCCAGTCGACATTGTTGCCATGCGAAGTCCGCGTGCCCTCCAGCAAGCTTGTCTTCAACCCATCCTCGGCTACGGCCTGCACATACATCCCCGCGGCCACCGGAGAAATGGGTGCATGCGTCACCAGGTGCGTCGGATGCACGCGCTTATATTCGTTGGTCAGCTCGACGATCGTGTCTCCATAGTCGCGATGCACGCCCATCCAGTTTTCCAGGCCGCCTTGCTCCGGTTCCAGATCGATGTCGATGCCATCCAGCCCCAGCGGCTGGATGATTTCTTCCGTCAACTGACGCACAAACGCAGGCACTCCCGCGCTGCGTATCGCCGCAAATGTCGCGGTATGGCCCCAGCCTCCAATCGAGATTTGAATCCGCCTGGGCGCGGCGAAGCCGGACCGCAGCTGGGCCAGCAGTGCCGGATACTGCGGCGCAAAAGATTGGACTGCGTTGTCGTTATACAGCAGGCTGAGTTTGCCATCCTTGACTCTGGCCTGCACGAAAGACAAAATCAGCACGTTGAATCCGCTCGGGCCAAGCGTCTCCACCAGACTGCGCTGCTTCGCGGGATCCGTTTCCGTCAGGTCCGCCATCACATAAAGAATCTGCCGCGTCGTCTCCGGCAGAGAATCAGACACGTCTTGAGACCAGCCGCGCAGGTCGCTCGCTGCAATCGCTGCGGCGAGTGACGACGACAGAAATTCTCGGCGGTTCATGGTGGAATGGGTCTCCGTCGACGCAGTCAGGTCTGTAGGATGCCGGGATTGAAGCGCGGGACCTCAGGATTCAGCGCAGCCGCTTCCAGGGCCATCGCCAGCACCTCCCGAGTTTTTCTGGGATCGATCATCGCATCCACCCACAGACGCGCGGCCGCGTATCGCGGATCGGTCTGCTCATCGTAAGCAGCCTTCGTCGACTCGAACAGTTCCTTCTTTTCCGCATCGCTCAGCGCGTGGCCACTTCGTTCCAGTTGCTTGATGCGAATCTCAACCAGGGTGTTGGCGGCGGAGGCTCCGCTCATCACGGCATACTTTGCCGTCGGCCACGCGAAGATAAATCGCGGATCGTAGGCCTTGCCGCACATAGCATAATTCCCCGCCCCAAACGATCCCCCGATGATGACGGAAATTTTCGGCACCACGGAATTCGAAACCGCCGAGACCATCTTGGCGCCCGAACGAATGATGCCGCTCCATTCCGCATCGCGCCCCACCATAAATCCATTCACGTCGTGCAGAAAAATCAGCGGGATCAGGTTTTGATTGCAATCCATGATGAAGCGCGCGGCCTTGTCCGCGGAATCGGGATAGATGACGCCGCCAAATTCCATGTGCTTCTCGCCGGTCGGGCTGGTCTGCATTTGACGAGACTTCTGATTGGCCACGATGCCGACCGCAAAACCGGCGATCCGCGCATAGCCGCACAGCAGCGTTGGACCGTAGTCCGGCTTGTACTCATCGAAACGCGACCCATCTACGATGCGAGCAATCACCGCGTGCATGTCGTAGCTGTGCGTAACCGCCGCGGGATCCGGGTTGAGGATGCCAAGCAGGTCTTCCGCGGAATATTTTGGAGCGTCCACCGACCCGTCATACGCAATGCGATCGAAGCGGGCTGGCGCGGCATGCCCGAGTCGCGCCACCAGCGAGCGCAGGCGCGCAATGCAGACAGCATCGTTCGCCTCCTTGAAGTCGACGGTTCCTGAGATTTCCGCATGCATGCTGGCCCCGCCCAACTCCTCGGCGGAAACTTTCTGTCCGATGGCCGCCTGCACCAGTGCTGGTCCAGCCAGGAATAATCCGCTGCCCTCCGTCATCAAAACATGGTCCGTCATCACCGGCAGGTAGGCCCCACCGGCAACACACATGCCCATAATGGCGGTCATCTGCGGAATGCCGTGCGCCGACATCACCGCGTTGTTGCGAAAGACGCGCCCAAAATCATCCTGGTCGGGAAACACATCTTCCTGCAGCGGCAGAAATACGCCGGCAGAATCCACCAGGTACAGCGTCGGAATGTGATTGTCCATCGCGATGTGTTGCGCGCGCAGCACCTTCTTGGCCGTCATCGGAAAAAATGCGCCCGCCTTCACCGTGGCGTCGTTCGCGATAATCATCGCCAGCCGTCCTTCAACCCGGCCTACACCCGCAACGACTCCGGCCGCCGGCGCGCCGCCGTACTCTGCATACATCCCATGCGCGGCGTAGATGCCCAACTCGTGAAACTCTGTTCCCGGGTCAAGCAACAGATCAAGGCGTTCGCGAACAGTCAGGCGGTTCTTCGCGTGTTGCGCTTCGATGGCCTTCGCGCCGCCGCCCTGGCGGATCCTAGCCTGCTCCTCCTCGAATTCGGCCAGCAGGCGCCGCATCGCGGCTGCGTTCAACTGGAAGCGCTCGCCTGCCCTATCCATCCCAGACGGCAGCACGTTAGAAACCGAGGCGTTCGCATTCGGACCGGGCGGGCGAGGACTGTTCGCAGTCATAGGCAAAGAGGCGAAGCCTGCTCAGCATAGAACACCGTGCGCCCTCGCGCAAATGCTCACCAGCATTCCGCGCCGCGGAGGGATAGACTCATTTGTCAGGAGCAAATCATGGCGGAACAGCAGACGGCGGGATTCTCCGACTTTGAGCGCGTCCAGGTGTTGCTGCATGAATACGATTCCCTGCGCGACGAAATCCAACAGCGCATCGCCCATGTCTACCAGGTCGTGATTATCTGCGCGGTGCTGGCCACGTGGCTGCTCGGCCGCACCATGGACGGGCGCTTCTGGGCTGGGGCAATATTTATCCTGCTTTTAATCGCCGCGTTCGGCTGGTTCAATGGCGAGGATATCAAGCGCGCCGCCGCCCAATTGCGCTCGATTGAGCAGCATGTGAATTACCTGTCGGGAGAAGATCTTCTTACCTGGGAAACCCACTATGGCGGCGCCATCGCTGGATATTGGGGTCGCCCCCGACCCGCGCACGTAGGCAGGCGAGCCAAAAAACTGCGCGCCAAATCTAACTCAACAAACTGACCACGCCACTGCCGATGTCGTAATATCCGGCGACCACCTTGAGCTGGCCTTCTTTGATTTTTTCTGCAACCACCGTCGACGCCTGGCTCAATAACTTGGCCTGCATCTGTGCATTCGCCTTGGTGACTGCCTGAGAGTCGTGGCCTGCTTGGTCGACTGCGGGTTGGATGTGCGGATAGAGAACGCTGATTTGTCCGGGCACGGACTTGCCCCCGATCGCCGCCTTCACCGCCCCGCAATTACTGTGGCCCAGGACCAGGATCACTTTGGTGCCGAGCACAGCCACTCCATACTCCAGGCTGCCGATAATCTCCGGCGTGATAATGTTGCCGGCAACGCGAGTCACAAAGAGATGGCCAATTGTCTGGTCGAAGATAATTTCAACCGGCACGCGCGAATCGGCACACGACAGTACCGCCGCGTACGGCTCCTGCTTTTCTTCCAGATGTTGCTTCAGGATATTGACGTCGTGTTCGTGCGCGGTGGTTTGCCCACTGACAAAACGACGATTGCCATCCATCAGTTCTTTCAGCGCGCCGTCTGGATTGAGCGTCGTTTGAGCCAGCACAGCGTTGGGCTCGAGCAGACTCTTCACAGACTCGCCCGCGATGCCTGCGGCGCCCACGATCCCGGCGACCGCGGCCGCGGAGTTGCAAAGAAAACGTCGGCGCGACTGGTTCGCCCCGTTGACCGGCAGCGTTGTATTCTCCGCGCCTGCATTCTTCGAAATTGAATCGGACATAGTGGGCTCCTTTGCAGTGAAATAACTTAAAAAATGCGGTGACCGTCTGGTTCACGTCCAACCCAGGTGGGTAGAGATGTAGCAACCGCCCACGTTCTGCATTGGCAAACCATGGGCGGTTCTGTGACTGCGAACTTCCATCCAGCTAGGCTTTGTGACGGCCGCGTTCTTCCTGCTCGCTGGCCAGCGCGCGCTCTGCCGTCCGCGTGCTGATGCGTGGATCAGGTGCGTGAATCACTGCATAAATTCCAGCCGCAATCGCCGCCCCAATCAATGGCGCGATGATAAATAACCAGAGTTGCTGCAGCGCCCATCCTCCTACGAAAATGGCCGGCCCGATGCTGCGCGCCGGGTTCACCGAGGTGTTGTCCACCGGAATGCTCACCAAATGGATCAGCGTCAGAACCAGCCCAATCGCGAGCCCGGCAAAGCCGACCGGCGCTTTCACATCGGTCGAGCCCAGCACCGTCAGCACCAGAAACATGGTCAGGATAATTTCCGTGATAAAAGCAGCGTGCATGCTGAACAAATCCGGGGAATGCGCGCCGAACCCATTAGCGCCCAGACCCGCAATCGATGGGTCGTAGCCGGCGGCCACTCCACCCGCAATGATTAGGATCAGCCAGGCCGCGATGATCGCGCCCACGATTTGCGCGATGACATACATGATGGCATCTTTGCCATTGATCTTTCTCGCCAGCAAAACTCCCAGCGTCACAGCAGGGTTGATATGACAGCCGGAAACCGGCCCGATGGTATACACCATGGCCAGCAGCGACAGGCCAAATGCGAACGCAACTCCCTCAAAACCGATATGCTTTCCGGCCAGCACTGCGCTGCCGACCCCCCCGAAGACCAGAACAAACGTCCCGACTAATTCCGCGATGTATTTCTTCATGCAGATCCCCTCCGAATCAGCAGCAACCAAAGAAATCAACTGAATATACACCTGCACAGCGAACAGGGACTATAAAAAAATATGCAATTCAGCGCCGATGGTCGGCGAATCCGCAGGAGCTTTTTTTCGCTCTGCACGACAAAAATCGCCTCGATGAATGATTTGGACGGAGCAATGCGGGTTCAACGTCGCGCACCGTAGCCGCCTTCGCAGCAAGCACGACGCGATCAACAGCACCCGGAACTTCGTTCATCCCTGGGTTTCCGTTGTCCCCACCAGGCCCAGTGCCTCCGCGTGTTGCTGCATGGCCGTCAGGCAGAAGGCGACATGCTGGTCCAGCTCGACTCCAAGTTCAGCCGCGCCGGTGCGAATGTCGTCACGATTCACCCCACGCGCGAAGGCTTTGTCCTTCATCTTCTTCACCACTGATGCGGTATTCACATCCAGGATCGACTTGCTCGGCTTGACCAGCGCGTTGGCGGTTAGGAATCCCGCCAACTCATCGCAGGCAAACAGGACCTTATCGAGATGCGAGACCCGCGGCGTCCCCGTGTAGTCGGCGTGGGCCAGAATGGCGTGACGAATCTCCTCGGGCCAGCCCTGCTCCGTCAGGATTCGATTGCCAATCCACGGATGCTCTTCAGGCGTCGGATATTTTTCGTAGTCGAAATCATGCAGCAAGCCCGTAATCGCATACTTCTCCACCAGCTCGCGAGACTCCTCCGGCGCCAGGTTCAGTTGGGCGGCATGCTTTTCACCATAGGCCCGCACGCACACTTCCACCGCCAGCGCGTGCTTCAACAGGCTGGCGGACTGGGTATGTTCGTTCAGCAGGCGCCACGCCGCTGCTCGATCGTGGCCCGGCTTGGTTGCATCGGCTTCCTGCCCCGGCGCCTCTCCGGCGTTGCTCGTTGGGTCGGCCATCGAACCTCTCCTGCCTGTATGATCCGAGAAAATGCGGCGCTTTGCCGGTTATTTTTGGCAATTTCAGGTATTTGTTCATTTTTAGCTTGACAAGCTACTGATTTACCAGCAACTTATCTTAAGAAGCAAGCAATACATGTGATCGGATGTCGGCTCTGGCCTCCGTAGAACCTATATGGCAACTGTGATGTCTCCCGTTTCCTCCAGGGAGGTCCTACGTTGCGACCGCTGCAGCCTGGTGCAATTTAGTACCAGGAACCTACTGTGCAGACGCTGCCGTAAACCCCTGGAAGTGGAAGAACCGGAACCTGTTGTGTCCTCGCCCGTCGAGATGATGGGCACGCGTGTGCCGGGCAACCGGCAGTCGAAAGTCGCAGTGCGTCTCCGCGAGATTCGCAATGCGCGCCACCTCAGCCAACGCCAGTTAGCGGCCCGGCTGGAAGTCCCTAGAACCTACATTTCAAAGATCGAGAACGGTCGCGCCATGCCGACCTTATCGTCGCTGCAGCGGCTTGCCAACGCGCTGTCCGTTCCCATGTCTGAAATGGTGCACGACGCCCGTTATGAGCGCGAACGAGAGATTGCGACCATGATGGAAGATCCCTTCCTGGCAGAAATTGCACGCTGGGCAGCCAGCCTCGACCACCTGCACCGGGCCATGGTGCTGGGTCACATTCGCGAAATGGCCGGCGGTGGGCGGCGAACCGCCTAGCAGCAGCTTAGACTTCTCGACATCCCCCATGTCGTGATCAAGCGGTTTTCCTAAGTCGTCCAGGCGACAGAGTTCTATCCGCGGTTGGCATCCAGCCGCAAGTACCCTTCCCCCAACGTTCTATCGCTCCAGAGACAGACCCGCTTTTGTCGGGGTTTCCTCAGAGCCATGCCGTCTCAAGCGGCGACCTCGCGGACGAATCGTTGTTTCATTCGTCTCAGCGCGCAGTCGCATCACTGCATTTGCAGGCGCTCTCGGCACTATGCTACGGTCGAAGCAAGTTGAGGTATTCATCCTTGTCTCCTGTCCCCGCACCCAGCCGCCTCAAAGAATTGTCCCAGGAAGAGCTCGCCATCTACCAGCAGCTCGACCCGGAACGATTGCCCAAACACATCGCCATCATTATGGATGGTAACGGGCGTTGGGCCGGCCAGCGCCGCATGCAGCGGTTCTTCGGGCACCAGCAGGGCGCGGAGTCGGTCCAGTTCGTGGTCGAAACAGCCTCGCGCATTGACCTCCCCTGGCTCACTCTGTATGCATTTTCGCTGGAGAATAATCTCCGCCGCCCGCAGACAGAAGTCAGTTTTCTCATGCGTCTCTTGCGCACCTACCTGGTCAGCAATGTGAAAAGGATGAACGACAACAACGTCCGCATTGCCTACATCGGCCGCGTTGCCGACCTGCCCCAGGAAGTGCAGGAGACCATGCGGTGGGCCGCGGAACAAACGGTGCGCAATACCGGCACAACCCTGACACTGGCGTTGAATTACGGCGCCCGGGTCGAAATCGTCGATGCCATGCGGGATGCGCTGACCAAAATCGCTTCCCAGCATGACGGCAAGCTTTCCCTACAGGAGCTCCTCGCCATCTTCAGCGAACAACACCTGTCCCAGGCCCTCTACACCGCTCACATGCCCGATCCGGATCTGGTGATCCGAACCAGCGGCGAAATGCGCATCAGCAATTTCTTGCTGTGGCAGATTGCCTATTCCGAAATTTATGTCACGGACCGTTTCTGGCCGGATTTTCGCGGCCAGCATCTGCTCGAAGCAATTCGCGATTATCAATGCCGCGAGCGCCGTTTCGGCGGCCTCGGCAACGGACCCGACCGCAAAACCTCCGAGCCGGAACAGATTTTGACGCGATAACCGTGATGCTGGTCGTCGAAAGCAATCATGGGAACCGCCTTGTTCCATTGCAACCTTCCAGCCCGAGCCGGTAACGCCTCATCCCTCCTCGAGTTCGGTCTCTGCGGCAGTTCCTCATTCATTAGATAATGGAAAAAAGACTCAATTCATGATGGTCCCAATTTCTGCCTGCCCTTGCGGCCGGGCAATGTTCCGAAAGAGTATCGATTGATGAAACGCATTCTTACGGCGGTCATTTTGATTCCGCTGGTATTGGTCCTGATTCTTTGGGGTCCGTTGTGGTTGCAGATGCTTGCTGCCTGGATCATCGCCGAGCTGGCACTGCATGAATACCTGGTGCTTGCCGACGCTTCAGGCGTGCGCGTTCCACGGTACCCCGTCATGGTTTGCTGCGCGTTGCTGTTTGCCGTCGCGTTCTGGGTCCCTGCCTTTTTGTTGCCGGCCCTGGGGATTTTCGCGCTCGTCCTGCTCGGTTTCTGCTCTCTGCGCTCTTCCCTCGATCGTATGCTCGCCGATGCGGCCGCCGGGTTTTTCGGCCTGATCTACGTGGCGTTTCCGCTCGTCTTGGCGCCAATGGTCACGCTCCAGGAGAATGGCACATCACTGCTGCTCTTTCTCCTCGTAGTGGTATGGGCCGGCGATATTCTCGCTCTGTACGTTGGACGCTCCGTTGGCCGGCATCCTATGGCCGCGCGGTTGAGTCCGAAAAAAACATGGGAAGGCGCAGCGGGTTCTGTGCTGGGCAGCATCCTGGCTGGGCTGGGAATTGTTTTTCTGGCTGCCCGCCTCGATCGCCACGGCATCGATCTATTGTTTTATGCTCAACCATGGTGGTATTGGACCGGTTTGGCGGTGCTGCTGAATGTCGCAGCACAGATCGGCGATCTCCTGGAATCCGCCATCAAGCGCGGTGCGGGTGCCAAGGATTCCGGAACATTGCTGCCCGGACACGGCGGAGTGCTGGACCGCATCGATGCCCTCCTCCTGGCTGTGCCGGTCTTGTGGTATGCGCTGCTCTTCCGGCAAGCCTATTAAGCGGGCTGGATGGTTCCGCGGATTGAATTTCACACGTCAGGAAATTTCTTGAGACATCTTGCAATTCTCGGTTCGACCGGCTCCATCGGACAAAGCACGCTGCGCATCGTCGAAAGCTACCCCGACCGCTTTCGTGTCGTGAGCCTGGCCGCCGGTCATAACATCGAGGAACTCTTCGCGCAATGCCAACGCTGGCGGCCGCAGGTCGTCTCCGTTGCCGATGAAACACTGGCCGCCGACCTGCGCGCACGCCTGCGTGCCGCGGAAATGACAGGGATTGAAGTTGTGTGGGGATCGGCAGGCACAATCCACGCCGCCACGTTGCCTCAGGTTGATTTTGTCGTCAGTGCTATTGTCGGAGTCGCCGGCCTGGAAGCCACCTATGCAGCCATCGCCGCCGGCAAGACAGTCGGCGTCGCCAACAAGGAATGTATGGTCGCCGCAGGTGAGATTCTTATCCAGGAGGCGCGCCGCAGGCAAGTCAATCTGCTGCCCATCGACAGCGAGCACAACGCCATCCATCAATGCATGCGCGGCGGCGCCAAACAGGAAGTCCGCTCCATCTGGTTGACTGCCTCCGGCGGCCCGTTTCGCACCACGCCTCTGGATCAATTTGCCCAGATCACCGTCGAACAGGCACTCCGTCATCCCACCTGGGTCATGGGCCGTCGCATCACCATCGATTCCGCAACCATGTTGAACAAGGGCCTGGAGATTATCGAAGCCTGCCGGCTATTCGATCTGCCGCCCAGCGCCGTCAAGGTCACCATTCATCCGCAGTCGACTATTCATTCCCTGGTGGAATTTATCGATGGCAGCATTCTGGCCCAGCTTTCCGTTACCGATATGCGTCTGCCGATCCTGTACGCGCTCACTTATCCGGAACGGATTCCCTCGGACCTGACCTTCGACATGCGCAGCCTCGCCGAGCTCGATTTTTCGCCGCCCGACCTCACCCGCTTCCCTTGCCTGCGGTTGGCCTACGAGGCGGCGGAAATGGGTGGCGAACACTGCATCGCGCTCAATGCAGCCGATGAAATTGCCGTCGAGGCGTTCCTCGCCAAACGCATTCCTTTCCTCGCCATCCCGCGTACAATTGAACAGGTGCTGGAGCAGACGCCGCACCGGCATCCCGCCACGATTCTCGAGGTGCTGGATGCGGATTCCCGCGCGCGGGCCACGGCTCGCGAACTGCTCGCATCTGACCAGAGAATGTAATACTAGAGGACGGACCTCCCCAGACCAGCATGACATTTGCCCTCATTAGCCTCGTTTCCATGCTCATCATGCTCGGCGTGCTGGTGCTGGTGCATGAATTCGGTCACTTTGCCGTAGCCAAGCTCTGCGGCGTCCGCATCGAGACCTTCTCCATCGGCTTTGGCAAGCGCCTGTTTGGCTTTCGCCGCGGCGATACCGACTACCGCGTCAGCCTCCTGCCGCTGGGCGGTTACGTCAAAATGGCCGGCGAACTGCCCATCGAGAACACCACCGGCGATCCCGGCGAATATGCCAGTCATCCCCGCTGGCAGCGTGTACTCATCGCCTGTGCCGGTCCGGCGGCAAATTTTCTGCTCGCCCTCGTGTTGATGTTCGTCGTTTCTCTCGCTCACAATGAAGTTCCCAACTATCTCAGCAGCCCTGCCGTTGTCGACTACGTGGTTCCCAACTCAGCCGCCGCGCGTGGCGGCCTGCAGCATGGCGATCGAATTATTCGCTTCGATGGCGTCGAAAATCCAACCTGGCAGCAGATCTTCGAACACTCCGCCATCAACCTCAATCATTCGGTTTCCATGCAGGTCGATCGCGATGGTCAGCAAAAAGACATTTCCGTGTTCCTGAAATCTCCCACCGACCCGGACGACTTCTCCTTCCAGGATGTTGGGTTGACTCCGGTCGAGCAAAACAACCCGCTCACTGTTGCCATGGTCGAGCCCAACATGCCGGGAGCAAAAGCGGGTCTGCGCCCCGGAGATAAAATTGTCTCGGTCGACGGCACCGAATTGCATTCCCTGCCGTCGATGATTCTCTACCTGCAACAAAACGGCGGTCGTCCCGTGACGCTGTCCATCCTGCGCGACGGCAAACCCGTGGCTTTGACCGTCACGCCGGAGAAAGTCACCGGAGCCAACAATCAACCTGCCTACATGATCGGGTTTTCTACGCAGCCGACACCCTCCCACATGGAGCGACTCTCTCTCTCCCAGGCGATCTCCAAGTCCGGCCGCGAATTCGCCCAGGAATCCACCCTGGTGCTCGACATCTTCCGCCGGCTGGCCACTCATCGCATGTCCATTCGCACCCTCAGCGGTCCCGTCGGCATCGCGCGCGAGACCGGCTACATCGTCGCGCTGCCCGGCTGGTCGCCTGTCATGAGTGAGGCCGCCAGTATCAGCCTGCAGCTTGGCATCCTCAACCTGCTTCCCATCCCTATCCTCGACGGCGGCGTGATTCTCTTCCTGCTGATTGAGTCGGTCATGCGGCGCGATATGAATGAGCGCCTCAAAGAGCGCGTCTACCAGACCGCGTTTGTCTTCCTCGTCCTCCTTATGGTCTTCGTGCTCTTTAACGATCTATCCAAAATTCCGAGCCTCTCGCGCCTGAAACTTTAGGCGATTTCCCTCAACACCGCGACGCCTCGCTACCGCATCTGGCGAAGCTCGGGCACGATCGAGACCTGCCCACGTCCCAGCAATCGCGAAAATGTTCTAGCATACTCACGGACCACGCACGCTCGCTCCCGCAACCGCGAAACCTGATACCAACACAAAGATGGAGCGGGGACCGAAGTCAATGGAAGAAGCGAATGCATCCCGGAGACAAACAATGCAAAACAAAATCGCCCGCCGGCAATTCCTGAAAAACGTCGCTGTAGGAGCTCTGGCAACCGTTGCGACCGAATTGCCGCGATCATCCATCGCGGAAGCGACGCCCCAAAGCCCCGCTCCGGATCAATCCAAACTCCCGCGCTTCTACGCAGGCTGCTGCGCGTATTCCTATCGCAGCGAACTTACCCATGGCCCCATGACCATGGAGGATTTCATTCGCAAGGCGGTGGAGCTTCGCCTCGATTCTGTGGACATGACCGCCTACTATTTCAAATCGACCGATGACGGCTATCTCGACAGCCTTCGGCACCTGGCATACAAGAATGCTGTCCTGTTTTCCGGCGCCGCCTGCGGTGTCAGCATGGTGCAGGCAGATCCCGCCAAACGTGCCGACTCGCTGAATGAAATCAAGAAGTGGGTCGACGTCACCGACCGGCTTGGCGCATCCCATCTCCGAATCTTTGCCGGCAAACTTCCCCCCGGCGCCACCCTGCAACAGGCCATCGACTGGGTCGTTGAAACCATGAAAGCCGCCTGCGATTACTCCGGGCAGAAAGGCATCATGCTCGGCCTGGAAGACCACGGCGGCGTCTCGCAAAGCGCCGACGTCTGCCTGGAAGTAATGCATCGCGTAAATTCTCCCTACGCCGGCATCAATCTCGACATCACCCATTTTGTTCCGACCGCTACTCAGGATTCCTACGCTCAAATCGCGGCGTGTATTCCCTACGCCACCAACACGCACATCCGCGACCACTTTGATGACCACTCGCCTATTGATATGGATCGCGTATGGCAAATGTTCGCGCAGGCCGGCTTTCGCGGCTACATGTCTGCGGAGTACGAGAGCGACTTGTCCAACGATCCCGTCGCAACTACCGGCGTGCCCAAGCTGACCGCGGAGATTCGCGCCCTCTGCAGGAAGTATTCGACCACTTGAATCAATGACGACTTTCAAGCGTTTCTGACAGTCGCGCGCAAGTGATAACTCGTCGCATCCCAACGGTAATTCACATCGGTCGACGGGAATATATCTCGCGCCTCGCCGTCCCTACCTTCGAGCCGCGAAGTACGACCCAATCACCATCACTCCGGCGATCACCTGGGCCGTCAATGTCTCGACCGTCGGAAACACGGAGAACCACAATCCCATCCAGCCAGGAAGGATAGGCTCAAGCCACGGGATTTGCGTCGTCGGCAACCAATGCGCCAGTTGCATCTCCTGCGCCTGTTCACCCACCATCACCAGCAACACGACGCCCAGCAGCACTCCCGTGAACACCAGCATCTTCTTGTAGGGCATCTTGCGATGAGCCACAAAAGTGATGGCCGCGACCACGCCCGTAAAAAGAAGACCCAGCACGACTCCATAAAAGACCGGCTCGTCGCCGAGTCTCAGCCGATAGCTCTGCAGGAACAACACCACTTCCACGCCTTCACGATAGAACGATGTGAATCCCAGCAGAGCCATGCCATACAGCACCCGCCGTCTTGACCTGCTCGCGACCGTCGCACTTTGGATCAGGTCATGCTTGCGCTTGTTGTGCAGCGATATCCAGCCGGTCCAGTAGAGCTTGTGAAAAAACCAGTTCATCACAATCAGAAGGACCAGGATCGCCAGCAAACCGGTGGCCGCCTGGATGTAGAGCGCATTGACGCTTTTCGCCAAGTCGTCAATGATCCCCACTGCCACAAACCACGTGATCAGGGTTGCTACAAACCCGGCCGAGACACCGCCGGCGACGGGCCGCCAGTAGGCCTCTTCCGACTTCATGAGTCCTGCCGTAATCGCAGAAAGCACCAGGATGCACTCCAGTCCCTCGCGGAATACTAGAATGCCAATGTCCAGAATCTGGGCAATCAATCCGCGCCCAAATGCAATAGGGTTAGGAACGCCTTCCGTTGTTATGGCCTGCCAGATCAGCACTCCAACTATCAGGAGTGACCCAAGCGCTAACACTATAGGAAAAAACCGGTTTCTTACCTGCGGTCTGCGTACTGTCGTGTCCGAATACATGAAAAATCCAACTCATTTCACATCTCGGACTATTATAGTCGCAGTTTCTCTTCGCCCGACTTCTACCGGGCAACCGAACCATAATTCGGCCCTGCATCTCCCCAATTGCTTAGGTGTCTGTCGGTGGATGTTGCCCGCGCTATAGCGAAGAAGAAATCTCGGGCTGCGGCTCCCCGCCTTTGCCCGCCTCTTCCAGCTTTTCTTCTTCAACTTCCGATGCCTTCGCCACGTTTCTCAGCGAGACATGCTCGACCCGCGCAAACGCCAGGCCAGCGGGTATCACCGTCAAAAAGGTCACCAGGTAAAGCGTCAGTGCGCATGCAGTGGCCGCCTCAGGCCCTACGCGCAGCATCTCCGTCAGCACGTAAATGATGGCCACCTGCGACCCGCCGCCGATTGCCGGCAGTTGCGCGAAGGAACCGAACATGCTGCCCGCCATCAACAGAATGGTCTGCCCGGCTGGAATCGACGCCAGTTCCGGCACCCGGAAAGCATGCACCACCACCACGTACCCCAGCGCAATCAGGCCCCACGTCAGGAACGAATAGAAAAGTACCAGCAGCAGTTCCGTCCATCCGCCAATGGCATCCAGGCCATGGCTGAAAGCGAGCACTTTTTCCTGCACCGCCAGGCCTGCTTTTTTTGAAATCAGGCCGAACATGCCGCCGGCCATCTCCGCGAACTTCGGGCCGAAGAATCGAATGATCACGCCTAGCAGCGCCAGCAGCAGCGCCAATGCAATTCCCAAATATCCGGCGCGGCGAAATTCCTCATGGTGCGGCAACACCTGCACCGAACGGCTCAGCGTCAGGGTCACAGCAATAATGCCGGCCGCAGCCAGCAAATCGAAAACGCGCTCGACCGTATAAATCGCCAGCTGCGACGTGAAACTAACCTGTTGCCGCCGCGCTACCAGGTAAGGCCGAACAAATTCTCCCAGACGCCCCAATATGGCGACCGAAGTAAAGCCGATAAACTGTGCCGGAACCATCTGCATCGGTGTGGCAGGTTTGGTCGGCCGCAGAAATACGCTCCACCGAAAGGCGCGCGTAATATAAGCGCCATAGATCAGTGCGGTCGCCAGCACCAGCTGCATCCAGCGAATCGAGTCGAACGCCTGCGTCAGGGTCGACCATTGAAAACTTCGCAACGTGCGGAACTGTACGTAGACCAGCAGCACAAGCAGGGCGAATACAGCGCCCATCACGAGCCATCGATGTTTTTTCATGGGGTTTTTGTCAGGTTACCTTGGCGCAGCGGTAATTGCCGCCAGCGAAGACCAACCGCCAGCCGCGCCAGTCCGCTGGCGTGCTTCGCGCAACTTGCGCTGGTTAAAATCATGGATCACACGTTCCACGTAGCGACGCGTCTCTGCGTACGGTGGAATGCCGTGATAGCGGTCCACGGCTGCCGGGCCGGCATTGTAGGCGGCCAGCGCAAGAGCTATATCTTCGTGGTAATACATCAGCAGCGCGTCCAGATAGGCGGTGCCCCCGGCAACGTTCTGTTCCGCGGCAAAGCTGTTCCGCACCCCCAGATCAGCCGCGGTGGCCGGCATCAACTGCATCAAGCCGCGCGCGCCTGCCCGCGAAACTGCACCCGGCCGGCCGTCGCTTTCCGCATGCACCACGCTGGCCAGCAGGTCCGGGTCCAGATGATGAGCCGCCCCCGCTTCGTCCAGCAGACGGGGTAGGTCGATAGGTTGGGCTCCAGGAGTCTTCACCGCCGCAGCCTGGGCCGAATCCGAGGCCGCAACTGGAACCGGCTCACGAACGCTTTCCGTCCGGACAATCTCCCCGGCCGCGACATCAAGGTAACTGTCCTCCGATGGAGTCATGTAGAGCCGGACCTGGCCATGGAGATTTGCAACATGATCACAGATCAGATTCGACCCCGTGCGCAAGGTCACGCGCTCGGCCGCGCGCGCCGGAACACTGCTGCTCAGCGCCAGCCATCCGGCCAGCAGCAACAGTACGCATGCAGCAGTCGGAAGCTCCCCGCCCTGCTTCGCATCCCTCGCGCGGCGCCGAATTGTCATACCTCGAATCACAACGTCAACTCCACTTGAATCAGGTCGCCATCCGCCAGCCCGTAGGCCTTACGGAGCGAAACATCCGTAATAATTTCAATCACGTTTTTATCGGGGCGATCTTGTGCCGCCGTCGTCGTCGACCACAGAAAAGCGGGCCTGGCTTCGAGCTTTGCCAAAATGCACGGCAGCAGCAGAATATCGCGCTCTCCGCCATACTCCTCTTGCCCGAACCACACCGTACTCGACTGATACGGTTCAGCATACCAATCGAACGGACTTTCCAGCTCAACATTCAGCGATCCGGGAAAAATGTCCATCCCGGTTTTCCTGCAATAGGCCTCATGAAATCTCGCAAGCCAGTGAGCCGCATCATTCTTGCCGGACCGAACCCGGCCAGTCAACATAATCTTCATCGATAAGATGCCGTCTTAATCGGCCAGAGCCTCAGCCTCTGCTGCTTCGCGGACGGCCTGGCAATTCATTTCACCCAGCATTCGCAAAATCGCTTTCGCAGCCCCATCTTCTTCATTGCTCTCAGTTACCGTCCAGCCGTTTTCGGCGGCCACGGCAAGCAATTCCGGCGGCGCGTTTTTCATCACCACCGCGTGACCCGCATACGCCAGCATATCGGCGTCATTCATATTATCTCCAATGGCCGCGATTTCCGCTGCCTCAAACCCGCGCGCCGCGGCCAGCCGGGCCAGCGCGCTCCCCTTCGAACACCCTCGCCGCATCAAGTCCACAATGCAAAGATCGCGGGCAGCATATTCGGTGCGATGCACAGCCACGGACTCTCGCAAATCCGCAGCGCTGGCGGTCGTCGCATCCAGAACGGCCAATGCCTGCTTCATCTCCTCCAGGCCGCCGCAGATCATCGCCTGCACCGGCTCGTTCCCGCCGGCAAAGGCTTGCTCCAACGGGAAGACACGCTCAATTTCGTGGATGTTCGCGTCCACCCAGCGCGGAATGCGGCGGTGCAGCGCGTCAATGTCTTCCACCACCAGCGTCCCCTTTCCCGCGCCGTCAAATGTGAAGATCAGCGAACTGCGATAGCGATCCAGCTGCTGGCATAACAGCAGGGCGGTCGCCACCGGCATCGCGATACGATCGATCGCCTCCCCGGCAAAGGTACGCGTAATCGCGCCATTGGAGCTGATCAGCACCGTCTCCGGATGCAGGTTCATGGGAGCCACAACCTTCCATGCAAAGCTGTGTCTCCGGCCGGTCGCCATAACGACCTCCATGCCCGCATCAATCGCCTGGCGTAGCGCCGCGACCGTCGCGTCCGTCAACTGTCCCGCGCCGTTCAGCAATGTTCCATCCAGGTCGCAGGCAAGCAGCCGGGGACAACGCGGCAAGTGGGGTGGCATGGTTCCATTCTAATCGGCGACAATGAAAGCATCGTGACTGCGAGTCGAAATTGAAGGAGCCAAGCCGGATGACGAAGCCCACTGTACCCTGTCCACACTGCGGCGCCCCGATGGAATCGCGCGAACAAAAATCCTCCGCTCCCGCTCCCTTCATTCCCGTGCAGCAGGACGATCGCGAATATGACCATCGCGGCGTTTTGCTCCCCCGCCGCACTCGCATCGGCGGCATCATCATGCCGCAATAGCGCGGCCGCACTCCCAGGAGATCATGACCGAACGGATCTATTACACCAATTCATTCCTAACCGATTTCGACGCGGTGGTCACCGACATTCAAGAACTATCGCGCGCCAGCGGCCAATCCCTGTGGCGGGTGGCCCTCGATCGTTCCGCGTTCTATCCCACCAGCGGCGGCCAGCCGAATGACACTGGCAGCTTGATCGCCATCGCGCGCAGCGGTGCGGAGTTGACCGCCGACGTGGTGAATGTCGAAGAAGATGAGCACGACGAAGTCTGGCATTACACCGCCAAGCCCCTCACCGCCGGCACACCGGTGCATGGCGTTGTCGACGCGACTCGGCGCCTCGATCACATGCAGCAACACTCCGGCCAACACCTGCTATCCGCTGCCTTCATCCAGATCTGCGGCGCGCCAACCGTCTCCTTTCATCTCGGCGACCTCACCTCCACCATCGATCTGGACATTGACAGCCTGCCGAAGCCGACGCTCGACCAGGTGGAACAGCTGGCCAACGAGATCATCGCGGAAGACCGCCCCGTAACCGTCAGCGTCGTCCCCCGCGCGCAGGCAGAGGCGTGGCTGGCCGCCGGCGAGCTTCGCAAGCTGCCTCCACGCCAGGGTGACCTCCGCATTGTGGAGATTGCCAACTTCGACCGCAATTCTTGCGGCGGAACTCATGTGCGCTCGGCGGGACAGATTGGCGGCCTGCATCTGCGCAGCCTCGAAAAAGTAAAACAAGGTCTCCGCGTCGAATTTGTTTGCGGACTCCGCGCCATGCGCGTGGCGCGCAATGATTTTCGCAAGCTCACCGAAGCGGCAGGACGCCTTTCCGTTGCACTCGAAGAAGCGCCGGAAGCCATCGCGCGATTGCAGGCCGATGCCAGGCAGGCCGCCAAACAAACCCTGCGCCTCACCAACGAGCTGGCCAGCTATCACGCTGCAGAACTGGTCCGCCAATCTTCCGCGCAAGCAGGCGCGCGGCTCGTGAGTCTGCAACTCACTCCCGCAAACTCCACCGATGCCGGGTATGCAAAATTGCTGGCCAGCAAAATCGCTGCGCAGTCAGAGAAGACGATCGCGCTGATCAGCTGGCAACCCGACGCCGCCTCCGATCCGGCGACCGTCGTTCTGGCGTGCAGCCGCGATCTTCCAATCGACTGCGGAACTTTGCTTCGGGAAACTGTCTCCGCCCACGGCGGCCGAGGCGGCGGCTCCAGAGATATGGCTCAGGGCTCCGTGCCCGCCGAGCACCTGCAGGCAGTCCTGACTGAGTTAGCGCGCGATGTAAATCCCGCGCCGTAGCGATCGAGGATCGCTGATCTGTCGCAGCATGAAGTCCGCCACGTCAGCGCGCGCGATGCTTTTCTGCGCCTTAGGAAGGCCATCTTCTTCTACCCGGTATCGGCCCGTGTGCGGACCATTCGTCAGGCGAGGCGGCCGGACAATCGTATAGTCCACGTCGCTCGCTTCCAGCCGTTGCTCCTGAGCCTCCTGGTCTTCGAAAGGATATTTCAAGAGCGTTCTCCGCAGTATCGAGAAAAAAAACTTCGTCCTTCGGGTCTGAAGTTTCTCCGCATCGTATCGCGCGCCCGCAGCCCCCAGCACAACCAGCCTGCGCACTCCGGCCTTTTTCATCCCGCCAAGGATGTTGACCATGGCGCGATCCAGCAGATCGCTTTTCTTCAGCGAGCGAGAGCCCAGCGCGCTCAACACGGCATCATTTCCCTGGATCACCCGTTCCACTGCCGCCGCGTCCCGTACATCACCCTGCACCTGCTTTACCTTTGCCGGTAGTTTCGCGACCGCAGGCTCCCGCACCAGGCACGTCAGCGAATGTCCCGCGTCGAGCGCTTGCTGCACCAATTCCCTGCCAGTGGCTCCCGTTGCCCCAAAGATCGCAAGTTTCATCGCGTCGCCCTTCTCATTGGATGCGTGCCGTGCTGTCCGGCGGTTCTTCTCCAGACCGCAAAACCGGCGGCGCAGCAGATGTCCGGCGACTCGCATTCCAGGCCAGCAGCAGCATGAAGGAACCAAACCCCAGCAACACCAGCCCCCAGATCAGATTGATATCCATGGACAAAGATTTTTCGTAGATCGCGCTGCCATGCGTCACCGCACCGTAGATCGCCATCATGCACCCGGTAACAAAAAACAGCAGCCCCAGCGGCCATCGAATATCAAGTCCCATCGCAATTCCCTTCCCGTCTCGGCTACAAAAACACCAGGTTCAAAATCACTCCCATCGTCAACACCACAATCGCCAGAGTCACCGGCTTCTGATACCACAGCAAATGGCCCTCCGCAGGCTTCGGCGTCAGCGAGTAGACCAGCCCCACCAGCTCTTCTTCCTTGCGCGGCTTGGTAAGCAGACTCAGCCCAATCGTCAGCACAAAGCACACACTGAACGCCCAGATCGCAGTCCAGAAATTCTGCGCCATGGTGCTCGGATAGACATGCAGCACCGCGATCCATCCCCCGTGAATTCCCACGCCGGGCGCATCCGCGGGCAGCGTCAATCCAGTGTGAACCGCCGCCGCAAGCGTGCCCGTCATCAATCCCCAGAACGCGCCATGGCCCGTCGTCCGCTTCCAGAACATGCCCAGCAGAAACGTCGCCAGCAACGGCGCATTCACAAACGAGAACACCAGTTGCAGCGCATCCATTATGTTGTTGAACGAGCTGACGAAGTACGCCGCCGCAATGGAAAGCGCCACCCCGCCGATCGTCGCCATGCGTCCCATCCACAGATAATGCTCATCGCTCGCGCCTTTGTGAATGTAGGACTGATACAGGTCATAGGTCCACACCGTATTGAACGCCGTCACGTTCCCCGCCATGCCGGACATGAAGCTCGCCAGCAGCGCCGTCAGCCCCAGTCCCAGGATTCCCGTGGGAAAAAAGTGCAGCAGCATGTTGGGAATCGCCAGATCATAGTTCAGCAACGGCTTGCCTTTGTTGTCCCTCAACACACGGCCGCTGATCGGATCCAACTCTACCGGAATCAATCCCCGGCCTTCGGGAATCGAGCCAGCGGCAGTCGACGAGGTCGCCCCGTGTGCGGAGGCGGCAGCGGTCTGCGTCTGAGCAGTGAAATGTTGCGACACGGTGGGAACAGAAATTGCGATCAGTCCCGGCAGAATCACCAGGAACGGAAAAAACATTTTCGGGATGGCAGCAATCAGTGGCACCCGCCGTGCCGCCAGGTGCGACTCGGCAGCCATCGCGCTCTGGATCACCAGAAAATCGGTGCACCAGTAGCCAAAGGAGAGCACGAAGCCCAGGCCGAAAACCAGCGCATACCATTCCGTGCCCAGCGGGTTTGTGTTGGCGTGGGCCAACCCCCGCCAGGAGTGCGTATAGGCCGGCCCCAGCGTCCGCTGGATGCCGTGCCATCCCCCAACATTTTTCAGACCAATCCACACCAACGGAAGAAAGCCTGCCACAATCAGAAAAAATTGCAGCACCTCGTTATAAATCGCGCTGGTCAACCCACCCAGCGATATGTATCCCAGCACGATAATCGCCGACAAGAAAATCGAGAAGTGAAAGATCCACCCCAGCGGCAGCCCGAAATGAAGAAACAGCCCGTCGAATACATGCAGCGACTGGATCAGAATCGCCATCGCGTACATCGAAATGCCGGAAGAAAACACCGTCATCACCGCAAATGAGCCGGCATTCCAGGCGCGCGTCTTTTCGTCATAGCGCAGCTTCAGATATTCCGGCACAGACCGCGCCTTCGAGCCGTAATAAAACGGCATCATGAACAGGCCTACAAAGACCATCGCAGGAATCGCGCCGATCCAGTAGAACTGGCTGGTCACAATGCCATACTTGGCCCCCGATGCGCCCATGCCAATCACTTCCTGCGCGCCCAGGTTGGCGGAAATGAAGGCCAGCCCGCAAACCCACGCCGGCAGCCGCCGCCCGGCCAGGAAAAAGTCGGTGCTGGTACGCATGTGGCGCTTCAGCACAAAGCCGGTGCCCAGCACAAACGCGAAATAGACCAGCATAATCAGCCAGTCAATGGTGGTCAGGTTGGTCGTCATGCCCATGGCCAGCGTGGAAACCGTGAATGTCATGCACCCTCGAAGGTTCTGCGCCCGGCTTCCGGTCAAGGTTCCCGCGACCGACCGAATGCCCGCAGCGCAGCAATTCTGCATCTTACTATCGCCTTGTGTAAGCTGCCCACTTCCGTAGCTGGGCTTTCCCCTCTACTCTGGTAGTGTGCATATCTTTTTCCGGAAGTTTTCATCATCGGCCTGTCTGTTGCTGGCAGCGGCATTCTGTTCCCTCGCTGGCGCGCAGACTTCGACCGCCGCAACCCCCGCGCCTTCCGGTTCGTTGATTGCGCAGCCTCTCTATCCCTTGTCGCAGGTGCACGCCGGACTGCACGGCACCGCCTATACCGTCTTTCAAGGCAGCAAGCCGGAGCCGATCGATGTCGAAATTCTCGGAGTTCTGCATGATGCCATCGGCCCCGGTAAGGACATGATCCTGGCTCGGCTCACAGGCACCACGGCGGAATACAACGGTGTCGTTGCCGGCATGAGCGGCAGCCCCGTCTATATCGACGGCAAGCTCCTGGGAGCCATCGGCTTTCGGATCGGCCAGTTCACCAAGCAGCCGATTGCGGGCATCACGCCAATTGAACAGATGCTTGAAGTATTAAAGGAAAGCAATAGAGTAGAACGGAAATATGCCAGCGAGCAGTCGACACCAGACAACCCTCCGGCAACCGTGAACGCAGCCCAGCCAGGCTCCGCGAATCCGGCTTCTACCACTTCCTCCGCGCCGCTACCCTGGGCTTCTCCTGCCGACAGCGAGGTTCAGCCCATCGACACTCCGCTGGTCTTCGACGGCTTCTCGTCGCAAGCCATCCGCATGTTCCAGCAGCGCTTCCATGCCTACGGTCTGATGCCTGTCTCGGGTATAGGAGGTGCGAGTCCCAATGAAGTGGATTCCGCACCGGTCGTGCCCGGTTCTGCTATCAGCGCCATCATCGTATCGGGCGACTTTAGTATGGCCGCAACCTGCACCGTGACCTACGTGGATCCGAAGCGGCTGCTGGCCTGCGGCCATCCCATCACGCGCTACGGCGACATCTCCCTGCCCATGACCAAGGCCCAGGTCGTCGCCACCGTGGCTTCGCCGCTCTCCCCCATCAAGATCATCAACACCACGCAGACGATTGGATCGTTTACCCAGGATCGCGAATCCGGCATCCTCGGCGTCTTCGGCGAACAGGCCCACATGATTCCAGTCACGCTCAATCTCGGCGGCATTGCCCAGCCCCGTACCTATCACTTCGCCATTGTCGAGCATCCCAGTCTCACGTCCGCTGCGCTGCTGTCCACTGTGTTCCAGGCGATGGAAGATACCAACGGCTATAACGATCCCTCCACCTACCAGGTACGCGGAACCATCGATATCGCCGGATATCCGGCCGTACACATCGATGATTGGGTTGCCCCAACGGACGACGGTTCTGCCAGTACCGCCGTCGCCCTGGCCGTCGCTCAGCGGTTTGAAGACTTGTATCGCAATCAGCTCGAACTACCGTCTATTCAGGATGTATCCCTCACACTCGACCAATCCGCCGGCAGACATTCAGCGGAGCTCGACGACGCCAGGGTGCTCGCGAACCGCGTACATGCCGGAGACCGCGTCACGGTGGAGGCGACCCTCCGCCCGTATCGAGAACCGCAGCGCGTTGTTCGCATGACGGTCGCCCTCCCTCTCACTCTCGCGACCGGACCGGTTCGACTGCTGGTCAGCGATGGCACCACTCTCGACCACACCCTGCATTTGATTCCCAATCCTGCCGCCCCACCGCTGGGACTGGGCGCAACCATCGCCCAGATGAACCGCATGCATCCCAATGATCGCCTCTACTTCACGCTGCTCGCGCCCGTGCCCCAGGCAACCATGGAAGGCCACGATCTGCCGGCAGTCCCCCTCACCATGGCAAATGTCCTGCAGCCCGTCAAAGACGGTGGAGATTTTTCGATCGACGGTGAAACCGCCATCGCGCTCGGCTCCCAGCCCATGGACTCTGCTATCAGCGGGTCAAGGATCGTCACCCTCGACGTGCAGCCCTGATTCCTGCAACGCGACTGTGATCTACTTTCAATACGAACCTGCTATTGTTTTGAAACCATCCCCCTGGGAAAGTTGAGCTGTCACTCCGATGACCACCATCCATGGTTTCGCGACACACGCGGCAGGCGCGGAACTGCTGCCGTTTAAGTTCGAAGCTGGCGACCTGAAGCCCAATGAAGTTGAGATTGAAGTCACCCACTGCGGCATCTGCCACAGCGATCTGCACCTCATCGACAATGACTGGGCCATGACGCAATATCCGTTCATCCCCGGCCATGAAATTGTCGGCGCCATCGCGGCTCTGGGCACGCAGGTGAAAGACCGTACCCTGGGCCAGCGAGTCGCCGTGGGCTGGCAGGCCGACTCCTGCGGCACCTGCGAGTGGTGCGTGCGCGGCGATGAGAATCTTTGCGCCCAGAGCGTCGCAACCTGCGTCCATCGCCACGGCGGTTTTGCCGAGAAGGTCCGCGTTAACGCCCGCTTCGCCATTCCGGTTCCCGACGCGTTGGATAGTCAGGGAACTGCTCCGCTCATGTGCGGCGGCATTACCGTCTACAACCCGATTCGTACCGCCGCCATTTTTCCGGGTTCCCGCGTCGCCGTCGTCGGCATCGGCGGACTGGGACATCTGGCGCTCCAGTTCGCGCGCGTCTTCGGCGCGGAAGTCACCGCCATCTCCACCTCCCCGAACAAGGAAGCGGAGGCCACGTCGCTCGGCGCCCACCATTTCGTCAACTCACGCGACAATGAAGCCATGAAAAAACTCGCTGGCTCTTTCGACTTGATTCTGTCGACCATCAACCAGGATCCAGACTGGAACACGCTGGTTGCCGCGCTCCGTCCGCGAGGAACTCTTTCCGTTGTCGGCGTTCCGCCTAATCCAATTTCTGTCCATGCCTTCCCTCTCATTGCCGGCCAGCGCAGCATCGCGGGAAGCCCCGGCGGCAGCCCCAGCATGTTGCGCGAAATGCTCACGGTCGCGGCGCGTCATGGAGTCAGAGCCATTGCCCAGGCGTTTCCCATGGCGAAGGTCAATGATGCCGTCACCAAGCTAAAGAAAAATCAAGTCCGTTACCGCGCTGTGCTTGAAAATTAGACGTCCCGATCGCCCTCTCTGAACACTCAACGAAAGTTGAAGCACATCCCCATTCGATGTCGCCGCACCCCTCTGTCGCGACTCCCGCGCGTCGACTGGATCACCGCATGCTGGAAGTGTTATAGTGGCCTCGATGTCGCAGTCTTAATACTTTCAGAATAAGAACAGTTCGCAGACTCGCCATGCCAGTTCTCTGAATAAAAGCCGGCCTCGGCTCAACGGAGGTCAAGCATTGCTGTGAATTCGATTCCTATCAGGATCCTCGCCCTCACCTGCTCCTGTCTGGTCGCAATTCCTTTGTCCTGCTTCGCTCAAGCCAGCCCCAGCCCTCCCCCGCCTTCTTCTGGAGCCACCGCGGCATCTCCAGTCAGCGATGCATCCGTGCCGTCACTGCAGGATTTGGGCCTGCCTCCCGTTCCCGAGTCTGACCAGGCTCAGAATCAAACCCCGCCCCCGCCAAACCCCACGCCGGAATCGCAACCGAACCAGACCGCTCCCCCTCCCGACAATGGCCTTTCACTGCAAGGCCTTGGATTCAGCGCAAGTCAGACCCAGTCCAATCCCCAGGAGCAAGCCCGGCTCGAGAAGCGGACACACATGCTGAAGGTCCATCAGGAACTGGGACTGATCACCACCATCCCGCTGGTCGCCACCGTGATCGCCTCCGGCGGAGCCAAACAACACAAGGACAAAACCACCGGAGCCACCACCGTCGTTGAGCCGAGCTCGGCCAGCGTCGATCTGCATGCCGCTCTCGGTTCGCTCACCGTGGCCATGTACGGAGCCACCGCCTACTACGCGATCTTCGCGCCCAAGATACCCGGGGTCAAACCGCGCGGAGCCATTCGCGTGCATCGCGCGCTGGCCTTCATCCACGGCCCCGGGATGATCCTCACCCCGATCCTCGGCGGCATGGCCTTAAGCCAGGAAAATCAGGGCGAAAAGGTGCACGGCATCGCCTCCGCCCACGCCTACGTGGCCTGGACAACGGTGGCCGCCTATGGAGCCTCCATCGTCGCCGTATCCTGGCCGATCCACTGGAAATTCTGGGAGCATTCGTGAAACGAATCCTGTTGGCAAACCGAAAAATTCTCGTGGCCTTGTTGCTGGTTTCCCTTCCCGTGCTTTGCCGCGCAGACTCTCAATGGGCCCTCGTCGAGTCGACCCTCACCTATCACGTCACCCACCCCATGCATCATGTGGATGGCACCAGCCATGCGGCCAAAGGCAAAGGAGTCTGTCACGCCGGAGAATGCGATTTCCTCATCGCCGCGCCCGTCAACTCGTTCAATACCGGCGACAGCAACCGCGATCTGCACATGCTGGAAGTTACCCGCGGTGCGCAGTTTCCCATGGTCATCGTGCGCACGCAATTGCCGGAAAACTCCACCGCATCAGGAACCATTTATGCCGATCTGGTGGTCCAGTTTGCCGGCCAGACCGCTCACTTCAACCACGTTCCGTTCCAACGCACCGTCCAGGGCAACCAGATCAGAATCACGGGAACCATTCCCGCGACCTGTTCCGACTTTAAGATCGACCGGCCCTCATTCTTAACGGTTCCCATCAGTAATGAAATACCGGTAAGCGTCGACATGACCTGGCGTCCCATGTGAATTCAAGCCGCCGATATGACAGGAGAGGTCGCCAGTGTAGCGTGCCGCACCCCGAAGGTGCGCCGATCCGCTGTGTACGACGCTTTGTCTTTCGGACGGATATAATCCGTCTGCCTGGGGAGGGCACGGACCATGCGCATGCTACTGAAAGTTTCCATTCCTGTCGAAGCCGGCAACGCCGCCGCGCGAAATGGCAGTCTAGGCACCACCATTCAGAAAATCCTCGATGACCTGAAGCCGGAAGCGGCCTACTTCTCTGAAGATTTCGGCCAGCGCACAGGATATATTTTCTTCGACATGAAGGAATCCTCGCAGTTGACGGCCATTGCCGAGCCTTGGTTTCTTGCCTTCAATGCGAGCCTGACCGTTCGTCCAGCCATGAACGCTCAAGACCTCGCGGATGGCAGCGCTGGCGTCAAGCGCGCGGTGAAGGCTTTTGGCAAGGCTCCCAAGGGTTAGCCTCGGTCGCGTCCAGGCGGCCACCCGCTAGCAAGGATGACCGCCGCGACAAAAACTCCATTCGATTTCAACGGCCAGACTTCGCCCATCCGGCGACCGGCGTGAGTCGTGTGTCCACCGCCATGGTTGTTGATTCCGTTCGAGAAATCCGCAGGCGCAACGACCGCGCAGCCGCGGTACAAAATCTCCGCAGCCAACCAGATCACCAGCCGCCCTCCGAAATTGTTTGCGGGTTACGGCGGGAATGACGGTATCATTAATTTTCCCCGGATCGTGAATCACCCGCAGAATCCCCTTCCCCCGGCCCGTCGGTTTCTTTGGCCGGATGCTCCCAGGCATGCTGGGTTGAGGGGTCGCCGCAAGAGCACTTGTACTCTTCTGATTTTGACTAAACCAGCGAGGTATTCCAGTGACCCAGTCCTTCGAATCAACCGACGCCAGCCACGTTTTGACTCTAGAGGAAATCACCAACCTCACCGAAGAAGGCGGCAAGCCGGCTGACACCCTCATGAATGTCGTCGCATTGATCGCAACCCGGTTCAGAACCGACGTCTGCTCCGCCTATCTGCTGGAGCCGGATCGATCGAACCTGGTCCTGGCTGCCACCCTGGGTCTGCACCCACGATGTATCGGCGCCTTGCGCATGCCGCTCAATGAAGGCTTGACCGGCCTGGTCGCCGAACAGGTTTTGCCCGTCGCCGTCGAAGAGGTCAAAAATCATCCCCGTTTCAAGTACTTCGTCGAATCCGGCGAAGAGGTCTACCACTCCTTCCTCGGTGTGCCTCTTATCGACCGTGGCGTCCTGCAAGGTGTTCTGGTAGTTCAAACCAAGGATCGCCGCGTCTTTCGCGAAGATGAAATTCGCATGTTGGTCGACGCCGCCAGTGAAGTCGCGCCGGTGGTCAGCGAAGCCCGCACCCTCGATCGCTTCATCGCCCCCGCTCAGGAGCGCCTCTGGTCCCTGGCCCGCAATCTCTGGTGGAGCTGGGACCACGACAGTATCAGCCTCTTTCGCGATCTGGACCCGATTCGCTGGCGCCAGCTGAATCAGAATCCCATCTCCCTGCTCGGCGAAATTCCCCTCGGCGAAATCGAACGCCGCGCCACGGAACACGTCCTGCACAGCCGCATCAACTATTGCTACCGCCGCCAGCAGGAGTATCTGCGCGCCGACCGCACCTGGGGAGCCGCCAATGCCGGCGTTCTGCGACCCCGCCCCGTCGCCTATTTTTCCGCCGAGTTCGGCCTGCACGAATCCCTCCCCATCTATTCCGGCGGCTTGGGAGTTCTCGCTGGAGACCATATCAAGAGCGCCTCCGACCTCGACATTCCCCTCATCGGCATTGGATTGTTTTATGGCCAGGGCTACTTCCTCCAGCGACTCGATCAAAGTGGTTGGCAGCGCGAGGAATATCTGCAAACCGACGTCAATCAGCTTCCCATGCAACCCGCCATCGGACACAACGGCGAACCCATTGTCGTCGAGATCGCCACCCGCACCGGCTTGATCCGCGCCAAAGTCTGGCGCGTGAAAGTGGGTCGCTGCGACCTGCTGCTGCTCGACTCCAACGTAGCCGGCAATGCCCCCGAGGATCTGGAACTCACCTCGCGCCTCTACGGCGGCGACGGTCGCACCCGCATTCGTCAGGAGCTGCTGCTCGGAGTCGGCGGCTTCCGCGCTCTCAAAGCCATGGGAATTTCTCCCGGCGTTCTCCACCTCAACGAGGGACACAGCGGCTTCGCCGTCCTCGAGGCAATTCGCAATCGCATGGAGGAAGAGGGCCTCAGTTTCGAACTGGCCGCCACTCAAATCCCCCGCGAAGTGGTCTTCACCACCCACACTCCTGTCCCCGCCGGTCACGATCGTTTCAACGCCGATCTCATTGAGGAGCACCTTGGGCCGCTGCGCGAGCAGATGGGTATTTCCCACGAGATGTTGATGAGCTTCGGCCGCGACCACTCCAGCGACCAGCCCGAACAATTCTGCATGACCGTTCTCGGCCTGCAACTGTCGCGCCGGGCCAATGCCGTTTCTTCTCTCCATGGCGAGGTATCGCGTGCCATGTGGAAGACCCTCTTTCCCGGCAAAGAGGAAGAGGCTGTGCCCATTGGCCACATTACCAATGGCGTCCATGTGCCTTCCTGGCTGGCGCCGCAGATGTGCCGCCTTTACGATCGCCATCTCGGCGTGGGATGGCAGGAACGCAGTGGGAAGGCCAGCACCTGGGAAGAAATCGAAAACGTCGACGACGGCGAGCTTTGGGAAACCCACCTCAATCTCAAATCGCGGCTCATCGACTTCGCCCGCCGCCGCGCCCGCGAACAGGCAGAACGACGCGGCGAGTCCCCCGAAACGCTCCACAACCTCGGCAAGGTTCTCTCCCAGGACGCCTTGACCATCGGCTTCGCCCGGCGCTTTGCCACGTATAAACGCGCCAACCTCATCCTCGCCGATATCGAGCGACTGGCCTCCATGGTCAACGATCCCAATCGTCCTGTTCAATTCCTGTTTGCCGGCAAAGCCCATCCCCACGACGAACCCGGAAAGCGCGTTCTCCAGCAGATTGCCGAAATGATGCGCGACCGGCAGTTCGCCAACAAATTTGTCTTCATTGAGGATTACGACATCAACGTGGGTCGCTATCTCGTCCAGGGTGTCGATGTCTGGCTCAACAATCCTCGCCGGCCCCTCGAAGCCTCCGGCACCAGCGGGCAAAAAGTTGTGCTCAACGGCGGACTCAATCTGTCCGTGCTCGATGGCTGGTGGGCCGAGGCCTACGACGGCCGCAACGGTTTTGCCATCGGCACCGGCAGAACCCACGCAAATATGGATGTGCACGACGGCCGCGACGGCGCAGACCTCTATCGCGTTCTCCGCGATGAGCTGATTCCGCTCTTCTACGAGCGCGACCGCGACGGCCTTCCCCGCGGCTGGATCAAGCGCATGAAGCGCACCATTCGTACCCTGGGCTGGCGCTTCAATGCGGACCGCATGGTCATGGACTACACCCTCAAGTGTTATGTCCCAGCGGCTGGCGGCACCTCCAGCGAAATCAAAACCCTAAGCTAGGCTGAATCACTCTCAAGTGCCCCGCATCTTTCCGAGATGCGGGGCGCTTGCAGGTGAATGAAACCGGCCCACCAGTGATTTCTCTTCAACTCCGCACGGTTACGCCCGTGCCGCGATCGTCTGCCTTGCCTGGATCTTGCCGGAGTTATCCTGGCGCACCCGCGCGATACAAGTCAGGTGAAGAATCAGCAGCAGGGGAACGGCAAACGTCGGAATCAGACTCATCGGCAGAAGCCCCATCACACGCGCGCTTGTACCATGCGCTAGAATTCCCAGCCGGGTATGCGAAGACAACACGCCCATACCCACGGCCACCACCAGATCGATAATCCCCGCGATCTGCCACGCAAGCACGGACCCGGTCGAAATCTTTTTCCGCGCCATGGCCATCGCGACGAATGGCGCCGTCACGCCGATCGCGAAATCGCCCAGCCCAGCCGGGTAAGCAAATGCCGGCGGCAGCATCGCCTTTGCCATCAGAATGAGAAAAATAATCCCGCCCACTCGCCAGCTTTGCACCGCGGTCAGCACCACCGGATTCAGTGCGAGTACAAACCCTCGAAACGCGGCAGATGCCTGATACCACACGATGAAAACTAGAATAGGCACCACCGCCGCCAATCCCAGTGGAATCGGAACGCTCATGGAATGCGGCGAGCCCGCATCAAACACGCGAAAATATCCGGCGGTCAAAACCGCGAGCAACCATACAACCACCAGGCTCCCAACTCGTCGACTCCATACCCCAACATCTTGATTATTCATCTCGGCTCCTTTGCGTCGGCTTGGCCGACAGGCTGGCTACATCGGTGGACAACTGAAACAGCTCCTTCCAGCGCTGTTCTCCTAACATCAGGCGCACTTGTTGCTGAATCCCTTCCCACACCGGCTGCAGTCGCTCGAGTTCTGCTTCCCCTGCCTTCGTAAGACTCAGCCAGCGCTCCCTCTTGTCTTTTCCCTTCACCGCCTTGACCCAGCCATGTTTTCGCAACAGGTGAATCGCGCGCGTGAGCGTCGTCGTGTCCATCGCCAACAAATCCGCCAGTTCGCCCAGCACCTTGGGTCCTGCCAGCGACAATGCCTGCAAAATGGTGAATTGCGTCATATGGGCGCCGTTCGGGCGCATCGCCTCGTCGTAAACCTGACTCAAGACTCGCGACGCCCGACGGATATTTGCACATAGACAAGGAAGAGTGATTCTGCGGTCCATAGCAATTAGGTGCATATACATGTATTTTCGATTCAAGAAATTTCACTCTCCCGCCACCTGCGCCCGGCTTCAGAAAAAATAGAAATATAGGAAGAATTTGGCCCGATAAGAATCAATCGAAATCAGCAGGATCTTGGCGAGTTGCTTCTTTGCCAGGGCGACAAAGTTCCGTGGCAGAAGCCGGGTGCTTCGGGTTGAGCGCCGAAAATTTCAGCCCAACTGGAAGACGGCCTTCCCCGAACCGCCGCTATCCACGTGCGAATAGAGTTCGAGGAACGACTCCAGTGGACCTGTCTTGCCGATGCTGGGACCCTTCAGGCTGCCGCTCTCAAACATCGGCCTCATCCCGTCGAGCATTCTGGCGCAATCGACGACAGAAAAGGCTCGCGAATCCACGCCATACAGGCTGAGGCGGCGATGATAAAAGTCCAGAAGATCGAAACTCACTCGCCGCGTTCCGACCGAAGTCATGGCGATTTGTCTGCCGCCGTGCCCGAGCGTGGACAGCACCGGCTCGAACAGTTCCCCGCCAACGCAGTCGAAGGCGACATCGATGCCATGACCCGCGGTGAGCGCCTGCACAGAGGAGCCAATCTCCTGCCGGCTGTTGTCGATGTGGCCCAGAAGATCGACGCCCGCATATGCAGCCGTATCGAACGGCTTGCGATCCACCGCGATCAGTTTCGCGCCGCTTGCGTGCCCAAGCTGAAGCACGGCGGAGCCGACCGCGCCCGCCGCTCCTGTCACCAGCACTGTTTCGCCTCGTTGCAGCCTCGCGCGATCTATCAAGCCGCTGAACGCCGTGCAGAACGCGGTTCCAACGCAGGCTGCCTCTGCCGAACTCAGCACGCTCGGCTTCAGAGAAACCGCTGCAGCTGGGATTACCACGGCTTCTGCGTGCGTACCATCCTGGGTAAATCCCAGATCGCCGCCCGTTCCCCAAATCTCCTGGCCAATCAGAGGCTTCGGCCCACCCACCACCACTCCGGCAAAATCCCGTCCGGGAGTTCGCGGCAGCGTCGTTCCCACCATGCGTCCCTGCACGTTCTTCACATCGCTCGGATTGACGGATGCTGCCAGCACCCGAACCAGAACTTCATCCTCGCCAGGCTCCGGAAGCGTCGTCTCATCGATATACAGGTTCTCTGTGCCACCGAACTTTTCGAATCGTAGTCGCTTCATAGAATGTCTCCAGTGTCGGTTCAAGTCGCAGTTTACAACTGTCCATGTCACAATTTCGTAGCGGTTGTGTTGCGCTCCCGCGTAGCACACACACAAACTATCGGCTGCTTTAGAAAGGAGACTCCGTTGGCTACGACTCGATCCGTTGCCATAACCGTCCTCGCAACCTTCCTGGGCGTGGCCAGTGCGCATCGAGCCCGGTGGTTCGGAACAGCCCTCGCGGTAGCCCACGCAGCAACGGCAACCCCCAACGTCGCCGTCGCGCCGCAATACGATTCAACCCACGTCTATGTTGCGCCCAGGGATTTCGACCGCTTCGTTGCCAGCTTTCTGGCCACCTTCGGCGGCACTGCGTCGAAGCAGGGAATATTTACCGTGACGCCGACTCCCAGCACCACCATGTCTCAGATCGTGTTGACTCCTGTCGGAATCGTGTCCGTGTTTGGTTTCAAGACGCCCGTGCCCTACCCGTTCGGCGCGGAGCGAACAGGATATCTGGTCACCAACATGGATACAGCGATCCGCGCGGCTCGCGCCACCGGCGCCGCCGTTCTTGTTGCTCCGTTCAACGACGCGATCGGCCGAGATGCCATCATCATGTGGCCCGGCGGAGTGGAGACGCAACTCTACTGGCATACCACCGCGCCATCGTACAAGCCGCTCCAAACCACTCCGGAAAATCGGGTGTATGTCTCCCCCGACAGCGCCGCGGCATTCCTTCGCAGTTTCCTGGCTTTCTCTCACGGCAGGGTTGTCTCCGACGATGCCCACGCGCCCGGTATTGAGATTGGGCAACCCAGTGTCAACTATCGACGAATTCGCATCAATTCGGGCTTCGGCAAGTTGACCATGCTCGTGACGGACGGCCATCTTCCCTATCCCTATGGCCGCGAGACGACCGGATATGATGTCACGAACCTCGCCGACACTCTCGCCAAGGCCAAAGCAGGCGGGGCAGAAATATTAGTCGGCCCCTATACGTCTGATGGACGGGATGCGGCCATCGTCCAATTTCCCGGCGGTTATATTGCCGAGATCCATTCCCTGGTCAGCACCGCTTCCGTTCGTCCAAAATAGTCCGCGGGCGTCTCTGCCAATCCACGGAGCGCCTCCCGTCCCTCAAAGCTCCTGCGGCTGTTCAACGGGCGGGTGCGTTTCCATAGGATGGAACCGCCGCAGAAATAAGCCCAGCGAGCCTCCCTGCAGCACCATCGAGAACACCACCACAATATAGGTGGTCGCCAGAATCCACGAGCGGCCATCGGAGACAGGCAGCGCCAGGGCCAGCGCCAGCGAAAGCCCGCCGTGCAATCCGCCCCAGGCAAGCACCAGTACAGAGCTGCGATGGTCGCGCCCCACAAGCCGCAGACCGTGCAGCACCAGCGCAACCACGGCGATGCGAATCGCCAGCACAGCCACAATCGCCGTTACACCCGATCCCAGCAATGCCCACTGAAACGGAATCGCCAGCACCTCCAGACCCAGCAGCACGAACAGCACCCCGTTCTGCACCTCGTCCACCATCTTCCAGAATTCCTCGATCTTTTCATGCGCAATCCACTTCGCAGGATGACGCACGTTCAACCCCCGCAGCGTAATGGCCGCGGCTACCGTCTCCAGTGGTCCCGACAGGTGCAATAGCGATGCCAGGGCGTATCCGCCCAGCGCCAGCGAAAGCGTCAGCAGCACGTCCACCTGGAATGCGTCGACCGTCCGCATCAGCATGTACGCAATCCACGCCAGCAAAATTCCCAGCGCCAGCCCTCCGCCAACACTCAAAAGCAAAGTGATCAGGATATGCGACGCCGTGGGAGTCGCGCCGTGAGATGCATCGAGCAGCGTCACAAAAATGACAACGCCTACGCCGTCGTTGAACAACGACTCGCCCGCCAGCTGCGCCTCTACCTGGCTGGGCACTCCCACCCGTCGCAACATTTCCATCACTGCGATGGGGTCGGTGGGCGAAATCAATGCGCCAAACAGCATGCATTGCAGCCACGGCGGATGCATGCCCACCATCGGCAGAGCCCAGCGCATCAACGCCGCAACCGCAAACGCAGACACAATCGTGCCGACAATGGCGAGCGACGCCACCGTCAACTTCTCGCGCACCAGCGTTCCAATGTCCAGCAGAAAGGCGCCGGCGAACAATAGCAGCGGCAGCATCCCATGCAAAATCAGCCGCTCAAAGTCGATCTGTCGCGCCAATCCTATCGCCCACGGCCGCAGACCCGCCGCATACGGCCCAATGCTCACCAGAATTAATGAGCACACCACCGTCAGGAACATGGTGCCAATCGTCGTGGGCAGTTTCAGCCAGCGTGCGCTGATCCAGCCAAACAGGGCTGCAATGGCCACCAGAACGCTGATCAGCTGGAGTATTGTCATCGAACGAACGCGCCGCTTTTCCGAGTGTACCGGACCACCCCGTTAACCCGCTGACACCTTCCATCGTCCGCCCTGCGGTTCGTTCATCTTCCGCGCGGAAATACACTGCTACCCGCTGCTTTCGGTACACTCAGAAATAGCATGCGGACCACTCTTCTAGGTTTCCTTCTTTTTTCAGTCTCTCTTTCGGCGCAAGCCCAGGGCACACAGCTATGGCAACAGTCCAGCTTTGACAGCTTTGAGAAGGGCACGCCGCATGGGGTTGCGATCCTCAGCGACGGCAGGCTGCAAAGCTCGCCGGTCGCGACCGAGGTCTTGACCACCCCCGCCGCGGCTGTGTGGTCGGTAGCCGTGGACGCGCGCGGTAACACTTATCTGGGCACCGGGTCGCCTGCAACCGTGCTCAAGGTCGCTCCCGATGGAAAAATGACCAAGCTGTTGGAGACCAAAGATGTCTCCGTGCAGGTGGTGCGAATCGGCCCGGATGGAATGCTCTACGCGGCCACGCTGCCCAATGGCAAGGTCTATCGCATTGACCCCAACGGCCCCGCCGTAACCATCGACAATGCTCCGCACCCTGTCTACAAGGCCGGCCAGACCGCAACCGAAAAGAATGCAGCAACTGCCCAGGTGGTATTCGACTCCGGCGCGCTCGATCCCAAGCCCGTTTATATTTGGGATCTGGCCTTCGATTCCGCCGGGCGCATGTACGTTGCCACAGGCGGACCGGCTGCGATTTATCGCGTCAACCTGAAACAGCCCGGCGCTGCGCCGGAGAAATTCTTCTCCAGTACAGAGCAGCATGTGCGCTGCCTTCTCTTCGCAAAAGACGGCACGCTCTACGCCGGCACCGACGGCCGCGGTCTCATCTATCGAATCAGCCCCGATGGCAAAGGCTACGTGTTGTTTGAGTCGCCGAAAGAAGAAATTTCCGCCATGGCATTCGATCCTGACGGCAACCTGTATGTCGCCTCGTTGGGAGATAAAGGTCATTCCAGTCTGCCGCCGCTCAACGTTCACAGCAGCCCCACCCTGACCGCAACCATTACCATCCTCATGCCGGGTTCCATTTCGTCGTCGAATGACAGCACGCTCGTCCCCAAGGGCACCATCATTTATCAGATTTCGCCGGATGGCGCGCCCCGGCAACTCTGGTCCTCCGCCCACGACGTGGTGTACGCCCTGGCCTGGCAACCGGGCGAAGATGGACAGAGCGGCCTCCTCGCGGGCACCGGCAATCAAGGCCATCTCTATCGCATCTCCACGGATGGCACCTATGCGGACCTCGCCCATCTGGAAGCGCTCGAAACAACCGCGTTGGCGCTGTCGGGAAATACGCTGTACGCCGCCACCAGCAACACCGGCAAACTCTATCGACTGGCAGCAGCCACCGCCGGCGCCCATGGCGATTCCACGTATATCAGTCCGGTCGGCGACGCGAGATTTAGTTCGCAGTGGGGACGCGCCGAAGTCCGCGGCGCCGGCCATTACGAACTGTTCGCGCGCGTCGGCAATATTGAGCAGCCCACGGAAGGATGGAGCGACTGGATGTCGGTGACTCCCGGCGGCGAAACCGCGAAATTTCCGCGGGCCCGATTCATGCAGTGGAAAGCCGTGCTCGATCCCGGCACCAGCCTGCGCGAAGTTGGGTTTTACTACCTGGCGCAGAATGTTGCTCCCGTCGTGGATGACATCGTGGTAGCCATGCACGCCCACGTCGTCCCCGGCCTCAATCAGGAATCGCAGATCACCCCGGTACAAATCAATTTTCCCGCGGAGTCAACCGATGGAGTCATCTATGAGTTGCAGCCGAACTCCGACCCGCTGACCGCATTGCGCGCGCCCACCTGGGCCACCGTCCGCTGGAAGGCGCACGACGAAAACGGCGACCATCTCAGTTACTCGGTCTACTATCGCGGAGATGGCGAGGCCAACTGGCAATTGCTCGGAAAAGACATCCGTGAGACGTATCTGTCATTCGATCTCACTCGCATTCCGGACGGCTACTACACCCTGCGCGTCGTCGCCAGCGATGCGCCGTCGCACCTGGCTGGAAGCGCATTGACCGGCTACATGGACAGTGAACATTTTCTGCTGGACACCATGCCGCCAGCCGTCTCCCCTTTGCAGGCCACGCTGACCGCGCGACCAACTACGGCGATCCACGTCGTTTTCGATGCCCAGGATAAGCTCTCTGCAATTTCGCGCGCGTATTATTCCGTCGACGCCGGGCCTTGGCACTATATTGAACCGGTGGGCCAGCTCAGTGACTCTCTCCAGGAACATTATGACTTCACCGCGCCGTTGCCCGCAGGCAATGACCGGCAGGATGAGCCGGCGGTGGTCCAAGCCAACGCGCCACAACAGCATGTTCTGGCCGTCCGGGTATTGAATCGCGCCGGCAACGTGGCGACGGCGAAAACGATCGTCGACTAGAGTATTTCCGCCGATACTGGATTGTCGCGGATGCAGCCATTGAGCGAATCATCGTATGCGCTTTGAACTTTTTATCGCCAGCCGTTACCTGCGTGCCAAGCGCCGCCAGGCTGTCGTCGGCGTCATTACCGCCATCTCCATCGTGGGCGTCGCCGCGGGCGTAGCGTCGTTGATTCTCGCACTGGCAATCACAAATGGGATGCGGCGCGACCTGCAGCGTCAACTGCTCGGCTCCACGGCCCAGGTGGAATTAATGCGCGTCGCCAACGACGGCATTGAGAATTGGCGCCCACTCGTCGACCGGCTAAGACATCTGCCCCACGTCACCGCGGCCGCCCCCGCCCTCTATGGCCAGGTGTTGATCTCCCGCGGCGCCCGTTCCGGCGGTGCGCTGGTCAAAGGCATTCTGCCTGCTCAGGAGCGCACCGTCAGCACATTGCTGAATAGCATTCGCGAAGGTAGCGCCGACCCGCTGCGTCCCCTGCCCAATGCCACCGGTTCAGACAACGCGCCGCCGCCGCTCGTGCTCGGCTCTGACCTGGCCGACCAGATTGGCGCAGGCGTAGGCGACACCGTGCTCGTCACCAGCCCACAGGGCGAGTTGACGCCGTTCGGCCTGGTGCCGAAATATCAGGAATTCAAGGTGGTCGGGATTTTTCACTCCGGCTTCTACCAGTACGACTCCTCCTTCGCACTGGCGCGCCTGGCAGATGTGCAACACCTCTTTGGAGAGCCCAACATTGTCTCCATCATCAGCTTCAAAGTCGATGATCTCTACCATGCCGACCGGATTGGGCACGAGATTGAGCAGGCCGCCGGCAAGGGCTTTATGACCACCAACTGGATGGAGCAGAATCGCGAATTGTTTCGCGCTCTGCGCCTGGAACAGGTCGTCACTTTCATTGTCATTGGGCTCATTGTCTGCGTCGCTGCACTCAACATCCTCATCGCTCTCACCATGATGGTGATGGAAAAGACGCGCGACATCGCCGTGCTCATGTCGTATGGCGTGCGCCCCTCGCAGGTCCGGCGCATCTTTGTCTGGCAGGGCATGCTCATCGGTATCATTGGAACCGCCATGGGCCTGGCGCTGGGCTATACGCTGGCCTGGGCCGGCGGTCATTACCGCTTCATTCATCTGTCGGCGCAGGTATACTCGCTGGACTATCTGCCCTTCGCCCCCCGCTGGCAGGATGGTGTGATCGTCGCCGTCGTAGCACTCGGCGTTTCATTGCTCGCGACCCTCTATCCGTCCTCCTCCGCCGCAAAAATTCTCCCCGCCGAAGCCCTCCGCTATGAGTAGGACCATTGATGCCGCAAACCCGCGCAAAAAATTTACCGGCAAGGAACGGGACACGGAAAGCGGCAACGATTATTTTCTGGCGCGGTATTACAGCAGCAACATGGGCGGCCGGTTCCTGACGCCGGACTGGAGCAAGAACCCGCAGGGCGTGCCCTATGCCAATTACACCAACCCGCAGACGCTGAACCTGTACGCCTATGTGGGCGACAATCCGCTGTCCCTGGCCGATGCGGATGGGCACTGCACGGACACCACCAATGCACCCTGCGAACTGATGGAGGCAGCGAAGAAAAACAGCGAGGCTGAGCAAAGCAAGAGCCAACAGCAG
>CAVWNI010000009.1:0-1006121 GCA_963756315.1 uncultured Acidobacteriota bacterium
CAAATTACATACTGATTTTCCGAGGATTTGAGGTTCGCAACATCTGACCCCTTTCCCTCGCTCGCTGTCGGCTGCCACCAGCCTCCCATTCGTATCCCTGCAACAACTCGACTGCTTCCGCTTTCTTCCAGCTCGCCCAACAACCCCCCTGGTTCTGACATGTGACGCGCACACGACGTGACCCCGCACCCGTGTCGACTTCACCGTCGTGTATGGCCGATATGAGCGCGAGTGAGAACATCGCCCGCTCCATCGTGCATTCACTTCCGCATTGCGCGGACGGCCCCATGATCACGATTCGAAATGGAGTTGGGTTCGCGGCGAGGCGCGAATTCCGTGCGCGCCATGATACCGAGATTCCGATCGGCAGTATCGAAAAACTTGTCGACTCTCGAGAAATTTGAGCCATTCAAGCGGCAAAGAAAGTTGGGGATGGAGGAATTTCTTTATGAATTCCTCATGAGTAATTTGCGTTCCTAACAGTACTGCTACGCACCTGGATACCCCGCCGGTTTTCACGAACGAGATTTCAGTGGTTGATATGACACATTTCATGGAGGCTTCATTGACAAGCAAACGCGCACTGCACAGTATGACCGGAATTTTTCTCTGCTGCGTTCTGTCCGCAGGATCTCAGGCACAGACCACGCCAGCCCCGACCCCGCCTCCAGCAGCCGCGCCGGCAGCAGCTCCGGCAGCACCGACCTGGAGCGTTGGATCCATGGACTTCAGCGGATTTTTCGACGGCTACTACAGCTACAACGCCAACCGGCCCAGCAATTCCGCCAACGGCCAGATCAACGACCTGTATAACTTCAACGATAAAACCGATCAATTCAACCTCAGCGCCGTCGGCTTGACCATCAATCACGCACCCGATCCGATCGGAGTGCACGTTGATCTGCTCTTCGGCCGCACCAATGTTCTGATTCACAGCTCCACCGACACCTCGACCGACAACTACCTGGAGCAGGCCTACGTCAGCGCCACGCCGCCGAAAACCCACGGCTCGGAGTTCGACTTCGGTCAGTTTGTCACCTCCGCCGGAGCCGAAGTCATTCCTGCCATGAGCAACTGGAACTACTCTCGTTCCCTGCTCTTCGCCTGGGCCATTCCCTATTACCACTTCGGCCTGCGCACCTCCACGCCGGTGACCAAGACCTGGACGGCTGGACTGCAGGTGGTCAACGGCTGGAATAACGTCGTCAACAATAACGGCGGCGTGACCATCGGTCTGACCAGCGCCTACGTGAAACCCAAGTACACCTGGGACCTGAATTACTACACCGGGCCGGAAAATAACGACACCCAGAAGGGCTATCGCAACCTGATCGATACCACGATTCTGTTGACGCCCAACGCCAAATTCAACGCCTATCTCAACTACGACTACGGGCAAAACCATACCCCGGCCACCACCGGATCGGGCGACGACGGAACCTATGTCATCCCCGCCGAATCACCGCACTGGCAGGGCATCGCCGTCGCAGCCCACGAGCAATTCACTGCCAAACAAGCCGTCGCTGGACGCTTTGAGTATTACGACGATAACCAGGGTTTTGAGACCGGCGCCAGACAGGCGGTAAAGGAATTCACCGCAACCTACGAATACAAGTGGATGTCTGGACTTCTGACTCGCGCCGAATATCGCCGCGATTGGTCGACCGTGGATTACTTCCACAAAGGAGACTACGAGATGGTCGGCGCACAGTCCACCTTCACCGTCGCCTTCATCGCCTTCTTCGGTCCTAAACGCTAATCCATCAGTCGTGGCGGCCGCCGCTATCTCCGCGCCCGCCACGACTCCACGGGAACGTTGCTGCCGATCACTTCCACCGCTCCATCCACCACGTGCCCACGGAGGAAACGATGTCTCCCCTCCCTGGTGGTCCATCTCGATGAAGGACAAAGAACTGCGCCAGACACCGGTGCCAAGGTGGCACAGCACCTGTCGTACCTAAGGAGATCTCCTTGAAGTACCTATCCAAAATCTAATCTTCATTTGACGATGAAGATTCGGGTGGAGCAAGCGGGTAGAGGCGCCCTCGATACATCGCCATCCCTTCGATCGACCGGACATGAATCACTTGGCCGGTTGCATTATCCGAGCCATCGACATCCACCGCGTACCTTACCAGTTCATCCGCAATTGTCTCGATGTCTTTCTTCTGGGAAGCGATTCGGGCAATGTCTGCGGGATAGATGCCTCCATAGAGTCCGTCGGTGCACAGCACTAGCAGATCGCCCGCTTGGAGCGAAACCTTTCGGGTCTCGACCGCCACAAACAGCTCCGGGCCAAGCGAGCGGGTCAGGATGTGGCGACTTTCCGACCGCTCCGCGTTCGCAGCCGAAATCAGCCCCAGCTTACGCTGTTCACCAACAGCCGTATGATCTTGTGTGAGCGCCGTTGCCTTGCCCTCACGCACGAGGTAACAACGAGAATCTCCGACGTGAGCTATGCATGCCTCATCATAGCGAAGGGCACACGAGACCACTGTCGTGGCCATGCGTTTTCCTCGCCGGTCGGGTTGGAGTCCTTCATCGTGAATCGTCGAGTTGGCGTCTTGGATCAACCTCGCCATCAGGCTTGGCAGAGAAGCCCTCTCCGGCGCCTGGGCGAAACCCTCTGCCATAACGTTGACAGCCATCGTGGAGGCAACTTCGCCGAGATCCATTCCCCCGACGCCGTCGGCTACGGCGAACATCCAGCCGCGGGAACGGGACTCCTGCCGGGATCTGGGAACGAATGCTCCCATCGAGTCCTCATTATTCCCGCGAATCTTTCCGGGGTTGCTTGCTTGACCAAAAACTACTTCCAACATTCGAATTGCCGCCCTAAGGTTTCTGCTCCGCGAACTTTTGCCTGACTTGGGTCCGCAACCTAGAAGAACAAGGTTTTGCCATCTGCCCCAGAGTAATCCGAAGCAGATGGCAAATTTTTGGCGCGGTGGTGCAGCTCGCGTTACATGTCTAACGTCATCGAATGCTTTCTGCCGTGGCAATCATTTGGCCCTCCTTGGATTTAAGGAGTACCCCCTTACCCTTGGCCCTCGAGCTGCGCATGAAATAGAAAGCACCGTATAAACCCCAGAGCCCGGCGATGAAGAGTGCACCCAGGGGCTCTTTGACCGTACCATAGCCCATCGTAGGTCCGATCAGATAGAACGCCATGCATCCCAGGTTGGCCAGCAGACCAAACGCCGGAATGAGCAAATGTTTGACAAAGTTGAAATCCGAACGGCCATGGAACGCAATGATGCATAACAGGCAACTGAGCGCATACAGAATGAACGTGCCGAAGTTGGATGTCAATGTCGCCATTAACAGTGAGTTGGGAAGTGCGGCCATCGTAGCGTGGGACATGTAGCCAACACTCGAAAAAAGGCCATGAGGAAGCGCCTGGATTGCGGCATCGGTGGGAGCAGAGGCGTCGCCGAAACAAAGGATAATGGAGAGAACCCCAATGACCGCCGTAATGGTGGCCAGCGTCCAGACCGCACGATGCGGCGTGAGGTTCTTATCGTGCAGTATGCCAAAGTGTTCAGGCGCCTCTGCGTCCCGCCCCATTGCATAGGTCACGCGAGCTCCCGTATTCATGCAGGCGAGGGTGGTCCCGATCAGCGCCAGGAAGACGGTGACCGCCTCGGCGAGCATGAAATACTTGCCGTGTCCCTGGCCCAGCAGCGCATCGCCGACAATGATCATCATGTCGCCAATGGGGGCTGCCGAGCCGACCGCACTCTGCATCGAGTACCCCGAGTTGAGAAAGTAGTTTGCCGCGAAATATTCGATGAGGTAGCACACCAGTCCCTGAATCAACAGGGAAGCGATGACCGCGATCGGGATATCTCGTTTTGCGTTCCTTGCCTCGCCTCCCAGGGACGTGACTGACTCAAATCCCACCAGGATAAGAATGGCGACAGTTACCTGGATCATCACCCAGTTAAAGTTGTGCACAGAGACTACCGACTTGGCGGTCGGATGACTGATGAACAATTTGCCGGTCGAATCCATTTCGGGATATTGAATATGGAAAGGAACAGGTTTGCCGGCCGCGTCCATCAAAGGCTGCGGAACATTGCTGGCGTTGCGGATGACGGTGCCATCGGGCTTGGTCGCGAACTCATAGGTGTACGTCGCTTGCGTGGTCGCATCGTACTGCAGCGCTACGGTCCCCGCGGGGTGGTTCACTCGGTATCCGATCGCAAGAATGCTGAACAAGATGAGCGCGGAAATCTGCACCACGTTGATCGCCAGGTTCACGGCGGTCGAAGCATTCGCGCCCTTTTGCGCGATCCACGCCACGGCAAAAGAAAACACCACTGCAACCAACCCCATGAACACAGGGCCCGGGGTGGTGCCACTCATGAAGTTTGGCCAAAGGAAGCCCACGATATAGCCAACGAAGATACCGGTAACGCCAACCATCACGCCAGGGTAGACCCAGTAGTAGAGGTGAGAGCCCCAGCCGACCACGAACTTGGATACGCGTGCATATTTGAATGCTTTGTCCTTGGAGAGCATGGCCTGCTCGGCATAGTAATAACTGGATCCGGTACCGGGATAGAGCTTGGATATCTCCGCGTATGAGACCGCCGTCGCCAAACAGAGCATCAGGGCAGCGAAGATCCCGATCCACATTGATGGGGCGGTCGCCCCGGTTGTTGCCTGAATGAAAAACGTCAACCAAAGAAAGGCGCCGGGGGCAATCAGAGCCATCGCATTGCTTGTTAAACCTGTCAGGCCGAGTGTGGCCTGCATCGTTGGGGCGGTTTTTTCCTCTGCCATGATCATTCTCCTGTGGTTCGAGATACTCGAGGTGTCTTGTCCGCGGAGTCGCCAGGCCAAATGCGGCTCAGCCATTCCGTGCATTTCGATCCTGCTGGAATCAGCGGCGGAATGTTTGTGTGCCGGATACCTAATAGGAACGCAAATCATTCATGAGGAATCCATGAAGAACTTCCACCAACTTCAGATTTCCGTCAACCAGCCGGCTGTACATTGAATTTTCGAGAAGACTGCTCATATTTTGGGGCAACAACTCCCGACGGAAGGCGCGCTCGACGAGGACAATCCTTGAGCACTCCTCGCAAAATCTATCCTCTTTCGCAGCGAGATCGACGGAGAGCACGAATGGGGGTGCGCCGCTGCGGCGCACCCCCATTCAGTAATCGACAGAAAACCGAGCCGGGATGTCTAAAACAGGTTCCACAACGCCTGGTTATAGACCTCGTGGTGGTATTGCACCTCTGAGGACTTAACGAAGGTGCCGAGTTGTCGCGGAGCCCGCTCGGCCACGGCCTGTTTCAAATCCGCAAAACGGCCCTTGACGTCCTCACCCAGAATGGTGCTGATCCATTCAGCGTTCCGGAAGTCCTCGATCGCCGTATGGATGTTATCCGGTAGATAGCGTTCGGCTTGGCGTAGCCCGTCGATGCTCAAGGTGGTGCCCTCAAGTCCCGTCCTGAACAGCGAATAAAGCGTCAGATAGGGGTTGGCATCCGGAGCCACGGAGCGGATCTCGACCCGGGCCGACTTCGAGTTGCCGATGGGAATGCGAATCATCGATCCGCGATCGGTGGCGGATGCCTTGATCTGATTTGGCGCTTCGAAGTGGGGATCCAGTCGACGATAAGCGTTGACGCTGGAGTTCATGATGAGGCACAAATCAAGCGCGTGGGTCAGGATGCGGTCCACAAACTCCCAACCAAACGCAGACGTCTTCTCTACACCTGCTTCGTCCCAGATTAGATTGATCTTCTTTTGGGAGATGGAGACGTTGGTGTGCATGCCGCTGCCATTCACCCCCACGACCGGTTTCGGCAGGAAGGATGCCGTATATCCAAGGCTAGCGGCCACCTGCCGGGTAAGCAGCTTGTACAGTTGAATCTGATCGGCGGCGGCCACCACTTCGCCGTAGCCATAATTGATCTCAAACTGACTCGGGGCAACTTCCGGGTGGTCCTTCTCGTTCTGGAAGCCCATGGCGCGCTGCACTTCTGCTGAAGCGTCGATAAACTTGCGCAAAGGATCCAGAGGCAGGGAATGATAGTAACCGCCGGTGTTCACGAACTCGAACTTTCCGGTCTCATGGAATCGGGCTTCGGCGTCGATACCGGCAAAGAGAAAGCCCTCGATTTCGTTGGCGGCATTCAGCGTGTAGCCCTTCTCCTCAAACAGCTTGTCGGAGTAGTTCTTCAACACGCCTCGCAGATCGCCCGCATAGGGCGCTCCCCCCTTGTCAATCACGGAGCCAAAGACCAGGACCTTGCCGTTTCCGAAAACGTCGGCTGGAACCCAGTAGAACGCACTCCAGTCGATCGCCAGACGTAGATCGCTCTCCTTCTGCGCCGTGAAGCCGCGAATCGAAGAACCGTCGAATGTGAGGTTGTCGTAACTCGATATGAGAAATTTCTTGTCGTAGTCCAGCAGATGGAGGCGACCTTCAAGGTCGGAAAATAAAACCGTCACGGCCTTGATGCGTTTCTCATCGGTCAGATACTTGAGACGTTCCTCGCGAATCTTGTCCGGCGCGACTCGATTCAGCCGATCTTCCTTCGCCTTCAGATTCATCTGCTCCAATTCGTCATAGCTCAAAGCCAGAAAGTTCCTGTATTCAGTCGACATGAATTTCCTTCCCGCAAAATTGATAAGGTTGGGTACATGTCAACGGTATGAGTTCGGGCATAAGGAATTCATGAAGATTCAGAGGGCCCCGCGGTAGAAAACCAATTCATGGCCTAGCGATGGCGCGCCAGAAGCACCATAACCACGAACAGGACGAACGGAAACAGCGCGAGAGCAGCATAGTACAGGAGCTTCCGTGAACGCGTGGAGCGGCGGTCCTTCCAATCCCTTAGCTCCGAGCGTTCCTCCACCCCAACTCGGTCCAGATGCTCTAAATCCAGTGCAAAAGCATGCGCTGAAGGGTAGCGGTTTCTCGGCTCGCGCTCAAGGGCGCGGTAGAGAACCTCTTGCAACTGTGGGCTGATACTGGGCTCTGCCTCGCGTGGCGGTAGGGGATGGTTGATCAAGCGATCGTTCATGACCGCCAGCGGCGATGGGCCAGAAAAGGGGGTCTTGCCGGAGAGCATTTCGTAGAGCATGACTCCGATCGAGTAGAGGTCTGAGCGCGCATCCCCGCGCTTGCCCTTGACCTGTTCGGGAGAAATATAGTTTGGAGTTCCTAATGCCTGGGTGAACCCCGCGTAGGTCAGCCGCTTCGCGCCTTCTTTCGAAGCGATCCCAAAGTCGATCAGCTTGATATCGTCCTGATCGCCGATCATGATATTTTCAGGCTTCAGATCACGATGAACGACGCCGTGCTTGTGGATATAATCCAGCGCGTTCAGAACCCCCAGAGTGATCTTGATGGCACGCTGCGGGGGCAGCTTGCCTTTCTCCGCCAAGATATTTCGCAACAGGCGACCATCGACCCATTCCATTACCATGTACGGACGCGAGCGCGCCTCGTCGGTGAATATCCGCATTACATTGGGATGGTCGAGCGCCACTCCGATTTCTTCTTCGCGCTTGAAACGGTCAAACAGAGCCGGATCCGCCTCCATGGCAAAATGAGGGATCTTAATGGCTACTTGGCGACCGTTTCGTACATCGGTCGCCTTGAATATGGAGGCCATCCCACTTTCCGCCACCGGACCTTCGATCCGGTAGTGGTCCAGTTCCTGGCCGGTTTCGTACGCTGTAACCATGCTCATCGGGTTGGATTCTCCGTCTGATCCCACATGGTATCAGCGTGCACATAAGAAAATTATAAGTTTGCTTCTCCATGCACCAGAAACGCCCGGGTCCGAATGGCAATTCGACGCGTTCGCCGCCTCCGCCGACGACTTATGCGTTTTCTTATGCGCGCGCTGATACGATGAACGCTTGGCCGACTTCGATTTCAGGCCCGGGGGAAATCGTTCCGTGAGAAATATTCTGGATACTATCGTTGCAAAGCCCTTGGGAGCCTTTGCTCTCCTGGGGGTTGCTGCCTTCCTTGAAGTCCTGGGAGATTCCTTCTTTCAGTCGGGACTCTACCGCGCGTCCGGTGCCACCCGCACGCTTTTCTTCGTCCTCGGCACTCTCGTGCTCGCCCTCTATGGTCTCTCTGTCAATTCGCCTCGCTGGGATTTTGGCAGGCTGCTTGGAGTTTACGTCGCACTTTTCTTTGTAGTGGCTCAGATCGTGAGCAAATTGAGATTCGACCAGACGCCGACAATTCCCATTTATGTTGGTGGATCGCTCATCGTTGCCGGAGGACTTCTCATTGCGTTTTGGCAGCCATAGCGGCGAATAGCCCAGGAATCATCTTGTTCTCTGGGTTTGATCGTCCCTTCGATGCAAACTAGGATGAAACTGCGTCGGCGCGTGATGCGTCCAGGAGCATTTCGACACTCGCGGCGGAAATTTCCAGCAGAGAGGAACTGTAACCGATGAATGAGGCCAGCGACGGAACGACCACGATCGAATCCGGGTCCATTTCGAGATCCAGAAGAGATTTCGTCAAGGGTGTGGTTTCGACCACCGCTCTCGCCGGCATCGCGGGGCCCGCTCCGTTGGCGAAAGGACAGCAACAGGCGTCCAGCGATCAGCGGACTCGACCTAATGTCGTTTTATACGTTGCCGACCAGATGCGTTGGGATTTTATCGGGGCCTACGGCCTGAATCCCACCACGAAGACCCCGAACCTCAACAGAATTGTCGAACGCGGCGTAGCTTTTACCGGGGCTGTGACCAACCAACCACTCTGTTCCCCTTCTCGTGCGTGCATGATCACGGGCCGCTATGCTACCGAAACCGGGATGTGGAAGCTTCCGCCTCCAAATGAGCTGCGTCGCGATCTTCCAACGCTGGCGACTGTACTTCGGGAAAATGGATATACCGCCAACTTTATTGGGAAATGGCACCTCTCCCCCGGAGGTGATGGAAATGCAGGCTTCGTCCCTCGGGAATATCGCGGAGGATTTCTTGATTTCTGGGAAGGGTCGGATGTGCTGGAGTGGACATCGCATCCCTATGACGGCACGATCTGGGATGGGCAGGGAAAACCAATCACGTTCAAGGAACAATACCGAGTCGACTTTATCACCGATCGTGCGGTCCGATTTCTAAAGCAGCCGCACGAGAAGCCCTTCCTCCTATTCATCTCTCAGCTTGAGCCGCATTTTCAAAACGACGAACATCGCTTCGTCGCGCCGAATGGCTATGCCGACCGATTCCAGAATCCTTTTGTTCCCCAGGATTTGTTGCACCTGCCCGGAGATTGGCAGTCGCAATTGCCGGATTACTACGGATGTATCGAGAAAATCGACGAATCTGTAGGAACAATCCTGCGGACGCTCGAAGAGCAGCACCAACTAGACAATACGATTTTTCTCTTCACCAGCGATCATGGCTGTCAATTCCGCACCCGCAACGAGGAATATAAGCGCAGTCCGCACGACAGCTCGATACGCGTACCATTTGTCGCCCAGGGTCCCGGGCTTAATTTTTCACTCACACTGCCCGAAATCACCGGCAACATTAATCTGACTCCTACCTTGCTCGACAGCGTCAGAGTGGGAGTGCCTGAATCGATGAAAGGAAGAAGCCTCTTGCCTTTGCTCCGCGATCCGCAGGCGAGGAGTCAGTGGCAAAATCGAGCATTGATCCAGATCAGCGAATCGATGGTGGGACGCGCAATTCGCACTGAAGAGTGGACATATTGCGTAGCCGACCCGACGTTAAACCCGTACAAAGACCCCTCGAGCAATCACTACGTGGAATATCAGATGTACAACAACTACAGCGATCCAGCCCAGCTAGTGAATCTGGCCGGGCGTCAGCCATTCAAGGCGGCCGCAGCCCAGTTGCGTGAGGAATTGCTTTCGATGATCCGGGAGTCAGGAGAGCCAGCGCCAACCATCAAACCAGCCGAGCTCTACCCATAAAGTACGTGGCGAATGAATCCACGTTCATCAAAAATTGATTTCCATCCCTAGGGCTTACCAGACGATGATGAGCTTCAGTGTCCATCCCTCAATCGACGTCGTGGTCGACTGCGACGGACCCTCCAACAAGAACAGAAAGAAGAAGCCGCGAACGAGCATCGGAGTCACACCGGGATTACCCCTGGCGCTCCACCATTTTGATGAACATTCCGCATGATCCGCGGACACATAGTTGTTGTATAGTGACACCCAGAGTCCCCCAAGAGTCTCTGGATTGTCTCGGTCGTAACGAGATTTGTAGTCCTCATAGCATATTTGTTAGGGAGGTGCCGTATGAAAAGAACCGCACTCATCGTCGCTTTACTCGCCGCATGTAGCGCATCTATCACCGCGCAAGATCAGGGCGCTGCCAGCCCATCCGTGGTGAATATCAACATCAACGTTTCGCGGACAGTACAGGCGGTCAGCTATCCGAACAATACGTCCAGCCGCATCGATTTTACCGGGACTCCGCTACTTCCCTTCGCCAAGGGGCAGGCTAAGATCGACAACAAGAAGGGCCTCATCACCATCGACATGCAATTGCAAAAGATGTCGCCCGCAAGTCAGTTAGGGCCGGAGTTTCTGACCTACGTCCTGTGGGCGATCACACCCGAGGGGCGGGCTAGAAATCTGGGCGAATTTCAGCTGAACGGAGATAAGACCAGGCTGGTGGCCACCACTCAAACGCCGAATTTCGCATTAATCGTGACGGCTGAGCCCTACTTCGCGGTCACAGAACCAAGCGAGGCTGTGGTCTTGATGGGCGTTCCTGGTAACAATACCAAGGGCATGACCACACCAGTCGCCGCTCGACTGTTGAGTCGCAGCGCGTACCATGAGTCGCAACTGCAGCCAATCATCATCGATCCCAAGGTTCCACTCGCAGTCTACGAAGCTCGCAACGCTATGCGAATCGCCCAGCTGCAAGGCGCAGAGAAGTATGCTCCGAATGCTTGGAGCACTGCACAGCAGTCGCAGGCGCAGATGGATGACTACATTGCCAGAAAACAGAAGAATCCAATCCTGACCGCCGCCCGGAGTACAACACAGCAAGCGGAAGATGCGCGATCGCTCGCTGTAAAGGCGCAGGCTGCGGAAAGGGTGGCGCAGGCAAAGCAGGCGGAAGCCGATAGGGCCGCACAAGCCGCCCAGCGTGAGGCGCAGTTGACGGCGGAACAGCAAGCCGCGGCTTTGCAAAGCGCCCAGGCGGAAGCTCGTGCAGCGCAGGCCCAGGCTGCTGCTGCCCAGGAGGCTCAGGCCCGTGCCCAGGCAGAAGCCGCGAAAGCCCAGGCCGACGCAGCCGCTCGCAGATCGGCCGACCAGGCTGCACAGGCGATTGAAGCGCAGAGACAGTTGCGAGCCCAGCTTTTGGCTCAACTGAACTCTGTATTGCAAACGGTGGATACACCGCGGGGGCTTGTCGTTACCATGGCCGACATTTTGTTCGCCACGGGTAAATATCAGCTTTCGCAGAATGCAAATCTTGCATTAGCCAGGATGTCCGGCGTGATTCTGGCCCATCCCGGGCTGAGCCTCAGAATTGAGGGCTACACAGACAGCACCGGAAGTCCCCAGTTCAATCTAAAGCTCTCAGGACAACGAGCCGATGAGGTGCGAGCATTCCTGGTTTCGCAAGGACTGAGTCCGGATGCCGTCACTTCGATAGGTCTGGGGGCTGCTGACCCTGTGGCGACCAACGATACTGCCGCTGGTAGGCAGAAGAACCGGCGGGTGGAAATCGTCGTTTCCGGGGAAGCAATCGGCACAGAGACTCCCGGTACAACTTAGAGACAGGGTGGCGTTGCATCGGACTCGTCCGCGTTCAACGCGTATGTAACACACCTGAGACGCTCACGAGATTTTGGGGAACCACGCGGACGATACCGCCGCGCGGGCTGTCGATCTCCGCAATCAGGTAAAACGAAATAGACACGACAAAAGGTAAAACCAAAAACAGGAAGACCCTCAACCTGGCATGATGAGAGCCATAGCCGATCAACAGGTTGCAGCAGACGGCGATAATCGTCATCAGAATCCACGCTGAAATCGGGATGCGGTTTAACCATGCGCCTTCGGTTTGTCCTTTGGAATCGAAGATTTCGCTCATGCCGGAAACCGCGAGCGCAATCACCCCCGAGGGATGCCCCGCGGCGGGAACCATCGCCGCGCGCCACAGGGCGGCCTCAAGGTTCGATGTAGTACCGGCAATCTGCCGAAGTTGCTCGGGATCACGCGTTTCGTAGAATAGAATGCGTTGATCGAGATAGCTGCTGAGCAGCACTCGCACCCTTGCCGCATCAACCGGTGGCAGCAAATCCGCACGAATGTATTCGTTACTGATTGCGTTGGCCTCGGCGTCCTCACAATCCTTGCGCAGATCATACCGGGTGATAGCCATGGAAAATGTAAAGCCGATCATCAGAGAAAGCAGAGTCAGGGTGGCTGTCAAGATCGTATGAAAATCTTCCTCGTCGCCCGCCTCAAAGCTCCTGGTCTTTCGAAGCAAGACGCCAGCCCATACCGAAAGCCAGAGGATTATCAGCAGCGAAATTGATAAAATGAGCGGGAAGTCGAGTACTCTCATGCGGTATACCCCGGCAATTGGTGTTTCTCGGCGAACTTAGTTTCGGCTGAACGAGATTGCCGCCAGCATCCGTTACGATGATACGAATCATAGCCCAATGCCAACCGAGGATATCGAATCCTCTGCCCCGGGGAGCCGATTTATGTGCTCACTGTAAACCTCCCGCCAACACCAGCCGGATTTGATCGGTCCTTGCATACACTTCCATCCTGCGTAGGGTAGTCATCATTGTCGCCGATGACAGAACGACCACCAGATTCTCCGGATGGGTCGTCCGACAGTGGCGATCGGGCTATGTTTGGAGCGCGTCCGAAGTCCCGGCACTGAAGATGCGCTAGACACCCCTCGATGGATTACAACATTTTGGAGACGACTCCGAAATGTCGGGGGCCTTGGCGCCTGCCGACCTCACGAACGAGTGCAACATCATCGTTATTAAAGCATTTGCCAAGCTGAGCGTGGGTTTCGATGTGGTGATCCGTTTGCTTATTCTCAGCAGAGACTGCGGTCCAGGCCAACGTCAGGCGACAATACCTTCGCCCTGCGCTGAGGCATCGGAACGTTCAATGCATGGTTTCGGGGACGCCCTTCAATGGCCTCGGACTCATCGCCTGACAAACCACGGAGGAATGGTCGTATGTGCCCTGTCGAAACCGAGCCTAAAGACCGAGGAACCGTTCTTGCCGAAAACCGAACCGACCTGGCGATCCAACGTACGATTATGGCGTCGGAACGATCGCTGATGGCATGGGTTCGAACCGCGCTTTCCATGATTGGATTCGGGTTCTCCATTTACAAATTCTTTCAATATATGCCCGAAGAAATCGCGACAGGGAATATCCAACGCCCGCAGGCGCCGCGCAACCTGGGCCTAACCCTCATCGCTCTCGGCACGCTTGCCTTAGCAGCAGCCGCGTGGCAGCATCGGAGATTTCTAAACGAGATCGGCGCCACGCAGTCGCGACATATCTATTCCATTTCGTTCGTGGTCTCCATGCTGGTCATCCTGATTGGAGTCATCACGTTCTACGGCGTTCTGCTGCGCCATGGGCCGTTTTAGTTGCGACCTTCCGGTCTATGCCAGTTCGAGGAGATCTTCCATGACTTTACCCAGCTTTCCAAACATTGATCTGTTCTCCGCCGGGATCAATGCCTTGAATGGGGTGCTGATCGCCCGCAATCCATCCCACGACCGCGGCTACACCATGGCCGGGTTGCTGATCATGGCCTTCTTTGGCGGGATTGGGGGCGGCGTCTCGCGCGACATTCTGCTGAACGATATCCCTTCTCCGTTGAAGAATTGGAACTATCTGTTTGTGTGCATCCTCATGGGTCTGCTGGGGATTGCGATCTACAAGTTTCTGGAGTCAAAAGAAGAGCGATTCCGCACGCGAACGCTGGCTTTCTTCAAGTCTTTCACCTTGCCGTGGTTCGCGATTCTGGGTGCCCACAAAGCCCTCGATCACGGACTTGGAGTCTTCGCCGCCATCGTGGTTGGGCTGATCTCTACCGTGGCCGGAGGCGTGTTCATTGATTTGTTCTCTGGGCTTACTCCAGAGATAGTGCGGCCGTCGGAGCAACTTGTCACGACAGCGGTGCTAGCGAGCAGCATTTACACTTTGCTGGCCTGGCACTTTATGAGTCGCGAAGGCTTTTTCCCCATCACCCTTGTCGCAGTGACAGTCGCATTCTTATTCCGCGTGATCGCCGTGCGAGAGCATTGGCCATCCATTGTTCCTTGCGACGCTCCGCCTCCGCCCGCACACGTATGAGTTAGTTTGCGGCGTTGTTCTGCCTAGAATGCCTCCAGAATCCCGAGGCCAAAGGTGTGACCATTGGCGCCTTGCCCGTAGTCTGCGCGCATGTTGACGTGATACTTCTTACTCACCGTAAACCGCACACCCGCCCCGATATCCGGCAGGAAATGGTCGCTCTGTAGCAGCTGAGTATCTCCGGCGTGGACTCCGCCAAGTCCGCCGAAAGCGACCAAGCCAAAGCGCTTTGGCAGCACCAGGCGGTATTCCAGCTGCGTCGCCGCCATATATCGGTCAAAGTATTGACCGGCGGTGTAGCCTCGCAACTCATTGTTGGTGCCGTAAATACAGTTCCCATAAAACGGAGGCGTGCCGCCCGTCGCGCAAAAGTACGCATCGTAGGCCAGCACCTGTTTCTGGCTCAGACTCCAGTATTTGTCGTATTGGGCCTTATACGACTGAAAGGTATATTTGCTGCCGAGCGACTGAGAAAAGAAGTCCGAAGTGAAACTGAACTTTGTTCCGTCAACTGGGTAAAAGCGATTGGGAGTGGTGTCACGCGTGACCTTGGCGCCGATCGCAACCAGGTTCGTGTGAAGCCCGGTATCCGGTGGAATGGGAAAATTCGGGAATTGGTCCTTCTGCACCGCGATAAAGGAATGCCCATCAATAAATCGAGGGCCCACAAGAAATTTCCATGCAATCCGACGAAGAAACTCCACCATGTAGCCGTCGCCGGTTTGTTCCAGTCCAAGCTTTTCTCCCTGCAGGACACTCTCTCCGTAGATGTTGTAGTCGAGATTTCCATGAACATACCCCGCCGTCAGTTCGTACGTGTCCTCTTTCATGAACAGTTGCCCAATCAACGCCAAACCGCGGCTGCTGTTGTTCGTAATCAGGCCGGCTGCTCCGATGACGGAAGGCGGGGATTTTTTATCCTTCAGGCTGAGCGGGAAAATGTATCCCACGACTGGTACCAGCCCCGAACCGATGGCGGGGCTGGAAATCGGAATCGGCGCAGCTGCAATCGAGCCGCGTGGCAGAACTTTTTTCTTCTTTTTCTTTTTGGATGTCTCCGACGATTTTCCCGTAGTGGACGGCCCGGCTTCCTGGACCGGCTGAGCTACCTTGTGAGCATTGGAAATTGTGGCCGATGTCTGGCTAAAGCCTGCTCCGGTGAAGGAGAACCCCATAACAGCAACTACCAGCGACCAGGCGAGGTGCCGCGCCGGGCTGCGCTCACGGAACCGCCCTCGGTTTCGAGTTGTGCCTGACAATCCCATGTGCAATCGCAACGTTCGGCAGATTAGCTGGCCGCAACTCCAGGATCTGATTTTTCGAGCTTTCTTTTTATGCGCCATTTCACGAATCGATTAATCGGGCCGCGCAGCAGAAAATACGGGATGATCGCCAACAGGATGGCCACAATCAGCGTTTCGCCGGGATATACCCAATGAAATTCCATCAGTTGATAGATGACATCGAGAACGACTGCCAGCAGAAATACGCGGCTCACTCGCTTCCAGCCTTCCCGCAGCAGTTGTTTTCGATCTGCGGCGGTCGAAAGCACCTCCCAGAGATAAGCCGGTCGGCCCGCCTTTCCGTCTTTCACGCCATCGATCGTCGCCAAAATAGCGGCCATCAGCGGCTGCATAATAAAGCGGAAATGCAGGGGTCCCCCGAGCCGCGCGAAAAGCTGTGTAATCACTCTCTCCCAATTGACCATCGGCTTAACCTTTCTTGTTCCTCGCAAGCTGCCAAGGCCAGCAGCCTTCAATCTCGACTGTGATGGACCAGCTTAGGAAGGTTCGAATCACGATCAATAATCCAAGCGAAACGATCTGCTCCCGTGTCGGCTCAACTGTCACAGTGCTGATAATGTCCGCTGCCACCAGAAACTCCAGCCCAAGTTGCAGTCCTCGTCCAATGAAAATCTTCAGCTGGTCGAACACATCCGAGCGGCCCAACCTGTAGTGCCGTACCGCGCGGAGCACCGCGTACACAAACGCAATTCCAATGACTGACACCCCGACGAGCTCAAGGCCGCGCGCCACCCCGTCTACGATCTGCATGGTCACGTCATGTCTCATCGAAGTTTTCGGTAGCGCAGAACTCTCCGTCAGGTTCCCGACGAGGCAAAATCCCAGCGGTCAATTGAATGGCCCATTCACAGTCCTGGCTCAGAGCCGGTAGTTAGTGAAAAAGAGCAAGCGGCGAGCCAAACCGCACGCGCCTTGAAACGGCTGCATTCAGGAGAGATGGGACAGAAGAGGCGGGGAAATGCCGTTTGGGTCGCGGCGATTTGTTGGAGTGCGCCCAAAATGTTGGAGGATTGCGGCCGTGGGTGCGACGCACATTTTGTCAGGGCAACGCATCGAAGTGATCTCGCGCCCCAAATCCGAATGCTCAGTCGGTTCGCGATGCATCAAACACGGCCTGATCCTGCCACCAGAGGCGTTCGAAGAACTTACCTCCCAGTTCGAATTGAGAGGTGTCCGACGAGGTCGCCTGTGTCAATTCCTCAATTTCGCGGATGGTGCGAAGTCCGTCGACGCCATCCAACAGCCGTTTTTCCGCTGCGCTGATCGGTAGAAACAAGTCGCGGTCGGTATGCGTCTGGTTAATAAGCACGGCGGCAGCCCCCGAAGGCAGACGCTCTTGAATCGAGAGAGTATCGGGCATCCGAAGCGGAATGTAGCGCAGCCACGCGTCACCCGAAAAATCGATCGGCTGAACATCCGGATGTCGATCATCTCGGTATGCGATCACGCTATGGCGCAACATGGTCCCGCGAAAAAGCTCAGCTGCGGCGAATTGCTCTACAGACGAAAGCGCTGCCATCTGTGCTGCTTGCGGCAGCCTGGCGAGGACACCACAAGCGACGCTGTACGGCGCCTGCTTGACCCAACGGCCAAAGGTTAGTCCCGCGTTCTGTAGAAACGCGAACAACTGCGGGACGGAGTAGGCACGATCCTGAGGGTGCAGCAACGCATCCGCCAGAGCCGCCTCATGTCGAAAGTCCGGCGCCTGGCGCAGCAGGTTCTGCAGTGGATGGTCGACCGGCAAGGATTGGAGCGCTGTGACCAGATCGCGGATTCCGTGGTCCGTCGCAGGGATGTCGACCCGCCGGCAAAACTCCTGCAACATGTAAATGCCGGTTCGACCATAGGGGGCATAGACCATCAGGTGCATCGCGCCGTCAGGCTTCAGCACGCTGCGCAAGGCTGCAAGTCCGGCATCCGGATTGGGCAGATGATGAAGGACCCCGGTGCAGACAACCTGATCGAAGCTCGTTTCCAACTCTTCAACATGTTCAACGGCGAGTTGGCGCAGCTGCAAGTTACGGAGGTTGTATTTCTGCTTTAGTTGTCCGGTGTGATGAATGCTGGCTGCGCTGAAGTCAATCCCAGTTACCTGCGCAGAAGGCCACCGCAACGCGTGTTTGGCAGCCTGGGAGGTTCCGCAACCTGCGACCAGGATGGAATAATTCTCACGGTAGGCCTTGTCGGGCCAGAATAGATGGTAATCGGCGCGGCGACGATTCGGATCATCCCAAAGCCGGGCATAACTTTCCAGGCCTTCGATGGGTCGAGGGTAGGGGTAGCGCTCGTAGAAGTCCTGGACCTCCTCCGCCAATTTCAGGAATGGCGAAGACTGGTTTGCCTCTTGATTCATAGCAAAGGTTGCGCGGCCCTTGTCTGACATCTTCTCACGGTTGGAATTCGGCGCCGTGAGTTTTTTCCGCGCCGTAATTGGCCAACCGGGAAACCCGTCGATCAGCTCCGCGCCGCTTGGCTTTACTACTTACAACCCTGATGGTATTTGCCCTTGACGCAGGTTGTGCCGCCAGGACCTTGCGCTACGCCCATTCCATTCTTGGTCTTCGATTCACCGCCCTTGCTGGTTTTGGTGGTCGTAACGCCATTTTGATTCTTGTTCGCCACAGCTGCATTTCCAGTATGTGGATTGTACGCAGCAGCACTCTGACCATCGCTGCAAACAGTCTTACCGCGTGCATTCTTTACGCAATTTGCCGACGATACACCCGAAGCGAAAACCATACATGCCATTACTGGTAAAACTTTCATTGCATCTCCGCGACCATTGTCCAAAAACGCTCCCGACGAAGGAACTCATCGACCAAGCTAGTTAAAAGGGAGGTCGAGGAGACCCTCCCTTTCAATCAGCTGTTGACTTAGCTACTTCGCGCCCACAGGGACTGGCTTCTTGGCTGCAGCCGCTTTCTCCGCCGCCGCTTCCTGGGTTTTGTACGCGGCTTGTGCAGGCCCCAACGACGCCATTACAGTGTCGAGGTTGAATGAGGCCGCTTTCTGCCGCGGTGGGTACTTGATGTAGTTCTGAATCTGGCCTGCGGTCACAGCCTGTGCTAAATACAGCTGTGGAACGTGATTGACCATCCAATCGAGATACGTGTTGGAGTTAAATTCGGCGCGCTCGAACGGATCGCGACGCAGGTTGGTGATGTATGGAAGCCGCAGCTTCACGAACGGTTCTGCCCAGGCTCGCATCGTGGTGGCGCGCTGCTGTTCAAATGTCATCTTGTAGTCGCCGACTCGGATGGCCATGACGCCGCCGTCATCGCTGACATAGAAGAAGTAATCCCTGGGGCTCTCCTTCGCTTGTCCGGTGATGTAGTCGAGCTGGTTCAGCCCGTCAATATGCACCTTGAAGGTTTTGTCGCCCACCGTATACCCGTTCAGCAGCTTCTGGCTGACATCCGGGTCACCCGCGAGAGCCAGTAAAGTCGGCAGCATGTCCTGGTGGGACACGATGCCGTTCAGCACCGAGCCTGCCTTGATCTTGCCGGGCCAGCGCAGGAACGCGGGAACGCGCCATGCGCCCTCATAGTTGGTGTCTTTTTGGGCACGATAGGGTGTATTCGCGCCGTCGGGCCAGGTATCGTTCTCCGGACCGTTATCGGTGGAATACATCACAATGGTGTTATCGGCAATGCCCAGCTCATCCAGCTTGTCCAGCATCATGCCGATTTGTTCATCGTGGACGACCATGCGATCGCTATAGTCATCCTGTCCGCTCTTGCCACGATTTTTGTCGGCCAGATGGGTGCGGAAGTGCATGGCTGTCGAGTTGTACCAGAGGAAAAACGGCTGATCCGCCTTCGCCTGCTTTTCCATCCAGCCCAGCGCGGCTGTCGTGATCTCTTCATCAATCGTCTCCATGCGCTTCTTGGTCAGCGGCCCGGTGTCCTTAATGGTCTGTTTACCAATCGGACCGAAGCGCGGATCGTCCGGTTCAGTGCTCACCGTGTCTGTAGCTACGCAGTGAAGCACGCCGCGGGGTCCGAACATTGCTTTGAACTTCGGATCCTTGGGATAGTCAGGCAATTCTGGCTCTTCTTCAGCATTCAAGTGATAGAGATTGCCAAAGAACTCGTCGAACCCGTGCAAGGTTGGCAGGAACTCATTCTTGTCGCCAAGATGGTTCTTGCCGAACTGTCCGGTGGCATAACCAAGAGGCTTCAGCATCTCAGCGATAGTTGGATCTTCCGGTTGCAATCCCAGGTCGGCGCCGGGCATGCCCACTTTGGTCAGGCCGGTGCGGAGTGGGTTTTGACCGGTGATAAAGGCAGCGCGTCCAGCGGTACAGCTCTGCTGACCGTAGTAGTCGGTGAAGGTGACACCCTCATTTGCGACACGGTCGATATTGGGCGTTCTATAACCCATTGCGCCGCGACTGAAGTGGCTGATGTTCCAAATGCCGATGTCATCGCCCCACAGGATGAGGATATTCGGTTTTTTTGCAGCGGTTGTAGCCATGGTCAATACCTTTCTAGTTGAGTTGAACTTCTTGCTGCGGTTGCGGCCTCAGTCCAGGACTTCGAAACCGAAGCTGGAAAATTAGGGTGCCTATCCTGCGGCACTGTTGTTTCGTGCCGTCTTCGAGCTAGCCGCCTCGAAAACGATCGATTCGACGGATGCGATCCCAGCGTGAGTGAATCGTCGAACTTTGCGCCATTCAGCCCCCGTACATACCCGAAAATCGTTGGGTGCACTGTCTGAATTTCATGAGGTGGCTTCGTTTCCGCCAGTTGACATCGTGGGCGATGAAGACGCGCCCATCAGCGTCGCGCCCTCCATTTCTGTGCGCTCATTCTCAGTCAGACTGACGTGGCTGAAGGGAAAGTCCGGCGATTCATTGCCATGGCATTGGCGAAGTTTGCGACCACTGCCGCACGGACAAGGTTGGTGACGAGCCAGCTTGTCACTCTCCGCGGTAATCTCCATGATGTCGGAGGGCGCGCGCCGCTGTTGCAGCAATTGCGCCATGGTCCGCATGGCCGGCATCGTGTGCTTGAAAAAAAGTTCAAGCCCTGCGCATAGATAGTTTTGGCCAGGTTCGCCGTCGCGCGACAACGTGAATCGGTCCTTAGGACATCCGCCATTGCAGAGTGGTCGCACCTCACAGCTTTTGCACTGGGCGGTCAGCAAATCGCGCTTGTCGTCTCCGAACTTGCGTTGCACAGGAGAGGACACCAGCGTGAGCATATGGGTCTCATGAATATTGCCCAGGCGAAATCGTGGTTCGACAAAGTGATCGCAGGAGTAGAGATCGCCGTTGTGTTCCAGCGCCGGCCCATAACCACACGTCGGTGCGTGGATGCACAGCAGGTGGCGGCCAAAATAGGCTTCCAGGGTGACGTCGAACAGCTGAACATAGACCTTGCCGATATCGTGCCGCACCCACTCCTCAAAAATATCGATCATGAACTGGCCGTACTGTTTGCCGTCTACCGACCGATCGGTGACCATGTTGCCAGACTGGGTATAGAGCAGGCGCTTTTCGCCCGGTCGTTCGCTCCAGCCCAGGTTCGCGATCTGAATCGTATCCGCCGTCGCGCGCTCAATGATGGGGATGAACTGCACCCACTGCGCGCCCAGTTCGTCGCGAAAGAAGCGATAGACGGTGCGGCCGTGATGTTGATTAGCCGAATTGACGGTGCACAGGATGTTGAAGTCGACGTCATGCTGGCGAAGCTTGCGCCAACCCTTCATCACCTTGTCAAACGTGCCCTGCCCACCGCGATCCACACGATTGGCGTTATGGATTTCGCGGGGTCCATCGACGCTGAGGCCAACCAGAAAGTTGTGTTCCTTGAAAAATGCGCACCAGTCATCGTCAAGCAGAATGCCGTTGGTCTGAAAAGTTTGCTGCACAACCTGCCCGGGCTGGCGATATTTCTCCACCAGCTCGACGGAGTGGCGGAAGAATTCGAGCTTCATCAGTGTGGGCTCACCCCCTTGCCACGCGACCGTGACCTCAGGTGAGCGGTGCGACTCCAGCAGCTGTCGAATATAGGTCTCGAGGGTTTCCTGGGACATTCGCTGCTTGTCGTTCGGATACAGCGCTTCTTTTGAAAGGAAGAAGCAGTACTTGCAATCAATATTGCAGGTCGAGCCGCTTGGTTTCGCCAGCAGGTGAAAACGAGGAGGAGAATTGGCTGGACGAGTGAACTCAGATATCTGCGGCATGAAGGGCCTTTCTTGATTGCGGCTGGAACCGGCCTTGATGCAAGGTGCAAGCCGCAAGCCAAATCGAAGTCCATGCCTGTGCGACCGTAACTAGTTCAATTCCTGATGCTTGCTTGGTTCTCGGACGAACCTGAAAGCCATCACAATCGGCTCAGTTTTGGGGGGAACCCAATATGTTGGAGCAGCGAACTTGGCACGGATAACGTCCAGGGGCGCGCTAAATCCAGGCCGCCGGATTCTGCCTTGACCGAGGATTATCGGGAGGCGCCGGGCGCAGTAGACTCTGCTCCAGAGTCGGTCGAATCCCCGATTGAGACCCCGGGCTCGATTTCAGGCGCCACTTTCCGAGTGGCATCTTTCTGGCAATCCTGAAGCACAGAAGCAGGACACCATCGCTTCAGCAGGCGAAGACTCAGCCCGAGGACCAGCACGTCGTCGAGTTGCCCGATCACCGGAATGAAATTGGGAATGAGCTGAATGGGGCTGGCAACATAGGCCACGGCGCATCCGCAAACTGCCTTGGCATACCAGGGCACGCCAGGGTGGACAAGGGCGCGCCGCAGCGTGCGAAATTGCTTCCACAACTGGGTGGCGGCAGCTTTGAGCGTCCGTGTAAGACGCTGCCGTATTGGCTCCGAGCGAATGGGCACGTGGGCCCGATCTCCAAATCTCCTGCGCGTCTTCGATCAATTGAATCTCTCGCTGTAACGGCCGGCGACCCTCTTCAGACCGCCGGCCGAGTAGATTGAAGTTACTGGCGTGCCATGGCCAAGCGCACGGCGTCCTCCGGGTTGACCAGGTGATCAAGGCTCACTGCATCCTCGGCAATAGCTAGCTGAACGCCTTTGACGACTCCGTTGAATTCGTTCCCACGCGAACCGTAATCCGACGACACCGGAGCTCCGGTATCCCTCCCTACGTCGCAGCCTTCATCGGCAGAGAAGAGAAGGATCTCAGTAGCGGGTACCTTGCCCTCGCCGACCTTTTTACCGTCCAAATACAGGGTCGCTGTGCCGCCCTTGCCAAGGCCGCCGCCGTCGTAGGCAAACTCCATGCGCACCTGGTGCTGCCCAGAAGGCAGCGGGCTGCTGGATTCGGCGTAGGACAGCTGGACGCCGACATAGTTGTAGCAGTATTTGAGCTTGCCGGCCTTGGCATAGAGACTCCAGCCGCCCATATTGCCGCCTTGCGCGACGATAACGCCTTCGGCTCCGCTTGCAGGTACAACAATCTCAGCGGTCACCGAGTGCGATTTGTTCTTAAGATTGATGACGCAGTTTTCGCTCAGACGCCCCATTCTGCCAAATAGAATTTGCGATTTGCCCCTGATCAGCTCCGGCCGTCCCGCCATATCTGAGTTGAACCGTTCACCGAGCCGATCATCGAGCGGCAACACGTTATATTTCGTCGCTTCGATGAGGAACAGCCGTTGGAGCTCGTGCAGCTTTTCAGGCATCTGTGCGGCTAGGTTGTTTGCTTGGCTCCAGTCTTTATTGGTGTCATAGAGCTCCCAAACGTCGTCGTCGAATGCCGGGACCTTCTCGCCCATGAATATCCATGGCGTTTTGTGCCGCGTCACAGCAGTCCAGCCTTTGTGATAAATGGCACGGTTGCCGAACATTTCGAAGTACTGCGTCTCATGCTGATCGGCCGCATTAGCGTCGTTGAACGAGTACGCCATGCTGACTCCTTCAATCGGGTGTTGCTGGATTCCGTTGACAAACTGCGGCTGCGGCAGTCCAGCGGCTTCGAGGATCGTCGGCGCGACGTCAATCACGTGGCAGAACTGTGAACGAATTTCGCCTTTTCCCTTGATCCCCTTGGGCCAGTGCACGATTGTGCCGTTGCGCGTGCCTCCCCAGTGCGAGGCGACTTGTTTGGTCCATTGATACGGTGTGTCCAGGGCATGCGCCCATCCCACCGCGTAGTGAGGGTAGGAATCGGGGTCGCCCCAGTGGCCGATCCGTGCCGTCAGGAACTCCGGAGTTTCCAGTGCGGCACCGCCGTTCGGACCGAGCAACTCGTTGAACGTGCCCTGCAGGGTGCCTTCGGCGGAGGCGCCGTTGTCGCCGATGATGTAGTAAATCAGCGTATCTTCATACAGGTCGAGCTTCTTCAGCGCATCCACCAACCGGCCGACATGGTGGTCGGTGTACTCCATGAATCCTGCGTAAACCTCCATCTGTCGACAGAGGACGGGCCTGAGCGCGGCAGACATTTCGTCCCATGCCGGGATCTGTGTGTGCCGTGGCGTGAGTTGGCAATCCCGCGGAATCACACCGATTGCTGTCTGCCGGGCGAAGATTTCCTCGCGTAGCTTGTCCCAGCCCTGGTCGAACTTTCCTTTGTACTTGTCCGCCCATTCCTTCGGAACGTGGTGTGGAGCATGCGTGGCTCCCGGCGCGAAGTAGACGAAGAAAGGCTTGTCCGGAGTGAGGGCCTTCTCTTGCCCGATCCAGTCAATGGCCTTGTCCGTCAGATCTTCCATTAAGTGATAGCCCTCTTCGGGCGTCTTTCTCGGCTCTATCGGCGTGGTGCCTTCGTAGAGCGAGGGATACCATTGGTTCGCCTCTCCTCCAATAAACCCGTAGAAATATTCGAATCCGCCTCCCCCGGTGGGCCACGCGTCGAAAGGGCCAACCGGGCTTGTCTCCCAGACAGGCACTTCGTGGCACTTGCCGAATTGGGCCGTCGAATATCCATTGAGCTTCAGGGTCCGGGCGATGGGCGAGCAGGTGTTCGGCAACGTGGCGTTGTAACCCGGCGCAGAGGTCGCCATTTCCGTGATCGCACCCATCCCAACCGTGTGGTGGTTGCGCCCGGTCAGCAGCGCCTGCCGCGTCGGAGAGCAGAGCGCCGTTGTATGAAAGCGGGTGTATTCCAGGCCATCGGCGGCCAAAGCTTCTGCCGTCGGCGTGTTACATGGTCCGCCGAAGGCGCTGGAGGAGCCGAAACCCGCATCGTCAATCAGGATGAGCAGGACATTCGGCGCGCCAGCAGGAGGCCGAAGCGGCGTGATGGGCGGAAACTTGGTTTCCGGATCTTTCGCGTCGTAGGTGATGAAGCCGGAACGTGGTTTATCGGGGATGGGAAGCACTGTGCGTGAAGTACCATCTTGCGAAGTCATACATGTCTCCAGGGAAAATCTGTATTTCGGTGCGACACGGCCAGCAGGCAATGTAGACCGCCGCTCGTGTGGATTGAGAGCCACTGACCCGCCAGGCGCATGCGCGCTGTGGGCCTCCTTATTCCTGTTTCACTGCCGCTGGATTCCACTTGCCGGTGAGCGCGGCCGACTGCGGTGAGTAGAGTCGCATGGTCAGGTTGAAGGCCTCTTTCGGCGCGGGCAGCCAGTTGTTTTCTTTATCCTTACCGGGGCTGTCGTTTTGAAAGTACAGGTCGAGTGAGCCATCCGCATTGAATGCGAATGGCATCCAGCTGCTCACTGCAAAACGGTGCAGGATATTGTCCACCTGGAATCCGTCCGCGTCGTAGAGCGTGATCGACCAGAATGCATCCACGGGAGGCGTCGCGCCCTTATCAAAATGAATCGTGTAACGACTCGCTCCATTCAGCGGTTTGCCCGCCGCATCGGCCAGGTTCAGCGGGTAGATTGCATCGTCAGGAAGATTGGCCCCCAGGCCAAGTTGAGTCACGATGGCGCGCTTCAGATAGTAGTTGCCGTAGACACCCATCGTGTCCGTGTTCATCGACCAGTAGTAGGCAACCCGCGCGAGAGTTGGCACCTTCCACTTCATCAACTGCTGCGCTTCCGCTGGTGCGGCCTGTAAACCTTTCTGCACTGCGGCGTCGAGTTTCGAAATATCGAAGCTGGACCCAGGTCGAATCCCAATGCGTTCCATCTGCGCCAAAATCGGCTGATCGGTGATGTGCGCGGGATGAAGCTCCAGCAATTCCGCCGCGTACGAGAAATAGGGCCCTGCGGCCATGGCGTCGACCTGCACCATTGGCGGTGTTTTCATGTCGACGGCGGGATCTACCTTCGCCGCTACAGATTGTGAGGGCTTTCCCCACAGCGACAACGGCGTGACTCTATAACCCGCCTGAATCTTGTGCACGGCATCGTAATCGGAAGATCCATCTGTCTTAGTTCTGCCGATGATCCATACATACGGCGTGGGAGCCGGAAGCTGCGTGAATCCGTCCGGAACCTTTCCGCTCCAACCCGGAGGCGTGACCAGGTAATCGGCAGCTTTCGTGCCAGTGGTACGCCAACCCGGCGACGCAAAGACGTCCGTCCACATGTCGAGCATCGGCAGCAGGTAGTACCGGCCATTCGTGTCCGGAGCGGAGACAATCATGGGCTCCTGCGTCAAGTCGAGCCACGCGACGGAATACAGCGTGTCGAAGTTGGGGCGAACGACACCTCTGAAATCCGCCGGCGGATACTCCGGGACATTGATGAACATATTCATCGGGCCCTTGCCAAATTCCTTGCCGGCTTCGATGTTCGTGGACTGCTTCCGGGTGATGTCCATGGTGATGAGCGGGTAAAAGTAGATGTAGGCGTCGACGGCGATGGTGCGCGCCTGGTCTTCCGTTAAGGCAGCGGTATTGTTTGAAAGCTGGGTCATTTATTTTTCTCCATATTTCGCAAGGTCGGCGACGCGCGGATCAGCTTGAAATCATCGCCGTTGCAGCAAGGTGATAACCGTCGATGTCAGGATGAATGCAAGCCCGGCGCCAATCAGACGCTCCATCCTTCCATCCCATTCCACTGAAAGCGCATCATTTAGACAGGATTCACTCATCGTTTGCCGAGATCACCCCACCAGATCTTGGAAAGGCTCCGAAATATCGTGTGAATTAACAATCGCCGGTCAAGTTTCACGTCCAACCCCGATCATTCCGGTGATCGAGAGAAGACACGCTTAAGTTCGGGAAGCCTGTCGTCCCATGCCTGGATCTCCCCGGCCGCAGCGAACACAGACAACCAGGCGAAATCAGATCCAGTGCCTTCTCTCAGGCAAGATCCGGTCGCGTACCTCGGCACATCGTCGCGGTAGGGGCCGAAGCCCGCATCGTCAATTGGCACCTGGCAGGGAGTTTTCCAGGTTGTGTTTCCTGCAGGCTCAGTTCGTGCTTCACCAACCGGGAGCCCGATTTCTGTCCTTCGGCGGAACCGGACTCCGTCATTTTGATCGACGGACATTCGCCAGTCGTAGAGGCTTCTGACCGTAGTGCTCGACCTCTAGCTGGCCATTCTTGTTGAATCCAATCTTGCATATGGGTGCCAGCGTCCCGGTACCATTGCCATCCTTGTCTACGTTGAGCACCACGATGCCGAACGGGTAGTCTCGGGAACGCGTGCCATTGTAGTTTTCGCCTATCGCGATGGGGCGATCGGTCACCATTACGATGTGAAGCCCCCCTCCTGGCGTTGACGTGTACCGCGCGATGCGAAAAGCAGCGCCAACGAATCCGGTTGGCGAGAGTCGACCTATTTCGGGCGACTTGTACAGAGCTTTCACCAGGCCGTTCGATCCATCCTTGTTGAGCGTCGCATGATAGGCCTGGACATCTTCATCGCTCGTCCATTGCGTGATATACAGCGAAATGCCAATGCTCTTGCCGTTCAGACCGCCAGACTGTCCGAATGCGGTGGCTGCGTATTGTTGTGGCAACTGTGGCGCAGAATTGACATTTTCCGTCTGAGCAATGGCGCTCGTGCCCACGCAAGTCGTAAGAACCAGCAGCATGCCCATGAATTGAAGCCGTTGTAATCTCATAGTCCTTGTCCTCCCCCGAGGTGTCGATCCGCGTCAGCGACATATTGCGAGCATGAACGTCCCACCGACCACCCCACGCAGCCCAGCAAGCTCAAAATCTTCACCATGTCGCGAAAGGCAATTCGAAAGCGGGCAGCTTTGCGCCAGCTGATCCGTAAGACTTCTGCAGCAAACGGAGCACCAAAGCCCAAGCTGTGTTCCGCTCAATCCAAAACCATGAGAACTCGCCTCTTCGGCAGATTCTGAATTCGGGACACGCGGGCTTGCCCCCGAACATTTCGGAGTTCCTCCCAAATGTCGTAGGCGCCGAATAGAAAGCTTCCGTGGAGTTACACAGTTCTCCGTCCCAGAGTTGTCGCGACCCACCAACTGTTCCGGCGGCCGAAATCTCAAATCGCTTCGAAAATTGCCGACCTGGTCGAGCTACGAGCGGCTCGCCATAGCGTGGTTTCCCCATCTGGCGTTCGGATTGCTACGGTATCATCAGCTGTATTTCCGCCCCCGCGTCAGGTTAGGTTATGACAGACTTCACTCCTTTCAACAGGTCGCGTTAGGTGAAAGAAACTCGAAGTGGGTCCAGGCAGGATCGGGGTATTATGCGGCCGGCATCCAAACTCGCATTCTGGATAGTAACGGCAACACTCGCGCTCCAGGTCAGCATGGCGCAAGATTTGGCGCCCCGAGCGTATGTCATTACACCGCTGCGGTCCAACGCCGTAATCCTCTCGTATGCGTATTTCAATGGCAGCATATTATTTAACGGCGCGGCTCCCATTTCCGGTGCCACCGGAACTTACAATGTGCAGATCGCTACGTACTACCACGGCTTCAACTTTTTCGGACGCTCCGCCAATGCGAACGTTTCCTTGCCCTATGGGATCGGGACCTTTCAGGGTGACCTGGCAGGCAAGTACGAACAGGTGTACCGCTCCGGTCTCCTGGACGCAACTGGTCGGCTATCGGTAAACCTGAAAGGCGGCCCGTCCATGACTGCACGGCAGATCATGAAATGGAAGCAGAAAACACTGTTAGGGGTCAGCTTGCGCGTGTCCGCTCCGACCGGCCAATACGATCCAAACAAGCTGGTGAACTGGGGCGCGAACCGCTGGGGTTTCAAGCCGGAATTTGGGTACTCCGAGCGCTGGGGCCACTGGCTGATCGACGGATATGCCGGGGCATGGTTCTTCACCACCAATCCCGAATATTTTTCGAGCCCCGCTCCTGTTCCGGAATCACAAAAGCCCATCGCTTCCTTCGAAGGGCACTTAAGCTACGACGTCAAACCGCGCCTCTGGGTATCTCTGGACGGAAATTTCTGGGTTGGTGGCGTGACCACCGTCAATGGCGTGGAAAATACGGCGACCCGACAGCTGGGTTCGCATCTTGGCGCGACTGCTTCGATCCCGATCACGAAACACGGGTCGTTGAAGTTCGGGTACAACAATGCGGACTACAGCCAATTTGGCGGGGCTTACCAAAATATTTCTGTAGCTTGGCAATACTCGTGGCTCGGCCATCCCCGCTAGGGATTAGTGCACTGCCTTCAGCAATTCATCCAGTACGACGGCGAAGGGAATTTGCGCTAAAACCACGGCCAGCCCAGGAATCGCAACGGCGGCGGCCAGTCCATAGAGAGATCCCATGTCGATAGGAAACGGGTTGAGCTGCCCGATTTTCTCGTAGCTGGTGCCGAAGCCCGTGAGTGTGTTGCTTTCAGGGGCCACAAGAAAATCGGCTTCATGTCCAGAGCGATGGTGAATCCATTTCTCGTGATATTCACTGCTGTGCAATTGGCCCAGGATGCCGTATTCCAGAATTCCTTTTTGTCGCAGAGCCGCTAGACGTGGCACGAAAAACAGCAGTGGGCCGATTGCGAGCAGCGAGATGATCAGGACCAGAACAATCGCCGCAAGTCGAAAGTCGGCCAAGTGAGCTCCATGGTGCAGAATTTCGTTGCGCCAGTTGGAGGCGATGACGCTGCTGGCGGCGAATGCGGTAGGGGCGAATGCCATCACCATGAGCCCCAGGAAACTTAGCCCTCCTCGCTTGTCGGGATGAGAGGCGACAAGTTTGAGCCGGCGTCCCGACAGCTTAAACGCGTAAAACGCCCACATCAGCCATCTCCAAAGCGCCAGGCCCAGCAGGAAATTCCATAGCGGCGCACCCACTACAACTCCGTACCATGCCGCAGCGGTGAAATGGTAGCTGTCTCCGATTCGCCGCCCAAGCCATGGCGTTGTGTCGAGTACCCCGTGGTTCGACATGTTGTTCACGATGCTGACAACGGCCAGCAGAAGGATCAGCAGCTCTGGCCAATAAGCGTCACGCAGACGCTTCAATTGCGCCAGGACATGATCCATGCGAGTTTCATCGGCAGCATCGAGCAGATTTGCCTCGTGGATATGCCTGAGCATAGCGCCAAAATATCCATCCATCATTACCTCACCGACGATGAGCGCCGGAATGGCGACGAAGAGTCGCGCATACACACGAGGATCGAATAGCAGCGAGTGCAAGCCTGCGCGATTCGAAATTGCCGTGATGATGACCATCGGAAGCCACGCGATCGCAAGCAGTGCAGCAATTCGGCGTCCCAGATTCCATTGCGGCGGACGGATTAGTCCGACCGCCCGCAGCAGGCGATAAAACGGGCCTCCGCGCACCAGCGATAATCTCGTGTGAGCCGCCGCGCGAGAAACGTCAGCGACGGAGTCTATACCGAGTTCCTTCTCTGCTTCCGATTCCATGGGCATCCTCGCAATGAAGCGCTCAATTTTCCTGTTTCGTGGGTCGAATCGCGTTGCCGATGAAATCGTCCCTTTCCAAAGCAGCCCACGCCACTATTGCAGGGTTCCACCCTGCTGAACGACCAGCTTATAGGCGACGTAATATTTGTAGATATTGCTCACGTACTGCACCGTCACCTGACCGACTCTTTGGGCGACCAGCAATTCAACATTGCCGAACCATACATTGGGATCGAGTCCCCGTGCTGCGGCGTCCCGCCGAAGTGCCGCGATGCGCGTCGGGCCAGCATTGTAGGCCGCGAAAGTTAACAGCAAGCGATTCATCGGGTCAATTTTAGGATCGTTGAAATATTTCTCCTCGATGATGTGCAACATCTTAACGCCGGCCTCAATATTGTTCTGCGCGGTTGTGACATTATGGACACTGATGGGCGCAGCCGCGGCGAGTGCCGGCTTGACCTGCATGATCCCCACTGCGCCGCCATTTCGCGCAGATTGATTCAGCATCGACTCCTGATAGCCCTGGGCTACGACCAGCAGATAGTCCATGCTGTATTGCGCCGAGTATTTCTTGAAGTACGCAATGTTCTCGTTGAACTTTTGGATCTCCGCTGCAGTGGTTGGATTTTTGATCCACTTGGTGTTCTGCAGGTAACGGCGCAGCAACGTATTGCCGAAGGATGTTCCCATGCGATGCGTCTTGGCGAACTCATCCACCATGGCTTTCAATTCGGGGTTGTTTTTTCTCATCGCCCACGCCAGGTCCTGCTGGCTGGCAATCACAATATCCGGATGAGGTGTGATGTTCGGCAACACACTCGCCCAAAGTGTTGCGCGCTCCGTAATGGTGACGGTCGCGGGAATGATGCCCGCATTGACCATCTCCAGCAGATCCTCGTCCCCAAGATTTGCGTCCGCTTTCTCGATCAGAATCGGCGGCTTGCCCTGTTTGCGCAAGGTGACGTTCACCTTTTGCAGGTTGTCATAATACGTGGATAGCGGATTGACGTAAATTTTTTTCCCGCTCAGATCCTGCAGCGATTTCACTTGGCCGAAGTCTTTCCCGGTGACGACGATCTGCTTGATGTCGGTAGCCACTGGAATCGAAAACGCGACCCTCTTCTCGCGTTCCGGCGTGACCACCAACCCGTAGGCGACCAGATCCCCCATTCCCTGGGTCAGAGCAGCTTCCACTTGATCCGGACGGATTGGAATGAAGGTCACTTGCACAGGTTGCGCGCCGGTGTGCAGCTTCTGATTCACGAATTCTTCGAAGGCGCGGAGTGCTTCGTAGTTTATGCCCTGTGGCCGGCCATTGACGTAAAAGAAACCGGTGCGACTGTAGAAGACGAGCGCGCGAATTCTCCCACGCTTGACCATTGAGTTCAAGTCACCGGTTTCGCGTGCGAAGCTCAGGGGCAAGCCGCGTTCACTGGCTGGCTGCGGAGTCTTACCCGGCGAAGCAGCGAAGCCATGCGCTCGCCCTGGTACGCCCCACACGGCCAGGACCAGCAGGCTCCAGGATAGAAACAGCCTTCTGCCTACTTGGCAAATATCCGTCATCGGCGCCCCTCCACACCTCACACCGTACACCACTACTTCGTTGGTGGCTCCGCTTGCAACTGTTTAAGTTTCTGCTCCATCATCATTCGCTCCTGCTGCTTGGTCAGCTTGGGAAACAGGAAAGCAATCTGCAGACGCATATTCCACGATGAGGTTCCCGTCGGATATACGGCGTTTCCGTAGAAAGAGGCACTCAGATTCACGGGCTGAAATCCAAGTTTCATGATTCTTCCCACGCCCCCACCAAACGGAACCGTCCATCGGTTTCCGTTGGAGGATTCCCAATTCGCGGTAATGATGGGTGCAGTGCTCAAATACCATCCCTTATTCAGGTTGTAGTTGATGAAGTATTGCATCAGAAATTGATTGACCGCGGGGCGACCGCCTGAACCGGCGATAGACCAGACGTTGTTTGCCAGCATACCGATTGTCCAGTGGCCGGGTTGCGTCAACAGAACGACGGACGGTCCGATGCCCAACTTTCCCTGTCCCAGGTATGTACTGGTTGCAGTCGGTAACTGAAGAATTGGCCCAACGCCCCAAATCAGCTTCGACGTTTTCTTCGGCACAAGGAAAAACGTTGGCTGCATATCCCCAAGGCCGGATACGCCCGTCTCTATCGTCGACGCCGGATTCGCTATAGGTTGATAAACGATCGGCGCAATCCAGCGAAGGACGAGATTCCAGTTTTTGGAAATGCCGAGGGGGATAACCGGTTGGATATTAAGGACGTCCTGTGTTCTGTCCCCGGGACTGATCCCAAAATTACTGTTGTTCTGGATCGGTACACTGATCAGGCTCGCCACAGGATTTTGTGTAGCCTTCTGCAACGCATTCGTATTTGCCGCCGCCGATGGGGTCTGCTCGGTTGCAACTTGAGTCCCTTCCGGTGCAATGGGCGTGTCGCCCGCACCCTGGGGATTACTTTGCTGAGCCTGCATTGTGGCCGACGCGAATAACAGGGACAGCAAAAGCAGCGGGAAAGAATGGACTCCTGGTTTCCTTAAAATTCTCTTTGTCATCGGTGAACCCCCAGAATCTAGACTATTTAGGCTCGGCCCATCCGACGACGAGACCCGCCTTTGGAGCGGGTCTCGTTATGGTTCGCCGAAATAGGAAAACGGAGCGACGAAGAACTCATCTTATAGTTTGTTGAAGTTGGCGCTTGTGGTCCTGATTTGAACCTGTTTTGCGGTTGCGTCAAGGACCGTTTGGGCAACATAGTTAGTTCCATCCGGCAGGCTTTGGAAGACGGCATTCAAAGTCACCACCTGGGAAGGATCGTCGAGGTATGTGTTGACAACGAAAGAGCGGATCTTATTCGTTGCGCCGTCGATCGTCACCGACATAGAGTCTCCCGGTACGGCGTAGTCATGGAATACCAGAGTGACAAGTCCGCCTTGCGGTTGGATCGAGGCCTTACCCGCTTGGAATGAGTTCTGTATCTGGGCTCGGGTTGGCGGCACGTAGAACTTCATCAGTGAAGCGACCTGCTCCATGTAATCCTTGATCTCCCCTTTTTTCTTTTCGACGACTCGGCCCTTCATGCCGCGCGGGTTGCTCGGCGGTGGCTGGGGCGGCCCGATCGGAGACTTCTGGACCTTACCGTCGGGCCCATACTGGCATTGAAACAGTTGCGTGGACTTTACATCGCCCTTGAGGATCATCTGCTGTGTTTCAACCCAGGTGTACTGGCTGAGAGCCTGCTTGTTCTGCCCCAGCGCCTGCTTGAGAGCGGCGACCTTTTGTTGGAGTTCGGGACTCGGCGACTGTGAGTTCGCTTGGGGAGCCGACGCCGCCATGCCCACAGCGAGGATAGACATCACAGCGCATTTCTGAAGAGTGATCCGTTGCATTGACTTTCTCCTTGTGATGCATGGCGAATTTTGATCGCTCGCCAACGTGGTTGGAGCCCATGTGCGCCCGATTGCAACCATCTGTGACTACGTTCACAGAGTTCCAGATCAACCACACTGAACCGCGTTCACTTCGTCTTTCAGGATCACCCCTGAAGGCGCTTTTGTCGTCTCCGCATCGACATGGTTGCGTCGCTCCACTCGGACTGGATTGGCGCTCACGATGTCGGACCCTACTTCGCCGGTGGCGGAAAATTTTTCAACAGCTTTGCCACGGCTTTGTCGAGATTCTTCTGTCTCTTGTTCGGGTCCTTGGGTGGATTCAGAGTCTTTGTCGCAGATCCCCGCCAAATTAGTTGCTTGGCCGCTGGATCATAGAAGTCGACACCAAGTGTCCCAATCTGAAGCGTCGACTGCGTCGCTGTCGCCATCCCACCGCCCATGCGCCAGCCGCCTCCCATCCCATAGGCATTCCACTGCTGCTCCTGTTTGATGGAAACTTGGTACGCGACGTCAAGATCAGCGTTATCCGCGTCGGTTTTGACAAATCCCTTCGCCGCTAGCTGCGAATCGATCGACTGTTTGATCTGCTCGTCAAGAATCTGATCGGGATACTGGGCTCCAGGAATCCTAACCCACTTATAGGTGTGGTACTTAGAGAAGTTCGTACCGGGTGCAAAGTTGTAGGTGACATCTTGCGCCTGGGCAGCGCCATACGCGAATAGAACGATGCCCACGAGCGCGACGAATTGCAGTATGCTCTTGCTCACTTTCGAATTCATACCTTCCTCCATTCCATAATTCGAGTCCTCGCTGCTTAGCTATCTGAGACCGTCTCAACTCCACCAACCCAACCACCGCAAGCAATCGCGATCGGATGGCTCATGTCTTTCTCGAACCAGCAATCCTCGCAACTCCCTCAGTGCTGCACCGGCAAAATTGTAGGTTCAGCGAGGCTGAACTCCAGCAACGTCTGAGCAGGAAGCACGATCGCTTCTCCCTTTTTGATCATCGATATGCCCAATCCCGAAACCGCCCCAATGGCAGCCCCTCGTCCGGCGTTGCCTCCGATCGCTCCGATCGCTGCTCCAAGCCCGGCCCCGGCCGCCGTCTTTTTGGCGGTGTTGGCACCCTCACTTGAACCCTTCTGCTGAAAGCCGCTGGTGCTGATCTGTTGCGCGGCTCCGTTGATCACGATATCCGTGAGCGCAATTTGCAGTTCCGATCTGCCGGTTAATCGGCGGGCATGCTCGGCCTTGGTCACGATCCCGTGCAGCGTTGCTCCCCGATAGGCCACGACAACCCCATTCGCGACCAGGTTCGAGTCAAGGACGGCGGTGAATCGATCGCCGGTATGATTCGTACTGGTACTCAGCCCGTTCACCAGACGCACAGGAATTAACGTTCCCGCCAGAAGTGTGACGTTGGCAGGAGGATGCCCTGGAGGCGGGGGGGGCGGAGGCGGGGGTGGTGGCGGTGGGGGCGGTGTGAAAGTGATTTCACGAACGTTGCTCAATAAGTATGTCTGGGTCTGTCCGCTGCTGGTGACAAACGTCATCTGGCGCGTATCCGCACCCAGGAACGTGCCCTGAACGATGACGCCGGAGCGCAGCCTCAAGGTATCGGCCTTGGCGCTTGCCAGAACAACCAATGCGGTACACAAAGCTAAACATGCGCGCCTTTTCATCAATCCTTCTCCTCTCACGGATCTAGTTGCTCGCCGGATTGCTGACCACCGGCAACGAAGATGCGATCTGTAGATCAATGACCATCAGCAACTGGTTTTCTACCTGCAGCCAGCGGGCGGCAATGATGCCTCCAAGGGCGGTGCGAAACTTTTGGTAATAAGCTTTCTTCAGATCGTTGCGCTGATTCTCCAGGTCAAGTGCGAGCTTGGCCAGTTGATCGGCTTGAGCGTCGGTCATCGTGTCATATTCCTTGGCGTATTGCTGGATTCCGGCAAGCTTCTTGTCGTTCAGGGCCTGCAGCTTTACGTTGTACTCGCGATAGATGGGCCAAAATTTCGCGGATTGCGCGTCGTTCAGCTGCATGGTCTCGGTTAACACTTGTGTCTTTGCGGTCTGCACATTGGAGCGCAGCAATTCGACATATGCCTGGATATTGGTATTCTGCGCATCTGTAGTCGGCTGTGTTTCAGCCGATGCCGGCGGGGCTGCCGCCGCCTGGGCGAAAACGTTGGGGGCCAGGGAAATGACAGCCACAGCTGCCGCGGGAAACATCCATCTCATCCACTTCATTGGGTTAGTGCTCCTTTAGTCTTTCGTGTTGTGCGTTACCACCAGGCGTCTACGTTCTCGGAAGTACGCCGTCCCCGCCGAGTCCCCGTGGTGTCTTCAAAAGAACGATTTCACCTGCTTGTGGCTAAACCATTCGCGGCTTCCCTTGAATCTTCAAGGGACTTGTGAGGGACTTGTGTCTGCGTCAAGGTGCAACCTACCGGCCAAAGGCCAACTTGCCGCCGATAGGGGTGAAGTTGTAACGAATTACTACATTTGCGAGCGCCGACGGATGGCATGATACCGGCACGCGCCCTGGCCTTACTCCGTCATTTCGGGGGACCTCCGAAATGTCGGAGGCAAACACGTTGGGCGGTCGCTGGGGAGGGGTGATGTTCACGACGCTATCCGCGGTAACGGAATGCGCTTTCAGTCGCCAATCGGAGCTGCGAAGCGGCTTCGGGTTCAACCCCTTACGGTGAATTGATTTCCGTGACGCGTTTCCAGCTTCCTTTCGTTGGTGGCCGCTGGTCCAAGCGGCCATGAATGGCACATAGCGTGCACTGTAATCACGCTACTTAGGAGATCATCAGATGCTGCTGTATGGAAAGAGTCGCTCCTTGTCGAATTCGCTGGGAAGGGCGATTTCAGTCACGCTCTTTTTGCTTCTTGGTGTTACCCCGTTTCTTCGCGCCCAGAAGCACGAAGATTTCGATCAATACAGATTGAGACTCGATGGCGGGTGGTTCTATTCCACTCCATCGGGCAACATCCAGGGACACGGCGACACCGTTCCGGTCGATTTTCAGAAGGACCTGGGTTTCAATTCGTATTCGACCTTTATGTCTGGATTGGACTGGAAGTTCACCCGGAAAAATCATTTCTTGCTCGGCTTCAGCCGGTTCAATTCTTCGAATCAAAAGGTCCTCGATCGGACCATCACCTTTCAGGGCCAGACCTTCGAGGCAGGTCTGCAGACACAAAGTCAACTGGATGCTCTGTTCATTTCTCCCGGTTACCAGTACGATATTATCCGGCGCAAACGCGGCCATCTTGGCATCGGCATCCACTTCAACATGTTTGATACCACAGCCAAGATCAGCGCCCAGGCCCAGGTCACAGGGGACGGAACCCAGTATGACGCCAAATCGGCGAGCGGGTCCCTTTGGGCTCCGATTCCCGTTGCAGGGCCGCAATACCGTCTGTACCCCATCAAATCTCCTCGCTTTTTCGTTGAAGGAGACATATATGGGATGTACTTCTTTGGCTACGGAAATTACGTACAGTTGGAAGACAGCATCGGCTATTCGGTGGGCAAACATTTCAGCCTCAAGGCCGGATATGGACTGGCCACGCGCCTGATCGTCAACGCACAGACCGATCGACTCGGACTCCACATGACCCAAAAGGGCGCGACAGCGGGATTGGAATTTTCTTTCTAGACGGTCGCCGTTGACCTACAATACCGGTCACCATCCCTGGAAGCGCGAACTTGCGAAATTGACCTGCCGGTGGATTCGTTGCCACTCCGCCTAGGCACCTATCCACCCCAACCCACATAAGGAGATTCACGATGGCTCTTCATAGAAATAAATTCAAGGCAGTGTTGGCGGGATTCATCGCGATTGTCATCACGATAGGGCTGCACAGTGCGGTCGCGCAAGACGTGGTGCACGGTATCAGTGGCGTTGTAAAAAGCGTCGACAAGGGAACCAAAACCTTCGTCGTCAAGTCTGCCGATGGGACTGAGCACACCTTCAAGTGGACAGACAAAACGGTCGTGAAGGGAACGAAAGATACAGGAAAAGGCGTCGCCAAAGGCACTGAAGATACAGGTAAAGCCATTGACAAGGGAACGGTGGACACCAGCAAAGACGTCGCCAAGGGCACTGAGGACACTGGCAAGGATATCGACAAGGGCAGTGTCGACACCTACATGGGTGCAAAGAAGGGTACCAAGGTCACGGTGAAGTACACGGAAAAAGGTGGCGAGAAGACTGCGGTCGGCGTGAAAGATGCCGGTAAGGCCACCGGAAAAGCGCTCGAGTAGCAAGCAAGCGTATCCAGATGTCTCGTAACTTGTCTCCTATGGGGAGCGTCGTGACGGAAACGCCAATCGCTCCCTTCTTTACTTCTTCTTCGCCTTCGCCGAAAAATACAGTTGCATCGCGATGTCGACATAGTTCTTGGGCTGATTCGGACTCTTTCCCGTGTTGTTTTCATGGTCATAATAACAGTTGAATTGCACGTGCTTTCCGACCGGAAACGAGCCTCCGACATACAGATCCGTCGTGCTCCATTTGCCGTATTGGCTGGTGTAGTACGGTTCGGCAGCCACGTATGGGATGAAATGATAGCCGCCAGCGTCCACAGTGCGCTCCACGGTTAACTTGTTGCGATAACGCCAGGTGAACACTCCGCCCTTCCAATCCAGATCCGCCCGGTTCCGGTCCGACGCCAGAAATCCAGCCTTTAAAGGGAAGTGCGAGGTGGCCATGGGCTGCATCCGCTGCGTGGACGGCTCATCGGGGGAGATCAGGTAACGATACCCGTCCTCCACGACCAGGGGTCTCGCTTTCGCGTCATCCAGATCGAATGCCGTAATCCGCTTCATCCTCACCAGCGGTTTCAAGTAAAACTGCAGGCTGGGGCCCACGCTGAATTGGCTGGACGCGCCGGCATCTCGATCGTCCTTGGTCACCAGATAGGTTCGCATGTAGGAACTGAGGGTGACGTGAGTATCGATCTCCGGCACAAACTCCGGCGATTGAGCACGGACGGAAGCGCACATGCCCAAAAAGAACAGCGCGATCGTCGCGGCCAAAGCGTGGACGCGCATCACAATGAACTCTCACAAGCTGCGTCGAAGCAGGCGCTTCCCATCGCATCCTCAATTCAAATTCAGCTGTTTTGCAGCATGTCGGGTCGATTGCGAAGACTACCTTCGCCCTCCGCCCCAACTGCGTCCTCCGCCACCACCGCCCCAGCCGCCGCCTCCTCCCCAGTGCTGACTTTGCGCGGAGCCGGTCATGCGGCTTTGCCGGTCTGCATCGAGGCTTTGCGTAGAGTTGCTGCCGGAGGGGCGATACTGGCTGGAACTTTGCGTCGGGTGTTGTTGGGAATAAGATTGGCTGCTCGGATGTTGTTGCTGATAACTCTGGGCATTCGCCTGGCTGTTTGGGTGCTGCTGTTGATAGCTCTGCGCGCTCTGTTGCGCCTTCTGTTGATTCGCGGTCGTGTTGACATTGCTCCAGCCGCCGTTGCCATCCGATTTTTGCCAGCCTGAGCCCGTGTTCTTGTACACATTGCCATCGTGCCCTGCATACATATCGCCATTGGAGGTTTTGCCGGCGGCAGAAGTTCCCTGCGCGGTGGAGGTGCCGTACGCTTTGCCGCCCTGCGATCCCTGGGCCGAAGCTGTTGTTCCATATGCGTTGGTGTAATGCTGCGTGGTTGCGGACTTGTTTCCGTTCGAAACATAGGATTGGCCCCACTGCGCATTTGGACTGGACCCCTGGTGGGTTGCGCCATAGGTTCCGGTGTACGGGTTGTACGCCTGGCCGACACTCTGTTTCCCGTAAGGAGTTGAGACAGACGCGGACCGCGCAGCCGTTCCGGTATAAGGGTTATACGATGCGCTGCGTGTCGCCGAACCATACGGTCCATACGCGGTTTGCGACACCCCGTACGCTCCATTGGCCGTGTGGTAATACGAGGTGCTGCCGTAGGGCGTAGGGTAGGGTCGATACACCGGATATCCCCCGATCGGGTATCCGATATAGGGGGGATAATAATATCCCGTACCGCTGGCTACGATGGCCCCAACGGCCGCACCCATGATGAACGCGCCCATGTATCCGGCCGTGTAGCTGGACTGAACATACCCGGTCGAGGTGGTGACCTGGGTGACGTAAGTGACGTTATAGACCGGCGAGCTGGGCGGAATGGAATAAATGACTTGTGGGACCGAACTCGCCGTGGTCCACGGGCCGTTTGGCGTCGTGGAAACGAACCATACTCCCTGCAGGCACAAGTAAAAGACATCTCCCACCTGAATGACCTTGTCGGGCGTATTGGTTGCATACTGCATGCTGGTGCCTTCAATCGGTGCGAACTGCGGATTTCCGGTATAGCTGACATTGGCCTGGGCCGCAGCTGTCGCGGGGTTGATCAGCATGGTCGTCGGAATTTGCGCAATTAAGACCGCGTCTTTGGCCTCATTGGTGCCGGGTACCGAGGAGAGGATCGCGCTTGCCGGGCTGGACAAGGGAATGTTGGCGAAGTCGGGGGGCAGATTCATCGATGCGAATGTCCAGGGTCCGTTCAGCGTGGGCGCACTGAACCAACGGCCGGCGGTCAGGTAATAGTACGTTTGCGTTGGGCTATAGACAAAGAGCGCGCTGTCGGTGTTGTCGGCGAACACAAGCTGGGTTCCCGGAATCGATGTGTAACTCGGCCGTCCGTCGAACAGGATTACGTCCGAGGGGACGGTGCTGTAGAAGACGGCAGGAATAATCGGATTGGCGACTGCTCGAGGTGGAATCTGCTTCCACACGTCGGCAAACTCTGTCGAATAGGGCATCGTGCTGAATGCATACGGCAACGACATGACTTGGACCCAAGGGCCATGCAGATCGCTTGCGCTCAGCCAGATCTTGTCGACCAGCAGATAGAAACGCGAGGTTGACTGCTCGAAAAACAAGGGCCATTGAGTGTTGACAACGAACTTCACCGTGGTTTTCGCAAAATCGGCGAGTACCGGTTCGCCGTCTACGCCAAGCAGAATCGCGGGCGTGTAGCTGACGAAGATTCGGGGCGGATCATTTTTGACAGCGACTGGCTGCAGCGACTGCGGTTTGGGCATGTACGCGACGATTCTCTCCAGCGCGACATTGATCGTCGGCGGCATAAACGATCGAACCAACTGGTCCAGATTCGCCGAAGTTCCAGGATCTTGCCCCGGAAAATAGGTGTGCTCAATATTGATGTTGTACACAAACACCATGTGTGTGTCGGTGTTGGCTTGCGTGGACGCCGTGGCCGACAAAGCTCCGACAACTTGCTTGCCGCCCGTGGGGGTCAGCTGAAATGCCATTCGCCACTTCAGGTCGGTATAGTTGGTCCAATCATCTACCTGCGGTTGGTAGACGACCAGCGTCCCACCGGGTCGAACGAACTGGCGCGGCCAGCCAGGATCTTGTGCCCACGCAGACGAAGAAACCGCGAGTGTTAATAGAACGCCGAAAATTGTGATCCCAAGCTTTGAATAGCGCATTGCTGGCTCCTTGATCGCATAAGCACTGCGACGCCGTTGCGATGGTCCTTTGTCTTAGAGGCAAGCAGACTTCCGAATCCTGCCTGAATTGCCTCGCGATATAAGCCTATAGAAATCAGCAGGTTGTGCAGAGGCGTCGCCCGACCGTGAAAAACGTCGGTCGCTACCGCGTCCGATACGTTGGAGACCCTCCGAAATGCCGGAGGTGATACTGCTATGGGGGGAGCGGGCTGGCTTTCCGATTGAGGCTCCGGCGAGGCGCGGTCAAAACTTGGAGTGAGGATTTCAGACCATCAGTGCAAGGTGTGGGTCAGTAGCCTGGCAAGAACACGCCGGAAATCCCAGAAAGGAATGATCGCTGTTTGACGGACTGCTTATTTCCTGACAATCCCCAATTTCTTCATACGAGCTTCCAAGGTCGTGGGTTTCAGTCCAAGCGCCTCTGCCGCGCCCCCAGGACCTCGCACCCGCCAGCCTGTGCGTTCCAGTGTGCGGAAAATATGGTCTCTGTCTACTTCCTCGATCGTAGTTCCCGCAACCGAGGATGTGCCCGCCCCCTCCGGCAACTCGGCTTCAAACACGGTGCCTTGGTGGACAATCAGGTTGCGTTCGATCACATTGCGAAGTTCCCGCACATTTCCCGGCCATCGATAAGCTTGAAACGCCTTCATCGTCGTGGCACGGACGGTTTCAACGTCCCGACCCATGCGGCCTCCCAGCAACTGCAGGAAGTGCCACGTCAGCATGGGAATGTCCTCTCGACGCTCCCGCAGTGGCGGAACGCGGATAGGAAATACGTTGAGGCGATAAAACAAATCCTCGCGGAACTTTCCTTCCCTAACCGCTCCCTCCAGGTCTCGACTGGTCGCAGCAATTAGGCGGACGTCCACGTGGAGAGTCTTCGAGCTGCCAAGTCTCTCGAATTCACCTTCCTGCAAAACGCGTAACAATTTCGCCTGCAGTTCCAACGGCAACTCGCCTATCTCATCAAGAAATATGGTGGAGCGATCCGCCAGCTCAAAGCGTCCGATCTCTCGGGTCAGCGCGCCGGTATAGGCTCCTCGCTCCCGACCGAACAACTCGTTTTCCACCAGAGATGCCGGAAGCGCCGCGCAATTGACGGTCACCATTGGGCGAGTGTTGCGCTTGCTGCTTTTATGGATGGCTCGCGCAACCAATTCCTTGCCTGACCCAGTTTCGCCGAGAAGGAGCACGGTCGAATCCGTCGGAGCCACCTGCTCTGCACTCATCAGGACCCGCAAGATCGCTTGACTTCGTCCCACAATCTCAACATGATTCGACTCAAGTCTGATTTCACGCTTGTCAGCAACTCGGTCGCGTTCCAGCTGCTCCTTCAGTTTCCGGATTTGCTCATTGGCTTCGAGCAAGCGGGCATTCAAGTCGCTCAACGTCTTCTCTGAAAGCTTTCGATCGGTGACATCCGCGATAGCGCTCAAAACTAGCATGTCCCCATCGCCCTGGATCGGCGTCAGAGCGACATCGACCTGGAATTCGGACCCATCACGTCGCAAGCCATAAAGTTCCTGGCCAGTGCCCATCGCGCGGGCGCTGGGGTGCGCGGCAAACTTGGCGCGATTCGCGCCATGACTTCCTCGGAAACGCTGCGGGATCAACATCTCGATCGGCCGATCAAATAGTTCGTCCTGGGTATAGCCGAACGCCACCGCCGTTCGCGAGTTTGTCAACACAATCCTGCCTTCACTGTTTGCCAGGATCACCGCGGTCGGAAACGATTCAATTGCCACCCGAAATCGCTCATTGGCTTCCAGCGTCCTCCGTTCATGACTTTGCACAAGTGCATCGTCGAGACGACTTCGAACCAGACTGTTTGCAAATACGTCGGCAATCACGCTCAGCCGTTCGTCGAAGTCATCTGGCCATTCACGTTCAGACCGCGACGTGCCGAAGCATAAGAAACCTAAGATCTTGTCACTGGCCTTGAGAGGCAAAAAAATGGAGGATTGGATTCCACGCGGAAAAAACCCTGCAACCTCCCTCGCGGCTTCGCCCGGCAGGAACCGGTGATCCGCTCGAATAGCTTCGCCACGAGAGATGGTTGTCGCCAGCCACGCAATGTCCTGCTGAGCGAACCTCTGGCCCGAGACCTTGCCGTCTGCGACCCAGGAATGAGTAATTACAAGTAAACCCGTTGCCTCGTCCCATTGGGCTAACGCGCTGTAATCCAATCCCAAACTATCGCAAAGGGTCTTCTGCGTTGCCTCAATTTTGCTGTCAATCTGATCGGCCGTGACATTGATAAACGGCGTGGAGAGATCAATAAGCAGTCGCTCGAAGGGGAGTGGTTTCTCCCCACGGTTCGTGATGGCGCCCATTGTACGAAATTCCTTTCAGCGCTGTGGTCGCGTGTTCCAAGATCGAGTATCTCCCTGCGGGGACTGCGCGTCATCTCCATCCGGGGGTGGATAGGTTTTGACCAGATCACGCGCGGATAGTGACAATCAATATACTCCATCTCTATCTTCCGGCAATTTATTTTTTGGAAATTCTCCCATATGTTGTGGGCACTCCGATATCTTGGGGTAGCGCTTGAACAATCCTCCCGGTGGCCGAGTTTCTGCTGCTCGAAACCATTGCAGCGCAATAGATTGCCTCTGCGGCGTCACCCGTCGGCTTTGGAATCAGCCTTGCTATACACTCAGTGACCGATCTCTTTATCGAGAAGAGGAGTAAGGTGGCGACTGCCTGCGGAACTGTAGTGATCGAGATCGTGGATATTAGAGCTCATCCAGAAAAGCGCGATGAGTTGCGCCGGGCCCTGTCCTCGTTGGCTGGCCCGACTGAGGCCGAGCCTGGATGCACAAGCTGCCAACTGTATCAGCATGTGGGCGATCCAGGTGTGCTGCGCGTCGAATCCTATTGGAAAACAGAGACTGACTTCTTTCGGCACATCCGATCGGACGCTTATAAGAAATTCCTGCTGCTGATGGAGCTGGGTTGCGAACCACCCACCGTTGAGTTTTACACCGTCTCTGAATTAAGAGGTTTGCCCCTCATCCAAGCAGTACGAGAACTGGTCGACTGACGGTCTTGGCTGTTGCGGGATCGCAGGGGTCAGAATTTTCGCAATGCGATGAAGGTATTGCCCAATCGAGAATCATTCAATTCACCGATCAAAACGCAGGTCGGACGCCGCGATACCTAGTTGGAAGCGGGGAATGATCTTGAGCGGAGTCAGTGTGATGCAGGTTCCAACTCGTCTTATCGCCGGTGCCTGCTGGGTAGCCTTGTGTTGCCTCTCGATTTCGCCATTTTCGGCGGCAGCCCAGCGTCGCGACGTCGTTGTGATGAAGAACGGCGATCGTCTTACCGGCAAAATTAAAAAACTGGACCACGGCCAGCTGTTCATTGAAACCCCATACGTCGTAGCTCCAATTCCAGTGGATTGGCTGCAAGTGGACCAGGTGCAAAGTACGGCACGCTTCCAGTTGGAGATGTCCAACGGGAAACGATACGTCGGCACCATCACGAAGATACCCGCGAAAGAAAACCCAAACCAGGATTTCCTCATTCAGGACGGTACGATCCAAACGCGCGTGCAGGCCGCGAACGTGGTTGCGTTCCAGAGCCAAAAGGGCAGTTTCTGGCGGCAGGTGAAGGGCTCTGTGAACCTGGGTGCCAGTTATGTAAGCGGGAGCACGGCGACGTCGCTCAACCTCGATGCGGATACCTCTTATAGTTCGACAAAGTTCCAGATGGGCGCTGCATTGAGTTCAAACTACAGTAGCCAATCTGGCTCCAACAGCTCCAACCGCCAGGATCTGTCGAGTACCTCTTCCATTTATCTGTCGAGGCATGCCTTTGTCGGCAGCCTGCTGGACTTTCTCACCAGCGACCAGCAAAGCCTCGATCTTCGCCAGACGTACGGAGGAGGATATGGCCGCTACTTTATTCGCACCAACACCACACAGTTCTCCTGGCTGGGTGGGTTGGTGTATGTCAGAGAAGCTTACAGCCCGGAATCTGGGATGAGTCCCCAGGATCAGAACCTGGAGGGCCTGATCGAATTGAACTACGACTGGTTCCGTTTCAACACATCCGAGCTCTCGACGAGCCTCCAGGTGTACCCCGGCATTTCCGACGCGGGCCGAATCCGTTCCAACCTGAACACCAGTTACTCGGTCAACTTTACCCACGACATTGTCTTGCGATTGAACATGTTTGACACCTTCGATAACCGACCCCCAGAGAACGCATTGAAGAATCAATTCGGCGTCAGCACCACGTTCGGTCTCACGTTCTGAAGTCATGATGGGGTGTGGAGATTCACCCGTGAATGAACAGCCGGAAACCATGCAGTGATACCCTTCTAGGGAAAATGATTCGCCATTCTCATGGTTTGCTGGCAGGAACGCTTCGATCCTCCGTCGTACGCGGGGGAACCGTCGCCTTGGCGCTGACTTTGGCGCCCCTTTTGTTCGCGCAGTTACCGTCCAAGCCTGCCAACGAGGCCGTGCTGCGAATCCAAACCGATAAGGCCATCGCGCACGTCAGCCCCATGCTGTACGGACTAATGACGGAGGAGATCAATCATTCCTACGATGGAGGAATCTACGGCGAGCTGGTGCGGAATCGAACCTTTCAAGACAATTCCGGCCATCCCGAACACTGGAGGATTGTGCGGTATGGAAATGCGCGTGCTTCTATGTCAATCGATAAAAGCGTCGGGCCCAGCACCGCTTTAACCAGCAGCTTGAAACTTATTGTGGAGCAAGCGGACGACTCAGATCCGGCCGGCATCGCGAACGCCGGCTACTGGGGCATCCCGCTCCAGGCAAATACCGCCTACAAGGGATCGTTTTACGCCAAGGCAGATTCCGACAGAACCGGTCCGGTAACGATGAGCCTAGTGAATAACAACACCGGCGCAGTGGTCGCGACCGCTTCCGTTCCCTCTCTGACGTCGGAGTGGATGCAATACTACATGACGCTGCGAACCGGACCGATTGTGGATTCTGCAAGCAATCATCTTGTAGTGTCGGCGACGCATCCGGAGACTCTCTGGTTCAGCCTTATCTCTCTGTTTCCGCCAACATATAAAGATACGGTCAACGGAAACCGAATCGATTTGATGGAAAAACTAGCTGCCATGCATCCCGCATTCCTGCGTTTGCCGGGTGGAAATTTCTTGGAAGGCGATCACCTCCAGGACTGGTACGACTGGAAGAAGACCATTGGCCCGCTGGTCGATCGCCCCACCCATTCAAGCCCCTGGGGTTATCGCAGTTCGGATGGGCTGGGGCTACTGGAATTTCTGGAATGGTGCCAGGACCTGCACATGCAACCTGTGCTCGCCGTGTATGCCGGCTATTCCCTGAAACATGAACACGTCACCCCGGGACCCGACCTGGAACCCTATGTGCAGAGCGCCCTGGATGAAATTCAATACGTCACTGGGGACAGCGATACAAAATGGGGCGCTGTGCGTGCTCGGCACGGCCATCCAGCTCCATTCCCGCTTACCTACGTTGAGATAGGGAACGAAGATTGGTTCGATACCTCCGGCAGCTACGACGGCCGGTTTGCGCAGTTTTTCGATGCGATCAAGAAGACCTATCCACAGTTGCAGTTGATCGCAACCACCTCGGTCAAAAGTCGCGTGCCCGATGTTGTCGACGAGCATTTCTATCGGACCGCGGACCAGTTTTTACAGGACACGCATCACTACGACCACACTGACCGCAATGGTCCTAAGGTATTTGTCGGGGAATGGGCGACGCGCGAAGGCTCGCCCACCCCGGACATGGGTGCCGCGCTCGCCGATGCAGCGTGGATGACCGGCCTCGAGCGCAACAGCGACATCGTCATCATGCAGAGCTATGCTCCGCTGCTGATTAACGTGAATCCGGGGGCGTCCCAATGGGTGCCGGATTTGATCGGCTACGACGCGGTTCAGAGCTACGGTTCGCCCAGCTACTACGCCCAGGTCATGTTCAGCAATCACGTGGGCAATCAAGTATTGGCGTCCAGCCTGACCGGCGCGGCGCCCTTGCTGTACTATTCTGTAACGCGCGACAGCGTCAGGCGGACTCTGTATTTGAAAGTGGTCAACGCTTCCTCCCAACGGCAATATCTCGACATCCAGCTCCTTGGGAAGGATCAACCGAGTTCAACAGCTGCCGTGACAACGTTGAGCGGTCATTCTACCGAGGAAACCAACTCACTTGCCGATCCCACAAGAATCGCCCCGCTCAGCGACACGATTGTGGATGTTTCTTCCGACTTGCACCGTATATTTCCGGCATACTCGATTGAAGTGATTGAGATTCATTTGCAACATCACAGGAGCTAGAGTGGTCATCCTTCGACTGAGGCGTGCAGCGTTCAAGTATATTTTCCTGGTATGCATCATTGGTTTTCAGGGGTTGTGTATGCAAGGGGAAGTAACGAAGTCCGTTTTCGGCACCATGCCGGATGGAACAAAAATCTACATTTTCACACTGCAAGAAGGCGCCATGCAGGCCCGCATCATCACCTATGGCGCTCGCCTTGTCTCACTGGACGTACCAGATCGTAACGACAAAACGGCAGATGTCGTGCTCGGCTATGACTCCCTGACTCCATACACAACCGACTCCAAAACCTACTTTGGTGCCATCGTTGGGCGATATGCCAATCGCATCGGTCGCGGCACATTCGTTCTGGACGGCAAGCGCTATGATCTGCCGAAGAACGATGGGGACAACACTCTACATGGAGGAACTGTAGGGTTCGACAAGCGAGCGTGGAGCGCTCATGAGATTCCCCATGGAGTGGAGTTGACCCTGGTTAGTAAAAATGGAGACCAGGGCTTCCCTGGGACACTGACAACACGCGTCAGCTACACGTTGAGAGCGCATGCCTTGAGGATCGAATACTTCGCAACGACGGATGCCGACACCGTATTAAACCTGACCAACCACAGTTACTTCAATCTGTCCGGTGAAGGGCAGGGCAATATCCTGAATGACGTCCTCACTATTCCTGCCAAAAGTTACACTCCCGTCAATGCAGGACTGATTCCTACTGGACAATTGGCCGCGGTCGCAGGCACTCCGTTCGACTTTCGCACGCCAACACCGGTCGGCAAACGAATTGACGAAAACAATGAGCAACTCCGCTTTGCAAAAGGCTATGACATGAATTTTGTTCTGAACCAAGACCGCGATCATCAGTCGCTCCACGAGGCTGCCCGCGTGTTGGACCCCAGGACTGGGCGCGTCCTGCTTGTGAAAACCACCCAACCCGGCGTCCAGCTCTATTCCGGAAATTTCCTCGACGGGACAATCCATGGAAAGCACGGGCATGTCTACGCGAAGCACGCCGCATTATGTCTGGAAACTCAGCATTTCCCGGATTCTCCCAATAAACCTCAATTTCCCTCAACGGAGCTCAAGCCGGGTCAAACATTTCACAGTGTTACAGAATATGTCTTCTCGACGGAAAGATGATCTTGCCGGCAGATGCTCTGCCTTCGCAGCAGAATTGAAAACCAGCAGGGATACTACAAGGCTGGAGGAGGCGCGGACATCGCGCCACGCAGGAAGCAGCTCGGACGACCGACTGGGGTAAAAAAACCGTGACGACGATACTCCGTTGGGATTTGGTGGACCTAGTCGGGATCGAACCATTCCCCACGGCCGAATTCCGTCAACAAACCCAATGTAGGTCCAGACTGATCCAATCTTCCGCTGTCGGTTATGCGGACAGAATATGTCGATGAGCGCATTGGCGATTCGGCGTAAAACTAGAACTCTCCCGGCGACGTGCGCATTAGCAGGAAATGCCGTGGTCCGCGCTGGGTTAGACCCTCCAACAACTCCTATGTAGGCAGAAGCTGTGATCGCTTTGAGGCACTGGATCGGCGGGATCGCTTAGAAGTTGCAGTCTTCGGCAATCGCGGAACAGCCTTGACGCCCGCCCAAAGCGTTGCGATCGTTTGCTCGACCACGAGAGCCTGGTCAGGCAGGTCAGGCACAACCCCTTGGATAACAAAGAGTGTGGTTAGGCCAAAGATCGTAAACCACCAGGTATGGGCGATCACCATGTCATCCCGATTCGGCAATCCTTCATCCTTTGCAACATCGAAAAAGAGCTGCACGAAACGTTCGAACAATGGCGCGCCAATGTCGTTGATATATTGTCCAGCGCGAATGCCGTTGCGGTTCTCAGGCCCGAAGAAGACGTTGCGGAACTGCTGTGGATGGGCAGTGCAGAACTGAATCAAGCCACGTGAAGTGGCAAAAAGACGCTCTTTCGGCGAATGATATTTAGCGGCAATCTCGTCGAAGTTTTGCACCATCAGCGCGATCGTCTCGCGGCTCAGCTCGGCAAGAATGTGCCATTTATCGGGGAAATGCTGATAGATCACGGCGTGCGTATAGCCGATCTCTTTCGCGATCTCGCGAAGAGTCACGGCTTCGTAACCGCGATCGGCAAACATTTTGCTGGCGGCCGCCAGGATTTCGCCCCGCAACTTCTCCTTGCGCTCTACCCGGCGACTTGGTGATGTGGATGTCACTTCGATAGCGTAGTCCCATTTTGCAGTGTTTGCAACCATCTGTTAATTTATGACCGTTGGAGATAAAAACCTCTGATTATTTTGCAACCATCGGTTATATGAGTCCTCTAATAGGCAGATCGCTCGTTTGCACGGGCGGCCAAATACGAAGCAAAAGGAGGAAGCGATGAAAGTTCTAGTGATAGGAGCAGCGGGCAAGAGCGGAGAAGCGCTGGTAAATGAGGCGCTGGCGGGCGGGCATGAGGTGACGGCTTTCGTGCGCGGTGCCGCGCCGTACAAGAAGGCGAACGTCAGAGTTGTTGCGGGCGACGTGCTGGACGCGGATGCAGTCGACGTTGCTGTAGCCGGACAGGATGCCGTGATCGATGCGCTGGGCGGCAAGACGCCGTGGAAAGTGACGACGATGGAGACGAGCGCGGCACACAATATTGTGGACGCGATGCAGCGCCATCGCGTACGGCGATTGCTGAAGATTTCGGTGGTTGGCGCGGGCGAGAGCATCAAGAATGCCGGCTTTTTCAACGAGCACCTGCTTATGAGGACGTTTCTGCGGGGTCTGCTGGTAGACAAGGCGGGCATGGAGGCCGAGATCGAGGGAAGCAATCTGGACTGGACGCTCGTGCGGCCACCGATGTTGACCGACGGCGAGAAGACCGGCGTCGCCAGGGTGCTGAGCACGGAGGGCGGCGAGAAGGCGCACAAGATCGGGCGGCCCGACCTGGCCGCCTTCATGGTGCAGCAACTGGAAAGCAGCCGGTATGTGCGTCAGGCCGTGACGGTCACGACCACGTAGAAAGGCCTCCGCGAAGATCAACCACCTCTCTCATCGAGGCGAGCCGATCGGCTGTGTAAAGGTCTGTAACGATTCATGCGACAGATCACTGTGGAAACCCACAGGACTAGCGGAGTGGAACTTCGCAACTCACTAGCTCTGGCGTTCGCATCGGAACATCACTTTCGTTCTAACAAGGAGAAAACAATCATGTATTTAGTCATGGGAATTACTGGAAAAGTTGGCAGCGCCACCGCGCACCATCTGCTGAAGCAAGGCAAACAGGTGCGAGCACTTGTGCGCAATCGCGAGAAAGCGGCGAAGTGGGCAGACCGGGGCGTGGAGTTGGTGGATGGAGACTGGAACGATGCGACAGCCATAGCGGCGGCACTCAAAGGTGTTAAGGGCGCGTTTGTTATGTTGCCGGCTGTATGGGCACCCTCGCCCGATTACGGAGAAGCGAAGGGCGTGATTGCGAACTATGTAGAGGCGCTGACCAAGGCAGTGCCCCCGCGGGTGGTAGCGCTCTCGTCGATGGGCGCGAATAGAACCAGCGGGGTGGGGATGATCACGGCCTTATCACTCTTGGAGCAAGGTTTTCGCGGCCTGCCATCTCCGGTCGCATTTGTGCGCGCTGGCGGCTTCTTCGAGAACTTTCTTTTCGGCTTACAGGCCGCCCAGGGCGGAACACTACCGGTCTTCTACAATCCCACAAACCGGAAATCGACAATGGTCGCGTCAGACGACATCGGGGCAGAGGTGGCAACGCTTCTGATTGGGCCGGCGTGGTCAGGACATCGCGTCATCGAGCTGGGTTCGATGGTAAGCGCGGATGAAGTGGCGCGGCAATTGGGTGAAGTTCTGAAACTGGAAGTAAAAGCCTTTGCAGTCCCGCGTGCAGGGTGGGCAGAAGCGTTCGAGCAGTTCGGCGTCCCGAAGGGCCACACTGGACCTGCCGAAGAAATGTTTGAGAGCGTGAACGCGGGATGGATGGACCTCGGAGTCGCGGGTTCGGAGCACGTAGTGGGTACGACATCCGCACGCGATGTGTTTGCGGCTGCAAAGAACGCCGTCAAGGCGTAAGTCCGGGGCAAGCTGAATCAGCGCCCTGGGGGGCAGGAACAGCCAGCCGTGGCCACCGCGGCTTCGTGTTCGACCGGCGGTTCCTGCCTTTGCTGCTCAGCCATGACCGAATTATTGCAGAACGACTTAAACCATTTAACCGGCAAGAGAGGATCAATTTGAATATGAAAGCTGCGCACAGAATCGATAAATCCGCACGGGCGGGTCGAGCAACTCAAATAGCCGCGATGGTAACAACCAGCCTGGTCGCCTTCATGTGGTTGTACTTCGGAAGGTTATATTTAATTCACGATCCGGGCGAATGGAGGATCGCCAATCAGCAGCTCGGATACCCGCTTTATATCATCCCTCTGATCGGCGTGACCCACATCCTTGGTAGCGTCGGCCTTCTCATTCCCAAAGTGCCTCGTTTGACTGAGTGGGTCTATGCTGGTTTCGCGATCACCCTTTTCCTCGATTTCTATTCACAACTGAATAGCGGTGGCAGTACCTGGGATAAATTTGATCCGATTCTCGTCACCGCGTTCGTCTTTGCTTCGTATGTACTAAGGCACTGCATGCGCGCAAATAGGTGGTCGATTTAAAGAACACGCTCGGCGGGCAGTTTTACTTTTTTCCAGCGAGCCACTCATTCATCTCGTATCAGATTGCTTGCGAGGCCGTTCACATCTGCGCGTCGCCGACATTCCTACTTTCTGTAGGGACACTCGGCATATCCCGATCAGAGAATGGCTCTGTTTAGGAGCAGATTTCAGTAAGCGGAGAATCCTCTCCTGTGTCCTTCGGGAGCAAAAGGCACTCATTTTGCAGGGATATTGGAGGATTGCAGGGTATTTTTTGCAGATTCAAAAAGACCGAAGACTGTTTGGTGGACCAAGTCGAGAGCGAACCATTCTCCACCCCCGAATCCCGTCAAAAGTTCCGGTCACCAGCTGCGGTTGCCCAGTTGACCCGATTGCGCGTGCACCACTCGCAGGTGGCGGTCACGAAGCCAGCGCCCGCTAGAGTGTTGGACTGCTCTCGCCGGGACAAAGCAATCCTGTTCTTCGCCACATCGACATTCCTTTAAGTTCCTGCTCATCCACTCTCACTTATGCCTCCGACCCGCAATGCGCCATTTAACACGGACATCGGCTCCGCCGCGTCGAATCCAGGGATCATACGAGGCAGACCTCGCGAGACCAGAGTCCTCAAGACTTTTTTATGCGGAATCTGAATGCGCAATATGTTTTCCTCACCTTTCGCAGCGTCTCGATTTGCATCTCGCATCTCACTTAAGTAGAACGGAGGAAGAGGCCGAAGCCAGGCTATTTCCCCCAATAATGAGAGAGAGAACGTTTGTTGTCCAAGTACAACTGGCGCCGCCGCGAAAGCGGGGCGAATATCTGCACGGTATATACAAAAAGGCGAACAGGATTATCGAAACTGAATCATTCGACCCCGGCAGGTTTGCTTTTAGCAGTTTTGTGTGTCGGGATTTGTGTCTCCGGCTGCGGCGGTTCGCAGCAATCAAACAATAAAGAAGCTTCCGTCGCAACCGTTGGAGTGACGACGGTCGAGCCCAGGACGGTAGCCATCTACCGCACTTATGTCGCTCGAGTTCGCGCACTTTACACGGTGCAGATCCGATCGCGGGTCGAAGGCGAATTAACTGCCTTTCATTTTCGCGACGGGGAAGAGATTCGGAAAGGGCGGCTGCTGTTTAGCATTGACCCGGCCCCTTACCAGATCGCGGTGCAATCTGCGCAGGCAAACTTAGCGCGGGCGACGTCGAACCTGGCGGGTTCGCAAGCTCAACTGCAAAAAGCGCAGCGGGATGTGGATCGCTACGAGCCGTTGGCTAAGATTCACGCGATTCCGGGGCAGGACCTGGCCGATGCCCGCGCTGCCCAGCAGGTCCGTGACGCTCAACTCAAGCAATCGCAGGCAGAAGTTGAGGTGCAGAAAGCTGCTGTCAGCCAGGCCCGGCTGAATTTAGAACACACCCGGATTTATTCACCGATCGATGGGGTGATTGGTGACCGCAAGGTCGATCCCGGCAACCTGGTGAGTGCCAGCAGCACTACGCCACTGGCAACCATTTCGTCCTCGAATCCCATTCTTGTGAGTTTCGCGGTCGGTGATGCGGAATATCTACGATATTTTGCAGCTCGCAATGGACACTCGCGCGCCGACGGTGCGAATTATGAGTTGCTGCTTGCGGATGGCAGCCGTTTTCCCTTTCCCGGGCGATTTATGCATGTGAGTCGCGCCTTAAATCAGCAGACGGACACGCTGACAATTGTGCTGCGTTTCCCCAATCCACACCATGTACTGCGACCGGGGGAGTACGCGCGGGTGCGTGCCGATCTGGAGCGCCAGCCCAATACCCTGCTGGTGCCGGTGGTGGCGGTGCAAACCATTCAGGGTACGGAGAGCGTTTTGCTGGTCGACCGGGATAACAAGGTTAGACAACGAACGATCACGACTTCCTCGCGCCAGGGCGAAAACTATGTTGTCAGCGGCGGACTCAACCCCGGCGATCGCGTCATCGTGGAGGGGCAGCAAAAGGTTCGTCCTGGCGACAAGGTCGATGCCATCCTGGTTGCAGCGAAGGTGGAGCAATGAAGATTTCGAGTTTCTTCATTGACAGGCCCGTCTTCTCCATCGTCTTGTCGGCCATCATTTTCATCGCCGGCGCACTGTCCCTGCTGAAATTGCCGATCAACGAATATCCCAATATCACTCCACCGGTGGTGGACGTGAAAGCGGGGTATCCCGGCGCGCCTGCCGAGATGATCGAAAAAACAATCGCCATCCCGATTGAGGAGAACGTCAACGGCGCCAAGAACCTGATCTCCATGGCATCTCGCTCGGCCAACGATGGCACCTATTCGCTGGAATGCACTTTCCGTGCCGGATCCGACCCGGATATCGACGCAGTTGAGGTGCAGAACCGCGTGCTGCAGTCGCAGGATTCGCTGCCTCGCTATGTCATCGATAACGGAATCATCGTCGGTAAACGTACCCCGACCACGCTGATGATCATTTCGTTATTCTCTCCGGATCGCACCTACGATTCGCTGTTTCTCAGCAACTATGCGCAGATTCATGTGATCGATCCAATTACTCGTACACAGGGAATCGGCGACTACGACCAGCACGGTCACGACTTTGCCATGCGCTTGTGGGTGAATCCAGCGCGCATGGCGTCGCTGGGGATAACAGCTGGAGACGTCAAAAACGCGGTCGAAACGCAGAATTCCCAGACTCCGAGCGGACAGATCGGCTCTCCACCTTCGGCCGCGGGAACCAACCTGCAGTTCAACGTCGTCGCCAACAACCAAATCACTCAGCCAGGCGTGTATGACAACATGATCGTGCGCCATGCCGCAGATGGCTCTGTGCTTCGCCTGCGAGATTTTGGTCATGCCGCATTGGGTGCCCGAAACTACAGCACCTTCACGTCATTAAATGGCTTACCCGTCACCTCCATCATGCTTTACCAGTTGTCGGACGCCAACGCGCTCCATGTGGCGCGCCAAGTAAAAGCGACCATGAAGCGCCTGGCAAAAAATTTCCCGTCCGGTGTAAAGTATGCCATCACCATGGATTCCACGCAGTTCATTGTGGAGTCAATCGCAGAAGTACTGAAAACGTTTCTGATCGCGCTGGGACTGGTATTTGTCGTGGTGTATCTGTTTCTGGGGAACCTGCGCGCCACTCTGATCCCGGTGTTGGCCGTGCCGGTGGCACTTCTAGGCACGCTGGGTGTCTATGCGGTGCTGGGATTTTCGATCAACCTGCTCACGCTTTTCGGCCTGGTGCTCGCCGTCGGGCTTGTGGTGGATGACGCCATCGTCGTCGTGGAGGCCACGGAGCGACATCTTCGCGAACGTGTCACCGGGCGCGAAGCCGCGCGACGAGCGATGCAGGATGTGAGTCGCGCGTTGATCGCAATCGTGCTGGTCCTGAATTTTGTATTTATTCCGATGGCATTTATTCCAGGCGTCATCGGTTCACTGTATCGCCAATTCGCGATTACTCTTGCTGCCTGTACGTTGCTATCTTCGCTGGTCGCGCTTACGCTGACGCCTGCGCTTTGCGGAATGTTCCTCCGTCACAGCCGTCCGAATCGTCGCAAACCTCTCACCTGGGTAATTCTAAAGTTCAATGCCGGCTTCGCACGGATGGAGCACGTCTATAACGCGCTGCTGGAGCGCGTGGTGCGCCGCTGGGTGATTGCCTCCGCCGCTATGGTCGTCCTCTCCGCAATCCTGCTGGTTCTGGTTTGGACACTACCAACTGGGTTCGTGCCACAAGAAGATCAAGGCTACTTCTACATGGCCCTGACCTTGCCAGAAGGCACCTCATTGCTGCGGACCAAGCAGGTGGCGCTGCAAGCTGAAGCGATCCTCGACAAGCTGCCGGGAGTGCTATATGTCAACACCCTCGGCGGCTATACCTATCTGGAAGACTCCAATCAGCCCAACGCCGCCACGCTGGTTGTGGATCTGAAGCCGTGGCGAGAACGTACCGCGCCCGGTCTCGACGTCAATTCGCTGATGGACCGCGCCCAGAACGCGCTGCGAAGACTGGCCGACGCCGAAGCGACACCGCTGCCTCCAGCCGCCGTGCCCGGCCTGGGTGAGTCGGGCGGGTTTACCTTTCAGTTGCAGGATCGCTCCGGGCACAGTATCGAAGAGCTGGCGGAAGTCGCCAGAAAATTCTCTCTGAACGCCCGCGCCAACCCTGCTCTCGCCGATGTGTTCGACAGCGTGAAGACGCAGGTGCCGCAGGTCAACATCCACATCGACCGCGATAAGGCCAATGTGCTGGGCGTGCCGATCTCCAGCATCGCTGACAGTTTGCAGATGTTTCTCGGCGGCATCACGGTAAACAACTTCACTCGCTTCGGCCGCATTTACAAGACCGTTGTTCAGGCAGAGCCGAAGTATCGCTCCGATCCGGAAGATATTCGCAATGTGTATGTTCGATCCAGCAACTCCGGCAGCGATGATCGGATGATTCCGCTTTCAAATCTGGTAGATGTTACTCCTTCCCTGGGCCCGAACATTGTGCAACGCTTCAACCTCTATCGATCCGTGGAAATCAGTGGTGAGAATTCGCCCGATCACAGCTCCGGCCAGGCATTGGCTGCGATGGAGCATTTAGCGTTGCGCCTTCCCCATGGATATGCGTATCAGTGGTCGGGAATCGCTTACCAGCAGCTGAAATCCGGGGGCACATCGGGCATCATCTTTGGCCTGTCGCTGATCTTTGCCTTCTTGATTCTGGCGGCGCAGTTTGAGAGCTGGATCGTGCCATGGTCGGTCATCCTGGCGGTGCCGACCGGCGCGCTGGGTGCATTTCTTGCCATCTGGATGCGCGGTCTCGACAACAACATCTATGTGCAGATCGGGGTGGTCACCCTGATCGGACTGACAGCAAAGAATGCGGTGCTGATTGCGGAATTTGCGTCGCAGCAGATTCGCAATGGCGTTTCTCCGCTGCAAGCCACGCTGCAGGCGGCTCGGCTGCGACTGCGGCCCATCGTGATGACGTCGTTGGCCTTCATCTTTGGAATGCTGCCTCTGGTGATTGCCAGTGGCGCCGGTTCCAACAGTCGACATGCACTGGGAACGGCGGTGTTTGGGGGCATGATCTCCACAACGCTGCTGGTGATCTTCTTTGTGCCGATCTTCTTCCTTGCCATTATGGAGGCGATTTCCCGCAAGAAACACCGTGAGGAAAAAGCGTCACGGCCGACGGAGTTGCACCAATGAAACTTTGTTTTCCTGATCGCCCGGGGACGGCATCGCTCTTACTCCTCTATGGCGCTATCCTTCTCACCGGCTGCACGGTTGGACCCAACTACAAAAAGCCCATTGTGAATACGCCGGCAGCCTATCGCGGTGCGCCTACCCTGCAGGCCAACGCACCCAGCCAAGCAGCGATCGAGCCCACGTGGCCAGAGACTTTCAAGGATCCAACGCTGGGACGCCTCGTGCGGACGGCACTGACCAACAATCAGGATCTTGCTGTTGGCGCGGCAAGAATTGAACAGGCCCGGGCAGCGTTTGATTTGGCTAGCCGGCAACAATACCCGAACTTGCAGGGACAAGGTAGTTATGCGGACCAAAGGCTATCGCAGGAGGGGCTTCCTGGAGATAAGGTGACGGGAAATCCAGAAGGTAGTGCGGCCATCGGCACGCTGAATCTGGGCTGGGAAATTGATTTCTGGGGAAAATATCGCCGCATGCGAGAAGCGGCGCGGGCGCGTTTGCTGGCAACGGAGGCCGGTCAGCGAGCCGTGCGAATCAGCCTGATCTCAGCCGTCGCCAGCGATTATTTCCAATTACAGGCTTACGACGCGGAGTTGAAAGCCGCCCAGCAGAGTCTGGCGCTCCGCCAGCAGTCCCTGACCTTGACGGAAGCGCGAGAAAAAGGCGGGGTGGCCTCATTGCTGGATGTTCGTCAGGCGCAGACTCTGGTGACCGAGGCACAGAGAGCCATCACAAATCTGGAACAGGAAATCCCGTTGATGGAAAATCAGCTTCGCATGCTTATGGGAGAGAATCCCGGACCGATTCCTCGTGGATTGCCGCTGGCAGCGGAAGAAATTCCAGCAATACCGGCCGGATTGCCGTCCCAGCTGCTGGAGCGTCGGCCCGATATTCGCCAGGCGGAGGAGAACCTGCGGGCTGCCAATGCAGATATTGGGGTTGTGCGTGCGGATCTGTTTCCAAATATCGGGCTGACGTCTTCGGTCGGCACGGAGAGTTCTGCGGTCAGCAATCTGCTGTCTGCGGGGGCTACGTCCTGGCTGGTGCAGCCCACGGTCAATCTTCCCATCTTTACCGCCGGACGCATCCAGGCAAGAGAGCGCGAAGCGACCGCAGCCGAACAAGCGGAACTTCATGCCTACAAGGCAACGGTTTTACAAGCTTTTCAGCAGGTCTCAGACGCTCTGATTGCGCGGCAAAAGGCACAGGAACTTCTCCTCGAACAGAAACACCAGGTAAGCATCGCGCAGGACGCAGCGTTTCTTTCTCGAGCCCGGTATAAGGGCGGCGTTGCCAATTATCTTGAAGTGATCGAGACGGAGAGAACTAGCCTGGCGGCCAAACTCGCACTGGCACAGGCAGAATATGACGAAATGGGTGCGTCGGTTCAACTTTATCGAGCACTCGGTGGCGGGTGGCGTAGCCGACCGATCTCAGGAAACCCTTGAGTTTTCCGTGGCGCGATTTGGGAATCCGCTTCCCATCTCGACTATGTTGTCTGGATTGTCAAAAAACCTGGATCAATTTGACACTCGAGTTCCAGGAAGCCATTCATTCATCTCACATCCCAGGGCTTGCGAGACGATTCAAATCCGCTTGTCCCCAACATTCCTACATTCCGAAGGACACTCGGCATTCCCCGATCAGAGAATGGCTCTGTTCAGGAGCAGATTTCAGCGCGCGGAGAATCCTCTCCTGTGTCCGTCGGGAGCAAAAGGCACGCATTTTGCGGGGATATTTGGGGATTCTTGGCAGTAACTTACAGATCTGAAAAGACTCAAGACTGCATGGTGGACCTGGTCGGGATCGAACCGACGACCTCTTCCACGCCATATGAACTGCAAACCGTGAAAATCGTGAGGAGCAAACAGGGCTGGCCAGGATCGCCCGCGGGAGGCCTCCGGTGAACATCTCGACGGCCTCGGCATCGGAGAGGTTCACGATGCGAACGGGAACGGTCGGGACTTCGGCCAGCTAATACTGCATTGCGTGATGCGAACATTGTTTTAAACTCACAAGCCTCCGTACCAGTCGTATCCGAGTTTGGTCCAGTAATCGTCCGGCTTCTGGTTTGTGTAAGCGATCAGGCCGATGCGCTTGATCTGTTTGTACCCGTACTTGGTTGGCATGTGAATCCGAACAGAGGCGCCATGGAACTATTCTAGTGGTGCGCGGATGCGCTGTTGATTACGTTCAATTGTGGTGCCAGGAACCTTTGCAACATCATTCGAGCCCGGTGCAACCGAACTTTCACCAGCGAGGTACTGATGTCCAGGAGCTGCGCCGTCTCATTTACATTGAGATCTTCCACATCGCGCAATAGAAACACTTGCTGGTAGATACTGGGAAGCGACTCGACTGCCTGCTGAAGCAACCTCCTGATCTCCTCGCGTTCTACCACGACGGACGGGATGTCCCGCCAATCGCGCAGGAGTGCTGGAGACGCAGGCATCTCTGCATCCTGAGGTTCGTCAAGAGGCACAATTCGGGTGGTCGCCTGTCGTCGTAGCTGGCTTCTCGCCTCGTTTAGCGCAATGCTGATGAGCCACGTACTGAACTTCGACTCGCCTCGAAAAGCCCTGAGATTTTGAAAGGCTTTGAGGAACGTTTCCTGCGCGACGTCCTCAGCGTCTGTTTCATTTCTCATGTAAGAGAGCGACATGATATAGACAATCCGCTCATAAGGGCGAATCAGCTGATGGTAGACCTCTGTATCGCCGGCCAAAATTGCGGCGATCAGATCTGATTCCTTTCCACTTTGGATTCGGTAATTCATTTGATTGAGACTGTCTCCATCAGTTTTCGACCGGCGTGTCCTTTGCTGGTTGGTGGGTCTTTCCAGTGTTGGCGGTCTCCTTGCCTCGTAGTCGCAATGTTGTCAACGTCGTTTTCTCAAATCCCAGAGTCTCTGGCCACAGATAGAAGAGTGCTGCGAAGCACACAAATCCGAAACCTCACCGAGAAAACTTGAGTGACATCAACATCGCGGTCAGAAAGAGCCCAAAGACAACGACGCCGCGAACAGCTGTTCAAAGTTGATCCAGATGAGGCGTTGCGTCGGTTGCTGCCAGCGTGTTCCTTCGAGATTCAAGGTGTTTTTCCGAAGCACCTCTCTGTTTTCTGCCGTGGGCTCGAACCAGCATTCCCTGATCGGTCCCCACGCGTCGCCGAGGCCCTCTTCGCAAAGAACGCGCTGGGGAGGCCGACGAACAAAGCGTGGCCGATGACACCGCTGACCAACGCCGCAGTCGTGATCGGGTCGTGGGCGACCGCGGTGAACGGCAATACCACCAGGTTCATCACCGCCCACACTGCAGCGCCGTAGAGCAGTCCAAGGAGCGCCCACTGCGTACGCAAAGCAACGATGCGCCGGCTCGCAAGGATATAGATCGTTGCGACTACCAGCGCGATGGCGAAGTGCACGACGAGGCCAAGTCCCGCGCTTGCAAGCCCGCCCGAGAAGGACCGTGCGCCCAGTAGACTGCTCGCAATGTACTGCAGCACCTGGATCGGATTCTGGCCGTGCAGGCCGAGGAAGACGACGCCATCGGTTGCATCCAGCACTCCAACCACCAGCGTGGCATAGAGGATGGCGCGAGAGACGGGCAACGTGTGCGCTGCCGGCCGCGGCTCACTCCCATAGGTCGAGTTCAGGGCAGAGGTGGTCATTTGCCCGCCTCCGTCTTCTTCCCTTTTCCTAGAAAGCCGATAATCTTGCTTGCGACGAGCTCGCTGTGCTCTTCCAGGAGAAAGTGGCCACCGTCGATCAGGTGCAGTTCCGCTTTGGGTAGGTCGCGCAGGAACGCCTGCGCTCCCGGCACGATGAAGAAGGGATCGTTCTGCCCCCACACGATTAGCGTGCGCGGCTGGTGCATGCGGAAGTATTCGTGCCACGCGTCGTAGAGCGCCAAGTTCGAGGTGTAGTTGTGAAGGAGGTCGAGTTGGATGGCGTCATTGCCGGGTCGGTCCAGCAGCGCCTGGTCGAAGGTGTAGCTGTCCGGGCTGACCGCCGCCACGTTTTTTGCACCATGCGTGTACTCGAAGATCGTCGTCTGCTTGGTCAGCAGCGTGCGCGGCGCCTTCTCCGTCTCCTCGTTACGATTCGCCCAGAAAGGCTTCATCGGCTCGAAGGCGGCGCTGATGCCTTCCACGTAGGCATTGCCGTTCTGCACGACGATGCCTTCGATCGCTTCCGGATGACGCGAGGCAATGCGGAAACCGACAGGCGCGCCGTAATCCTGCACGTAGATGCTGAACTTCTTCAGGCCCAGTGTTGTAAAGAGCAGCTCCTCAATCTGCGCGGTGATGCTGTCGAAGGTGTATTGAAAGTCGGTCGCCGCGGGAGCATCGCTGTAGCCGAAGCCGAGGTAGTCCGGCGCGACAACGTGGAAGTGGCTGGCGAGCTGCGGGATCAGTTCCCGGAACATGTGCGACGACGACGGAAAGCCATGAAGCAGAACGATCGTCGGATTCGTGGTCGAGCCGGCCTCGCGGTAGAAGATCTTGTGGCCCTGGATGTCGGCATGCTGGTACGTAGTCATGTGGTTCTCCTTGTTGTTGTCAATCCGATTGTTTGCACGCGAGCTCAGCAACGCACTGGCCGCTTCCAGCACGAACTCTACGACGGTTGCGGGCGACGAGATCTGAGGAGCATGATCTACGTCGTATGAACGGACCTGTGCGCCCATGCGCTCGGCCACAAATCGTTGTGTCTTCGGGCTGAACATACGATCGTCTTCAGCCAGCAGATACCACGACGGTTTCGTCCTCCATGCCGGAGTCTGTATCGCTTCGCCAAGACACTTCATCGCTATCGGGCGTTGCGCTGCTGTCCTGATTGCGTTTTGCTCCGCAGTGGCCCGGTGGCCGACCGCATTCTTCATTCCTTCCTCCGACATCCATAAGAGACCATGACTGTCGGGTTCCAGATGGGGAGCTTTTTCATGCGGAGGCTCTCGGAAGAAAATGTCGCCCACCGTTTCACCTTCGTCCGGCGGCATGGCTGCCACATAGGCCAGACCTCGGACACGGTCGTCACTTTCGAGGGCGGTGATCACGCCGCCGGAGTAAGAGTGAGAGACAAGGAGGATTGGCCCCGCGCCCGCCCTTTCCAGAGCCACTTTTAATGCAGCCACATCGTCGGACAGCGAAGTCATTGGAATCTGGGCAGCGATAACCTTGATGCCCGCCTTGAGTAGTGGGCCGATCACGGCAGACCACGAGGATGCGTCCGCCCATGCAGCATGCACCAGAATGATCGTTACGTTCGAAGGAACTTTGTTCATAATTCACCTTTCGCCGATCTGACACGCACGTGGTAAGCCACTGTTGGGCAGCTGAAAAGATCGGCGCTCGAAATGCATCGCTTATCAGCGGCCAAATCGCAATACAACCGCGAACTGCGTTACCATAAAGCATAGGGATGACGGAGGCTCACTAAAAGCGAGAAGTTCTAACACTATCGGTGAGAATATCTAAACTATGCTTCTGAACAACCTCAGCCTGGACAGCCTTCGTACGTTGGTGATTACACAAGACCTGGGCGGTTTCGGCCGCGCTTCGGAGCGCCTCCTACGTACACCCTCGGCAATCAGCCTCCAGATGAAGCGCCTTCAAGAAGAGGTAGGAGTACCGCTCTTTCGGAAGCAAGGCCGAAAGACCCTTCTCACCGAACAGGGGGAGATCGCTCTCCAGTATGCTCGGAGGGTGCTGGAGCTCAATGACGAGATGATCGATACTCTGCGCGGATCGTCTCTTGCAGGTGTCGTTCGAATCGGATTCGCGCAAGACTTCACGGTCAACGTTTTGCCTCTGGTCATCGCACGCTTTAATGCGCTCTACCCGCTTGTAAAGCTCGAGGTGACGGTGGACGTCGGCCAGGTGCTCCTTCAAGCGATCGACTCCGGCGACCTCGATGTTGCATTGACGTTAGGCGGCGCACAGAAAAAGACGGCCCACCTATTGAGCGAGCTGCCGTTGCACTGGATCGCAAGCCCATCTTTCAGGGATCGCGTACGGCAGCCGTTACCGCTTGCTCTTTTCAACCCCCCGTGCGGATGTCAGACACCGGGGCTGGAGGCACTCGAAAGAGCTGGACGCCCTTGGCGCGTTGCAATGACGAGTCCCAGCCTGACAGGCTTGTGGGCCGCTGTCAGTGCGGGACTGGGACTGACCACACGAGCTGAACTTGGCCTGCCGGCAGACGTGCAGACCATCGACTTGGGCCTGCCGCCACTGGGAAATATCCCCATCGTGCTTCAACGCAGACGCAGCCTTCGGGCTCCGAACGCGATGCGGTTCGCAGAAATCACAGAGGAGTTGGTCGCTACTTATCTTCGTTCACGCCTGAGCGAGAAACGACCCGGAACCGCACACTCCCGTGCCGCAGTCGGGATGGATGGTAAACAAGCGGAAGGTACGCCGGCTCGGCGGTCAACAGTCTCGGCAGCGTAGACGAGGCGCATCCCTTGGAGGCTCTCGACAGCGTTCTCATGTTGCGCTCGAGGCAATTCTCGTGAAACTTTTCCTTTAGAATTCCGTGTCCTCGCAGATGCTTGCTCCAGGCTGCAACAGGACCGATTTGCCTGCTGGCCCATGGGCTTGTCGACGGCTGCGCTACCTGCCTAACCATCGTCCTCTCAGGTCCGCTTATCGACGCAAGTCTATTGATTGCACATAAACCCAGTTGTGCTTACGCGATCTGCCAATCGCAGAATTCGTCAACAATACTCACCGAACAATTCAGTATTTGGAACTTTTTTTCGCGCTTGCCATGCCCTACGTTATTGGTACGCTTCCTATTCGAAGCGCAGTCAACGAGGAGCTCAAATGGCACATTCAACACCGCAAGCAAAGTCGCAACTTACCCACTATCGAACAGCGACCGTCAACAGCCGCAAGGTCTTCTATCGCGAGGCCGGCGACTTAGGTTCTCCCACAATTGTCCTATTGCATGGACTTCCGACGAGCAGCCAAATGTTTCGCGAACTGATTCCTGCTCTCGCCGATCAATTCCACCTGATTGCTCCCGACTATATCGGCTTTGGCCATTCTGATGCCCCATCGAGCAAGGATTTCGAGTACACCTTCGATAATCTTGCAGCACATGTGCGCGGTCTGCTCGATCAACTCGGCCTCACGTCGTACATTCTCTACATGCAGGACTACGGCGGCCCGGTGGGATTCCGCTTGTTCGCTGAGAACTCAGAGAAAGTGAAGGGATTTATCATTCAGAACGCCAATGCCTACATGGAAGGTATAGGAGACGCGCCCAAGAGCGCGCTGATGCCGCTGTGGCAGAAGCGCACGCCTGAAACTGAAAAACCGGCGCGCGAGTTCGTCAGTCTGGAGAACACGAAGTTTCATTGGCTCGTCGGTGCGAAAGACCCCGCCGCCATCAACCCGGACAACTGGGTCTTGGATCAGGCTTTACTCGACCGGCCTGGGGTGCAGGACTATCAGGTCGATCTGCTCGAGAACTACAAATCCAACATTGCGCTGTATCCCGAGTGGCAGGCCGCTTTCCGCGCGCACAAGCCCCGGACATTGATTGCCTGGGGCAAGAAGGATCCCATTCTTCGTGCCGGCCGGAGCCGAGGCGTACCTGCGTGATCTGCCAGAAGCAAAGCTGGTTTGGCTGGATGCCGGGCACTTTGTGTTGGACGAGAACGTGAATACGGTGGCGGACGAAATCAAAGCTGTTTTCGGTCGCTAGACAATCTCGCGTTCCCCCATATTTGAGGTACGAAAGGAATGTATGCAACGCTTCAAAGACAAACGTGTACTCGTGACAGGTTCTGGTAGGGGGATCGGTGCAGCTATCGCACGCCGATTTGCACTCGACGGCGCCCGCGTGTATCTCACTGCTCGAAGCCATGAGGAGCTTTCCTCCACATGCGACGAGCTGCGATCGTTAACCTCCGAAGTTGAATTTGCTTCTCTCGACCTGACTCAGCCGGACGCAGCTGCGAAGCTCGCCACCTATGTCGAGCAACTGTGGGGCGGTCTCGACATTCTCGTCACCAATGCAGGCGCTGCGCCCCAAGGCGGCTTTCTCGAACTGAAGGACGAGGACTGGGCAACAGGGTTCAGGTTGAAGCTTTTCGCAAATCTCCGACTCATCAAGAACACCTGGCCAATGTTGAAAGCTGCAAAAGGCCATCTGGTCATGATCGGCGGGCACACGGCGCGAACGCCGGAACGCTATCTTTCACTGGTCTCGGCTGTGAACGGCGGTATTGCGGCTCTATCCAAGTCAGTTGCCGAGCAGGGACTTGAGGACGGCATTCATGTCAACCTGGTTCAGCCGGGCACGATCCAGACCTCACGCCGCAGGAAAATGATGGAGAGGCTTGCCGCCCAGGAGGGCATCGGCTATAACCAGTATCTTCTTGACTCGACCCGCCGTTTGAAGATCTCTCGCCTCGGCGAACCAAGTGATGTCGCTGAGCTCGTCGCCTTTCTGGCAACAGAAGAAGCGAGATGGATTCATGGAACCATCATCGATGTCGATGGTGGGCAGAACAAGGGCGTTTGAAGCGCAGGATCTCCTCGATGCCAGTCGTGTGTTGGCATCGGTTGATCTGTGGAGGATACGGAAGATGAGCGAGACGCGCGAGGAACTCACTGCAGCAGCCGAGGCTGTATCGCCTCAACCCTCAACTGCGTCGAATTCGGACGTTGCTTTTCGCCATGATCTAGCCTTCCCCAGATTGAGCGAGGAAATGCTTGAAAGACTCGGAGCCTACGGGCAGGAAGAGACCGTCCCGAAAGACACTTGTCTATATATGTATGGCGATCGGAACACAGACATGTTTGTGGTCCTCACAGGGGAGATTGAGAGCCGGCTTCCAGTAAAGGGAGGAGGCTCAAAACGTTTCCGCTCTCTGCGTGCGGGGGAATTCACGGGCGAACTAAACGTCTTGAACACACAGAGATCGGTTGCCGAAGCACGAACGACATCGGCGAGTCGGCTGTTGCGAGTCTCTCGAACGAACCTGCGCATGTTGATGCGTGCTGAGGGCGATCTCGCGAACTTTATCGTTTCTGCTTGCATATGGCGTCGCATCGGTATAATCAGCGATCCATCTACGGGAGTCGTAATTCGAGGATGCGAAGGCGATCCTGATCTGCTAAACCTTCGTCGCTTTTTGGTTCGCAATTACTATCCCCACCGGATAGAAGAGCTGCCAACAAACGATGAGCCTGCCAACGGCCTTGCTGCTACGACGATGCCAGAAGTTGAGCTGCTGGACGGTCGCGTCTTGGTCCGGCCAGCCATCTGCGATCTCGCGGACGAACTAGGCATTACCGAAGTTCCCGAAGCTCATACGATTTATGACGTTGCTGTTGTCGGGGGAGGCCCTGCAGGGCTTGCCGCTGCGGTCTACGCAGCGTCCGAGGGCCTATCCACAATTGTGATCGAAGGGAATGCCCCTGGAGGACAGGCCGGTACCAGTTCGAAGATAGAGAACTACCTCGGATTTCCGACCGGCGTTTCGGGGGCGCAACTGGCGAGCCGTGGCCATCTGCAAGCGCTCAAGTTTGGGGTCCGCTTCGCCATCTCACGGGACGTTGTAAGCACAGCACAAGTGGATGGCCTGCATCGCTTGATCCTTGCTGGCGGTCTGGCTGTTTGCGCACGCTCTGTCGTGATCGCGAGCGGCGCTCGGTACAGACGGCTCAACGTGAAGAACCACGAGGATTTCGAAAATAGGGGATTCTACTATGCCGCGACTGCGATGGAGTCTCTGTTATGCCGCGAACGAGACATCATCGTGGTAGGCGGGGGGAATTCTGCTGGACAGGCTTCAGTCTTCCTCTCAGGGGTTGCGAGACACGTGCATCACATCATTCGGTCTGCTTCTTTGGAAAGCAGTATGTCGCACTATCTCATTTCAAGAATCGAAGGTTCTCCGCACATCACTCTCCATACAGACACCGAAATCACCGCGCTCGAAGGTGAGGCGGCTCTTCAGTTCGTCACATGGACGAATCGGAGAACTGGCGCATCCGTACAAAAACCAATTTCCAGTGTCTTCGTCATGATTGGCGCGGAGCCAAACTCCGGTTGGGCGTACGGTACCGTCAAGCTCGACGACAAGGGATTTGTTCTCACCGGTGGTGACTGGGGATTCGAGGCCACGCCGTTTGCTACCAGCGTTCCCGGCATCTATGCTGTCGGCGATGTGAGAGCTGAATCGGTGAAACGTGTGGCATCGGCGGTTGGCGAGGGTTCTGTGGTCATATCGAATATCCATCGATATTTAGCCCGCAGACGTCTCGAGTTCCCGGAACAGGTAAGCTCCAAAGAATTCAGATAGATCATGCTCGACGGTTTATGGGCAGTCGCAATTGCTCGTCCGATCCCCAAGACGAGAGCGAACCTTAGCCCGCCGGAATCCGTGTGCCACTCGCTTTCTGCTTGGCGTCCATGGCTTCTGTTTTCTTGTGCTGCCCAACAGATACAACCTGCGCGCCGCAACGGAGTGCATTTCGCAGAGACCTGTGGAGACATGATTGCGAATTACATGCGGTTAATCGCGGTGATCCTGCTCGATTGAGGGGGCGGTTCGAGCACAACACACGCAGAAGGAAGGTTAGTCGTGCCAATAGAGCATGAGATGACGTTTGCAGATGCATACCCGACTCTTTTCCATATCTCGCTCGCGCATGACGTGGAACAGGTAAGGGCTCGCCGTAATCACTTCGCCTTCGAAGGACCGCGTCTCAATTCCTCCCCGCCTCGCACACATACGATCATGTCTCGCAAAATGTTCAGGCCCTATCGCGAGCTTTGCGCTTCGACCATGATCACTTATTTGTCGATTTCTCTGTAACTTTTTTTGGCGCATGGAACTCGAACCTATAGCAACAATGTGCGGGCCTGGCGTGCTCTGAAGCGGGATGCAACAGCGCTATGCGGAATACTCAGCACTGCCATCTTCAGCCCAGCGCCAAACTTTCCTTGCTGGTAGAGATCAGCAGCAGTAATGTTCAGACGAGCTCGCTCTCATTAGAACTTCTCGACTCAAAAGGAACCTCTCAGTGAACCGCCTATCGAAATACCTTCTTGCCGCCCTTCTTTTTGCAGGCACGGCACAAGCCGCGCCACTCCCTTCGACCAACGCCACGACGACCTATCATCGCGTACAGGTCGACGGCGTCGGAATTTTCTACCGGGAAGCCGGCCCTGAGAACGCCCCAACCATTGTGCTCTTGGATGGCTTCCCCTCGTCTTCGCGTGAGTTTGACACGCTCATTCCCCTGCTCGCGACAAAATATCATCTGATCGCTCCGGATTATCCTGGATTCGGTTTGAGCGATGCGCCCTCGCCGACCGCCTACACTTACACGTTCGATCATCTTGCCCAGACGATGAGTGATTTTCTGCAGAAGCTGAAGGTCACGCACTATACCATGTACCTTCACGACTACGGCGCGCCGATCGGCTTCCGCATCATTCTGGCGCATCCCGATCAACTGCATGCGCTCATCATTCAAAACGGCAACATCTACAAAGCGGGCCTCGGAGCCAAATGGACCAAGATCGCGGAATTCTGGGCCGATCCGAAAGCTCATCCTGAAGTGCTCAACGCTTTTCTTTCGTTCGAGGCCACCAAAGAGCGGCACCTCGCTGGAACGTCCCATCCGGATCGCTACGATCCGGATAGTTGGATCGACGAGTATGCCGATCTCTCGCGGCCCGGTCAGCGCGAGATCCAGGGTGACCTGCTGTACGACTACCGGACCAACGTCGCGTCCTACCCAAAATGGCAGGCGTGGCTCCGCGACCATCAGCCTCCTACGCTCGTCGTCTGGGGCGAGCACGACCCTTCCTTCATCGCGCCGGGTGCGGAAGCCTTCAGGCGCGATCTTCCGAATGCGGAAATCCACTTGCTCGACGCTGGGCATTTCGCATTGGACGAGCAGACCGACGAGATCGCGCGCCTGATCCTCGACTTTATGGCCAGGCACTGCGACAGATAGCACGGCATCGCTTTGCCTCGAGAACATCGGCTATGGCTGCCTTCAGCTTCACCGGCTTCTGCGCAAACACCGTGCTGGAGCGATCTAAGCTAAGAAGAAGGAGAACCACATTGAACCCAAGACCTCCCTTCCCGCCGTTCACGGAAGAGACCGCGATGCAGAAGGTCCGTCTGGCGGAAGATAGCTGGAATACGCGAGACCCTCAGCGGGTCTCGCTCGCGTACTCGGCTGATTCCCGCTGGCGCAATCGCGCGGAATTCGCCGTCGGTACGGAGCAGATAGTGGCTCTGCTCTCGCGCAAATGGAGGCGCGAGATTGACTATCGCCTCATCAAGGAGATTTGGGCCTTCCACGAAAATCGCATTGCTGTGCGCTTTGCGTACGAGTACCGCGACGACTCTGACAACTGGTTCCGTGCTTATGGCAACGAAAACTGGGCGTTCGACGAGCAGGGTTTAATGTATGCGCGCCATGCAAGCATCAACGAGTTGGCCATCATGCAGGGGGACCGCAAATTCCACTGGCCTCTGGGCCGGCGCCCCGACGATCATCCGGGGCTGAGCGATCTGGGACTCTAACCGACGGTGTGCAATTAGACCGTCATTGTCAGGGGTCTGGTTCGATATCCGACAGTGATGTCCCACAACAGGTCGAACGTTTCCCACAGCGGCCATGTCGAATTCCGGAGCCTGAAGGGTACACGCCTTATCTTTACGGCAGAAAACCTTCTACGCTGGCGTCGCGAGAGTGCCTACCCATCTGGTGACGACAATGTGTACGCCAGCAAAACCCATGAGAGGAAAGAGCGTTCCTGGCCGACAACCCCATGAAGCCATGCATCCGGCCGGTCACGAAGCGAACGGCATTCACAAAACATCGCTGGCACAACCGCAAATCTCAATGGGGCACGTATTTATCGCCAAGGCAATCATTGAGCTCCGTAAAAGCTCAACGCTTCTGCCTTGCTCCCGAGTGGCGAGCTATGCGAAGTAATGTCAATCGCTCTCTTCGAATCAAATCATCGTCAAGCGGTCTACTAACCTCACTCTCGACGCTGTGCAATGACGCTGGCTCGGTCCAGAAATTCAAAGGAATTCAAACTAGTTCCAGAGGGTCAATCGGTAACGAGAAAGTCGACCAGTGTTCGGGAATGTGGCAGGAGGCTGCAATCTCAACTGTCGGTAACAACCCAAGGCACTCAGCGACGTGGTCGCCGTCTTCGCAATTACTTCGGCGAAGTGTGCTAATCGGGTCCAACCCTTAGGTCTTGAAGCTTCGTGGACTTCATGTGGCTGCTATATGGCTTGAAGAAGAGTGAGCAATAAACCATTTAGCGGTGTCGGTATGTTGTGCTGCCCTCCATTGCGAACGATCGCGCCGATGCGAGCATCCGTCTCCATCGGTCGGCCAGCAAGCCGGTCGGCCAAAAGCGAGTTCGTCGAGTCGATAGGGTAGTTGCGGTATTGAGCGAGCACTTTCTGCGGGAGATCCTCATCGAGGATTGCTCCTATAGCGCGGCCTACGGCCGCACACTCACGCACGACCTCGAGCGTTGCCCGACCGATCGCCTCATCCCGAAAGACACCTGCAGGTTTGCCCAAAAGCGCAGAGATCGAACCTGCGGAATTGATACAAAGTTTGCGCCAGGCCGCGGAGAGAAAGTCGGCGGTCAGGGTGATCTGCGCGGCTGAGCCATGAAACAGGGCAGCGAAAGAACGGCCCAGCACGTCTGCCTGTATGAAAAGCTCAGCGGGCCCGCGTTGATGTACGCTCTCAGGTGCCTGGCGCTCAGCCGGGCAATCGATAATGACAGGGACGATCTGCTCTGCTGGCGCATAGGGGGCAAAGCGTTCGCGATGCTCCACCCCATTCTGAACTATCGCGACGGGAGCACCTTGCTTGCAGAGATGTTCGACCCATGCACCGGCGCCGGGAGCATCGTACGTCTTGGTGGCAACTATGACCCAATCCACTGACTCCGCCTGTGAAGGCGCGGTAAGGTTCGCGTAGTTGATGTGGATACTACCTTCAGGAGTCTCAACATTGAGGCGTGGCAGAGGACGTCGCGTGCATAGTATAAGTTCGTGTTGTCCTGTGGATTGTAGCAACGCCGCGATGACAGCTCCGATAGCGCCCACGCCCACAATTGCGATCCTTGCCATCTCACTATTATGGCAAAGGAGAACGCAAGCCGAAAAATTTATCCCTATGCCACCACTGGCGCGAACAGCCCGATGCGTCCGTAGAGAATGATTTCGTTCTGAAGGCTAGATTGCGGACGAGTTACCTGAGGAACTCCTCAGCAAGCAACAAGCAGATCGGTACTGCTAAGTCGGCCAGTGTTGAGAAATTCATCGCGGTGTTTCTGGAATGGCGACAACAGGCAGAGTCGCTCATGGATGCGTTGCCGCTGTGTTGTATGCTAATCAGGGGTTTATAGTCATGCCCCCAACCTCAGCAGAGGTCAGCGTATCCGCTGGATCTTAATGGATGGGAAACCCGCTTCCCATCGCGGCCATGTTGTCGGATTGTCGAAAAGCTTTGGATCAATTCGACATTCGATTTTCAGTGACCCATTCATTCTTCTCATATCGGATTGCTTGCGAGGCGGTTCAAATCTACCTTCCCCAAGATTCCTACTTTCCGAGGGACACTCGCCATATCCCGATCAGAGAACGGCTCTGTTTAGCGGCAGATTTCGGTGCGCGGAGAATCCTCTCCTGTGTCCTTCAGGAGCAAAACACGCCCATTTTGCGGGGATGTTTGGGATTGCTGGCTGTAATTTGAAGATTTGAGAAGGCGTATAACTGTATGGTGGACCTGGTCGGGATCGAACCGACGACCTCTTCCATGCCATGGAAGCGCGCTCCCAGCTGCGCCACAGGCCCACAGGCGAACTTTTCTAGTTTACACGACCGAGGGCTTGTGCAGGTTTGGCGCCGGACCACGAAGTTTCACGAACGCGAGATTTCCCCAGATCCCTCCCTCACGCGGTCGAACCGACGGACCTATCCATGGGCCACGAATTCTGTTGATTCGCAATGCCGCACAATGGGAAGTAGGAGGAGAACGGTGCTTGTATTTCGTTTCCAGGTAAATTTGAAGGCAACAGGGCGGCAGACTAGGGCATCCCTCAAGAACATGTCCCCTGGTTTCAGCTCGGGCGATTTCTCGACCAGGCGCTCCAATCTGGCTCCTGCAAGCACCCATGCCGCTCGGAGAATTCTTCTGGCGACCCTGGCCATCGCCCTGCCGCAGCTCCTAATCTTGTTACCCGCAGCCCGAGCTACGGCGGCGCAAACAAATGACCAGGCGGCGACGCCACCGGCCACAACCATGCCCCTTGATCTCGGCGAGTCTCTGCGCCCGGCGCTCGAGATCGTTGGATCCTCGGTCAGCCGACTACAAATTGACCATTGGAAGGTATCCGGAAGTTGGAAAGCGCAGTTGCAAAGCGACGCAGACTCCATCCAACAGGATCTTTCACATCAGCTGCCTGCACTCTTCCAGCAGGCAGAGGCATCTCCGGCGGATCTGGCTCCGCAGATGCAAGTGATGCGAAATGTCGACGCGCTCTATGACGTGCTGGTTCGCCTAACGATGGCCGCCGACCTGACCGAGAAAAAAACCGATGCGGCGTTGCTGGACAGCGCGCTTCAGCAACTGGAGGCCGCGAGAAAAGGGGCATACGACCGGTTGATGCAAAACGCGTCTTCTCAGAATCAACAAATCGTTCGCCTAAAGGAACAGCTCGTGCAGAGTCATCCAACCGAGAATGTTGCGGGTCCGGGTCCGAAAACAATTGTCGTCGACAATGGAGTCAGCCATCGGACAAAACACCACACGACGCATCACAAAGAGACCGAACCTGCCAAGCCAGCGGCGAAAACTAAGCCCGACCCGACGCCCCCGGCCACCGACAAGCCTTCTTCTCAGCACTAGCAATCCCGTGACCGGCGATCAGCCTTTGACCTGTTCAAACATCGAAGTCGCGATCGGCTGAAAGTTCGTCAACCTTTAGCGAAACAGAACGGATCGGCTTCATCATCAGAGTGGCGGAATCAAGCGGCCTTACTTTCCGATGCAGAAGGTGGACTCAACGCGAATCGCCAATATCCATGAGGCTTCCAGAGAATGGATTTTTTCTGGAGACTTACTGGAGACTTATTTTGTCCATGTGCCTAGGCTGCGACCAGAGGCGCAACGCGCTTCCGTTTGCTGCGCGATGCCTGCCACAGATCGAACTGCGTCTGCATATTGAGCCATAGTTCCGGCGAGGTCCCCAAAGCTTCCGACAGCCTGAGCGCCATCTCCGCAGAGACGCCGGAGTTGCCATTCAGAAGCCGGGAAAGCGTCACACGGGAGACGCCCAGGTGACTGGCGAACTTGCTCACCGACATCTCGCCCATCTGTTCCCTCAATACTTCGCCGGGATGAGCTGGATTGTGCATCCGCATACGTCGCTCCTAGTGGTAATCCTGATAATCGACCAATACGGCATTCGCCCCCTCGAAGGCGAATGTCAGCCGCCAATTCCCGCTCACGTCCACAGACCAATGCCCCGCGAGAGCGCCTTTTAGCGGATGCAGTCTCCAGCCGGGAGAGTTCATATCGCCCGGCCCGGTGGCTGCGCTCAACCGCGTAAGCTGCAAGCGGAGCCGCGCGGCATGGGCCGGTTGAATCCCGGCCTTCGAGCCTGTCAGGAAGAATGCTTCAATTCCGCCATGCCGGAAGCTCGAAATCACCTGTATAGAGTATCGCTACAGGATACAGAGAAGCAAGCATGACTCTTCGATTCCCGGACAATGCCTCAAAATTGAGGGCCAGCAGATCAGAGTCTCCGGTGGCGTCAATGTGTCCCGTCCGGGAAAGCGGGCGTTTAGGCCACCAGCAAGCGGGATTGGGAGCGCGAACGCGGGCGAGTCTTCACATTGATTTCAACGTCGCGTCCCAGCAGCAGGAGAAAGCGCAGCAGCCTTTCAATGGAGAATCCAGAGAGCCGCCCGCGCATCAGGGTAGAAACTTTCGGCTGGTCTATTCCAAGGATCACTGCGGCGTCCGTCTGCGTCAGCCGCCGTTCGTGGATAATGGCAACAATTTTCTGTGCCAGCTCAGCTTTGGCCAGAGCTTCATCCGGCTCCGGAAGGCCAAGATCGGCAAAGACGTTCCCCGTGCTCTCTACATAATCGCGTTTCGGCATGTTCATTTCTCCTGTGCGGCGTTCAATTCCATCGCGCGTTTCAGCCGCCGCCTCACCAGTTCCATCTCCGCTTTGGGCGTTGCAATCCCCGTCTTCGATTTCTTCTGAAAGGCGTGAAGAACATACACCCGGCCAGCGAGTCTCACCGTATAGACCGCGCGGAATGTGTCGCCGCGATGATCCGAGACAATCTCCAGGACGCCTCCACCGAATCCGCTCAGCGGCTTCGCGTTCACATGCTTTCCGCCGGTCTGCGCCTGATAGAGCGCAAAGCCCACTTCACTTCTCACCGCTTGCGGAAAATCCTTGACCGCCTCCAGGGAATCGCCAATCCATACCAGCGGCTTGGGAGCGGGCTTCAGTTCAAGCGTCATCCGGCTTCAAGAGTATGCCACTTCTGGCATAAAGACAATGCAGAAACCTCAGATAACGCACTAAACTGCGGACAGCGCTACCGCTGCTGTAATCTGCTCTGCAAGGTTCATCCCATCCTTGACCTTTTCCGCCATGAGGAAAAGAGCGTTGCCGCCGCTTCGATCCGCCCATAGCTTCCCTAACTTGCGCTTTTCAGCAGAGTCATCGTTGGTTGCGTAGGCATTGCCCTTGTACTCCACCACCAGAACGCGCCCATCGTGCAATTGCGCCACAAAATCAGGATAGAAAAGGTCCGTAGAAGTTTGGAGCGAAAACGATGCACCCTCTTTCTTTGCAAGGTTGCGCACCCAAGTCTTAACGGCTCTGTGCCTGTCGATCTCCACAGCGCATTCGAATTCCTCGCCGCTCGGCTCCAACTCGCCGGGTTTCGGGTAGTAATGTTTTGGGAATACCCAAGCCGCGGAATACGGCCAGCCCGCCGGGTAGTCGTCCGGGCTGTAGTGGAAGGCAAATTCCTCACTCGTTTGGACTCTGGCCTCAGCCCCAAATAGCAATTGCTGCCAGCCCCGTTTTTTGGCAATCTTGCGTGCCTGCACGATCAATTCCGCCAGCTTGCGGGCAAGAATAAACTTGGCCCGCACTAGAGTTGATAAAGGCAGGCCGGGCCGCTTGAGCATTCCCGTCACAGCTTGCAGAATCCATGCCGTCATGGTCTGTTGCGTCACGTCCGGCTGGCGCACCTGCTTATCAAGCCAGCGCACCAGGTCTATGTCCGTCTGTTCCGTGGGCAGTAAATTCAGGTTAAGTTGCTCGGTGTCCTTCGGATGGATGACGACTCTGCTTCCTTCTATATCCAATTCAAACGTCTTGGAGGCATCGTCATATTGAAAACGGCTGAGGTCCGCCGGATAGTCCAGCAGATTCCACTCCGCCGCCTCAAGGACCAGCTCTTCATCCACGAGCGCAAGCTCGCCCTGATATTCCGCACAAAGCCGGGGAACAGTGAAAACCACACCGCGCTGCGAAGGGGAAAGCTGTCTCTCAATTGCAGCCCGATGCTCTGCAATCTTCCGTTGTACCTCTGCTCTTGCGGGCGCTGGTGCGGCGGCAATCAACGCATTCTCCACGGCTGGCGCAATGTCTCCCCGGACCTCTACCACCACCTGCCCCGGCGCAATCTCGGTAACGGTGACAGCTTGCCGCTCATGCTCTGCAAGCCCGGAAAGGTCCGGGGTTTGCTCTACGGTCAAAGTAAGGACCGGCGCAGCGGATGGGAACAGCGGTAGGTCCACTTGCACTTCTTCGATGTACTGCTTTGCCTCTGCTTCTTCAAAGCCCATCGCTATCAGGCTGTCCGCCAGTTCACGCGCCGCCTTTCCAAAGCTGAGGCTGGAGACGTGGGCATAGGCTTTATTCAATTCCGGCACAGCGCGCCGCTTGGCATACGGCATTCGCAACACGCGGCCCAGCAATTGCTCCACCTCTTTGCTGTTGTGGATGTTCGCCGTGGAGCAGAAGACGTAGGCAAAAGAGCAGTCCCAGCCCTCTTTCAGTGCCTGTACTGTAATCACAATCTCAATTTGGCAGGTCTTCAGGAACAGGTCGATCTCATCCAGGTCGCGCTGATTACCGGTTGCCACGGCAATCTGCTCCGCTGGCACTTTTTCCGTCTCTAACAAGTATTGCTTCACGGCCTCCACATTGGCGGGCTTGTCTTTGCTCTCAGCCTGTATCAGCAGTATCGGACGGATATAGTCCGGTTCCCGCGCGGCAAACTCTGCCAGCCGCTTGCGAGTGCGCAGCGCAGCGCTCACTGTCTCCTGCCATGAGGCGGGATGTTCCTTCAGCACGATGGGCAGCTTAATCATGGCCTCTGCCTTCAACGCAGAGGCGGTAACGCGATACAGCACATTGCTGCCCGTCTGCGAACTGGTGTCCGGCGTGGCCGTCAACTCCACAATGCAAGAGGGAGAAACGCGCCGCAACGCATCGAAGCTCAACCCAGTGCGGACGTTGTGCGCCTCATCCACAATCACCATCGGGTGATGAATCCTCAGCAGGTTGGCAAAACTGTATTTCACCTTGCCCGCGTTCGGCCCATCCGCAATGGTCTCCAGCCCCGGCACACTCGTTTGCAGCCGCGTGAAATGATCTTCCAGCGCCTCTTTGTGCGCGTACACGTCCCGGCTGTCAGTTTTTTCCACGCGCAACGTCTGGATTGTCGCCACCACTAGGCACACACCTTGCGCAATATCCGCCGGGCGAATGTTCTCAATTTCGCTGATGTCGAAGACGCGGAGGCGGCCCTCGAATGCTTCATCCAAAGCAATGCGGTACGGATGCGCGGTATCCTTCAAAGCCTCCGCCGTCTGAATGCGGATGGTGTTGGACGGCACCAGCCACAACACCAGCGGATAGTCCTTTTCGATATAGCTTTGCGCGGCCACGCGGATTGCATAGGCTCCCAGAATTGTTTTCCCGCCGCCTGTTGGAAGCCGCAGACAGACGTAGGGAACCGTTTCCAATCCCGCAACCGGGCGATAAACGGGAGTGTGGCCTGTAGGCGTCCGAGCTACATCCACGAACGCCTGCCAGGGATCATTGTTCAGGCGCACCTCTTTCAGATATTCGCGGAGCTTGTCCAGTGCGGCAATCTGAAAATCTTTTAGCTGGAAGTCCATCCCGTTCCCTTCCTCTATCGCGCCTTCACGTCATAGGGCGTCTGCTTGAAAATGATGCCAAGCTGTTTCAGCGTCGTCGCACTCAGGCGTGAGCTTTCTCCATAAATCACCTTCGGCCCGTCGTGCGCCGGTAGTTCTGCCAGAACTTTGCGGGTGAGCACGTTGCCGCCGTCGGGCCGCTTGTCGCCGAGGATGCCGTTGTAGAGCAGGTAGTAGGCCGTCTCGCCATGCTTGCCCAGCAAGGGCGAACGCTTGCGTTTCTGGTGGATCGGAGTTCGCGTCTCAGAGAACCAGACATGCGCGGCCAAATGGTCAAAGCGGATAGAAGGATGAATATGACCCTGTTCATCGAAGACTTGGCTACCCAGCCGATAGAAGCGGAATCCCCCGCCGCCTTTCCAGCCCACGGTCTCAGAGATTCCGCCCTGCTCCCCGTCCACAACTTTCTTGAGACGTGGAACGCAATGCGTCTCCGCGTGTTCGCCCATTTCAATACCGATGTACCGGCGGCCCATCTTGTGAGCAACTGCGGCAGTCGTGCCGGAACCGAGAAAGCTGTCGAGTACTAGGTCTCCGGGATTCGAGGCAATCACCAGGACACGATAAATAAGCGCCTCCGGTTTGGGCGTTTCAAATGCGGCCTTCTCTCCAAACAGTTTTTCCATTTCACTGCTGGCGTGTTGATTCAACCCCGTATCGCTCCAAATCGAAGGTGAAGACATGCCTTGCTTTGCTTCCGACGCAAAGAGTTTGCGCATCGGAGTCCCCGCCGTTCCTTTCACACCCCAGTACAGGCGGTTGTCATCTTGAAGCCGCTGCATCTCTTCTTTGTTGTGTCGCCAGCAAGTTCCCTTTCGCGGCCAGACCTCTTCATTCGTGAACGGGTTAGTCACAGGATAGAAAAGACTCTCGACGTATCGACCACCTTTGCCGTTCGCAGTCGTATCAATTTTCCTATATGGGCCTCTTGGGTCCGGGCCGGTTGGTTCGGAAAAGACCTGATATTGTGCGTCTGCCTTCTCTGTCCTTGGCATGAGGTTAAAGACTTCTTCGGCCAAAGACTTCTTCGACTCCCCAAGCCGCCCCCTTGCCCATACGAGAATGTGGTCATGGATTGAAGCTATCTTGCGGTCATTCGGTGGACCGTCTCGCTTCTGCCATGAAATGTCGAGGATGAAATTCCTGCGGCCAAAAATCTCATCGCCCATGACCTTGAAGTAATGAGCTTCGCTGTCATCCAATGACACCCAGATGCTTCCATCTTCGGTGAGTAATTCGCGCAGCAATTCCAACCGGGGATACATCAAGCCCAGCCATTGGGTATGCTCCAGGTTGTCATCGTATTGCGCGAACGCGCTACGCGTGTTGTAGGGCGGATCGATGAAGATGCACTTCACCCGGCCCGCGTAGAAGGGCAACAGAGCCTTCAGAGCTTCCAGATTGTCCCCTTGGATGAGCATGTTTTCCGTCTGCTCATCCCCATAGGACAGTTCCGGCACGGCCTCCAGCAGGCGATAGGGAACACTCGCAGCAATGCGTTCATCTTCCGGGCGGGTGAGCCAATCAAGTTTAGGCATATTGATTGTCGAATCAGAATTGTACGGCATCACCGCAAGGATCGAAGGGCGGCCCCGTCCACAGCAGCCCTTACGGACACATTGAAGGCTCAGGAATCGATTTCCAATCTATGCTCGATTGCCGCTCGTCTGCAACTCGCCCTCGGGGAGCCCCTGGTAATACTGGCGGTTGTACTCGTGCAATTCCAGCCTGCCATCGCTTCCCAGGTTAGGATTCCCAATGTAGCGAGTGACTCCGCAGTTTACTGGCTTTTCATGCTGGTCCAGATGAAGGAACTGTTCCGGACTCAGTCTCTCGAAATTCGCCCGGGTCGCCAGGATCGTCAGGTGATGCGTGATTGCCATGACTCGCTTTCCTGAGAATTCGCGCGTCAACGTCGCGATCCAGGAGATGTTTCTCTGACGCACATCCGGGACATTTTCACCGTTTAGGTATCGGTAGTCGTACCCTCCTAGAAGCTGGCGCAGACCACTCTGGTCCGGATGCATCAGTTGATAGATCCGCCAGTCGTTGTAGAGAAGCGAGAGCCCATGATCCTGTTCGCGGATTCGCTCCTCGCGATAGACCGGCGCGTTTCGGAGATCGGGCCAGCTTTCCTGCAGGATGCGCAGGGTTTGTTCCGTCCGAAGATAAGGCGAGACGAAGATTACATCCGGACAATTCACTCCTGCATTCAGCATTGCCTGTCCGGTGAGCCTAGACTGCATTTCCCCTTTTGGAGTGATTGGAGTTTCACGGTCGCTGCATCCAAGGGCGTATCGCCCATGAAGCATTTTGGCCAAAGAATGGATTTCAGGATTCGAACGATCGTAGTCGAACAAATCTTGAAATCGCCGATAGTCCGGGTCGGCTTCCTTCTGATGCTTCAAATTGTTGTAGGCCGATTCCGCATGACGAATCAGCAGCAGTTCTGTGGGCCATTTCATATATCTCTAAGGATATCTTCGCTCCTTCTATCTTTTGGGCTCAAACTGCCCCATGTCGTGACTATTCCTATTCGATTGGATCGGTGGATCGAGTCCATCATGGTCGAATCACAACCACCACTGTAGACGGCTGCAACCGTCCGGGTCCAATTCAGACACCATCCTAATGATCGGAGATTGGGGTTTGCGGCGCGGCTTCTGTAGTAACCTTGTTGATTCCGGAAAAGAGGAAGAACTGTGGCTATGAAGAAATCGGAAAAGACGAAGGCGGCGCTGGACCGGCGGCACGAGGCGCGATTCGAGAGAGCGATGCACGCGGCTCTGAGCCAGGATCCGGAGGGAGTTCACTTTAACGTGGCTCGGAAGGGCAACGTGCCGCTCGAGGTCTTCAACCATGGTCTCCAGAAGCAGGCGAAGAAGAAGGTTAACTAGAACTATAGGAAAATCAAGAATCCGGAAACGATGGCGTTGGCATTTTCCGAGTCTGGCCGCAACCTCAAGAAAGCGGGGCATTGGCAACAGGTGTGGACGCGCGACTGGTGACTGTGCGCATGTGAAGCAGGGTGGAGTTCACCTGTGGAAGACAAATAACCCGCCGACCTGCTTTCGGGTCTCCTCGCTAAGGTTTGTCAATTTCCAGAGACCTTGTGTTCGATGGCGGAAGGCGGTCAGTCCAAACCATCCGGTTGCCAGCAGAGTCGATCAAGGGATCTCTGCCGAACGTCTCCCGGGTAGAGGAGGCCCATCGTAGCCGACTGACCGGCTTTGGCCTCGCAGTCGGTAGGAGGCGGAGAAACGCCTCGTTTCTGCACTCTCTTGCGTGAGTGGCCAGGAGCCCAAAGTAGCGCACGCTATGCATTCCCTTGTCCGGGACCTGGTCGATGAACCGCGCGATGAACTGTGGGATTGGGAGGATTTCCTCGCGGACCATTCCGTAGCTTTTTTTGTCCAGCCAGACATAGCGAACATTCTCCTTATCCCAACCCTGGATACGGTAGTCGGCCATCGGCGGACGGCGAACGTAGCGCGCAACGTAGCCGAGAATCTGCTGTTTGCCGCGATTCGGGCTTGTGATCACCTTCCGGTAGCGGGTACGATATCTGGCGATCAGTGCCAACAGTGTGCGTTCGTTCCGTGTAGATTGAAGACTTCCCTTTCTGACAACCAGTTCGAAGAAATCGAGCAGACCGCGACTCCAGCGGTCGCCGATTACTCCTATGGGAAAGTAAATGTGGCGCACAATGCCATCGCCACCGCAGCGCAGGCCCGTCTGGCCCACAACTAGATGCACGTGGACGTTGAACTCGAACTTCGCATTGAACGTGTGCATCACGGCCACCAGTGGGACGACCGCCTCAAACCTCTCACGGACCCAGTCGGTAAGTACACCGGCAGCAATCTCGGGAATCGCCTGGAGCAGGTGTCGGTTCTTTCGCAGCAGACCCCAGAAGGGTCGCGGCATCGTCAGAATTACGCCTGAATATAGGATGTCTGGCAACTGGCTGGCCACCTCGCGTTGCCAACGTATGGTTTGCCAATAGCCGCATGAAGTGCAAGCCCGGGATTTGCAGGAGTGTGGGACGATGCGCCTCTCACCCAGAATCGAGGAGTACACTTCGGCACCGAGTGTTTCGGTGCGGCACAACAGCGCCTGCGCAATGCTAGAGCGTGCATACGGCCGCACCCCATTATGGTCCCAACACGAGCGGTTCTCCTCAAGCAACCGGCGCAGGTTAGAGCGTCCCTCCCCGAACGGCGACATCGAATTCTCTCCTCAAGGCTTCAATCAGCGGTTCGAACAAAGGCCGGAATTTTGCCAACTGCTCAACCTTCATGGCCTTCTCCAGCAGAGGTATCAGCCTCTTGATCAGCAGCACGGCCGTATCACGGCTATTGATGCTGAGAGTCTGAATCCGCCTCTTTTGATCTCGCCCGGACTGCCGGATCGCGAGTTCGAGTCTTTGTTGCTCCTGGTCCTTCCCGGCGAGCTTCGCCGCCGCGTCAATTGAAATGGTTCCTTCACGTGCCATCCTCTTCAACCGGTCGATTCCGCGCTCCAAGACGAATTGTGCTTTGCCGACGTTGCGTTCCCCGCAACCTGCCAACTGTGCCGCCTCTTTGCGTACATCGATCTTGCGATCCTTTGGCAATTTTGCCAACTGCTTCTTCATCCCGCCCAGTACCCGATTTTCTCTAGCCTGTTCGACACGGGGCTCTACCAGGATGAGAGCCAATGCGATACGGCAGAACGGGTTCAGGTACTTCCTGGAACGTGCGTCCTCAAGGATCAGGCGCAGGGCATCCTCGTTCGACTTGTCGAGCACCACGCACATCAATTTCGGGAGCCCGAGACCCCTTGCGATCACCCACCGTTTGTACCCGTCGATGATCGTGCCGTCGTGGCAAATCAGCAAGGGGAGTTCAAAAAGCCGCATCCCGGCTTTGTGCAGCGGCTCCAGCAGAACCGCGGTCGGGAGCAGTTCGCACTGCAACATCGCTGGATGCGGCTTAAGTTCATTCGTCTTCCGCGCTTCGGAAACTGGAGAAAGTGGCGATTCGGCCCTCTGCCGGTCCGGCAACGGAAGAGCGGCAGTTCCTCGTTGCTCCTCGCCAGACTCGAGCCGGTCCGCGAAGAGGCTGCACTGCGACCTCACGGCCACCTCCCTGACTGCTCCATTCGCGGCCTCAACCGCGATTCCAAGTCATTCGGAAGCCATCCCACGGGCTGGGCCCCCATGTGACGTTGGCCGGTGTCTGGCACAAGAATGTTTTGCGCTGCGGATGCGGTTTCAGAATATCCGTGGGACGCAACTCCAGCGGAACGCCGGGTCTCTCCTCGGGCCTCTGACAGCGCACCAGATGGAGGGTCGAAAAGGGAAGGCTTCGAAGCTGCTTCATGCTTCACGACTCGTAAGCGAGTCTTGGCGGAACGCCCTGTGCCAGCCACTTGCTTTTCAGTCCGCTGTGGATTCATGACAGCTCCGACTATGCTTCACGCGCTCACCAATCCAATCCTCAACTTCAGATTCGAGCCAGCCTACCGCACGGGCTCCAAGCTGCACAGGCCGTGGAAACTCCGCGCGGGAGATCGCCAGATAAATCGCGCTGCGCGAGAGTCCAACTCGGTCCTTCACTTCTGGCAAACGAAGTATTGAATAGCCATCGCTTTCTCCTTCCATCGAGTGTTGAAATCGTTGGGGGTAGACGCCGCAAAAGCTCCGCGCGCTAATGCTGCGGGACCCTGAAGAAACATTCGCGCAAGGCCGCAAACCGACACTGGCGCAGAAATATGCTTCCGCCACTCAGATCGGGTCCTGCGAAGGCAGTGAGAACCCGCGCGATCCAGGAATGGAATACTGACTGCGTTCCTTGCGCTATTCAGTTGTTATGGGGCGCTACCACCATCAGCAGCAGCATCATCAGCAGAGAGTGTTTCGATAGTGCGAGGTTTTGCGGCGATGCGGGTACATCGGTCTGATCCGGCAATGCAAATAGAGACCCAATCTGTCGGGCATCTTTGCTCGTGACCAAAACAAACTATTATCACTGTGCATCCAGTTCCCACGAATGGTCAACAAAAAATGTCGTCCACAGCGAGACAAGAAAGGCTCGGGCGCTCCGACAGCCGAAGGCAACCCAGTCTGTCGCGGGTGACCGCAAGGCTGGTGTGTACTACGCCGAGTTGCCGCCGAAATTGCCCACGATCACCTTGGACTCATTCACGATGCATCCACATAATCAGCCCACCATTGCAGCATCTTCTTTCGCTCTGGTGCATGTTCGGCGAGGATGTAGACGGCGCGGATGCCTTGCTTCTCATGGCTCAGGGCTTTTTCGATCACATCCCGATTGAAGCCCTTTTCCGTCAGCAGCGTTGCCCCGGTACGACGCAGATCGTGAATGGTGAGCGGCTCCATGTCGAACGTCAGCCCCTCCAGCGCCTTGTTGAGCGCATTGCGTGCGAATGGCTTCCGAATGCTTCCCCGGCCCGGTAGCACCAGCTCAGACTCGCCAGCAAGCGCCTTCAATTCGCGGAACATTTCGGCAGCCTGCGTGGATAAATAGACGATGTGCGGCTTGCCCGTCTTGGCGTTTCCTTCCGGGATGAGCCACTCGCCCGCTTCAAAATTCACATGCTCCCAGCGGGCCAGCAATAGCTCCGACTTTCGGGAGAGCGTCAGCAACAGGATGTGCAGCGCCAGCTTGAATTGCCGCCGGATGTTCGATTGGTAGATGGTGCGGAGATATAGACGAATCTCTTGTGGGGTCAGAACTCGGGAACGCTTGCGGGCTTTTCCGATGTACCGGGTTGCGACCATCGCAGCCGGATTCATCGTCACGCGCTGCACTTCCAGCGCATAGTCGAACATACGTTTCATCACGCCACGAATCTGCATCGCGGCGGCAATGCGGCCATTGTCGCGCTTGCGGTAAACAATCGCCTGCACATCCAGAGCGGTGACTTCTTTGAGCAGCTTGTCTCCCAGAGCGGGATAAATTTCATTGTCGAGATACCGGCGGATGTTCGATGGATCTTTCCAGTTCTTTTCCACCTGCTCTCGAAAATAGCGCTCGCCAAACTCCCGGACGGTCGGATTGCTGGGATTTCCGCCTCTGGCCTGTTTCTTCTCTTCTGCGGGTGATTTTCCCTGAGCAACTTGCGCGGCCAGATCGTCGCGCTTCGCCCGCGCAGCCTTCAGGCTCAAATCCGGGTACCGGCCCAGCGTCACCTTGAGTTGCTTGCCGTCGCGCCGGTAGCGATATGTCCAAGTCGTCACCGCGCTGGGCAATATGTCGAGTGACAGTCCCCGGCCATCGCTCATCAAATAGCGGGATGCTCTCGGCTTCAAGGCTTTAATTTGCATGTCCGTCAGTGACCATTTTGTCCCTTTCGTGAGTCTCCAGATTGATTCTGGAGACTCAGATCCCTCTGGAGACTCACTGGAGACTCAAAACGGTTTGGCTTCCATGAGTCTCCGATAGACAGTATAGGACACTAATTTCTATACTTGCAATGGTTTACTTGCTATTTCTACATTTCTCTGGATGCTCTCGGAAGCCGCTCTACTTTCCGATGCAGAAGGTGGAAAAAATCAAGTTCAAAATATCATCTGCGGTGGTCGCACCCGTCAACCCGTCGAGACTGCGCAACGCCGAATAGAAATCCAGCAGAAGCATCTCGTGGGGAACGTTCGCCGCAATTGCTTGCTCGCCATTTTGCAATGATTGCAGTGCCTCAGACACTGCCTGGTGCTGGCGCAGGTTCGTCATCACACCGGACTCTGCATCCTTTCCGTCTCCCTGCACGAGGGCTAGAATGGCCGCCCGAAGCGCGGGTATGCCTTCACCGGTTAGCGCCGAGGTCTCGATCGGCTTTACCCGTCCATCGAACAAGCGCAGAGCTTCGCCGTCGGACTGCCCCCGGCGCAAATCCACCTTGTTCAGAACCACAATGGCTCGGCGCGACTGAATTTGCCCGAGCAGCGAGACTTCTTCCTCCGTGAACAGATCGGCGGTCGCATCGAGAACGAGCAGCACCACGTCCGCATCCGCCAACGCTTCTCTCGATTTCTGGATGCCCATACTCTCGGCTTCATTCTCGGCGGTCCGCAGCCCCGCCGTATCGATCAAATCGAGTGGGATTCCGCCCAACGACACGCGCTCCGTCACCAAGTCCCGTGTCGTTCCCGGCGTGGCTGTCACAATAGCGCGTTCGCGCTGCACCAGACAATTAAATAGCGAAGATTTTCCCGCGTTCGGACGTCCGACAATCGACATCGAAATTCCATCCCGTACTACGCGGCCATAGGCAAAGGACGCAGCCAGCGCCTGCAGAGGTTCTGTGATCTCCACCATTCGGCGGGCAAGAATCGGCGATGGCATCAGATCGACGTCGTCCTCGGCGAAGTCGATCCCAGCTTCGAGCTCGGCGATCAAATGCACCAGGGCTTCTTTGATCGGCCGAATGCGACGCGAAAGTGCGCCGCCCATCTGTTCCGACGCAATCTTCGCCTGATACAAAGTTTCCGCCTCGATCAGATCCCGCACGGCTTCGGCCTGCGTCAAATCTATCCGCCCGGAAAGAAAAGCGCGCTCGGTAAACTCGCCAGGACAAGCCAATCGCGCACCGCGCATAACCGCAGCGCGCACTACAGACTCCAAAACCACTGGCGAACCGTGCGCGGCAATCTCAACAACGTCTTCTCTGGTGTAGGAATGGGGCGCCTGAAAGAGAGTCACAACGCATTCGTCGAGACGTCGCCCGTGTTCAGGATCTTCGCTTTGAGGATCGAGGATGTCGGCCAGTTGCGCGTGGGTATGTACGAGCGGCCCGTGTAGTCGCAGCAGACCAGAAGCAATTTCCATGGCCCGGGTGCCGGACAGCCGCACGATCCCTATGCCTCCACGACCCGGAGGGGTGGAAATTGCCACGATGGTGTCGCGGAGATTTTCTGGATCAATAGGCGGGGACGCAGAAGCCGCGGGCATGGACTTGTTTACGGTTCGATTCAAAAGCAGTTCCGGCTATCAGCCTCTTCCAAACGAACGCGCTCGCGTAGCCCCAGTTGGGGGAGTTGTCCGCGGCTGCCAGTTTTTCGGATATACAACAACGTAGCGCCGCATCCCTTCGCCGCTGCTCTCGCTGCGAAGATCCTCGTAGTTTTTCAGGGCCAGATGCAGCATCCGTCTCTCGCGGGAATTCATTGGCGCAAATTGATAGGGTTCGCTGGTCCGGCGCACCTGCTCCGCCGCGGTATCGGCGGCTAGTCGCAATTCCTGGGCACGCAGTGCTTTGTAGCCCCGTGCATCGAAGGAAATCAGGTCATGCTCCGCCGGTTCGAGATGCAGCAGTTTTGCTGCAATATGCTCCAGTGAACGTAGCAACTCAGCGTTATGCTCCAACACCAGACCCACATCCGGGCCCGCAATCTCGACATAGACTTCGCGTGACTCAAACTTATTCGGATCGGCTGCCCCCGCGCCTGCGGTAATCCGATATTTCAGGCGCAATCCTCCCCTCGTCGTAAGCATCTTCAGAAATGCGTCGAGCGTCTCTACGGCAGATTGATAGTTTTCAATGGGCATGGATATTCCGTCTTCTTTTGATTTATTCAATCGTCAACGACGGGCGACAGCAGCTGGCCGTCCACCCTTCTTCTTCAAGGCACGCTTAGCTTGAATCTCTCGCAGCTCTTTCCCCAGCTTGGTCTGGTTGATGATCATTTGTTGGCCGATGCCAATCAGGTTGCTTCCAGACCAATACAATGCCAGGCCCGACGCATAATGCCAGCAGATAAATCCGCTGAACAGCGGCATGGTAAACGCCATCATCTTTTGCTGGGCCGCGTCGACACCCGGAGAGGGTGTAAATATCTGATAGAAGAACTGAGACACCACCATCAGAATTGGAAGAATATGGTACGGATCGGGTGCCGACAAGTCGTGCAGCCAAAACCAGTGCGCATGGCGCAATTCAATCGCGTTCTCCAGCATCGCATAGAAGGCGAAAATCAGCGGAAACTGGACCAGCATCGGCAGGCAGCCGCCAAACATGTTGACGCCTTCTTTCTTGTACAGCTCCTGCATCTCCTTATTCATGTCCTGCTTGCGCGGATCATCGAATTTGTATTTCTTGTATTTCTCCTTGATAAAGTTCATCTGCGGCTGGATGCGCTGCATCTTGATGGAGGACTTCATCATGGTGAAACGGGTCGGGAACATGGCCAGGGTCAGAAAGACAGTCAGGATCAGGATCGCCCAGCCCCAGTTGTGCGCCACGTGATCGTGCACCCAGCGCAGCAGATAAAAAAGTGGCTTGGCGATAAATGACCACATTCCATAATGGACAATCGGCACCAGATTCGGTCCGGTCGGCTTGCCATCTGGCCCCATGGCACGAATCGACGACAAAACTCCCAACATCTTCGGCCCGGCAAATATCCGTACCGACGTCGGGCCGTTGATGGAGCCGACAGCTGCGCCCAGAATAGGTTCTGCCTCCGTCTGACCCACCTGCGGATTGTCTGGGTCTTTCGGGATGTCAAACGAATGTTGCAACGCCACGAAGGTGCTGGTCGCTGGCGTATCCGGCAGAAAAATTGCAGCAAAATAAAGATCGCTGACCCCACCCCAGTCGAGCGGGCCGGTCTCCGTCTCGCCATCGGTCACCTTCTTAGGAGCGATGCTTTCGAGCTTGCCGCTGTTGGAACGATCGATCTTCTGGTACGACGAATAGTCCCGAGCGTCGCGTTGATCGCCAAACCCGGCTGGCCACGCCAGCAGAGCTTCAACTGGAGCGCCGTTCTGGGTCACGCTTACATCCGCCCGGATTACATAGCTGTTGTCGAAGTGAAAAGTCTTGCGAACCGTCAGGCCGTCCGCAGAATATTCAAAAGTCAATTGCTGCGGAGCAGTCAGATCGCCAGTCGCAGACGGAACATAGAGAGCCTGCGCCAGTTGCTGGCGCAAATTTGCATCGTAGGTATAGATCGAGAGAGGATAGCCGAATTTCCCCGCAGCGGCGGTGTTGACCAGATCGAGCGGCTTGCCCTGATAGTTCGTGTATTTCTTCAAAATCCACGAAGTCACCTGCCCGCCGCGATTGCTGAAAGTGATCCGGTACAATTCGTTCTCGACCGTCGTCGTACTTTCACCGGCCGCAGCAATCTGGGACGTCGCCGGCGCATTGGATGGTCTTGCGGTTTCTTTCGCACCGACGGCAGAATTGCCGCCAACCGTTCCCGTCCCACTCGAATTGGTTTTCTGCGCAGTGGTCGTCTGGGTTGGAGTATGTACCGCCGGCTGCTTCGGTCGGAGCAGTTGCATGCCCAGCAAGATAGCCGCAAACACGATAGTAAAGATCAGCAGAGAGCTGGTGTCCTGCTTCCCGCCTTGCTGGTTAGGATTTTTATATTCGGCCAAGAGACTTCCTGTTGCTTTCAATTTCCGCAATGCGATCCAGCAAAGGCTCAGCGCCAGCGCTTCTTTTATGAAGCAAAGCCCGAAGCGAATGCCTGGATGTTCTGCTGGCTGAACCCTCCTTTGCCGGTTCCGGGGACTCTGAACGTGCCGGGATGGTTCACACAGATTGCAGGTATACCTATCCTACCCGGTTTTTAAGTCCGGTTGCAGAACTGCCGGATCGGTCAGACCAGCAGTCACGTAACCCGATGCGAATCAGTGCACCATGCGCGTCCCAGCAAGCGCTACGGTACTGGGTCGAAGCCCCCGCGACGACCCCTGCGGCTCCACGGATGACAGCGCAACAGCCGCGCAGCCGCGATTGTCGAACCACGCCACCAGCCATAGCGCGCAACCGCGACCGCTGCATATTCTGAACAGGTTGGCAGGTATCGGCATCCCCCGCGCACCGGCAGCAACGACCCACCCAGCGCATGCAGGCCAGGAGAGATCCACCGCTGATAGATGCGGGCCATCGCCTCAACCCGGGCAGCACGCCGCTGTTGCTTAGTCCCCATGGCCGGAATCGGTGGTGCGGGCCTGCGCCACAGCCGCCTGTACCGCGCGAAACGCCCGTAGCACTTCGCGCTCAATTTGAGAAAACTCCGCCTCCAGCACAGAGCGCCGCGGATGCAACACCACATCCACGCTGCAGGTCAGTTCCATCTGCTGGCGCCGGATCGCCTGTCGCATTCTGCGTTTGATCCGATTGCGTTGCACCGCATTTCCCAGCACCCGGCCAGCGGTCAGGCCGACACGCGGTCCGAGAAATAGTCCTGTCGAGGATGCGCCTGTTGCATTCGCCGATTTGGTCGGCCCGACCGCATCCGGGAACCTGCGCACGGCAAAAAAGTACGTCATCAATGGAAGCGATTGCCGTCTACCCTCGCGATACACGCGCTGATAATCCGCGTGTTTGCGCAGTCGTGTATCGGCCGGCGGCGGTGCGTTGGCTTGGCGGGATCGAGCGGGAGATTCGGCTGGCATGGGACACCTGCTATCCCTATTGTCACGCAGGAAGGCCTGGAACTTTGGCCAAGTTGACGACAGCGCACAGAAGTGTACGCGATCGACCTCTCAACCGCAAGGGAATTTCGAGTTTCGACAGGCGGGAACCAGGCAGACGCGGGAAGCTTGGTCTAGTCGCGATAGCCCGCGCTTACCGAGACGCGCTTGCGCCCCTTGGCGCGGCGGCGCGACAACACAGCCTGCCCGGCTTTGCTCTTCATGCGGGCCCGGAAGCCGTGAGTTTTCGCGCGGTGGCGGCGATTCGGTTGAAACGTGCGCTTCGGCATCGGAGTGCGCTCCTAAACAGAAAATCTTATATAGACAGCAAACCTTGAGTATACCGGAGAATCCTCCAGACTCAAAGCCCTCCGTTCCCGCCGACGTAGGATTTTGAAATTCCCAATCAGCTTATCCGCGCCAGTCTCAAAGACCCTGGCGGATCGTCCCCTTCAGTCGCGACTGCGAATCTTTGACAGCAGGATCAGAATCTCCAGATAGAGCCAGATCAGCGTGACCATCAGCCCGAATGCACCATACCATTCCATGTATTTCGGCGCGTTGGCGCGCACACCGCTCTCAATAAAGTCGAAATCAAGCACAAGATTGAGCGCTGCGACGATTACCACCACTACACTGAAGCCGATGCCGACCATGCCCGACCCATTGACGGACGTAAAATGCACTCCGAAGAAACCGAGCACAATCTCCGCAATGTAGAACAGCATGATGGCGCCTGTGGCCGCAACAACTCCCAGCCGGAATTTCTGCGTCACAGGGATCAGGCCGGAGCGGTACGCCAGCAGCAGAACAGCAAGCGTGCCAAATGTCAGAGCGACGGATTGGATCGCGATTCCAGGAAATCGTAGTTCCAGCACCGCCGAAATGCCACCCAGCGCCAGACCCTCCAGCAGCGAGTAGATCGGAGCCGTGACTGGAGCCCACGTCTGCTTGAAAATCGTGACCATCGCGAAAATGAATCCACCGATGAACCCGATCGCCATCAGCAGCCCTACGCTGCCGGGCGACTGCTTGAAAACGTGCCACGTCCACGCCGCCGTCGCAGTCGTGCAGATTAATAACAGGGCGGTCTTGTTGACCGTCCCATCCAGTGTCATTGCTTCGCCGAGAGCGACGCTATGACCTTGAAATACCTGCGCATTCAGTGCTGGGTTTGACGTCTTGATCAATTGCGCCATCGCTGCCCCCTGCTGCTCCACTTGTCATTTCATCCAATGCACATTATCCGGCAAACAATCCCCACTCAGCCAACTAATCGATTGGGCACCCCAACAACGAAAGGCTGGCGCTTGCGCCAGCCTTCACGAGTCGTTCGTCCTTCTTTGTCTTGTGAGGGAGTGCTTCAGATCACTCGCAACAGCAACAGGATGATAACAATCAGCAGGATAAGACTGATACCGCCGCCACCGTAGTAACCAATCCCAGGTCCCATACGGTAGCCGCCAAATGCAAATATCAAAAGCAGGACAATCAGAATGATCAGCATACCTTCATTTCCTCCGCGGCGGATCTTCTCCGCACGATGTTAGGAGGTTGGATGCAAACCATGCGGCCTCGCGTAGATTACATCCGATTTATTTCAACGACGGTGGACCCGATCGCCCCTGCCGGCAACCCGGAGATCACAAAGCCGCACGCGCCTTCTCAATCCGCCATCTCAACGAACTACAGAAAAGTGTGGGTTTGCCAATGTTCCGGTCAAACGGATAGGGAAGGTCAGTCGTCCATCCCTTTCCTTGGCTCCCTTGAACCAGCGCGCCAGCGTGTCGGTGAAAAAGCCTTGCTTCTTCTCAATCGTCGCGCTTCCCCGATAGTCCATGGGACCTCCGATCAGCGACAGGCTTCCGGCGCCATCGACGTCGATTCCATAAAAGTCAATGTTCATCCGATTGCTGTAGATGCGTCGATTCTTCAATTCCATGTCGCAGTCAAATAAAGAAAATGCTGAAGCCGGTAACCCAGACGCATCGGCGGTACGAAATCGCTCCATCTGCTTCATGCTGGAATTCTGATTCACCGCCGGGAACTGCCCCGTCCGCACCGTAATGTTTCCAGTCCCGTCCAGATCAGCAAGCGGACTCGACGTATGGCTGATCGTTCCGGTAACGGCCATCGTCCCATGCATCATTCCCGTCATCTTCGGCGGTCCACTCTCAAATTCGGCCAGCAAGTATGGCATGCCAATCCCTGTGACTTGCAAAGCCGCCTGAAACGTCGTGTTCTTACCCCCGAAGTAAAAAGAGAGATCCCCCTTGGCTTCTCCGCGGTACGTTTTTGTCTCAAAGCTTTTAAACGTCAACCGTTTTGGCAATATCAGTACTTGTGAGCGGACATCCTTTGTATGGATCGATCCGAAAGCGGCGTTCGCTGCGGTCAGGTTACCCTGAATACTCTCGACACTGGCCGGGTGCCCAGCCGCGTGGAACTCGATCTTCTTCAAATCTCCGTTGACATGCTGCAATTCCAGCACTACCGGACCGGGTGTATCCGACGGATCAATAAGATTCGATCCCAGCAGAACGCCGTTCTTTACGATCAGGGTAGAAATCGAGCCCATGGAGAACCGCGTCGGCTGGTCTCTCGGCCCGGTTGGATTTTGAAAGTTCCACAAGCCATCGGGATCGGAGATGAAATCTATCTTCGGTTGATCGAGCACCAGCGAGCGAATCACGATTTTTCGATGAAGCAGCGGCATCCACTCCACCGATGCTTCCAGTTCGGGCACGTTCAGAAAATCCCCAGCTGGAAACGGTTTGGGATTCCTCACTTCCAATCCATATACCCGCACCGAAAATGGAAAGTATCGGATCTCAAGATGTCGGATTTCGACTTGCAGTCCGGTTCTTTGTTTCCACTTCCGCGATCGCCTTGGGAAGAAACCGATCCGGGTTACGCAGCCAATACGCGCCCACGCCGCACAAAATCAGCACAGCAGTCCCAAGAACGACCAACACGACAATGAAGGCACGAACCATCCCGCTCCCGTGATCCAGGGATCGCAATCCCTGATTCAACAATAGTTGATGAGATGCCTCGCACGGCCTAGGCGCCCGTTATCGCGCGCCCAGTTCTCAGGTTGGATGCCGACGATTGCGGCCCTGAGTCGGCCGACCGCGGGCTGAACATACCCCTGTCGCGATCTAGCTCGGAACAAGTATATTGATGGACGTGGTTTGCGGCCATTGTGGAAGCCGTTCGAACCTGACTGGTATCAGGGTCGGCTCCCCTGGGCCCAGGAGGTGACAATTGTTCCGCGATCACTATGAGTCGTATCGCAACCCTGTTCACAACCGCGCAATGACACGGTCTCTCCTTCCATTCCTGGTGAAGTTGCCGGCGATGGTCGTATTGTTGTTGCCCGTGGCCGCGTTGTCCCAAAACGCCGGAAAGGCGGCTCCCCCGGTCATCGCCGGCAGCGAGAAAATCGAGCACGTCGTCTGGATCATTCAGGAAAATCATTCCTACGACAATTATTTCGGCACCTTTCCCGACGCCGATGGCGTTCCTCCCTTCACGTGCCTGCCAAAGATGCCGGGCGCCCAGGAATGCGTGAAGTCATTCCACATGCCGCCGGGTCAGCCGTTGCTCGACCTGGAACATAGCTGGGAAACGGCCCACGCCGCCTACAACAGCGGCACCATGGATGGCTTTGTCTGGGCTGAAGGATCGCCCTACACCATGGGCTATTACGACGAGCGCGACATCCCAAATTATTGGAGCTATGCGCGGCATTACACCCTCTGCGATCGTTTTTTCTCGTCCGAGATGACGGGCAGCTCCCCGAATCATGTATTCACCGTCGCGGCCCAGTCGGGAGAAATCAACAACATTGGCTCACTGAAACAACTGGAAACCGAGACGGACGATGACGATGGATTCAGCTTTGCGTCCATCGTTCGGCGTTTCCAGGGCGCAGGCATCACCTGGAAGTACTACGTGGAAACCCAGTCGGTCACCCCCGCAGAGGTGAAGAAGAACGCAGGTTTGGCACACCTCGCTTACCCGGATCCCAAGGAACTGACGTTGTGGAATCCATTGCCTGGGTTCAAACAAATTCGGGACAACCCCGATGAAATGTCCCGGCTGGTCCCCGTGGAACAATATTTCGCCGATCTCAAAGGCGGAACTCTTCCTCAGGTTTCCTGGATCATTCCGGACTTCCAGGACAGTGAACATCCGCCCGAGCCACTCGATCAGGGAATGTGGTACGTGACTCGCGTGATCAATGCGCTGATGCAAAGTCCGTATTGGAAAAACACCGTCATCTTTCTCACTTGGGACGATTACGGCGGCTTTTACGATCACGTCCCACCGCCGGAAGTCGACGCCTACGGATATGGCCCTAGAGTGCCGATGATCGTGATCTCACCCTATGCGAAACAAAATTATGTTTCGCACCAGACCTATGACTTTACATCGGTTTTGAAATTCATCGAGCAGCGCTGGAATCTGCAGCATCTCACCGCCCGCGATGACCGCGCGAATAACATGGAAGATGTGTTCGACTTCGATCAGCCGGCCGCAGCCCCGCTCGTCATTCCGGTTCCGGCGGGTATTCATTCTCACCTGCTGCCGGTACACATCACCTATCCGCCATCCGTCGAACTACCCCGTCAGGAAGGCGTCAGAATCCAGGGGACGCAGGCGGTCCCGTATATTCCGCCGTCTCCACCCACCAAACAATAGAGCATTGAGGCGAGGTGAAACAGGAGAGTCAGCGACAACTCAACGAAGGCGGGCGCATTTTTGAGACCGCGGCCGCCTTCGTCGCCTAATTTCCTATTAATTAGCGGCCGGCGCGGAAGTCAGCGCGGCAGCCGTTGTCCACCCAAATGCCGCGTCCATCGTAGCCCCATGTGCGACCTTGAATGCACGGAGAGCCGCTGCGTTGATTCACAAGTCGGACTCCGCCGCGCGTATCCGCCGGACAGTAACGCCGTCCTCCATTATTGGAAGAGCAGGTGATGATTTGGCCCGGAGGCGGTCCCATCGGGGGCCCCGGCTTATATCCAGCAGGCCGGACAACAAAGTCGGCACGGCAGCCGCGATCCACCCAAATGCCCTGATTGTTGTAGCCCCAGGTGCTGCCCAGAATGCACGGAGAGCCGCTACGCTGATTGGTCATACGCGCTTCGCCTCCCGTAGCGATGGGACAAAAATGCCGCCTTCCATCATCAGAAGCGCAGGTGATGTGCCGTCCCCATTGAGCGGTGGTACCACTCTGCGCCCGCAAACAGGAACACGAACAGCCCAGAACAACCACAATAGCTGCGATGAAAAGTATCTTGGATTTGCTCATGGAAACCTTCCACAGGAATGTCGTATGCTGCGTGGGAAAGGATACAGTGCTGTTTGGTTGCCAGCAAGCTGCATTTTCTTGCCAATCTGGTGCTTTCATTCATTTCTCTCGATAACCCGACGGGTTGATTCAGTGCGCGAGTGAAACTCACCCCCCAATGGTTCGCCTTCCGCCCTGGCTGGTCGAACCGGTGCGACTGCAGGCATCGACAGACACGACTGAAATCTGCTCGCCACATTAAGTAAGGCCGATCATCGGAGACCCATCGTCGATACCCCCTCTCAATCCGAAACCCTGCCCGCTCTATGGCGTGCTCCTCGCTCGCTGCGCCGGATGCAGTTGCTTCCCCTCGTCGCCGCAACGTACTTTATGGTGTCCGGCGGCCCTTATGGCCTGGAAGATATCGTCGGCCAGGCGGGTTACGCACGGGCATTGCTCCTGCTCTGTGTTGTTCCCTTCCTGTGGAGTCTGCCGACAGCTCTGATGATTGGCGAGCTGGCAAGTGCCCTGCCGGAAGAAGGCGGCTTCTACGTCTGGGTCAGCCGTGCTCTCGGCCGGTTCTGGGGATTTCAAGAGGCGTGGCTCTCGCTCACCGCCAGTGTATTCGACATGGCTATCTATCCTGCCCTGGTCGTCGCGTATCTCGGTCAGCTCAACCCCGCACTGACCACTGGCCATCGCAGCCTTGCATGGTCTCTGGCTGTGATCCTGATCTGTGTAGCATGGAACCTGCGCGGTGCCTATTCTGTCGGCCAGGGTTCGCTGTGGATGTTGGGACTGCTGTTGACGCCCTTCGTTGGCATCCTCGGGTGCGGTCTGTGGCACATCGCCCAGCATCCACTGCAGTCCGCTTCGTTCGCCCGGTCGCCGCACGGCAGCCTGGTCACGGCGCTGCTTTTTGTGATCTGGAATTACATGGGGTGGGACAATGCCTCCACAATTGCCGGAGAGGTAGAGAATCCCCAGGCAACTTATATTCGCTCGACAGTGGCTGCCGTTCTGCTGGTTGCCGCCACCTACATATTTCCGATCGCCATCGTCGCGCTCAGCGGAATTCCCGCTTCCACATTCGTCACGGGCGCCTGGGTAGCGGCTGCGCGCATCCTCGCCATCACTCCCTTCGGCGTTCGTTTCGCATCTTGGCTGGCATTCAGTGTCGTCGCCGGCGGCGCACTCACCGGCGTTGCCATGTTCAACGCGCTCACGCTTTCGTATGCCCGCGTTCCTGCTGCCATGGCCGACGATGGACTGCTGCCAAAAGTCCTGGCGCGCCGCACCAATAACGGCGTGCCGTGGGTTGCGTTGCTGGTTTGCGCGATTGCATGGGCGCTCGCGCTTGGTCTCAACCTCACCCGGCTGCTGGAACTCGACATCCTGCTGTATGGATTGAGCCTCGTTCTGGAATTTGTCGCTCTCGCCGTTTTGCGATTTCGCGAACCATCGCTCGCCAGACCGTTCCGCATTCCAGGTGGCCGCTGGGTTGCCGTGGCCATTGGCGTCGCACCTACGCTATTGATTTTCTTCACGATCTTCGCGGCCCGAGCCGATCGGCTTACGCCGAGATTACCTGCGGTTCTCGCAGGGGCTATCCTCGCAGCCGCGGGTCCGCTATTCTATCTGTGTACGCTTCGTCGGAAGTAATCCTCTGGCGAAGTGTCCTGCTGGATGCGGGGTCGAGCAAAATGGTTTTCGGCGCTTGCGAACTCCCCCGAAAACGTCGCGTTCCGCTTGTTCAAATGTGGCATCCGAGATGCCCTTTCACCACCCTTGGTGCAGTTTCGAAGAGAAATGGAATTGTGTCGAAAACACTGCTGCCACCGGCGCATGAATGTGCTAGTATCGGCTTTCGCTAACGTCATCCGAAGAACCCGTTCCGTGTGCTCCGACCGCCCCAGGCCGACCACTTTCCAGCGAGTATCGGACAAACCGTAGTCAATATTTCTCACCACCAATTTCGATTTCCGGCCCGTATCATTGGACATGGAATCTGCTTGATTTTTTAGTATTGGAAGAGCAAGCTGCCAATGTGAATTTCGTGCTTACATTGGCTGTCACGCCGCAACGTTGAAAGTGAAAATAGTATGTCATTTCTCGCTACAGCTTCCTCGAGCATCAATCCATGGCTTCGCATTCTAACGGCGCTTGAGAAAAAAATTAACCACCAGTCTTTCGACACCTGGTTCAAGCCCACACGCTTTAGCCGCATCGAAGGCAGAGTCCTGGTCGTCACTGTACCCACGCGCGAGTTCGAACACATCGGCGAGCGATATAACGATCACATCTTGGAAGCCGTCGACCAGCTGGGCCTGGAGGTCGACGAAGTCTCCTTCGAGGCCATTGAGCAGGAAGCTCCCGCACCGCGCGTGCGTCAGGATGGGGGCTTTGCTCCGCAACCTACGCGTTCTGCCAGCCCTACTCGGAATCGATACAATAATTCCGCCGCCCCGCCCCAGCAAGCCCGCTTCGATTGGGATACCGCCGCGCAGCTGAATCCGCGCTACACCTTCGACGCCTTCGTGATCGGCAATGGGAACCAGTTCGCTCGCGCCGCCGCGGAAGCTGTCGCCGAGCGTCCTTCCAAGGCCTATAACCCTCTGTTTCTCTATGGCTCGGTGGGCAACGGCAAAACTCACCTGATGCAGGCGATTGGACATGAAGTCAAACGGCACCAGCCGCAGGCATCCATTTGCTATGTCTCGAGCGAAAAATTCACCAACGAAATGATCAACTCTCTACGCTACGACCGCATGTCTAGCTTCCGCGACAAATACCGCTCCGTGGATGTGCTTCTTATCGACGACATCCAGTTTCTGGCGCAGAAGGAGCGCACGCAAGAAGAGTTCTTTCACACGTTCAACGCCCTGCACGAAAGCATGAAGCAGATCGTCATCGCCAGCGATCGTCCGCCGAAAGAACTGGCCGAAATCGAAGACCGCCTGCGCAACCGTTTTGAGTGGGGCTTGATTGCCGACATCCAGCCGCCCGATTTGGAAACAAAGGTTGCGATTCTGCAGAAAAAAGCAGAAAGCGAACACGTCACTTTGCCCGTCGACGTCGCGCTATTCGTCGCCTCGAATGTGCGCACGAATGTGCGCGAGCTCGAAGGCGCCCTGGTCCGCCTGCTGGCCTGGTGCAGCCTGCACGGCGTCGAGATTACGCTGGCCGTCACCCAGCAATGCCTTAAGCAATTCATCGACACGCAAGTACGCAAGGTGACGATTGAGGTGATACAACGCGCCGTCGCCGATCAGTTCGGCATGAAGATCACCGAGCTCAAGCAGAAAAACAATTCCCGCTCCATCGTGGTTCCGCGCCAGATTGCTATGTACCTCGCCAAACAGTTGACGGAAGCCTCTCTGCCAGAAATTGGCCGCCACTTTGGCGACAAACATCACACCACCGTCATGCACTCGATTGCTAAAATCGACGAACTGCGACACACAGACACCGATTTGAATCGCATGATTAATAATCTGATGGAGCAGTTGAACAAATAGACCTGCAGGCACAGGCATCTGGTCACCGGGGTTCCGGCGCGAACCCCGAAATCACTCCTCCCGCAAAGTTTGTGCAGGGTCAATACCGGCGATCCGCCGCGTCGGCAAGAATGTTGCGGCCGTCGCCACCACGGCAAGCAACAGAGAAGTCCCTATCAGCGTCTCCGGGTCGTAGGCGCCGATTCCATAAATGAAGCTTTTGAGTGCCCGCAGAGCAACCATCGAAGAGATCAGCCCGATGGACAATCCGAGCACCGTCGCAATCACTCCCGACCGGCCAATCTCCAGCATCGCCTCTCGTAAAGAGGAGCCCAGCGCCAGTCGAATGCCGATCTCGCGCGTGCGCTGCGCGACAAGATTCGCGATCAACCCATACACGCCGATCGCGGAAAGTAGCAGCGCCAGCCCGGCCAGCACGCCCAGCAACATGACTTCAATACGCTGCATTCCCAGCGCCTGTCGCTCCAGGTCAGCCATGCTGTAGAAACCGGAAAATGGCAGCGAAGGATCAGCCTCGGCGAGCGCCTTCTGCATCGCGCCGGTGATGCCGCCAACCGGCCCGCGCGTGCGCACAATCCAACTGGGCTGAAACCACACGTGCGCCATGTTGAGCAGGTTCTGGTCCGTCTGCGTGGCAGGAATGTATATCGCAGGCTCTGTCGTCAATGGGACCGAGCCGCTCATACCACTCCGCTTCTTCACCACATTCCCCACCACACCGACAATGGCATCGTCCTTATCCAGTGCTTCGTGCGTGCCCAGGTGGCGGCCAACCGGGTTGCGTTGCTCCAGATATCTGCGAGCGAAGGATTCATTGACGATTGCAACCGGCTGACTCTGTGCCGTATCGGCGTCGGTAAACTCTCGTCCCGCCAGAAGGTGCATCCGCAGCACGTCAAAATAACCCGGCGTTATGTAAATCACGTTGCTGGTAAATTGCCTCCCCACGTTCTTCCCGTCCGCGATATGGATGCCTTCATTCAGACCGCGTTCATAGGGAAGACTCAGCCCCACGGCGGCATTTTCCACGCCCGGCATGCGCCGCATAGCGTCGAGACTTGCCGTCAGCAGATGCTGAAACTCCGCGGCATTGTGATACTTCACGTTGTCCAGCGAAACTTTGCCGGTCATCACGTTGGTAGCGTCGAAACCGGGCGGCAAAGTCTCCAGATAGATCAATGAACGAACCAGCAGGCCGGCAGCGGCGACGAGCATGACAGTCAACGAAATCTCTCCGGCAATCAGCAAGGTGCGCGTCGTGCGATTGCCAGCGCTGCTCAACGCGCGATTCGCACCCGCCGCCATCGCGGAACGCAAATCGATGCGCCGCAGTTCCAATGCCGGCAGCATCCCGAATAGCACGCTGGTTGCCAGCGAAACGAGCAGCGTGAACAACAGCACGCGAAGATCGAGACTGAAGTCGTTGGTTGGCAGCAGCCCCAACGGAATCAAGTGCTGCAGCATCACCAGACCGCCTTCAGCAACGCCCAACCCGGCGGCGCCTCCCAGCAGCGCTAGCACCATGTTCTCCGTCCACAACTGGTGGATCAGCTGCCATCGCGTAGCCCCTAGCGCCAGGCGCGTCGCCATTTCTCCGCTGCGTCGTCCCGCTCGTACCAGTGCGAGGCCGGCCAGATTCGCGCTGGCAATCAACAGAATGAAGCCGACCGCAATCATCAGGCCCAGCACTGCCGGACGCAGATCCTCCGCCTCGCTTTCCTGCAGGGGCATCGCCCGCAGTTGCACCCTGGCCCCCGGAAATAACGCCAGTTGGCGGCGAAACCTCGTCGGCATTACACGGCTCAATTGCGAATCTGCCTGCGTCCAGGTACTGCCTGGGTTCAGCCGCAGCAGCACGCCGTAATTGTCTCCGGCGCCTTCTCCCATCCGGCTGGGGCGTAGCGGTGTCCACAAATCGGCGGTCTCTGGCGACTGCGCGCCGCGCGCCAGCACGCCCACCACCGTGTACGGCGCGCCCTTCAGCAAAATCGCCCGGCCCAGGATATGCGCATCAGAATGAAATGTCGTGCGCCATAGATTGTTGCTGAGGATGGCCACGTCGGGGCCATTGGGCCGATCTTCTTCCGAGCGAAAGCTGCGGCCTACCATCGGCGGAATGCCCAGTACATCGAAATACTTTGCCGACACCCGCAGGTCCTGTACATATTGCACACTCGACCCAGCCTGCAGGTTTACGCCGCTGGCCATGCCGTACGCGGCCGCACTCACCGCTGGAACTCCGTCACGAACCAGCTCGTACGTCTCGCCGTCCGCGCTATTATCGTCCTCCGTTCCTTTGCTGGTGGACCAGTGCGTCATCAGAGCACCCAGCCGGTCCGGCAGCCGATACGCCAGCGGACGCAGCATAAGCGCATTCACTACGCTGAAGATGGCCGTATTGGCTCCGATTCCCAGCGCCAGCGTCAGAACAGCCACCAGCAAAAATCCGGGCGATTTTCGCAGTTGCCGCAGAGCGTAGCTAAGATTCCGAAGAATATTCTCCATGCCGCCTCCAAAGCCCTCAACAATCAACAAAGCATACGGGATTCCCGCTATAAAGGTTCCTTTGGCTCGTGCTCTCTGCAATATAGTCAGATCGGCTGAACGAGCGCCAACGTTTGTTGAACTTAGATATCGCTCCGGCCGCCCTTTCCATCAAGCCAGCCATCTCGACAGAATTCATTCTGCAGAACTCTCGGACAATCTTGCTCTTCAGCCAATCCGTGTTCCGCTCCGCCCCGTACTAGCTGCAGGAGGGTCATGATGAAGATGACTGATGCAGTGGAAGTGCTGACACCCGAACAGGAATTGAATCGAATTCAATATTCTCGCGCTTTGAACCGCCGCCGTTTTCTTACCGGCCTCGGCACCGCAGGTCTTGCCGCAGGAGCGACCATGGTTCTTGGGTGCGGTAGCAGTATGAAATCAACTGTGCCTCCTGTCATGGCTGGCACTCCCCAACCGAACGACGTTCTTAATTTCGCGCTCAATCTCGAATACCTCGAAGCCAGTTTCTACCTGTACGCCACTACCGGCACGGGTCTCTCCAGCACCGACATGGGTTCGGGTGCTGGTATGGTGACAGGTGGCTCCCAGGTAACAAACTTCTCTCCCACTATCGCCGCCATCGCCGCCCAGATTGCCGACGACGAAAAAACCCATGTGGAACTTCTGCGCAGCGCCCTTGGCAGCGCGGCTGTTGCCATGCCGAATATCAACCTGGGCGCGCTCGGGACCATCAACAATCAAACCCTGTTTCTTCAGATCGCACGCGCATTTGAAGATACCGGCGTCAGCGCATACATCGGCGCGGCTCAATATTTGGTCAGCAGCGTGCCGGACTTGACCTACGCAGCGCAAATCCTTGCCATCGAGGCCTACCATGCCAGCAATATCCGGCAGAACATCATCCAGCTGGGACTGACCTCCGCAGCAACGGATTCCATGGACGTTCCCCCAACCACTTCCGCGTACTTCTGCGAGAAGGGCGCGCTTGCCATTGAACGTACGCCGCAGCAAGTCCTGAACATTGTGTATGCCAACACCGCTACCGGGATAACTTCCGGCGGTTTCTATCCGAATGGGGTCAACGGGACCATCGTTTCCACCTAGAAATATCTTCGTGCCAACGAAAGACCGAGGTCGGCGGAGCTCGCCGACCGTTCACATCCGCCACGATGTTTGCCCGCCCTTGATGCCCTCCGCCTGCATGCCGATTCACTCGGCATGCAGGGATTCTCGCCGTTCGCCCCACTTCCCAGCCCGCGCAACCCTAGGCTCCAGCGACGTTTATGTCGCAGATTTGTCTCCTGCTGAGGCAACCGGAACTCCAGGTTGATTCTCTACATTCAGTGACAGAACATGCCGTCTGGATCGTCTCGGCTCCCAGAGTTGCGGATTCCCCCTGGAGGCCGATCTGGCGTACAGGAGGGAAAATGATGCCTTGTGTTTCAGACCACGACCAACGCACCCGCCTCTTCCAGGATCTCTTTCGCAACTACACCGGCGCAGACTTCGCCATTCGCAGCGCGGACGGGTGGTCCTGGTCTACCTTGCTCACAGGCCATCCCGTCTGCACGTTAGTCATTAAGTCGGACGCCGCATGGCGCACCCTGCTGGAAGACGCGTCGCAACGAACACTGGGTGAGGCCTTCATCGAAGGAGATCTCGACGTCGAGGGCGACCTGTTCTCCATCTTCCCTGCCATTCAGTATCTGCTGGAGCACCCGGGAAGTTTCCGCTATCGCATCCTCCGCACCCTGTGGCATTCTTCGACCGGTCTGGCGCGGTGCATCCGACACGGACGGCAGCACTCCATGGCACGAGATCGCGCCTCTATTTCCTACCACTACGATCTGCCCGCCGACTTCTATCGGGCGTGGCTCGGTCCTACGTTGGTCTATTCCTGCGCATACTTTCGAGACCCCACCGAATGTCTGGAAAGCGCGCAAACCAATAAATTGGAACTTATCTGCCGCAAGTTGGGCCTTCGTCCAGATGAGCGTTTTCTCGATATCGGCTGCGGCTGGGGTAGTCTGCTGCTCCATGCAGCCTCCCGCTACGGATCCGACGCGTACGGCATCACTCTCAGCGGCGAGCAGGCCGACGTCGCCGCCCGGCGCATCGCCCACGCGCAATTAGACGGCAAATGTAAGGTGGAACTGCGGGATTACAGGACCATCCCCGATCTGCCTGCCCGCTTCGACAAGATCGCCAGTGTGGGAATGTTCGAGCATGTCGGTCTGAAGAAGTTGCGCGATTATTTCAACATCGCCCTGCGGATGCTTTCCTCCGGAGGTCTTTTCCTGAACCACGGCATTGCGCGCTCCGCGACCCGCCCCCTCACCCCTTCGAAAGACTCTTTCATGGACGAATATGTATTTCCCGGCGGAGACCTTGTAACTCTCGGGGAGGTGCTGGAAATCGCGGAATCCGTCGGATTTGAGGTTCGTGATGTCGAGAACCTCCGCAGCCATTATGAGCAGACCCTTCGTCTCTGGGTGAGTAATCTGCAGAACAATGCCCGCTTGGTTCTGAACACTGTCTCGGAGCGTACGTATCGGATATGGCTGCTCTACATGGCAGGATCTGCCTATGCCTTCCATCGAGGCGACATCGAGTTGTATCAGGTGTTGCTCGGCCGACGGTCTGGTTATGACCTTCCGGCCTTGGCTACAAGAGAGAGGTGGTATCAGAGTTGGAATACTTCCGCATCTAAGGCAGCTGTATGGTAATAAACTCAAGAAAAGGAAGAGGTAGGAGTGAAAGTTTCGAATCGATGGAAAGTTTTTCAAGCCGCAGTTCCTGCGGTGAGATTTCCTTGGAACAAATGTAGGTCGTTGCTGGGATGCCTCTGGTTCATCGCTATTTGCGGCTTGGCAGTTTCACAACCGCTGTCTCCCAAGGAGTTGGTCCAACAAGTAGTCAACAACGAACTCGCCGCCAACCAGAACGACCACTCCCACTGGATGTATCGGGATTCCGACACAGTTCCCGGCCGGAGTACGGTGAAGTTGGTGGTGCAGACCGCCCACGGCACAGTATCCAAAATTATCGTTTTGAATGGTCATCCGCCCAACTCACAGGAGCAGGCGCAGGACCAGGCCAAGATGGAAAGTATCCTCACTGATCCGTCTGTGCTGGCGAAGCAGCGCAAGAGCAGCGCCCACGATGACCAGCAGGCGGTCTCATTGATGAAGATGCTGCCGGACGGATTCATCTGGACGTATGCGGGCGAATCCAACGGTGAAATCACCCTCCATTTCAAACCGAATCCATCCTTTACCCCCCCCACGTACGCATCGCGAGTGTTCGCCGCCATGGCAGGCGAAATGGTCGTGGATGCCCAACAGAAACGACTGAATATCCTCAGCGGAACGCTCATTCAAACTGTGGAGTTTGGCTGGGGAATCTTCGGGAAGATGAACCAGGGAGGAACATTCCGCGTGGTGCGCTCGCAGGTTGCTCCCGGTGAATGGGAGATCACCCAGACCCACGTTCATATTCAGGGACACATGCTCATTTTCAAAAGCATCAATGAGCAGGAAGACGAGATTTCCAGCGATTACAAAGCAACTCCGCCTTCCATGACGCTGAGCGAGGCAATCAAAATGTTGACAGACGGCGACATCGCCAAGGATTTAGGTATTCCGCCAGAAAAATGATTTACTGTGCATCTCTCGCCTTCCGCAAAGCCCTATTCCCAAAGGGTGGGGACTAGCTTTGCACATTGAGTGCGCGAAAATTACATAGGCTGAAATCGAACCTGTGCAGAACGTGGAGAACTCGGCCATGAATTTCAGCCTGGACGCGGTTTCGCCGGCACTTTTACCGGTTTTACTTTCTCTGACGGCCCGGTTTTAGAAAACTGGACATATCGTTCCAGTGCTTGTTTGCTGATTTTTGCCTGCTTATGCAAATTTCCACCGGCATCTGCTTCTACTACTATCTCTATGGAACCCTTTTCTAAGGCTTTTCAGAGGTAGTACCCGTCGTGCTGCCATAGTCTCCACCTTGCTCAATCGCCAGCTGTTTTTCATTGGATTGACCCCTGTTTTCCGCAGCGAATTTCCGACCCTTCCCATAGACTTGTTCTCTACAATGAAGTCAGAACCACGGAGCGGGCTTCGCAGCAGACCACCTCTGTGGTATATAACGTTGAAAAGAGACGATTCTGAATGCCAAACCTGGAAGTTCAACCGGAGAAGCCAGTGGTCGAGAGTACTGCGATGGAAATCAGCGTAAATCGGCAACAATTGCTGCGCGAGTTGACGGCCACCCAGGGAGTCGTCGAACGCAAGACGACCATTCCGATCCTGTCGAATTTTTTGCTGGAGGCCGATCAGGATCGACTGACAATCACCGCGACAGATCTCGATCAAAGCATTCGGACCTCCTGTGCGGCCAAGGTCAAGAAGCCCGGCGCATGTACGATTCCGGCTCGAAAATTGTATGACTACATCAAGCTGCTGCCCGATGGAGAAATCGGCATCAAGTTGATGGAGAACCACTGGGTCCAGATTCGGTTGGGACGCTCGAATACGAAAATGGTGGGCATGGCGCGAGCGAACTTCCCTCAGGTCTCGCCCTTTCCTACTGTCGGAGCCATCCGCCTGCCTGCTTCCGTTTTGCGCAACGTGATTGGCAAGACCATCTTTGCAGTTGCCAACGAAGAGTCACGGTATACGTTGAATGGGGCTTTGTTGCTGGTCAAAGCCGGCAGTCTGACCATGGTTGCGACCGATGGTCATCGCCTCGCACACATTGAGAAAACCGGGGAAAACCTATCCGTCAGCGGAGAGAAAAGATTGCTGATTCCGCGCAAGGCGTTGGCGGAATTGCAATCTCTGCTCGCAAATACCGAAGAAGAATTCATCGATTTCTCCGACGATGAGCAGACTCTCTACTTCCAGGTTGGCAACCGGGTCCTGACATCGCGCAAGCTGACTGGTCAGTTTCCCAACTACGAAGCTGTCCTGCCGCGGGACAACAACCGCTTTGTTATTGTCCGCACCCTCGATCTACTGGCTTCCATTCAGCGTGTGGCCCAGTTTGCAGACGAGCGCTCAGGTGCAGTCAAGGTGCGTCTGGAACAGAATGAAATGAAGATTTCGTCCTCGTCCGCTGAGGCGGGTGAATCGGAAGACACCATAGAAACGCCCTACAGTATGGACCCGCTCGTGATCGGCTTCAACTCCGCTTATATGGTCGATTTTCTCAAGGCCGTGGGAGATGTCAGTGAGGTGCGGTTGGAATTCAAAGACGCTCAAACTGCCGGCCAGGTGCGTCCCGAAGACACCAAGGACGACTTCCGCTATCGTTACATCATCATGCCCATGCGGATCTGACCTCCGACAATCCCCCCTGATCGCACGGCAATCGGAAAGTGCTCGCGGTCCCTCAATGTTCTGCGCAATGTCTGCACCACCAATCTCCGACGTCACCACCCTCTGCACGTCGGCCACTTGAATTTTGATTCCCACCACAGTCTCGATGTCGGGCTCTCCATCTGCGGCGGTCAGCTCTACATATACCGCATTCGCCCCTTGCGCCATCGATCCGGCTGCATGTGGAAGTCGATTTGCACTTGCGCAGCAGGGCCTGCGTTTCGCGCCGGAAAGAATCGGCCTCTACAGGGAGCTTCTTGCTCGGGGCGTCGGGGCAATCGTCCTCACGTAAAACTTTTCGAACCGGCTCCGCGCGAGATATCGGAGTTCACAGGTGGAACCTCAGCATCGTTGCGGCAGAGTAGAATATCCACGACTTCGACCAATCCCGTTGGCCGGTTTTGAAGTGTTCCTATGCGTCGGTTGTGTGGCGACTGCATGCGGCACCCGCCTCGTGAGACTAAGGTTCAGATGTTTGGAGGGTAGAGATGTTGCGATTGAAGCTTTGCGCCTTGCTTGTTGTGTCCCTGCTTGTAATGTCGAGCCATTCACTCGTACGGGCACAATCCGGCCCAGCCGAAGTCAGATCGCCCGATCAGCGGATCACCCTGCGATTTACCGTCGTACCCGGCAAGGGTCAGGGCTCCGGCGAAGGACAGTTGGTCTATTCGGTGAGCTTCCGCGGCAAGCCAGTTCTTGAAAACTCTGCGCTGAGCCTAGAGTTGGCCGGCCAGCCGCCACTCGGCGCTGCGGTTCATATCACCGGGACTAAGACCGGCTCAGGCGTGGACAATTATGCGCTTCTGGCCGGTAAAACCTCCGCCGTGCATGATGCGTACAACGATGTGACGGTGCAGGTGGCAGAAGCCGCCAGCCCCGGTCGTAGCTTCGCTATCGAAGCTCGTGTGTACAACAGCGCCGTGGCCTTTCGCTACCAAGTTCCGCAGCAGCCGGCTCTCACGCGATATCAGCTCTCACAAGAAGACACCGAATTTCACCTGAGTGACGACGCCACAGCCTGGGCAATCCGCCTGCCCAATTATCAGACTCCCTACGAAGGCGAATACATGCGGCAGACGGTCAGCGCGCTGAGCAATGAGGGAGGCGTGCGCAGCGACATCCTCATCGGCGCACCGATGCTGCTGCACCTGCCCGGGGTGGCGTGGGCCGCCATCTGCGAAGCAGACACCGAGGGCAATAGCGCGATGTACCTTGAAGCCGTCCCCGGCGACTGGAAAAATCACTCGTTGATGACCAAAATCTCACCGCCTGTTGAGGGTCATGGGCCAGCGGTCGACGCAAGCCTGCCGCATCACAGCGCCTGGCGTGTGATCTTGCTCGGCGATCAGCCGGGGGACCTGGTCGAATCGAACGCCATTACCAATTTGAACCCTCCCAGCCGCGTCGCCGACACCAGCTGGATCCACCCCGGCAAAGCCTCGTGGGATTGGTGGAGCGGTGATCTTGATCCCGAAGGGAAACCCGCCTTTACCACCAGGAATATGGAATACTATGTCGATTTCGCCGCCAAATCCGGCTTTCCATACATGATGCTGGATGCCGGTTGGTCGCCGCGCTATGACATTACGAAAATGGTTGGAAATGTAGATGTGCCGGAACTGGTGCGCTACGCGGCGAAGAAAAACGTAAAAGTCTGGATCTGGGCCCATTCGAAAGCGGTTGCCGCGCAAATGCAGACTGCATTTCCACTCTATGAAAAGTGGGGCGTGGTCGGGGTCAAGATCGATTTTGTTCAACGTAATGACCAGCAGGGCATCCAGTTCTACTATGACGCGGGCAAGCTCGCCGCCGAGCATCACCTTATGCTCGATTTCCATGGCGCGACCACTCCGTGGGGAATAGACCGTACCTATCCGAACATCCTCAACTATGAAGCTGTCCTCGGTCTTGAATACAACAAAGTGACCCGTCGCGACGGCCCACTCAACCGAACCGTCTATCCTTTTACGCGCATGTTGAGTGGCCCACTCGACTATACGCCGGGCGGCTTTGACAACGTGACGGAGGACGATTTCATTCCCCGCTCCGTGCATCCCATGGTGGTAGGAACCCGAGCTCAGCAGTTGGCGCTCTATGTTGTTCTTCGAGCGCCCTTCGAGATGGTTTCCGATGCGCCTTCCGCATACGCCAACCAACCCAGCTTCCAGTTCCTGCGCGATGTGCCTGTGGTTTGGGACGAAACTCGCGTCCTGTCGGGCGCTCCGGGAGAATTCATTACAGTCGCACGGCGCCATGGCCGCGACTGGTACCTGGGCAGCATTACCGACTGGAGCCCGCGCAATCTAACGGTCTCGCTCGGTTTCCTGGGTAGCGGAACGTATACCGCGGAAATTTACGAAGACGCCCCCGATGCCGCGCAACATCCGAAACACGTGTCGATCCTTAAGCAAACCGTTCGAAGCACCGATACGCTAACGCTGCCACTGGCGAAGGGTGGTGGTTGTGCCATACGCTTTGTTCCGGCGAGCTAGAGGGTTGTTTCAGCCATCAATAAATATGCGATCAACGTCCTCCAACCCGCCTGAATTTCTCGCATATGCCCATGCTAGGCTTCTCGGGCATATGCAGTGATTCTGAATCCTCTCTCCTGGTAGCGACATGCATTGTTTCATCGGACTCGACATAGGATCATCGGCCGCAAAAGTTGGACTCTTTAGCGATCAAGGGGAGTTACTGGCGGTCGCCAATTACCCGTATTCTACGGAGGAACCCCGGCCAGGCTACAAAGAACAAAATCCATCCGACTGGTGGGACGCCGTTATCCAGGGCATCCGCGAGGTTTGTGGCGTCGTGGAAAACGCCTCTATTCTCGCCATAGGAATTACGGGCTATATTTCAAGCCTTACATTTGTCGATGCCACCGGCACGCCACTGCGACCGTCGATCGGCTTTCAGGATCAGCGGGCCGTTGCGGAAGTGGATCGCCTCTACGAAGTCTACAGCCGCCCGGAATTGGCCCAACGGCTGGGCGTCGACCTTCCTCCCGCCCCTACCTGGCCTCTGCCCAGACTTCTCTGGATGCGTAAGTACGAACCGGCCTTGCTTGATCGTGCTCGCTATCTTTTGCAAGCCAAGGACTATATCAATTTGCGCCTGACGGCGGAAGTGGCGAGCGATCCGTCAAGCAACCGCGGCATGGTCGACTTTTCTGTCAATCGTCCGGCGACGGATGTCTTCACAACCCTCGACCTTCCAAACCTGCTCCCACCGCTGGCCGCACCAGAACAGATCATTGGAAAAGTCACACAGGAAGCGGCACTCGAAACTGGACTCAAGCCTGGAATACCCGTTGTTGCCGGCTGGAATGATCTCAACGCCGCTGTCCTCGGAAGCGCGGTTACACAGAGTGGACAAGCTTTCGACGTGACCGGCACCAGCGAACATATCGGCATTGTCACCACCGTACATTCCTCTACCGAACATCTGATTTGTGCGCCCTACCTTCCCGGAAAAAAATTGTTGTACGGCGTGATCTCATCAGGGGGCGGGTCGCTCCAGTGGTTCACGCAGTTTTCCGGAAAATCCATCGATGATCTGCTCGCCGACGCATCGTCGACTGCCAACGGGTTACTGTTTTTGCCATATCTGGAAGGAGAGCGATCTCCGATTTGGGACCCGCATGCCTCGGGTGTTCTCCTGGGACTGCGCACGGTCCACAATCAACGCAACGTTGCACGCGCAATCGTCGAAGGAGTCGCGTTCGCCCTTAGACAAAATCTTGAACTCATCGAAGCTCACGCGCTGCTGAAACCGGACACTGTGATCGCCTCTGGAGGAGCTTCGAGGATCCAGTTATGGAATCAAATCAAAGCCGATATTTGGAACAAGGACGTTGTCACATTACGCAATCCGCACGCCGGAATCCAGGGCGCTGCCATATTGGCCGCAGTCGCAGTTGGCCTATACCCCGACCTTGAGACTGCGGCCAGCAAAATGACTCGGACGACAGATCGCTTTCATCCGTCCACCATGAATCGCCGGCATATGAACCAAATGTATGCGTTGTACAGCGAGATTTATCCGGCGCTGCATGAATCGCTTTCCCGGCTGAGTACCGAAACTCAATCCCAAGCAAATGAGGCCACGCATATGACAGGCCAGCAGCAAGCCGTTGTCTTCGGCGCAGGAAAAATCGCTCGCGGCTTCATCGCACATCTGCTCACCATCTCTGGATATCAGATAACCTTTATCGAAAAAAATCCCAGACTCGTCGATACATTGCGCCAGCGTGGCAGATATACCGTGCATATCATGGGCGCACCCGAGAAGGAAATTACGATTCGAGATTTCCGAGTTTGCCAAGCAGACGAAATCGAGGCAATTACCGACGCAATAGCAAACGCTTCCGTGGTATTCGTTTCGATCGGCGGACCGAATCTCCCGCAAATCGCACCCCTGCTGGCGGCGGGGCTAAACAGGCGCAGAACGGGCATCAACATTATCCTGGGAGAAAACTATTTCCAACCAGCTCAATGGTTGCGCAAACTCATTTCGGAACATCTGCCTCCATCGAAACAGGAATGGTTTGCTCGCGAGGTGGGAATCGTCGAAACCATGATTCTTCGTTCCACCATCGAACCGACAGACGAAATGAAGGCGACTGATCCACTGAGTCTCAAGGCGCAGGATATGTGGGAAATGCCGGCAGACAAAGATGCGATCGTCGGCAGCATTCCCCCCATCCAGGGGTTTTCACCAAAAGGAAACTTCCAAGGCGGTCTTGTCCGCAAACTCTTTACTTATAACTGCATCAACGCCGTCATTGCTTATACAGGGCATCTGAAAGGGTATGTGCTATTAAGCGACGCGGCCAATGACCCGGAAATCATAGATCTGGCGCGAAGCGCATATCAGGAATCGAACGCCGCTCTCTGCCTGCGCTATGGCTTCGACCCTGAAGAGCAGCGGCAGTTTGCGGAAGCCGCGCTCGCAAAGTATCAAAAGCGAGAGATTGTCGATCCTATTGAACGCAATGCGCGCGATCCGCTGCGTAAGCTATCTCGAAACGACAGACTGGTTGGACCCGCGTTTCTGGCCCTCGAATACGGTACCAGGCCGGTCGCACTCAGCCGTGGGATTGCCGCTGCATTTCTCTACAACAACCCACAAGACCTTTCCAGCGCCTCCCTTCAACAAATCGTCCATGACAAAGGTATCCGCGCCGCACTCAGCGAGGTGTGTAAAATCGAGAGCGCCAGTGAACTGGCGGACTTGATTGTGAGTAGCTATCAGCATTTATGCAATACCATCACGGTTCAGTAGGAGCACAGCAGGATGTCTGATCATACAACTCACATCGGCGACAGAACTCCGGAGCTACTCGCAGACTATTGCTGCCACACTGGAGAAAATCCGCTCTGGCATCCGATGGAACATCGCCTGTATTGGTGCGACATTCCCAATGGACGACTCTTTCGCTACGATCCGGCGGCCAACGTCCATGAAATGTGTTTCGAAGGTCCGGCCGTTGGAGGCTTCACGATCCAGGGAGACGGCGCCCTGCTGCTATTCATGGCCCGCGGCCAGATTGCCCGTTGGCATAATGGCGACCTCACAACCATTGTCGAGTCCATCCCGGAAGAAGTTGATTCGCGTTTTAATGACGTCATCGCCGATCCTGCCGGTCGAGTGTTTTGCGGCACTATGTCTGCACCGAGCCACAAGGGTCGGCTCTACCGGCTTGACCGCGACGGCACGTTGACGGTCATGCTGGAAGGCGTCGGCTGCTCGAACGGAATGGCATTCACCCACGATCAGCAGAGGATGTACTACACCGACTCCTACGCGCACGAGATCTATATTTTTGACTACGATAAACAGACAGGGACGCTGTCAAATAGGCAGCTCTTCGTCAAGGTTTCAGACGACGAAGGCTTCCCCGATGGGGCAACCATCGATGCAGAAGGCTTCCTTTGGTCAGCTATGTGGGACGGCAGCTGTTTGATTCGCTACACGCCCGACGGTAAGGAAGAGCGTCGAATTCCAATCCCCGCGAAGAAAGTATCCAGCTTGACCTTCGGGGGGGATTCGTATTCCGATATCTATATCACCACCGCCGCAGGGGATCAGAGAGGGGCGGATGATCAGTACGCTGGAGCGCTGTTCCGCCTGAGAACGGGGATTCGCGGCGTCAAAGAATACTTCTCGATGATCGGGTCATGAACTTCGTCGCTTTTCCCCCTGAGCGATGCAGCCCGTTAGGTGGCCGGCGATCCTGAGACTATTCCGCAAGTGGAGGCGGCGACTCTCGATTCGCAGATCCCTCTTCAGTCAAGATTCCAGAATCTGCCTCGGTAGGCAGCAAAATGGTAAACACTGCGCCGCCCAGACCCCCTCCATTCAGCGAACCAACTTCGATGCTGCCTCCGTGCCGTTCGACAATTTCTTTGACAACCCATAGCCCAAGTCCGGTGCCAATGTCTTTTTTGGTGGTGAAGAAGGGCTCGAAGATTCGCTCCGCGTTTTCGTCCGTGACCCCTGGACCGTTGTCCTCAACCACTAAGTGAACCACCTGTCCATCGGCGCGTTTGCTGCACGCCAATCGTATTTTGATGATCCCGTCATTTCCCACCGCATCGGCTGCGTTCGAAATAAGGTTCGCGACCACTTGGTGCATCTCCCCACGCACAACCGGAATCGCGGGGCATTCGCTGAACTCGCGTTCCACTGTGATGTTCTTGCTGTTGAACTTGTTGGAATACAGGCTCAACACAGAATCGATCAATTCCGGTACCTCCACCAATACCGGGGCGTTCGATTCGCGGTAAAAGCCAAGTGTCTGCCGAGTAAGGTGTGACACCCGCGCCAATTCCTGTTCCGCCAGGGTAAGGTGCAGATTGGCGTCTGCCGGCATCTCCGGAGTTGCCTTTGCCAAATAGATCAGGTTTCCTACCGCTTCCAACGGATTGTTGATTTCATGGGCAACGGTCGCCGCCAGCCGGGCTGCCGCAGCCAGCTTCTCGGCCTTGCGAAGAATTTCTTGCGACTTGCGGTCATGTGTCGCGTCGCGGAATACCAGCACAGCTCCCACCACTTTGCCGCCGTCATCACGAATTGGAGCGGCACTGTCTTCAATCGGTGTAAAAGTTCCATTGCGGTGTTGCAGCACCGTGTGATTCGCCAGCCCGATAATTTTCCCTATTTCGAGGACTTTCTTTACAGGATTGTCTCCAGGCTGATGCGTGTACTCGTGAAAGATCGGGAAGACTTCCTGGATGGGCCGGCCTTTTGCTTGTGCAAAGGTCGTTCCCGTCAGATGTTCGGCCACCGGGTTCAAAAACGTTACAACCGCCTGATTATCGGCGGCGATGACTGCGTCTCCAATGCTGGTCAATGTCACTCGAAACCATTCCTCGCGCTGCCGTATTTCGACGGCATGTCGTTCGCGAAGATCCATCTCTCGCAGGATGGAAAACGCCAGCAACAGAAGACCCAGGGCCGCGAGAACGCTGGCGAGATAGATGGAATCAATCGTCGCGCGAACGCTTCTCTGGTACGCAGCCATTCGGACGGTCTCCAGCGAGTTCTCCGCCTGCGACATCTGGTCCAGCAGGTTCCGGATTTTGTCCATGGTCAACAAACCGGTATCCGATAACACCGTCGCTTTAGCTTCGTCGGCCCTGCCAGCTCGGTACAGTGATATCGTTTGAGCAAGCTCGCCCAGTTTTTGCTGGGTCAGGCTGCGCAACATAGGAATCTCGGCTTGTTCGACCCGATTGTCGGCGGTCAGTCGATCCAGTCGGCGGATGTGCGGTTCAATCTGGGTTACAGCCAGGTTATAGGGTTGCAGGTATCTCGCTTCCCCCGTGTACAGAAAACCTCGCTGACCCGTTTCGGCATCTTCTAATAGCGATTTGATTTGGCTCAATTCGAACAGCACCAGCCGACCGTGTAGAACCCCGGCTTGATTGCCAATCTGCATGCCGAGCTGCCGCCGCGTCATGAAGGCGTTGACAATCAAAAGAAGAAGCAATAGCACAAAACCGGTAAGGACGCCTGCGCGCTTATAGAAGTTCTGCATAACGAGGATGGCCAACCTTCCGACTTATTCTAGCCGAGGTTATGGCGGTTGGGGCGTCGCCTGCAACACCCTCGCGTCTTTCCTTGTCGAATGATCTACAAGGCCACCCGTAGGTGGCCTTGTACCGGGCTTGACCATTGAAATCCTGGGGTCATTCGGGTCCGGCCGTCGCTTTCGAACATGGCCATCGCTTCGATCTCGATCAACAGGTCCGGCCGGCATAGGATTGCCTGAATGCCAGTCGACGCCGGCAGCGGGTCGAGCCCCCGTTCGCGGAAGAACTGAGTCCGAACTTCGTTGAATGCGTCGTAGTCACGCTCGATATCCCGCAGATAACAGCTCGTCCGCACCACGTCCTTCCAGGTTGCGCCTTCGGCGCCTAATAGGGCCGTAATGTTGAGAAGCGTTCGCTGAGTCTGGGCGCGAAAGTCCCCGATGTGGATGGTCTTGCCATATTCATCAATGCTCGCCGTCCCTGAAATCATCAGAATGGTTACGCCTTTGATGTCCAGTCGTAGGCCCCGCGAGAACGAAGAGGGCTTGGCGTATTCATACGCCTCGTTCAGCACACGGGGTTCCGTGATGGCTCTTTTGGAGACGGGAGTTTGTGTTAGCTCGGGCGCGACCGCCGATTCTATTGCTGCCATGGAGTTTCACCTTCTTCAATTTGATTTCCGCAATTCAACGTCGGCACAATTCCCACATCTGCATTGCTCATGTTTTTTGCAGCGAGTGGTCACCTGCAACCCTGCCCCTCGCCCGCTGGTTTCGGATGCGATAGCCATCCGGGTCTTTGCCGCGTACCCGCCGCCACCACACTTGGAATGTCGGCACATTGACGGTGACGATGAACAGTTTTCGAAGACTGTCGGATGGGCACTGGAGCGGACGGACGCCGTGCCACGAGTGCTCCGTTCGCTGAAAGAACAGGCTCTCATTGCCCCGCGGTATCAAGGTCGCAGCAACCCTCAGATCCTCGAAGTTCGGCGCCGAATGCGGCTGGAACCGGCCTCCATCATCCAGCATGAGGATTTGGCCTCCCCAATTCGTCTCCCAGTCGGCTTCAGTGTTGAAGTAGAAAATATGTGTCGCCAGCTTGCGCCGCGCATCGCAATGGGGTGACACGGAACAGCCCCGCCAGGCGTAGTACCATTCCATCGTTAGGATGAATTTTTGCGGCCCGAGCATTCGCCGTAGAAACGACTGGTAGGCTTCGCCTTGCAGTAGTTCGGTGACGAATCCCTCCCACGCCACCGGTAACTCCATGCCGGGTCTGTAATGCAGGATGTAACGATCATGTGGCGCCTGTCCATGGCCTCGTTTCACGCCCACTTTGCGATCGAACAATTCCACATCTGGCATCGCATTTCGAAGGCGCTCAAAGCCCTCCTTCGTCAGCGCCGCGGGAATGCTGATCCAGGGATAAGGCTGCCGCGTTCGAAAAGCCTCCGGCGAAAGCGGCGCGATATGTTCCGGGTCCAGATAATGCATATTCAATCTTCGAAGTCAGGAGCGTAAAAACCGATTCAAGAAACAGAGTTCAGGCGTATACCAGTTCGGATACTGGAAAGCGATATTTTGGACCCGGCATCCAGGCCGTAGGCTCTGAAACGCAGGTGCAACGCGAAACGTTTCCTCTATGAGATACGGTCTCACTCCTGGACGCATTCCTCCGTGACGTGCATCACAGCAGAATCACTGCTCTTTCAACTGGGCACTCCGCGGGTAGCTTCTGGAATCCTCGAAACGACGACTTCCAGTCAGATCAAAGGCCGGATTACTGAACCGCAGTAAAAACGGTATCCTGTTGATAATAGGATTTCGGGGGAGGGTAATCATGAAGATCGCCGCAAATGTAACCGAACTGATCGGGCATACTCCACTGGTGCGTTTGAACCATGTCACGGAAGGATGCCAAGCTACGGTGGTGGCCAAGCTGGAGAGTGCGAATCCTTTGAGTAGCGTAAAAGATCGCATCGGGCTGGCCATGATCGAAGCCGCCGAACAAGAAGGAAAAATCACCCCGGGAAAGACGGTTCTCATCGAACCGACCAGTGGCAATACCGGGATCGCCCTGGCCTTTGTCGCGGCAGTCAAGGGCTACGACATCATTCTGACCATGCCGGACACAATGAGCCTCGAACGGAGAATCCTTCTCCTGGCCCTTGGAGCAAAAATTGTGCTCACGCCAGGTCCCAGCGGCGTCAAGGGGGCCGTCGCCAAAGCGGAAGAAATCTTGCGCGAAACCCCCAACGGCTTCATGTTGCAGCAGTTCAACAATCCCGCCAATCCCAAGATTCACCGTGAAACGACAGGACCAGAAATCTGGAACGATACCGATGGCAAGGCAGACATCCTGGTGTCAGGCGTTGGCACCGGCGGGACCCTCACTGGCGTCAGCGAGTACATTAAGACCAAAAAACCCGGCTTTTGGACCGTCGCCGTTGAGCCCGCAGACAGTGCCGTGCTTTCGGGAGGCAAGCCCGGTCCGCACAAAATTCAGGGTATTGGCGCAGGATTTGTGCCGAAGGTCCTCAAGACCGAGCTTATCGACGAGATCATCCAGGTCACGAACGACGAGGCCATTGCCATGGCCCGGCGACTTCCCAAGGAGGAAGGCCTGCTCGTTGGCATCTCGTCCGGAGCAGCTGTTCACGCCGCCCTGCAATTGGCGCGTAATCCGAAACACGCCGGTAAATTGATCGTCGTCATTATTCCCAGCGCGGGCGAGCGATATCTTTCCACCGTGTTGTTTGATGAATTTCGCCGTCAGGCGGAGCAAACCAAGACGTCCGCCGTGGCGGTATGAACTTTGTTCGACTGATTCGCGAAGACATACGATGTGTGTTTGAACGCGATCCGGCGGCCACATCGAAAGCAATGGTGCTGCTTTGCTACCCGGGCCTGCACGCCGTGTGGTCGCATCGTATTCACCATTGGCTGTGGCGCCGAAAATTTAGGCTCCTGGCACGCGTGTTGTCGCAGATCACCCGCTTTTGGACTGGCATTGAAATCCACCCGGAGGCACAGATCGGCCGGCGATTGTTCATCGATCACGGAATCGGGGTGGTCATCGGCCAGACCGCGATTGTCGGAGACGATGTCACGCTCTATCAAGGAGTGACTCTGGGCGGCACCGGCAAGGGAGTCGGCAAGCGCCATCCTACTTTGCGCGATGGTGTGTTTGTGGGCAACAATGCCAACATTTTGGGCAATATCACGATTGGGGAACGCTCCCGTGTCGGCGCCGGTTCTGTCGTTTTGCGCGATGTGCCTCCAGACTCCACGGTGGTCGGCGTTCCCGCGCACATCGTCTATCAGGGTGGCAAGCGCGTCCTGATCACCGATCCCCGCGAAGTGAACGATCCGCTTTCAGATGTCATCGTCGCGTTATGTGACGAAGTGAAGCGGCTGAAAGCGCGAGTCGAGCGCCTGGATGGCGAGTTGCAGCAAGCCCTGCAAGAAGAGCCGCAGAGCGCTCTCGCAGTTGAGGAGGAAGAACGCGAGCGCTATCGCAGCCAGCAATATCCACGATCGGACTACGTCAGCATGGGAGAAGGCATTTAGTCGCTGATAGGGGACTCGCTTGCGCTGCGATCGATGGTCGCTTCACATGCCCGGGTGCGAGACTTCATTTGCGTGGGGCACAAGCTCCAGATACACGGATCTTGGCAAATTCGTATTCCAGTGCCCTGTAGCTTTGGCGTAGCCAACGAATCCGAAGAACAAGCATGCCAGAATAATCACCACGGTGACAGGGGCCAGAACAAGATTACGCCACCGCTCCTTCGATTCAGCCGCCCGACGTGGCGGCAGAGAAAATTGCAGCGCGCCCTCGGCCGGGCATGCGGCGATGCATTCCATGCAGGCCGCGCATTCGACGGAGCGCACCTGCACTAACCGGTCCACGGGCAGGTTGGCGGAGCACACCCGAGCGCATTTTCCGCAATCAATGCACGCAGTCGCATCACGGCGAACCTTTGCCGGGCTCAACAGCGAAACCAACCCCATCAGCGCACCGTACGGGCACAAATACCGGCACCAGAAGTTCCGAACCAGGACCGAGAACACGATCAACAGCGCGATCACGATCACTCCTGCTTCTCCGAGCCCGCGAAAAAAATCCAGCATCTTGACGTCCGCAATCAGCCCATACGGCGAATGCAAAAAGTCGGCCAACGCAGTCGCCGACATGGTCCCTATCACAACAGCAAAGAACGTCAACAAAATATACTTCAGGCTGCGCAGCGGCATGTCTAACCACACCGGCAATTTCAGGTTCCGGCCCAGAATTTTCCTGCCCGCTTTCCATAACAATTCCGACAGTGTTCCGACCGGACAAAGCCAGGAACAGAACGCCTTCTTCAGAAGAAAACTGGAAAGCAGGAATGTGACGAATAAAAACATCGCCGCCGGATGGATCTGCGGCAGCCGTCGTGTGACCAGCAGGTACTTGAAATTCATCATCCCCGCGATCGGCAACCAGCCTTCGACCCCAGCGGGGCGGTTCACAAAGATCGTACGACCACCGGTCAGGTAGTAGCGAGCCCAAAGGATGAACTGGGCCCCGATCCAAAGATTGAGCAACGCAAATGCGGCCTGTACGCCATGACGAAACCATTGCGACCGATCCTGCACCCGGCGTCGGATCAGCTTCTTAACTGGACGTGGCATAGGAACGTCACAATCCTTGCGACTGACCGCGACTGGATCGTCCAAGTCAGTCGGTGGCTGCCGAAAACCAGCGACTTCGGCCTCTGTTTGCATTCTCACCGCCAAACCCCACTATAGGTGGCTAGGCCGCAGGCAGCAGTGACTCAAGTCACAAAGTTGTACGTCCTGGATGCTCGAATCGCCCAATCAGCAAGGCGACGAGAGCAAGCGCCCACGCTCTTCTTGGTTCAAGCTTTCTGGCTCGCTCCAATGTCGTGATGATTCGGCGGAGAAGTCACCGCAGGCTTTTGCAACAAGAATTGCGAGTCGACGTAAGCCCACCGCGGTCACTCGCGATCGAGCAGCTTTGAGACTTCATTCAATGTCGGCATCGACGGTTGCGCCCCGACACGCGTCACAGAAATGGAAGCCGCGGTCACAGCGAACCTAGCACTTTCCAGCGCGGATTTCCCCATCATTAGCCCAACAGCGAATGCGCCATTCAACGCATCACCGGCCGCCGTCGTATCGACGGCATCGACCGGCATCGCGTGCAAATGCTGTTCAACCTCAGGGGTAGCTAAATATGCGCCGCGCGGGCCCAGCTTCAGAATGATCCCCGCCGGGCCCTGGGCCAGCAAGTTGTGTGCAGTTTCACGCAGAACTCCGGCACTCGAACGTTCCGAACTTGGATCCTCCGCGCGTTGTCCGACGTAGAATTTCGCCTCTGTTTCATTAGGCGTGAACCACTGTATCCGCTGCAGCAGGCGAGGGGACAAAACCCGCGCTGGAGCTGGATCCAACATCAGAGGAACGCCCTCCTGGAAACACAATTCAGCGAGCCACTCCACCGACTCGACGGGAATCTCCAGTTGCGCAAGCACCATGCCCGCGTTACGAATTGCAGATCGATGCCGTTCGACATATTCGGGCGACACGGTGGCATTCGCTCCCGGCGTGACCACGATCGAGTTCTCTCCTGTTGAAGCCACCGTGATCGCTGCAACTCCAGATGGACCTTCCACCGTCTCCACCCCATTCATCCCTACACCCGCACTTTCGAGCTGCGCCCGCAGTCGGTCACCAAACAGGTCGGATCCAAGTTTTCCGATCAGTTCGACGGGATAGCCTAGGCGAGCTGCAGCAACGGCCTGGTTTGCGCCCTTTCCTCCGGAGTGCAATTGAAAGTCGGATCCGAGTAGTGTTTCTCCCGCGGCCGGAATCCGGACCGCCGTGGAAACAAGATCCGTATTGATGCTGCCCACCACAACAACCGGTCGCATTGTCCTCAATCTGTCCATCGCTAAATTTTCCCGCGCAATCAAGGAACTCGAAAAATGGGAGCAAACGCAACTGCGGACAGCCCCAGAAGAAAGAGAATGAACATCAGAATCAGTAACTTCCTGGAGCGTGCTGGCGCGTTGGCGAATTCGTGCCATACGAACACACCCCATGCGGCGGAGATCATCGTTGCGCCCTGCCCGATGGAATAAGAGACGGCCGGTCCGACGATATGTGCGCGCGATGCAACAAAGTTGAACACCGTGCCCGTACACCAAACCGCTCCGCCCAACGCCCCCCATGCATGCCAGCGAAACGGCGCACTGAAATACTCCGCCATCGTGACCGCGGGCTTTCCATCCAGCGGTTTCCGCATTAGCAGAGAATTGAAGACGAGCGCACAGAGGCATGCGCCGACAACAAAATAAAACGATACCGCGTACGGCCCCGGCGCATGCGGTACGTCCATCGCGTGCGCGACCAGAGGATAGAAGCTGCCCATCAGCAAACCCGCCACCACGCTGATGATTACCACTCGACCGCTCATGGCGCGGTGTTGCCGTTCCCGGATACGGTACGCCATGGCGTCGCAAACAATCGCCGCCGTGACCAGAGCAACCCCGCCAAACAAAAGGATTGGATTGCCATTCGGCGACAGAACATAGCTGCTGACTGCCCCCACAACCAACGCCAGGCCAATGCCAACAGGAAATGCCACCGCCAGCCCGGCAATCTCAATGGCTGCAACCAATAGCAGATTCGCGATGTTAAAGATCATTCCTGCCAGCGCTGCGTAGACGATGCTGACCGCGCGGGCGCCCGTCACGTCCGCCAGAAATGCGCTTCCTGTTTGTCCCGTCGAGCCGAGTGTCAAACCCCACAACAGCGCAGCCGCAAGTAAGCCGATCCCATAATCCCAATAAAATAACTGGAACCTGTACGCCGGGCAGAGTTTCATTGTATTGGCCCATGAGCCCCAGCCCACCATGCTGATGACCATAAATAAGAGCGCCATCGTATATGTCTCTGGCTGATACAAGAGAACTCCTTCCATGCCTTCGGCATGAATCGTACTCTGCCCGTTCCATGCCACGGATAGTCAACGGTACTTTAGTACCCACCTGCAACCACGCGACGCCGCGCCGGGCAAGGAAAGATCCCGGGCATCCATCACCACGCGAATGACAAACGTGGAACCGCTCTTCCACCGCAGTTCGAGATTCGCGTAACCTGCCTAACTGTACTTTCCTCCCGTTTCTTGGGCAAGGTTTGGATGGCCCGGAATCCCTCAAGCCGGCTTTAATTAAGTTTTAAGGGCCCGGACTAGGCTATGCTGGATTAGGCAGGTGCGTTCCATGGCGGATGAATGCTCCAACAGGATGGAGAACGAAGGCTGCTTCACGTGCAAGGAGAGGCATGCCGACTGGTTCTGCAACCTGTCCCCGCAGGCGCTGGTGGAATTTGAAGCGCTGGGAATGCATATGATTGTGCCGTCGGGCAGCACGCTCTTTTTTGAGTCGCAAACTGCTCGCAGCGTCTACGTCCTGTGTTCTGGCCACGTAAAGCTCACTACCTCTTCCAAAGATGGAAAGACACTCCTGGTAAGAATCGCCAAGCCCGGTGATGTGCTGGGTTTGAGCGCGGCCCTTTCGGGTACAGCGTATGAGATTGCCGCGCAAGCCATCGACCCTGTCCAGGTCAAGTCTTTTCAGCGCCAGGACTTTCTTCACTTCATCGAGCATCACATTGAGGGCAGCATGCACGCCACCAAGATGCTCAACCGGGAGTATCGCGATGCCCTCGGCGATGCCACCCGGCTCGCCCTTTCCATGTCCATTGCAGGCCGCGTTGCCAGACTCCTGCTCGAAATGACATCTGGACAACGCGAAGCCAAGCCCCGAATCACCATGGCACTTACCCACGAAGAGCTGGCTACGATGCTGGGCACCACGCGGGAATCCATTACTCGCGTTCTCAGCGAGTTGAAGCGCAAAGAGATTATTGCGATCAAAGGCGCCTCGCTGACCGTCCTTCGCAAGTCTGCACTCGAATTGCTCGTCTAGTCGAGCCCTCCTTCCAACGCCCGACATGTGACCAATGTCACAGATGTTGCACCCAGCTCCCGCTATCTTGGGTGATGGGAGAAACGGCATGTCCGACACGATCCTGCTCCACCGACTCCACTTCGCGTTTACGGTCACCTATCACTACCTGTTTCCCCAGCTCACCATGGGCCTGGCGTTGCTCATCGTGGTCCTGAAAACGATTGCCATCCGGAACAACGATCCGGTGTACGACGATGCCGCCCGCTTCTGGGCTCGCATTTTTGGCATTAACTTCATCATGGGCGTCGTGACCGGCATTCCTATGGAGTTTCAGTTCGGCACCAACTGGGCCCAGTTCTCACGAATGACTGGAGGCGTGATCGGCCAGCCGCTCGCCATGGAAGGCGTTTTCTCTTTCTTTTTGGAATCGGCTTTTCTCGGTTTGTTTCTCTATGGAGAAAAACGCCTCTCAAAATGGGGACATTGGACAGCAGCATTTCTCGTCTTTGTCGGCTCCTGGATCTCAGGCTTTTTCATCATCGTGACGAATGCCTGGATGCAGCATCCCGTCGCCTATCGCTTGTTGGCCAATGGCTCGTATGAGGTAACCAGCTTCTGGAAGCTGCTGCTGAATCCATGGGCGCTTCTCGAATATGCCCATAACATGAGCGGCGCGGTGATCACCGGCGCCTTCGTCATGTGTTCGGTGGGAGCCTTCTACCTGCTCGAAAACAAGTTCTCGGAATATGGTCGCGCTTTCCTCAGGGTTGGCGTAACCGTCGGCGCCATCGCATGCATTTTTCAGATCTTTCCCAGCGGAGATTTGCATGGAAAATACCTGGCACACCACCAACCGGTTACCACCGCCGCAATGGAGGGCCTCTTCAAAACGGAACCCGGCGCACCGATGGTGCTGTTGGGTCAGCCAAACGTCGAGAATGAACAGATCGACAATCCTTTGGTGGTCAACAAGGTGCTCAGCTTTTTGATTTATGGCACTACCCGGGCAGAGGTCACGGGATTGGATGCCTTCCCAAAAGATCAGTGGCCGACGAACATTCCTCTGCTCTTCTTCGCGTATCACATCATGGCCGGGCTAGGGACTTATTTCGTCGCTTTGATGGCGATGGCCATTGTGTGGCTGTGGCGCGGGAAACTGTTCCACACCAGGTGGCTGTTATGGCCGCTGATGTTGAGCTTCCCACTGCCGTACGTGGCCAACATTGCCGGCTGGATGACGGCGGAAATTGGTCGCCAGCCATGGCTGGTATACGGACTCATGAGAACAGGTCAGGGCTATTCCCAAAACGTCTCAGCGGGGAACACCCTCTTTACATTGCTTGGGTTCATGGGCCTCTATACCGTGCTATCGATCCTGTTTGTCTTTCTGATTTATGCCGAGCTTGCTCACGGGCCGCAGCGCAGCCCCGCGGCCGGAATCCACACCGGCAATCCGGTCAGTGCCGCCTAGGCGGAGGAATTAGGAGATACCGTGATGGGAATGATCTGGTTCTGGATTGTTGCACTGATGCTGGTTGCCTACGTGGTCTTTGATGGTTTCGACATCGGAGCCGGCATTGTGCACTTCGTTGTAAGCCGGTCGCATCAGGATCGCGACACCATTATGCGCACCATCGGTCCGGTTTGGGATGGCAATGAAGTCTGGCTTCTGGCCGGGGGCGGCACGCTTTATTTTGCCTTTCCCCTGCTCTACGCCTCTTCGTTCAGCGGTTTCTACCTGCCGCTGATGATCGTATTATGGCTGTTGATTCTGCGCGGAATTGGTATTGAATTGCGTTCCCATTTCCACACCGCGGTCTGGCCCGCGTTCTTCGACGGCGCCTTCGCGTTTTCCAGCATTCTGCTGGCAATTTTTCTCGGTGCCGCATTGGCCAATGTGTTGCGCGGAGTTCCGCTGAATGCGGATGGCTATTTCTTCGCACCATTATGGACCAACTGGCGAGTGGGTCCGAACCCCGGCATCTTGGATTGGTATACGGTCATCGGCGGTTTAGTCGCGTTGGTCGCGCTCGGCATTCATGGCAGCTTGTATCTCGCGGTGAAAACCAGTGGCGCCCTCCAGCACCGCGCCCGCCATTTGGCACAGCTTCTATGGATTCCCCTGCTGGTTCTCACCGGCGTCAGCCTGGCTGCCACTACCCTTGTCCGGCCCGCTATTCTGCAAAATTATCTGCGCTACCCCGTGGCGTTTCTCATTCCTGCCGGCGTGGCGATTTGTCTTTTGGGGATGTTCTTCTATTCCCGCGGGAGCAGAGATTTCCCTGCATTCCTCTGCTCCTCCTTCTATCTGTCGTTCATGCTTGCCGGAGCCGCTGCCGGCTTGTATCCCGTGTTATTGCCATCCAGCCGCAGCGCACTGCAGGACATCACCGTCGCCAATTCGCTCGCTGGTCATCACGGGCTCGCAGTCGGATTGGTATGGTGGTCTTTCGGTACCCTATTGGCCATTGGATATTTCATCTTCGTCTATCGAATGTTTCGCGGAAAAATTGCCGCGACCCCGGGGGTGCATGGCGAATGAAAAACGATAGGATTGTTTCAATCAAATCAGATTGTGGTTTGTAGAAATCTTTCTCAGCCTAACCTCCCATCCAGGCCATCTAGTCTAGAGGAGTACCGCAACCATGGGAGGTTCACATGAACACTGACACCGGAACCGCTACCGCGCGTCGACCCGCCACTGGCTCCAAGGGAGTCTCACGCTCCCAGCCGCTCACGGCAGACGAACTGAGAAAGATGGATGCCTACTGGCGTGCCTGCAATTACCTTTGCGTCGGCATGCTCTATCTGTGTCAGAACCCGCTCCTCAGAGAGCCGCTGAAGCCCCAGCACATCAAGCAACGTCTGCTCGGGCATTGGGGATCTGACCCCGGCCAGACGTTTATCTGGGTTCATCTGAATCGACTGATTAAGAAATATGACCTGGACATGATTTATATCTCCGGTCCCGGCCACGGCGCTCCCGCCACTCTTTCCAACGCCTATCTTGAGGGCACATATTCTCAGGTCTATCCTGACAAGAGTGAAGATGAAGAGGGAATGCAGAGATTCTTCAAGGAGTTTTCTTTTCCCGGGGGGATTGGAAGCCACTGCACTCCGGAAACGCCCGGTTCAATCCACGAAGGCGGCGAACTCGGCTACAGCATCTCGCACGCGTTTGGAGCCGCGTTCGATAACCCGGACCTGATCGCCACAGTGGTAGTCGGCGACGGCGAAGCGGAAACCGGACCGCTGGCGACCTCCTGGCACTCCAATAAATTTCTCAATCCCATTCGCGACGGTGCGGTGCTTCCTATCCTCCACCTGAATGGATACAAGATCGCCAATCCTACGCTCCTGGCGCGCATTACTGCGGAGGAGTTGGAACAGTTGCTGCGCGGTTACGGATGGACACCTTACTTTGTTGAAGGCGACGATCCCAACATCATGCATCAGCAGATGGCCGCCACGCTGGAGCACTGCGTTCGGGAGATTCGCTCCATCCAGAAGCATGCGCGCACCACCAACACGGCCGATCGGCCCCGCTGGCCCATGGTAGTTCTGCGTAGCCCCAAAGGCTGGACGGGTCCGAAAGAACTGGACGGCCACAAGGTCGAAGGATTCTGGCGTGCCCATCAGATTCCAATCCCGGATGTCACCACCAATCCAGCGCACATGCGTCTGCTGGAAGACTGGATGAAGAGTTACAAGCCGGAGGAGTTGTTCGATGCGGCCGGCACTCTGATTCCAGAGCTCAAAGATTTACCGCCGAAAGGTCATCGCCGTCTCAGCGCGAATCCCCACGCCAATGGCGGCTTGTTGCGAAAAGCATTGCGGTTGCCGGATTTCCGAGACTTCGCGTTTGCCGTCACCAAGCCCGGCACCAGTGAAGTTGGACCAACCGAAGTGCTCGCGCATTTCCTCGCCGAAACCATGCGCAGAAACATGGAAAGTTTCCGCGTCTTCGGTCCGGATGAGACCGCTTCCAACAAACTGCAGGCCATCTATGAGGCTAGCAAGAAAATCTGGCTGGCGAAATACTTGCCGGAGGATCAGGATGGCGGCGAACTCGCGTTAGACGGCCGCGTGATGGAGATGCTGAGTGAACACACGCTGGAGGGATGGTTCGAGGGGTACGTCCTCACTGGACGGCATGGCCTATTCGCCACCTACGAGGCTTTTGTCCACGTCATCGATTCCATGTTCAACCAGCACGCCAAGTGGCTGGAGAAATGTAAGACCGAAGTGAAATGGCGCGCTCCCGTCTCTTCCATCAACATCCTGATTACTTCGCTGGTCTGGCGGCAGGATCACAATGGATTTACCCATCAAGACCCAGGATTTCTTGACGTCGTCACCAATAAAAGTGCCGCCATCACGCGCATTTATCTGCCGCCGGATGCCAATTGCCTGTTGAGTGTCGGCGACCATTGTTTGCGCAGCACGAATTATGTCAACGTGATTGTTGCCGACAAGCAGCCCCATCTTCAGTATTTGAATATTGAGGAAGCCGTGCGGCATTGCACCAAGGGCATCGGCATCTGGGACTGGGCGAGCAACGATCAGGACGTGGAGCCGGATGTGGTGATGGCAACGGCCGGCGATATCGCCACCATGGAATCGCTCGCCGCTGTCGCGATTCTGCGCGAACGCTTTCCCGGGTTGAAGATTCGTTTTGTCAATGTCGTCGATTTGTTCAAGCTGGAGCCGGAAACAGAGCACCCACACGGGTTGTCGGACCGCGACTTCGATTCGCTGTTTACGCTGGATAAGCCAATCATCTTCAATTTTCACGGGTATCCATCCTTGATCCACAAGCTGACCTATCGGCGAGCAAACCATGACAACCTCCATGTGCGCGGTTATAAGGAAAAGGGCAATATCAATACGCCTCTCGAACTCGCGATCCTCAACCAGGTGGACAGATTCAACTTGGCGATCGACGTGATTGACCGCGTGCCGAAGCTGCGCGCAACCGGAGCGCATGTCAAAGAATGGCTGAAGGACCAGATCACCGACGCGATTGCGTACGCGCACGAAAATGGCATCGACAGAAAGGAAATTCGAGAGTGGAAATGGCCCCTGGGATGAAAACGGACCTGCAACACTTGCCAATCCTTGTTTTTAACGGCGGCTCATCGTCGATCAAGTTCTCCATCTACACCTCAGATGCCGCTGCGCTCACCCCGCTCTACTACGGCGAGGCCAGCGGCATCGGCACGCCCAAGGCACAATTCACCTTCTACGCCATCCGCGACGGCAAGAGACAAACCCTGGCTTCTGAATCTGCGCCGTCGGACCTTTCCTCAACCCGCGATGCAGTTCGAAAGATTGCCGCTCTGCTGCAGCAACCAGGACTTACGCGCCCGGCCGCGATCGGTCACCGCATCGTCCATAGCGGCCCTAAATTGAAAGCGCATCAGCTGATTACCGGGGAAGTATTGACCGAAATCGAGAACGCTACCTGCTTTGCCCCTCTGCATCAGCCCATCGGCCTTGAAATTATTCGCGAGGCAAAGGAGAGCTTTCCCGGAGTCGACAACTACGCGTGCTTCGATACCGTCTTCGACCAGAGCCTGCCGGAAGTCGCTTCGATCTATCCTTTGCCCAGGGAGATTCGCGACCGCGGCGTGCATCGCTATGGATTTCACGGCCTGGCGTGCGAGTCGATCGTGCAACAGTTTCAGGATGGAAGCGTCGCAAGCCTCTCTCCACCGGCCCAGGTTCCAGACCGGCTTATCATCGCGCATCTCGGCAGCGGGGCCAGTGTTACCGCCGCCTATCGTGGAAAAGCCGTTGATACGTCGATGGGTCTGACCCCTTGTGGCGGGATTCTCATGGGCACGCGACCGGGAGATCTTGACCCAGGTCTCATCTTCTATTTGCTGCGCCTGCAGACAGGCAGCGCGGACGATGCCACCGACGCCGTGGAACAGATGTTAAACAGGCATTCCGGCTTGCTGGCCCTGTCCGGTCTCTCCAATGACATGCGTATCCTGCGCGATGCCGCCAAACAAGGCAATTCCGACGCCACACTCGCCATCGAAGCGTTCGTTTTGTCTGTCAAGAAAACGATCGGCGGTTACATCGCTCTGCTGGGCGGATTGGATGCGCTTGTCTTTTCCGGTGGCATTGGCGAGCACGATCCAGTCAGCCGTGCTCAAATCTGTGCCGGACTGGATGCCTTCGGTCTTGCGCTTAACCCTGAGATCAATGCGGCTACCCAGTCAGGTCCGCAAAACATCAGCCAAAGCCATTCGAAGATCGCTGTCTACGTCTTACCTGCGGACGAAGATCGCGTCATCGCTGCCCACGTCGCACATTTGGCGCGGCTACGATAGATCAACCCGCCCCCGAGGCATCCGCACTGCTGGATCCTTTTTTCCACATGCTGGGATCGATGTCCGCAAACACACTGTCCTGAGTTTCTATCTTGCTCAGTTCAGCCGCGTCATCGTTACTCAGCGTGCCCCCGCCGCAATGGAATTGCCACATCTTTTCAATTGCCCCGAAAGAGGCCAGATGCTCATTGAAGCGATCTTCGGCATAGTCCCGCGCGGCTTCCGTCGTGATCAGGAACTGCCAGTCGGACGATTCCAGCAGCAGCAATTCACGGCACAACTGCTTCAGGATGCGTTCCCCCTGGGGACTCTCCTTCCATAGGTCCGAACTGGCCGCATCGCGCACTGCAATTTCTGCGGGATATAGATATTCCCACGTCCAGCGCGTATCCGGGCTAAGCCATACCTCGTTGGTCCCGTTTTTGCCCCATGAACCTTCCGGCAGGGCCAGGAAGCTGTCCGGCGGATATCGGTCGAGATAGCTGGCGCCACTGGTCAGCGCCACCGGAACCTCGGACTTGGCCATGATTCGAGCCACATGTTCCAGCCACATCGGACCTTCGAACCACCAGTGGCCGAACAATTCAGCGTCGAATGGAGAAGTCAAAATCGACGGAACCGCTTGTTTGAAGCCGGGTTTCAGGGAATCAACCACCAGGCTGACATAATGTTCGGCGTGCGATTTGGTTCTCGCGGCAGCTTTCTCCGGGTAATACGGTGTTTTATACGCCATGTCGATCTTTGAACCTGTCACCTGCCAATACCGATGGCCGCCCGGAAACCGCTTTTTGTGGAAGTCGAGGTAGTTGCCATCACCCGGATATCCCGCATCCCCGCTCCACACCTGCAATCCTGTACGCGGATCACGTGGAAAAATCGTCACTGGCCTGCGGTGCGCACGCGGACCGTCCACGTAATACGGTTTATACAGCGAGTGATGGGGTTCGCAGGTTTCGACCGCCAGCGATGCGGCGACGCCAACCGCCCCGCCGGCGCGCAGTTCATAAGGAGTGAATAGGACCGATTCTTCCACCAGGTGAGTGTCCACAAAGAAGAAATCGATCTTGGCGTCTTCCAGCGGCTCTTCGACGCCCTTGCGGTCAAAGGGAGGCCACGGCTGCCTGCTGCCGTGCGGAATCACCGGATAGCTCCACATCCCGGCCGGACGATAGGCGCATTCGGGTAGCCAGATGCCCCGCGGATGTTTGCCGATATGCCGCTCATGGGTCGCCACGCCGGTCTGTATCTGGGCCCGGATCGACTCATCAGTCCCCAGCAGGGGAAAGTATCCATGGGTCGCTCCGCAGGTAATAATATCCACCAGCCCGCGCTCGGCCGCCTCGCGAAATCCGCGGATGATGTCTCCACCCATCGCTTGGAAGTCGTTCAGCGCTTCCTCGAAATAAGCGTGCCAGTACCGGGCTGTCTCAGCGAGATGCGGCTCTCCATTTTGGTTGAAGTAGGCCTCGTCTTCGTTCGCGGCCGTGATCTTGCGCTTCAGATATTTCGGAAATTCCGTCCTGAAGACAGGGTGCGCCAGTTGCTCCAACAGAATCGGTGAGAGATTTAGATTGGCCCGCAATGCAATTCCATCCCGTTCAAGGTTCCGCACGACTCGCAGCAACGGCAGGTAGGTCTCCGCGGCAGCTTCCAGCAACCATTCCAGACCGTGCGGCCATGTGCCGTGATTGACTACATATGGCAGGTGCGCATGCAGCGTAAAAGTCAGGTAGCCACCGGGACGTTGCAGCGGAGTATCGATCATGAGTTCCCCTTGACGCTACATTGGATGCGGATGGGACGAGCGATTGAGAATCTTACAGCTTGATCGGCGCATTGTGCCTCGGACTGTCGCAATCCGCCCTGCATGCCGAGCCCCGCTCTTACTATATCCATATCGCTTTGGAATCTGCTGAAATCTCATCCGCCGCCGCGGGCAACTTCGACGGAAATTGCCCCCTCCAGGCAAGCAAGGGGATGTGAACAATCTCATCAAATAGCTCCTTCATGACCGTTGCCATCTCGGTGACGTCCTTGTGGGAATCGCATTGCCGGGCCAATGGCCTTTTGCTACTATCCAGATGACCGCGTATATTCAAGCGCGCGAAGGAGATAACCAAATGGCAGAGCAGGAAACGACAGGGATTGGCTGGTTTATCGCGGGCCTTGGTCTCGGCGCGTTACTTGGTGTACTTTTTGCCCCCAAAGCAGGACGTGAGCTGCGAGAAGGTCTGATTAGCGGCGCCAAAGACAGCAAGGAATACGTGGCAGCCCGCAGTCGCGAGGCGCGTGAGCAGATCAATTCCGTCGTCGACCGGGGCCGCGAGCAGATGAATGACTTTGCCGAGCGCGGCAAGGAAGCCGCTGAAAAGGGTCGCGAGCGCTGGACTGGAATAGTCGACCGCGTTGCCGGTAACAAAATGGATGTGGAGCGCAATTCGGCATCGCATGACGACGAGGAAGAGTTCCACGGCGGTGCAGCCGAAAATCGCTTTTAACGCATCTCATCGGCAGGGTGAGGAGACTTCCGTCCGGTTCACCACAGCCGGCTGCGACTGACTCGGCCTTCAAAATGCGTCACGGAACTCCGCTGTCGGTCAGCTTCATTTGTTTGGCGGCCAACAGCGTACATGCTCTGCAAATGCAAATCTCGTAATTAGGGGGCTCTCATGCCAACCGGATCCATGGTATTTCTTGTGTTCACTGGAGTGGTGACGTTTGCGGTGGTATTGCAGACGGTTGTATTGCTTGTGTTTGCCGTCGCAGCCAAGACCGCTCAACGCAAGATCATGGAACAGGTGGATCGGGTGCAGGACGAAGTCCACACCATCGTAGAAGCTTCTGCCAACCTGATGGAAACGCTAGAAGATATAGCGCCCCGAGCTCGTGCCATCACGGAAAATGTACAAAAGGCGACCGAGACTCTGCGTCAACAGGTCGACCACATCGACGGAGTGGTCAAAGACGTAACCGGAAAAACGCGCCACCAGGTCACGCGTATCGACGGCATGGTCACGGATACACTCGATGGCGTCGCCCGGGGTGCTCGCACGATTCAGGATAATGTGATGGCGCCCCTGCGGCAGATTGGTGGATGGATGAACACCATTCGCACTGCGTTGGATCTGCTGCGCGGAAGTGGGGAACGCCGCGCCGAACGCCGTACCCGCCGGTACGACGACATCTAGGCCACGTTACCGACCCGTTCGAGACGTTTCTGACACCTCATCCTGCGTGGCCTATTTCAACAGGTTTTTTGCCAGGAAGAAGACATTTGCCGGCCGCTCCGCCAGGCGACGCATGAAGTATGGGTACCATTCCGTGCCGAAGGGAACGTAGACTCGCATGTTGTACCCTTGCTTCACCAGCGAGCTTTGCAGGTCGCGCCGAATCCCGTAGAGCATCTGAAATTCAAAGCTGCTTTTGTCGATTCCCTCTTGTTCCACAAACTTTTTGGTCGCGCGGATGATCGCCTCGTCGTGTGTGGCCAGCCCATGATAGACCCCGCTGGTCAGTAGAATCTTCGTCAATTTCAAATAGTTGGCGTCCACACTGGCTTTGTCCGGAAATGCCAGCGACGGCGGTTCCTTGTACGCGCCCTTGCACAGCCGGATGCGAATTCGGTCGTCCAGCAGCACGCGAACGTCCTCTTCACAGCGATAGAGGTACGCTTGCAGGACAGTCCCAACATGGCCGGCATGCTTCGGCGTCGCATGCAGTTCGCGGGTCATGTCAACGGTCGCCTGAGTCAGTTCGCTGCCTTCCATATCAACACGGAGAAAATTATTCGTGACAGCCGCATGGTCGACCAGTTCGCCCGCAATCTGGCGCGCAATCGAGACGCCGATGTTCATTCCCATTTGCGTCAACTTCGCGCTCACGTTCGCCTGCAGTCCGCGCCTCTCGATCTCTTCCAGTAACCGGTGATAGATTTCCGCAGCGCGACGCGCCTCCTCTTCGGTGGAAACATTCTCTCCCAGGCTGTCGAGTGAAACAGGAATGCCTTCGCGGTTCAGCGTTTCGGCAACCCGCAAGGCGTCCGACACATGCATGCCGGCAATAAATCGCCCGGACATTTTCTGTCCGACGCGCGATTGTTCTGAAAAGCGCCGCAGGCGATCGTTCTGCGACAGCGCAATCAACGCAGAGCGTAGGACATTCGTCGTCATTCGATTGAGGCCTCAAGCAAACTCTTTATTGTGTCACAAGTGCGAGAGAGAAAAACGTGCGGTTCGCCGGGAATGCATGGAACAGAAGGCGCGCGGACCAGAGTGAGGGCTGATTATTGTTTCCTGCCGATTCCGCCCAGCATCACCAGTGAGTGAGTTAGCGACGGGGAAGGGAAGCCCTAGTCACTTGAGCGCCGGATTCGAGGCGAAGCGTGACCAGATCTACTTTTGCGCGCAACGATAGTTCGAGGAGATGAGCTGAAATGTGAGCGCTGAATGTGGATGGAGCGCGACTTCTCCCGGCCAGATATCCACGTACCAATCAACCGCTAAAAAGTAGCGCCGTTGGTGACGATTACCGGTTCTCGATCGCTACATACTTGTTCGGGTACGCTGGGCCGGTGTATTCGGCGCGTGGGCGGATCAGTCGGTTGTCCTCAAATTGCTCGATCACATGTGCTGACCATCCGGCAATTCGGCTGACTGCAAAGATTGGCGTGAACAAATCCACATCAATGCCCAGAGTGGTGTATGTCGAGGCTGAATAGAAATCCACGTTGGCGTTCAGCTTCTTTTCTTCCTTCACAAACAGTTCAATTTTGCGAGACATTTCGAACCATTTCGGATTCCCGTCGGCCCGCCCGAGGTCCTGCGACATACGGCGCAGATGCGTCGCTCGCGGATCTTCCGTCCGATATACCCGGTGTCCGAATCCCGGTACCTTCTTCTTGTCTGCCAGCATCTGCCGCACATATTCCACCGGGTCCGCGCCCGCTTGGTCGATGGCGAACAGAATGCGCATCACAGCCTCATTGGCGCCCCCGTGCAGCGATCCCTTCAACGCACCAATGGCTCCAGTGATAGCCGAATGCATATCCGAGAGGGTGGCGACGATGACTCTCGCCGCAAATGTGGAGGCGTTAAATTCGTGATCGGCGTGCAGAATCAGGGCAACATCCAGCGCGTGCTCTGCCGTCGGCGACGGCTTTTCACCATTCAACATCCACAGAAAATTGCCGGAGTGGCTCAACGAGGTGTCGGGAGGAATAATCGCTTTTCCCTTACGCACACGATCGAAAATCGCGACGACCATGGGAACTTGAGCGGTCAGGCGAAAGGCTTTGCGTACATTCGCTTCGGGCGACATGCCTTCCTGATCAGGATCGTACATGCTGAGCGCTGAGACCGCCGTGCGAAGGACCGCCATCGGCAACGCATCTTTCGGTAATTCCTCGATCAGTCGCACCACTTCCGGTGGCAAGGCTCGACTCGCGGCCAGTTGGCGATTGAACTCCGCGAGTTCCGCGGTCGAAGGAAGGCGTCCGAACCACAACAGATACGACGTCTCAGGGAACGTCGACTTCTCCGCCAGTTCATGAATATCGACGCCGCGGTAGGCCAAAATGCCCGCGTCTCCGTCGATCAGACAAATTCCTGAGTCGGAAGCAACGATGTCTTCCAACCCGCGTGCCGCGGCAGTCATAGCCATGTTCGTGTTCTCCAGACAAGTTTTCTGTGTGCAGAAACCGGTGCCAGTCCGCCCTACACTCCTAACTCGATACTACAATGCAAGCCAGATGTTCGTCATGCAGCAGTCCCCTGGGTAGCGGATTACCCAGGAATCTGGCTGCGGTGGCGAGAAACGAGCAGGTCCCACCTGCAAGTGCATTCAGTTTTTTCGATCTGTACGCCGCTGGTGCTTTGGTTGAACGTACGCACGAAAGCTAAGGTCTCGGCCTTCACGCGAGCATCGTGTTCAGGATGACTCCGCCACCACAAGAAATCTTTTCTCCACGCGTCATTTGTGCGAGTTTTGTTTTTGTGAAAATCTAGTGTGTGCTGTTCGACCGCGCCCGATCTGTCCTGTAGTACTTTTCCAGCTGCACGCGCATCGCTCGATGCGAGGAGCTCTTTCGAAATGCCCGAAGATGATGACCTGTATGGCGAGCAGAGAAGTTCTCCCAGCCTCCTGATTCTGATCGCAGGCCTCTCTTTCCTTCTTGCCCTGGGTGCCTTGGCATGGAGCTATTTTCTGCAAAACCGGTTGGATGCGACTGCCACCAGGTTGAGCCAGTCTCAGGAACATGTGGACCATCTCACTGCGCAACAGGCCGAGCTGTGGCGTCAGCTACATGCAACCAATGAGGAATTTGGAGCCAAACTGGGAATTACGCAGCGTCAGATTGAACTGCGCGCTCAGGGAATCCTGCACCAACAGCAGGTAGCGGACAGCCGGATCGCCCAGCAAGAGGCCGCAACCCGTCAAAAAGTGAGCGACGTTTCTCAGTCTGTTTCGAACGTACAGACAGCAGTTGGAGGAGTGAAGCAAGACGTCGTCAACACCCGCCAGGAGCTCGCCAGTACGGAACAACAGTTGCACGCAGTCATTGGGGATATGGGCGTTCAAAGCGGCTTGATCGCCACCAATTCCGAGCAACTGAACTACCTGAAGCACCTGGGAGATCGCAACTATATTGAATTTACCCTGCGTAAGGGTCAGCCACCTACCTCAGTTTCAATCGTCAAACTGCAACTGCGGAAGGCCGACACCAAACATTCGCGCTATACGCTGGATGTGTTTTCCGACGACAAGCGGGTGGAGAAGAAGAATCGCGATCTTGACGAGCCCCTGCAGTTCTACTCCGGCAACCCGCCTATGCTGTTTGAGGTCGTGATCAATCAAATCAGCAAGGATCAAGTGTCCGGTTACTTGTCGGCGCCCAAAAATGCGCCCAAGTCCTTCGTCCCTTAGTGCCGAGTCCGCTTCGATGGGTCGATTACTTTTTTAGAATTGAATCCGGCGCAATTCCCGTCGCCTGAACGACTGCGGCGACTCATCCTCGGGCTCCGAGGTGGGAAGGCCACACCGGGCTATTCCAGCGGCAGAGTCAACGTACGTGCATGTTGGAAGCTGATGATAAGCTGCGCGCCCTTGTGTTGGCTCCACTGCTCTTTCGTCCATGGATATGCGAAGACCATCAATCCTTCCGCCGACTGCCCCGGCGCAATAATCTGGTGCCGCGACAAAGGAGGCTGGTTCATCGACTTCAGTTCTGGAAATTTTTGCATGAACCGGTCAATATCCTCCGGCAACGCCGCGGAACTTTGGTTCGCTTCACCCTTCAGTTTCACACTCGACACCAGGTCGAAAATGGTCAGCGGCTCTTTGCTGATATTAGTAACCCGGGCTTGCACTAGCAGTACTGTCTCGTCCTGCTCGGGAACCAAGCCAGGCAACCCCGGCCCCGTCTGCGAGTTCCCAGCATCCACCTGCACCGGGTACGCCACCACCCGCAGCACGGCGCCGGATGCATCCGGCTTAGATCGCCCGAAATGGGCGAACAGTGCCCACGCAATCGCCAGTCCAACGACTACGACGATCGCCGGAACGACGAGAGGACGCCAAGGTTCAGTCGGTTCTATTTCGTCCATCTCGAGTGCACCGACGTTGGGCGTTCGCGTATCTGGAAGGGGCGAATCGGGTGTATTCATGGTTGCAAGCAGTTTACTCGTAATCCGGGGAAATCCGGAGACAAAGTTTCAGGGAATCCGGGAACGAAATCCCTGTAGCAATTCATCGGCTGGCCGCGTATTCAACACATCAGCCGCGCTCAATCCGGCACGACGCAGTTGACGAATGCCATAGCGCATTTTGTCCAGATGCGATGTGTGGTGTGCGTCCGTATTCACCACAATTTTGCAGCCCAACTCCTTTGCCCGCCTTAGATTTCGATCGTTCAAATCCAGGCGATCCGGATATGCATTGTGCTCGACTGCCACGCCCAGCTCAGCCGCGCGCCGCAGCACCGCATCCAGGTCGAATTCGTACGGCTCGCGACGCAATAGCAGGCGCCCGGTGGGATGCCCCAGGATGCGCACAAAGGGATTTGCAATCGCCCGCAGAATGCGTTCCGTCATCTGCTCCGCCGGCTGGTTGAAATACGAATGCACGCTCGCCACCACCACCTCCATCTGCGCCAGCACATCATCGGACAGATCAAGCGATCCGTCGACAAGAATGTCCACTTCAATGCCGGAAAATATTCGGATCGAACCAGCCATCTCCCGATCCACCGCCCGTATCCGCGCGATGTGTTCCAACGCCCGCGCGTCGTCCAGTCCATTCGTCATGGCCAGATTTTTTGAGTGGTCCGTGATCGCAATATAACTGTAGCCGCGTTCCAGCGCTGCCTCCGCCATCTCGCGTATCGTATTTTTTCCGTCCGTCGCATTCGTGTGCATATGCAAATCACCACGAATGTCGGACTGCTCGATCAGGACCGGCAGCCGGTGTTGTGCCGCTGCTTCAATCTCTCCCAGGTCTTCGCGCAGTTCCGGCGGGATCCAGTCCATCCCCAGTGCTGCATAAATTTCCTGTTCCGTGCTGCTGGGGAGCGCGCTGCCGTCGTCCAGCCGCGCCAGCGCATACTCGTTCAGGGTGTATCCCATTTTCAACGCCCGCTGGCGTATCGCCACGTTATGCAGCTTCGAACCCGTAAAGTATTGCAGCGCGGCGCCGTAACTCTTCTCCGGCAGCATTCGCACATCGACCTGTAATCCTTGCCGCAGGCGAAAGCTTACCTTGTTCTGCCCCTTCCCGATTAGGTCCGCAATGGGAGGGTAAGCCGCCACATGTTCCACCACGGCTGTTACCTTTTCTTCTGAACACGCCGGTCCCGTCATCAGAAAATCTAGATCTCCGACCGTATCGCGCCCCCGCCGCAACGAACCCGCCGCCGTCACTCGCTCGACGCCCGGAAAGCTGCGCAGATATTCTGTCAGCTTCTCGGCTGCGAGCTCAGCGTCGTCCAAATGGAATCTTCCCGCGTGTTTGCGGTAGTCGGCGATGCCCTGCAACAGTTTTGCCACCTGCTTGGGACCGCATCGCGGTAGGTTGTCCAGCCTTCCCTCGCGGCATGCGGCTTCCAGTTCATCGATGCTCGATATCTGGGCTGCCTCCCAAAACAGCGCTACAGTCTTTGGACCCATGCCGGGCAGACGCAACAGTTCCAGCATCGTTGGCTTGTAGCGGGCCAGTAATTCCTGGTGCAAACTGAGCGCGCCAGTCTGTTCGAGCTCGACAATGTTCGCCGCCATGCCCTTGCCGATCCCTGGCAATTCCAGCAGCTTTTTTGGCTCCGCCGCGAAACGCCCCACACTTACTGTGCTCGACTCCACCGCTTCCGCCGCGCGTCGATAAGAACGAATTCGAAACGAGTCTGCCGCGCTCACCTCCAGCAGATCGGCCGTTTCAGAAAGTATTTGTGCGATCTGGCGATTTTCCATAACGGTTCGAGCGCCGACAATTCAGCTCCTCGATGGCATCATCGCACTCTCGTGCCAAAAAATAAAATCCGGCACGCAGCCGGATCTTCGCTAATACAAAATGGTTCAAGCCGTGGGCAATCATTCACACATCAGCTCAATGCAGTGCCAGACGCACGTCTTCGCACACACGAATTCAGGAAGTTTGTAAAACTTAAGTCACTGGCGAACTTGTCCCGCCAATCTCTCTCAGTCTTGCAGAGCGTCTTGCAACCGCAACACCTGGTCCGCCTGCGGTCCTTTCTCTCCCTGAACGATGTCGAACTCGACAGGGTCGCCTTCCTTCAGACTCTTATAACCCTCAGTCTGAATCGCCGTGTAGTGCACGAACACATCGGGGCCATCTTCCCGCCCAATGAATCCGAATCCTTTTGCATTGTTGAACCACTTCACTTTGCCTTTATGCTGAGACACGGAGCACGCACCTCTCCCATTGCAGATCGGAAACCGCGAGGGGATCCTGCGAATATAGACGTGAGAGGGGGAAAATTGTTATGCAGAGATTTCCTAAAATAATCAGTTATCCGCCCGAAACTTCTCGCGCGACTCATTTTCGTCACGCTACGTCGCTGGCGCCCCCGGCATTTTGCGAAAAAAGACGCGTACCTACATCATCGCGGTGCTTCCAATCGGATGTGCACCCCGTGTCGCGCCAAGACCGTCCGCTTCGGCTCGTCTGCGATCACCGCAGATAACTGCCGTCCACTACAAGATGCCTGCCGCACGCCGCCGCGCATACAGCAAGATCGCGATAATCGATTTGGCGTCGATAATTTTTCCGCTCTCCACCCACTGCAGCGCTTGTGAAAACGGAATCTGCCGGTGCTCAATGTATTCGTCCTCATCCGGCGCGGATTCTCCGCAGCTTAGCCCTTCAGCGATGTACACCTGCATCCACTCACCCAGAAATCCTGGACTCACGAAGAACCGCGCCAGCTTGGTCCAGCGCTTGGCGATGTAGCCGGTCTCTTCCAGCAGCTCGCGTTTTGCTCCGGGAAGCGTCGCTTCCTCCGGTTCCTTGCGCCCGGCAGGAATTTCCCACATATACTGCCCCGCGGCATGGCGATACTGGCGCTCTATCACGATCATTGGATCGCCTGAGTTCTGCGTGTCGTCCACCGCCAGGATGACCACGGAGCCCGAATGTCGGATCACATCACGCCGCGCGGTGTCGCCCTCCGGCTCCCTCACATAGTCGGTGTACACGTCAAACAACGGCCCTTGATATGCAAGTTTTGACGAAATCAACGCAACCTTCGCTCCGCCTGCACCTCTCCGCGCGGCAGCCGGTTTCGTCGCCGACCGCAACACTTTCCTCCCATTCGATGGAGGCTTCACGGCACGTTGGCTCGTTTGGGCTTTGCTTGTTGCTTTCCGGGCAGGTGGTTTCCCTGTCATTTTCAACGGTGTTTTCTGGCCAGATCGCATCCAGTTCCTTTCGTTGCTTGGTTTCAGTCGGCAGTTCTACCCACCCTATCGGCAGAATAGGTGCGTCACATGAGAACATAAATCAAACTTCACAGCCGACAAAGAATCGCCTGAGGAAAACTCACCCGCTCGCCACCCGACCGGTCCGAGCCTCAGCGTATCCCCTCAAGTAATCGTCCCCGAAAATCGCTCCTATCTCCGGGTCGGGCCGGCTCCCTAGATTCCGACCTCGGCAAACGTCATATTGGCCGCAGAATGGCGACTCGCACGTTTCCAGTCCTGAAAGAGTTGGCCGTAACTCGCTTTCAGGTAATTTTCTGGCGAAATTCCCAGCTTCGCCGCGACCCGGTCGATCCATTCAGACTCGCCTTCGAGTTCCGCGAAGTCTCCGATCGGCGTCACATCCACCACGATGTGTCCCTCATTGTCGGCCCATTCGGATCGAAGTTTTTCGTACACAAAAATGGGACGATATCCCAGCCGCTCGAAAATCGCAGCCAGCGGACGTCCATCTTCAATTTCCGTTTCAGTTTCCGCGCGCACCTTGTGCAAGCTCGCCGTCGAATTTTCCGCAGGTGCCTTATGCGTGACGATCCAACGGTCTCCGTACTGCCGGATGCGCAGCAACTCTCCACGCTGACGCAACTGGTTCTCGGGTGTGTCGAACAACACATTCCGCTCCATGGTTTCCGCCGTCAGCAGGTGAAACCCCAGAGCCGGTAATTGGCTGGTAAATGCGTTGCGGTCCGCGAGTCGTACTTTGATTTCTGTTTCCATCTTGCCGAGTACCGTTTCCTGGGACATGCAACCAGTCTCGCAGATCAAACCTGGACCTGGAACCCAGGGTAAGCGAATTTATACCAACAGATTTAGCATGGAGGACGAACCCTCAGTTGCGCGAATGACCATACACAAGAATAAGATGACAGAAAAAAACACAATTTGCCTCACCCTGTCCGCCGAGTCTGTCACGTCTCCCACGGCGCAACTCGCAATCGGCCGCGCTGCCCAAGTTCTCCGTTCGGGCGGCACAGTTGCCTTTCCCACCGAGACTGTCTACGGGCTGGGCGCGGATGCGCTCAACCTGGCGGCGGTGGAGGGTATTTTTCTTGCCAAGCAAAGACCTGCTTGGGACCCGGTGATCGTGCACGTTGCTAATCGAGACATGCTCGCGCGAATTGCACTCCGAGTTTCAGCCGCAACCGAGCGGCGTGTCGATCGTCTCATCGACAAATTCTGGCCTGGTCCGCTCACCTTGCTGCTGCCCAAACAAGCCGTTGTGCCGTCTGCGGTGACATCGGGGCGCCCACTGGTCGGCGTCCGCATGCCCGCACATCCGGTAGCGCTGGCCCTGATCGCCGCCGCAGGTGTTCCCATCGCTGCGCCCAGCGCCAATCGGTTCGGCCATACCAGTCCCACCACCGCGCAACATGTACTCGACGATCTCGAGGGTCGCATCGATCTGCTGCTCGACGCGGGACCGGCCTGGTGTGGCGTCGAATCTACAGTGATTGAAGTCGGCGAGCAGGCGACGATTCTCTATCGTCCCGGAGCGGTTGCGGCAGAGGAGATCGAGGCCATCGCCGGCCCGGTCATTCTCTATCAGCCGCCACCCGCGCAGCCGGCCTCGGTCGCGCAGCCGAGTTCTTTACCTTCCCCAGGAGTGGGCATCCGCCATTACGCTCCCAGGGCGCGCCTTATTCCGGTCGAAATCGAAGCCGATGAGGAAGCCGGCGGACAGACACGGTGGCTGCGGGCGGTAATGGAGGAATCTCGCAACGCAGCCAAAGTTGGCGTCATGCTGCCCACGGACTGGCCGGTGCCGGCGGGATTTTGCGGCGTTCGCTATGGCTGGGGAAGCTGGCAAAACGATCGGGAACTGGCGCGAGGTCTATTCGCCGGACTGCGAACGCTCGACGCGATGGGGGCGGAGATAATTGTGTGTCCATTACCGGCGCCGTTTGGATTGGGATCGGCGATTCGCGACCGGCTATTGAAGGCGGCACGTAGCCAATAAGACGACCTGCAAGCTAGGACATCGTGTGGGGTAGATTTTCTTCCACTTTGTAGATGTACCGGATGCTGTCCTTGTAAATCAGCACGCGGGTGCGAGTGCCATTCTGCCGGGTTCCGCGCCCCACGTTCCGCAATTTGATCGCGTATCGGTCGTACCACTCAATGACTCCCTCCAGCTCTCCCCCGTTTTCCAGCACCACCACCAACCGGGTTTGCGCCTGAATCTGCTTTTGGAAGTAAAAGACCTCGGCATGGGAACTGTCCTCGGTTGCTCCGTCGGGTACCGACCGAGCCGTAAGCGGAGAACCGTGGCCGAAAAGCGTCGCCTGGCGTTCGGCAGCGGATCGCAACGAGAGACTTGGGCGGATGAGACGTCGCTGCCCGGAAAAATCGACCTCCGGCACCAGTTTCACTGGCGCCGCGGCCGGTGCAGCGACGACGACTGCAGCGCGTACAGCCGGTTTGGGCTTAGGCAGAGGCATGGAATTTTGACGGCACGGGGTACAAGGTGGAATCCTTTCCCCGCCGAACTGGGCTCGGGAAAAGATCTTGAAGCAACTGGGTTCTGCTGATTGATTACGATGCTAGACGAAGAGCGTGCGTTTTCCAAATAAAGATTCTTGCGTGTACCCGGTGCGGTCCATTCCCGGTTACCGCTGTTCCAGGCCAGCGGTCATAGCGTCGAGAGAAAGTGAGCGCAGCAGGTTCCTCCGCATCCCGGATTCCACCTCTGCCATTCGCCGCACCGCTCGCTCAATCCATTCAAAAGAAACACTTTCTGCCAACCTGCGAATCTCTGGCAGCACGTCGATGTTGCGCACCATCTCGGGCCGCCCAGCTTGCAGTACCATCATGTCTTCCAACAACAGCGAAAGCGATCGCAGCAAATCCTGGGTCTTTTGCTGACCCTCGCCTCCGGCGCGGTACGCCTCGGTCACGTGGAACAAGGCCGAGTGGTCCGGTTCAACTGTGGCAGTATGCAGCAAGAGAAGCGCATCCTTGCGGCTGGCAAGGTAAGTGTCCGCGTGGAACGATATTGCACGGCCGATTGCCCCTTCCGCCAATCGCGCCACCAACGTGCGCCGAGCTGGCGGCCACTCCGGGTGATGTGCTGCTAAGAGCTCCTCCAATCGCTCCATGGGGACAGCGTGCAAGCGCATCTGGCTGCATCGGGACCGGATCGTGGGTAGTAGATCGGAGGGATTTTCCGCCAGCAGCAGCAGGTGTGCATATTCCGGTGGCTCCTCCAGCACTTTCAGCAGCGAGTTGGCGGCCTCGCTCATAAACTTCGCGGTCGGGAAGATGTATAGCTTCCCCTTGCCCTCCGACGGCGCCCGTTGAACATTGTGGATCAAGGAGCGAACCTGGCCTACTTTCACCAGATTTTGCGGCGGATCCGGCGGGACCACCAAGACATCGGGATGTGTCTGGATCAGGATGCGCGTATCTTTCCGGTCCGCATCGCGCAGGTCTTCCCGCGCCTCGACCGCCTCTGTCACTCGGGCCTCCAGGTCAAGCGCTGCCGCAATCCGGGTGCAGTTGTGGCAGACATCGCAGGCATCCGGCAATCCGTTGTAGGTTTGCAAATCCAGGCAGTTCAGTGTCTGCGCCAGCGCGATCGCCAGCGAGTACTTGCCCGCGCCACGCGGTCCGGAAAGCAGAATTGCATGGGGCAACCGCCCAGATGCGGCGGATTCCTGCAGTTGCCGCGCAGTTACTTCGTTCCCGAGAAAGCTGCGGAAGTTCACATTTCGAGCCTAGCAGACTCGGCTATACGTTCCTCAGCCACCATCATCATGGGATATTTCGGACGTAGCGTGATTTTCGGCTGCACGTCCACGGCCTGTCCCGGCACCATGCGAAAGCGCCATCGCTGCGCCAGCGTCGCCAGAATCAACACGCCTTCCATCCACGCGAAGGCCTCGCCGATGCATTGCCTGGAACCGCCCCCAAACGGAAAGTATGCAAATCTCGGCCGCGCCGCTTTCTGCTCCGGCGTGAAGCGCTCCGGATCGAACCTCAAAGGTTCAGGATAAAACTCCTTGCTGCGCTGCAGAATGTATTGGCTGAAGAAAAAATACGTACCCGCCGGCAGCCGGTACGGGCCAATCTCGACAATCTGCGTGGACTGCCTTCCCATGGCCCAGGCTGGTGGATAAAGCCGCATCGATTCCGCAAATATCATCTCGGTGACCCGTAATCGCGGCAAATCTTCCAGCGTGGGCAACTTGCCGTGCAACACGTCGTCAATCTCCCGCTGCATCCGCTCCGCCGCCGCAGGATTTTCCGATAGCAGATACCACGTCCACGTGAGCGCGTTCGCTACCGTTTCATATCCGGCCAGAAAAATGGTGATGACTTCATCGCGCAATTGCCGATCGCTCATGCCAGTCGCCTGCGCACCGCGCATGGCCGATCCAGTCTCCTCTGTCTCATCTCGGCCCGCCAGTAACATCGAGAGCAGATCCCCGCGGTCTTCATTCGCGGCACGACGCTCCGCAATCATGCGATACACCTGGGCGTCTAGCCGCGCCCGTGCTTTGCGAAAACGGATGAGCCCGGGGATGGGCCAGCGGAGATAGCTCTCCGCCCTGGGCAACGCGATCAAGTAATTGTAGAGGCGCATGATCACGTTGACCTCGTCATTGATCTCTCGGATCGCCGCCGTCACGTCGGTGCCGAAAAGCGTACGCGCGACGATCCCCAGCGCCAACTCCATCATCGCTGCGGACATATCGAACGTCTGTCCTGGTTTCCAGTTAGCGCGCATGGCCGCGGAACGTTCCACCATCATCTCGGCGTACGTCTGGATGCGCTGGCGGTGAAACGCGGGCGCCGCGATCCTGCGCTGCCGCATATGGAACTCGCCTTCGCTTGTGATTAACCCTTCGCCCAGCAGAATCTTCATGCGGTTCTGTGTGCGTTCCTTGATGAAGGCCGAGGCCTTGGTCACCAGAATCTCGCGGATCAGTTCCGGATCGTTGATGAACACGATGTTGCTGCTGCCCAGCTTGTAATGCGATACCGCGCCGAAGCGTTTCGTCAGGTGTTCAAACAGAAGGATAGGATTTCCGGGTCGGAAAAATCTGCGGAACAAATAGAGTGGTAAATTGCGCTTGAGACCCGGCGGAAATCGAAACTCGCCTTCCAGTCGAACTTGCGGCTGTCCTGCTGATTCGACTGGACTCGTCATTGGAGCTTGCGTGGCCATGGAAGGAGGCAGGGAACTGGCATCGTCGAAATTCGATCGACCACTACGCAGCTTGAGTTGCCAGTCGCTCCTCGACAATTTTCACGATACGCTTTTCAATCGTCTCGACCGGCGCATCTTCCGCGATTGTTACCACACGCAAACTTTCCCGGGCTGCAATCTCCTGATACTTCAAAAACACTCGCTCGTAGAAAGCGCGACCTTCACCTTCGAAGCGGTTTTCATCCGTGCCATGTGCCAGCTGCCGCCCATTGCGCCTGCGCGCGCGTGCCAGCGACGCTTCCAGACTCGGCAGCAACAAAATCGTCAGATCGGGCCAAAGATCACCGCAGACCGTGCGATGCAATTCGAGCACGCGCTCACTCCCCAGCCGTCGACCACCCCCCTGGTAGGCTTCTGTCGAGTCCGTAAAGCGATCGCAGAGAACAATCTTTCCTTCCGCCAGTGCTGGCTCAATAATTGCTTGGATCGACTGCGCGCGATCGGCGAACATCAGGGCCATCTCCGCCAGCGGCGCTACATTCTGCGTTGCCGAATTCAGCAGAACGGCCCGAATCTGATCGCCCAGTTCTGTCCCTCCCGGCTGACGCGTCGTGGTCACCTCTCGTCCGCTGGCCTCCAGGTTGCGGGCCAGCAGCCTCATCTGGGTGGATTTGCCCGAGCCATCCAAGCCTTCAAACGTGATAAAAAATCCGCGCGGCATGGCGGGAGTGTATCATCGCCCCCGGCCGCGCATGGAAACACTCTTCCACACGCCAAAGGTTTGAGAAAATCGCTGCATGACTTTAGCAATCACCACTTCGTACGTTGAAGATTCGCTTCACCTGTTTCGCTACTATAAACAATTGGCGGAGCGCGCTCTCCATCAAGCCACAGACGAGCAGCTCTACGCGCTGTTGGACGAGGACGCGAATTCCATCGCGATTGTGATGAAACACATGGCCGGCAACATGAAATCGCGCTGGACAGACTTTCTTTCCGACGACGGCGAAAAGCCGTGGCGCAACCGCGACACTGAATTTGAGCAGCCTCCCGCAACGCGACATGCCCTTTTGCAACTGTGGGAAGAGGGCTGGGCGGCTTTGTTTGCGGCGATGAACTCCTTAGGCGACGCGGATTTGAGCCGCACCGTCACGATTCGCGGGGAAGCTCATTCCGTCATGCAGGCAATCAATCGCCAGATCGCCCATTATTCCTACCATTGTGGCCAGATCGTTCTTCTCGCCAAGCATTTCCAGCACGCCAATTGGCAATCGCTCAGCGTCCCGCGAGGAAAGTCGGAAGAATTCAACCTCAAAGTCAAGGCAGGCCAAGCCACCCAATCCTAAAGACGTTCTTCGTCGATACTCCGCAGCGCTGCTTTACACTGATGTTTCGTCCTCATCCCGCAAAACCTCAGGAGATCTATGCGTCCACCAACTACTTTTGCCGTGGCCGGACTCGCCCTGGCAACTGCATTCCCGCTGGTCTGTTGCGCCCAGTCCAGTTCCGCGCAACCCGCCTCCGCGACGCCCATCACGGTGACCGTCGATGCAACCGACGCGCCCCGGAAAATGCTGCACGCTGACCTCGTAATTCCGGTGAAGCCGGGAGATCTTACCTTGGTCTACGCGAAATGGATTCCCGGCGAGCATGAAGCCTCGGGCCCCATCGATAACCTTGCCGGCATCATCATCAAGGCGAACGGCCAGACGCTTCCCTGGGTGCGCGACAGCGTCGATATGTTTAAGTTTCACGTCCAGGTGCCCCAGGGCGTTACGGAGTTGCAGGTGCACGACGACTTCCTGGCGACGGCCAATCCGACCGGATTTTCGTCGGGCGCCTCGACCAGCGAAAACCTCGCAATGATCAGCTGGAATGAAGTCATGCTGTGGCCGGAAGTCCAATCGGCGAAGGATGTAATGGTGACGCCTACAGTCACCCTGCCGTCCGGCTGGAAGTTTGCCACCGCGCTGACCGCAACGGGCCATGAGGGGAACACAACCCACTTCGCAACGGTCCCATTAAACGAATTGGTGGATTCGCCCGTGCTCTCCGGCCGCTATTTTCGAGAGATTCCTTTGGCCCCCGAGATTTCCCCGAAACATTATCTCGACCTCGCTGCCGATGGCCCGGAAGATCTGGAAGTACCGCAGCAGATGTTGGCAGGCTTCAACGATCTGGTGCGTCAAGCCAGCGCGCTCTATCAGTCCCATCACTACGGCAGCTATCACTTTTTGATGACGCTCAGCGACCAGGTCGCGCACTTTGGCCTGGAGCATCATCAATCGAATGACGACCGCGTGCCGGAAAAAACGTTCCTCGATCCGAATATGGATGCGCTGGAGGCGGGCCTCTTACCCCACGAGTTTACTCATTCATGGAATGGAAAATATCGTCGTCCTCAAGGATTGCTGTCGCCCGATTTCCAGACGCCGATGAAGGGCAATCTGCTGTGGGTGTACGAGGGGCTGACCACGTACCTCGGCGATGTGCTGACCGCGCGTAGCGGCCTTTGGACAGACGATCAGTATCGCGAAGAACTGGCGAATTCTGCCGCGGTCATGGACAACCGCCCCGGCCGCACCTGGCGCGATCTGCAGGATACGGCCACCGCCGCTCAAATCTTATACAGCACCGGCAATCGATGGGACAATTGGCGGCGCAGCGTGGACTATTACCCCGAGGGGGAACTGATCTGGCTCGAAGCCGATACCATCATCCGCCAGAAAAGCCACGGCAAAAAGTCACTCAACGACTTCTGTGCTCGCTTTCTCGGCCTCGGTGGCAATACCGGGCCCATCACCGTACCCTTTACATTTCAGGACGTGGTGGACAACCTGAATGCAGTCCAGCCCTACGATTGGGCCGGCTTCCTGACCGAGCGTCTCACCACCAAGGTCGATCATGCACCCCTCGGCGGTATTGAGAACGGCGGCTATCGACTGGTGTATACCGATACGCCGAACTCCATGGAGCAGGCACGCGAAGCGGAGTCAGGCGTGGATGCGTGGTACTCCCTTGGCCTCCATATTTCCTCCAGGGGAGTCATCGGGGATGTGCTCTTCTATTCACCCGCATATAAGGCGGATTTAGGGCCGGATATGACGATCGTCGCAGTCAATGGACGCCAATATACCGATGCCTTGATGCATGACGCCATCCGCAATTCCACAACCACCCAGACACCGATCGAGCTGATTGTCGAGAACACCGGCTATTATCGCGACGTTCGGATCGACTACCACGGAGGCGAACGGTATCCACATCTGGAGCGCGTCGAGTCCCGGCCCGATCTGCTCGACGACATTCTGCAACCTCTGCCCACGCATTGAAACATTAGCGACGTTCGTGTGCCGCCGTTCCCTGTCAGTGGGAGCGGCGTTTTCCTGTATGCTGCAATGGAATTGCCGAGGACACGAAAAATGTCGCTCCCATCCCGCCTCTACTGCGCTGCAGTGCTCGCGGCCATGCTCATCGCCGGCCTCGAGGTCCGTGCTCAGTCCACACAGTTGCTGGTCGATGCCGACCACCGCGTTGCCACCAGCCTGGATGGCGCTTGGCACGTCATCGTGGATCCCTATGGCAAGGGACTATATGCCTCCGACGGCAGCGTTTTGCAGCACGGCTACGGCGAAAACCGTCAGCCGAAATCGAAAAGCGATCTGGTCGAATATAGCTTTCGCAAAGAGCCCAACCCTCCAGGTTCCCGGCGATTGGAACACCCAACGCAAAGACCTGTTCTTCTACGAAGGCGTGGTTTGGTATCAGAAAGACTTCGCCTACACGCCAAAGCCACACACCCGGACATTTCTTCATGTTGGAGCGGCCAATTATCGCGCCTACGTGTTCGTCAACGGAACCAAGATCTGCCAGCACGAGGGAGGGTTCACTCCCTTCGACTGTGAAGCGACCCCCGTGCTTCACCCAGGAAACAACTTTGTCGTGATCGCTGTCGACAGTACGCGCCTGCGGGATGGCGTTCCCGCGCTGCGGACAGATTGGTGGAACTACGGAGGGCTGACCCGCGATGTTTCGCTGATCACGGTGCCGGAGCAATACATTGATGACTACGACTTGCACCTGAAGCGCGGTACGACAGCGGAAATCGAAGGCTATGTCCACGTCCAGGGCGCAGGCGCGGGGCAGCCGGTGCTCGTGCGCATCCCGCAGGCTGGCATTATGCATAGGGCCACGACAGATGCGTCTGGGAATGCGCAGATTACAATTCACGCGCCGGGGTTGGAACTATGGGCGCCCGAGCATCCGAAATTGTATCCTGTCGAAATTCAGGCAGGGAACGGCCCCGGAAGCGACCATCTCACCGACGATATCGGCTTCCGCACCATCGAGGTTCGTGGCACACAGATTCTTCTCAATGGCGTCCCGATTTTTCTGCGCGGTGTTTCCATCCATGGAGAAGCGCCCTTCCGGGGGGGCCGGCCCACCAGCGAAAAGGATGATGAGACGCTGTTGCGATGGGCGAAAGAGATGGGCGTGAATTTTGTCCGCCTTCCCCACTACCCACAGAGCGCCCGCATGGTGCGACTCGCGGATCGCGTGGGCATTCTGGTGTGGGAGGAGGTGCCTGTCTACTGGGCCATCGAGTTCGACAATCCGCTGGTGCTGGCGAAGGCTCAGCAGCAACTGCACGAGCTCATCCGCCGCGATCGCGACAAAGCTTCTGTCATCTTCTGGTCCGTCGCCAACGAAACGCCGGTCAATCCAGCGAGGAATGCGTTCCTGGAGTCGTTGATCTCTTCGGCTCGGGCGCAAGACGGTACACGTCTGATCACCGCCGCCATGCTGTCCTCCATGCATGGAGACGACATTCAAGTGAATGACCCGCTGGGTGCGTACCTCGACGTCGTCAGCTTTAACGAATACGCCGGATGGTATCAAGGTTCGGCGGACGACGTCGCCAAAATCAAGATCACCTCCATTTATCAAAAGCCGTTACTGTTGAGCGAATTTGGCGCAGGCGCCAAGGCCGGCTTCCACGCCGACGTTCAAACTCGATGGAGTGAGGAATTTCAGGCCAACGTATACCGCCAACAGTTGATCATGCTGCAGGGCGTAAAAAATCTGCGCGGCATCTGTCCGTGGCTCCTGGTGGATTTCCATTCACCCATGCGCGAGCTTCCCGGCATCCAGGACTACTTCAACCGCAAGGGGCTCATCTCAGACCAGGGCCAGAAAAAGCAGGCCTATTTCGTTATGCAGAAGGCATACACCCACCGAACCATCGGCAACCCGTAATAATGCATCTCCAGGCCGCTCGTCGCGCGATCCCTGTTCGCGAGTCAGAGGCCGCTCTACTGGAAGGCACCGGCTACGATCGTCGCCTGCACATCCACCTGACCGCGAAACTCGTGACGCGTCAATCGGTATGCAACGTGAACTGTGTCGCCCACCGCTGGCACTCTCTCCAACGCCGAGTCAATCGAAAACCACACAGCTTCCAGCGCCAGCTCTTCGCGCTCGAGTCGTAGCCGGCCATGTCGTCCGTTCGTAAGCGAGCGATAGCTGGCCACGCGAAATGACCCCGTGTAAAGCGGCGCTTCGAATCCTCGCCCGAACGGGCCCATCGCATCAAACGCTTGAATACTCTTCAGGTCGTGCGAATTTGCATCCAGTTCGCCATCGGTCCAGACCGTCGGACCCGTCGCGACCGCTCCCCCGGTTTGCGCCTCGATCGCGTCCGAGAAAACGTGCTGAAACAGGTCCATATCGCTCACTCGAATAGTTGCGCCGGCCGCGGCTTGGTGACCGCCGTAGGCAACCAGCAGGTCGGGATATGCACTCGCGATTTCTTTCAGGGCCCGCTGAACATCAATCCCGGTCACCGACCGAAACGATCCGCTGGCCAGGCCTTCTCCCCCGGTTAAACCCGGCGCCGTCGATCGCGACCCTTGTCCTTGCGGCGCGAAGATTGCGCACGGTTTGCCAAAGGCTTCGACTACCCGGCTGGCCGTAATACCGTGCACGCCCGCGTGTCCGTCTTCCAGAAACAGAACAATTGCGGGACCAGCGACCCGCGCCGCCTGCGGAAACGCCTGCGCGCGTAATCTACGCTCAATTGCCTGGCGCTCCGCGTTCTCGTGCTTCAGTTCGCTCCAGCATTTCGCCGCGTCGGTGTCCGTTTTGGAGACCAGAAAGCGAAAGCCCGCCTCTGCCCAGTCCAGGCGTCCGGAGGCGGCAATGGCGGGGACCAGGCGAAAGCCAATCGTCTCAGCATCGATCTCTCCATCCACATCCGCTGCAAAAATCCTCCAGCACGGCCGGCATCCAGAGCGAACCAGTTCCAGGCCTCGACGAAGAAAGGCGCGATTGATCAAGCTGGCTCCAGGCGACATCGACACGCAGTCCGCGATGGTCGCAACCGCAACAAAATCCAGCAGGGTCGCGAGCGAAGGCAATTGCGCAAATCCTCCGCCCTCCAGCAACGCGCTTCGCACTTTCGCCATCACCAGAAAGGCGACTCCAGCACCGCATACATGCTTGTCGTACTCGGCATCCAGCCGGGATGGGTTCACCACCGCATACGCAGAACGCGGAGGACCTTCCGGCGGAATCACGTGGTGATCGGTCACCACCACGTCGATTCCTTTCGCCGCCAGCATTGCAATCCGAGGCTCGTCGCTGCTTCCTTTGTCGGCGGAGATCACCAGTTGTGCGCCAAACGCCTCAATGCGCGCAACCACTCCCGCTCCGATCCCGTACCCCTCCGTCAGCCGATGACTGGTAATGACACAGATGCGATCGGATTCAACTCCGAAACAGTCGACCATCGCTGTCCAAAGCACCGCCGCCGAGGCTGTGCCATCCATGTCGTGATCGCATGCAAGAACAATGCGCTCGCCCTCCCGAATAGCCCGGACGATCCGTCCTACGGCCCGATCCATCGACGGAATCGCACTCGGATCGACGACATCCGACAATTTTGCGGCCACCAGCGATTTCCAGCCGAGGAATCGATCCAGACGTCGACCCAGAAAATTTGCAATTGCCACAGGAATGCCGGCCGCCAGGTAGGCGTCCCGCACGACCGCATTGCACGGCCTCTCGATCAGGATTTTTCGCGGCAACTTCCACGACGTGCCATCAATCTCGGGCTGGGCAGGATCCACCGACGGCAGGCACTCCGGTATGCAAGCCTCGGCTGTCAAGGCTGCGACATCATCGCTCACTCTTGTTCCTCGTCGATGTCATCATCGAGCGCATTTTCGATGAACTCATGAAGTCCATCGACCGTGTTCACCATCGCCCGGTATTCCCGATACCACTCCGTCTGGGTCTCATGCACAAACAGAATCCCCTGATGAGCAAATGCCAACTCGATGTGACCCACCTTGCCAATTTCGAGAAACAGCTGGTTAAGCTTGTCTCGGTCCAGCAGAGATGTCTCGCTGCCGGACAGGTCCTCCAGTTCGGTCGACAACAGATCGAGGGTCGTGCGGTCGACCGAATCCTCGCCGATGCATACCAGTGGCGCACCCGCTGTTTTCGCCATTTCGACAAAGTCCTTCCAGCTTTCCTTGGCGGCCTCCGCCGTGCCCTCGGCTGTCTCTGAGTCGTTCCACCACACACGCGGTGTGTCTTCCGGAATCAGAGCGGGAAAATGGCGCATGCCATGGCCTTCTATAAAGGCGATCATGTCATCTTTCAGCGTTGCTAGGTTGTTGGAATCCATCCTTTCCATCCTAGAGCAGTTCCACCCACATGTAACCGACGAACAATTGCGAGGCGTAATTTTATTTCGTCGAAGAACCGACCGGGCACCGATCCTGCTGGAAGCGGCTCCCCCGTCCCGCCAAGCCATTATGATGATAGAGAACCACCGGCGTTATTCTTCAGGAGCTGTTCCTTGGCAAAGTATGAGCGGCACGTCTTTGTGTGCATCAATCAGCGCGAACCAGCAAGCGCGCGTCCCAGCTGCAATGCTGATGGCAAGTCGCAACTGCACTCTCTTCTCAAACAGGCGGTCGACGACGCCGGGTTGAAAGGATCGGTCCGCGTCAACAAAGCCGGTTGCCTGGATCAGTGCGAGCATGGACCCACCGTTGTGATCTATCCCGATGCCGTCTGGTATGGCGGCGTTTGCGCTGACGATGTCGGCGAAATTGTCGAATCGCATCTGGTTGCCGGCCGCCCGGTGCAGCGCCTGATGTTACCCGATGCCTGCATCCACACCGAGACCTGCCAACATCGACCTCGAAAGACTTGAAAACCATGCCGGCTGGATTCTGCGGTCGCTTGCCTGTGCTATATTCCGAGGGGAACAATGAATTTCTCAAAAGATTATGTTGGATATTTAGGCCGACGCACGATCAAGCACCTGATCGATGTCAAGATGATCCAGACCGACAAAGTCGAGGTCTTGAACGCTCGCGTACAGGCAGCCCTCATTGACGAGTTGATGCTGGAAGACCGCATCAATGACGAGGTTCGACTCATTCTCGAGGCCTACCAGGAGGAAATGCGCCGCACCGGCGCCAGCTATCAGGAAATGTTCAAGAAGATCAAGCAGGAATTGGCCCGCAAATATAAGGCGGTCCTATGAGGGTCTCTCACGATAAGTTGAACAAATTGGCGCATGTCATCGCCGACACGCTGGCGGAAACCGACGAGTGTGAATTTCGCGAAGATCGCAATACCATCCGTCAGGAATCTCGCAAGATGCTGGAGAAGTTGTTTGCCGACGAACTCAAGATCGATCAGGCCGCGCGGCTGAAGGTATCATCCCACAAGAAAAATATTCCTGAAGGAAGCCAGGAGTGGGAAATTCTCTACCGCAAGTACTATCAGGAAGAAGTGAAAAAACTCGGACTCTGATGCCGCCCCCGTCTTGACGGCAGCCGGCTGCACGGCGGCCACCGTAGTCCCACCGAAATGAGCTAAGATGCTCTTCTGGAGGCCGAATCCAATGGCCGTTCAACCTGAAGGCGTGGTCAATCTGCCAATCCATTCCTCCGTGGACGAAACGATCGCGCGACTCGAAGGGGTGCTGCGCGAAAAGGGTGTCCAAATCTTCGCGCTCATCGACCACAGCGGGGAGGCGAAACGCGCCGGCTTTGACATGCGTCCCACCAAGCTGCTGGTTTTCGGCAATCCCAAGGCGGGTACGCCGCTCATGCTCGCCGCGCCCAGCATTGCCATCGATCTGCCGCTAAAGCTCCTGGTATGGGAAGACGCCAATGGGCAGGCGTGGATCTCCTATAACAGTCCGGCCTATTTACAGCAGAGACATTCGCTGCCAGACAACCTGGTGGCACCCCTGGCCGCTGCAGAAGTTCTCGCTCGAAACGTCGCCAGGTGATTTTCGCAATGTGCGGGATCAGCTGTCGCGCTTCTGGCGCCTCGACCTCCTACCGCACCGTGAAGTCCTGTTGCAGCGGAACATTCTCCGATGAATCCCCGACGTACACGACAAACCTTCCCGGATCCACCTTCCACCCATGGGTCTTCACATCCCAGTACGCGAGACTACGCTCGTCAAGCGTGCTTGTTACATGGCGAACCTCTCCCGGTTCCAGCATCACCCTTGAAAATCCCTTCAACTCCATCTTCGGGCGCTTTACCGTAGCCGACGGATCACCGACATAGATCTGCGCTACCTCAGCACCAGCCGTCGAACCCGTATTCTTCACGTCGAAAGTAACCTGAATCGGGCCCGTCGCGGTCGCCGTGGTCGGAGATACAGACAGGTTGCTAAAGGCAAAAGTCGTATACGACAAACCGAAGCCGAACGGAAATAGCGGCTTTACCGGACTGGTCTCGTAGTAGCGATATCCGATAAATATCCCATCGGAGTACTTCACTTCATGGGTGCCGGCTGGCTCGTAATAGTTCTTATACGTTGGATTGTCCTCGAGTGTTTTCTCCCAACTGATCGGTAGCTTTCCCGAAGGGTCTACATCGCCGAACAAAATTTTCGTGAGTGCGGTTCCGGCCTGCTGGCCGCCGTACCAGGTTTGCAACAGCACCGGAGTCTGCGGCAGCCAACTCTGTGTGGCCACGCTGCCACCAGACGTTAACACCACAATCGTATGTGGATTCGCAGCCGTAATAGCCTGGATGAGCTCCGCCTGGCCGAAGGGAAGCTCGTACGTACGATCCCGGCCTTCCCCCTCTGTGCTGGGACTGAAGCCAACCGAGACGACTGCTACGTCGGCCATTTTTGCCAGACGGATCGCGTCTTGGTTGAGAAACTGACTTTCCGCAACTACCCCCAGACCTGCGATTTTCTGGTCCGTCATCGGCCAATAAAGAAATTGTATTTTTGCCGGATTTCCAGCCTCAAGTTTCACCAGAAAGGATTTTGGCCCCCGCATGTTTTTCGCTGTGGGCCCCTCCAGAATCTCGCGACCGTTCAGCAGCACTTTATAGCTTTCTCCAGGGTTGGCGCCCGCAACCACTCGGTATTCGCCCGATGTTTTGGGCAGGTAATAACCGTCCCACTCCACCCGCCTGAAGTTGGGCTTCGTGCTCCCCCCGCGGGAACCGTCCAGGCTGTTCACCTCCTCGTCTTCGCCCGAACCCACCTTGGCATCGGTAGCCTGCAGATATTCCGTGCGGAGAAGGTCTTTGTTCTTGCAGGCTGGATCGGCGCACCAGCTCGTTCCGGAGAAGATTTCCGTTGGCGTTTTGATTCCGGAATTCCAGGTGACTTTGATCCCTGGATACAGCGAGTCACTCAACCCAGCCATAAAACTTACCGGAGCAAACGCATCCACCTGGGAACTGCCCCCGGCACCGGGCACTGCCGGATAGGCATCCGGGCCCAGAACTGCAATCGAATGGATAAAATGGCGGTCCAGCGGTAGCAGGTGCCCGTCATTCTTCAGCAGCACCGCGCCTTCTTCAGCCGACTCTAAAGCGATCTCGTTACCACGCTGGTTGTACAGCGGAATGCTCAGATCCGTCTGGTCGCGATCCAGAAATCCAAACTGCATGGCAGTCCGCAAAATCCGGCGAACCTTCTGGTCGATCGTTGCCACCGTCACCTGGCCGTTTTTTACGGCCGGCAGCAGCGTCTCGGCATTCATGTACTTGCCGGAAGGCATTTCCAGATCCAGCCCGCCGTTCGCGACGGCAATGGCATCGTGCGCTGCACCCCAGTCCGACATACAAATGCCGCGAAAACCCCAGTCGTTTCGCAGTACTTCAACGTTGAGAAACTTACTCTGCGTCGAATGCTCGCCATTCACCAGATTGTAGGAATCCATGATCGCGCCGACATGGCCTTGCTTCACAGCCGCCTCGAACGCCGGCAGATAAATCTCTCGCAGCGCTCGTTCTCCAACGATGGTGTTGATCTCCCCCCGGTCGTACTCGGAATTATTCACGTCGTAGTGCTTCACCGTGGCGCTCACTCCCTGGCTCTGCACGCCATCGATATAGCTGACAGCGATCTGTCCCGCCAGATAGGGGTCTTCGCCAAAGTACTCAAAGTTGCGCCCGTTCATGGGAGCACGATATATATTGACTCCCGGGCCGAGAAGAAAATTAACGCCTCGTGCACGCGCATCCTCGCCCAGTCCCACACCCACTTTCTCCGCCAGCGATTGGTCCCAGCTCGCTGCCAGGCCAATACCCGCAGCGTAGGCCGTCGAAGGACCCCAGGTGCGTACGCCCATGGGGCCGTCGGACATTTTCAGCCGCGGGAAACCGATGCTCGGTTCCCTGCGTATGTACATTCCATCTTCCCCGCCAATCAGCGCAATCTTTTGCTCTAGGGTCAGCTTCTGCACCATTGAATCCACCTTCTGCTCCATGGCGGGCGTAATGGGTTGCGGACCTTGGTTCGCAGATGACTGGGCGGTGGCGTGGCGGGCAGAAAGAAAAAGGAAAGCAGAAAACAGTAGCAGCATGCTGGCCGGGAAACCTCTTCGCATTGTGTATTCCTCTATAGACGTGGTGGGTAGATAGACCGCGCGCAATTATGCCGCGGCCTGCCGTAGCCACGTTAGAGCCGTCCAGGATGTTTGTCAAACCACACGCCATCATGCCGATCGCCAAGAATCTAGCGGTGGCGGGTCTCAAGCGAATGGAAACGGCCGGAGCAGCCGAAGTGGGTTGTGACACCGGATTCGGTTCGTTATAGTGAGAAAGGCACTTGGCGCTATCGTCTAGGGGTTAGGACGTGAGATTCTCAATCTTAAAACACGGGTTCGATTCCCGTTAGCGCTACCAACCATCTTCCGCTAAATCCCGCTATCTCAGCGGGCTTTGCTTTTGACCGGAATTTCGGACTGATTCCCCGGATCTAATCAAAGGAGCCCGACGCCAGCTTCATCCCTGTCCGTCCAAGCATGACGTCATGGGCCGCTCGTAGCGTGGTTCACCCTAATAGTGTGGACCAATCCTAGGGCAGCTTGTTCAGGTAACAAGGGTTGCTGACGTTTTGTTGTGGAGCTACGGGTGGAGACATCCATGGCGGATCGTTGAAGTCGAAGAACTCCGTCATATCCGGCTGGGCCGCATCCCGCTTGGTTAGGGGAGGCAGATTGAACCGCGTTTCGATGAACTTCAGGATCGCCGTCGAATCCATCACCGTGTGGGAGACATAGTTCTTCTTGGCATATGGAGAAATGACGGTCAAGGGTATGCGATAGCCCGTATAGGTGAAATTGCACAGTGGACCCGTTATCCCAGTACAGATATAGCCCGCTGGCAGGTCGACCGGTGCGATGCCATCGGGACTGACGGTCGGTTGCGGCGGAACGTGATCGTACAGACCGCCGCTCTCGTCGAAGGTAAAGATAAACGCCGAATCCTCCCACGAGGAGCTATTCATGAGTGCGTTGACCAGTGTGGAGGTATACCTCGCACCATCCTGGACATTTGTTGGATGGGCGTCCGTGTCGGATCCGTGTTCGTCGAGCCCGGCGTCCGATGCAGCGTAGATCTCCGCGATCTGGGGCAGAGTACCGTTGGTCAGATCGGTGAAGTACTCGGAGATAGGAGCGATATTCTGTGAGTACGTCGACTTGATTAGTGTTGAATAGGTGAAGGCGTCCAGGTCAGTCGTCGCGAGCAGGCAGCTCACGGCGTAGGGCGGCCCGGCACAACCTGTGCCCTCCGGGTTAATGTAGAACTTCCATGTGATGCCTGCATTCTGAAGTTCCTCGAAAATCGGCTTGGCCTTCAGCTGGGCCGTATCGTTGGCATTAGAGCCGTTCGGCAGAGCATATCCTTCGGTTGTTGCTCCATCAAGATACTCGCGGTTGAGTTCAGTGCGAGACAGTACAGGCTGGAAGAAGCGGTCGGACGTGGCGAAATTGGTCGCCATAAAGTAGTCGTAGTTCATGTCGGAGCCGTCCCAGTAGCCCATGGCGCGGATGCCGTTCGTATCGTAGAACGCGCCTCCGGGGTTGTCGCGGGCGTCGCCTGCGGCGGTGTGCACAAACCCGTTATTCTTTGCCGGATACTTGCCCACTGGATCCATATAGTCCCAGTCGTTATGGGCCTCCTGCCACGAAGGGCTGGTGTTTTCGTTGCAAACCGAAATCATGTGGAATGAGGCCACAGTGGTGCTCGTATCCCAAATGCATTTGCCGGGGTAAGGGCTGGTGGGGTCGCATCCGGGGATGGCAGGAGGCGGACCATACAACGGAGCCGCGCCGCTGGTCGGGTTGAACTGAGGCAGTCCGTCGAACGACTGGTCAGGAATTCCGTTGTCCTTCCAGTATTCCCGCATCGCACCGAAATAGTTATCGAGCGAACGATTCTCCTGAGCAAAAAAGATGATGTGTTTCAGCGAAGTGATGCCTGCCGTTCCTTGCTCGAAGGTAGACGTCACCGTAGCACTGGCCGTCAGGTTCAGATTGCACGTTTTAAGACCGGTGCATGCGCCGGACCATCCTGCAAAGGTGGTGCCGTCTGCCGCAGTCGCCGTTAATACGACGGCTGCTCCCTTGGAGAAGCTCGCAGTGCAGCTTCCCGGGCAGTTGATCCCCGCCGGGCTGCTGGTAACAGTTCCTGAGGCGGTGCCTGCGCTCGCCACCGTCAGTTGGATGCTCCCCCCACCACCCGATCCGGATCCCGTTCCCACGGTGATGATCACAGCTGCCATAGCCGTGCCTCCAGCTCCAGTTGCCGTCGCCGTGTAGGTCGTCGTCGAGGTCGGAGCGACCGGCACTGTCCCGCCGGTCGCGCCCAACGTACGCTTGCTGTTGTTGCTTCCGTCGAGTGTCACCTGTGTCGCGTTCGTTGCAGTCACCGTCACAGCCGATGTACTTCCCTTTGCCATCGATGTGGGATTGGCGCTGACCGTGACCGTTGGCGCGCCAGACGCGCCGCCCCCTCCGCCGCCAGTCGTTACGGTGATCATTACGCTGGCCGCGGCGCTGCCTCCAGCTCCAGTTGCCGTCGCCGTGTAGGTTGTCGTCGAGGTCGGAGCGACCGACACTGCTCCGCCACCGGCCGCCATCGTCCGTTTGCTGTTATTTGTCCCGGTGATCGCAATTCCCGTGGCATTCGTAGCAGTCACAGTCAAGACAGAGGAGTTTCCCTTGGTGATCGACGGGGGATTGGCGCTGATCGTGACGGTTGGCGCCGGCGTGCTAGCTGCCGCTACAATCCCGTAGCTGCTGACACCGACACCTGCGAACGCGAGAACCGCGCTGGGAAGGACTATCGAGAGAAGGTAATTGACGAGCTTCATGGCGGTTCCCCGGCACTTCTCTCTTCCGCGCGATTACACGCAAAAGTGGAATAGAGGCAAAATTAATTCCGTCGCTGGGGGTTTCGCGGAGGAGGGCGAAAACAACTTTATCGTAAGCCCTGATGAGAGGATCTTGCTTTAGGTTTCCGCAAGTCCCCTCGATCTCATCAAAAAGGTCGCCGTCCGGTTGAAGTTCCCGGATCGTAGACCCATGCCGGCGGTCGGACACGGAGCAGTCTTGATGGCCGGAGCGAGCGGCGTGGGCATTCCATCAGCCGTATCGAGGCACGTCGCCCTGACCCTACAGACTCAATCGTTCCAGGCCGCTTAGGATTGCCGGTCCCGGTTGGTTTTCGGCAATCGAGCGAAAGTTCGCCGCCATGCAGAACCCACTGGCACACCCGACGGGCCGCCGCGCAAACGGCAGGCCATCCGGCGCACCAGCATACACCGCATTTATCGCGCGGCGCCTGCAAGGGCTACCGCATCTGCTCCCGCCGGAAAACGAAGCTTACCGCTGGCGTCGTTTACGGCGAGCCATACAGCCTCAGCCACATCGCTTTCCTTTGTGGTCAGAGCCGGTTTTGCGAACTCCGCGAAGATCGGTGCGGCGAAGTCGGCATAGGCTTCCGGAATGAGGTCTTCGACGCGAACCTCGGTATTCTGCGCGAACCTCGTTGTCGGAGCGTATCCGGGTTCGACCAGCTTCGCACGAATGTTGAAATGCCCAAGCTCTCTAGCCAGCGACGCAGTGAAGCCCTCGATGGCCTGTTTGCTCGCGGTATAGGCTGCCGCCAACGGGAACGGCGCCAGGGTTGTGCTCGATGTGACGTTGACAATCACACCGGAGCGCCGCTCGCGCATTTGCGGGATCACGGCCTGCGTCATTGCCATCACGCCGAAGGTATTGGTTTCGAAGACCTTGCGAATGTGCGACAACGGCGTTGCTTCAAAAGCACCCACCACGCCTATGCCCGCATTGTTCACCAAAACATCGATCGGACCAGCCGCGTGGATGGCCGCCGCGATGCTTTTCTCATCCGTCACGTCTAATGGCAGAATGCGCAGTGCAGGCGATGGTGGCAGGACATCCTCACGGGGGGTACGCATGGTTGCGATGACATTCCAGCCTTTCGAGAGGAAATAACGGGCAGTTTCACGGCCGTAGCCGGAAGAGGATCCGGTGATCATGATGGTTTTCATGGTGCAGCTCCTTTGCTGAATCCAATCTACGCGGGCGATTCAGGACGATCTACAATTGACAGTCCATATTTGATTTGCAATAGTCCAGAACATGGTGGATCCGCTCTCCGAAGTCATAGGTCTGCTCCGGCCCCGGGCTGTATTCACAAAGGGCATCAGCGGGGCCGGACGCTGGGGCGTCCGCTACGCGGATTTTGGCCACCCAAGCTTCTGCATCGTGATGGAAGGGTCGTGCCGTCTGGCTGTGGACGGACAAAAGGAATTGACGCTGGAGGCGAACGACTTCGTATTGCTGTCGACGACCCCGGGGTTCACCATGTCGGGGTTCGAGCCCGTCATTCCGCAGTTCATCGATCCGCACATGGCCGCCTTGGCAGAGGGAGAAGTTCGTCATGGGGCGCAGGACGGCCCGCCCAGCGTCCGCATCCTGGGCGGCTACTTTATCTTCGACAGCGAAGACTCCGGCCTGCTGGTTTCTCTGCTGCCTGTGCAGGTTCATATTCGCGGTGTTAATCGACTGTCGATTCTGATGAAGCTTCTGACCGAGGAGGCAGCGGAACAACGATCGGGACGTGAATTGGTGTTGAGCCGCCTGGTTGAGGTTTTGCTGGTCGAGTCGTTGCGGCTAACACCCGCTCCCGACGCGCCCGCAGGACTGTTGCGTGGTTTGGGCGATGTGCGGTTGGCGGAAGCAATCCGGAAGATCCACGCCGACCCCGGTCGTTCGTGGACTATGGCTCAACTCGCAAAAGAGGCTGCGCTGTCGCGCTCAGCGTTCTTTGATCGTTTCACCCGCAACGTCGGCATGCCGCCGATGGAATACCTTCTGGGGTGGCGCATGGCGCTCGCGAAAGATCTGCTTCGGCACCGCGAGATCGACCTTGCCGATGTAGCCGAGCGCGTTGGGTACGCATCGGCGAGCACCTTTAGTACAGCATTCAGCCGCTATGTAGGCCAGTCGCCCGGACGCTATTCGAAAGCCACCATGGCATCCGCGAAGTAGATGACTCACCCGCGCGGGGTATGGGATAAGGTACGCTTACCCCGAACCACGTTGACCGAGCGATGATAATTCTCTCCGGCAATTAGCGGTGCAGTACCCGCCTTGCGAGGTCCAACGTGTTCAGACCCAGGCACTTGCCGAACAGCGCGCGATTCGGCTTCTCTGCTTACGGTACGACCTGCGCTGGATCCGAGGGTGAGATTTCGTTTTGAGGATTGATCTCGGCACCTTGAGGCGCCTTGACGGGACCACGCAATAACGGGTCGTTCGTCGCAGTCATCCAATCGTCCAGGCGCTTCTGCATCTGCTGAAGGGTAGTGCGGTGCGATGGGACCGGTGCCAGGTTGTTTCGTTCATTAGGGTCGAACATCAAATCGTAGAGTTCTTCAGGGGGAACGTTCTGTTTGCCCCATCCATTTTCCACCCAGAGAGTTTTGCTCGGCCCGTCATCGCAGTTCGGAAGAACCGGGTGAGTATATGTGCCAAAATGACGAATATACTTCCATCCTTTTGTTCGTACCGCTCGCTTAGGCTCGTACGAGGCATGGTAGTTGACTTCAGCAAATACGGCGTCGTTGATCTCCTCTTTCTCGCCTCGAAGTACCGGTAGGAAGGAACGTCCTTGTAGCCATGGTGGGGGAGTGATCGAAAGTAAGTCGCAGATCGTGGGAAATACATCGAGATGGGAAATCATGGCGTCGCATACTTTGCCGCCGCGAAATCCTCTCGGGCCACGCATTACCAGATGAACGCCCATTCCACCGTCGTAGAGATTGCATTTCATCTTTGGGAAGGCAATGCCGTGGTCGGTGGTCGAGATGACAAGTGTATTCTCTGCCAGTCCAGCTGCCTCCAGCGCTCCGAGCACTTGTCCAACTCCCCAATCAAGCTTCCGTACCGAAGCATGAAAGTTCGCCATATCCTGACGGGTAGCAGGAGCGTCGGGTATAGGAGGCGGAGGTTGAATGTAACGCCAATCATCCTGGGGTCCCGCCTGGCGATACTTGCGATGGGTTTCGAAGTAACCGACGGTCAGCCAGAAAGGCTGTTGCGGCCTGTTGCGAAGGAATTGAACCGCCGCCGGCGTGACTTGCTCGACGTGATTGCCGGGAATAACCTCTACCTGGTCGTATCCGATAGTCGCTGGATTTTTCGCAATATGTTGTAGTCCAATGAGTGTCGAACGGTAACTCGCTTCTCGACGTAGCGTGTGAATAATGTGATGTTGGTAATCGGTCATGGAAAACCCGCGGTTCACCAATCCCAACATCCCGTTGCTGTGCGGACATTCCCCGGTCAATAGGCTGGCTCGACTAGGAGAACAAGTCGGCGCGGCACAAAACGCCTGCCGAAAAAGGATGCCTTCGGTGGCCAGCCGCTGCAGATTGGGAGTGGGAACCTTGTAACCGAATGGGCTCGTCATGCGACCGGTGTCATGAGAGTGGATGTAGAGAATATTGGGAGGTTGGTTCTTCGCGGAGCTACTCAAACCAAGAGCGCTATCCACAGCGGAGCCCGTTAATGTTGCGCCCGCAGCACCGACCAGAGAATCTTTGATAAACTCGCGCCTTGCCAGGACGCGTTGCAGGAATGAGTCTTGTTTGCCATCAGCGTCAAATTTCATATCAAAAACCTCCCGCGTGACGTGTGATTCTGTCGATCGAACTTGGGAAATATTCTGGCGTTCAAAGGAATTCAAACCTGCGACTGTAAAACCTACGATCTCTCCTGTGTAGGTCGATGCCAGGCGAAGAGCCTGGACTGCATCTCTTGCGCTCGCTTCGTGTAGGCCGGTTGCAGAGCGAGGTTCTTCATCTCATCGGGATCCGCCTGAAGATCGTACAGTTCCGGCATGTCGTTCTCGTAATAACAATATTTGAAATTGCCAGCACGAATCATGTAGCCGGCGTGCGGCCCCGACAATCCGAGTTCGGCGAAAATCTCCGTGTCTCGGGTTTCCTGCGGATTGCGGAGAGCATCGCTAAAGCTTGAACCGTCCAATCCAGTAGGCGCAGGGACTCCACACAAATCGGTTAGCGTGGGATATGCCTGGACCAGGCTGACCGGCGTCTTGCAGACTACATTCTGCCCTGTTACGCCCGGCGCCCGAACAATCAACGGAACTCCGGCGGAAGGCTCGTAAAACAGATCTTTCTGCCATAACCCGTGCGTTCCAAGCATCTCCCCGTGATCGGCGGTGTACAGAACGATCGTGTCTTGATCGAGACCGAGATTGTGCAACTCCTGCAACACTTCGCCAATGCAATTGTCCGTCTGCGCCAGGCTGGCATAGTAAAGAGCGATACGCAACTTTGCCATGTCTGGAGCGGCGAGCTCCGGGGTCGCACTGTTGTAATGGATTAGATTCTGGACGAACCGAGGCACAGTTGAAAGATCCACCTTGCCCCACGTCGCAGGCAAGGTCATTTTCTCGCCGTGAAACATTTTGGCGAATTGCTCCGCCGGCATAAAGGGATCGTGCGGCTTAAGAAAAGAACAGGTCAGAAAGAAGGGTTGCTTCGATCCGTGGTTTCTTAGGAAGCGTATCGACTCGCGCGCCACGAAACTCTCAAAATGATCCTCCTCAGCCAGCGGCGACACGCGGCCGACGGAGACATATCCTTCGCGATTGTCACCCTCGATCACTCCCGTCCATGGATCGCCACGGTCTCTCCATAAATCGTCGATTTGCGGCAGGCCAGACCCGGAGTTCGGATAAACGATTTCCTCCGCTCGTAGTTTGGTCTTCGGGCCCAGATACTGATACCAGTCGTTGAAATCCAGTTTGTAATTGAACCCATGCGTTTGAGCATCGACAAAGTGCATCTTGCCGATGCAGGCTGTCATATATCCCGCTTCCCCCAGCGTGTGGGCGATAGTCTTGTGCTCAAACGGCCAGGGTTTCGAATTGTCATATGTCTTGTGATTGTGCGTATAGAGTCCCGTAAATAGAGACGCCCGGGACGGCACGCACACCGGGTCTGTACAGTAGGCGTGATCGAAAAGAACTCCACTGCGCGCCAGGGCATCCAGATTGGGGGTTTTTGCAATGGTATCGCCGCGAATCCCCAGAGCCTCATGCCGGTGTTGATCGGACATGATGATAAGTACGTTTTTAGGTTTGCCTGAAGCCCCGTTCTCCTGCCCGCTACCAGATGCAAGAACTTCCTTGACCAGCGGTTGTGCGAAGCCTGTGCCGGAAAAAGATAGGGCTCCCAGTCCCAGACAAAATTCTCTACGATCAATATCGCCCATGCTATCTCTCCTCCGAGACGCTTCCCCCATCGCACCCGAACGAAGCAGCCTTTACAGTTGTGGGCCATCGTCGCATCGGCGACGGCCCTTCATCGCCGTCGCGACTGACTTATCTAAAAGTCGAATTTTGCCGCCATTTGAATAACTCTGGCCGAGGTGCCTCCGGGCCCCACCACGTCGGTGCTGATGGTGCCGGCTGTAGCATTTCCGATCGTAGCGTTGGGGAGGCCGAAATTTGCATGATTGAAAGCGTTGAACCACTCGGATCGAATGGTGAGGCGAGTTCCTTTCGGAAGCGAAAACGCCCGAATCAGTCCCAGATCCACGTCGAAATATTTCGGTCCTGTCAGAATGCCTGTCCCCGAATTTCCAAACGTGTACTGCGGGGGTGCCACGAAGTCGGCCGTATTGAACCAATGATTGATACTCCTTTCACTGGATGGCAAGCTCCCGCTTCCGATCCGGTTCGGACGTTGCGTGCCCCCGCCCGCCTGATTCGACACGTTCGTGGAAAGAGTGGGGGTAAAGCGGCTTCCGCTTACGAAACTCCAAATTCCATTCAAACTCCAGCCTTCCAGAACATAAGAAAGGAAGCCATGGTGAATGTAGGTCTGTTGCGGACCAAAGGGAAATTGATAGACATGATTGACAGATATCACGTGGGTGTTGTCGTCTGGCGCCGGTCCCCAGTTACAGGCGATGCATTGATCGTTCTGATAATTGCTGTTGCCTCCGCCGTTTGGATTGCCGGAGTCCGTGAGGTAAGTGGAGAATGTGTAGGCAGCTCCGAAAGTGAGTCCCCGCGAAAAGCGCTGCTCGATTTTCGCTTGAAGAGATTCATATTTTGAACCACCCCAGCTCGTCAGGTACGAGATGTTTACCAGGTTTGGATTGATCGTGTAATAGGGACGGCGTGGACCAGCGGCCCCCGGACCTGGAGCAGCCTGGTTAAGATTGACGCTGTTAATCAAAAGCCGATTACCGCGCGTCCCGACGTAGCTGACGTCCGCCATAATGGTGCTCGTCAGTTGGCGCTGGATCCCTACACTCCACGAAGCGATTTGAGCATGTTTCAGGTTCATATTCCACGCCACTGGACTTCCTGTGGAGAGTTGCGCCTCGGTCTCGCCGATGGGGGCAACGGGGACGGGAAGTCCCTCGCTAAGGGTCTGCACAGGGGCGGTATTGGTACTGGTCACAATGTTCTGCGCGGTATAGTACGGAAGGTTTTTGTAGAGCTGGTTCCCTCCCACATCCTCATAGACATAAGACAGCCCGCCGCCTGCCCTGAGAATCGTCTTCCGATCGGAAGTGAGGGCATAAACCAATCCCAGGCGCGGGCCTGGCGTCTCCAGATCGAAGTTGCGCAGAGGCCGCCCGTTATGATTGACGCCGGCAATCAAAAGTTGTCCGTTTACGATATTAAGATTGGCCCAGTGGTTATGCTTTTCGTACGGGGGAGAATCGAAATCCCAACGAAGGCCGGCGTCCACAGTAAGACGATCCGTAACCCGCCAGGTGTCTTGAACATATGGCGACAGTTGCCAGAAACGCATGGCGAAAGGGCCGTCCAGGTAGCTGCGGCTTCCTGAATCCATTGCTCCCAAAGCAAAATCTGCAAGCGCGGTTTTTGAGCTTGAAACGCCAATCTGGCTTGTGTACTGGCCATTGAAATCAAACGTTCCTCGAGTGGGGAACCCAGAAAATCCATTGAACCAATGCCGCAGTGCCACCACCCCAAGTTGAAGGCTGTGCGATCCGTGAATGAGCGTGAGCGCGGAGTCACCTTGCAGAGAAGTGACCGCGCTGTCCTCCGGAAAGGTCGAGTTGTCCCCAATTTCCGTCAGTCCAGCTATTGTGAACGCCGGCATTCCGCCCGACTGCTGATTGAAATTCATGCCCGGAATCCCGAGCGCCGTCGCTGTATTGAACTTTTCTCCCAGCGGCGTAATCTGCGCATTCCAACGCACCACGCCGATATGAGATTCGCTGACCATCTTGCTTCCAATCACTTTTGTGTAACCCAGGGTCACGTCCTGATTGAACAAGGGCTCCGTAATTGCTTTGGCATTTGTGGAGAGATAGGGACCAATCGGTATGGAGCTGTTGGCCGGTGAGGGAACAATCCCGGGTGTTACGAAATCACTCTTGTCGTAGTCGTAATAGACAAAAAGACGGTCCGAGGCGCGAAGGTTCTGGTCGATGCGAACATCGAACTGGTTGGTCTCCTGCGTTGCGGGGGCGTTGTAAACGTAATTGTTGACGGCTGCCATGTTGGTAGGTGGTGGTAGTAGCTTGATGATATTGACGGCCGCTTGATCGAGCATCCCCATGGGAATTTGGTTCCCAGCGAACGCGTTGCGAACGGTGGTTCCACCCACCGTCGTCGTCGAGTATGGGTTGTAGATCGTAGTTCCAAGGCCGGCGAAATTGCCGGTCTCGACCATTTGATCTTCCGCGACTGTGGGTATGGTAGAGATTGCTGTGACCGGCTGGGAGGCGCGAATGCCTTCGTAATCCACAAAGAAAAATGTCTTGTTGCGCAGAATCGGTCCACCCACGGTGAAGCCGAACTGATTTCGGTGGAATGCTGGTCGTGGAACGTGATTCAGATTGTTGAAATAGTCGTTTGCATTCAGGTCCGTGTTGCGCAGGAACTCCCACGCGTCTCCATGAAATGCATTCGTTCCGGATTTCGTGTCCACTTCGGTCAAAGCACCCGCGGCGTCTCCGTATTCGGCAGAATAGTTGCTGGTCAACACGCGGTATTCCTGAATCGAATCCACGATGGGCACAATCACCAGCGTGTTCAACCAAAGCATGCGATCGAAAATGCCATTCACCATGTAAGTGTTGCCCGCGGCGATCGAACCGTTAACGCTGTAGTTATCACCTCCTAGCTCCGCATAGGCGTTACCGTTACCTTGTGCCAGGTTGCTCGCCGACCCCATATGAGCCCCCGGCGTCAGCAGAACCAGGTCGGTGAAGTCTCGACTCACCAGTGGCAGCGCCAGCATTTGTCGGCTGTCCACCAAACCTGATACAGCCGCGGATTGCATCTGCAACAGCGGCGCCGCGCCCGTTACAGCCACGGTTTGGTTCACCGTTCCAACGCTCAATTGCAGATCGACGGTCACCGTGCTGGCAACTGTAAGCTGAACGCCGCTTCGCTGCAGCTGCTTGAACCCGGTCTTCACGACGGTGATTGCATAACTCCCGGTGGGAATTGCGGATGCAACGTATTGACCGCTTGAATTTGTTTCGACAACGCGCGTGAACTGTGTCGCCTCATTCACCAAAGTTACTTTGGCACCTGGAAGCAGAGCGCCGGACTGATCCGTCACCGTGCCAACAATCGACGATGTCTCTTGAGCGTGGAGCATGGAAATTGGAAGAACAAAGCCGAGTATCGCGAACAGCACTGCGCGTAACACGGTGGTCGAGAGCGCCCTTTTCTTACAGTTGGTTCCAGGTCGATTCACGGTTACTGCCTCCTGATAAAGTTCTTCTGTCCGGCCTGCTGAACGTCTCGGAGTCAGTTCGATAGGCCTGGCACGATATGTTGGTCGACGATCCGGCCATCCACGCACGCGAGCGGAAAGCGTTGCGCGGATGATTGGCTCCTGGATCCCGCTGCAAGCGTCAGGAGTGATCCCTCGTTCGGAATACTCCCGCCTGCTGAAACGTCGCCATACGACAATCTCGAGGAATTAAGAATCCGCACCAGTCCCAAGCCGTCAACCGTGGACAACGATCATCGCTGGGACTCGGCTTTGTCAACGGTTTTCACGGTGATTTGACTCGTGAATTATCGTGTGGTAGCCTCGCGTGGCGAATGAGAAAGGCGTCTTTCATTCCGGAAATTGATGCTGCTGTGGCGAAAGATCCTCGATGGGCGCTTTTACAGCGGGTTGCGTCCAGCGAGCAATTCCGCGGTTCAGTGCGATTGAGAGAGTTTTTGCTCTATGTGGGAGAATGCGCGATTCGCGATTCACCCAAGGATGCAACGGAGCAACAGATCGGCATCCACGTTTTTCACCGTCCTCCCGGTTATAACTCCAGCGAGGACAGCATTGTCCGTACCCATGCGCGCCTGCTGCGCCGGAAACTAGGCGAATACTTCTCAGGGGAAGGCGCGCACGAAGATCGAATCATCGAAATTCCTAAGGGGCATTACCTGCCGGTCTTCCTGCCGGTTAGAAAGCATGGCCCGCTCGCAGTGGACACCCCTCCGCTGCGCCGGAAAATGTCCGCGAGTTCTGAGATATCGATTGCACCTGCCGCTCCAGACGTCTCGAAACCGCCGCTGCGTAAGGCAGCTAAGATCTGGTTCACGACCGCACTGTGCTCCATTGTCATTCTCCTCGCTGCAATTGCTTGGCGGGGTCGTTCGAAACCACAGACAGTCCCATCGGGAATGGAAACATTATGGGGTCCGTTCCTTTCAGGAAGCCCACCCCTTGTGATCTACAGCAATGCGTTATTCATAAGAGACTCCAGGAATGGATTTCAAGTGGCAACGGATGAGCCCGGGACGGCCGCGAATCAACCGCTTCGGGAAAGCGGCACATTCCTCTACACGGGCACCGGCGCGGTCATGGCAATCCATCAACTGACCCAGCTCTTCGATGCGCATCATTCCGCGTTCATTCTAAAGCGCAGCCTGCTGGTGACTTGGGATGACGCGCGATCAACCAATCTGATTTTCATTGGCTCGCGCTCACAAAACCCGGCTTTGACCATGCTTCCAGCCATGAACGACTTCACGCTGCTGCTTGACCCCGATGGTGCTGGCTTCATCAACGATCACCCAAAACCGGGCGAACCGAAATTGTATTCCAGGCCAAGGTATTTTTTCAGCAAGGACTACGCGGTCCTCGCCCTGATGCCGGGATTGCAGCCCGGCAAATGGATTCTTGTCTTTAGCGGAGTGTCGACGTTGGGCACAGAGGCCGCGGTCGAGTACGCGTGTCGCCCGGAAGATGTCTCCGCATTGTGGCGGGCTGCGTCATTTAAAAACGGAGAAATTCGTCCATTTGAGGCGTTGTTAGAGACCACGATTGTAGGCGGAGTCCCAATGGAAGCCAGGTTGGTTACGATCCGCACGCATTGACCCACGCCGCTCGGGTTCACCTCCCTCACTGATTCGCGCGGGGAACCGGCGGCAGACCTTTCTCACGAGCGCAGTCAATCCACATCCCAATCTTGTCTTTCGGGCACGCGTCCAGTAGGTCTTCACCTTGCGGACGGCTGTCGACAAAGCGACAGCACGAGAGTGCGCCAAACCGTCGCCGAAGTCGCCCTTTCACACGTCAAATCACGTCCCATCACCGTGAAAAACGTTGACAACTCCCCCTCCGGGGGAAGACGCTTGGCTTCGTTTGTCGCTGCCCCGCTTCGAAAAGAATTGCGAATGGAGGCGTCATGAACCGGACGTTATCAGCCAAGTCCCAGAACAGGTCGATTACTCAACAACTGGGACTGCAAAGATCCATGACCGCATTGCGCCATGGCTCTTTTCGTCGAAGAAGCAGAACATCTCATTACGGCTTGCTGATAGCCATTCTGCTGACCATTGCCTGCATGCCGGCTTTTCCCCAAACAGGACAGATTACCGGGAAAGTTACAACCCAGGACGGATCTGTGGTTTCCGGCGCAACTCTAACTGTCAGAGAGATTTCGACAGGACAGCAGCGCATCGTTCAGAGCAACCAGGTGGGCTACTATACGGTACCCGCGCTGCTTCCAGGCCCGTACTCAATTTCGGTCCAGTCTCCTGGATTCCAAACCGTGCTTCGTACGGGCATACAGTTGCAGGTTGAGCAGACGTTGCAGATCGACATCACTCTCCGACCGGGAACCGTAAGCCAGACCGTCGTCGTAACCGCGCAAGGGCCCCTGCTGGAAACCGAAACCAGTTCAACCGGTCAGGTAATCGGCGGCCGCGATGTCGTAACGTTGCCCTTATTAGGTCGTGATGCCTATGCACTGGGCGAACTTGTCCCTGGGGTAAGAGGATCCATCGGGATGAATAATCTTCCCGTGGACGTCATCAGTACATCCTCGATTTCCGTGAATGGCGCGCCCGCGACGGGCAACGATTTCCTTCTCGATGGAGCGCCGAACAGCGCACCGGTCCAAAACCAACCGGTGATTTATCCCATTGCAGATACTGTTCAGGAATTCAAAGTCCTTACGAACAACTATGGCGCTGAATTTGGCCGCTCTGCCGGTGGCATCTACGACGTGGTCACCAAAGCAGGAACCAATAACTTGCACTTCACAGCCTACGAGTTCTATCGAAATGCCACATTAACCGCAAACAACTGGTTTGCGAAGGCCGCCGGCCAACCCGGACCGCCGCTGACTTTCAATCAATTTGGAGGCGTCGTAGGAGCCCCCGTCGTCATTCCCAAGCTGTACAACGGCCACAATAAGACATTCTTCCTTCTCGGATTGGAGTACGTTCGCTTCGATCAAGGGAATACCTACACGGGACACGTGCCTACTCCTGATGAATTGTCCGGAAATTTCAGCAAGGATACGAACAGCGCAGGCCAGCCGATCACCATATATAACCCCTTCAGTACCACCTCCAATACACGGCAGGCGTTTTCCGGGAACATCATCCCGCCCGATCTCCTCAACCCAATCGCCCTCAATATGGCGAAGTACTTTCCGAAACCGAATATAAATACTCTGGGTGTCAATAATTACGTCCTCGCCGATGAAGTTCTGATTCACGAGAACGAGTTTTCAGGGCGCGTCGATCAGGTCTTCAATGCAAAAACCACGATGTTCGCCCGCTATTCCTTCAATAACACGCCGGATACTCGGCCGAATCCCTACGGGCCGGGAAATGATGGAGGGCCTGGATTCGGGCCGCAGGTTTTTGACCGGTATAACGCAATTTTGGGAGCTAACCACGCGTTCTCGTCCACATTGCTCGCAACAGTTCGCGCCTCGTTTGCGCGGCTTGGTAACCATCGCGGCCCTGTAAGCCAGGGATTCGACATTGGAACCCTTGGCTTTCCTCCAGGGCTCGCATCTGAAATTGGCGCCCCGGCCGCCTTTCCAGTGGCAACCATCACAGGGTATGCCGTGAATGGCTCCGTTGCCAACGTCTCCCAGGCATATGCCCTCGGAGAAACTGGCCTGATCGCTTCGTACTCCAATACTTTCGCAGTCGAGGCGAATGTGACCAAAACTTTTGGAGAGCACGAATTGACCATGGGAACAGACCTCCGGCTCTTGCAGGCCAATATTCTTCAAACCGGGGATAACAGCACGAACTTCGCCTTCACTCCTGCATTTACGCAGGGACCGACCGCATCTCAGGCATCGGCAACCGCCGGGGACGCGCTCGCTTCCTTCCTGTTGGGCACTCCAGCCACCGGCGGAGTAGCACCATCACCCGCCTTGGCGCTGCAGACCAAATACTACGCGGCATTTGCGCAGGATAACTGGAAGGTTACTGACTCATTCACTCTGAACGTTGGATTGCGCTATGAATTTGAAACGCCGTATACGGAACGCTTTAATCGTCTCAGCAACTTCGATCCGACCGCATCCGTGCCATTGACAGGTGTACCAGGGCTAAGTGGCGCGCTCTCTTTTGTGGGCGTGAACGGAAACTCGCGATATGACTCCAACACTGAACCCTATCATTTCTCGCCCCGCTTCGGTTTTGCCTGGCATGCCAGACCTGCGACCGTGGTTAGCGGCGGCGTTGGTTTGTTCTATGACACCTTGTGGGGAGCCGGCGCGTCGCAACCCTCCAATTATGGAATCGGCGGATTCACCGCCACAACCTCAATGGTGACGACCCTCGATGGTGTGACGCCCTACGACACACTCACCAACCCATACCCTTCCGGCCTAGTTCCCGTTTCCGGCAGTTCGCTCGGCTCCGCCACCTTGCTTGGTCAGACCTTGTCGGAGACGGAACGGAACATGCTGAAAACACCGTACGCTGTTCAATGGAATTTCGGGGTACAGCAACAGCTGGCAGCCAACTGGGTTTTGGATGTGAAGTATGTGGGAGCGCACTTCGTACATGAAGCTGCGAATCTGCAATTAGATCAACTCCCTGACTCGGCATTGGCCTTGGGGCCGGCACTGCAGACGTTGGAGCCCAACCCCTTTTATGGGCAGATCTCGACAGGCCAGCTCGCAGCACCCAAGGTCTCGCAAGCTCAACTGCTCCGGCCCTACCCTCAATTCACTGGGGTGACCAGCTTGAACGCTAGCTGGGCAGGAGCGAGTTACAACGGACTCAATGTCACACTGCAAAAGCGGTTCAGTAGTGGCTTCAGCTTTCTCACCGCTTATACCTGGTCGAAGTTGATGGATCAGAACAGCGGCGGGTTTAGCGGAGAGACCCTCGGCGGAGGAACAACACAGGACTACAACAACCTGAAAGCTGAATGGAGCACTTCGTTGCTCGATCAAACCAACCGACTCGTGTCCGGTGCTGTCTACCAGTTTCCCTTCTTCCGCGAAGGCGGTGGACTTGCCGGCCACTTGCTGGGAGGTTGGGAAATCAGCGCAATAACCTCCTTCATCAGTGGCGATCCGCTGGGCATCACTTCAGCCACCAATGGAACAGATTCGCAAGGAGGTGGTCAGCGGCCAAACTGGAATGGAAAGAACGCTGCGATCGGCAACCATACCGTTGCCAAGTGGTTCAATACTTCCTACTTCAGCACTCCGCCCGCCTTTCAGTTCGGCAACACTCCCAGGACCTTCGACGACCTTCGAAGCGACTGGATCCGGAATATCGATGTTTCACTCCACAAGAACACTTTGTTGACCAGGAACATGAATCTTCAGATAAGAGTCGATGCCTTCAATATGGACAATACGCCCACGTTTGCGCCGCCCAATACTTCGTACGGATCTTCGCAATTTGGAGTTGTGAGTGCTCAGCAGAACTCTCCCCGAACCATTCAGCTCGGGTTCAAACTGCTGTATTGAGACGGGAATTGATCCATGTGTCGGGTGCGTCAACGGGTGACGGCGAGGCGTGTCGGGGACGGGTCTCACACGGGCGTGATCCTCTCTTCGTCGATGAGCCCAATTCTAGCTGCAAGGACAAATGAACGATGAATCGTCGAGAGTTTCTTGTGAAATCTTCGCAACTGGCCGCCGCCAGCAAGCTGACCGGTCAACTCGCGCTCGCAGACGATGATTCCGACGCGCGTCCAAACATCATTTGGCTCGTTGCCGATCAGTGGAGGGCGCAGGCTATTGGCGTCAACGGCGATCCGAACGTATCGACACCGAACGTCGATCGCCTCGCCATTTCGGGTGTAAATTTTCAAAATGCACGTTCGGGATTTCCGCTCTGCTCCCCATTTCGCGGAACCATGCTAACGGGAATCTACCCCCACCATATGGTGCCGGGACACGATTACCCGCTGCCGAAGGGACAAAAGACGATCGCGGATGTCTTTAATGATGCCGGCTACCACACCGGATATTTCGGTAAATGGCACCTTGACGGGTTCTGCGAGCGATATGGTTCCCCGGTGAAGAACATCGTTCCTCCCGATCGAAGAGGTAACTTTCAGACCTGGATCGGCTATGAAAACAACAATAGCCAGTGGGACACCTGGGTGCACGGAGGATCAGGTGAGAGCGCGTTTCAATATAAGTTGCCTGGATACGAAGCGGATTCTCTTACAGATTTGTTTCTCAAGCACATTCAGGAGCGTGGGGCGGAGCTGAAGACCGGCAAGGGCAAGCCGTTCTTCGCAGTCTTGTCCATCCAGCCTCCGCATAATCCCTATATGGCGCCGGCTGAATACATGGGCCGCTTCAATGCCGAGAAGCTACGTATGCGCACCAATGTTCCTCCGTATCCACCGGTCGAGGAAAAGGCAAGACAGGATATGGTCGGATATTATGCGCAGATTGAAAACTGGGACTGGAACATAGGACGTATCCTCGACGCTTTGAACCAGCAAGGCATCTACTCGAACACACACATCATGATCTTTGCCGATCACGGAACCATGATGGGTTCGCATGGGCAATGGCTCAAAGAGAACCCATTCGAAGAGGCTGTCCGAATCCCAATGGTCGTGAGTGGATATCGTTCTTTCTATGGCTATGGAGCGGGGAATCGGGACACGCTGTTCAGCGCAGTCGACATTGCTCCCACCACATTGGGGTTATGTGGTCTTACCGCGCCCGACTGGATGCAGGGACACGATTACTCCAGCCGCCGGATCCTTTCCAAACCGCACCAGCCCGATCCCGACTCTGTCTACTTGGAAGTAGTCAAACCAAGCATGCATTCCGACAGCATCGATCAGCCTTATCGTGGCCTCGTTACACAAGACGGTTGGAAATATGTGTGTTTTCAGAACCAGTCATGGCTCATGTTCAATCTGAACGAAGATCCCTACGAGGTGGTGAACTTGGCATTCAACACAAAATACAAGCAAGAGCGAGCGGCCTTGATTAACCGATTAAAACAGTGGGTGGTGGATACGAAGGATCAGTTTAGCGTTCCGGATCCGGAGTACCCCCCGCCGGCCAGATGCTGAACAGAGGAAACTCAAGGACGGAAAGATTCTTAGCCTACGATGAATACCGCGACGCCACATGCAGCAGGAAGGGAATTGAAAAATGGGGAAAGAAACCTATTCACGACGGAACTTTTTGAAGAGTGCGGTGGCGGGGGCCGGGGCTGCGGTTGGCGCCAGCGGCGGCCGAATGTGGGCCGATTCGAACTCAGCTGCGCCTGGCCGCGAAGCGTGCGGCTCCGTCTGGCAACGACCTGCGAAGCAGACTGGCAACAACCTCAACCTGATCGTTATTGTCAGCGACACGTTCCGTCACGACAACCTCATTTGCTACGCGCCAAAGTGGCTGGATAAGCTTGAGACGCCCAACCTCGATCGCTTTTCGGAAAAGGCCGTCACATTTCAAGACGCCTATGCAGAAGGAATGCCCACAATCGTGATTCGCCGGACACTCTACACCGGGCGGCGGGTAATTCCAACGCATTACTTTCCCCAGCATGAACAGGTCCAGCTTCCCGGATGGCACCAGCTCTACAACGAAGACGTCACGCTCAGTGAGACTCTCAACGAGGCGGGCTACATCAACACCCTGATCAGCAGCCTCTACCATCAGTTCAAGCCAAGTAGAAATTTTCATCGTGGATTTCATACCTGGCAGTGGGTCCGCGGCCTGGAGTTCGACTACTACGGCACCTCCCCGCACGAACTGCTGGATGTAAGCGACATGGTTTCCAGCGAGTACATGGCCCGCTTTCCCGGTATCCATCGCATGCTGAGCCAGTACAAAGCCAACCGGAACCTCTGGCAACAACAAGGAGAATCCGTAGGTCAACTCACCGCCCAAAATGCAATTCGCTGGCTGAATCAGAATCATGATCAACGGCCCTTTTATTTGCAGGTGGAATTTTTCAATTCTCACGAGCCATGGGACCCGCCAAAACGCTTTTTAGAAAAATACATGCCCAACGCCAAGGATCCTAGTTTCATCGAGCCTCCCTACGACACAGTCCCTTTGTCCGATGACATCAGGAACCGGTTCCGGGCGAACTACGCGGGTGCGGTGAGTTGCGTGGATTATTGGATTGGAAACCTGCTAAACACGATCGGTCAATTCGGTCTATTCGAAAATTCCGTCGTCGTCTTTATGTCGGATCACGGGGCAATGCTGGGGGAGCACCAGCAGTTCCTCAAAGGCCCCGACAAGCTTCGAGGCCAGGTGACCCACATTCCCCTGCTGATCCGAACACCCGGGAACCAATATGCCGGAAAGAAAGTTCCTGGCTTTGTGCAAGTACCCGATGTAATGCCGACGGTATTGAGTTTGCTGGGTCTCCAGCCGCCATCGCGAGTGACAGGCACGAATGTGTGGCCGCTGGTGACGGGAGAAACCAGGACGGTAAGGGACAGCGTGGTACAGACCTACGGCTGGGTCGGAGCAGTGCGAAACCAGGAATGGTCCTACAGTGAAATCTGGAAGCCGGAGGCACACCAGGAGCAATTTCATGTCGCACCCGGAGCGCCCGCCAGCGTCTATAAACCACAGCTTTATAACCTCGAGAAGGATCCAAATGAGTTGACGGATGTCGCCGACACGTACCCGGACAAAGCTCGGCAGATGTCCGCGCTGATGAAAGAATATGTGGCCTCCGGCGAAGCGATCACCACAGGCAGCTTTCATGCTGAGCAAAGCCTGGATACTTCGCAGGGGTTGTATGCAAAGTAGTTGAGCCTTCAACCCAAAAAGTCTCGCCGCAGCGGAGATGAAGATGTTCAGGAAGCTGTGTTACATGGGAATCGGCATGTTGTTTCTGTGCGGGAACTGCTTCGCACAGACTTCACCATCCAGTCCACAGGGCATTCACAAGATTCGTCACATCATTATCATCATGCAGGAAAACAGGTCCTTCGACGAGTACTTCGGCACCTTTCCAGGAGCTGACGGCCTTCCGATGAAGAATGGTGCCTTTACTGTCTGCAATCCGGATCCACGCACACGCCAATGTGACGGTCCCTATCACGATACGAATGACGAAAATGGAGGTGGTCCCCATAATGCCGCTAGCATGCTCCTGGACATCGACAATGGCCGCTTGGACGGCTTCATCTCCCAGGCGGAACAGGGCTCCAAGGGCTGCTCAAACCCGGATGACCCGGTCTGTACCAATTCAATAAAGCCAGACGTAATGGGGTATCACAATGATCTGGATATCCCGAATTACTGGGCCTATGCGCATGCTTTCGTCTTACAGGACCATATGTTTGAGCCCGTGGCTTCGTGGAGCTTGCCATCCCATCTGTTTGAAGTCTCGGCGTGGTCGGCATATTGCACCAAACATAATGATCCGATGAGCTGTGTGAACGAAATGAATGCTCCTGGAATGCCCCCGGACTTTAAAGGAGCATTTAATAACTCCCATCGCGCGCAACAGTTTGGCGGGCAAAGGAATGGACCTCCAGGAACCAAGCCTATCTACGCATGGACCGACATAACGTATCTATTGCATTCGCACCACGTGACATGGAGTTATTACGTGTTCAAGGGGACCAATCCGGATTGTGATGATGGGGTCGGCCCGTGCACGGAAAAGGATATGGGAGACAGAACTGAAGGATGGTGGAATCCTCTGCCATTTTTCGACACCGTAAAAAATGACGGCCAGCTTTCAAATATCAGGCCGATGGATGAGTTTTATAAACAGGCCCACGACGGCACACTACCGTCGGTATCGTGGATCTCTCCTTCACAAGATGTAAGTGAGCATCCGCCCGCGCTGGTAAGCGTGGGACAAGCCTATGTCACAAGTCTGATCAATGCTGTCATGCAAGGACCGGACTGGAACGATAGCGCCATTTTTTTGGCTTGGGACGATTGGGGCGGATTTTATGACCACATGCCGCCCCCCGTCGTAGATATCAATGGATACGGCCTACGCGTTCCGGCCATGGTGATTTCGCCCTACGCCAAACCCAATTACATTGACCACCAGGTTCTTAGTTTCGATGCCTACCTCAAGTTCATCGAGGACGTTTTCATGGGAGGATCAAGGCTGGATCCGAAGACTGACGGCCGTCCCGATCCTAGACCAACGGTCCGTGAAGATATTCCAATCCTTGGCGATTTGAGGAACGACTTTGATTTCACTCAGGAGCCTCGTCCACCATTAGTTCTGCCGGAACATCCAAAGACTGACTTGATTTCTCCGGCGTCGACTTCGAAGACAAAGTAATTTCGAGTTAGTCCAGGCGAATGCCACAATAAGAATTGGGTGCACCCCCACAAATGAACCGCCAGGTTCGATTGGTACCGGCACAGGAGAGTACATATGCTTAAGAAACTCTGCTACATGGGAATCAGCATGGTGTTTTTTTGCGGGAATTGCTTCGCACAGAGTGCTGCATCCACTCCACAGGGCATCCACAAGATTCGTCACATCATTATCATCATGCAGGAAAACCGCTCTTTCGACAGTTACTTTGGCACCTTTCCCGGCGCTGATGGTTTACCTGTGAAGAATGGTGCCTTCACCGTCTGCAATCCGGATCTGCGTACCGGTCAATGTATCGGCCCCTATCACGACCGAAATGACGTAAATCAAGGAGGCCCGCATGATGCAACCGCCAGCGTGCGAGAGATCGACAACGGACGAATGGACGGCTTTGTAAGCGACGCGGAGATAGGCCACAAGGGCTGTCAGATCGCCGCGGATCCGGCATGCAGCAAATTGCCGCAGCCCGACGTCATGGGATACCACGACGGCCGCGATCTACCCAATTATTGGGCCTACGCACACACCTTCGTCCTGCAGGACCATATGTTCGAGCCAAATGCCAGCTGGAGTCTGCCGGCTCACTTGTACGAGTTATCCGCATGGTCCGCGTACTGCACCAAGCACGACGATCCCATGAGTTGCAGCAACGAGCTCCAGTCCCCGGGAGTAGTCCCTGACGATACCTATCGCCGAAACGGCTTGAGTGGAGAACGCGCTGGGCCACTTGGCACGAAACCGATTTATGCTTGGACCGATCTGACCTACCTCCTGCATAAATACCATGTGACCTGGGGATATTTCGTTATTCCCGGAGGTCCCGGTTGCAATGGGGATACCAAGTCGAACGGTTTTTGCACTCCGGAAATATGGAATCCGCTCCCATATTTCGACACAGTGAAGGATGACGGCGATCTATCTCGCGTGCAACCCCTGGATAACTTCTACAAAGAGGCCCGCGACGGTACGTTGCCTTCGGTATCGTGGATCGCTCCAGCCTACGCGGTCAGTGAACATCCCCCTGCCTTGATCACTGCCGGGCAGACTTGGGTCACGGGGCTTATCAATGCAGTAATGCAAGGGCCCGACTGGGATAGCAGCGCCATCTTTGTGGCTTGGGATGACTGGGGTGGTTTCTATGACCATATCGCACCTCCCGCCGTGGATCAAAACGGGTATGGCCTGCGCGTGCCAGGCCTGGTAATTTCACCCTACGCCAAGCCGCACTACATCGATCACCAGGTTTTGAGCTTCGATGCTTACCTGAAATTTATCGAGGACGATTTCATGGGAGGCGCGAGAATTAACCCGAAGACAGATGGAAGGCCAGATCCACGTCCTACTGTGCGCGAGAATGTGCACATCCTGGGCGACCTGAGTAACGACTTTGACTTTGATCAGGCACCCCTTCCAGCACTGGTTCTTTCGACGCACCCATCTACGGACTTAATTCCTCCCCCACCTGCCGCTGCCAAATGAAACCTTGTGCATGGCCGCAACCGGGACGCGCGTTCGCGGTGCAACGATACTTCCCGGTATGAGAATGCGGAATTGGAATCGCTCGCGGAACTTTCCGTAAATCTACAACAGGCGCATCTGCGAATATCATGTAGGTGAGCGCGAGTACAATCGCGAAGCCAAACACACTTGGCAATGTTACTTGAACGACTTCGCGACATCATTGATCGGCGCGCTTAAACCCGACGTCGTTGTTTTGGGTCCCGGCAATGTGAGACAACCAGCGGAGCCGCTTGCGGGCTCCCGAGCGCCCACATGCGAGCGCTTTTCTTGGAGGCTTTCGGCTTTGGGAGAATGCGCCCCTGCAGAGTATTGCGGCATCGAAATGCAGAGAACGTGATAATGCAAGTAAGGAGAACAAACATGGAAACAGCTGTCGAGCCGGTCAACGCGCATCCACTCACCCAAAACCCTGCGTGGAAGAAACTCGAGGTTCACTCCAGGAAGGCTCGCAAGCAACATCTTCGAGGGCTGTTCGCTACGGATGCTGATCGTGGCAAACGCATGACAGCCGAAGGAGCCGGAATTTACCTTGACTACTCGAAGAACCGCGTCACGGATCGAACCATCAAACTCCTGCTTCAGTTGGCGGATGTGACGGGACTTCGAGCGCGGATCGACGCCATGTTCCGGGGAGAAAAAATCAACATCACAGAAAACCGTGCTGTGCTTCATGTGGCGCTGCGGGCGCCCAAGGGAGAATCCATTGTTGTAGATGGCGTCGACGTCGTGCCTGAAGTACACGAGGTGCTTGGCAAGATGGCAGATTTCTCTAACCGAGTCCGAAACGGAACGTGGACCGGCCATACCGGCAAACGCATACGCAACATTATCAACGTTGGGATTGGCGGCTCCGACCTGGGCCCGGTCATGGCCTACGAAGCGCTGAAACACTACAGCGATCGCGCCATGACCTTTCGCTTCGTCTCCAATGTCGATGGCACCGATTTTGCGGAAGCGGTGCATGATCTCGACCCTGCGGAGACCCTCTTCATCATTTCTTCCAAGACCTTCACCACGCTGGAAACCATGACAAATGCGCACTCAGCTCGCGACTGGGTACTCGCCGGATTCAGCGGCGACCCGAAGTCTGTTGCCAAACATTTTGTTGCTGTCTCGACCAACGCCGCGGACGTCTCAAAGTTCGGTATCGACACCGCAAATATGTTCGGGTTCTGGGATTGGGTCGGAGGTCGCTACTCCATGGACTCAGCGATCGGACTCTCCACCATGCTGGCCATCGGACCGGATAACTTCCATGCCATGTTGGAAGGCTTTCACGAGATGGACGAGCACTTTCGTACGACGCCGTTCGAGCGCAACCTACCCGTGCTCATGGGCCTTCTGGCGGTATGGAATACCAATTTCCTCAACGCGGAGACGGTTGCCGTGTTGCCCTACAGCCAATACCTGAAGCGCTTCCCGGCCTATCTCCAACAGTTGACCATGGAGAGCAACGGCAAACACGTCACCCTGAATGGGACCGAAGTCAACTATCAGACCGGGCCAATTTACTGGGGTGAGCCGGGGACCAACGGCCAGCATTCTTTTTATCAGCTTATCCACCAGGGCACCCGGCTTATCCCATGCGACTTTGTTGCGTTTGTCCAGACGCTGAACCCGCTCGGCGATCATCACGACATCCTTGTCGCAAACGTCTTCGCCCAGGCGGAGGCATTGGCCTTCGGCAAGACGCGCGAGCAGGTCGCCGCGGAAGGCACTCCGGAATGGCTGGTTCCCCATCGTGTCTTCGAGGGCAACCGTCCGTCGAACACCCTGTTCCTGGAGCTACTCACGCCGGCGACACTCGGGAAACTCGTCGCCCTGTACGAGCATTCCGTCTTCACCCAGGGTGCAATCTGGAATATCGATTCCTTCGACCAATGGGGTGTCGAACTCGGCAAGGTGCTGGCGAAGCGGATTATTCCGGAACTGCAGAGTCAGGAAGAGCCCAGGCTCGACCATGACAGCTCGACTAGCACCTTGATTCGACGCTATCGCAAGTACAAGAAGAACGCATAAATCATTTCGGGCGAAGCCAGGAAGTGACCGCCAGGGCGGAGTCAGCAAGCACGCTTCGCCCTCCCTACGAGGCTGGCCCAGTGCTGCGAGACCAAGTCTCTTAGCCGTTGGATCCGACATTTCTGAATGGGCTCACCTGGATTGTTCTACTCAATGTCGACGAACACTGCGGGCAACGTCACGTTTCCTCAACGTGTGGCGAACGCGGTAGAATCCTTTTCGTCTGACTTGCCCCGCTCTTGGAAAGCGGACGCATTTGAGCTACAGCAGGTGACATCCGCCTTGAAGAAAGTATAAAGTCCATAAGGTTTAGCGCGAAGCCGTATACCGTCCTTGTTTCCGCCATAAAATGTTTGGATTAAACCACTCTGGGTTCGTGCAAAATAGTCGCGCCCGTCCAGAGACAGCGAATTGGATAACGCCGCGTTTCCGGCAGCACGACCAGCAAGAACGAGCACCAATCGTGGGAAGGACTTTGCCGGATGATCATTCTCGCCGTCATCTTCGCCATATTTGTCTATGGCATGATTGCCGCTACTCTGGGAACGATTCTGCCCAACCTGTCCGACCGCTTTCAGCTCACACCACGACAAAACGGCAATATCGCTTTTGCCCAGGCCCTCGGTCTGATCCTTGCTTCGTTGGCGGTAGGTCCGTTATTGGATGCAGAGGGTAAAAAGATAGGGCTTGTACTCGGGTTGGCGCTCATTTCGATTGCTCTCTTCGCGCTGCCGCGCTCTCGCGGCTATCAGAACATTCTTCTGTTACTTTTCCTGCTTGGGCTAGGGGGCGGCATTGTCGTGACAGGCGCAAACGCGCTTGCCAGCGATGTCGGTGGAGCTCACCGCGCCAGCATCCTCAATTTGGTCAACCTCTTCTTTGGGCTCGGTGGATTTGTCACACCTTTCATCGCGGCGAATTTGTTTTCCAAAAACTGGATTCGGCTTTGCTATGCCATCGCGGGCTTCACTGTGATGACGCTCGCGGTCGAGATAGCCACCAGGATGCCGGGAGCGGCTGGCCCGCATAGCTTCATCGCTGCCGACCTGGGACAAGTGCTGGGAAAGCCCGTGATACTGCTGCTGGATCTGTTTCTCTTCCTCTACGTTTCTTGCGAGGTGGGCGTGTGGAACTGGCTTCCCAGGCATCTGATCGCGCAGGGCATTCCCGCTTCAAGGGCACTGAATATTCTGTCGGTCGGCTTCGCTTTAGGACTGCTCGCAGGTCGTTTTCTGGCATCCCCAGTACTCATGCGCGTTTCTGCCGTCACCGTCATCCTCATCGCCTCCGTTGCCATGTCCATCACCACCTTCCTCATGTTGAAAACGAGAAAATCCACCGTTGCGCTTGTTCTGGTCGGACTCGCGGGATTATCCATGGCTCCTGTCTTCCCGACGGTACTGGCCATCGTCGGCAATGTCTCTCCCCGGATGAGCGGCACAGCGATCGGATTTGCCATCACCTGCGGATGGATAGGACTCGCAGTGAGTTCCAGAATGATCGGCGCCATTGCTGGCGGCAACCCGTTAGGCCTGCGAAAAGCCTTAATGGTGATTCCGGCGTCCGCGTTTCTAATGGTTCTCCTGAGTCTCGTGATCCGTGCCGTCCTGCCGCACAGCTGATGGTTGCGTGTGAACGCGTACGCCAGATTCGGTCGCTTCCGTCCCACTGTTCTTCGCTTTGATAAGAGCCCCAACCTACCCGTTCGACCGCGTTATCATAAACGTGCATGTCTTTTCCGATCAAAATTTGTGTCGTCTGCTCCGAAGAGTTTGAACTGAAGCCGGATAAACCAGGATTCGCCAATCGCTGTCCACAGTGCAGTACTCCGGAATCCACGAACCAGGCCACCACTCGTCGCCTCGACCCCGACGAACGCAAGGCTCAGAGCGAAGTGAATGAAGCCAGGCGCGGAGCCATCCGGGAACTTCTGTACCGTAAGGATCGCTGAAGGTTCTTGGAACCAGCGTCGGCTCCCTCGTTGCTCGGTTGCGAAGCATCGTTCCCATCCGGCATCGATCAACGCCACACTCCATCGGCTCCTCTGAGCCCGCGTCCCGCAGATTCCATGGTCGATGCAAAGATCTGCTACGATACTCCGATGGAAATTTCCCGTCGTGATCTTTGCGCTCTGTTACCTGCCGCCGCCCTGCTATCGGCGTTACCCCTCGAAAGCCAAACGATGGAGACACTGGCCAACTCAGAAGTGTTTCCGTTCGACAAGCTACCCGTGCATCGTTCGGCCAACGGGGTGGAATCGCGTCCAGTATTAAGAGGAAAGTTGCCTACAGGAGAGGTGGTGGAGGTACATGAGACCCTGTTGCCGCCCGGCGCAATGCCGCATGCGCCCCATCATCATCTGCACAGCGAAATGTGGCTGGTGCGCGAAGGCACAGTCGAATTGATCGTCGAAGGAGGCAGTCAAACAGTTGGGCCCGGTGGCGTAGGTTTTGCTGCTTCCAATCAGCAGCACGGCATCAAAAATGTCGGCACCGGTCCAGCACAATACTTTGTGGTGGCCATCGGCCCCACTGCCTGACCATTCTCCCTTCACGTTCGCGTGGACGAGAATCCACGCGCGGCCCTACCGGGATGGATCTACCACTGCACCCCTGGATATAGGCTTGGCATCCTGGCTGTCCGGAAAAGCTGCGTTCCCGTCGAATGCAGTTGCCACACCGTCTGTGGATTGCTCGTCTGCGTCACTTCGAATACATCGGAGTTGGTGCCGGTGGTTTCGCCACACAGGTCGTACTCGATATTGCCATTAGGCAGATAGTTCGAATCGCCTCCAAAGGAGTTGTACAACGCCGTCGGCACAATTTGATGGAATGTTAAGGATGCCGTTTTGCTGGACTCATTGATTTGCATCACCGGAACAGTGCTGTAAAGACACGGCGGCGCGCTGCCTGTTCCGCAGTTCACACCGGTCGGAAACTGCCGATCGTCTCCGTTGTCCATCACCGTCAAATTGAAAATGCCGGCGTTACCCGCGCCTACGAAACTTGGACCATGCTGCGCATACATCCAATCACTCGGGTCGGTCCCGTTTTGGAGCGTGAAATCTCCGCCTTCCCCCAGTCTCCACAGGATGCTGCCGTCGCCAGTTCCATTCTCATAGTTCACCTTCACCAGCCAGTTCTGGTGGCGAATGGAAACAATAAAATTGCCGTCATCAGAGGAATAGATGATGGCGTTGCTGTGCGTCCAGTCGGGAAACATGTACGGCTGCCGATTGACGTCCAGATGATCGAATTCATTCCACACCCAAACCGGGTTCAGGTTGGTATCCACATCCACCACCACATCACCCAGCACCTGTGTGGGAGTAGTTTGGCCATTCAACACAACGCTTTTGAGCGTATTCGCCAGGATGAGCCAGTGCCCATTAGGAAGCACCTCGACATCATGGTGAAAATCCAGCAGGTTGACGTTGAATCCGGCCGTTGCCAACTTGGAATTCAGCTGCGCCAGGGTAATCTGCTTGATCGTATTTCCAGCCAGATCGATCTCACGCACAGCGATCAGCGTTCCGGGCGGAATGCCACCCTGCAGCGGAACCTCAGAGTTGGCGCCAATGTTGATGAGAAAATCCCCATTGGGTAGCTGTTTAAAGCCCTGAATAAAACTGTTGGACTGATAGTCGGGAAACGGGTAGTTCCAGATCACGTTGCCGTTCAAGTCTGTCGCATAGAGTCCATATGTCATCAGCCCACTCGGGAGCGAATTGATGACCTCAATTCCGGGTTGCGGGGTTACGCCCGGCGTTGTAGTGGCTGTCAGATTCGGTGTGAAGGGTACGGCGGGCGTGTTGATGATCGGGACCCCGGTGGCAAACGTATGATCGATATCGTTCGCGCTTAGTCCGTTGTTAAATTCCACTGCCGCTTGCATGTGGTACGTGGTGGAGGCAAGCATGCCCGCGACCTCAATGCTCACCGGACCGCCGCCGACCGGCGTGGGAACACTCCAGGTTTGTCTGCCATAGCTCGTCGTTGTCCCAAAGCTGACCGTGACATTTCCGGCGAACGGCGGCGTAATCGTATAGAGCGCAACCAGTGGGTTAGCCGTAGGCGTCACCGTTCCCGCTGCCAGCGAGGCGGAGATTCCGGTCAGGTTCACCGTCGACGGAGTGCCCGCGGCGGCATTGCCATAATTCAGGTTGAGCGTGGCCGTCTGCGAGCCAGGAGCGGAGGCCGTCGTTGGCAAATAAGTCACCACAATCGAACAGCTTGCCCCGGGCGCTAGCTGGGTGCTGCAAGACCGCCCTGTCACGATGGAATAGCCCGAACTTGATCCCGCCAATGATGGACTCATCACCAGAGTTGTCGTCTTTCCTGTGTTCGTCACTTGCGCTACCGTTTGCGTGATCGGGTTACCGACCAGGTTGTCTCCGAAGTCGTACGATGTACCGGCCAGCGTCACGCTGGTAGTAGGTGGCACGCCGCTCAGAGGAATCAGGTCTGAATTCGACCCGCATCCCAAAAGGAATACCAGAGCGATCCATGCGCAACAGCGCATGGGCAATCGGATCATCTGGAGATCTCCATTTCTTGTATTTGTGCAGGATTAAGACAATTTCGTGCAGAAGCGATTCAGCGGTTTAGAGAAAATCTATCACGAAATTGTTCCCGGAATATGTCGAGATTTGACACAGTATCGGAGTTGTTACATTTGAATGTGCTTGAAAGATCGTCGCCTCAGCCATGTTCGAACGGCCGGCACTGCGACATGATTCAAGATCCTGCTCGCATCGCCTGCCCGCTATTTCAGCGGGAGCAATGGCTTCTTGCCTTCGAGCAAATCATCAAGAATGTCATGCACACCTAGCAGCGGGTAGGGCGCTGTCGCTGTCGCTGCCGTGGTTTGTCCGGCGAGATGAACCATCAGCACGGGGCGCGCGTCGTAACTCCCTCCATGCGACGCAGCCTGGTCTTCTGCCGTCCAGTTGGACCTTGGAGACCAAAGCCACGTGCGCCAGGAGTGATCTCCGCAGATGATCACGTCGGTATTTTTCCAGCGTGGCGACTGCTGCAGAATCGCCATCAGTTGCCCCAGCGTTCGATCCGACAAGGCCAGATTGTCGACATAGGAGCGATTCCCGGATTCGTCGAATTGCTGAGTTTCCCGATTGTAAAAACCTGGCGGATGGGGAAGAGGCAGATGGATGAAAATGAAATCCAAATTCTCCTGTTCCAGCGCCCAATCGGAGTGCTCCAGCAGATCTTTAAATGTATGCACTCGGCGCAACGCCGGTCGGTTTCTCCCAGCAGGCGAAAACGCATCCGTTAGATAATGAATCCAGGGGTTAGCAACATCTTTCCAGAATCCATCCCGAACCCCAAATAGCAACGGAATGTCCTCTTCACTGATTCTGTAACATAGATTCAAGTACGGCCCCAACATGCTGCAATAAGGGTTATACCAGCCTACAACGCCCGTTGTGAGCCCCCGCTCCCGCGCCACGGCAAACGGCGTTCGCGCCGCGTCAAAAGGATAAAAAGAATGTCTCCCCTGCGTAACAACTAGGAGATGGCTATGAAACGTGTAGGTCGTCTGGTTAATCGGTTTGCCCAGCATGATCGAGGGGATTGCGAGCTCGGTATAATTCTCCACCGGCTGGACATCCGTAAATACCGTCGAGGTTTCGCGCAATTTGTCGAAGTTTGGTAAGCGCAGATTCTGGTAGCGATCGCCAAACGTCTGCTGATAGGAAAGTTCGTCGAATAAAATCCAGACAACCCGGGGCCGCTTATCCAGGGTCGAGTTGACGGCGGACATGTGGTCGGCAAAGTTCGGGCCGGGTCGCCACATGGCGATGCGAACCAATTGCACCACAACAACCAGGAAAAAGATTCCTGTCCCTGCCAAAGCAGCCTGCGTGAGCTTCGATACTGCTTGCCACCCGCGTTCAGATTTGCGATGCAGCAGCAACACCAATAACGTGGTTCCCAGAACTGCCAAGATCAAAATCCAGGAGCGAATGTTCGCGTCAACGTTGATCCCTACTACTTTGATCAGCAGCGCCAGCAAAGCCCCCGGCAATGCGAATCTCAGCCACCTCAATCTGCGGCTGTTTCCAATCCACGTACCAAGAAAGGCGAACAAAATTCCAGTCAGTATTAAGTTGGCGACAATCGAGAGCGCAAAGTTTGTCAGCGATACAGGCGTGTGCATGCGCAGATCGGCGGGATGAGCGATCGAAGAACCATACAGCCGAAATAAAACCAGCGCCGCGACTCCGCAGCCCTGCAGGATCGCCAGTGGTTTCATTTCTTCGCCATCAGAAAAAGTGTGCGGCCATTGACCAAATCACATTTCTTCGTAACCGAAAAGTGAGCGGCAAATGCAGCCAGCATCCGCTCCGCTGTCAGTCCGCTATAGAGTTCATCTCGTCCGCGCAGCATCCGTTGAAACATCGGGTCCGACTGCGGTATCCATTCGATCAGCAAATGCCGCCGCGTCAGTCGCGCAGCCAGCGCAGCAATTTGTTCCAACGGAATCTGGTCCATCAGCAATAGGTGATGGATAACCGCCAGCATCAGCACCAGGTCAAAGCGCTGTTCGGCTCGATTCAGAAACGACATCGATTCAGAATTCTCCCACCCCAGGGCCGGGGTGGGTCGTGCGATGTTGACAACCAACGGCTGTATATTTCTGGAGTTCTGCGAGGCCTGCATCCAAAGTTGGTCGATCGCGGCCAGGTCGGTGTCCAAGGCAATCACGCGAGCCCCGGAAGACGCTGCCAACATGGAATATGTACCCGTGTTGGCGCCAATATCCAGTACCGTGCCAGGTTTGGCTTCTTCAATCACGCGGCCAACAAACTCCTTTTTCTTCGCGTGATCCTCCGCAGAATAATGTGCAGCGGTGCAGGTATATTCGCTCCATCGAGAAAGTTTGACCCCGGCCGACGCACCGTCAATCCGCTTTCTTAGCTGGCGCAGGTTCTTCTGCAGGATTTCCGTAGCAAATTCTGGACTGCGTTGCAGCGAGCGAGGAGAACTTTGAATCTTTGTGTTGGTGGATTGCCCACGATCGAGCCACGCCGGCAACGTCACCGGCCACAGGAGTTTCGGATGCAGACGCCGCAGAGGCCCCAACGCTTCAGCCAACTGAGATGGCTCATATCCATCGCGGTAGATTTGCGAAGCCGCTAACGGCCAGCCAAGATAACGATGCGCCAGCAACGGCAGCAAAAATGTTCGCACGAATTGCCCCTGCGCCAGCCAGATTGGGTTCGCTGGTTCTCGCGGGTCAAAGGAGAGAATATCCACGAAGACCGGACGCGGTCCGTCGAACAGGACATTGAGAGGCGTCGCGTCTTTCAGCAGAAAGCCGGCCGTCACCGCCTCGCGACAAAGATCCAGGCTCAGATGCGCGGCAGCCTGCCATTGCGCCGGCGACCACTCCCACGGATAAGAAGGAAAAAAAAGACGCGGGTGACGGATCAGTAGCCCGCTCTGCGGGGCGTCTTCAATCGCTCCCGCCACCATCTGCCCGGAGGATTGCCACTCCTGGGCCAGCTGGGAGCGTAGAAATCTCAGCGCACGTTCGCCCTCCTCGGCATAGACGTGCCGCAGTATTTCATTGGGCGTGAATTCAACATAACCGGCTGGGTCGCGGAAGGTGCGTGTCGGAACCACCGTCATTCCGGTTTAGACTCATGTGCGGACGGTGGCTCCTCCGGACTACCTGGCTTAATTGCCGGACCTCCGGCAGCGATTCGGCGCCGAATAAACAATTTGCCGATCTTTTGCCGGAAATAAAACCCAATTCCCGCGAGTGTCGACCCGATGACCTGGAGCGCCAACAAGCCCGACCCAGGATCGGCATACGCATGCGCCGTTCCCTGGAATGCCAGCCACACGCTCGCCACGCAGAAGACGGTGAGAAAAAAACGACTCAGACGGATCATATTGACCCCATGTTTCTGCACCCGGAAAATGGACCCTTGGCGAAGATCGATCATCAGTAATAATCCATGAACGTCCAGAAAGTTGCGCACAATCTCTGCTTTTCTTTCGCAATTCAGCGAGCAATCGGACGAAATCAGCGACATACGGTATACGAATGAGGCGCGCCAAAAGACGCAAGTAAAGTGTACGTCTCAAATTTCTCCCCCACCCCCTCGTCGATCGGAGGAACCGAAGGTGTCCAATAGGGGCCGCACTCCACAACTTCGATAGCGTCGCTGCGAGGTGTCGAGCGATTTCTAACCGGATCCGCCGGCCGCGAAAGTTTCGCGCAGTCCAGGTACCGACAACCCCGGACCAATTGCCTGCTTCCAACCTCTGCTAGAGGGGAAAAGACCCATGGCAACCAAGAAATCCACTTCCAGCAGTCATAAGAAGTCCACAGCGAAGAAATCGTCTAGCAAGAAAAAATCGAGCACCCGAAAATACGGGCCTTCCGCTTCGAAAAGTGTCGAGCGCGAGATGAAGGCGTTCGAGAAGGGCAAACTCAAGAGCGGTTCAGGCCGCAAAGTGACTAGTCGCAAGCAGGCCGTCGCGATCGGGCTCTCCGAAGCCCGTAAATCCGGCGCCAAAGTCCCGGCCAAAAAATCCTCAAAGAGTTAACCAAGCGCCCACCCTGTCGAACTCATCCGTCCAGCCAGTCATCCTCGCTTCTGATGTTCTGGCTGGGGATCGAGGTGGAACGCCGCGTTCACCAGCGCAATGTGCGATAACGCCTGCGGAAAATTTCCCACCAGCTGCGAACTCCGTGTGTCGTATTCTTCCGACAACAGGCCAACATCGTTGCTGATCCGCAGGAGTTTTTTGAACAGCACCTCGGCGTCTCTCTTTCTGCCCGCCAGCGTCAGCACTTCTACCAGCCAGAAGCTGCACGCCAGAAACGCTCCTTGTCGTGCAGCTTTCTTCGCGGGTCGATTGCGCTTCAACAGGCCGCCCGTCAACAGTTGTTTCTCCACAGCTGCGATCGTCCCCAGGATGCGCGCATCGGTCGCCGGCAGGAACCCAACCAACGGCAGCAACAGCAAAGATGCATCCACCTTTGGCGAGCCATAATGAACGACAAAGCTGTTTAACTTGTGATTGAATCCCTTGCGGCACACTTCGTCGTGAATATGCTGGCGGAGAATCCTCCACTCCTTGACCGGACCCTTCCCGCTGTGTTGCTCGACTGTTTTCACCGCACGATCCAGAGCCACCCACGCCATCACGTTGGAGTAGACAAATTGCCGAGGCCTGCTGCGCTCCTCCCAGATTCCCGAGTCGGGCCTCTGCCAAACTGTGCGAAGGTAGTCGACCAGGTCGCGCTGCAATTCCATATCACGCGGATCCAGATCGATGGTCCCTCGTCGCGCCTGATATAAGGCATCGGCGATTTCGCCAAATATATCCAGCTGAAATTGTTCCGCCGCCGCATTTCCAATGCGTACCGGCTTGGATTTTTCGTAGCCGCTTAGCCAGGGGAGTTGCGACTCCGGAATCTGCCGTTCTCCACGCAGGCCATACAGGATCTGCACCTGCGACGCATCGCCTCCAACCGCGCGCACCAGCCACTGCTGCCACGCGCCTGCCTCTTCGCTATGCCCGGCATTCATCAGCGCCAATAGTGTGAAGGTCGCATCGCGAAGCCAGCAAAATCGATAGTCCCAATTCAGCGCGCCGCCGCGCCGTTCCGGCAGGGAAGTGGTGGGCGCCGCGACAATCCCCCCGGTAGGTCGATAAGTCAGCGCCTTCAATGTAATCAGCGATCGCTCCACCTCGGCGGCCCATTTTCCCTTGTAAATCCCGCGCGCCGTCCATCTTCTCCAAAACCCTTCGGTCTGGCGCAACGCCAGCTTCGGTCTCACCCTTTGCGGGATCTCCTGAAAGCTGGAAGCGTAAGTGAGCACGAATGGAATTGTCTGGCCCTCTCTTACTTCAAATTCCGCTAACATATTTCCGTCGCGGAACACGACGTGCGCCGGGGTGCGCAGGTAGGCGGTTCCCGGTCCCGACGTAGCCGAGAAGTTGTTCTTATAGTGGTGTTGCAGCCAGGGAATGCTGCGGCCATAATCGAAGCGCACGGATAACGTCATCGCCATCGAGACGTGGCCTTCCATGCCATGCACCAACCGCACAATGTCAGAATGCTTGCCGCGGATCGGCATGAAATCCGTCACTTTTACTTTGCCCGACTTCGTGATGTGCGTGGTTTCCAGAATCAGCGTGTGATTCCGATATTGCCGTCGCGTGCGAAATGAATGGGTCGGCGCCAGCACCCACCGCCCGTTTTCTTCTCCGCCCAGCAACGAGGCAAAACACGCCGGCGAGGAAAAATCTGGCCAGCAAAGCCAATCGATCGAGCCGGCTTTGGAGACCAGCGCTGCTGTCTCACAATCTCCAATCAACGCATAGTCTTCAATACGCGAATGAATAGGGACGCGCTTCAATTGCGAATCCTTCCAGAAACGTTGGACACCATTGAGTGAAGTTATCCTCCATTTGATTCAGATGCCAGCCGCTCTCCGGGCGCTCAAGGGAATCATTTTCAGCCACTTAGCTGCGATTCGCTTCGCCAAGCCACCCCATTTCGAGACGAGGTCCCTCGAGCGACCTGCATTTCGTGTATCCTTAGGATTATCGATAATCGGTTGTTCGATCCTCCCGACTCGATCAATTTCAACCTTCCACCTCGACTGGGATCCCCATGTGGATTGTTCGCCTGGCACTCCGCAGGCCGTATACCTTCGTTGTCCTCTCCCTGCTCATCCTCATCCTTGGGATTACAGTCATCCTGCGGACTCCCACCGACATCTTTCCCAACGTCGACATTCCGGTCGTGACGGTGCTCTGGCACTACACCGGTCTCTCGCCTCAGGAAATGGCTTCACGGATCACCAGTAACTTTGAGCGCGGCGTCACCACGACCGTCGACAACATCGAGCATATTGAATCCGAAAGTCTGGCGGGCACCTCCGTCGTCAAAATCTATTTCTATCCCGGAACCAGCGTGGCCGCGGCTGTGGCCCAGGTCACTGCCATCTCCCAGACAGAGGTACATAGCCTTCCGCCGGGCACCTTGCCCCCACTCGTCATCACCTATGATGCGTCCTCAGTGCCGGTGCTTCAGTTGGCGCTTTCGGGCCAGGGGCTCAGTGGTCAGCAACTCTTTGACATCGGCAACAGTTTTCTGCGGACCGATCTCGCCACCGTTCACGGGGCATCGATTCCCTATCCCTACGGCGGCAAAATGCCGCAGGTACAGGTCGACATCGACAGCACCAAGTTGCAGGCCATGCATCTCTCTCCGGCGGATGTGGTGAATGCATTCAGCGCCCAAAACCTGATTCTGCCCAGCGGAACTGAGAAAATTGGCCGCTATGAATATCAAGTGGAAACCAACAGCGCGCCCCGCACCATTGAACAACTCAACGATCTTCCCATCAAGACGGTCAATGGAGCCACCATCTACGTAAGAGATGTGGCCCACGTGCGGAACGGGTTTCCGCCGCAAACAAATCTGGTACTCGTGAACGGCCAGCACGCCGCGTTGATGACCATTGAGAAATCCGGCAATGTATCCACACTCGACATCGTTGCCCATATCCGCAGAATTCTTCCCACGGTCGAAGCGACCCTGCCTCCACAGTTAAAGATTCATCCGCTGGACGATCAATCGATTTTTGTCCGCGCCGCCATCAACGATGTGGCCGTGGAAGCCATGATTGCCGCCTGCCTTACCGCAATCATGATTCTCGTCTTCCTGGGTAGCTGGCGCAGCACATTGATTATTGCCGTCTCGATCCCGCTTTCCGTTCTCGTCTCTCTCATCGTGCTCAGTTCTCTCGGTCAGACCATCAACATCATGACCCTCGGCGGCTTAGCCCTGGCGGTCGGAATCCTGGTGGATGATGCCACCGTCGAAATCGAAAACATCAACCGGAATCTTGAGATGGGCAAGCAGGTTGAGCAGGCCATTTTGGACGGCGCTGCCGAAATTGCAATCCCGGCCTTCGTTTCCACGCTTTCCATCTGCATCGTATTCGTCCCTATGTTTTTCCTGGGGGGCGTAGCCAAATATCTTTTCGTGCCCCTCGGCGAGGCCGTCGTTTTTGCGATGCTGGCCTCCTACTTCCTCTCCCGCACCATCGTGCCCACTATGGCCAGATATCTCCTTCACGAGCATGAAGAGGATGACCTGGAACGCCGCCGCACCGATCGCAATCCCCTCGTCCGCTTGCAAATGCGGTTTGAAGACCGCTTCGAGCGGATCCGTTGTGGCTATCGCGAACTTCTCGTTGTCTGCCTCTACCATCGCGGGCTTTTTATCGCAGGATTCTTCCTCTTCTGCGCTGTCTCGATACTTGTCATCTACCCTTGGCTGGGTCAGGACTTCTTCCCTCAGACGGACGCTGGCCAGTTTAAACTCCATGTCCGCGCTCGTACCGGGACTCGAATAGAGGACATGGCTGCCCTGTGCGACCAGATTGATAACACAATCCGGGAATCCATTCCGCAGCAGGAAGTCGCCTCCGTCATTGACAACATCGGAGTTCCCTATAGCGGCATCAATCTTTCCTATAGCAATTCGGGGACGATCGGATCCTGGGACGCCGATATTGTGGTCGCGCTCAATCCGAAGCATCATCCTACGCAGGGATACATCCGCGCCTTGCGCGCGAAGCTGGCACGCACCTATCCCGGCACCACGTTTTATTTCCTTCCCACCGACATCGTGAATCAGATCCTCAATTTCGGTCTTCCCGCCCCGCTCGATATTCAAGTGATTGGCGAAAACATGGAGACCGATCATGCTGTTGCGGAGTCGATGCTTGCCAAACTGCGCTATATTCCGGGCGCAGTTGATTTACACATTCAACAGGCCCTCGATGAGCCTAACTTCACCATCGATGTGGATCGCACCAAGGCTCAGCAGGTCGGCCTCTCCCAGGCCGATGTCGCCAACAGCGTGCTGACCTCGTTGAGCGGTAGTTTCCAGACGTCCCCGCAGTTCTGGCTGAACTGGAAGAACGGCGTCAGTTACGACATCGCCGTCCAGGAACCCCAATATCGCATGGATACCCTGCAGCAACTCCGGAATATCCCTCTCACCGGGGCAGCCGGCGCACCTCCTCAGATTCTTACCAACGTTGCTAGCTTGAGGCGCGGTTTCGAGCCCTCGACTGTCAGCCATTACAACGTCATGCCGGTCATCGATATCTACGGTTCGGTCGACGGTACAGACCTGCGAACCGTCGCCGACCAGGTGGATAAAGTGATCGCTCAGGCCCAGAAGCAGCTGCCGCGCGGCACTCGGATTGTCGTGCGCGGCCAGGTCCTTACCATGCGCTCTTCCACCGTCGGCCTCCTCGGCGGCCTGCTGTTTGCCATCGGCCTCGTTTACCTTCTCATCGTTGTCAACTTCCAGTCGTGGGCAGATCCATTCGTCATCATTGCTGCATTGCCTGCGGCCCTCACCGGCATTGTCTGGTTTCTGTTCCTCACCCACACACATATCAGTGTCCCAGCCTTGACCGGTTCCATCATGTGCATGGGCGTGGCCACCGCCAACAGTATTCTCGTCGTCAGTTTTGCCCGCGAAGAAATGGCGCGCGGTGCGAATGCAATTGAAGCCGCCATGATCGCCGGATTCACCCGTTTTCGTCCCGTCCTGATGACCGCCATGGCCATGATCATCGGAATGTTTCCCATGGCTCTGGGCCTGGGAGCCAGCGGCGAGCAGAATGCCCCACTCGGTCGGTCCGTCATCGGCGGCTTGATGTTCGCCACCGTCGCCACTTTGTTTTTTGTGCCGGTCTTTTTCAGTCTGATGCACGGAAGGTCCCCGCTTGCGGAGCCTTCCAAGGAGCTGTCGGAATGAGTCAAACGGAAAATCACGCAGCCAATGTCCCTCCCCAGTCCGTAGCCGGCCCGCGAAAAGCTGCTGTCGGGCCCACCCGGCAGGCGACCCGGCGAGTCCTGACCATTCTCGTCGTGCTGCTGATCATTGCCGTCGTCGTGGTAATCACTGGGATTATCCCCCGCCTGCACGCGCGTGCCGCACTCCGCCAGCAGACCGACAACCTCGCCGTGCCCGATGTTGCCGTCGTCAGTCCTCAGTCCGGGGAGCCTATGCAGGAAGTTGTTTTACCGGGCACGATTCAGGCCTATGCGGATGCGCCGATCTATGCCCGAACCAACGGATATATCAAGTCCTGGTCTCACGACATCGGATCGCATGTACGCAAGGGAGAGCTGCTGGCGGTGATTGCAACACCCGAACTGGATCGCCAGGTCGATGAGGCTCGGGCCAGCTTGAATACAGCCAGGGCCAATCTGGGGCTGGCACAAGTCACGGCTCAACGGTATCAGGGCCTTCAGGGCACGGAGGCCGTTTCCAAGCAATCCATCGATACCGCTACCCAGACTGAGTCCGCGCAGGCGGCTTCCGTGGTCCAGGCCCAGCAGGCACTCAATCAGCTGCTGGAATTGCAATCCTTTGAGCGCGTCTACGCTCCGTTTGATGGCATCGTTACCGCCCGCAATGTCAATGTCGGACAATTGGTCGACTCCGGCAGCAACGGAGGCACCGGCAGTTCCACCAACTTCGGCGTCGCCAACGGTCCACAGGAGTTGTTCCATGTCTCCAGCATGGATACCGTCCGCATCTTCATCAATGTTCCGGGCGCGTATGTTCCGGAAGCGCGTCCCGGAGTGAAAACCAACATCGATTTGGTGGAATACCCAGGGCGCGTGTTTCAGGGAACCATCGTGCGAACCGCGAATGCGATCGACGTAGCCACGCGCACGCTATTGGTGGAAGTCGATATTCCCAACCGCAAGCATGAACTTCTGCCCGGGGCCTACGCACAGGTTCATCTGCAGCTTCCCATGAAGAAGCCGGCGCTCATCATTCCTGTGGACGCCCTCCTTTTCCGCTCGGAAGGTCTGCGTGTCGTCACCGTCGATGCTCAGAATCACGCTCATCTCCAGCCCATTACAGTAGGTCGCGACTGGGGCACGAAGATCGAAGTGCTCACCGGGCTGACCCAGAACGATCGCATTGTCGATAGTCCTCCGGATTCGATTGCCGAAGGCGAGTCCGTGAATGTCGTCAATACCGGTGGTCACATGGATCAAACTATGCCGACACAGGCAGGAAAACCTTCATGACCCGGAGCCACACACCTGCAGCGGTTTGGACGGCGTTTGCGCTCGCTGTCTGCCTGACCGGCTGCACCGTGGGTCCCAACTATCATAGGCCCACCGCTCCCACTACGCCGGAATTTAAAGAGGCAGCAGGATGGCAGCCTGCGCAGCCATCGGATCAACAGCTTCGCGGCCATTGGTGGCAGGTCTACCAGGACCCGGAACTGTCTGCTTTGGAAGATAAGGTCAGCGTCTCCAATCAGTCGTTGAAGGTCACGATCAGCGAATATACACAGGCACACGCCATGGTGCAGTATCAACGCGCCAACTACTTCCCATTTCTTAGCGCAGGTGCCGGCGTTACCCGCCTGCGTGAGTCCGAAAATCGCGCCACATATTTCAACGGAATCACCAATCAGTACAATGACTTTTCCCTCCCTCTCAATGTCTCCTGGGAGCCGGATGTCTGGGGTCGTGTCCGTCGTACCGTGCAGGCAGCCCGCGAGAATGCTCAGGCAAGCGCCGGTGACATCGTCAACGTTCAGCTGATCCTGCAGGCGGAACTGGCCCTCGATTATTTCCAGATGCGCGGTCTCGATGCGCAACAGTACATCCTCGATCAAACCGTGGCTGCGGATGAAAAGGCATTGCTGTTGACTCAGCAACTCTTTCACGCGGGCTTGGACTCGCAGCTGGATGTCGAGCAGGCCCGCACGCAACTGGAAATGACCCGCGCCCAGGATCAGGACGTGGGTGTCGCGCGCGCTCAGGATGAGCACGCCATCGCCGTGCTCATCGGCCAACCTCCCGCTGCCGTCACCATTCCGCCGCGCGTTTTTGACTACGTACCGCCTGCGATTCCACCGGGCCTGCCTTCCCAATTGCTGGAGCGCCGCCCCGATATCGCCATCGCGGAACGCCAGATGGCCGCTGCGAATGAACAGATCGGCATTGCTCGTTCTGCTTACTATCCCAATTTCTCGCTGTCCGGTATCGGCGGTTTCGAGAGCGGCCACCCCGGAGACTGGTTCACCGGACCCAGTACGTTCTGGTCCGTGGGACTTTCGGCCGCGGATACATTGGTGGACTGGGGACAACGTCGCGCGCTCAACACCATGGCACAGGCCAACTATGACGGCACCGTCGCCAATTATCGCCAGACTGTCCTCACTGCCTATCAGGAAGTGGAAGACAATCTCGTCGCTCTGCAGATTCTCGCTCGTGAGACCCAGACGCAGGGTCAGGCTGTTGCCTCTGCCCAGCGACAAATGGACATTGCGTTGAAGCTCTACCAGCGGGGCCTGGACCCGTATTTGAATGTCATCCAGGCGCAGAACGTTGTTCTGTCGAACCAGTTGACGGCAGCAAACCTGGTCACGCGTCGCATGACCGCTAGCGTCCTGTTAGTCAAGGCGCTTGGCGGTGGATGGAATAGAAGCCAGCTTCCCCACGACTAACCCAGTTGAGGAACGGAAACGATCGATGAACGGAAACGAAACAATTAGCCCAGACCAGGATCCAGCCGGTCTGGTCAGCCGCACCCCACACTCTTCCGCTGCGGAAGAAATCAAGTCCATGATGGCCGAAGAAGTCGACAGGAGCTCCATGGGCACCACCGTCGATCGCAATTGCATGCATGATCGCGTGCGATGGACCATCCTTGAACGCATTATGGATGGAACGTACCACCCCGGCCAGCGCCTCAAAGAGTTGACGCTGGCACGCGAGTTTCGTGTCAGCCAGGCTCCGGTCCGCGAGGCCCTCCGCAAGCTGGAAGCCATCGGCGTGGTGAAATCCGAACCCTATCGCGGCGCTCGCGTGCGCGAACTCTCTCCTACCGAACTTCGCGATGCTTACCAGCTGCGTGGAATCCTGGAACAGGCCGCAACGGAATTTATCGCCGAATTTCCTGTCGAGGCAGTTCAATTTCTCGAACAGGAATATGCCTCCATGGGCGCCGCAGTGCGAAAGGGTGACCTGCAGGCCGTCGCGTGTCACAATCGTAACTTTCACCGTTGCATTATGGAGCGCTGCCAGAATCAGGAGATACTGCGCGCCTGGAAATCTCTCGGAATTTGTATGCGCGCGCGATTGAACGTCCAGCGCCGGGTAGATCAATTACCGGATGCCATCCTCTCGCATCAGCCCATTATCGACGCCCTGCGCGCCGGAAATTTTCGTCATGCCGGCCAGTTGCTGCGCGAACACTCCTTCGGCTTTGTTGCAGATCTGCTCTAGAACGGATCTGCCAAAACTCCTGCAAAATCGGCACGTCGGTCCGCGACACTACTCAGTGGGAAGGCTGGAATCGTAGGCTCCCATCAACCTGGAAATCAGAACTGCAAGATACAGCACGCCCAGGATGGCTTCAATCAGCGAAAGCGACCTTACCTGGTCCGACACCGCAGTGATTCCTGTAGCGCCGAGACACGTCAAGGTTCCGAAACTGTAATAGATCAGGTCATACCGGTTCGGAATTGCATGAAGATTCACGTCCGGGCTCATAAAGAAGGCATGCGGCTGTACCGTCGCCATCAGGGAGTAAATACTGCCAAAGCCTAACCCTACCAGTAGATAAATACACAACGCGCCGAAGATTGTTTCGGAATTGGCATGTCCGCGGACAAAGACACGCCGAAAGAGAACGACGATGATGAAAGTATCAAATGCAAGGGAGAGAGCGATCGTAAGGATGGAAAGCGCACTCGCTTTTGTGTGAACAATTTCAAGATGCTCCATCATGGTCGGTATCGCCAATGCCAGCCCGAAAAAGACCAGGCTGCGGCGGAAGCTGATGGCATATACGCTCAACACCGTAATGGCGACAGCGAACACGCGCAAGGCATAAGCGCCCATTCCGCCTCGCTCCGTGTACGGATAAACAATCAGAAATCCCAACAGACAGACGAACAACAGAAAGAACTTGTGTCCCTTGATTTGCGACACTTCGGCATCGCGAGTTCTGTACAATCCTTCAGGCATCCGTTTCATGACTTTTTCCCGCCATCATACTCCCTTTCCGGCCAATCGCCAGCTCTTCCACGGGGCGAGCTGGGTGCGGGTGTCTCGGTCTGCACTTGACGGATTAGGCTGTCCGCCACGGCGTCGAGCCGTGAGATTCCGCCGCAGCAAGGTGTTCCGGATCTTCTTTTGACTGCAGGTCTTCCATTCGCCGGCTGCTACCCTGAAAGCATGGCAGATTTCGATTCCATCGCCGACATGATGCAAAGCTGCGCCGACCGCGCTGTCCAAACCGCGCACGACCACTTCGGTTTCGAGCTCGATTACTCCGAGGCAAGCATTGAATCATTGGAAACGATTCTCGCCAGCGTCAGCCTCACTCTGAACCTGCTGGAGAATGACAAGGTAGAAGAACAGGTGAAGCTATGGGGCGGCTATCTCGGCGAGGTGGTGCGTCGCTACTGGAACGGTGGCTGGGATCTGATCCAATATCCCGGCGGCACCGCAGCCGTGCCAACCCTGCTGGTGTCAGGATCGCAACTCTATCCACTCCTGAAGGTCTACCGGCGCCTCACCATGGGAGACGGTGAAAACGTCTGGAAGTTTTATGAGCAAATCCGCACTCGGCTCGCGACCGTACATCCATTAGACGGAACCCGGGATGCCGCAGATGGTCAGTAGACAGTCTTCCAGTCGCAGTCGGTTCAGTTCGACTGTACCTGGACCCGATCAATGACTTTCATGACCGCAGTGCCGCCGCGCCTCGCCGTCTACATGCCGCGCGTGAGTGTGCGACAATACCAGTGGATAGGTTAGGCAGGCGGTTAATTTGCCTGCGGGAGAAAATTGTATGGGTGACTTATTACAGCCCTGGCATTTGGTAGTAATTCTGGTCGTAGCGCTTCTGATCTTCGGACCGAGCAAGCTTCCTGGGCTCGGCAAGGGTCTGGGTGAGGGAATCAAGGGATTTAAGGAAGGTATCAAGGGCATCGGCAATTCCGACGAAGCCGAGAAACCCGAACCTGCCAAGACGACCCCGACTTCTACGGAAGTTAAGTAGTTCTCAGGTGGAAGACCGCACCATCCAGAGAAATCCATCAGGACAACCTGGTTCAATCCCGGCGTGTCTAGCTTCGATTTGTACCCGCAAACGTGCGGCTTTTCGCATTCCATTGCGTGAAAAACTGATCCACTGATTCGCATCTCTTCTATTCGAAGCGTCAGGACGTACGCACGATGGAATTCGACCTGGTCCTACTGCACCCCCCGAGCTTCTACGACTTCCGGAAAACGAATCAGTTTCGTGGTCCGATCAGCGACGTCGTTCCTTCCAGTTCCATCTTTGACATGTACCCGATCGGCTTTACCAGTATCGCCGGATACTTGGAACGCGCCGGCTATCGAGTCAAGATTGTCAACCTGGCCGCACGGATGCTTGCATAACCGGCGCTTCAATGTCGAGAAAAAGATTCGCGGACTCACTTCCTCCGCCTTCGGCATCTCCCTGCACTGGTTGCCGCACGCCCAGGGAAGTATCGAGATCGCCAGGCTGGTGAAGAAATATCACCCCGAAGTGCCGGTGATCTTCGGCGGCCTTTCCGCCACCTATTATCATCAGGAGCTCATCCAGCACGACTGTGTCGACTTCGTCATGCGCGGCGACTCGACCGAGAATTCCATGTTGTCCCTCCTGCAGGAAATCAAATCGGGTGCCGTCGATTTCTCCAGCGTGCCCAACCTTACCTGGAAGCGCGATGGGCAAGTCGTTTCGAACTCCATCAGTCCCGCTCCTGTCAGTCTGGACGACATCGATATCCCCGATTATCGCTACGCCATGCGCTCCGTGTTCAAATACCGCAGCCTGATGGATGCGCTCCCCTATGAGGGCTGGCTGGAGTATCCGCTCAGCGCTCTCCTCACCACTCGAGGCTGCACCCAGGACTGCGCTCTTTGCGGCGGTTCGCGCTCCGCATACGCATTCAACTGTGCCCGCACCAAGCCGTCCATGCGGTCGCCGGCCAAGCTGATTCAGGATATCGAGTGCATTCAGCGCTTCTGCCGTACCCCCATTTTCGTGATTGGAGACATCCGCCAGGGTGGAAGCAGCTATGTCGACGAGTTTTTGCAGCGGGTCTCGGCCTTGCGTCCAACCAATGAGCTTGTCTTTGAGTTGTTCTGGGGCGCGGACGACGACTTCTTCTCTAACATCGAACGTACCGTCCGCAAATACAGCCTGGAGATCACTCTCGAAAGTGCGGATGAGGATATCCGCCGGAAAAACGGGAAATTCGCCTGCTCCAACCGCGAGATCATCCAACTGATTCGCTCGGCTCTCGACCACGGCTGCAGAAAACTCGATATTTTCTTCATGGTGGGCCTCCCGTATCAGACCCGGGAGAGCGCCCTCAGAAACATCGATTTCTGCGAGGAGATTCACCAGGCCTGCGGCCTCGACAAACGCCTTTGCTATTTCGTTTCGCCGCTGGCGCCCTTTCTCGACCCCGCCAGCCGGGCCTTCGAACACCCGGAAAAGTTTGGGATGAAGCGGCTCGCCACAACGCTGGCCGACCATATCCGCCATTTCTCCGCGCCTTCGTGGGAGTTCATTCTGAATTACGAAACCGACCTGCTCGACCGCGAGCAGATTGTGAAGACGATGTACGCCAGCCTGGAAAAATTGAATGATTTCAAGTTGAAGTACGACCTCATCCACAAGGAGGCGCACGACAGGATTGCCGGCGAAATCGTCGCTTCGCTCGCCTACATGGACCGCGTGCGGAAGGCCGTGCGCGCCAACGGATCCTGCGCGGACTTGCCCCAGTTTGTCGAATCGGATCACGGCGCGGTCCGCACGCAGCGAGAGCTTCGCTGGAAAGTCAAGCATCGCTATCCCAGCCTTTTTTCGCTCGCCGGCGTCGGCGTGAAACTTCTCTTGGATGAACTGCATGCGCTCATTCAAGGGCGGTCTTCGCCGTTACAGTGGTCAGGCCGGCGACCGGTACAATCTAAACCTCTCCCAGAATCCGCCGAAGAAGGTTGACACTTCGCTTCTCGCCGTCGCTCCCCGCTCCCATTGCATGGAAAAGTAAGCCGCGACCGGCAACGCGGACAGGATAGACGCTCAATAGTCGTTGCCTTCGAGCTCCTCCGACGTTAGCCTTGGTCCCAGGAGGCCAGCGGATGCACCTTCCTTCACGATTCTTCGTTTTGTCCTTATTGTTAAGCTTCCTCCCCTTTCTCGGCACATTATCAGCCGTCAGCGGCGCAACCCATCCCGCAGACCCGCAGTTGCACGGCGCGTATCGCTTCGAAAGGGCGCATTGGATCTATGTCCATCTCCAGGGAACGTCGTACCAGATCGGCTTCGAGAACGGATATTTGCTGGCCCCTGAAATTGACGATGCTTTCCACGCGATTCGACAGGAAGACACACACAAGACCCAGCGAAATTGGCAGTTCTATCGAACCACGGCGAAGACCATCTACTGGCCCCATATCGAAGCCCAGTATCGCCAGGAACTGCAAGGCATTGCCAACGGCGCCAAGGCTCACGGCATCTCCGACATGGATGTCTTCGACGTCGTCGCGATGAATGCGTTTCTCGAGACCGACGATTACTATGTGCCCTACCTTGAAAAACAGAAGCATCAAGTGCCCGATGCCAATCTCAAGCCGCCCGGTCGTTGCAGCGCCTTTGTCGCAACCGGCGCCTGGACTCGCGATCACAAGCCCGTCATTGCCCACAACAATTGGAGTCCGTTCCTCGAAGGGGAACGTTGGCGCATCATCTACGACATCGTTCCGCAACATGGGTATCGCATTCTGATGGACGGTTGGCCCGGAAAGATCGACAGTGGTGACGATTTTGGCATCAACTCCGCGGGCATCGAGATAACAGAAACGACGATCACCGGCTACCACGGTTTCGATCCCACTGGAGTGCCGGAATTTGTTCGCGCACGTAAGGCGATGCAGTATGCAGCCAGCATCGATGACTTTGCGCGCATCATGGTCACCGGAAACAACGGCGGTTACGGGAACGACTGGCTGGTTGCTGACAATCGCACCGGAGAAGTGGCCCGCCTCGAGCTGGGATTAAAGTTCCACCGGCTTTGGCGCACCAGGGATGGCTATTTTGTTGGATCGAACTTTCCCAGCGACCCCGCTTTTATCAAAGCCGAAACAAATTTCAATCCAGACGACCCCGCCAGCTCAGCCAATGCTCGCCACACACGCTGGATCCAGCTGATGGCGCAATCGAAGGGAAAGATTGACGCCGTCCTGGCGCAAAAATTTCTCGCCGACCATTTCGATGCCTATACGGGCAAGTGGGGACCCAACGAACGTACCCTTTGCGGGCATATCGACGTCTCTCCTCGCGGAGTTCCCGAGTGGTCAGATCCACCCTACTATCCAGAGGGGGCTGTCAGTGCGAAGGCCGCGGACAGTTCCATGGTCAGCAGGATGTCCTTTGTCGCGCGCATTGGTCGGCCCTGCGGAGAAGATTTCCTGGCAACGCCATTCCTGGCGAAACATCCTGAATTTTCGTGGGAGAAACCGATCCTCCAGGATATGAAAGGCAATCCATGGGCGACGTTCCGAGTCGACGACCATGCCGCCGCGTCCGCTGTTGCCACGGCCAACGTCAACTGACAGTTCAACGCAGATCTAGCAATCGAATCTCTCGTCGACGCGTTCCATCAGGAAATCAGCGCAACCGCGACCAGCGCCGTCGCCATGCCGACCGCTTGACGGGCGGTAGTGCGTTCCTTCAGCAGCCAGATGGCCAGCAGAATCGTTGAAGCCGGGTACAACGAAGCCAGTACAGCCGCAACGTCCAGCCTGCCGGTGCGTGTTGCAGCCACAAAAAAGAAATTGCCGCTGGTATCGCAGGCGCCGGCCAGTATCGCCAGCGCGATGCCGATCTTCGCTCGCCTGGCATTGCTGTCCCATCGACCTGTTTTTGAAGCTTCGAAAGCCGGCGAAGAAGTTGTGGCTTCCGCTTCCACCGTGAAACTCCTGCGGCTGAAAATCAGGCCCCCCGCCACCGCCAGCGTCAGGCTGCTGACGCGGGATGCCGCCAGCGGCCACAGCAGTCCTCCGCCGTTGGCTTGCCGCAGTGCGATCAGATACACACCGAAACCGACCCCGGACAGAATTGCCAGGGCGAGTTTTTTTCTCCGCTCTTGGATCGCTTCCTCGCCGGCTTCACCCACGATGCCTGGCTGGCTGCTGATCAGCCAGATGGCTCCGGCGGCCAGCAGAAATCCGACCAGTTGCCGTCGGCTCGGCGCGCCAATCGTTGCCAGCGTAAATAACACTGGAAGGGCAGCCGTCAGCAAGCCTGTGATGGCGGCCGTGATACCCATGTCTCCCAGCGAAAGCGCATAGTAAAACATCAGCAGCGCGCTGCCGCCCGCGAAACCGGAGATCAAGCCCCATCCTAGGATATGTGCGTTGGGAAGTGGATCATGCAGCAAACCTGCCAGCAACACCAAGGCCGCCAGACTGCAGGCATGGGAGATCACCAGCAGCCAGTACACGCGCAAATAACGCGCGGCAATACCCCCGCTGAAATCCGCCGCGCCCCAAATCACGGCCGCGGTCAGGCCCAGAACGCTGGTGGTCGCGGCTGCCGTCATCCATCCCTACTGGTTGGCTGTGGCAGTCGGGTAATAACCCTGCTTGGCAATCACCGTTACGTTGGGTAGCAGCACACGTACCTCAATCTTGCGGAACCGGCTATCGAGCGTGGAAATATGGCTGTAGTAGCCCAATGTGTATTGATTACGGACCTGCCCTGCAACCCTTGCGAAACTGGCCTCGATGGCGTTGCGTGAAAGCTCCGCATCCAGAATGCCGCCGGTGGCTTTCTGATATTGCACAAGGATGTTGTCATTCATTTGCCAGGGCATGTGGTAGCGGTCGAGGAAGCCATAGACGGGCAGGGCAGACTCACCCACCAACGTCCCATTCACGGCAATCTGGTTCGTCAACAGGTAGCGAACCACTTCTTTATAGGAAGCGGTGCTCCCCTGGTTCTTGCCGTCGCTGATGACATAAATCATCTTCCTTCGCCCGCGGCCCCGTTGCGAAAGGTCGGTCGCTGCGCGGAGAATGGCATCGTTCAACACGTAGCTTTCTTTGGGGATGATGGCGATAAAGTTGCCGTCGTGCATCGGCGTCGTATTCGGATCCACCATTTGACCGTTGATGATCGGCCCCTCTGCCAACGGGCCGGTATTGGTGGGAACTTCCATGTAGCGGCCCGGCGATTTGACCCGGTCTAGCGTGGCCGTCAGTCGATCGCTCTGCGCACCGGTAAACCCAGTCGCCTGACTGACATGGGTCGCGTAGGTGTACACCGCGACTTCGTCATACGGCGCGAACGCGCCCTGGAATGCACTCAGCGCCTCGTTCACCCGCTTCATCGTGTCGGCTGGCAGGTTCTGGTCGATCACAAAGGCGACCGAAAGCGGGAATGGATCCTCCGTAAAGAAGGTGAGCCGCTGTTGCACACCGTCTTCGTAGATCTGGAAGTCGTGGTAGCTCAGGCCCGTAACCAGCGCGCCATGGGAGTCTTTCACCGTGACCGGCACCATGACCGCATTGACTCGAGTCCGCAAAGTATAGGTGGCTACCGATGGCCCCTGGCCTGTCGGCGGAATCACCGGAGGTGGAACATTCGATGGCGTAGCTTGCGGCTGAGCGGGTGGTGCCGCGGACTCATCGGTCCCCGTCGTTGTACCCGCCGACGAACTCGTCGGGCCCGGCACCGTGCCTTCTCCCGGCGTTACATCGTGGAGCAAATTGGGCAACTTTAGAGAGGAAGGGGGAGGATTGGTGACGCCCGGTGCTTGAGCCCCCGGTGCAGCGCTCCCGCCTGAATTGGACTGGCCGGAACTCGGCGCATTCGGCACCTGTTGGGCGTCCTGCGCTCCGGCCTGGGGCCCCGCAATCCAAAGCAGGCACGCAAACAATAGAACTCCAGCTTTTACCGAATCCATCCCGGAGATCCGGGCAAACCTGTTACTTCCAATCATGAAATATCCTGGCCACATCAAAATCCATCTCTCGTTAGTTTCCGCTCGGGCTCTCTTCCGTTCTTGTTCTTTTCATTGTACGGTGGGAAGCAGAAAGTGCCCAGCAGAGTTGTCAATGCCGCGTCAAACTATCCGCTCCCTGATTTCCGCCCGCGCCGAAGCCACTGGTTGCGAAAAGCCCCAACGATCCGGGTTCCTTCCTCCCTTTTTCCGCCACTCAGCTCGCGCTCCTTTCGGGGAACCCTCTTGACCCGCTCGCGTCAGTACGACCCGACAGCGTACCGGGCTAGGCGGCGCCTTTCACTGGCCGCCCTGTTTCCGGTCCTCATGCTTTGTTGGATGGCAACACCGTTGTTGCTGGCACAATTGGCCCCCCGGCCCGACGCTCCTCCCAGCGAAGCTGTGCCGAATTCTCCGCAGTCGGAGCGCCAGTCCGCGCCGGTGCCACAGTCCGGGCCGCAAACGCCCGAATCGCCGCCGAATCCCAGCACTTCCCCCACCCCGGCCGCTGCGTCCCAGTCAGCCAGCCCGTCGGCCCCGATCCCCACACTCCGCGTCAGCGTGAACTTGGTCGACCTGTTTTTTCTGGTTCATGACCAGCAGGGCAAGTTGATTCCAAACCTTACACGCTCCGATTGCGGTGTTTTCGAGGATGATCAACAGCAACAGCTAAAGAGCTTTTCCGCGCAAAGCGACCTGCCGCTCTCTCTCGGTATCCTGCTCGACACCAGCCTTAGTCAGGAGCGAGTTCTGCCCCAGGAGCAGCAGGCCGCCGCCGCCTTTCTGCGGCGCATCCTCCGGCCCACCGACGAAGCCTTCCTCATCTCCTTCGACGTTACCGTGGATATGATGGCGGACTGGACGAGCAGTTCGTCCGATCTCAAGCGAGCACTCGATACCGCTCAAATCAACTCCAGCTCAGGCAACTACGCCAACGGCACGATTCCCTCCGTGACCAAGCCCAAAGGAACTCTCCTGTACGACGCCGTCTATCTTGCCTCCAACGACAAGCTGCGTCAGGAATCCGGGCGTAAAGCTCTCATCCTGTTGACCGACGGTCAGGATGAAGGTAGCCAGGAGAACCTCCGGTCTGCCATTGAAGCCGCCCAGAAGGCCGACGCCATCGTCTACGTCCTCTTGATCTCCGATCCCGGCATCTACGGATCGCTTGATTTCTCTAACAATGGGCCCATGCGCAAACTGGTCGAAGCCACCGGCGGCGAACTCTTCCCAATTGGCAAGAATGGACGCAATCTGCCCGCAGCGTTCGATACCATCGAAAGCCAGCTGCGTACCGAATATCTCGCCAGCTACACCCCCACCAACAACGTGAAGGATGGCACGTATAGGCGCATTGGCGTTGCCTGCCGCCAAAACGGAAAATCGCTCCACGTCCAGGCTCGCCAGGGCTACTATGCCCTGGCGCATTAGAGGAGGTTTGTTTGTTGTCATCCTGAGCGAAGCGAAGGATCTCGCGGTTCGTCCGTCGCGCCTGTTACTTTAAGCTCACAGCAGATGCTCGGTGCAACAATGCATCCCTGCGGGTGCCCTCCCTTTGCAACGGAAAGGGTAGGATAAGGAGAGAAGGCAGTGCGCGTATCTCAGGCGGTTTTTGGCGTCTTCCATCACTTCGAACTCGCGCACCAACTACGCCGCTATAACTATTTAGACACCGTCTACTCCACCTATCCGTGGCGACGCCTGCAACGCGAAGGTCTTCCCCACGAATACGTTCAGACGTTTCCCTGGATTCATGGCGGACTCGCCTTGTTGGCCCGCTACGGCCTCTATCCTTCGCGATGGACCGAAGGTCTCGATTATTGGAACGCGCTTGCGTTTGACGCCTGGATGACGCGCCGCGTCGCCCGCTCCCAAACCCACCTGGACGCACTCATTGCCATCTCCGGCGCTGGACTGACCGCTGGCCGGCTCATCCAGGCCCGCGGCGGAAAATATATCTGCGACCGCGGTTCTACCCACGCGCGCTATCGCGGCCGCGTCATGCAGCAGGAGTACGACCGCTGGAAGCTTCCCCTCGAAACCGAAGACCCTCGAGACACGGAACGTGAGGAACGCCAATATGCCATGGCCGACGCCATCACCGTGCCGTCGAATTTCGCCGCACGCAGCTTTGTCGCCGAGGGCATCCCCGTCGAAAAAATCCAGATCATCCCCTATGGTGTGCGCCTCGACGCATTCCGCCCCGTGGCCACTCCGCCGCCCGATGAGTTTCAGGTCATCTTCATCGGCCAGGTCAGCCTGCATAAGGGCATTCCCTATCTGCTGGAAGCGTTTGCCCGCCTTCGTCACCCGCGCAAACGCCTTCGCCTCATCGGCAGCATCCTGCGTGAAATGAAGCCCGTGCTCGCAAAGCTTCCCACCCAGCACGTCGAGATGCTTGGAACCGTCCCCAAAAAGCAATTGCTCGAATATCTCAGCCGCAGTCACGTCCTTGTCCTGCCCAGCATCGACGAGGGCTTTGGCATGGTGCAGGGCGAGGCCATGGCATGTGGCTGTCCCGTCCTCGCTACCTCCAACTCCGGCGCGGAGAATCTCTTTACCGACGGTGTGGAGGGCTTCATCGTTCCGCCCCGGGACGCGGTCGCGATCACCGACCGGCTGCAACGGCTTGTCGACGACCCCACACTGCAACAGCGCATGAGCGCCGCCGCCCTCGACCGCGTCCAGCACCTCGGCGGATGGAACGACTATGGCGATCGTTGGGCCCAACTGCTGCAGCAACTTTGCACGCCGAATGAGGAGAAAAACAAGCGATGAACAGAAGAAAATTCTTGTCAGTGGCCGCCACCGCGCTTGGCGCTCTTGGCATCAACGTCAATACCTCCGCTGCCCCTGATACGACGGATGCCAACCCGGACGCTGCACAAGCGGCAAATTCGCGCAGGCCCAATGTGCTTCTCTTAATGTCGGACCAGCACAAGCGCAGTTGCATGGGTGTTTGCGGAGACACTACCGCGCGGACTCCAAACCTCGATCGTCTGGCTGGCGAAGGCATTCGCTTCACCAGCGCCTACTGCACCAACCCCGTCTGTGCGCCATCCAGAGCCTCCATGCTGACCGGGCTCTACACGCACAACTTGCTCGGAAATATCCTCAAGGAGACGAAAAACGATTCGATCCCATACTCCTTCAAACACAAGACCATGGCCGATCGCTTTCACAGCGCCGGCTACATGACCGCCCTCATCGGCAAGATGCATTTTTTGGATGGGCAGACCCACGGCTTCGACTACAAGCTGCAGTTCAACGACTGGTGGCAATATTTGGGGCCGAAAGTGCATTTGTATGAAGATGAGGTAGGCCATCCCGACTCCGGAGCAGGCCTGCCGCAGGTTCCAGCCTTATGGCGCGAGGAAGGCGATCCCTGGAAAGGCCACCGCCAACGGGACGATCGACTGGGTGCAGTGGCCGTCGGACGACCTTCCACCATGGAAGAAGAGGATCACTTTGAAAGCTTTGTCGCCCGGGAATCCATCCGCTTTCTCGAAAATTACACGCAAGACGAGCCGTTTTTTCTTATCTCTTCCTTCCTCAAGCCGCACGAGCCGTTTATGCCCGCACAACGCTTCGCGGACATGTTCCCGCCGGAGCAGATGAAACTCTCGCCCACATGGGGCAAGGCAAATCTGCAGCACTTACCCGAAAGAGTACAGCGTTCCATTGAGTTGTGTCCGCCGACGCCGGAACTGGGCATCAGTCGAAACGATCCGTCCGAAGCGCGGAAGAGAATGGCCTCCTACTACGGCAATCTGGCGCAGACGGATGATTGCGTCGGGCAAGTCCTGCGCGCGCTCACCCGATTGGGGCTGGATCGCAACACCATCGTCATCTACACCGCGGACCATGGCGAAATGCTCGGCGACCTTGGACTCTGGGATAAGTTCCAATTCTATGAAGGTTCCTGCGGCGTTCCGCTCATCGTACGGGTCCCGGGCAGCCCTCCGGCGGTCTGCGACGCGCCCGTCAGCCTGATTTCTCTTTCTGCAACCCTGACCGACTTATGCGGCGTCCCAGCCCCCGGACCCAGCGACGGCAATAGCTTCGCCGACCTGGTGCGGAAGCCGGACTCCCATGGCGACCGGGGTCCCGTTTTTGCTGAGTTCAGCCTCGGGAATGACGGCGCCAAATACATGATCCGCGATGGGGAGTATAAATACACCTACTGGACCCACGACACCCCCGAACTCTACAACCTGCGCGCGGACCCTCAGGAAATTCGCAATCTCGCGAGTCAACCGGAATATCAAGCCACGGTCCAGCGTCTCAAGCAAAAGCTGTTCGAATGGCATCAACCGGCCGAGGGTTGAACCATCGTTGCCGAAAATAAACTGGCGGTTCCCCCACTCGGCCCACGGCATGGGAGGGAAATATCATGGTGAAAAAGATGATCCGGCAAACTCTGTATCTGTCTGGCCTTTGCATTTTGATCGCGACCGCCTTTGCCGAAACTGGCCCTTCCTCGAGCAGCGATGGCGCTTCGACGCCCAGCTACTCGCAGCAGGCCACCTACGGCGTCGATGCCCTGCAACAGTGGTACTCGCAATCGACCGGCCTCTATGCCGCCCCCGCCGGCTGGTGGAACGCCGCCAATGCCATGACCGTGCTCGCCAACTATTCCAGAGTCACCGGCAGCACCCAATATCTGCCTGCGATCGCCAACACCTTCAGCAATGCCAGCGCCGCCGACCACACCACCAACTTCCTCAACCTGTATGACGATGATGAAGGATGGTGGGCGCTCGCCTGGATCGACGCCTATGACCTCACGGGCAAGCAGGCCTACCTCGCCATGGCCGAGACCATCTTTGCGGACATTTCTACCGAATGGGATACCACCACATGCGGCGGCGGCGTCTGGTGGAAAAAACCGGCCAACTACAAAAACGCCATTGCCAACGAGCTCTTCCTCGCGGTCGCCGCCTCTCTCGCCAACAGAACCACCGGAGCCGCTTCAGCTTCTTACCTGGCGTGGGCTCGGAAAGAGTGGGCCTGGTTCAAGGCCTCCGGCATGATCAACTCACAAAATCTTGTCAATGACGGATTAACCTCAACCAACCCCGCCGCCTGCACCAACAACGGCAGAAACACCTGGTCCTATAACCAGGGAGTGATTCTGGGCGCCCTGGTCGAACTCTCAAAAGCCGACCACGATCCAACCCTCATACCACAGGCCGAATCCATCGCCAACGCCGCCATCGCCAATCTCACCGTCAACGGCATTCTGGTCGACCGTTCGGTCTCAGGCGGCGATACCCCTCAGTTCAAAGGCGTCTTCGTGCGCAATCTCATGGCTCTCTACGCCGCCATGCCCAATCCTCAGTACAAGCGGTTTATCGATGCCAACGCCACCAGCATCTGGACCAGGGATCAAGGTCCCAATCATCAGTTCGGTGCGCTTTGGCAGGGACCGTTCGATTCCGCCGACGCCACGCGTCAAACCTCAGCGCTCGATGCGCTGGTCGCCGCTGCGGCGATGCAATAAGAACGGGTATGCACTCGCACTACCGCTGGTGGTGCGGGAGGATGGGAGGAATCCAGAAGGAAGGGAGATCTTGTCCTCGCCTGGGCCAGGACAAGATCAGAGCTGTGACGCCGGTACCTGCGTGGCAGGGGCTGGAAACTTAGGCGGTTTTGGTCGCCAGAGCCTTCAGCCGGGCATTCAGCCGGCTCTTGTAGCGAGAAGCGGTGTTGTCGTGCAGAATGCCCTTCTGGACGCTCTTGTCCAGCATGGAGACGGTCTGGTTGTACTGCGCCTTGGCGGCGGGTACGTCGTTCTGCTTCAGGGCCTCCCGCATCGCGCGCAGGCCGTTGCGTAGCTTGCTGCGGTTGGCGCGATTGACGGCGGTGCGCTTGACGGTCTGCCGCGCGCGCTTCAAAGACGAAACATGATTTGCCATGAAAAAATTCTCTTTCGCTGAATCGGAAGTCTGTTTGCCTGCTCTACCCTAGGCGCGCTCAACCATCCATCAGAATCTGCGCCGCTTAGCCATCAGCGCACCCCGGGAACTTGAAATTGCCTGCAGGTTAGGTTGCCGCAAGGGCGGGGAATTCAACACCCTGCGCAAGCACTTAGTTTACGTGAACCCTCTGAATGGGTCAATCGAGATTGCTGGGGTTGCCCGATCGATGCGAACTCCGCTTACCCGCCTTTTTCCATGCCCTCGTCTGGCCTCGGACTCCGCAGCTTCCACTTCCGCGCGTCTCTTGCATGTGAGTTCCATCAAAGCATCGCCGCCCGTGCGGTATGCCTCCAGCGTTTCCTGGATCTGTTTGAACGTCGGGTACTCCGATTCCAGATTTTCCATCCCTTAGAGTATGCGCGGCATTCAGCGAGCCGTCGAATGACGGGCGTTCCCGCTACGGCGGTACACTGACGACATGGCTTTCTCTGCGTCCAGCTCCCGCGCACTCGCCTTCGCCGCAATCCTGATTCAGGTCGGCATTGTTGCGATGGCACACGACACAGCCTACGCGCAGAACGCCCCTGCCGATCCCTGGACGTCCGCCCAAGTCACCCAACCCAGCGAGTTGGCCGCCCTGCTTTCCAACGGCTCCGGCGCCCAGCCAATCATCCTGCAAGTCGGCTTTCAGGTTCTCTACAAAAGCATGCACATTCCCGGCGCCATCTATGCCGGACCCGCCTCCACTCCACAGGGCCTGCAAGCGTTCAAGCAAGCCGTTGCCAAATTCCCAAAGAATTCGGAAATCTACATTTACTGCGGCTGTTGTCCCATCCAGAAATGCCCCAATATTCGTCCCGCAGTGCAGGCGCTCAAAGCCATGCGCTACACCCATTTCCACGTGGTGATGCTGCCCACCAGTTTTGGCAAGGATTGGGTGGCCCACGGCTACCCCGTCGCGGGTGAGTCGTCGCAGTAGCGTTGCTCCAAATCGCTTTCACGTGTCGCGATTGATCCTGCAAAAATATTTTTCATTTGCCGATTGACGCAATCTTCTCGCGGCGCTAGTCTGTCCGCATCATCCTCGTGCTCAACGACGCACTGCGACACGGACGACCGGCAAGCTCCCTTCATGGGTTCGAACCCGCCCGGAAAGATGCGCTCCCGCCAGCCGTCAAGCCCACTTTTTGGCCATCCGAACTGACCTTCCCGCAATCCAACACAATGTACCGTCCTCAGGCAGCTCACGCTGTCTGCCGCCTTGGCGCACCAGACTATCATGGAGGCAAATAGTCTTATTGATGAAGAAAACCATCGAGATCACCCCCAACATCGAGCCCATCTTCGGCACCCGCGACGAGAACCTCCACCTGATCGAAAATTCCCTGAAAGTCCACATCGACCTGCGCTCCGATGCCCTCTATCTCGAAGGCGAACCGGAGGTCATTGCCCGTGTGGAGCAGATCTTCGCCGACTTCGAAGCCCTTCGCCGTGGCGGCGTCACGCTACAAAACGGTGAACTGCATGGGATGTTGAAACTTGTCGTGGCCGACAAGGCCGTTACCCTGCGCAGCCTGGTCGACAGCGGTAAGCAGCGATCCACCGGCATTCGACGCATGGTGCAGCCACGCTCGATTAATCAGCGGCAGTACCTGGAGGCAATCGAACGCTCCGACATGGTTTTCGGCATCGGGCCGGCTGGCACCGGCAAAACCTATCTCGCGGTCGCCATGGCAGTAGCCGCGTTGACCGCCAAAAAAGTTTCGCGCCTCGTGCTGGTTCGCCCCGCCGTCGAAGCTGGCGAGCGCCTCGGATTCCTTCCTGGTACCCTGCAGGAAAAAGTCGATCCGTATCTACGTCCGCTGTACGACGCCCTGTACGATCTGCTCGAACCGGATCGCGTCGACAAAATGCTGGAACGCAGCGTGATTGAGGTTGCCCCGCTCGCCTTCATGCGCGGTCGCACCCTCAACGACGCCTTCATCATCATGGACGAAGCACAGAACACTACCAGCGAGCAGATGAAAATGTTCCTCACCCGCCTGGGCAACAACGCCAAGGCAGTCATCACCGGCGATATTACCCAGATCGATCTGCCCAACCCGCGCAAGTCCGGACTCATCGAAGCCATCGATGTGTTGAAAAATGTCGATGGCATCGACTTTTGCTATTTCGAGCAGGGAGATGTCGTGCGGCATCAGCTGGTGCAGCGCATCGTCTGCGCATACGACGGCTACACCCGCGGCCAGCGGGAGTTGCCGCTCGGAATCGCCGAACCCTTGCAAAATGGGACCAGCGAAAAGCCGCAGGTACAAACCCAGTAACAGAATTTGCCGCCGGAAATTTGATTCCCCACTCCTGATCGCGCCTCTGCTGTCAGGAGTGGGTTTCATCAGCTTCCGCATCCGGCGACCCATGCGATTCATGTGAAAATTCATGCAGCTGCGATACCATGCTTCATGCGATGATTTCCATCGACCCTGAAGCCGACAATAAGAAACTTGCAGGATTCAGTGCCGAGTTCGTTCTTCCCGCACTGCAGCCATATCTTCGCCGTGTGCGCCGCGCCGTTCCCGTCACCGGCAGGGTCTCTGTCCTGCTCACCACGGATGCCCAAATCAAAAAGCTGAATCGACTCTTTCGCGGCATTCCCAAAGCCACCGACGTGCTTTCATTTCCCGCGCTCGCTGTCCCCACCCGCAAGCGTGACGTTCCTCGTCCCGCGTTTGCAGGAGATTTGGCCATTTCGCTCGACACCGCCGCGCGACAGGCCCGTCAATTCGGTCATCCCTTGCTCATCGAGTTGAAAGTTCTCATGTTGCACGGTTTGCTGCATCTGGCCGGATATGACCACGAAACCGATGCAGGCGAAATGGCCCTGCATGAGGAGGCATTGCGCCACCGCTTCCGCCTGCCCAGCGCCCTTATCGCTCGCAGTCGGAATCGGAACACCGCTGCCCCGGGCCGCCGCGGCTCGCAAAATTCTGCCTTCGAGAAAAACTGCGAAGAAACCGGCGGCACGCCCATGACAGTTCTGCAATTCATATTGATCGTGCTGCTGCTCGCAACCCTCACGCTCGCCTCCTACGTCAACCGCCTCTACTCGGAGATGGGAAAATTTCTCTCCCGCGAATTTCAGGAAAATATTGACGTGTGGGAGCAACAGATTGAGCCTCGCCTGCACATGACTCGCGAACATGCAGCCCAATCCGCCTCCATCCTTGCGCTGCTTTCGCTCGCATCTCTGGCGCTCGTTTTCGCTCACATCGCCCTGCGCGCACATCAGTCAAACTCCGCTCCCCTCGTGACGGACGTTGCCCAGACTCTGCTCGCCATCGTTCTTTCCATTCTGCTGTTTCACGATTTTTTGCCGCAATTGTTTTTCACGCGCACGCGGGGTCAATGGGTGGCCCGCCTCACTGGCACGCTGCGCGCACTCTTCTTTCTCGTCTTCCCCATCACCCTCGTGCTGGGCTTCCTGCTTTCCATAGCTGCGCTGGCCGAATCCGACCAGCCCCAGGTCGAAGAGGATTCTGCTGAAGCCGTCGAGGCGCTCATTGAAGCCGGTAAGGAGGAAGGCATCCTCGATGAAAGCGATCGCGCTCTCGTCCGCTCCGCCGTCGAATTCGGCGACAAGATTGTGCGCGAGGTGATGACCCCGCGGCCCTCGATCTTCGCCGTCTCCGCCGCCATGACACTGGCAGAGTTCTCAGACCAGTTGCGCACCCACTCCTATTCTCGCGTGCCTGTATACAGCGCCAATCTGGATGACGTCGTCGGCATCGCCTTCATGCACGACCTGCTGCACATCCCCGACATTGAAGCCGCCAACGCCACAGTGGGCTCCATCGCCCGCCCCGCCATGTTCACGCCGGAAACCAAAAATATTCAGTCCCTTCTCCGCGAGATGCAGCGCGACAAACAGCACATGGCCCTCGTCATTGATGAATACGGCGGCCTTGCCGGCCTCGTCACCATTGAGGACATCGTGGAAGAAATCGTCGGGGCAATCAGCGACGAGCATGAGACCAGCGCTGCGGAAGAAACCGCGCAACCGCAGCCCGATGGCTCGTACATCGTTCCTGGAAATTTTGAGCTGGCGCAGCTCGAGCACCTGTTCGCCGACTCCGTCTCGCTGCCTCCCGCCGGCGAGTATGAATCGACTACCGTCGGCGGCCTGGTCACAGAGGAGGCCGGGCACATCCCGTTTCCCGGTGAAGTCATTGAGCTGGCCGGTCTGCGCCTCGAGGTGCTCGAATCATCTCACCGCCGGGTCGACCGCATCCGCGTGCGCCCCATCGCCGAGGATGCTTCTCAGCCGATTCCCACCGCCATCCCCGAATAGTCTGCGTCGTTCCGGTCGTTGTGGATAAAGAATTGTTCCTCAACCTGCTGTTCCCGAATCTTGCCGTCGACCTCAGCCGGGCACCTTCGATTCTGCGCGACGTAAACAATCGCTGTACTTTTCGCCTGATACCATTCTTCTCAATTGCGCGCGCATCCATAAAATCATGCGGAAACATCTCGCCACTCTCGTCGAAGATTTTCAGCGCCATGGTAAGCAGGTTGCCATCGTCAGCTATCCGGGCAATCGGCGCGTGGCCACCACCTACGTTGGGCTGGCGACATTGGCAGGTCGTTTCTCGCGCATGCTCTCCGATCGCGGCATCGCCTCCGGCGAACGCGTTCTCCTCTGGGGACCAAACTCGGCCGAGTGGGTCGCCGCATTCTTCGGTTGCGTGCTCCGCGGCGTCATCGCGGTTCCGCTCGATGCCGCCGGCAGCGTTGATTTTGCCGCGCGCGTCATCGTTGACGTCACCCCGAAACTCATCGTTGGCGATGCCGACCATCTCCTGAAATTGACGCACTCGGATTCATTTCCGGAATCCACTCCGACCCTCGCCTTCGAAGATTTTGCATCCACCCTGCCGCCGTCGCCCATGTTGCAGCCCGAACCTTCACTCAACCCCGAAACTCCGCTCCAGATTCTCTTCACCTCGGGAACCACCTCCACTCCCAAAGGCATCGTCCACACCCACGGCAATGTGCTTTCCAGCGTCGAGGTGCTCGAACGAGAGATTCAGAAATATCTGCGCTATGAACGCTGGGTGCATCCACTCCGCTTTCTCCACACCTTGCCGCTCAGCCACGTCTTCGGCCAGTTCATGGGCCTGTGGGTGCCCCCGTTGCTGGCCGCCCAGGTGCACTACGACGACAATCTTGTCGCCGCCCACCTTGTGGAGCGAATCCGCCGTCAGCGCATTTCCGTCGCCGCCGTTGTCCCCCGCGTGCTGGAATTGTTGCGCGCTTACTTACTCTCCACCGACCTGCGGCTGCAGGCGCGCCTCAACGCTATCCAGAGTCAGAGTGTCTGGAAGAAATGGTGGCGTCTCCGCGACGTCCATCGCCTCTTCGGCTTTAAATTCTGGGCCTTTGTTTCCGGGGGCGCTTCTCTCCCGGCAGAAGTCGAACAGTTCTGGAACGCGCTCGGTTTCGTGCTCGTCCAGGGCTACGGCATGACCGAGACCACCGCGCTCGCTACCCTCAACCATCCCTTTCATCCCGCCCACGGCAGCATCGGCAAACCGCTTGCCGGACGCGAAGTGCGCGTTGCCGACGATGGCGAAATCCTGGTGCGCGGGCCCATGCTGGCCGCCGGTACCTGGCGCCATGGCGGCATTGAGCCCCGTTCCGGCGAGTGGCTGCACACCGGGGATTTGGGAGCAGTCGATCCATCCGGTCAGATGCGCTTTCTCGGCCGCAAAAGCGATGTCATCGTCGCCGCCTCGGGAATGAATATCCATCCCGAAGATCTGGAGCAAGTGGTCCGCACTCAGCCCGGCGTTCGCGACTGCATGGTGGTGGCGTGGGAATCACCCCGCGGGCCTGAGCCGGTCGCTGTCGTGATTCTCAAGGATGGAGCAGAAGACACCGGCCTGACGCAGATTCTCTCGGCCGCCAATCGGGGCTTGCAGGAATTTCAACAGATTCGCAGCATCCTGCGCTGGCCTGTCGATCAGTTTCCCCGCAACACCATGGGCAAGCTCTTGCGCCGCGAGGTCGCGGTCTGGGTGGGCCAACAACTTGGCTCTGAAGTCCCCTCCTCATCCCTCACTCCTGGCCAGGACCCCCTGTTGCGCCTGCTGCAGCAGGTCTCCGGACAGGCCGTCCAGAACCTCGACGATACGGCGGAACTCGCCACCGATCTCCATCTCGACAGTTTGGGTCGTATGCAACTCACCATGGCGATGGAAGACCAATTCGGCGTTTCCATCGGTGATGCGGCCATCGCGTCGGCCCGCACCATAGCAGATCTGCGTCGCCTGGTCACCGTTCATCAGCCTGAACCGCCCGGCGAACTTCCCGGCAAGGACACTCAGGAGGCATCGGTTCAGGAGCAGAATCTTGCGCAATCCAATCCAGACAATCATGCGCCGGCCGCCATCGCGCCGAAGGCTCAGGCAAAACCATCCACGGCAAAGTATCCCCACTGGCCCTGGAGCCCGCCCGTGCAGTTCCTGCGAATCCTGTTCATCGAAGTGAAATTGCGTCCGCTCGTGTGGCTGCTTGCCCATCCCCGCGTCGAATGCGATCCCAAAGCCCTGCCGCCGCAGCCTTCCATCTATGTTGCCAATCACGTCACCGCATTCGACGTTCCGCTGGTGCTGTACGCGCTTCCGCGACCCGTACGGCTGCACATGTCCGTCGCCATGTCCGCCGAACTGCTACAAGCCTGGAAGCAGCGCCGGCGTGCAGCAGGTGTCGGCGCAGGGCCGCTCCGCTGGTTGGCTCCCGTACAGGCATTTCTGGTGACGGCCCTCCTCAATGTCTTTCCACTTCCCGCCGGCGCCGGCCTGCGGCGGAGTTTTGCGCACGCTGGGGAAGCCCTCGACCGTGGCTACAACGTGCTCGTATTCCCTGAAGGACGGCGCACCCTCACCGGCGAGTTGCAGCCGTTTCAGACCGGCATTAGTCTGCTGGCTGCGGAATCCCGCACACAGGTTGTCCCTGTCGGCATCGCGGGACTGTGGCAGGCGGCGCAGCGGACCGGATTTTCCCGTCTCCGGCCGCCGGGGCTCGCGGTACGCGTGGGTCAGCCGCTCCGGCAGGAGCCCGGGGAATCCCATGTTGCCTTCGCCGCTCGCCTCCATGCCGCAGTCGAACAGTTGTTGGCCATCCCAAGTCTCGACCCGTCGAATGGCATGTAATTTAACGGCTCGCAGATTTGTTCTCACCTCGTTCAGTTGCAAGCCCCATCCCCCGACCGGGTATGATAAAAATCAGTTCTCCCGCTTCTTCAAGCCCGGATACCAAGGAAATCACACCGCATGCCCAAGATGAAAGAATTTACCGTGACGATTGAAGACAAACCAGGTGCGCTGGGGAACTGCTTCCTCGCCTTGGCGCAAAAAGGGGTGAACATCCTGGCTTTTCAATCGTTTGTGGAAGAAGGCGAGAGCCTGGCCCGACTCGTGGTCGACGATCCGGCCGCCGCCAAGGCGGTGCTGGGCGGTCTGCGTATGATCTTCGAGCAGACTCAGGTCGCTGCGGTCCGGGTTGTACACCGCCCCGGGGAACTGGGCCGCGCAGCCGCCCGTCTGGGCGAGCACCAGATCAACATTGACTATTCCTACTGCGGCATGGAGCCCGGATCGGCGCAGGCGCTGTTGATCTTTGGCGTAGACAACCTTACCAAAGCGGCAAACCTACTGGACGAGCTCGCCGCCGAAGATGCCCGCTAAGCACAGCTTCATCTCAGCCAACTGAACGGCTGTATCCATGCTATTCCACGCGCAAGGCCGTCACCGGATTGATAGACGCCGCTCGTAGTGCCGGGATGATGCTTGCCAGCAACGCGCAAACTCCCAGCGCCAGGATCGATCCTGCCAGCACCACGGGATCCCACCCCTTCACCTGGTATAGCTGTGCTGCAATCAGGTGAGAGCACGCGATGGAAATCGGAATGCCGATCGCAAGTCCGATCAGAATCTGCAGGAACGCTCCCCGCAGCACCAGGCGAATCACGGTGCCGCGGTTCGCCCCTAGCGCCATCCGCACTCCAATCTCTCCCGTGCGCCGCTCCACGGTATAAGCAGTCACTCCGTAGAGCCCGACCGCCGCCAGAATCAGCGCCAGAATGCCGAACAGTCCTGTCATTTGCGCGACCGTTCGCTGCTGGTCCAGTCGGTTCGCGACTTGTTCCTGCATGGTTCGCATGCTGATCAGAGTCAGGTTGGGGTCTACTTCCGCGAAAATCCGGCGCACCTGCGGCTCCAGGCCCTCCATGCTGCCATGCAACTGCAACACCACAGCCCCGATCAGGTGAGTGCGATCCTCGACCGTCTGCATCATGGGCGTGTCATAACGCACATGTTGCGCCAGCGGCACAAAGAACAACGGGCGTCTCCAGTGGTCGCTGGGATCGGTATAGTTGGCATTGCGCACCACGCCCACAATCTCATAGGTTCCGCTGTACTTCAGCACGTCCATGCCGAAATGCGTGCCGATCGGATTCTCGCCTTTCTTGAAAAATTTTCGAACGAAGCTCTCATCCACCACGGCGACATTTTGCGTTGCCGCCGTGTCCTGTTGAGTGATGCTGCGGCCACGTAAAATGCGCTCCCCCATCGCCTCCAGGTAGCCGGGGCTCACCCGATCCCAGGAAGAACCGGAGTCTTCATTCACCTGCGGAACGCCCTGGCCTTCGCGAAGAATCAGGTCGCCCCAGTTGTTGGTGAAGGGAGTGTAGCCGGCGAGCGCCGCGCGCTCAACTCCAGGAATGTGGGAGAGACGGTTCTGCAGCTCGCGGTAGAGCGCATCCAGTTTGTCCGGGGGATAGCTGGAAAAAGGCGCATTCACGCTGATGTTCACGCGATGGTCCGTCTCAAATCCAAAATCCTGATGCTCCATTTTCTGCAGGCTGCGAATCAGCAGGCCGGCTCCGGCCAACAGAACGATCGAGAGCGTGGCCTGCAACACCACCAGAATCTTCTGCGGCAGTGACGTGCTGTCGCGCGTACTGCGGCTGGCTCCACGCAGTGCTTCCGCTGGGTTGCCGCGAGAAGTCAGCCATGCCGGCGCGACCCCGAACAGCAGTCCGGTGATCAGCGATAAACCAAAGGCGAAAGCCAGAACCGGCACAGAAGGGGAGGCGTCGATCGGTACGAAGTGCGCGCTGTGAAACGCCAACGCCACAATCAGCTTGACTCCCAGGTACGCGATCAGCATGCCTGCCGCTCCGCCCAACACGGAAAGCACCACGCTTTCCGTCAGCGACTGCCGGATCAGGCGCTTTCTCGAAGCGCCCAGTGCGAGGCGCACTGAGGTTTGCGTCCGTCGCGCAGCGCCTCGCGCCAGCAGCAGATTTGCGATGTTGGCGCACGCAATCAGCAGCACCAGGCAGCAGACTGTCAGCAGGATTTGCAAACTCACTTCATAATCCGCCTTCATCGCTTCCACGCCCGCCCCTGCCGGAATCACCTCGATGGTTTGTTTCGGAAGCATGGCTTTGATCTGTGGCAGATATTCCTTGAGTGGACCGACAGCAAAATCCGTGACCAGCCACTGCCGCATGATGGCCGTGAAACGCGCCGAAAGCCCCGCGGTGGTAGCTCCCGGTCGCAAGCGGCCAATGACGCGCAGCCATGCGCTCGATTCCTTCAGGATGGAATTCTTCCCCGTGAGCAGCGGTTCCTGCTGCAACGGCACGAACAGTTGCGGCGGGTCGCTACGCAGTGTTTCCCCGTAAAAGCCAGGAGGCGTGATGCCTACGATGGTGAAGGGCTGACCATCCAGGACGAAGCTCGCTCCGATCACTCCCGGGTCCGATCCGTACTCCTGTTGCCATGCGCGATAGCTCATCATCGCGACCGGCGCGGCGGAGGGTTGGTCGTCCGCAGGTGTCAGCGTTCTGCCGGCGTAGGCCTGAATCCCGAAGGTTGAGAAATAGTTCCCTGAAACGAACTCATTGCGCAACGGCTTGGCCTGCTGGTTGGTTCCTCCACGCCGCACACTCAACTGCGAACTGCCCGCCTGGAATGCCGCCAGTTGCTCGAACTCCGGCGCTGCCGCTTGGAAGCGCTGATACAACCGGTACGAATACATCCCCCACTCAGTCTGCGGGCCGCCTTCCACGCAGCAGTCATTGCCCGACCCAATCCGATACAGGCTCGATGGATCGACCACTGGCAGCGACTTCATCATCACGCTGTGAATCAGCGAGAATATGGCCGTCGTGGCGCCAATGCCCAGCGCGAGTGTCAGCATTGCCGTCAGCGTGAACACTGGTGACAGCCGCATTTGCCGTAGAGCGTACTCAATGTCCTGGCGCAGAGTTTGCATGATTCGCCTCTCAGCACCCATACGGCGAATCTATGCAGGAAGTTCCCATCAACCGGAAGAATGCTGCAAAAAATCGCCCAGTCGAACCCGCTTTTGGCCCTTTCGCAGTTGTCGCAAAATGTTTTGTCACTCGAATCTCTCCTCCGGTAGAATGGTCGCCGTCAGGAGTCCATACGAATGCGCCCATTGCAATCTTTGTGTGTCTGCCTGCTTCTCGCCTCCACCGCGCTCAGCGCCGACAGTAAGCATCTCTCCGACTATCCCCTCCGCATCCACATCTTCCACCCGAATCAACAGACCACCTTCTACCACCAGCGATACGCGGAGGAATCCAAAGGAGAGGGTCGCGCCAACCTGTTTGAAAATGACCAGGTCCACGGTGTGGATTTCAGCTTTGATTGTTCCAATCACGTGACTCCGTCCTTAGGCTATGAGACCTATCCGGCGCGATGGAAGAAGCCGAACCAGGAGCTGATCGTTTTGTTTCCCGTCTTCGGCAAATCGAACGACTACTACACCTGCCATCTTCAAACCGACGTCAAGGATCTCGCCTACGTGACCCACAATGGCGCCATGACCGCCGAGCCACCGGCCCAATTCAAAGCATGGATGGCCCGGCATGATTACGATCCCGAGCATGGCAAGGATATGCCGACGAACCTGACGCCGCGGCCTGCCACGCCATAGTACTCGGTCGTCGTCGCCAGGGATTTGTCGTTCGCCATTTCCCGCCCCGACTCCGGGCGGCGCCCCATCGCGCAGAATCGCTGATCTCGATTGTGTCCACTTCCGAACAGGCTTGTGCGGATTCGGACACCCAGCCCTTCACGGATCACGATGCCATCGCGGGAAACTCCATGATATGAGCCAGTTGAACGTTCGCCCCTTTGGCGTCTTGCGTGCACTCACGCTACCGGAGAAATCTGTTTTCTGGGGGCGTCGGAACGATGACCATCTTGCAGGACCTACGGTACGCATTCCGTCAAATGCGGTTGTCGCCCGGTTTCACGGCGACGGCCGTTCTTACGCTGGCATTGGGCATTGGAGCCAATACCGCCATCTTCACCCTCGTCCACGCGGTCCTGCTGCAATCGCTTCCAATCGCCAATCCGCAGCAACTCTATCGCATCGGCGACGGCAATCTCTGTTGTGAGTGGAGCGGTCTGCAAGACTCCTGGAGCATCTTTTCCTATCCGTTTTACCAGCACCTCGTCAAAACGAATCCGTCCTTCCAGCAGATCGCGGCCTTTTCCGGCAGCAGATTTCCGGTGAGCGTCCGCCGGGCCGGTTCGGATTCGCCAGCCCAGACCACCAAAAGCGAATTCGTCTCCGGAAATTATTTCTCCACCTTCGGCGTTCAGCCGACTGCAGGCCGCATGCTCAATCCGTCGGATGATCGACCCGGCGCGACTCCCGTAGCTGTGATCAGTTACCGTTTTTGGCAAAACCAATATGCCTCCGATCCCTCCGTCATCGGTTCCAATTTCATGTTCAACGGATTGCCGGTCACGGTGGTGGGTGTTTCTGCGCCAAGCTTCTTTGGCGACCGTCTGGAGAGCGATCCCGCCGACATTTGGATTCCGCTCCATCAGGAACTTGCCTTCCACGGTCCGCAGGGCCTCATGAGCCCGACCGGAGGCGCGTGGCTGTACCTTTTTGGTCGCCTCAAACCGGGCGTGAATCCAACCTCAGCCCAGGCACAACTAACCCTGGAACTGCGGCAGTGGCTCAGCTCCGGGCAATCGCTCGGCAACTTCGATCGTGCCCAGCTTCCGCGACAGCAGATTCGGCTGACTCCAGGGGGAGGCGGCATCTCTCAGTTCAGAAGTCGATCGCGGAGCGGCCTGTATCTGCTCTCGATTGCATCCATTCTCGTGTTGCTCATTGCCTGCGCGAACCTGGCGAATCTGCTGCTCGCCCGCAGCGCAGCTCGCCAGCAGCAGACCGCGCTCCGGCTCTCGCTCGGCGCCACACGCCTGCGCCTGATACGTGCCCTCCTCACAGAAAGTGTCTTGCTCTCGCTCATCGGCGGCGTCGCCGGCCTGGTGCTGGCCTATGCAGGAGCCAAGGCCATCCTGCTCATCGCCTTTCGCGGTGCAACCTACGTTCCCATCAACACATCTCCCTCCTACCCCATTCTCGTATTTGCCTTCCTGCTCTCCATTCTCACGGGAATCGTCTTTGGCCTCGTGCCAGCCTGGATCGGCACCCATTCGAACCCATCCCAGGAGCTCTCCGGTGGCGCCCGCAGCATCGGCCATCAAGCGGCGCGACCGCAAAAGGTACTGGTTGTGCTGCAGACTGCCCTCTCGATTGTTCTGCTGGCCGTGGCCGGCCTGGTCCTGCAGAGCCTGCGCAATCTCGAAAATTTAGACATGGGATTTGAGACTCAGGGCAGGCTCATCGCTTCCATTGACCCGCAGGGAGCAGGTTACAAACTGGATCAACTCCCCGCGCTCGATCAACAACTCGAAGATCGCCTCAACAGCATCCCCGGTGTCCGCAGCGCCAGCTTCTCACGCTTCAGTCCTCAGAATGGCTGCTGCATGTCCGTCGATATATCCATCGGTGGACGTTCCGAAAGTTGGATCGGTGATACCGATGTGATCTCGCTCCGCGTCAGTCCTCACTACTTCGAGACCATTGGCACGCCGGTGCTGCAGGGCCGCCCCATCACTGACCAGGACACCGCTTCCTCACTGCATGTCGCCGTCGTCGACCAGGCCTTTGCCCGCAAATTCTTCCCCGGAGGCGATGCGATTGGAAAACATTTCGGCCTCTCCCTGACTGGCCATGGCTACGACTATCAAATCGTCGGCGTGGTCAAGAATACGATGTACCAAAGTCCGACATCCACGCAGATGCCCATGTACTTTGTGCCCTTCGCCCAGACGATCCAATTCACGCCGGCGGGCTACACCCGGCTCGAAACTTCGACGTTGTATCCCCGATCCATTCAGTTGAACGTTGCCGGCAACCCCGAAAACTATGAAAGTGTGTTGCGCAGCACGCTTGCCGGAATCAATCCCAACTTAACTCCCACCCATGTCATGACCTACACAGAAGAGGTGGCCATCGGATTCAATCAGCAACGCCTGATGGCTCGGCTCACCGGCCTCTTCAGCCTTCTGGCGCTTCTGCTGGCTTCGATCGGTTTGTATGGAGTCACAGCCTACAACGTGACTCGTCGCACCCATGAGATCGGTATCCGCATGGCCCTTGGGGCTAACCGTGGCGACGTCGTCAGCATGGTTCTGCGGGCAGCGTTCACACAAGTCGGCCTTGGGCTCTGCCTCGGAATTCCCCTGGCTATCCTCTGCGGTCGCTATCTGGCCAATCAGCTCTACGACGTGGGTCGCTTCGATCCGCTGGTGCTGGGCGTCGCCGCCATCGCGCTCAGCATCAGCGCTCTCATCGCCGGACTGTTGCCGGCGCGACGTGCCGCTTCCATCGAACCCGCCGAGGCCCTTCGCGGCGAATAGTCATCAGCCATTTCGCGTCAGAACTCTTTCACCCAGCGCGCCCCAACCCGCCCGCGGCAACTACTCTTTTCGCAGCGCGATCATAGGATCGAGACGGGAGGCGCGCCACGCTGGAACCGCGCATGCAATCGCTGCCGATAGCAGCAGCATTCCGCATACGACGAGATACACCAACGGATCCACTCCCGGCGTTTGATACAGCATCGAACCGATGAAGCGTGCAACACCCACGCTCGCCACCAGGCCCAGGCCCAGGCCGAACAGCGCGGGACGAAGACCGTCCTCCAGCATCAGGCGCATCACCTGGCCCTGTTGTGCCCCCAGCGCAATGCGAATACCAATTTCAGTTGTGCGCTGCGCGACGACGTACGACAGCACGCCAAACAGCCCGACCGTCGCAAGTATCAGCGAAATCACTCCAAATGCCAGCACCAGCGTGGCCGCGAAGCTGGCGTCGCCGGTAGACTGATCGATCAACTGATTCATCGTCAGCACATCTGTGACCGGCAACGCTGGATCGATGCTGGAGATTGCCTTCTGCACCGGAAGCGCGAGATTCAGCGGATCCAGCCTCGTCGCAACGCGCACCGCAAGCGTCGCTGTTCTCTCGGATCCGGCAAGAATCGGGTAGTAGATTGTCGGGTTCGGACTGCCGGAAATATCATCCAGTGTGTTGGCCGTGACTCCGACAATCTCGTACTTTCCGGTGTCGATTACACTGGAGACAATGTGCTTGCCCAACGGGTCTTCTCCTGGAAAATACATACGGGCCAACGCTTCGTTGATGACCACTTGCCGGGCCTGGTCCAGCCGTTGTTCCGGCCCGAAAATCTGCCCGCGCAGCAACGGAATTTGCATCGCGCTGAAGTAGCCGGGATCCACAAATCGAGTCTTCGCGTCCAGCACCATTCCCTTCGGCAGCGGCGGGTGCTCGTTGATTGTGAAAGTGTCATCCCGTCCCACACCTTCCCCAGGCAGTCTGCTCGTCAGTCCGGCGGCTTTCACTCCCGGCAGCCCGCGCACCCGTCCCAGCAACTGCTCGTAGAATGCCGTCATACTCTCTGCTGTGTGGTAACTGCCCTTGGGCAGCCTCATTTGCATGGTGAGTACGTTACGCCTTGCGCAGCCAAGGTCCACGGAACGCAATTGGCTGTAGCTCTTCAACAGCAGGCCCGCGCCGATCAACAGAACCACGGTCACTCCAATCTGCAGGGAAAGCAGCAGCCGACGCAACCGCACTCCGGAGTGGCCGCCACCGGTTGACCTGGACGACTCCTGCAGCGCTCGCAGAATATGTTTGTCGCTCGAGGAAAGTGCCGGTGCTAGTCCGGCAAGCAATCCGCAAACGAGCATGATGCCGGTAGCAAACAGGACTACGATGCCGTCAATATGGATCGTGTCGGCACGGGGAATGTCCAGGCGGGCATGCAGCAGCCATTGCAGAATCCCAGCGGCCAGCAGAAAGCCGACTGCCCCGCCGGCGCAGGTGAGAATCAGGCTCTCCGTGACCAGCTCGCGGGCCAGACGGGCGCGGCTGCTGCCCAGTGCAGCGCGAATCGCCGTCTCCCTGCGCCGCGTCGCTGCGCGCGCCACCAGCAGGTTCATGATGTTGAGACACGCGATCAGCAGTAGGCATCCGGTGGCCGCGAACAGAGTATAGATTCCGGCTTTCACATGATAGGTTTCAGCATCCAGGATTGGACGCAGGTTCGTCGCATCGTTTACCGGCCCTTCGGGATGGCGCTTGCGAATCCCCTCCTGAATCAGGTTCAGTTCGGCATTTGCTTGTGCGATGGTCACCCCGGGTTTCAAGCGTCCCACCACGTCGAAGTTGTGTGCGTCGTACATCTGCATGTTCTCGCGCGACCGTTCGTGATAGAGAGGCGTCCATAACTGCACTCGCGCATCTGGATAGGCGAACCACGCCGGAAGAACTCCGAGGATTGTGTACGGCCTCGCATCGATCAGCACGGTTTTGCCCAGCACGGCGCGGTCGCCGCCAAACCGCCGTTTCCAGAGTCCCCAGGTCAGCACAACGGTGGCATTCGCTTCCGGACGGTCATCACTCGCGGAGAAGAATCGGCCCAGCGCCGGTTGTACACCCAGCATAGGAAACAAATTCCACGAGCCCATCTGTGCATCGACCACTTCGGGCAGTTGGCCATTGGTCCCGGCCAGATCGTACTGCGTCGGCATTTTGATCGCCAGGTCGTCGAAGCTGCGCACCTGTGCCTTCCAGGTGCCGAACGAGCCCCCGTCCACGATATTGTCGTGGAAGCCGCTCTTTGCGTCTGCCTCGTAGATTCGGACAAGTCGATTTTGATCTTTGAAGGGCAGCGGCTTCAGTAGTACGGAATTGACGACGGTAAATAGTGCAACGTTGGCTCCGATGCCCAGACCCATCACCAGGATCGCCACGATGGAAAACCCCGGAGTACGCGTCAGCCCACGAATGGCAATGCGAACGTTGCGCGCCAGGGACTCCAGCCACCCCCAGCTCCAGGTCGCGCGCGTCTGATCGCGCAGCGCGGCGGGATTTCCAAAGCTCCGTAGTGCAGCGCTGCGAGCTTCTTCCGGACTCATGCCCTTGCCAATGTTCTCGGCCACCTGCTGGTCGAGATGAAATTGCAGTTCGTCCTGCAATCGTTCGCCTGCCTGCCGCCGCAGGAAAAGCGTCTTGATCCGCATCAGAAGTTGGTGAGACCACCGCATGAGCTACGCTTCCTCCATGATCAGAGCGATGGCTGCCGACAGCCGGTTCCAGTTCGCCGTCTCCGAATCAAGCTGCTTGCGACCTGCCGCGGTCAGCGAATAGAACTTTGCCTGGCGTCCCGTCTCGCTCTCCGCCCACGTCGCCTTGATCCATCCCTGCTGCTCCAGCCGATGCAACGCCGGGTACAGGGATCCCTGCTGTACCTGCAGCACTTCGCCCGATATTTGCTGGATGCGTTTGGCGATTGCCCAGCCGTGACGTCGTTCGATGGATAGCGTTTTCAGGATCAGCAGATCGAGCGTTCCCTGAACCAGATCGTTCGGTTTTCCCATACTATGACTATCTACACGATCGGTTGTAGATAGTCAAGGCATCCGTGATTCCGCGCCTCCGCCACCGTCAGCAGGGAATCAGCCGATAGCGCCGCGGCCGCCGCGCATCTCAATCTTGGGAGGTAGAGCGAATCCCCCCATCCCTGACCTGCGGCAATTTCAGTTTTCAAGCACACGAAACGTTGATGCGCTACTCTTCCAATCAAGGGACCTGTTCGCCCATGCCAACTCCAGATGCCCAAACCAACGGTCCAATGTATGAGCCGGAGCGAAAAAGCGCCCTGATCATTGGCCGTGATGCGCTGGTCGCGGAGATCGTAGCGAGCGCACTTCCGGACTGGCACCTGGAACGCACGGATGACAACGAGTCAGCGCTCCGCCTGCTAAAGTCTCGCCCGTTTCATCTGGTGGTTACCGGCGATGAAACCTCGGGCCAGCAGGACGTGGAACTGTTGCGCGAGGTTCGGCGAACGCGGCCACACCTGCGGTTGATTATCCTTACCGCGGCCAGCACGCCCGCTGACGTCATCGAAAGTATGAAGGAACGCGCCTTCAGCTATTTCTCCGCGCCCTACGACGCCGCGGCGCTCGCCGACATGTTGCGGCACGCGACCGAAGCTCCCGTCTGGGATGAAGGCATTGAATTGCTTTCGGCTACTCCGGAGTGGCTGGGACTGGCCGCTCGCTGCGACATTCGCACCGCCGACCGGCTCGTACAGTTTATTCATGAGTTTTCCGACTTGCCGGAACCCCACCGTGACGAAGTCGGCACAGCCTTCCGCGAAATGTTGCTCAACGCGGTCGAGCATGGCGGCAACTTGGATCCGTCACAGCATGTTGTCATCGAATATGTGCGTGCGCAGGATGCAGTCATCTGTCGCATCAAGGATCCGGGTGACGGGTTTTCGCTCGAGCAGTTGCGGCAATCTGCCTTGTCGAATCCCTTGGATGATCCGTTGCAGCACATCGAATATCGTAAGGCCCAGGGTCTGCGCGCCGGCGGCTACGGGGTCCTGCTCGCAAAAAGCATGGTCGACGATCTCATCTATAACGAGAAGGGAAATGAAGTCATGCTCATTAAATATCTGGGACGGAAGTAAGGATTCGGCGCGCGCACTTCGAGGCGCCTCTTGCACCGTTCGTTCGTCTCTACTTACTCCACATCGACTTCATTCCATACACTTCAAGAGAATGCAGAACGCTTCCTGCGGCCCCCGAATCAAACGTCAAACCCGCAGTGTCTGCGTTCGCTGGCAGCTCACGGAGGATGTACCGCCTTCCGCCGTCGACGAATATTTCGGTCACGCATCGATCGATCAGTATTTCCAGCGAACCTCGGTCATCTGCAAAATCTGCGGAATGAATCGTCGCCAGAGAGCTTCCCTGGTACCGAATCGTCACCGCGTCGTTCTTCGCCCAAGCAACCTCTGCTTTTACATGGAGAGCTCCAGGCTCAATCTGACCAAGCCTCCGGTTGGCATCTTCCACCGTCAGCGAGGTCCACGCGGTCCGCTTCAAATGGAGTTCCTCGATTTCCTGGATTGGCGTGACCAGCAATCGGATCCCGTCCTTGGTCGTGGCTAAAGAAAATTCGGTAGGAAATAACAGCATCTGGTTGAATGGCATTCCCGGCTCTGTAATTCTTCCCCACGCCATCTGCACTCGTCTGTTGTTCGGCATCTCCGCGAACGACTGCGCAGCATACAGAACATCATCCCCATGCAAATTCTTCCCCTCTGCATAACGCAACACAGCAGACTCAGGGGTGAACGTAGTGCCGTCGAAACTTCCAATCAAATAGCTGGATGAGCCTCCGTGAAGCACCCATTTTTTATGATTGCTATCTCCATCGACAGGTAGCTCAAAAAAATCCGGGCACTCGTGAAATCCCTGAATGTGGCTTTTCCGCACCCACGATGTAAGGTTCGTAGAGTTGAAAAAGGACATACCATCTTTTTCGAACAAAACCATCACCCAGCGCTCGGTGGGCTCATACCAGAACACTTTAGGATCTCTTGTTTGTGTCGTGCCTAACTCGCGATTGCTATCGACGACAGGATTGCCGGCAAATCGCGTGAACGTGACTCCATTGTCGGTGCTGTAAGCAATGCACTGGACCTGCTTTTGCGAAAGCCGGTTGTACGCCGTGTAGACCAGCACCAGCGCATCTTTTCCCCATCCACCATCATTGCGATGATCGACAAATGCAGTGCCGGACCAGACCGCACCGAGCCGGTCAACCCTTAACGCCGGGACCAGTTCTCGCCAATGAATCAGATCGCTGCCCACTGCATGCCCCCAATACATGAAACCGCTATCCGGGGTCACTCCAAAGGGAAAAGCCTGCCAGAACAGGTGATATTGGCCGTTGTAAAAGATCGGACCATTCACATCATTGTTCCATCCTCGTTTCACAGTGAAGTGAAATTGTGGCCGATTGCGTTCCTCGTATAACGAATTCGCTCCAGCAATTTCATCCGCCTGGTAGATACGGCTCAATGCCTTCGCGGTGGCAGGCCCGGAGAGAGTAATTGTCTGCCCGTTGAACTCGCTTACATAAAGAAAGATCCAGTAATCAATGGAGTCTTCAGCCAACTGCAATGGAAATTCGCGTTGCACCACGCCGTCCACGCTGAGCTGAAACAAGCGCGCGTCGCCTTTGCGACTGATCGGGATATTCAAATAGCGTTGGTTGATTTGGATATCTCTGTTTCCTGCAGCAGAGGCGGTTTGGCCGAACCCCATGCGGCCGCTAATCGGCAGGGAAGCGATCGCGGCAGATCCTACTTGCTTGAGAAACTTGCGACGATTTGTAGCGGACCGGGCAGGTCGAGTCATCAGGAACTCCAGTCTGTACGACGAATAACGGATCCATCGACAAGGCGCTGCGTGGATGTTCGACCCTCGTTCAATTTCAGCCTGTGCTCGTGACGACCGCCGCTCTGCATGCAGCTGCCCACGGACGAAATGTTTAGGATCGCGCCGCCTGACTTAGCTTCTCAAATCTCTTGATACTTTTTTCTATCTCTTTCGTCCGCCCCTGGAGCCTGCGAATTTCTTCTTTCGCGTCTGCCAACTCTGCGCGTTTGATCTCCGTGGACTCTTTCAAAAGCGTAATCATCTGTTTTAGTTTTTGAGATTCCGTACTGGGAACCGTTGCCGCCTTCTTGTCCGCCATCATCATCCCTCCTCAGTCGAACCGCCATCGCGATGCCGCCGATGGGCCGCACATTCCGCGCGGGAGTATTGGGTAGTACGTAACAGGATCATATGCCCTGCTGACGATTGTCTTCTGCGGTCACTGACGTCGCATGCCAATCGCGCTCAGCATGCGCCCGGTAAATCCTTGCTCCGCGCGATGAGAAAAAAAGCGCTTCGTATCGCACGCCGTGCAGACATTCAGCGAGTGGATCTTCTCCGCAGCAAGTCCCGCATCCAGCAGCTGGCGGCGATTCGCCTGCGGCAAGTCAAGATGCAGGCTCGGCCCTAGATTGCTGTGGCCCGGCGCGCGCGCTGTCAAAAATAACATGGGATATTTTTCTTTGATCGGATCCAGGTCGAAGACTTCTTGAAACAACTCATCTGCGTAGCCAAACTGCGAGTCAAACTCCATCCGCACTTCTTCTCCTACGGAGTAGCAGCATGGGCCAATTCCCGGTCCAATCGCCGCCGTCAGGTCGCCCGGCTGACTACCGAACTCAGCTCGCAATCGACCCACGCCACGCTCCACAATCCGCGCCAAAGTGCCTCGCCATCCCGCATGAAACGCCGCCACAATCCGCTTCCGCACATCGACGATCAGCACGGGAATGCAGTCCGCCGTTTGGATTCCCAGTAGAGTGCCCGGCTCCGTCGCGATCATTCCATCTCCGCGCAATGGTTGGGCAGCACCGGCCAGCGTCGAATCCGTCGCACCCTCCGCGCGATGTACCACTCCGGAATGTATCTGCCGCAACAAACGTAGCGGCACATCTTCGGCTCTCTTCCGCCCCGCCCTGGCCTTTGCTTGCCCAGGCCCTTCCAGCAGCGCCTTCACAAACAACTCGCGATTGCGCTCCACATGGTCGCGTGAGTCGGCCCCGGTAAACCCAAGATTCAATTCGCCGCAGCGCTCACCCGGACGATAGGTCGTGGACACGCCTCCCTTCCTGGTGCTGAATCCGTGCACCAACCAGGGATAACCCGCCCACTCTGCTACCCGCAGAATCTCGAGTTCCTGCGCTCCCGCGCTCTTCGCGGCGGCTGGCCGCCGTTTCTTCGCCAGTCCGGTAGCTTTCTCTTTGCTGGACGCGTCCAACCTAGGGTCGGACGGCCGCTTCGATCGCGGACTATGCGTCAGGCCGCCGCTCTCGAACAGCGCGTCGATGTCCCGCAGACCAGCCTCGACGGGTTGCGTGATCAAGGGTGAGTGTCTTCTCTTCGCCACAGGTAAAGTTTATGCTGCCACTCGTGGGCTGGCATAGAAGGACGCGAAAGGCCCGCGGTTGCGGGCCCTGCATCGAGGCTAGCGAAGATTAGTTGGCAGGTACTTACAGGATAGGAGCCGCTCTACGCTTTCGCTAGGGCGACAAGAACAGCGGGATCACTTCTGAGAGGATTGCTTAGTTGGACGCCTCATATTTACTTCTCTAACTAGCAAATGGCGTGCCAACTCTGGATCACGACCCGAAGTTTGCTATGATGGCCGGTAATTTTCCCTCATCGCGCCGATAACATCATACGATTCATCTGTTTAGCGGTGGTTAACTCTTCGGCGTCCCTTCTCGCTCACATCGTATTCGAACCCTCGCACACACCCCGCATTTAGGACCAATGTGAGTATCCGGATGCCACTATTGGGTAGAAGTTTTCTGTTTGTCTTTATCTAGAGCCTCGGCGCTGGCCGCCGTTTCCTCCAGGTTCATCTGCTTGATCTTATTCAGCAAAGCCTTGTAGCTGACCTGCAAACGCCGGGAGGCCTCACGGCGATTCCAGTGGGTAGTTTCCAGCATCTCCTGAATCGCGCGACGTTCTGCCTCCCAGGCAGCGCGGCGACCCACTTCCAACAGTGACAGGTCATGCGCGGAGCCCGTTCCGGGGCGAACTGTCGTGTCCGCAGCGGCTCGTCCCGACGGCACCCCTTGTCTCGGGGATGACGGCGGCGCAGGGACGTCCCGGCCCGCGAGCTCGCGCAGAATTTGTGTCTCGCTGCCGACGATGACGAAGCGCTTGCACAGATTCTCCAGCTCGCGAATGTTTCCCGGCCAGTCATACTCCCGCATCCGCCGCGTGACTTCAGGGCTAAAGCGGTGCAGAGCCCGGTCGTACTGAATCGCGTATTTTCGCAGCATGTAATCGGTCAGAACGGGAATTTCATCGAGACGCTCCCGCAGGGGTGGCAACGAGATGGTGACAACATTGATGCGGTAGAGCAGATCTTCGCGAAACAACCCTTCTCTGACCCGTTCTTCCAGCAATTTATTGGTCGCACATATCACGCGTACGTTCACCGAGACGTCGCGCTTGGCTCCCAACCTGGAAAATTTCCCATCTTGCAGCACGTGCAGCAGTTTGGCTTGCAGCATGGGATGCATCTCCGCAATCTCATCCAGAAACAGCGTGCCATGGTTGGCCAGCTCAAACTTGCCCGGCTTATCCCGCGTCGCCCCGGTAAACGCTCCCGCCTCATATCCGAACAGTTCGCTCTCCAGCAAATCGTGGGGGATGGCGGCGCAATTCACCTTGACGAATGCCTTCTGGCTGCGCCGTGATCGTTCGAACAGCAGTCGCGCGACAACTTCCTTTCCCACTCCGCTCTCACCGCGGATGAGGACAGTGACATCCGTGGCTGCAACTTTGTCGACCGTGTCCCGAATTTCCGCCATGCGTGGATTCGCGCCCACCATGGCCGGCGGCGGCAGCAACGGCATCGAGGGATCGATATCCGGGTCGTCTTCGGTAATCGGCGGCGGCGCCGATGCGGTCATGAGAAACTCTTCGCCGCCGCCCACGGAGCCATTGGCAGCAGAACCCGCAGGCCGCGAAGCCGGCACCGGGACTCGTTCGAGCACCGTCTTGACCCGCTCCGACAATGCCGCGGTCTCCATCGGCAGCGTCCATATATCTTCCGCACCCAGTCGAGAAATGGTGAAGGCGATTTGATCCGCAGGTTTGGTTAGGGCTACGACAATGGGCAAGCCAGGATGTCGCTCCCGGACGCTTTCCAGCACGGTGGCGGCCCGGTCCAGTTCCAGCACCAGCAAGTTCGGATGCCGCGTCTCCAACTCATCCAGCAGCAGCTCAGGCGAACCAATTTGGACCAGCGCGACCATTGCGCCGGCCTGCATGAGTGCCTGCGCCGCGGACGCACAATGAACCGCGTCCAGTACGGCCAGCAATACCTGAACCTGAGTCGCAGCCATGAGAAGAGTTACTTCCGATTCTAGACGCTTTTGCGCGGCCTCTGGAAGAATTCAGAAGCTCGAAGAGGGTTCACTGATTCCATTTTGACAGGATTGAAACCAAATCCAGCATGACCTGCGGACCGAGGCGGGAGGCCAAAAAAAAGGCCGCATACAAAACGTATGCGGCCTTTTTTTTGATCCGTCGTTAGACCATTCCGATCAAGCTACGGTGTAACCGTCCCCATTATAGTGTTCGAGCTGCCGGCTTTATACGATCCGCCCGTGGGAGTAAAGGTCGCATAGCTGTAATAAACGCCCGGAGCTCCTGCGGTTACCGTCGTTGTATAGGTCGACGTGCCGTCTCCGTTAGCGACCACGGGGTCAGGGCCAGTCACCAAGGATACGGGTCCGCCCACCAGCCCGGCGAAGACACTCACCGTCCCCACCGGTGCCTTGGCTGAACCGACAGTTCCGACCACCACAGAGAATGTAATCGGGCTGCCTGTAGTTGCGGTGGTCGGTGCCGTAAATGCCACTGGCGTGCCGGAGACCGTGACCACAAAGCCTGTACCGGTGTTTGTGTTTGGTTGATACAGGTAATCGCCGGAATAGAGCACCGTGATTACATGTCGACCGCTGCTCAGGCTCGGGACAGTGATTGAGGCCGTTCCCCCGCTCAGTGCCACCGGTCCACCCAGCAGTGTGCCATCGGTGTCTTCAAACGTCACCGTGCCAGTGGGAGTGGTGGTGCTGGCCGCGAGAGCAGCCGCGACACTGGCCGTCAGCGTAACCGGTGTTCCCGATGCAACAGTTCCGGTCGGCGAATGTGTCAGTGTGATCTTCGTTCCCGAACTGTTCAGCAATACGTTCAGGCTGGGGCCGCCGTTCTTGGTCGGCGGAAATTCGTTCATGTACATGGTCTGGTATGCCGGAATCGTCAGGTTCACACGATTCACCGTGTTCGCCGTCGCAATGTCCAGTTTGCCGTCATGGTTGAAGTCCCCTAATGCCACGGCCCACGGCTGCTGCCCGGATGCGAATTCGATGCGCTGTTGGAAGGTGCCATCGCCTTTACCCAGAAGAATGGCGACCTGGTTGAAGTTCGGTGCCACCGTGACCAGATCAGGGATTCCATCGCCGTTCACATCGCCGGCAGCGATCGAGTCAGGAAAGTTCAGCGCAAAGCTGTTGACAGCCGCCTTAAAGGTGCCATCGCCGTTGCCGCCGAAGTATGAGACGTCGTTGGCGACGGAGTTGCCCGTCACGATGTCCAGAATGCCGTCCCGGTTGAAATCCCCGATGAGGATCGAGGTTGGGTCCACGTCGGTCGTATAGATCTCAGGCGACTGGAAACTGGCCTGCGCCGGTGGCGGCTGGTAGGGCATCATGCTGTTGTTCAGGAAAACTTCCATCTGCGCGGTATGGAAACAGGTCACGGCAATATCGTTCTGGCCCGTGTGCCGCGTATCTCCAATTGCAACGCCGTAGGGATTGGTGCAAGTGGCTAGCGTCTGACCGCCGACAAATCCTCCGCCGCTTTGCCCATACAGGATAGAGACGGTGTTATCTCCATAGTCCGTTACCGCCAGATCAGGAATTCCGTCGCCGTTCAAATCTCCAATGGCAACCTGATATGGCAGGTGTCCAACCGGGTAGCTCTGGGCCGCGGCGAAGGTGCCGCTGCCGCCTCCATTGTTCAGCAACACGCTGACGGTATCGTCGCCAGTGTTCGCCGTGACCAGGTCAGGATAGCCGTCGTTGTTCAAATCGCCGGAGGCAACCCAGTACGGCTGCTTGCCCACAGGATAAACGGCGGCCGTGTTGAAATTGCCGTTACCGTTGCCGGTGACCACGCGGACGGCATTGTCTTGCAGGTAGGTAGCGGCGATGTCGGGCAGGCCGTCATGGTTGAAGTCGGCAACCGCGATGCCATCGGCCATATTTCCGTGGCCATTGCCCAGGGTGTGCGGAGCGATAAAGCTTAGACTGCCCGGCTCTGGCGTAGGCAGCGTGTTGTTGTAGAGCAATGCGATCGAAGCGCCGCCGGACTGGCTAACCACCAGATCAGGCTTGCCATCGCGGTTGATGTCGGCTTCGGCCAGATAGGCGGGTCCGCTCGGAACTGCGTAATCCTGCACAGCCTGAAAATTGCCGTTCCCTCGACCGATCAGTACGGCGACATCGTTTTGCAGCGTGTCGCCCGTAATCAGATCAAGATTTCCGTCGCCGTTGACGTCCATCGCAAACAGCGCGCTCGCACCGATTCCGGTGGCCGGGCCGACCGAGATGTTGCGGGCCAGCGTGAAAGTTCCGCTGCCATTGCCATTCAGAATGCTGACCGTGCCCGAACCTGCATTCACGACGCCTAAGTCGACCGCCCCATCATGATTGAAGTCGCTGGCAACGATCCCCGTGGGATCGGCCTCCACAGTCGCAGTGGAAACCTGGGTGAAATTCCCCGTGCCGTCCCCAGCCAGAATGTGAACGGTGCCCGCGGTAGCGTTGGAGGCATCCGTCACCGCCAGGTCGAGATTGCCAGAGGTGGTGAATTGCCCGGCGGCAATCGCCGTTGGCGTCCCCAACGGTATGGTGAGAATCTTGACGGTGTAATACGTGAAGTCATTGCCGGGATTGCTCAGGAATAGCGTAACTGTGCCATTGTTGTGGTTGGCCACGGCCAGGTCGGGATGGCCGTCGTTGTTGAAATCCCCGGAGACAATCGCCACGGGTCCGGCGGTGGTGTCCGTTCCCTGTCCGGTTCCGAGCACCAGGTTGGTGACTCCATCTACACTCGGATTGAACGTCCCATTGCCCAGGTTCAGCCAGACTTGAATTGCGCCGGAAGTTAGACCCGGGCAAGTCACAACGATATCCGGCAGGCCGGTCAAGTCCAGGTCTTCCGCCAGCACGGCCGTGGGCTGGCCGCAGGTTGGATAGGTCGTAGGCGGCAGAGCCCCGCCTGATCCATTCGTCAGATACACGGTGATCGTGTTGTCCGTTTTGTTCGCAACCACGGCATCCGGATACCCATCGTGATTGAAGTCCGCGATCGCAACACCCGCCGGTCCGTTGCCAACGGGCAAGGTAAGGCTTTGCGAATTCGTCCCGCCCAGCGGCTCGAACAACGCCTGTCCATGAGCATTTGCGGAGGAAAAGACCACTGCGGCGACAGCGGCGACCGAAACTACACGAAAGAAATTGCGAACGGAACGAAGGATCATGGCGAAAACCTCGACTCAATGTGTACCCATGTCAACGCGGACTCGAAGGGGGAAAACCGGATTCATCCGCGATAGGAATCCAGTCCAAACCTGTTGTCACGGAGGGCTTTCCTCGCGCGGCACAGATGAGCCTCTTTTCTACACCCCGCGCGCCAAAGTTGCGAGGGTGCCTTTCGTCATCGGAATGAAGGTTACGACTAGGGAGTATTGAACCCACTCTTTAGTAGCCGATTAGGCGAACAAACGAAAATATATAGGCGAACAAACCAAGAAGCTCTTTATCCGCGAAAAGGTGCGGGTAAATTCGGCAATCTGTAGGATGCTCGAAATTCCGGTGCGGGCTGGATTTGTTGTGAAAGTTTCAAGAAAGCGGACGGAAGGGATTTGCTGGGTCTTTCCAGGGAGGTTTCAGCAAAGCGGAAGGGATCGTGCGGGGATGATATGCTCCAGGGCTGCCAAGTTTTGTCTCGGCAGCCCTGGAGGTTGGTAGGTTAGAACAGCGTAAAGGGTACGGTTCGACTGTTGGTTGCAGGCGCCAGGCTAAACGCGCTTCCGAAATTGAGACCCGGACCAGTACGCGCAAAGCATATGCCTATGCAAAAGCCGCTCGTGCTGCTGGAGGAAGTAAGATAGTTCGTCTGAGTTAGGAAGGTGGCAGTCACCGCATAGCTACCGATCCCAGGACTACTGGTGGTGAACGTCGCCTGTCCACTTCCATTCGTGGTGCCGGTTCCGGTGACAGTGGTTGGTGTACCACCAAAAATAGGAGTCAACACGGCCGAGAAGTCTACGGTTAGACCCGCAGGGACGCTGGTATTCGTCGTATTCGCCGTTACCGTGGCAGTGCACGTGAGGGCGCTGAAAATCGTGCAGGAAACACTTGTGGAAGTCGGCTCGCCAGTCACGGTCAAGGGAGCGTAGGACGAACTGCCGCCTTGCGAGTAGTTAGGGTTGGTGGGATTGTAGACGGCGTAGAAGTTATAGCTGCCGACATTCAGATTATTGGCAGAGTTCGCCGTAATGGCAGGGGTGGTCACAGAGGTGTTGTTTGTGCCGGAGTTACCGAGTGTATAGGTCCCCAACACAAATCCCGTCGAGCTGTAGATCGTAATGGTACCCGTGGGTCGACCCTCGCCCGCAGTTCCGGTGACGGTAGCGGTAGCCGTAAACGTGCTGGCATAAGCCACAGACGATGTGCTGAAAGTAAGGCTTACAGGTATTCCCGCCACCGTAACCGCGAAGGATGCTCCGGAAGCGGTCGTGGGCTGATAATTGGCGTCGCCCGAATAAAGAGATGTAAACACGTACGACCCGCTCCCCAGGTGGCCGACGTCGTAGGATGCCACGCCGCCGCCGTCTAATGTATAGGGACCGGTACCCAGCGGGGAGCCGGCCCCGTTTTCAAAGATGACCGACCCTGTAGGTGTATTGCCGCTGTAGGCCGGCTGCACCGTGGCTTGAATCGTCACGTCAGAGTTCGTGTCCGAGAGCGGGAATGTATTGTTAGGAGGCGCGACACTCAGGCCGATTTGGGCTGCTGAAGCATTGGTCAGCAGGTCAATGCTCGGATTGCCCGCGGGATTGGCGGGATATTCCGTGAGATAGCGCGACTGGTAAGCCGGGCTGGCGATGTTCACCTGGTGGTAAGTGTTGGCAGTCACGATGTCGAGCTTGCCGTCATTGTTAAAGTCGCCGGCCGCTACAGCCCAGGGTTGGGTGGCTGCACCGAATTCACCGGCGGCACGCTGCTGAATCGTGCCGAACGTGCCATCACCCTTGCCAAGCGTCAACTCGACCGCATTGAAGTTCGGAGCCACTCCCACGATGTCCAGAATCCCGTCGCCATTGAAGTCGCCTGCGGCGATCGAGTCAGGGAAGTTGAGCGATGGGCTCTCCACCCCGGCGCCAAAGGTATTGTTGCCGTTGCCGGCGAAGAAGTAGATGTCGTTGGCCGTCGTATTTCCCACCACGATATCCAGTTTGCCATCGCGATTGAAGTCACCCACCACAAGGGAAGATGGATTCGTATCCGTGTTGTAGATCGCCGGCGCCCCAAAGGTTCCATTGCCGTTGTTCGGGAAGATCTCCAACTCCGCAGCGCTGTAGCAGCTGACCGCGACGGACGGATACCCGTTATGTTTAAAGTCGCCAATCGCAACTCCGTATGGATTGGCGCAGGTGGCCAGTGTCGGTTGCGCGGTGAACGTTCCTGTCTTCGATCCATAAAGAATGCTGACCGTATTCGCACCATAGTTGGTGACCGCCAGGTCAGGATAGCCATCGCCGTTCACGTCTCCAATCGCCACCTGGTAAGGCTGCTTGCCGACCGTGTAGGGGACAGCTGCGGCAAACGTCCCGTTGCCTCCCTTGCCATTGTTCAACAGGACGCTGACCGTTCCATCCGTTGTATTGGCTGTCACCAGATCCGGATAGCCGTCGCCGTTCAAATCCCCGGAAGCAATCCAATAGGGTTGATTCCCGACTGCATACGTGGTCGATGCGTTGAATCCATTGGCGCCGTTGTTCAGCAGCACTTGGACCGTATTGTCTTGCAGGTAGCTGACAGCGATGTCCAGGTTGCCATCTTTGTTGAAATCACCCACGGCAACTCCGTCGGCGAAGTTCCCATAGCCGTTCGATATTTTGTTCGCGGACGCAGAACTGCGGCCATCCGGATACTGAGTCTGCAAAGTATTGTTCAACAGGACGGAAGCCAGGTTCGCGCCCTGCTGAGTCAGGGCTATGTCGGGTTTGCCGTCACGATTGAAGTCCGCGACAGCCGCCTGGGTGCCCGGTTTGAAAGTCTGGCTGGTGGCCTGCGCCGTTTGCAGCGTTCCATCTCCGTTGCCCAGAAGAACGTCCAACTCCCCCGTGGTCGCAGTAGGTGAGTCGAAGGCAATCACATCCGGATAGCCGTCACTGTTCACGTCGGTCACCGCGATCGCGATTGGATTGGTTCCAGTCGCCTGGGTCGATAGAAGGGTCAAAGCGCCGCTGGCGCTGCCCAACAAAACCGTTGCGGTATTGCTGCCCGCATTGATCGTGGCAACGTCGAGATTTCCATCGTTGTTGAAATCTGCAGCAACGATGCCGCTGGGATTAGTCCCGCCCGTCGAATAGCTGCCCAGCAACGTGAACGCCCCCGTACCGTTTCCGGTTAGGACGTCGACATTTCCGCTCGCTTTATCAGAAACCGCTAAGTCAAGGTTTCCGTCGTGATTGAAGTCACCTGTCACCACGCCCGTCAAGGTACCGGACTGGCCACTCGTTACCACCGTCCCGTGCCCTCCGCCCAGGTTGATGTACGCGGTAATTCCACCCGTCCCGCTGATCACGGCGACATCAAGAAGGTCTTCGTTGCCGGTAAAGTTGCCGGCCACCATTGCGACCGGATCGGCAACCGACTCCGTCACGAAAGGCGAGCTGGGAAATGTACCAGGCCCCCCCGCGCCATTATTCAGAAACAGCTCGATAATATTGGTGCCAGGACAGGCCACGATAATATCCGGGTATCCATCGCCGTTAAAATCCTGTGCCAACACGGCCGTCGGGCCCGTGCAGGTTGGAATCGTGGCGGCCCCTCCAAACGTATTCGGGCCCGTCGCAAGATAGACCTTCATGTTCTTATTTGTGCTGTCCGTGACGACCAGACTCTGGTATCCCGAACGAGCGAAATCGGCTGCCGCCACGCCCAGTGGGGTGGTGCCAGTTGTCAAATTGGGCGACGGGGGTTGGAACAAGCCCTGGGCGCGCACGGCGCTCGGAAGGGCCAGGATGCTGACGACACAGGCCGCGCTGACCGCGAGGGACGCGAGCCGTAGGGAGAAACCGCTGGCGGAGGGACGGGAGAATAACCTTGACATGATTGTGACCTCAAAAAAAATCGGTGAATATGCGTCGCTACTTGGGTGGGTGTACGGGTCGGCTTTACATATATGCCGGCCAGCTTCAATCCACCCAGAAACTTTCCGAAACCTGCCGCCTGACTCGGCGTACGCTCCGGTTCCCTTGGGGCGGCTTGACTGTGACAGATAGGTGAGTCTTGCCCTACCAACCTGTGCCGCGCGAGTGCAAAACCTGAACTTCTTCCTGGCTCAATCGGTGCCATTCCGCCAGGCGTATCCAGTAGCCACTTCACCGACTGCAGCAGAATCCGCCATGGGTGTGTGCAATTCATTGCACATTCTCCCCTTAATCAGGCGAAGACAGCGATTCCCCCGCACGTTGGTTTCTGTGCGATCAAATCTGCAAGAGGCTGTAGGTGCTGGAAATACTGCCTGAGTCTACCCCATTTGGGAACAGAAAACGATGAAAAAACTTTCGTCATCTGTACAGAATTGCGGGGTTCAGATACCTGCCTTGGCCTGCGAATCAGGCGCGAAAAGGGCGAATCTGGATGGCTGGATACAAATGGGGTACTGCCCGCAGCCCCCTAACTTCATCTACCCCAATAGATACGGTTGTCAGTGGAAAGTATTGAAGCATTCCTTCCCAGGCCTTTCGGTCGGGCTTTTCGATCGCCGTGGGGGGTTAGCAATCTGGCACCTCTGTCTCCTGGAAGGCGGTTCCGGCAGCATCTTTCGCCGCGACGATGGGATTCGCCGTCAGAGGCCACTCGATCCCCAGGGCCGGATCGCTCCACAGGATCGTCCGTTCGGAGCTCGGAGAATAGAAATCGGTGGTTTTGTACAGCACATCGGCAGATTCGGACAAAACCAGGAAACCGTGGGCGAATCCCGGAGGAATCCATAGCATTTCCGGTAATTCCGCGCTCAACTCCACCCCCACCCACCGTCCAAAGTCCGGCGAAGACCGGCGAATATCGACCGCGACATCGAAAATGCGGCCGGATACAGCGCGCACCAGCTTACCCTGCGGCTGTTGCAGTTGAAAATGGAGTCCCCGCAATACGTGCTGCCGCGAGCGGGACTGATTGTCCTGCACAAAATGAGAAGGTAGCCCGGCGTCGCGAAACGCAGCTTCGTTCCATGTCTCGGCAAACCAGCCGCGCTGGTCGGCAAACATGCGCGGTCGCAGCAACAGGACCCCGGGCAGCCGGGTGGTAACGATTTCCATAGGAAAAGTGTACCGTCAATCCGCATCTGGCCGACATCCTCGCCTGTCAGCAGCGCCCCACCCGTACCCCGACGATTCGTCCGCCCGACAAGCCAACCGCGATCTCTCATATACTCTGGAATGGCGGTATGCCGCGACGTCTTCAGTCCAGGCTGACGAGGCCTGCCCTCTGCAAACACAATCGCGCAACCGGGCCATCTGGACGTTGAATCAAACAGTTGAGGATCATCAAATTTTGACGCAATCTCCCATTCTTGTAACCGGCGGCGCGGGCTTCATTGGATCCAATTTTGTCCTGGGATGGCTGAGCCCTTCACCCAATCCTGCTGAGCCTCTGATCAATGTGGATTGCCTCACCTACGCTGGCAACCTCAAGAATCTTGAGGGCGTCGCGGCCCATCCGGCCTATACCTTCGTCCGTGCCGACATCTGCGATCGCGCTCGCATGGCTCAATTGCTGGAAGAGCATCGACCGCGTGCAATCGTGCACTTCGCCGCAGAAAGTCACGTCGACCGTTCCATTCTCGGGCCCGAGGCTTTTGTCGAAACCAATGTGCGGGGAACGTTCGTGCTGCTGGAAGAGGCCCGCGCCTACTGGAATCGCCTGCCCGAGCAGGATCGCGCCGCATTTCGATTTCTCCACGTCTCTACAGACGAGGTCTACGGTTCGCTCGGAGCCGACGATCCTGCATTTTGCGAAACAACTCCGTACTCGCCGAATAGTCCGTACTCGGCCACCAAGGCAGCTTCCGACCACATGGTGCGCGCCTATTTTCATACCTACGGCCTGCCGACGATGATCACGAATTGTTCCAACAACTACGGCCCGTATCATTTTCCAGAGAAGCTCATCCCCCTGGTGATTACCCACGCCCTGCAGGGCAAGACACTGCCCATCTATGGCGATGGCATGAACGTACGCGACTGGCTGTATGTTGGCGACCACTGCGCCGCTCTGCGCCTGGTGCTGGAGCGGGGCAAGCCCGGGGAAACCTACAACGTCGGCGGCCGCAATGAACGCAGCAATCGCGAGGTCGTGGAAACGATCTGCGAAATTCTCGACGAACTGCGTCCCCAATCGCAGCATTGTCCTCACAAGCAGCTGATCCGCTTTGTAAAGGACCGCCCAGGTCACGACCGTCGCTATGCCATCGACGCCACCAAACTGGAACGCGAACTGGGCTGGCGACCCTGCGAAACCTTTTCCACCGGCCTCCGCAAAACTGTCGAATGGTATCTGGACCATCCGGAATGGATTGAGGATGTGGTGACCGGCGCCTACCGGCAATGGATCGAACAGAACTACCAGGACAGGATTGAGAAATAGAGGTGTCTAGCTTGCGAGGAATAATTCTTGCCGGAGGTTCGGGAACCCGCCTCTATCCGCTCACCATTGCAGCCAGCAAACAACTGCTGCCGGTCTACGACAAGCCGATGATTTATTATCCGCTGTCGGCGCTCATGCTCGCGGGCATCCGCGAGGTGCTCATTATTTCCACCCCCGAGGATACGCCGCGATTCGCAGCTTTGCTGGGAACCGGCGAACAGTGGGGCCTGACGTTTCAATACGCCGTGCAGCCGGAACCGGGGGGGCTCGCACAGGCCTTCCTCATCGGCGAGCGCTTTATCGATGGACAACGGTCCTCGTTGGTCCTCGGTGACAACATCTTTTATGGTCACGACCTTTCTCACATGTTGCAGGGTGCCGCTCTACGGCAGGACGGTGCAACTGTGTTTGCCTATCCTGTTCAGGATCCCGAGCGATACGGCGTAGTTGAGTTCGATGCCGCCCGGCGCGCCATTTCAATTGAGGAAAAGCCACCCCAGCCGAAGTCTCGGTACGCCGTCACCGGGGTGTATTTTTACGACCATCAAGTCGTCGACGTGGCAAAGTCCCTCAAGCCCTCACCCCGCGGAGAACTGGAAATTACCGATGTCAATCGCTGGTACCTGGAACGCGGCCAGCTCCACGTGGAAGTCCTCGGGCGTGGCTTCGCCTGGCTCGACACTGGCACCCAGGATTCTTTGATTGAAGCAGCCAGCTTTATCCAGACGATTGAAAAACGTCAGGGCCTCAAGGTGGCGTGTCCAGAGGAGATTGCATACCACCTCGGCTACATTGACGCGGCCCAGATGGAGCGCCTCGCCGCGAAACTCGGCAAGAGCGGCTATGGAAACTATCTGCTGCAGGTTCTGCGCGAGGCGGGGGTATGAACGCGAAGCATGCAAGTAGCCTGCGCATTCTCGTTACCGGTCGCGATGGCCAGGTCGGCAGGGAACTGGCTGCATCGTTGATTCGTTTGGGTGAAGTTACAGCGACCAGCCACGAGGATTTGGATCTCGCCTCCGACTATTCCATCAACAGTCTCGTCCAGGATCTGCGACCCCATCTGATCGTCAATGCGGCAGCCTACACGGCCGTCGACAAAGCGGAGAGTGAACCGGACTTTGCCTGGCGCATCAATGCCGCGGCCGTCGCAACGCTGGCTGCCGCCGCGAAATCTGTCCACGCCGCGGTGATCCATTACTCCACGGATTATGTGTTCGATGGCGCCAAGGTGACGCCGTATGTTGAACATGACCCGACGCATCCGTTAAGCGTCTACGGAAAAACCAAGCTCGCCGGAGAGCAGGCCCTCGCGAAGGCGGGAATTCCCCATCTCGTGTTGCGGACGAGTTGGGTCTACGGCAGCGCAGGGAAGAATTTTTTGCTGACGATTTTGCGGCTGGCTGCCGAGCGGCCGGAGTTGCGGATCGTTGATGATCAGATTGGCGCGCCCACCTGGTCGCGCGACATCGCCACAGCAACCACTTCGATTGCGGATCGCTGGCGAGAGAGCGGATTCGCTGCTGCAAAATCAGGCGTGTACCACATGACTGCCGGCGGCAAAACCAGTTGGTATGGCTTCGCGTCGGAAGCGATTCGGCTGCGCTCACAGTCCGCTCACGCCAGAAAGTTCGCGCGCCTCACCCCGATCACCTCTGCGGATTATCCGACACCGGCCGAACGTCCAAAAAATTCTCAGCTGGACTGCAGCAAGCTGTCTCAGGCCTTCGGCTGCCAGTTGCCGGAGTGGAAGACTTCGCTGGCGGCTGTCGTGGGTTCGCTGGACGCCTAGTCCAGATCGAAGTCGCGCAAGGGGCGGGATTCACTCGGCGACTCCTTGGCGCGGCGCAACGCCTCCGAGAATTTCTTTTCCAGCACGTCATCCTTGTTCTTTTCCGCTTCCACGGATTGGCGAAACAGCATCTGCTTGCGCTCTTCCTGATCCTTCAGCGCCCGCGTCGCCGCTTCGAAGTCTTCAAATGTCTTTTTCCGTGGGGCGGGAGTGTGAGCGATCACGGCGTGTGTACTCGCATCCACCTTTACGATCGCGCCACAATCCGGGCAGGTGATGTCGAAAATGTTGGAATTTTTCGCACTCATGGGGCGCATCCCTTCTGCGATTTCAAGCTCCGCATCAGGATACATCTTCTCGGCGATGTTCAGTTTCGACTGCGAAAACGCTCAGCCCCCGGACGTCCGTTCTCTATAGATACAGCGCGTGATGGCCGCAGTGGCTGGTGCGTGCGTGTTCAACCAGCAAGTCGATCAAGGATGGCTCGCGCGAGAGAAAAGAAACTCCGGCAAAGACGCGCTCCTGCAGGTTGCCATTGGGAAACAGGTTCTGGCATAGCGCATCCGCGTGCCGGCGCAGGCTTTGGTCGCGTTGTAATTGAAAATTCGCCGACAGCCGGCGCAGCCGATTCATCTGGTACAGCATTTTCGATGCAGCAATTTCGGCGGCGTGGCCCAGCCCTTCATCCTGTGCGCGCATCCATGCCGTCACCGCTTCCAGTTCATCGTGCAGCGCATTCCCGGCAGCGGAAAGTTTGCGCTTGCCTTCGACCGGCATGGCGCGCGCGCCCAACTGATGCGCCAGCGCGTCACTGCTAGTGAACACATCGGGCAACGTTAGCCCGTGATCTGTGAGCAGTCGCGCCAGCGCCGGTTCAATCAGCGTGGCGGAATAACGTGGTAGCACCGGCGTGGTTCGGCCAAGAATCCGCTCATAGATCACGTTCGATTGCGCAAAATACGCCACCTCTGCCGGACCGCCAATGTAGGCAGATGTGGGAAGCAACGTGTCCTGGACCACCGGGCGCAGCAATGCGTTGGGACTGAGGCGCTCCGGCGCCGTGTCAAGAATCGCGATCAGATTGGCGGTGCTGTATCGCGAACCACCCGACGACCACGTATCCGGCCCAATTTTTTTCAGCCCGTTCCGCATCCCCGAATTTTCATCGACGAGAAATAGTGGGCTCGAGGATTCGCCTACCATCACCTGGGCGTGATATCCGGCCGATTCCAATTTGTGGCCACGTTCGAGCAATGCAGCATGCAGTGCGTCGGCATCCTCAATCGCGGCCAGCAGCGTCGAGCGCGCCAGCGCATGGAATGGGCGCGACGAAGCGTCGATCACAATCAGACCATGTCGGCTGAAGATGCGAGCCAGAAGGCCGCCGAATGCGGAGGCGAAGGTTGCGGAGGGAGTGTAGAGATTGGACAGTAGATCGGTGACGCCATTCTCGCCCAGACATCGACGCAGCTCGCCGAGCACCAGCACGATGGCATCCCCCAGCGGAAGATTGCCGACAGGCTTGCCCGGTGAGGGAGCTTGCGGCAGGCGCAGCGTCGTGATCTCTTTGCCGCACAGAAATGTGGCCTGGTTCACTTCGTCGAAGTCGTGATCCTCACTGGCCAGCCAGAAGATCGGCACGTGGGGATAACCGCTACGGCTTGCCTCATCCGCCAGATGAATCGCGGTGGCCGCCTTCATCAGGGTCATCAGCGGGCCGCCGAACAGCGCTACCTGCTGACCGGTGACCACGGCCCCGGCTCCCTGCGCCAGGCGATCGAGATTGGATTGTGTTTCGGGGCCCGAACCAAACTCCCGATTCTGCTGCCGCAATAGTTCGACAATCGCGCCGCGTCGCACCGGATCCATTGGCGGCGGATTCTTCATCCACTGGCCATCGTTGGCGGCAGCTTCCGGATAAAACGCGTGTAGCTTTTCCCAATTGCCCGACACGTAGTCGCGGTAGAGAGCGCTGACGTGGGGTACCGCAGTCACGGGATAACAATCTGGGTTCAACTCCGCCTCGCTCCTCACCATGGACTGGTTGCGCGACTGTACCCGGCATTCTGCGCACACGCCAAGTGTCTCATGCAGTGGATGCCGGTAACCCCGGTCACGATGCGTGGAATAGAAACGGAATCTCGCGATTCGCTATTCGCGCCCTTCGCGGGCATCTTTCCATAGATCAATCCCGCTGTCCTGCGCGAATCGGTCGATCTCCTTCAGCTCGGCTTCGCTAAACGCCAGTTTCTTCACCGCATCCAGGGAATCGTCCAGTTGCTCGACATTCCGTGCTCCGATCAGCGCAGTCGTAACCCGCGGATCGCGCAGCACCCATGCAATGGCCATCTGCGCCAGGGTTTGTCCGCGGCGCTGTGCAATCTCGTTCAACGACCGCACCCGGCTGATGTTCTTGTCGCTCAGGAAATCCTTCAGAAAGGTATCTCCCACCTTGGCGCGGGAATTTTCCGGCACGCCGTTCAGGTATTTCTTGGTCAGCAGGCCTTGGGCTAAAGGAGAAAACGCAATGCATCCGACACCCAGCTCCTCCAGCGTCCCGAGTAATTCCTTTTCGATCCAGCGATTCAACATGGAGTAGGAAGGCTGATGGATCAGCAGTGGAACGCCTTCGCTCTTGAGGATCTTTGCCGCTTCTCGCGTGCGGTCAGCGTCGTAGGAGGAGATGCCCACGTACACCGCTTTCCCTTGCCGCACCGCCGTGACCAGCGCGCCCATGGTTTCTTCCAGCGGCACCGCCATATCCGGCTTATGGGAGTAGTAGATGTCGACATACTCCAGGCCCATGCGCTGCAGGCTCTCGTCCAGCGAGGCCAGCATATATTTGCGCGAGCCACCAACGCCGTAAGGGCCGGGCCACATGTCCCATCCCGCCTTGGACGAGATCAGAAGTTCATTCCGGTGATCGCGAAAATCCTTGCGTAGAATATGCCCGAAGTTTTCTTCCGCCGAGCCGTAGGGAGGCCCATAGTTGTTGGCCAGGTCGAAGTGGGTCACACCCCGATCGAACGCTCGCCGGATGACGGCACGGCCGGTTTCAAACACATCCACGCCGCCAAAATTCTGCCACAGTCCCAGCGATATCGGCGGCAACACGATCCCCGACCGTCCACACCGCCGAAATTGCGCCTGCTCATATCGTTTCTCATTCGGAACGTAACTCATCCGCACGCATCTCCTTCGTATTTTTGTCTTGAACCTGAGGGGTAGCAAGCAAGGCTGTTGGTTTGGATGTGAGGTGCACCCGACAGGATTCGTCGCGCAGACATTTGTGATCAACGTCGTGTGAAAGTATGGTGCGCCCGACAAGATTCGAACTTGTGACCTAACGCTTCGGAGGCGTTCACTCTATCCAGCTGAGCTACGGGCGCATCCCTCACTAGAATACATGTTCGGATTCCAACAGTGCGCGGTCGATTCCGAATGACAGGGCGAAGAACCGGCCGCCACTCCCACGACTCGGACACCGCCCAGCGGCGCCAGAACGTCCGGGTCCTATCTGTATGGTATGGCTGCACCTTTTGTACCGACAGTTGAAAGCTATTTAGACGCCGGCGCCGCGGATGACGATGGTTAGGTCAAAGTGCCGCGATTGGAGTAAACTGTCAAAGACCCCAAAGTCTTTAGATTTTAAGAATCAAGATGTGTAGTATTGGGGCAGTTCTCTTGCCAGAAACGACAACCTCACTGTTTTGTGGGATTAGTCCACGCTCGGGAAAAATTCTTTTCTCATTCATCAAGCGCGGTACGGGTTGTGTCGGTTGTATGGTAGTTTTCTAAGAGATTAGCGAGGATCTATCGCCGTTGCCGCCGACTAAGGTTTCGTGTATCTGGAGAAGTTCGAACGCCGCCCGTGGATATAGAACCGGGGTATCCCTTCATAGCCACACCCGACACTCGAAAGAGAAGTTGCAGTTTATCCCGGCATTCACCGAGAAGTGGCCCATCTTGCAGGAGGCCCTCGATCGGCAGTATCGAAAATCTGTCGTTCCCGTCGACTTCTCCCGCGCCTATTGGACATCGCCCCTGACTCCCAAGCTGGCGTTCGACGTTGAGAGAAATCAGATCGAGACGCTCCTCGATCTCGCCGGCCTGGTGTCACTCACCGATCACGATTCGATCCAGGCTCCATCCTTATTGCGCGTGGCCACGGACACGGCCGAAATTCCGCTCTCTTTAGAGTGGAGTGTTCCGTATTGCGGAGGCATGTTTCACCTCGGTATTCATAACCTGCCTGTCCGCCATGCGCCGGATTTGGCCGCCGCGCTCGACCAGTACACGCAGAACCCTTCTGACCGGCAGGTAACCGAGCTGCTTGCGGCGTTGCACGCCTTTCCAGAAGTGCTCATTGTCTTTAACCATCCACTGTGGGACTTGGGCGGATTGGGACCGCAGAGTCACGCGCTTTGCCTGGAACGATTTTTGCAGCAGAACAATCGATTCCTGCACGCATTCGAAATCAACGGAATGCGAAAATGGCAGGAAAATAAAAAAGTCATTCCGCTTGCGGAACGCTGGCAGCAGCCCATCGTTTCCGGCGGAGATCGACATACCTGCGAACCCAGCGCCACTCTCAATCTCAGCCACGCGCAGACCTTTGCGGAATTCGTCCATGAAATTCGCAACCAACACCGCAGCCACGTCCTGTTCATGCAGCAATATGCCGATCCTATGTGCGTTCGCATCGCCCGCGCCGTGCTCGACGTCATTCGCTACTATCCAGAGTATCCGGAAGGATCTCGTCGTTGGGACGACCGCGTCTTTCATCCCGACAAGACCGGCGATGGATTTCTCCCGATTTCCGCTTTCTGGAAAGCACCACCCCCATTTGTGAACCGCATCTTTTCGGTCTTCCGGCTCGCGGAAAACGCGACCGTCCAGTGGGCCGCCAAACGCGTCTATGCCGACGAGGTAGACCTCCAGGCACTGTCGGACGGCCCGTCCGAGGCCATTTCGTGATCGGAGATTATCTCCGTGTCGCTTTTTTCCCCGACGCATTTCATGAGGTGGATGGGGTCGCGGTGGTTGCCCGCAACTTCGTCGACTGCGCGCGACAACGCGATATCCCCCTGCTGATTGTTCATGCCGGTCCCGACGACCAGGTCTTTCGCGAAGGATCGGTGACCCGGGTGCAGCTTCGCCGCGGCCCCATAAAATTTCCACTCGACCGCAATCACGAATTTGACCTGTTTTTCTTGCGGCACTATCGAAGCGTGGCTGGCCTGCTGCGCGAGTTCGCCCCGGATGTCATACAGATCACCGGTCCCAGCGATGTCGGCATTCTGGGCGCCATGTACGCTCACAATTCTAAAGTTCCGCTGGCAGCCTTCTGGCAGACCAATCTCCCGCAGTACGCGGGCTTGCGCGCTTCCAAAGCACTCTCGTTCCTGCCCCGCAGTCTCCGCGATCCCATCGCGCGCGCGGCGCAGAAATTCAGCCTGCTGGCCACCACTCGCTTCTATCACATTCCCCGATTTCTATTCGCGCCGAATCCGGAGATTGTCGGGCAACTCAGCAGGTCCACCGGGAAACCCTGTTTTCCGATGGGTCACGGAGTGGATACGTCTGCCTTCGATCCGAGCTTCCGCGACCGCCGCACCGGCCCTTTCACCATCGGCTACGTGGGCCGCCTCACGCCGGAGAAAAATGTTCGTCTGCTTTCGCGGCTCGAACGTGCCTTGCACAGTCAGGGCCATCACGATTTTCGACTTCTTATTGTCGGTCAAGGCGCGGAACAGAGCTGGTTGCGTGCAAACCTCCAGCAGGCGGAATTTACCGGCGTCCTTACCGGAGATGCCTTGTCCCGCGCCTACGCCAACATGGATGTCCTGGCCTTTCCCTCCGAGACGGAGACCTTCGGCCTCGTCGTTCTCGAGGCTCTTTCCTCCGGGGTGCCTGCCGTTGTGACAGCCATTGGTGGCCCCAAATACACGGTCCAGCATGGAACGACGGGATACGTCGCCGAAGATTTCGATCAATTCGCAACCTATGTTGCCACCTTGATGACCACTCCCGACCTCCTGTCTTCCATGAGGAAGGCAGCGCGCCATTCTGCGCAGTCGAGTTCCTGGGACAGGGCAGTGCAGAACATCTATCAAACCTATTCTTCCCAACTATCGGTACCTTCGCCGCTCATGAACGACAACAACCGGAGCCTGAATGATTCCTTCCCCTCGCACACGGCCGTATAAAATTGTGGGACTTCGTCCCCGCACTTTCCTTGCCGCCCTGATACTGTTGCTTAACCTTCTGCCCGCCGTCAATGCGATTGCGGCACCGATGCCGGTCAAGCCGAGCGTCCCTCCGATGACACTGTCCCAGGTCGTGGATTCGCTCGTCGCCCGAAATGTGGAGCGCGCCAAAGACCTCGAAAGTTATCAAGGACGACGCACCTACACTGTGGCCTATCGCGGATTTCCTGGCGACTTGCTCGCTACCATGGTCGTCGACATGAACTACGACGCGCCCGACACCAAGGAATTCACGGTCGTCTCCCAGAGCGGCTCGAAATTGCTCGTCGATCAGGTGTTGAAGCGGCTGGTGAAAACGGAGACGGATGCTCAACAGCAAAAAACCAGAGACGCCGTCAACCTCAATCAGCAAAATTACAACTTTAGCAACCTTGAGTATCAGCCCGCCGCCGACGGCTGCTCCTATGTTGTGTCCGTCGAGCCGAAACATCGAACCAAATATCTCTATCGCGGAAAAATCTGGATCAATGACCAGGATTTCGCCGTTTGCCGCATTCAGGCCGAACCTGCCCAAAACCCCTCTTTCTGGATCAAGAGTACCGCCATTGCCGAAACCTACAAGAAGGTTGGAGAATTCTGGCTTCCCGCGGCAAACACCAGCGTTTCCAAAATACGCATCGGAGGCAGCGCTACCCTCACGATTCAGTATCAGGACTACAAGCTTCCCCCGCCGTCCAACGTTATCGCTCACGCTGCCTTGTTCTCCCCGTCGGCCAGGTAGTCGGCCTTCGTTCAGGCAAATGCGTGGCGACTGCGACACCCGCTTGGAGATGCGGAGCCATCGCTGTCGAGAACGCGCCTGCGCCTTCGGGATGGCGGATTCGCGACTCCGCCCCAGAGATCGCACCGGAGTGGTACGCTGATGGGACCCCCCACAAACAGCAGTTGAACTGAAATAACAACTGAGTTCAGAGGAGACTTGGAATGCACTCTGGAAATGGCGCCGAAGCCCCGCTGAATCCCGGGCTCGTATTGGAGATGGTGAATGCGCAACAGCGCACAGCCGCATTAAAGGCCGCAATTGATCTTGACTTGTTTCGCGCGGTAGGCGAAGGGCCCGGAGATGTGGCTTCCATCGCGCGCCACTGCGCGGCATCGGAGCGGGGCATACGGATTCTGTGCGATTTTCTTACCATCCATGGAGTCCTGGTGAAAGAGCAGGGACGCTATCGCCACACCCCCACCAGCGCCGCTTTTCTTGACCCGCGGTCTCCATCTTGCATGGCTTCGGTCGCGCAATTCCTCAGCAACCCGGCACTTCGCGAACCCTACGAACATTTGGCGGAGGTCGTGCGTGCGGGTCGCACCAATTTGCCCGGCGACGGAACGGTAGAACCGGAAAATCCCGTTTGGGTGCAGTTTGCAGAACAGATGGCGCCCATGATGGGTCCCATGGCCGGCCCGCTCGGCAAAGTGGTGCTGCAGGGGCAGTCGGGTCCGATGCGCGTCCTCGATATCGCCGCCGGTCACGGCCTGTTCGGGATTGAAATTGCTAAGCAGAATCCGCAGGCTCACGTGACAGGTTTGGATTGGGCGCCCGTGCTGCGTGTAGCTTTGGCCAATGCCCGCAAAGCGGGTGTGCACGAGCGCTACAACATGTTGCCCGGCAGCGCGTTCGAAGTCGATTTCAATGGCCCCTACGATGCCGTCCTGCTGACGAATTTTCTGCATCATTTCGATACGCCGACCTGCGTAGGGCTACTGAAGAAGATACACGCCGCTCTTCGTCCCGGAGGTCAATGCGCCACGCTGGAGTTTGTGCCCAATGAAGACCGCGTTTCGCCCGCGACCCCCGCGGCATTCGCGATGACCATGCTAACCACCACCGCATCCGGCGATGCGTATACGCTCAGCGAGTTGACGAGCATGTATCGAGAGGCCGGATTCAAAGACATCAACGGCCATCCCATCCCCATGAGTCCCCACACCATCGTCACGGGAAACGCGTGAGCCATTCCGTGCCCACAAAGGTAGTCGGCATTCGGCGAACCGCATAGGGTGTCTGAAAACGTCGCCGGAAATTTGTTGCCGAGCACAACAGAAGTCAACGCCGAAGGCGAGAATTAATTTGACGACGAACCCGCCGCAACCCGATCACATATTGCAAACCGGCACCGGTTTCTGGGCCTCGAAGACACTTTTGAGCGCCGTCGAAATGGAAGTCTTCACGGAGTTGGCGAAGGGTCCCGAAGACCTGAATACACTCACGGGACGGCTCGGTCTGCATCCGCGTTCTTCCCGCGATTTTCTCGATGCACTGGTGGCATTGGGCTTTCTCGCGCGCCAGGATGGAAAATATTCCAACACGCCGTCCACTGACTTTTTTCTCGACAAGCGCAAACCTTCCTATATTGGCGGAATGCTGGAAATGGCCAGTCGCCGCCTCTATTCCCATTGGAACAACCTCACCACTGCCCTGCGTACAGGCCAACCCCAGAACGAGGCGGCGCATGGCGAACCCGATGTGTTCGCCACACTTTACGCCGATCCGGAACGTCTCAAAGGATTTCTTCGCGCGATGACTGGAATCAGCCGTGGCGCCAATCTTGCGATTGCTTCCAGGTTTCCCTGGGCAAACTACAAGAGCGTCGCCGATGCTGGCCCAGCTCAGGGGGATCTTATCGTTCAGGTCACTCTGAAAAATCCGCATCTTGCCGGCATCGGATTCGACCTTGCCGAGGTCGCCCCCATCTTCGAGGAGTATGTGGAGCTCAACGGCCTGGCATCCCGGATTCGCTTCCAGGCCGGCAATTTCTTCCTTGATCCGCTTCCCGAGGCGGATGTCATCATGATGGGTCACATCCTGCACGACTGGAACCTCGAAGAGAAGCGCCTCTTGGTCCGCAAAGCCTATGATGCTCTTCCCCAGGGAGGCGCCCTGATTGTCTACGACTCCATGATCGACGACGACCGCTCAACGAACGCGTTTGGCCTGCTCGCGAGCCTGAACATGCTCATCGAAACTGCGGGCGGCTTTGACTACACCGGAGCCGACTGCATGGGTTGGATGAAAGAAGCCGGCTTCCACCAGACTCGCGTCGAACATTTGGTGGGACCGGATTCCATGGCCGTTGGGATCAAATAACTCGCCCAAGTCGGCGCGGTGCGATTGGCTTCTGCCCGCTGAACGCGTTCGCTGCATCAGAGACCCTGTTACAATTTGCGTCAACCATGCGATCGCCACAGGTCCGCGCCCACACGATCACCACCGGTCGCACCCCCTTGCTCGGCCAATACTTCTACTTCTTCATGTCACTGCTGATCGCCGTCATTGTCCTGTATGGCTTTAGCCACACCGTCGACAAAAACCTCATCCACGCCACCCCACCCCGGCCATTCCTGCTGTATGTCCATGCAGTTGTATTTTCTGCATGGGTGGCCTTCTTCATCCTTCAGTCCGCACTGGTTCGAACCCACAATCTGCGTCTGCATCGCACCGTCGGATGGTTCGGCGTTGCGCTCGGCAGCGCAGTCTTTGTCGTCGGTATCTGGACCGCCATCGTCATGTCGCGTTTCATGATTCTCCACTTCCACCCCAATCATGCGGTCGCAACTTTATGGCTGTCCTTCTATGACGTCTCCGCCTTCGCCGTCTCATTTGCCCTCGCAATCCTGTGGCGAAAAAAACCGGAATACCATCGCCGTCTCATTCTGCTTGGCACCTGTGCGTTGATGTCCGCGGCTTTTGCCCGCTTTCCGCTGCGCTGGATGTCCCCGCAGTTCTTCTTCGTCGGCGTCGACCTGCTGGTGCTGCTCGGAGTCGCGCGCGACCTCATCGTCAACCGGCGCATCCATCGCGTGTACCTGGTCGGCCTGCCGGCGTTTGTACTGTGCCAGATCGTCGTGCTCCACATCATCCTGCACAATCCGCCATACGCGGTGAACATCGCCAACGCAATCCTGCGCTGATGCGACGAGCATGTCATCGATGCGCCCGGCATATTTCCGTCTCCAATCCTAGATATGCACCGCCAGTAGAAAGCAGACCATCGCCACTCCCAGCATCCCAACCCGCACTCGATGAAGTGCGTCCCATTTCTTGTGAGCTTGCTTCGCCTCAACGGAAAATGCTTCCGGGCGCAACTCGGCCATTCGATTGTTGATAGGCACAAGAAATAAAATAGTTAACAGAATCACGGCGGCCCACAGCGCACTGGCGATAATTAGCAGCACTTCGCCGGGCGCGTGACGATGCACAATGGCTTCCGTAATCAGGAGCGCAAAGCTGGCGATATACCACGGCGGCATCGCTTTTCCCAATCTCCGTGCAAACATCCGAATCGCGTTCGCCTGCGCTCGCCGCGTCCCATTGCCGTATCACTGGGTTGATGAAAACGGAAACGGCGAACTCAACGCCAATCAACATGCCGATGCAAATGATGGTCACGATCGTCAACAAAACCATATTGCCTCCTGTCCCGTCAGACGCGACCGAAACAGCCGCCGATTCAATTGTCCAGGCTGACAAATTTGTCAGCCTATTCTGCCATCATGCGAACCGGAGGATCTGAGCATGCCCGTTTCAAAAAAAGAAATCTCCCAGTGCCCGATTGACGCCATGCTGTCCGTTGTGGACGGTCGATGGAAAGGGACCATTCTGTGGCGCCTCGCCGACGGACCGATGCGACCGAGCGAACTGCATCGCAGTATTCCCGGAATTACCGAGAGGATGCTCATGCGGCATTTGCAGGAACTGGTGCGCGACGGAATTCTCCTGCGGCAGCAGGAGAGCAGCGTTCCTCCGCGCGTACGCTACTTCATTTCAGACTATGGAAGAACGCTCTTGCCTGTGTTGGAAGTCATTTGCGCGTGGGGACGAATTCACCTGAGCCTGCGCGAGCATCACTGCGCCGCGAACCGTACGTAGTCGGCTATCTCGAATCGGTAGTGGAGTTCAGCTCTTGCATCACCGACTGGATCAGTTCTTTCGCGCCCGTCAGCTGCTGCATCACCGCTTGCAGATCCAGCGCCGGCTGGGTTGGGTTGCGCGCAGAGGTGCAATATACCCCGTGCTGGCCCACCAGGATCAGAGCATCCGTGATCATGTCCAGCGTCACGGCCAGGCGGCCGCGAGGAATGCCCATCATGAATTCATGTTTTTCCAGCGTCTCGCGCTGGTCGTCGAAGGCCGAGGCCATCTAGTACTCCTTTGCCGGAGTGGCGGCCACCAGCGGCGGATTTTTTCCGGATGCGGCCGTTTCGGGCGCGGCTGATTCACTTACCGCATCCGGCTTCCAGCGCAAAATCGGTTTCCGCGCGGCGGTTACTTCATCCATCCGAGAGACCCGGGTAGCGTGCGGCGCGTGCAGAATCAGCTCCGGATTTTCGTCGGCCTCACGGGCAATCTGACGCATTGCGTCGACAAACTGATCCAGCTCTTCCTTCGACTCGCTCTCCGTCGGCTCGATCATCAGCGCGCCCGGAACAATCATCGGGAACGAAGTGGTGTAGGGATGGAAACCGTAATCGATCAGTCGCTTCGCGATGTCACCCGTCTTCACTCCATTGCGCGTCTGGCGACGATCGCTGAAGACAACCTCATGCAGCGTGGCCGTTTTGTACGGCAGCTCGTACACATCCTCCAGCTTGCTACGCAAATAATTCGCGTTCAGCACCGCGTCTTCCGTCGTCTGCCGCAGTCCGTCCGGCCCGTTAGCCAGGATGTAGGCGAGCGCCCGAACGAACATTCCGTAATTGCCATAAAACATCCGAACGCGACCTACCGATTGCGGGCGGTCATAGTTGAACGTGAGCATTTTCTCCGCTGTTTCTACCAGAACCGGCGTAGGTAGAAATGGCTCCAGAATCTTCTTGCACGCCACTGGACCCGAGCCGGGACCTCCGCCGCCGTGCGGTGTCGAAAAAGTTTTGTGCAGATTTAAATGCATCACGTCGACGCCGAAATCACCGGGGCGCGTTTTGCCCACCAGGGCATTCATGTTCGCGCCGTCCATATAGAGCAGCGCGCCCTTGGAATGCAAGACGTCTGCGATCTTATGAATTTCGCTTTCAAACACGCCAATCGTGGAAGGATTGGTCAGCATCAGCGCGGCGGTTTCTTCATCCACCAGCTGCTCCAGCTCGGCCAGGTCCACCATGCCATCGCTATTGGACTTTAAATTCTGCACTTGATAACCGCAGATCGCAGCCGTTGCGGGATTGGTGCCGTGCGCGGAGTCGGGAATCAGAATCTTCCTGCGCGGATTGCCTTTCGATTCGTGATACGCGCGAACCAGCAGAATCCCGGTGAACTCCCCATGGGCTCCCGCCGCCGGCTGCAGCGTGATTGCCTCCATCCCAGTAATCTCTTTCAGGCATTCCTGCAGCATCCACATCACACGCATCGCACCCTGCGACAGCGATTCGGGCTGGTACGGATGGGCGTCGGCGATGCCTTCCATCCGCGCCACCATCTCATTCACGCGCGGATTGTATTTCATCGTGCAGCTGCCCAGCGGATACATGCCCAGATCGATCGCGTAATTCCAGGTAGATAGACGGGTGAAGTGGCGAATGATTTCAATCTCGCTCACTTCCGGCAGCGTCCCAAGATCTTCACGAACGTTCTTGCCCAGCAGCGCCTGCGCGTCGACCGCGGGAACATCCAGCGGCGCCAGCCGATAGGCTTTCTTACCCGGCGACGACTTCTCGAAAATCAAGCCTTCATTCTGGCTGATGTGGCTGGCAACCTTCGAGCGCTCGCCAACAAAGGGCGAGCCCTTTGCTTCGGAGGCCGTCGCGTTCGACTGGGATACTGTTTCCGTTGCCATTTCGTTCTCCATCCTTATACGTACACCAGCGCGGACGCTTCCTTGCCCGCCAGCACCGCGGCCGCAGCATCAATTTGTGCGCGTGAGTTCTGTTCAGTCGCGCACCATAGCGAAGCATTCCGCAACTCCGGATACCAGCCCGACAGCGGTAGCCCGCCAATCATCTTCTGCTGCAGCAGTCGAGCGTTGATCACGTCTGGTGCTTCCGCTGTTTCCAGAACAAATTCGTTGAAGCGCGGGGAGTTGGCGAACATCAATTTGCTGCCCGGCGTTGCCGCCAGAGTTTGCGCGGCGTAATGCGCCTTCGCCAGGTTTTGCTCGGCCAGTTCGCGCATCCCTGCTTTGCCGTAGATCGTCAGATAGATGCACGTCATCAGCGCCACCAGCGCCTGATTCGTGCAGATGTTGGATGTCGCTTTTTCCCGCCGAATATGTTGCTCGCGCGTCGACAGCGTCAGCACAAATCCCCGGCGACCCTGCTGATCCACCGTTGCACCCGCCAGGCGTCCAGGCATTTGGCGAATAAACTTTTCCTTGCACGCCAGCACGCCGCAATACGGGCCGCCGTAACTCACCGCCACTCCAAAGGACTGCGCTTCCATCGAGACGATATCGGCTTCGGACGGAGGCCGCACAATCCCCAGCGAGAGTGCTTCCGCAATGGAAACAATCAGCAGCGCACCTTTGGCGTGCGCCATTTCAGCAATCGCGGCAACATCTTCAATCACGCCAAAGAAATTCGGCGACTGGATCAGCACGCACGCCGTCTTGTCGGTAATGGCAGCGTCGAGCGCTTCCATGTCGATTCGCCCCTCGGGTCCGTAGCCCACGCGATGCTTCGACAGTCCCTGGTGCTGCGCATACGTTCTCAACACCTCGCGATATTCCGGATGCACCGTGCTCGCCACCACAATATGGCTGCGACGAGTCACGCGCGCCGCCATCATTGCGGACTCTGCCGCGCCGGTCGACCCGTCGTACATCGAGGCGTTGGCAATCTCCATGCCCGTCAGCTCGCAGATCATCGTCTGGAATTCAAAGATTGCCTGCAACGTTCCTTGCGAAATTTCCGCCTGGTATGGCGTGTAGGAGGTAAGAAATTCGCCGCGCTGCACCATCGCATCGATGACCACAGGGCGATAGTGGCGATACGCCCCCGCACCCAGAAAGCTGGCGTAGCCGTTGGCATTTCGATCCGCAGCCGCGCGGAACAGGTTCACGATTTCCTGCTCGCCCATCTGCGTCGGAATCTTCAGGTCGCCCTTCAGACGATATTCTGCCGGAATTGAGAGAAATAGATCGTCGATCGACTCAACGCCGATCGCTTCCAGCATCGCGGCGCGGTCCGTGGGAGATTTTGGCAAATAGCGCATGGTTTGTTTGTCGGAACGTTTCTAGTGCTTGCTTTCTTCTTCAGAAATAAACTTCTCGTAGTCGGCGGAACTCAACAGGGCATCGGCTTCGGCCGGTTTGGATAGTTGCACTTTCATGATCCAGGCTTCGTGCGGTTCCGTGTTGATCTTCTCCGGTGCCGCCACCAGTTCCTGGTTGACCGCCGTCACCGTGCCGCTTACCGGCGAGTACAAATCGGAGACTGCCTTGACGGATTCCACGCTGCCGAAAACCTTGCCCGCCTCGACCGTGTCGCCAACCTTGGGCGCGTCGACAAACACAATGTCGCCCAGCGAGTTCTGCGCATAGTCGGTAATGCCGACGGCACCGACAATGCCGTCCACCTGAAGCCACTCATGTTCGCGTGTGTAGCGGTAAGAACCGGGATATGCCATACAAATCCGTTACCTCCATTGTATGTTGCCGAGGAATTGCAAGGGCGGAACTGGCGGTTCCGCAAGAAATGTTTTCGCCGGGTGGGGTTTATGCCTGTTTTTTCTGACGGCGGTAAAACGGCTGCGGCACAATGCGAGCTCGCACATCCTGGCCTCGAATCTTTACCGCCAGTTCTGTTTCCACAGCGCTGTGCGCCACCGGAACATAGCCGAGCGCGATATTTTTCTTCAGGTAAGGCGCCGGTGAGCCGCTCGTGATCGCGCCAATCTCTTCTCCGGCCAGGGTGCAGATGGCATAGCCGTCACGCCCAATTCCGCGCTCAATCATTTCCATGCCAACCAGCTTGCGCTGCGGTCCGCCGTTTTCTTGCACAGTTCTCAATGCAGCCTGGCCAAGGAATTCCGGCTTGTCCAGCTTGCAGAATCGATTCAGCCCGGCTTCAAAAACATTCGTCTCTTCCGTAATTTCATGCCCGTACAGCGGCATCGCGGCTTCCAGGCGCAGCGTATTCCGCGCGCCCAGACCGCACGGCATGATTTCGAATTCGCGCCCTGCTTCCAGAATTTCCTGCCACGCGCGCACCGTGGTCGTCGGGTCAGAGGGGATATAAATCTCAAAACCGTCCTCGCCCGTATAGCCGGTGCGTGACACCAGCACATTATGAATGCCGCAAACCTGGCCCCACACAAACCAGTAGTTTTTGATCGCTGCCAGATCGATGCGAGTCAGCTTCTGCAGGGTCGCCAACGCTTGCGGTCCCTGAATCGCCAATTGCGAGTAATAGTCGCTGAAGTCGCTGGCGTGGCAATGGAAGCGTTGAACATGTTGCTTGATCCACGCGTAGTCCTTCAGCCGCGTGCCGGCATTCACCACCAGTAAATAGTCGTTGGGGCTCAGCTTGTGCACCAGAATGTCATCGACAAACGTGCCTTCCGGCGTCAGCAGAGCAGAGTACTGCGCCTGCCCTTCCGACAACTTCGAGGCGTCGTTCATCGAAACAAACTGGACCGCGTCCAGCGCCTCGGGCCCGCGGAACTGGATCTCGCCCATGTGGCTCACGTCAAATAATCCCACCCGCGTGCGCACCGCCATGTGCTCGGCAATCAGGCCGGAATATTCCACCGGCATATCCCAGCCGCCAAAATCCACCATCTTCGCGCCGCACTGGCGATGGGTTGGGTTCAGAGCAGTCTTTTGCAGAGAGGACGCAGTCGCGGTACCAGACGAACTCGACATAACAGTCCATTCTAACTGACGAGAGCGAGGGCGGCTTTGGCCCCAACTCCTGGTTTGGCCTGCTTTAGATTCGCGTGCGACCGTCCGCGGCGATTTCATCGTAATTTCACAGCGTTAACCACCCCGCCAGACAACGGCCGATTCCTCAGATCAATCTCAGATTGGTAGAGAGATCCCATAATCCCCGGGAAAGCCGTCGTCAGAAGTCCGCAGTCAGAAGCTGCCGGCACCCAAACCCCAGGGCCTTCACTCACCCGCTGTTGGACCTACGCAGGAGTTGACGAATGAAAAAGCATTCTTCCCCGCATGCCACACACTCTCCCAAGAGTCATCCGAAGTCGAAGCTGATCGCCAATCCGCAGCCGGTTTTCGCCCAGCCGCAGCCCACTCCAGACCCCACCGGCTTTAAAGATCCGGTCACCGATCAGAACGAAAAGGAAATCGCCAACCTCGAACCTGTTCCGAAGCCGTTGAACGGCGCCGTCGAACCAGTCCTGACACTCGCCCAGGTCTATGGAAGTGCCGGCAATGCCAAGGTGCAGGCCCTTCAACAAGCAGGCCAGGTTGTCTTCCATTCCGTGGGCGATACCGGCAGTGTCCTCGGTCCCGACACGCAATCTTTGGTCGCGGACAAGATGGTCACCGACTTCGATGAACAAAAATCCGCGGATGTCCCGTCGTTCTTTTTCCATCTCGGAGACGTCGTCTATTATTTCGGCGAAGGAACCTACTACTACGACCAGTTCTACGAGCCGCTTCGCAATTATCCAGCGCCAATCGTCGCCATTCCAGGCAATCACGATGGCGTCGTCTACCCCAGGGACCCCGCTCCTACCCTCGATGCTTTTCTGCGCAATTTCTGCGCGGCCAGTCCTGCGCCGTCGCCCGACGCCGGTGGACTTTTGCGGACCACGATGATCGAGCCGGCCGTGTACTTCACCTTCGATGCGCCGTTTGTGCGCATCCTGGGACTCTATAGCAATGTGCTGGAAGACCCTGGTGTCATCTCAAGCCAGGGGGGAACCAATTCTCTCGATGACCGCCAGGTAGCCTTTCTTACCGCCGCCCTCACCCGGATCAAGAACGAAAGCTACAGCGGCGCTGTCATCATCGCCGCGCATCATCCTCCATACACCGGCGGGTCTATCCACGGCGGAAGCCCGCAAATGCTTGCCGACATCGACGGCGCTTGCGCCGCTGCGGGTGTGTGGCCCCATGCCTTGTTTTCCGGGCACGTGCACAACTACCAGCGCTTCACCCGTACGGTGAACGGCATGCAGATTCCCTGTCTCGTCGCGGGATGCGGCGGCCATTCGCCCTTGTCCGCCATGCGCGGAACCTATCGCACGCCGTTCAAAGTTGACGACACATTAACTCTGGAGAGCTACGACGACACAGACTATGGATATATGCGCGTGGTGGTTACTGCGCAAACCATGACCATCGAGTTTCATCCCGAGAGCGACGGCGGAGTGACGAAAACTCCGAACGATTCTGTGACGATCAATCTGAAAACGCGCGCTCTCAGCTAGTGCTGTTGTTGGAGTGCAAAGGACTTCTCAGTAGCCCACGTGATGCAGGTACTCAACCGCGACCGCCGCAACCAGGCAGTACACGCCGAACCAATGCCAGCGCCCGCTTTCCAGCCACTGGCTCAGCCACTTCAACGCCACCAGGCCGGCCAGGAATGCGAACAGCATCCCCAGTAGGCTGGGCATCATGGCGGAAGCAATCGGCGCGGCACCGGAAAGATGCTGTGCCTTCACCAGCCTCCATGCCTCGCGGGCGATCGCTGGAGGCGTCAAAATCACGGCCAGCGCGAAACTGAATTCCTCCGCCCGCGCCTTCGCAACACCCAGCAACATCCCCGTCGAAATGGTCGCGCCGGACCGTGAAAATCCGCGGAAAGGCAGACACAGGCCTTGAATCGCGCCAATCCAGCTCGCCTGCCGCAGGTCGAGCCCGGTGGGCGGGCTGTATCGCGCGTTCGGCAGGATTCCGCCGCCGCTCGATTGCTCCCGAGAATGGCCCAGGCCCGCGATCAGAATCAAAATTCCTACCGCCGCCAATGCGGGAGCAATCAGGTCGAGGCGCCCAAATAACTGCTCCACCTCCGCATGTTTGCCGTGCAGCACTACCTTTTCGATCACTTCGATCAGACCGTACCCGATCACAGCGGTCACAAAGCTGGCAACAAACAATTGCAGCACGATCGTCTTGAACGTCTCCACATCGCGGAAGTAGGTCTCGCGCCATTGATTCCAGAAATAGGCGATCACCGCGAACATGGTGCCCGTGTGCAGCATCACCAGCAGCAACGTCATCGCTGGTGCGGTTGGGTCCATTCCCATCAGCTTTTCCGCGACTACGACGTGCGCGGAGCTGGAAATTGGCAGCAGCTCGGCCAGGCCTTGAATGATGGCGAGAATGATGACGTGCAGCAGGGACATGGTCGAATACCTATTCCTTCGCTACTTTCGTGGAAACGCCACGCCGCAACAGCGTGGCCTGGATGAATGCATTGCAGATCGCAGATTCCTTCAACCGGCAATCCGCTGGGACGCCGACTCGGGCTGCTCTGTTTCTTCGCCGGCTTGCTGGCTGGCCAGCCGATTTCGATAACTTGCCCCAACGAATTCCCGAAATAGCGGATGGGCCTGCAGCGGCTTCGATTTGAACTCAGGATGAAACTGGCAGCCTAGAAAAAATGGGTGCGTGGGAATTTCGACGATCTCCACATAGGTTGCGTCCGGCGTCGTTCCCGTGATGCGCAGGCCGGCCCCCGTAAGTATCGCCTCATACTCGCGGTTGAACTCATAGCGATGGCGATGCCGCTCGCTGATTTCCGTCTTCCCATAGGCGCGCGCCGCCAGCGAGTCGGGCTGCAACATGCATGGCCACGCGCCCAGCCGCATGGTGCCGCCCATCTCTTCCACGCCCGTTAATTCGCGCAGCTTATAGATGATGCGATGCGGGGTTGCCGGATCGAATTCGCTCGAATTCGCGCCATCCAATCCGCACACGTTGCGCGCGTATTCAATGCAGGCGGTTTGCATCCCCAGGCAGATGCCGAAGTAAGGAATCTCTTTCTCCCGCGCATACCGGATCGCATTCAGCATCCCCTCGATGCCGCGCTTACCGAACCCGCCCGGCACCAGAATGCCGTCGAAGCCGGCCAGCTGGCTTTCGTAGCTGCGGTCAGATCCGTCTTTCGATTCCAGACCCTCCGCTTCCACCCAGGTCACTTGCAGCTTCAGGTTATGTGCCAGCGCACCGTGTACCAGCGCCTCTTTCAAAGATTTATAGCTGTCCTCATACTCCACATATTTGCCGACAATCCCAATCGAAACTTCGTCCTTCGGGTTGTAGCAACGATGAACCAGCTGGCGCCAGTCTTCCAGATTCGCTTCTCCCGCCTGCAAATGCAGATATTTCAGGACCAGCGCATCCACCTTTTCCTGCGCGAAAACCAGTGGCACTTCGTAGATCGAGGGCACATCTTTCGCCGTCACCACGGCCTGCTCTTCAACGTTGCAGAACAGCGCAATCTTCGACTTCATCTCGCGCGAAAGGAACCGGTCCGTGCGACACAAAAGAATGTCAGGTTGGATTCCAATCGATAACAGTTCTTTCACCGAGTGCTGGGTCGGCTTGGTCTTCAATTCCTGCGCCGCCGCGATCCACGGAACCAGGGTGACGTGCACAAACAATGTATTTTCGCGGCCCAGTTCCTGGCGCATCTGCCGGATCGCTTCCAGAAACGGCAGCGACTCGATGTCGCCAACCGTTCCGCCAATCTCGACCAGCACCACATCCGTGTCGACCGCCACCTTGCGCATGGCGTTCTTAATTTCATTGGTCACGTGCGGAATCACCTGGACCGTCTTGCCCAGGTAGTCGCCGCGCCGCTCTTTGGTGATGATCTGCTCGTAGATCCGGCCCGTGGTCAGGTTGTTGTCGCGCGAAAGTCGCGCGTGCGTGAAGCGCTCGTAGTGGCCCAGATCCAGATCGGTTTCCGCGCCGTCGTCGGTCACAAATACTTCGCCATGCTGAAAAGGCGACATGGTGCCAGGATCGACATTCAAATACGGGTCAAACTTCATCAGGTTGACGCGTAATCCCCGGCTTTCCAGCAGACAACCGAGCGAGGCGGCAGCCAGTCCTTTTCCAAGACTGGACACAACTCCGCCTGTCACGAAGATGTATTTGGCCGACATGGGTGCGGCTCCTTGAAAAGTTTGGGGCAGTGGATCGTACGAGGTAGGCACGATCTATTTTCGCAGAAGCGCGTCAGGAGGAAAGAAATTTTCACGCGACTTCCATCGAGAGGCGCGATCAGGCGAGTTTTGCGCTTGCGTTTTCTTTCGCGTTGCAATCTCTTAGGGTGCAATACCCATCAAAGCGATTGGATTTTCATCGGGAGAGGCCGGCTTTGTTTAGGGGCAGAGCGGAATACGATCTGCCCCTTGCTGTTCTGGGGAAGGACTGCGCAACTTCGCTTCGCTTTCAGCATACTAGAAATTGAAGACCGCTTGCCCGGTAATCATCCTCGGCGGCACAAAATGTGTTCCGCTGAAGGTCGACAGGAAATTGTAGAGCGCGACCTTGTTCGTGATATTGGTCACCGTGACGCTCACATTAGTTTGATAGCGCTTGCGGCGGAATACGTTGTCCCAGCCCGCATCCATGTCGAATAAGTTGCGCGCAGCGATGCGCGGCGGATTGCCGTAGGGCGTTTCTGTTCCCGCCCGCGGAATCGTGACCAGCGGCGATTTCAATTGCTCCGGCAGGCAGCTGACAAGTGGCGCGGAAAATGTTGCCTGCACCCCGTTACAACTCAGCCGAATCTGTTGCTGCTGATCGGCGGTCAGGTACGTCAGACTGACGGGCACGCCCGGCGCTGTTCCAAACGGCACATTCCCGGCCACCAGACCACTGTCATACCGCCAGGTGAAACCATACCAGGGGCCCGTCGCTTTGGGTTGGTATTGTATGTGCGTGTTCTGCTCAAACACTTGATCGTGATCGATCAGGAACGGTTCCAATCCCGTCGCGCTGGTGTTGTCATTGAAGATCAGGCCGCCAATTTCCGGCGGATAGAACAACGAATGCGAATGGCCCATCACCGAAAATGCCGATATCCCATGGTAAGGAGTCAGCGAAACCCGCAACCCCCCGCCGCTGATATCCGACTTCTTCCATTGGATCGGAAACGTCAGTGGCGTGTTCAGGATCACGTCAAAGTCGTAATCGCCCTTGGTATATTTCCAGAAATAACTGCCGCTTACCACCAGGTATTTTCCAAATGCCTGCTGGAAGCCGATGTTGTATTGGTTGCGCGATGCGGGCGTCAGAGGATGATCCCCGCTTCCACCCAGATTGTTCGCCAACCCCCCGCTGCCCACTGAACTCGACAGGATTAAGTTCTCGTTATAAGGAGTCGGCATCAGTCGGGCGTACCCGGCAGACAGCACCGTGCCGGTTTTGTGGATCTGATAGGTGGCGCCGGCCCGCGGTTCCAGCATGTATTTGCTGCTCAGACCGTTGTAGTTATCGCCCCGCGCCCCGATCAGAAATTGCCAGTTCTTCCATGCAATTGTGTCCTGCAGGTACAGCGTCTCTTCTTTGATGTCCGTGTTGCCTTTGAAGACGAATTGTTTCCCGTTGCGCGTCAAATCGTACTGCAGCTCGCCCGGCAGAAAATTGGGATTCGCCTGGTAGCCTTCAGTCCCGCAATCATCAGGATTCGTGATGCCGGGAGCGACCACAGGAGTTCCATCCGCCAGCTGGCACACCGCGTTATAGGTCGGGCTGGTAATGCCAAACCCGAAGCCCTCATTCAGCAGCGTGTGCTCGAATACGCCGCCTGCCTTGATCGTCTGGATGCCCTTCGCATACGAATAGTCTGCGGTGATTCCGATGTTCATCAGTCGTCGGCTCTGCTGCAGCGTCGCCGGAGTGTCCGCGAAGATATCCGCACTGGGGTAATAGTGGATGTTGTCCTGGCGAATGTACGGGGCTACGCTCAGCAGGGAATTCATCCCGAACAAATGCGTCCAGAAAGCGGCGACGTTATAGGTCAGATTTTCCTGGCGCTGATCCTGGCTCAGTCCCTGCGGATTGTTCGGGTTTGGACTCAGGTATGGAAATTGCTGGTCAAATTGATTGGGATTTTGAAACCATGATCGCGCCGCCGTCAGATCCAGATGAAGCGTGTCCTTCTGCGTCGGGTTATAGTCAATCCGATCGAAGAGATTCTCGTTGTTTCCGTACGCGTGCATCACGGTGAATTCCGGCGAATCTAGAAATCTGCCGCTCTTCATCGCATTCGCATCGAAAAAATTGCCCCACTTCTCGGTTCCCAATCCAAAATTGGCATCCGCAATGGCCGTGCCGAAGCTGCCATAGCTGGCGGAAATGTCTCCCGTCGGATGCTTGTCGCCCAAGCCCGACTTGGTGGTGGTCTGTACCACGATGCTCGCCTTATCGCCATATTCCGGCGGAATCATGCCGTTGATCACGTTGATGGACTGCACCGCGTGGGCTGTCAGCTGGTTTGAGAAATTGCGGCTTTGCTGGTCAGAGATGGGCTCGCCATCAATGCTGAACGTGGTGTCTGAATGTTCCCCCAGAGGGTGGAACATTCCATTCGAGTCGGCTGCGATTCCCGGGGTCGCCAGCGTCACCGCCGAGCTGAGCCCGTTCGTCACATCGTCGGTGGGTAGCGTTGGCAGCAGAGACATGTTGACGGCCGTATGCATGCTGGGGCTGCCGTTGACAAGATCTCCGCTGTCCGTTGTCACCGTAACCGTCGTGCTTTGCGATACCACATTCATCGTCAGCTTCAGGGATACGGGGATGCTTCCTGCCAGATCGACATCGTGCGAGATCGGTCCGAAGCCAGGTGAGCTGACTGCCACGTGGTAGTTATTCAGCGGCACGTTGGAGAAAGAAAAATGGCCCGCCGCGTCGGTCGTCGTCGTGCGCTCAAATCCAGTGACGGGATTCACGATCTTTACAGTCGCACCCGGAATCACAGCTCCAGACGGATCTGCCACGTCCCCGGCGATGTTCCCGCCGGTCCCCACGCTTTGCGCCCAACTCGGCGTTGTTCCCAACACGAACAATTGAAATGCGAATACGAGTGCCAGCAAACATGCTGCACGCCTCATCAGGAATTCCTCCCATACGGCTCGAAAAGCGCTGCCATCAAACATCGAATCAAGAGATTTGGATCAGCAGCCGGGAAGGGGTGGGGCGCGGGTAGAAAAGGAACGGGAGATTGCGAAGGATTCTTCCGATACGGAGGAGGCGAGAACTTTGCCGGCCTCAAATAGCCGCAGCGCCGGTGGCGCATGGACGCCCAACGGCGGAGTCGCGTGCAGCAGCAGGCAAATCGCGCAGTGGTCCGGGGAACTCTTGTCCAGCAGCGGATGCATGTGACACACCGGCAGCATCATTGCCAAAAGGAGCAGGAAAATGCTGGTGGCCAGGGATACTTTGCTGACGCGGGCTGAAGAAATTGACTGCATCGCTGCGATTGGATGTCGAGGTAAACCCGCGACTGAAATGCTGGAGCGTCTGGTTTCCAGGTGGTCGGGCGGAAGTATTTCCGTTCAGAAAGCCGGCCCGGATCACCTGCAAATCAAACATAGGAAAAGTGAAAATTCCCTATCCACATTATACCGATACCGCCGGAAGTAGCCTGGCGGCGCTGGCTGGTCCTCAAACCCTTGGATGTCAGTCCGATCCCATGCAGATGTATGGTCGCAGCAGAAGTCGGCACTGCCGTTTGCTTCAGCCGGCAATCTTGGCCTGTACCAGGTCCTCTGCCCGGGCATAGACCTGTTCCAGCGTCAGGTCCGTCGTATCCAGATGGACGGCGTCCGCCGCAGGTTCAAGCGGCGATACCGCGCGATTGCGATCTCTGGCATCGCGATCCCGCACCGCGGCCAGCACCGCCTCCGCTGTCGGCGCATTCGTCGAGCCTGCGTTTTGCAGGTAGCGGCGTTGGCCTCGGATTTCATCGTGGGCGTCCAGAAATATCTTTACGTCGGCGTCGGGAAACACTTTCGTGCCGATGTCGCGCCCTTCCATGACCACCCCGCCCCGCGCACCCATCGCCCGCTGGCGTTGCACCATCCAGGCACGCACCCTGGGATGCACGCTCACCTGCGAAGCCGCCTCCGAGACGTCTCTGTCCCGAACGCGGCTCGTCACATCGGCCCCGTCCAGCAAAACCTTATTCGCTTCATTTTCCCGGGGTTCCAGAGCAATCGTTGTGGTTTCAGTCAACCGCACCAGACCAGGCTCGTCGCTCAAAGCGGTCGAGGTTTCCAACGCCTTCAGAGCCAGCGCGCGATACATCGCCCCGGTTTCCAGATTGAGTAGTCCGAAGCGGCGCGCCAGATGCGCGGCCAGTGTGCTTTTACCGGCTCCCGCTGGCCCGTCGATTGCAACCACAGGACCCAGACGCCGATCGGCCGATGGAATCATTTCTTCTTGCCACTCTTTCTAACTGTCTTCTTTCCGTGTGGCCGATTCGTACGCGAAGCCTTGGCCGATCCTTTGCCGCCGCGAGGATTCTTCGCCCAGAACGGCTTGCCCCCGCTCTTTTCGCTGGACCCAGTGTCGGACCCTTCCTTCGGCTCACGACGCTTCGGCTTGCCTTCGGAGCCTCCGCCAGCGGCGGCAGACCGCTTTGCCCACGGTTTCGCCCCTCCTGCCTTGGCATACGGCTTTCCGGCGGATCGGGCCGCGTAGGATTTTGCCGAACCTACCCTCGACTCCGCGCCCTTCGATACCCACGGCTTTGCTCCCGCCGGCCGCGATTCCGAACCAGTATCAGCAGACTTCGAGCCCGCGGATCGAAACCCGGAGCGTGTGAATCCAGAGGACTTCGTCGCGAACGGCTTCCGGCCTGCGGGTCGATCTCCGCCACCAGTCCGGGAGCTTTGCCAGGGTTTCCCGCGTCCGCCCGCGCCGCTTCCAGAACCCGAATCGCCGCGACCGGCGCCCCGTGAGAACGACTTTCCATCGCCGGATTTGGCCGCCCACGGTTTGGCGCCGCGTGCTTTGAATCCAGGAGCTTTCCATCCTCCCGATTTTGCTCCAAAGCGCTTTCCACCCCGCGGTCCCGACCCGGCTCCCGCTCCACCTTCTGCGTCAAATTTCTTCCATGGCCTGGGACGCTCGCCTGCACTGGTTTCCTTCGAGTGCCACGGCTTGGAGCCTCCGAATTTCGAGCCTGAAGGTTTCGAGCCAAAAGCCTTGGATCCGCGAAACTTTGACGCGCCCGGCTTGAATCCAGGCGACTTGAATCCGGTCGATCGGGGAGCGAACGTCTTTCCGCCCGACGTTGGAGCCTCAGGAACTTCGCCGGATTTCTCCCAGCGCTTGGCTCGTTCGCCCATCCCATATCCCTTGGCAGCGTAGCCTTTTCGTTCCTGCGTCTTGGCACCGCGCTCGCCTCGGCCGGCAAAGGAAGATCCACGGGACGCAGGCCCACGAGAGGGTCGAGCCTCGCGATCACCGCCGAACCGCCCCGGCGCCGGACGGCTTGGACGGCCCTTGCCTGGAGTTCCTTCTGCGCTGGCAGCCAGGCTGCGCCCCGCAAAACTTCGCGGTCGAGGCGTATACGCGCCTCCCTGACGCGAGAATCCGCCGCCTTCCGGACGTGAGCCCCCGCTGAACGGACGTCGCGGCGCTCTCTCCTCGCCTGATGCACGCGCTCCAACTGGACCCGACCCCGGACGCTTCGATTCCGTATCTCGCGCAGCAAATTTCTTTGGCACAAATTTCTTCGTCGCCGAAGGTCTCGGTCGTTCCGATTCTTCCAGCGGCTGGGATCGCCAGCTACGCCCGGCCGGCGGTGACCACGGCTTCAATTTCGATCCCGGAATCCGCCCCCGTCGCCGAATCCGCTCCGATCTCCGCTTCACTCTCAATCTCGGCTTCCATCGCGATCTCCGGTTCACCCTGTGTCTCGGGCGGAGCAGCCTGAGCACCAAACTGTGCCTCCGAAAGCTGTGCCACCATTTCCGGCAACAGGCCTCCCTGCAGCGCTACGTGGGCGCGACCGCCAATGTCGAGAATGTCGAGCTGCCGCATCGAACCCAGTCCGCGAATCACTTCTCGCAGTTTGGATTGGGCCGCCAACGGAGAAAGAAATGCCAGGATTTCTTCTTCGCGCGCCGCCACCGATGCTTGCAGGTACAGCGAAATCACGGCAGACTGCGCTTCCGCGTGACCTGTGCTGGCTCCCCCCGCCACCGGCTTAGGAAACCGGCGGAACATCAGCTCCCATTGCGCCGGCTCGCCCCCCGCGCGCAGCATTGGAAATATATACATCCCGGACCATAGCTCTTGCAGCGCGCGCGAAATCGCCGCCTCTGTAATATCTCGTCCGAGGATCGGCTGCAACGCGGCGACATCCAGCGGCCCTTGCTGCTCCATCGCTTGCCAGCAATGCAGCGACAGGGGCGTCACCTTGTCATTCCCCACCGTCAACGGGCCTGTCTTGAAGTTGCGATCTCCGCGCAGTGCATACACATACCGCAATGCCTCGGGACTACAGACAAAGTCCGGCTGCTCCCCCAGCGACGACCCAAGTTTCAAGGGCACCGCCGCGGAGTTCTCGATCAGCCGGGCCAGCAGTTCCAGCGCACGCCGTCGCTCCCCGGCGCTGGGAGCCTGCGCCGGCCGCCCCACCACTGCTTCCAGAAAACTGGGCGCCGGCGCACTTCCCGTCAGGCCCATGGGCATGTACGGACAAAAACCAATTCCTTCGAGCCACTCCGTTGCCGCTTCCAGTGTGAGTCGTGCTTCGCCGTCCTGGCTCCAACGAGCCAGTCGTGCCGAGTTGAGCTGTTCCGCGTTCAATGGGTCCTTCTTCCGATGGTTGCAGGTGGGCGCGAACGCTGGTCCTTCGTCTGTACGAATCGCAACTGCTAGATGCGCTGAAATGCGCGTTGAATCTCTCTTAAAGAATACCGTAGGACGATGGGACGCCCATGCGGACAGCTGGTCGGATGCTCCGTTTTTGCCAGTTCCGCCAGCAACCACTCCATTTTTCCCATCTCCAGCGGCGTATGGATTTTGATCGCCGCATGGCAGGCGATGGACGCCGCAATCCGTAGTCGCAGCGTGTCCAGATTCTGCTGTTGCTCTCGCTCCGTCTGCTCCAGTACTTCCACCAGGGTTCGCTCCAGCTCGCGGCCCACCAACCCCACCGGCGTTGCTTTCACCGCCAGGGTTCTCGGCCCAAACGGCTCCGCCTCAAACCCGTTGCGCTCCAATTCGGCGGCAATGGCGGCAAATAGTGGCATCTGCTCCGGTTTCAAATCGATCAACACCGGCATCAGCAACCGCTGCCGCTGTACCTGCTCCACGTCGCGATCCCGCACGATCTTTTCAAACAAAACCCGCTCATGCGCGACATGCTGGTCAATGATCCACAGGCCCTCTTCGTTCACCGCCAGAATGAAGGACTCCTCCAGCTGCCCTAGAGGCCGCAGCGTGGCCAGCCCATACAAGCTTGGCGGCGTCGTGTCCTCTTCTGTCGCAGCCTCCGCCAGGGAGTTTGCAATCTCGTTCGGCAAGAATGGCAACGATTGTGCCGAAGGCGAAATCGTCGGAGGCTGTAACTCAAATCGCTCCGCATCTTCCGTCGCCGGAATCGGATCGGAATCCCGCAATGCCGCGGCTGCGGGAGATAGCATGTCCGAGTCCACCAACGAATCGACCCGTGCCGCATCGTCCAACTGCGTTATCGCCGCCTCGGCGGGCTCCGGTGCACCCGGCAGCGGCGACAGATCCGGTACCAGCGCCGGCGTCATCGCCGCATGATCGCTCAGCGCGGTCAGAAAGCTGGCCGCCGGCCGCGTCTTGATGATCGAATTGCGCACCGCGTCGCGCACAAAGTCATGCACAAATCCCTGCTGCCGAAAGCGGACTTCCGTCTTCGCGGGATGCACATTCACGTCCACCTCTTGCGGCGGCATTTCCAGAAACAACAGGATCACCGGAAATGAAGTCGGCGGAATCACATTGCGATACGCTTCTGTCAACGCGTGCAGGATGAGCCGGTCGCGAATCAGCCGTTGATTCACGAAAACATACATCGAATTGCGATTCAGCTTCTGCAACTGCGGCCGTGAAGCGAATCCATGCAGACGCAGCGGCCCCGGCGCTTGCGGCTGCCAGTCCGGCTCGCGTTTCCACGGCGGCGGCTCAGGCAGCCCGGCGTGCTGGAAGTTGGTTTCTGCCGCCACCGGCAGCAATTGATCCAGCACATCCCGCCCGAAGATTTGAAAGATCCGTTCGGAGACTCGCTGTACCGCTGGAGCTTCCACCAAAGCATGCGTCGCGCTGTGCAGCTCAAAATGCTTCGACGGGTTCGCCAATGCATAATGCGTGACCAGCGCCGCGATGTGAGACAACTCCGTCTGTTCTGACTTGAGAAATTTCTTGCGCGCCGGCGTGTTGAAGAAAAGATCGCGGACCTCCAGCGTCGTTCCCGTCGGAATGCCGCAGTCGGCAACCCGCAGAATCTTCCCGCCCGCAATCTCCATCTCCGTGCCGACCGCTTCTTCGGCACAGCGCGTGGTTAGATGTACTCGCGCAACCGAGGCGATGGATGGCAGCGCCTCGCCCCGAAATCCGAGTGTTGCCAGGGCCAGCAGATCGTCGCTGGAGTGAATTTTCGACGTCGCATGCCGCTCAAAGGCCAGCAGGGCATCGTCGCGCACCATGCCGCAGCCATCATCGCGGATGCGGATTAGCTTTCGCCCGCCCGCCTCCACGTCGATGCGAATCCGCTGGGCGCCCGCATCCAGCGAATTCTCCAGCAGCTCTTTCACGACCGATGCAGGCCGCTCCACCACTTCTCCAGCGGCGATCTGGTTCGCTACCTGATCGGAAAGAACGCGGATATATCCCATGAGGAACCAAATTGTAGGGCAGCTACTTTTTCTGAGACGTCGTCGTCGAGCTGGAATTCGTAGATGGCTGTGTCGCCGCGTGCTTCGCTTTCTTTTTCTTCGGCCGCGTCGCAACGGCGCGGCGGTGCGCAGAAAGGTCGGTGTCACCAACCGTGTGCAGGCGCAGCAGATTGGTCGATCCAGTCTTGGTGCGCGTGCCGGCGACCATGCCCAGAATCTGGCCTTCTCGAATATAGCCTGCGTCCGACAACAGGCGCTCCGCCGTGTCCACCATTTGATCCGTGTTCAGCAGCTTATGACACTGCACCGGCTCTACGCCCCACAGCAGGGACATCCGGCGGATGACTTTCTCCGCGCTGCTCAGCGCAAAGATCGGCGAAGCCGGACGATACTTCGACAGCAGGCGTGCCGTGTTTCCGGTTTCCGTGAATACCGCGATTGCCGCCAGGTCCAGATCTTCCGCCGCATGTGCCATCGATTCACAGATCGTCTCCGGGATCGATAACCCCCGATTCACCCGATACGGATACGGCTGCGCTTCTGTCCGAATCTGCAGTTCCGTTTCAGTGACAATCTTGGCCATCATCGCCACTGCCTCCACCGGATATTTCCCGGCCGCGCTTTCCGCAGACAGCATCACCGCGTCGGTGCCGTCGTAAATTGCATTGGCGACGTCGCTGGCCTCGGCTCGCGTTGGGCGTGGATTCTCGATCATCGACTCCAGCATCTGGGTTGCCGTAATCACTGGCTTGCGCAACTCCGCCGCACGCCGTATCACGCGCTTCTGGATGGCCGGCACTTTCTCCGGAGACATTTCTACGCCCAGGTCACCCCGCGCCACCATCACACCGTCAGCCATTTCCAGAATATTTTCCAGGTCTTCAATCGCCTGCGGCTTTTCCAGCTTGGCGATGATCCAGGTCTCTGCCCCCAGCGCCGCCACCCGGTGTCGTACCAGCCTGATATCTTCTGCCGTCCGTACGAACGACACGGCCACCATATCCACGCCTTGATTGATGGCAAAGGCAAGGTCGATTTCATCTTTTGAAGTCAGCGAAGGAACGCGAACTGCGATACCCGGCAGGTTGATTCCTTTGTATTCCCCCAGCAACCCTCCATTGATCACTTCGCAAACCACATCCGTTCCGCGGATTCGGCGCACTCGCAGCTCGATCAATCCGTCGGAAAGCAGAAGGTGCGAGCCTTCCTCCAGGTTTTCTCCCAGCGTCGGAAACGTCGTGCTGATCACCGCCGATGTCCCCGGAACATCGCGCGCCGTGATGGTCAGTTGCTGGCCGGACTTCAGCGAGATAGGAAGACGGTTGCGCAGTCTTCCTGTGCGGATCTTGGGACCCTGAAGGTCGGCAAGAATCGATACGGTCTTGCCCTCGTCCGTCGCAACGCGGCGGATCAATTGGATCAATTTCACTTTTTCCTGATGCGCGCCATGAGAGAAATTCAACCGCGCCACGTCCATGCCCGCGCGTACCAGGCCGCGGAAAACTGCTTCTGAATTGCTCGCCGGCCCGATGGTGGCCACAATTTTCGCGCGCCGCGCACCGCTTGGGAAGCTCGCTGAAGAAAGCGCTGTGTGCATTCCTACTCCGTTCGATAAATTCCGGTTGTGATTTCCAGGTCCTGACTGTGATTGTAACGGGTGGGAATCTCGGAGCCCGTTGGCCGACTGCCCCGGACAACCGGTATGCAACTCGCCACAAGCTCTAAAGCAGCTGCCGATCGTCCGCTGCCGATGCGCGATTTTGCTTGGGGAAGACTTGCGCGTTGAACTCCGCGCCAACCATGACGCTCACCATGATGATGTAGAGCCACACCAGCAGCGCCACCCCCGCGCCAAGCGAGCCATACACCTGCCTGTAGTGCGCGTGCCGCGTGACATACCAGCCGAACGTCAGCGTAGATGGAAACCACAGCGCCGTCGCCAGCACAGAGCCGGGAAGTACCCGGCGCCATGACTGCGTTCGCGGAGTTCCCATGTGATAAATGATGGCCAGCACTGTCACGCTGGTGGCAAGCGCCAGCGTCCAGCGCGCCAGCCGCGCCAGCACCAGCACAAAGGGTCGAACATCATAGAGAGATTGATAGGTCATCCATATTTCAATCTGATGACCGAACACCACAAACATCGAAGCCAGCGCCAACGGGAAAAATGACAGGAACGTCAGCACGAATGCAATCAGGATTTGCCGCGGCACACCCCAGGCTCCCTCGGGAATCTTGTAGGCCCGTCGCATGGATTCCATCAGTGTGGTCATCACGCTGTTCGCCGCCAGCAGAAATACCGTCGCCGCGGTCAGTACCAGCCGCAGCGAGCGGTGCTGCCCTTGAAAATATCCCAGCACCAGCGGCGGAACATCCGGCGGAAACATCTGGTACAGCATGGAGCGCAGCTCCGCCCGCACAACCTCCGCCGCGGGTGAGCTTGCCACCATCGCGGCCGTCACCAGCACGATAGGAAATATGCAGATAATCGCCGAGTAGGCGCCTGCCCGCGCCAGCATCAGCACGTCATGACTCAGGCTGTTGAAAACGGTCCTTCGTATATGTACCAGCCAGCGTCGCATAGTTGAAAAAAAGACTATAGGAAATTAGGAAGGAATCCCCACTCGGCATCTTACCAATGGACGCGCTCTCTCCAAATGCGAGGGTCGGGGGTGGCAGCCACAGGTATTGCTAACTGCTAGCATAAAGGATGCTATGAATTCAGTTCGGCGCTTTGTTCCAATTCTTTCCGCCGCTACAGCGGTTCTGCTCCTCACCTGCTTTTCGAGTGAATCCATGCCGGCACAGTTCCATCATCGGAATCCGTCCAGGGCATCCGCCACTCAGAATCCACCCGCCCCTTCCGCCCCCAATGCACAATTGGCAGACCCGGCCCTCAACAAGAGAGTGGATGCCTTGTTGTCGAAGATGACCCTGGAGGAAAAGGTCGGCCAGCTGGTGCAGTTTTCTTCCGGGACCCCCACCGGTCCCGGCACCGGACGACAGGGATATGACGCCATGATCGCCGCCGGCCAGGTGGGATCCATGCTGAATGTCGCCGATCCCAAAAAAGCCAACGCCTTCCAGCGAATCGCAGTCGAGAAAACCCGGCTCCATATTCCCCTCATGTTTGGCTTCGATTCGATTCATGGCTATCGAACCATTTTCCCTGTTCCCCTCGGCCTCGCGTCCAGCTTCGACCCGGCCCTGGTGCAGGCCACGGCGCGCATGGCCGCTCAAGAAGCCAGCGCCGACGGCATCCGCTGGGTCTTCTCTCCCATGGTCGATATCGCTCGCGACGCGCGCTGGGGGCGGATTGTCGAAGGCTCCGGAGAAAGTCCCTTCCTCGGCTCCGCCATGGCCCGCGCTTATGTCCAGGGTTATCAGGGAACAAGTCTCAGCAATCCTGACTCGGTGGCTGCCTGCGTGAAACATTTTGCCGCGTATGGCGCCGTGATCGCCGGACGAGATTACAACGCCGTGGATATGTCGGACATCACGCTGCGCCAGGTCTACCTGCCGCCCTATCAGGCCGCCGTCGATGCCGGCGCGGCCACCGTGATGAGCTCCTTCAACTCCCTCAACAGCGTTCCCGCCACTGCCGATCCGTATACCCTCACCGACATCCTGCGCAAGGAATGGCACTTTGACGGATTTGTTGTCAGCGACTGGGGCGCGGTCGGCGAGTTGATGGCCCACGGAATTGCCCTCAACAACTCCGTTGCCGCGCAAAAGGCGATTGACGCTGGACTCGATATGGACATGGAGAGCGGCGCGTACTACCAGCGCCTGGTTGCCTTGGTGCGCACCAACGCCGTATCGCAAGCCACAGTGGATCAGGCCGTACGCCGCGTGCTGCGCGTGAAGTTTGCCCTGGGAATTTTCGATCATCCCTATGTCGACGAGAACCGGCCGCCTTATCAGGCAACGCCCGAAAAACGCGCCCTCGCCCGCAAGGCTGCGGAAGAATCGATTGTCCTGTTGCAGAACCAGCCCAGGGAAGGGCAGCCCGACCTGTTGCCGATTGCTGCCCACGTCCACACCATCGCGCTGATCGGCCCGCTCGCCGACTCGCAAAACGAAATGCTGGGTTCCTGGGGTGGTCAGGGAAATCCGGCCGATGCCGTCACCCTGAGAACCGCGCTGGAACAGCGCATGCAGGCTCATAACGGCAAAGTTCTCTATGCCGAAGGCACGCAGATCCTGACCGCCTCGCAGGCCGGATTCGAGGCCGCAAAACAGGCGGCCCAGCAAGCCGACCTCGTGATCATGGCGCTGGGCGAAGACGCCCCCACCATGACCGGCGAAGCCGCATCGCGCGCCCACCTGGACCTGCCCGGCAACCAGCAACAATTGCTGCAGGCCATTGCCGCCACCGGCAAACCCGTCGTGCTAGTCGTTTTCAGCGGCAGGCCGCTCGTCCTCGACTGGGCCGCGCAACATGTTCCTGCGATTCTTGAAGCCTGGTATCCGGGCATCGAAGCAGGTCCGGCCCTGGTCGACATTCTTTTCGGCAATACCAATCCCAGCGCCAAACTCCCGGTTAGCTTTCCTCGTGCCGTCGGGCAGGAGCCTCTCTATCTCGCTCAAATGCCCACCGGCCGACCCGCAACCGGCGTCGATTTGTCGCGTCCGCCCGCCAATACCCTCGAAAAATATGTGTCGCGCTATATTGACGTGCCGAACTCGCCGCTCTATCCCTTCGGCTATGGCCTCAGCTATACGACATTCGCCTACTCCCCAGTCGCGCTCACCACCAATTCCGTGCCCCTGGCGCGGCTCATGTCAGCTCCAAATCAGGGCGCCGCTCAACCCGCCATTACGGCCAGCACCACCGTGCGCAACACCGGTGCCGTTGCCGGAACAGAAATTGTCCAGCTGTATATTCGGATTCGAGGCGCCAGCGTCGAAGAACCGGTTCGCACGTTGCAAGGCTTTCAGCGTGTCGATCTGCAGCCCGGCGAATCGAAAACCGTCACGTTCCCACTCGGCTTTTCCGAGCTGTCGTTCATCAACGCGAGAAGTCAGCGCGTCGTCGAGCCCGCAGACTATACCGTATTCATCGGCGGAAGCTCCGAGGCAACGGAGAGCGCCGCCTTCCAGGTCGTACAGTAACGCTGTGCAGAGAATGTGCAGTGTCCTGGGTGCCGCCCCATCCTTCGCGCCTTTGCGAAGGGTGAAATAGGTCAGGGCTCACCGCAACCCATTCTCACTTGCTGCTGCCGTGCGTTGTGGCGTGGCTGTGGCTAGGCTGCGGCTTCCACTTCTGCAGGAAGTTCGTCACGGCAGCCGAATTCAGCACCCGCATATTTTCAAACTCTGCATGCCGCTGCGCATACAGCACATGTCCCGCCCCATCCAGCACGACCAGCGCCGGAACACCTCGGTTAAGCGGTATGCCGTACATGCGCGCCAGATCGAGATTCTTGTCGTACTCTCCCACGTTTACGTTGACTAAAACGTAGTTGGCGGCCAGCAGGGAAGCGTTGCCCGGGTCGTGGAAGTAGAGCTCGAGAAGGTGGCAATCCTCGCACCAGTTACCGCCAAACACCAGCAGGACATGCTTGTGCTCCGCCCCCGCCTTTAAGACTGCCTCGCGAATATCCTCTCTCGCATTGGCGGTCTCGGAATAAATGTTGGCGGAGTCGAATTGAAAATGAAATCTGGCCGAAGCGCTCACCGCGCCACGAATCAGCGCGCCAGCAGGCCGCGGAGCGATCGTCGCCATCGCGCAGACCGCGATCGCCCCCAGTATTTTCAAGGCTCGTATCGTCGGATTGTAAATCGAAGTCGCAGTCAATTTCGTTAGCTTGTCTTATAGTAAAAATGTTCGCGGACGATTTTCCCGTTGTCGACCGTGTACAGTCCCATTTCTTCCATGTGCACTTTCTTCCCGGAACCCTTCTGCGTCATGTCCATCTTGTACTCAACGGCGAATTGCTTCTCGCCCACGAAAGGTCCGTTGACTTCCTGGTTGTGAACTTCATTGTTCTCATAAAACCATTTGTGCTTCCCTCGAATGGCCTCCATGCCTTTCATCTCCGACGGCATTCCGGGGCCTTGAGCCGACTCAACGCTGACAACTCCGTCGGAATAATACTTCTCGACGGCGTCCATGTTCTTACCTTTCCTGCACAAATCAACCAGACCGTTCGCTACTTCTGCAATCGACATACGCATCTCCTTCGTACCATTGGGTGGATGCCCGGATTCGGTATCTAGAATTGGATGCTCCCATCCGGCGGATCGGATCACCAACCCGTCCGACAATCTGGTCAATCTCGCGATATTTCGCTGCCGGCCGCAAGAAAAAAGGCATGCGCGAACGCATGCCTTCGTATAGACAACAATATCAGTTACAAATGCTTACTCGGCTGCCATTTCCTCGGCTTCGCCTTCCTGACGCATCAATTCCAGTTCGCGTTCGGCTGCCTCGGTAGCCTCGGAAACCTCCTGCTGCACGCGTGCTGCAGCATCTTCCAGTTCCTGCGAGAGCCGCACGTTCCGGTAGTACTCCATTCCCGTTCCAGCTGGGATGAGGCGTCCTACGATAACGTTTTCTTTCAGGCCGCGTAGCTGGTCGACCGCGCCGTTGATGGCAGCTTCCGTCAGCACACGCGTCGTTTCCTGGAAGGATGCCGCGGAGATGAAGGAGTCCGTCGACAACGAAGCCTTGGTGATGCCCAGCAGCAGCGGACGACCCACAGCCGGACGGCCACCGTTGTTGATGGCACGCTCGTTCTCCTCGCGGAAACGGAACTTGTCCACCTGCTGCTCGACCAGAAATGCCGTATCGCCCGGATCTTCCACTTTCACCCAGCGCAGCATCTGGCGCACGATCACTTCAATATGCTTGTCAGAGATCGCCACGCCCTGCAACCGGTAGACTTCCTGAATCTCCGTCACCATGTAGGACTGTAGTTCCTTCTCGCCCAACACCGCCAGAATGTCATGCGGGTTCAGCGGGCCATCCATTAAAGGATCGCCGGCGCGCATACGCTCACCTTCCTGCACGTTCACGTGTACGCCGCGCGGCATCGAGTATTCCTTCTCTTCGCCGCTGTCCGCCGTCACGTAAATCTTGCGTTGGCCCTTGCTCACTTCGCCGAAGCGAACCGCACCATCGATCTCGCTGATGATCGCCGTTTCCCGTGGCTTGCGGGCTTCGAACAGTTCCGCCACGCGCGGCAGACCGCCCGTGATGTCCTTGGTACGCGTCGTTTCCCGAGGAATCTTGGCCAGCACATCGCCAGGGAAAACTTCGTCGCCATTCTGCACCATCAAGTGCGCGCGGCTGGGAAGCAGATAACGCTTCGAGCCCTTCGCATTCTTGATCATGATTGCCGGCTGACGCTTTTCATCCGAGGTTTCCGCAACCACCAGACGGGACAGTCCGGTGACTTCGTCCACTTCTTCGTTCAGCGTCGTGCCTTCATGCAGATCGTGGAACTGCACCGTGCCGCCTACCTCTGTAAGGATGGCAAAGGTGTAAGGATCCCACTCGCCAAGCGTCTGGCCCTGGGTTACCTGCGCCCCTTCTTCCACCTTCAGTCGTGCGCCGTAAACCAGCGTGTAGCGTTCCTTTTCGCGGCCACGATCGTCGACCACCACAACCACGCCGGAACGGTTCATCGCCACCAGGTCGCCCTGCTTCGAGCGAACCGTCACCAGGTTCAGGAACCGCACAGTACCCGCATTCTTCGCCTCCAGCCGGGACTGATCGGAAACTCGCGAGGCAGCGCCGCCAATGTGGAACGTACGCATCGTCAGCTGTGTGCCCGGCTCTCCAATCGACTGCGCCGCAATCACTCCAACTGCTTCGCCCATCTCGACCAGACGCCCCGAAGCCAGGTTGCGTCCATAGCACAGGATGCAAACGCCGCGCTTCGACTCGCAAGTCAGCACAGAGCGAATCTTCACCCGCTCCACGCCCGCAGCCTGAATTGCGCCTGCCATGTCTTCGTCGATTTCCTGGTTCACATCCACCAGTACATTGCCTTCAAAGTCCTTCAGCTTTTCCAGCGATACGCGGCCAATAATGCGGTCGCGCAACGGCTCGATCACCTCGCCTGCTTCCACGATGTGGCCCACGTAAATGCCTTCCACCGTTCCGCAGTTGTAGTCGCTGATGATCACATCCTGCGCCACGTCCACCAGGCGCCGTGTCAGATAGCCGGAGTCTGCGGTCTTCAGCGCCGTATCCGCCAGCCCCTTGCGCGCGCCGTGCGTCGAGATAAAGTACTGCAGCACCGTCAATCCTTCACGGAAGTTCGCCGTGATCGGAGTTTCAATGATTTCACCCGACGGCTTGGCCATCAGTCCGCGCATGCCGGACAGCTGACGAATCTGCTGCTTCGATCCGCGAGCGCCCGAGTCCGCCATGATGTAAATCGGATTCATCACGCCGGCCTTGTCCGCGGCCTTCATGTTGTTGAACATCTCATCGGCCACTTGCTCCGTGATCGACGACCACAGCTGGATCACCTTGTTATTGCGCTCGCCGTTCGTGATCGCGCCATCCAGGTATTGCCGCTGCACACTGACCACCTGCTTCTCGGCATCGCTCACCAGCTTGTATTTCGTGTCCGGGATCACCATGTCGTCAAAGCCGACCGAAAGCCCGCTCAATGTCGCGAACTTGAAGCCGATGTCTTTGATCCGGTCCAGCATTTTTACCGTCACTTCCAGCCCCAGGTTCAGGTAGGAATAGCTCACCAGCTGCCCGATACCTTTCTTCTTCAGCAGGCCGTTCACAAACGGCATGCCGGCCGGCAACGAGTCATTCAGAATCACCCGGCCAACCGTCGTCGAAAGATACTGGTTCGTGTACTGCACAGGCTCCGTGTGCAACAGGTCCTGATCGTCATACGCATTCGTCATGTCGAGCACTGCCCCTGTATACCGCAGGCGGATTGGGCTCAGCGTCTCGACTTCTTTCGCTTCCAGCGCCAGCAGCACTTCCTCGGCGTTCGCAAACACGCGGCCTTCGCCACGGGCTCCGGCATGCGCCTTGGTCAGGTAGTAGATGCCCAGCACCATGTCCTGCGTCGGCACCGTAATCGGCTGCCCGGAGGCGGGCGACAGAATATTGTGCGAAGCAAGCATCAATACGCTGGCTTCCACCTGCGCTTCCGGCGACAACGGAATGTGCACTGCCATCTGGTCGCCGTCAAAGTCGGCGTTGAACGCGGTACATACCAGCGGATGGATCTTGATTGCCTTGCCTTCCACCAGCACCGGCTCAAATGCCTGAATGCCCAGCCGATGCAGCGTTGGAGCGCGATTCAACAGCACTGGATGGTCCTTGATCACCTCTTCCAGCACATCCCAGACAATTGGATCCTGCAGCTCCACCAGTTCCTTCGCCTGCTTGATCGTGGTGCAGTGGCCAATCTGTTCCAGCCGGTGATAGATGAAAGGCTTGAACAATTCCAGCGCCATCTTCTTCGGCAAACCGCATTGATGCAGCTTCAACTCCGGACCGACCACGATCACAGAGCGTCCCGAATAATCCACGCGCTTGCCCAGCAGGTTCTGGCGGAAACGCCCCTGCTTGCCCTTCAGCGTGTCAGACAGCGACTTCAGCGGGCGATTGTTCGCGCCACGCAGCACACGGCCGCGACGGCCGTTGTCAAACAACGCATCCACGGCTTCCTGCAGCATGCGCTTCTCATTGCGCACAATCACTTCTGGAGCGTGCAGGTCCATCAGCTTCTTCAAACGGTTGTTCCGGTTGATGACACGCCGATAGAGATCGTTCAGATCGGAGGTCGCAAACCGTCCGCCATCCAGCGGCACCAGCGGGCGCAGCTCCGGAGGAATGACCGGCAACACATCCAGAATCATCCACTGCGGCTTGTTGGAAGATTTGCGGAAGGCCTCGACCACTTTCAGGCGCTTGGCATACTTCAGCCGCTTCTGCAGCGACGTTTCAATCTTCATGCGCTCGCGCAATTCGACCGACAGCGTATCGATATCCACGCGCTTCAGCAACTCCTTGATCGCCTCCGCGCCCATCATCGCCTTAAATCCGGAGGGACGGTGCTGCTGGTCAAGCTCGCGATAGTGCGTTTCGTCCTTGATGATGTCGCGCTCCTTTACAGGAGCCTCGCCGGCATCAATCACCACATAGCTTTCGAAATAGAGCACGCTTTCCAGCTCGCGCAGCGAAATGTCCAGCAAATGCCCAATGCGCGACGGCAGCCCCTTGAAGAACCACACGTGGGAGCATGGCGACGCCAGCTCAATATGTCCCAGGCGCTCGCGGCGTACCCGCGACAGCGTCACTTCAACGCCGCATTTGTCGCAGATCACTCCGCGGTGCTTCATGCGCTTGTACTTGCCGCACAGACATTCCCAGTCGGTGATTGGCCCAAAGATGCGGGCGCAGAACAATCCATCGCGCTCCGGCTTGAAGGTGCGGTAGTTGATCGTCTCCGGCTTGGTGACTTCACCGTGCGACCAGCTGCGGATCTTCTCCGGTGAGGCGAGACAGATGCGGATGGCATCGAAATCTGAAATAGGATTGGTGAGCTCGAACGGATTAGAACGGAACAAGACGACCTCCGTGACCTGATCTCTGCTGCGCGCGATTTATGTACGCAGCAGAACCGGTTCTCGCGTTCCCGGGATTTCCATGATTCCGGTCGTCCATCCGTCCCGGGAGCGCGTTGGCTTATGTGGACGACAACCGTGTCTCTTAAAAACTGGCTTCAAACTTGCTTCCCTGGCGCTGCGATCGCATCGCAGCCCCAGGGATCCATCGATTTTGCTTAGTCCGCGGCCGCCATGGCAGGGATCGGCAGCTTCTTGTTGTCTGCCTGCTTGATCAGCTCGACATCCAGACAAAGTGCCTGCAGTTCCCGCACCAGCACGTTGAAGGACTCTGGCACGCCCGGCTCAATTGCGGCTTCGCCCTTCACAATGGCCTCGTAAATCTTGGTTCGGCCATATACGTCGTCGGACTTCGCCGTCAGCAGCTCCTGCAGAATGTAGGCTGCGCCATAGGCTTCCAGCGCCCAGACTTCCATCTCTCCAAAACGCTGACCGCCAAACTGCGCCTTGCCGCCCAGCGGTTGCTGGGTAATCAAGGAGTACGGCCCGATCGAACGCGCGTGAATCTTGTCGTCGACCAGGTGAGACAGCTTCAACATGTACATGTATCCAACCGTGACCGGCTGCTCAAACTGCTCCCCGGTCATGCCGTCGAACAGGTAGATCTTGCCGGCTGTCGGAAGACCCGCGGCCGTCAGCAGCGCCTTGATCTCTTCCTCCTTGGCGCCGTCAAATACAGCGGTCCCAAACCAGATACCACGCTTCATGCCGCGCGCTACCTGCAACAATCTCTCGTCATCCAGATCCAGCAACTGGTGCAGCAACGCCGTTCCACCGAAGCGCTCTTCCATCAGCTTGCGCACTTCGTTCGCCTGCTGGTTCTTCTCCACCAGCTCCGCTACCTGCTTGCCAAGCTCATGCGCGGCCCATCCAAGATGAGTCTCGAGAATCTGGCCGACGTTCATACGCGAAGGCACACCCAGCGGGTTCAGCACAATGTCCGCAGGCGTACCGTCCGGCAGATACGGCATGTCCTCTTCCGGCAGAATCCGGGAGATTACACCCTTATTGCCGTGGCGGCCGGCCATCTTATCGCCCACGGAAAGCTTGCGCTTCATGGCAATGTAGACCTTTACCTGCTTGATCACGCCCGGCGCCAGTTCATCGCCCTTCTGCAGCTTGCCGATTTTGTCGTTGGTGATCTTGCGCAGCACATCGATCTGCCGCGAAGTCATCTCTTCGATTTCATCGATCTGCTCATTCACCCGCGGGTCTTTGTCCGCGTAGCGAATGCGCTTCAGATTGCGGGTGGAGATCAGCTCAATCGTCTCGCGGTCCAGAATCGCACCCTTGGCCAGCAAGCGCTTGTTGCTGCGCTCATCGTGCAGATCGGCCAGCACTTCCTTGGCGCCTAGAATCGATTCCAGACGCTTCAGCCGCTCGTCGGTCAGAATTCGAATCTCGTCTTCCAGGTTCTTTTCGAGCTTCGCCACCTGCTCCGCTTCAATCAGCTTGGCGCGCTCATCCTTTTCCTGTCCCTTGCGGGAGAAGATGCGGACATCGACAATCGTTCCTTCCACGCCCGGAGGGCACGTCAGCGAAGCGTCGCGAACGTCGCCGGCCTTTTCGCCGAAAATCGCGCGCAACAGCTTCTCTTCCGGCGTCAGCTGGGTTTCGCCCTTCGGCGTTACCTTGCCCACCAGAATGTCGTTGTGCTTCACCTTGGCGCCGATGCGAATGATGCCGCTCTCATCCAGGTCGCGCAGAGCCGTTTCGGAAACGTTGGGAATGTCGCGCGTGATCTCTTCCGGTCCCAGCTTGGTGTCGCGCGCTTCAATCTCATACTCTTCAATGTGCAGCGAGGTGTAGTAGTCCTCCCGTACCAGCTTTTCGCTGATCAGGATCGCGTCCTCAAAGTTGAAGCCGCGCCACGACATGAAAGCCACCAGCACGTTCCGCCCCAGGCCCAGCTCGCCCTGCTCTGTGCACGGTCCGTCGGCGATCACCTGGCCCTTCAGAACGCGGTCGCCCTGACGGACGATCGGCTTCTGATTGATGCAGGTGTTCTGGTTGGAACGCTTGAACTTCACCAGCTGATAAATATCCGAACCCACCTCGCGCGATAACTGCGTCGGATGATGCTCGCCTTCCACGCGCACAATGATCCGCTCAGAATCCACGGAGTCCACGATGCCATGGCGTCGCGCCAGCACGACAGCGCCGGAGTCGCGCGCCGTAACCCCTTCCATCCCGGTTCCCACAAAGGGCGCTTCCGAGATCAGCAAGGGCACCGACTGCCGCTGCATGTTCGCGCCCATCAACGCGCGATTGGCGTCATCATGCTCCAGGAAGGGAACCAGCGACGCCGCCACCGAAACCAGCTGCTTCGGGCTCACGTCCACATACGTCACTTCGCCGCGATTGACCAGGACGAAGTTGCCCTGCCGCCGCGCCGTGACCAGCTCCCGCTTGATGCTGCCGTTTTCATCCAGCTCCACATTCGCCTGCGCGATCGTGTAGCGATCTTCTTCCCAGGCCGACAGGTAGAAGCTGAACGGGCCATACTCCATGGGCCGCTTCTTCTCTTTGATCAGTTGCTGGTTCTTCTTGATCGCGTCTGGCTTTTCCAGGTGGTCGCCGACCCGCAACCCGCTATCGCCCGCGTTGATCACCTGCACAAAGTCCAGCAGCAGACCATCACGCACCCGGCGGTACGGAGACTCGATAAAGCCATATTCATTAATCCGCGCAAAGCACGACAGGGAAGAAATCAGTCCGATGTTCGGACCTTCCGGCGTTTCAATCGGGCAGATGCGGCCGTAGTGAGTCGGGTGCACGTCGCGCACCTCGAACCCCGCGCGTTCGCGGCTCAAACCACCCGGCCCAAGCGCGGACAGACGCCGCTTGTGGGTAATCTCCGACAGCGGATTGGTCTGATCCATGAACTGCGACAATTGCGAACTGCCGAAGAACTCCCGGATCGCAGCCATGACCGGCTTCGCATTGATCAGGTCATGCGGCATCGCGGTCGACATGTCCGGATACACGCTCATCTTTTCCTTGATCGCCCGCTCCATGCGCACCAGCCCGATGCGGAACTGATTTTCCATCAGCTCGCCCACCGCGCGTACGCGGCGGTTGCCCAGGTGATCGATGTCGTCCACCACGCCAATGTTCTTGCGCAGCTTCAACAGGTAGCGAATCGTCGCATAGAAGTCTTCCGGCGTCAGCGTGCGATGGTCAAGCGAAGTGGCATCCTGCTGGTCATACAGCTTGATGTTGAACTTCAACCGGCCCACGCGCGAGAAATCGTACTTCCGCGGATCGAAGAACATGCCTTCAAACAAGGCAGTTGCCGTGTCCAGCGTCGGCGGATCGCCGGGACGCAGTTTGCGATAAATTTCGATCAGCGCCTCTTCCGGCTTGTGAACCGTATCCCGCCGCAGAGTGTGGGAAATCACATTGCCCACATCGTCGCGTTCCGGCATGAAAATCTCGACCGAGGTGACGCCGCTCTCCAGAATCTGCGCCAGCTTTTCCTTGGTCAGCTCCTGGTTCGCTTCCAGCAGCAGATCGCCCGTCGTCGTATCGACCACGTCCGCCGCCGTCATGGCGCCGTCCAGCTCGGAATCCTCAATTTCGACTTCGTTGATCTTGGCCGCGCGCAGCGCCTTCAAAATGCTGGCCGTAATCTTGCGTCCGGAATGAGCGATTTCTTCGCCCTTCACCACCACCGCATGCGCCGGCTTCACCCCCAGCAGATGGGTCGCCTTGGTCTCATCGTGGCTTACCGTCCAGTGCAGCTTGCCGCCCTTCAGCGCGATCGTGTCGATCGTATAGAAGCTCTTCAGAATCTCTTCGTCCGACTTTAAGCCCAGCGCCCGTAGAAATACGGTTCCTAGAAACTTGCGCTTGCGATCGATGCGGACATACAGCGTGTTCTTCTGGTCGTACTCAAACTCCACCCACGAGCCGCGGTAGGGAATGATCTTGCCCAGAAAATAAGTGCGATTGTTGGCCGTCTCAAAGAACACGCCCGGCGAGCGATGCAGCTGGCTCACAATCACGCGCTCCGTCCCATTTACCAGGAACGTCCCATTCTGCGTCATCAACGGAATATCGCCGAAAAAGACCTCCTGCTCCTTCATGTCGCGGATGGTCTTGACGCCCGTTTCCGGATTCTTATCGTAGATCTTCAGCCGGATCGTGACCTTCAGCGGTGCTGAATACGTCATGCTGCGCTCTTCGCACTCGCTCTGGTCGTACTTCAGCTGCAGGCCCACAGGATCGCCGCATTTGTTGCAGAAATCCGGCGTGTTCTTGTTGTACGTGCCGCACTTTCCGCACAGCACATCGCCCGGATGGAACGGATCCGTAATCACCATCGCGCCGCAATGGATACAAGTCGTGCGCAGATGGTGCAGTCCCTTCAGGTGTCCGCACTTGCATTCCCAGTTGCCGATTGAAAAATCGACAAACTCCAGCTCCGACAGATTGCGGAAATCTGTAATCGGGAACACGGAGGCAAACACAGACTGCAGTCCGAGATCGTCCCGCTCGGTCGGCAGTTTGTCCATCTGTAAAAATCGTTCGTACGAACGTCGCTGCACTTCAATGAGGTTCGGAATCTGGATTTCGGTGGGAATTTTGGAGAAATCGAGACGGCTGCGGATCGCGCGTTTCTCGTTCGGCATGCTTCACTCCTGGCTAGTTTGCCCTTTTGCGGCCTACTCCCGGCGGCAACCCGGGAATTGGTTCGGCGGCATTCTGGTTCCTTCACAGAAAACCCGCCGAGTCGACGTGGTTGAGTTACTGCTTTTTCAAGTTCGCCCGCTGCGATCAGGTCTTTCTTTTCGCTTTTCGCGCAAGACAGTTCGTGAACGAATCTTTCCTCTAGCGGGGTCGAGGGACTCTTCTGCGATTTTGTCTGTTTCCCAGCTGGCAACCATGTGCTGATGTGCTGCTTTCAATCAAGCGTGTCCATTCACGGCCCGTACTCTCCGGAGCTTCCGATGCCGTCCTGCAAACAAAAAAGTTGTCAAAAACAGAAAGCTGCCCGCGAGAGACAGTGAGTCCCGCGAGCGCCACAACCGGATTGTGCACTATTCGAATAGATGGGTTTTTGCTTCCGCCTGCGCTGGGGATTGCTCCAGAGCGCTGTTAGACCAATCGAAGTGAAGAGATACTGCTAACTTGCTAGCCGTAGGAACTTCACAAGCCATCAAGCCTGCGGGGCGAATGGCTCACTCTGGTACTAGAGTAACCCAAATTCGCCCCAATGGCAAGGACAACTACTTTACATCAACGGCAGCGCCGGCGTCAGTAAATTTCTTCTTGATCGCCTCAGCTTCTTCCTTGCTGATGCCTTCCTTCACCGTTTTAGGAGCGCCGTCCACCAGGTCCTTCGCTTCCTTCAGACCCAGCGCCGTCACTTCCCGTACCACCTTGATGGTGTTGATTTTATTGGTTCCCGCATCCTTCAGGATGACGGCGAATTCCGTCTGCTCTTCCGCAGGCGCGGCAGCCGTGCCTGCTCCTCCGCCCGCCACCATCACCGGCGCCGCGGCTGCAGCCGAAACTCCGAGCCGCTCTTCCAGCTTCTTCACCAGAGCCGCCGCATCCAACAGGGTCAGCCCGACAATTTGATCTTCAATCTGCTGCAAATCCGCCATGTCCATTCTCCATATTGCTGAATTCGTGTGTACCGCTCAATCCGTATTGCCCGCGGGACTCTTCCTGCCATCCCGATTGCCGCCGCGCCGGTTTCCGTTGTGTCCAGACGACACCCCAGCACTATGCAGCAGATCCCTTTCCAGTGTCACAGAGTAAGTTGGGTGCCCCATCCTGGCGCAGCCAGGGTGGGATAACGATCCGCCCGCGTTACTGTAACCATGAAAAACCTATAGAAACCGCTACGATGCAGCCGCTTCTGAAAACTTCTTCTGCTCCACTGCCTGCCCCAGCACCACCGCCAGGTCGCGGCCGGTTGCATTCAACACCGTCGCCAGTCTCTGCGCCGGGGAACTGATCAGGAACAGCAGCTTCGAGTACAGCTCCTCGCGTCCTGGCATGGAAGCCAGCTGCTGGATTTCAGCGACCGACAATACCTTGCCGTCTACAATCGCCAGCTTGAAGGAAAATTCTGCATTCTCCTTGACCCACGTGGTCAGCGCTTTAGCCAGTGCCACCGGATCGCCGCTGCTGTACGCCAGCGAAGAAACGCCCTTCAAGCCCTGCAGCGCCTGCTCAACCCCGGTTCCCTGGGAAGCGCGCGCGGCCAGCTTGTTCTTCACCACGCGATATTTGCCGCCCGCGTTCCGAACCACCGTGCGCAACGCGAAATCCTGTGAAACTGTCAGCTTCTGAAAGGTTCCTACAATCGCCGTGGTCGCGCCCGTTAACTCCGCCGCCAGCTTTTCGACCTGCTCTGCCTTCTTGGCTCTCGTCAATGCCATTGCTTTGATCCCATCTGGTTGCGTCGAGCTTTTCCAGCTCCAGAACGCCTACCCGTTCTTTCGTGAAATCCTGCCTGCCGGTTTCCGCTTCCAGGTCGCCGACCCTACGACTGAGCTTTCCCTGCCGCGTCCACAACCGCCTGATCCAGCTGAATCCCCGGGCCCATCGTCGAGCTCAGCGTGATCCCCTTGACATACTTGCCCTTGGCGGCCGAAGGCTTGGCCTTTACCACGCTCGTAATCACCGTCGTCGCATTCTCGATCAGCTTCTCCGGCGTAAAGGAGAGTTTGCCCACCGGCACGTGAATCAGCGCGGTTTTATCCGTGCGGAATTCAATCTTGCCGGCCTTGATCTCTTTCACCGCCGCCGCTACATCGGTCGTCACGGTTCCCGTCTTGGGGTTGGGCATCAGGCCGCGAGGTCCCAGGATCTTGCCCAGTCTGCCCAGCGCCCGCATCATGTCCGGGGTGGCAATCAGGGCATCAAAATCGGTCCAGTTCTCTTTTTGGATTCGCTCCACCAGGTCGTCGCCGCCCACGAAATCCGCACCCGCCGCCTCGGCCTCGCGCACCTTGTCGCCGGATGCAATCACGGCCACGCGCTTGGTCTTGCCTAAGCCATGGGGAAGAACCACCGTGCCGCGCACCATCTGGTCGGCATGCTTGGGATCGACGCCCAGACGCAGCGTGATCTCCACCGTCTCATCGAACTTTGCGTATTTGACCTTTTGCAGAAGCGGAACCGCTTCGGTCAGGGAATAGGGGCGCACTTCAATCGCGGCGCGCGCCTTCTCTATATTCTTTCCTGCTTTTCTCGACATAATTCCTCTGTCTCCCACCGCGCGGACCTATATGCAGCGCTGTTTTCCGCTGAACCGCCCCGTGTTGCTGGTATTCAACTGCTTGTTACGGCATTGCTCGGAGCGGCCGTCCGGCCGTGGTGTTTGGCGCATTCCTATAGCAAAGAATTGCAGTAGGGACGCGTCTCCCCATTATGCCAGAATCTACCTTATTTTTGCAAATGCCCCCGGGAGATGAATGGCCTCCAAAAACTGCGCTGCTGGGCTGTGCAAAATCTCGACGTCGGGGAGGGTGGGGGGGTACCGCATGTTTCCAAGCAGTCGTCTGCCAGATCGAGGATTCAGCGGCGGCTGTTTTAATGGAAATATTCGATAAAGGTGATACCAAGCGAGCCGATTTAACGTCTAGGATAGAAAAGGGCAGCCCTTGTCCAAGCCTTTTTCCCAGTTTGGCGCTCAGTTCGGGGCCGACAGAATATAATTGATTCTATCTGTCGATTCAAGTTGAATCTTCAGCCAAGATGTCGCATCATACTTTTGCACAGAACTTTTGAGGAGCGGAGGAAGAGAAATGACAACCATCAAGGGTGCCCAAGGCGAGTAATCTAAGGCGTTACCAATCCCATTCAACGTGATAAGAGGCCCCCATGCGGGGCTTTCTTATTTTGGCTTCGATCCTGCGGTTACTCTTGGAAACCTCAGGAGGAGCGAGTAGCTTGCCGTGATCTCCGCTATATGTCATACGCAATTCCGCCCGAAAACAAGGCCTTGGGAGATCGATGACGATCGTTATCAACGGTACCTTCGCCGAATTGTTGTGAATCACGCATTCGTGCGGGCGCGTAAAACAGTTGTGCAATTCGTAGGTCATCTCGATTGTTAGTTCTTCACCCTTTTCTAACGGCCGTGAAAACCGCTTGCATACGTTCGTAGACCCTACACTGCTTTCCAACGTGTCGGGCACGACCCCGTCGATGAGTATGTTGCTAACCGTCCCATCTTGAAGAATGTTGCGATTCCACCATTCATTGATCCCATTGAAGTTAACCCTCAATTTCTCTAGGCGACTATAGGTGGCACTTGTACCATCCGTAGTCAAGATTTTGAAGTTTTTGCGTAGCTCCAGCGAAGAAAACTGTGGCTTTTCTTGCTCTCGTTTCCAAAACCACCTTGCCACCACCAATAAAAGAATCACGACAAGCCAAGCGGCTCCCGCCTGCCGATGCTCAGAACTGATAAACAGTGCGACGAAAGACGGAAGACCGATAATAATGCTGAAAATTGTTAGCACCCTGTCCGTTGTCATTTGAGTTTTACCAGCCCTAGAAGTGACTGCTCTATATTAATCGCGGATTGGCGGGTGGCCGAGATCTCGGAACACGTTAACTGAAAAAATTGGGTGCCCCAGGTCTCGCTTCTGAGACCTGGGATGGATGCTCTCGTCGCCTTTTCACGACCTGCCCGTATCGTCTCTTCTTCATCAGGTGACTTTCGTCGAGAGAGTCCACTCGCCGAGGCCGCGGATCCAGGTGGTTCACGGAACGGTTCCACAGAAATGCGCTCGTATCGTACTTCCAGCACCGTCAGGGATTCTGTTCCGCCCGGCGCTTCCAGAACTACGCTGTCACCGGCCGCCGACCTGGTCAACGCGCGCCCCAGCGGGGACACCCAACTGATGTGGTTGCGCTTCAGATCGACTTCGTCCGTGCCTACGATGCTCACCACTCGCTCCACCCCCGCGGCATTGGCATAGCGCACCGTCGCCCCGAAGAAGGCCCTCGTCGCCGCCTGCCCCGCTCTCGCAGCTTCCGGGTCCACCACTTCCGCAGCCTCAATTCGCTTCGTCAGAAAGCGAATCCGCCCATCGATCTGCCGCAACCGCCGCTTGCCGTATTGATAATCGGCGTTCTCACTGCGATCGCCGTTGCTGGCAGCCCACGCCACCACCTCCACCACCGCCGGGCGGTCCCGGGTCACCAGAAACCGGTACTCATCCTTCAGGCGCTCAAGTCCGCTCGGAGTGATGTAGTTCTTGCCATGCGCCCCCGGCTCGTCGCGTTGTGGGTGTCGCGTTTGCCCTTTCCGCATCTCGTATTCCTCCCAGCGCGAATTCAGTGTTGGCGCGTGGCCCAGATCTCGGGACATGTTAACTGAAAAATCTGGGTGCCCCAGGTCTCGCTTCTGAGACCTGGGATGGGATGCTCTCCGACCCAGTGAATGACCGCACCTGCAATCAGCCAGTGCTTTCCGATCCCTACTGAGTCCCACGCTTCCCAACGAGATTTGCCGGGTGCCCCATCCTTTGCAGGCTTCATCGCAAAGGGTGGGAAAGCTAAAGGCCAAGAGCGAGTAGCGTCTCGAAACAATTTTTGTGACTTTGCCACGGTGGCCCATTCAAGCCCGCCGTTGGCTTGAGTGGGGCAAGTCCCAACTCTAACTCCGACTCAGAACTCCCGCTTCGGCGCCGCCTGCTCCGGACCCACCCTCCCGGCCGCAATCTCGGCAACGAAATAGTTCTCGCCCTTGATCGGCGCTCCGGCCAATCGCCGCATCATCGCCAATTGGCCCACATGCGTCAGCGCATCCGCTACCGGCCCTTGAAATAGCTTTTCTGCTGGAGTATGCAGCGGCTGGTCGGAAGCCAGGGTTGCATCGAACGCGGCCAGCGCAGCATGGAATCGCTGAACATCCTCGCTCCACGCCTGTGTTTTAGAATTGTGCCACTCGGGTTGGCCGCGCGCCATCCACAAACCCCAATCCAGCAGGTCGCCAATATGTGCCAGGATCGCCCCCGCCGAACGGCCATCGCCAAGGGTGTATGCCGAAAAATCCGCAGGCGCGTCCCGCAGAACTTTGCCGCCGCGATACGCTAACGTGGCCAGTGTGTGGCGCAGCAGTTGCCGCGCCGGGTCAGATGTGGAAGTTTCGTTTGTCACGCGAGAGTTTCCTCTCGGGAGAGAGCTTTACGCGACGACTTCGATACCCATCGACCGCGCCGTGCCCTTGATCGAGCGAATCGCCGACTCAACCGATGCCGCGTTCAGATCCGGCATCTTCTGCTTCGCGATCTCGGCCACCTGCTTCTCCGTCACCTTGCCCACTTTGTCCTTATTCGGTGTTCCGGCACCCTTGGCCACGCCCGCCGCCTTCTTCAGCAAAACTGCTGCCGGAGGCGTCTTGGTGACAAAGGTGAAGGTGCGATCCGTGTAGACCGTGATCACTACAGGAATCACCAGGCCCGCCATCTCCGGAGCCGTCGTGCGCGCGTTGAACTGCTTGCAGAATTCCATGATGTTCACCTGCGCCTGACCCAAAGCCGGGCCTACCGGCGGCGCGGGAGTCGCCTTCGCGGCGACAATCTGCAGCTTGACCTGCGTTTGTACTTTCTTGACTGGAGGCATGATTCAATCCCTTTCAAAAGGCAGCTTGTCGCTGCTTACGCAATCTTTTCTACCTTGCTGAATTCCAACTCCACCGGCGTCGAACGCCCGAAGATTGTCACCATCACCTTCAGCGTCTCGCGGTCTTCATTCACTTCGTCCACCACTCCGTTAAAGTTGGCGAACGGCCCTTCGGTAATCTTCACCGACTCGTTCTTTTCAAACTTCACCTTCATCCGCGGCTTGTCTTTCGACACATCCGACCGGAAGATAATCGAACTGATCTCTTCTTCGCTCAACGCTACCGGCTTCTCGCCCGTTCCCAGAAATCCGGTCACCCGCGGCGTGTTCTTTACCAGGTGCCAGATTTCGTTGTCGAGATCCATCTCGATCAGCACATATCCCGGTAGAAAAACCCGCTCGATGGTGTACTTTTTGCCGTTGCGAATCTCTGTCACCGGCTCGGTCGGAACCATAATGCGTCCAATGCGATCATGCAGCCCGTAGGCCTGGACGCGGCTCTCGATCGATTCGCGCACCTTGCGCTCAAACCCCGAGTACGCGTGGATGATGTACCACCGAAAACGTTCGTTGACGGGAGGCGCCAGCTCGGGCAGCGCCTCAGCGGACGCCTGTTGCGCTTCGATTTTCGCTTCTTCTGCCATCCATTTCACCTTCCCGGCGTCCCGCCCCGGGGTCAAACTCGTTCTAGTGCGTCAGCCACGCCAGCAGGCTTTGCATGATCTTGCCTACCGCCGCATCCACTACGTAAAAATATGCGGCAAACAGAAACACCGTGATGATGACCACCGTGGTCGTCGACTGCACTTCCTTGCGCGACGGCGTCACCACCTTGTGCAACTCGCTGCGAACTTCCTTTAGGAAGGTCAGAAACCGTTCCGGCTGCTGCCGCCACTGGGGCGTTGTCTGGGTCTCGGTTACTGCAATTGCCTTTGCCATAGCCATTTCCTTCTTCAATCTGCTTCCATTCCGCACAATGCCGGAATCACGATTGCCCGCCGCGACGGGCCGGCTCAACAAAAATCTGGCAGGGGCGGAGGGATTCGAACCCCCAAGTCCGGTTTTGGAGACCAGCAGTTTAACCGTTGAGCTTACGCCCCTACATCGTCGAAACGCCGCGCCTACTTCGTTTCTTTGTGTGCCGTATGCTTGCGGCAACGATTGCAGAACTTGGAAAACTCCAGCCGCGCCGTTGTCTTCTTCTTGTTCTTCGTCGTGGAGTAGTTCCGCTCTTTACAGTCTGGACATTGTAATGTGATAATTTCGCGCATCTATCTATCCTATCCGATTTTGGCCGCGCCTGCTTGACAGCGGCTTTCAATCCATCTGCAACCGGGTGCCCCAGGTCTCGCTTCTGAGACCTGGGTTCTTCCCTTACGACTTACTTCAAAATCTCAGCAATCGCGCCGGCGCCTACCGTGCGTCCGCCTTCGCGAATCGCAAATCGCAGGCCCTTTTCCATCGCCACTGGAGTAATCAGCTCAATCTCCAGCGACACATTGTCCCCCGGCATCACCATCTCCGTGCCTTCCGGCAGCTTGGCCACGCCCGTCACATCCGTCGTCCGGAAGTAGAACTGCGGCCGATAGCCATTGAAAAACGGTGTGTGCCGTCCGCCCTCTTCCTTGCTCAACACGTAAATCTCCGCCTTGAACTTGGTATGCGGCGTAATCGAACCGGGCTTGGCCAGTACCATCCCGCGCTCTACATCTTCCTTGGGAATACCGCGCAGCAACAGCCCCGCATTGTCTCCCGCCAGGCCTTCGTCCAGCTGCTTCTTGAACATCTCGACGCCCGTGACCACCGTCTTGCGCGTCTCCCGGAAGCCGACAATCTCCGTATCCTCGCCCACCTTCACCTTGCCGCGCTCAATCCTTCCCGTCACCACCGTCCCGCGGCCGGAGATCGAAAAGATATCTTCAATCGGCATCAGGAACGGCTGGTCGATGGCACGCTGCGGCATCGGCACGCTCTTATCCACCGCCTCCATCAGCTCGTCGATCTTCGCTTCCCACTGCGCTTCCCCGTTCAACGCGCCCAGCGCCGAGCCCCGAATCACCGGCACATCGTCGCCCGGAAACTGGTACTTCGACAGCAGCTCGCGCACTTCCATCTCCACCAGGTCAATCAGTTCCGGATCATCCACCGCATCGCACTTGTTCAGAAACACCACAATGTAGGGCACTCCCACCTGCCGCGCCAGCAGCACGTGCTCCTTGGTCTGCGGCATCGGTCCATCGGTCGCCGCTACCACCAGGATCGCGCCATCCATCTGCGCCGCTCCCGTAATCATGTTCTTGATGTAATCCGCGTGCCCCGGGCAATCCACGTGCGCATAATGACGATTCTTGGTCTCGTACTCCACATGCGCCGTCGCAATCGTAATGCCGCGCTCCCGCTCTTCCGGCGCGTTGTCGATCGTGTCGAAAGAACGAAACTTGTTGTTCGGGTTGTGCTTCGACAATACCTTCGTGATCGCCGCCGTCAACGTCGTCTTGCCATGATCAATGTGCCCGATCGTCCCTACATTTACGTGCGGCTTCGACCGGTCAAACTTTTCCTTCGCCATTTCTCTTCCTCTCGCTCCCGTTTCTTCTTGATTTCTGTTGATTTCCCGGATGGTTCGCAAGGCTTCAACCCGCCTGCCTCGGAATCAGTAGTACGCGTAGACCTTCAGATATTTCTTGCGCAGCTCCGGCGCCACCTGCTCCACCAGCCGCAGATACAATTCGCGAATCTGCCCCCGGTCGCCGTCACCCAACTGCGCGTAACCGCCCTGGACGGGCGCTCCCAGCAATCCTCGTTCGCGAATCTCGTCAAACTCGCGCACCCTCAGCTTCGCGCGCGCGACGCGCTCGAGAAACTTGCCTACCACCGGAGGTGCAAACATAGCCTCCAGAGCCGTCTTGACAGGCTCAAACACTGCCGGATTTGCCACCGGTAAAGCCGCTTGCTGAAACATGTCACCCATACCTGCGTCGAAAACCTGCCCTGAATCCGCCGTGCAAACCTACTCTGCCGTCTGCGCCATCGGAAGGGAATTGCTGGAGCGGGAGACGGGGATCGAACCCGCGACCAACAGCTTGGAAGGCTGTGACTCTACCACTGAGTTACTCCCGCCCGAAGGCAGCCGCCAGCGATTCGCACCACTGCAATTTGTTTGGAGCTGATGATGGGGCTTGAACCCATGACCTCTCCCTTACCAAGGGAGTGCTCTACCACTGAGCTACATCAGCCCGCTCGAAAAACTGCCTTTACTCATCGTACCGTGACCTCGCCGCATGGATCACGATGCGAAATAAAAACAACCCCAGAATAATCAGCACGACAACCCGTACCCTGTCGGCCGCCATCGTAAACCAGGCCAGCGCCATCAGCCCCACCAGCATCGCGGAAGCTACTCGCGCCTTCACCCGTTCCGTCATCGCGCCCGGCCGCCTCGCTCCGGTCGCCACAATGTCTGGTGCACAGGGGAGGATTCGAACCTCCGTAGCTCGCAAGGAGCGGCAGATTTACAGTCTGCTGCCATTAACCGCTCGGCCACCTGTGCACATCGTCTTCGATCCATCTCTTACCCGACTCGAAACCCTCATCGCCTCGTGGCTGACCGGTTCCTCCAGTCGCCGCAGCGACCGGCGGCAACCGCCACTTGTCCGATGCAATCTTTCCTGGCAGGAGTTCACAGCTAGGAGAGGCGGAGCGAAGATTCAGCCCGTTTGAGCTGCTGATGCTATCAATACTAATAGTTAGTGTGTTGACTTGCCGCGTGCACCTCAAGGTTCTTGCCCGGCGACCTGGCTTGCTGGAGCTGGCGAAGGGATTTGAACCCCCGACCCTCTGATTACAAATCAGATGCTCTACCAGCTGAGCTACGCCAGCCCTGAAAACCAATTCCCGAAGCCAAAACGCACGTCTCCGTGCTCGTCACGCGCAAATCCAAAAATATCATGCGGCTCCCCACATCGCAACCTGCTTCGCTCTTCACCGTTAATAAGCAGAGTCATTCTGAGGTCGCCGCGGCTACCGAAGAATCCAGAAAATCACGGCAGCGCGGATCAAGTGCGTATCACAGAGGGTACCCCCACATCGCGCTTTTGAGGTGTGGGATGAAAGTATGTTCACCCTTCCAATCATCCTCGGATGGAATAAGAAATTGTCATCCTGAGCAGAAGGCGAAGGACCCTGCGGTTACCTGAACGCCTCCAGAATCTCCGTTCCCCACGTCTCGCCGGAGGAGGCCCGTGATCCTCCATTCCCAACATTGCAGAAACGAGATCCGCGGGGTGCCCATCCTTTGTGCGCCCTTTGCGCAAAGGGTGGGAGACAACGTATCATCCCCAGCCCTGCCGCACCTTCGCGCTATTTCCGTTCGCTCGTCCCCAGTTTCCGAGCAATATGTTCTTCCACCTCGCGCCGCGCTCGCTCCAGCGCCTGCTCCACCGCCAGCCGCGCCGCTTCCACCGTTCCTTCTGTTGTGGAGCCCTCCCCCAATGCCCCTTCCACAGGCACCGGCGGCTGCCAGCCAATCACAACCGTAGAAAAAGGTTTGGGAATCAGAAATCCATCCCACGACTTCAGCGTCCACCCCCGGTCCGGCGCCGCATAAAAGATGCCGACCCCGCCGCCCACCTGCTGCGCCAGCTTCACTCCTCCCGGCTTGGCATAGTAGACTGGCCCGCGCGGGCCATCGCTGGTGAACGCGGCATAATTGCAGCGCGTTCCATCCGTCGCCTCCAGCGCCCGCTGCATTCCCAGCAGCCCCGCCGCGCCGCCTCGCGAGCTCGACCCGCGCACCGGTGTATACCCCACCCGCCCGATCATCGCCGCAATCAGCTCCCCGTCGAAACTCGGGCTGATAAGGATGGCGATCCCGCGCGCGCGAAAGTGGTACGCAATCGACAGCAGCGAGCGGTGCCACAGGCAGTACACCCGCGTCTCAGGATGATCATCGGCATGAGTCCCCGGCGCGCCAATGTCCTCAAACTTCAGCGTCATCCCCAGCAGCCGAAACACCAGCGCCCCCACCGGCGGCAGCACCGCCAGCAACATCCGCTGCTTCCAGTTGTGTTTGTGACCCACACGCCCATTCTAGCGATGTGTCCATCCTCGCCCGCGAAATCCACTGCCCGGCGGCTAATGAGGTGAATAGCGATTTGTCGCCAACCGATGCCGCGCGACCCACTCTGCTTCCGTCCAGCCGACTTCTCCGAGCCATTTGGGCACACATACAAGACACAAGAATTCAGCATAAATTTCGGTCGTAGACCTTAATGAGCCTCCTAAGTGGAAGCATGAGTCTTGCCTCTGGCTTGCGACGAAGGGACCCAATATCAAGCTCATAGATTGAGTCCTGGAATTCATCCTTGCCGATTTCCTTCATGCCGAAGAGTTCACAGATTCTCCGTCCCTCGGGCGTCCACGCGGTGGCGATAAAGTGTGTCACGTGAACGCCGTGGTGTTTGGCATAATAGGTGAGCTTATCGAGAAATCCCGTGAGCAACTGGAAATACGCTTGCTGAGAAATACCGTCGCCCCATCGGCGGTATTTCTCGGCAATAGCGATGGACATCATGTAAATCTTGATCGCTTTTCTCGATCCGAGGTAGGGCAGGATGGAGTCTGCAGAGATTGCGTCGTCCGTTACCTTACCCGCTCGAATGGCAGCATATAACTTATCCTCGATTGGCATAGCGTTGATGTATCCAGCGGGCTCGCCATTCGCGCGGTCAATGAGAAACGTATAAATGTCGGGATTCACTTTGATCCAGGCTAGCGACAGGCCACGCGGAATCTCAACATCGGAATAATGTGGAAGCTTGCCGTAGACTTCTTTGTCAATAACCGTTCCGGTGTGGTCCAAAATCTTTGAAAACCGCTCACCGTCATGAATATCGCGGCCATGCAATAGGGCAAGAGAAGAAGGCCCTCGCGCTAGGAATGGTAACCAGCATCGTTCGATATGCTGTCTCATGAGAGCATCCGAATGGCCGAACCACTCGCAACGAACATTTTCGACCGCGCTACTGAACCACTCGAACCCTTCCGACCCACCAGTTCCTGTGTGTGCAACTAAGCGGCTGGCCCATTTTGGCCAAGGGTCTTTTTGCCCACATTCATTTCGAACTGACATAACCTGATCTCGGGCGAAGAGCGAACCCCAATCGAAATCCCGTGGAAGAATAGAGCCCGTGAAAATTATTTTGTCGAAACGCATATCGTCAAATTTAAGCATCGCATTACCGACAATCCATGATCCGAGGCTATGTGCAACGACAGAAGGGCGCTTATCAAATCGATCTAAATCGACGGCGGGATAGGACCTTACGGTGTTTCCATACCAATCATAGAATTTATCCACGATGCGCCCGTTAAACGGTGGCGTGAGAAACCGCAGTAGACCATATCGTCCATAGAAGAATGAATCTACTTTGGATGGGGATCCGCTAAGTGCGGACGCGAATACCTTTTGCCACTCCCCATATGTGCGTATGCCGTGGACGGAGATGGCTAGGGGAGGAGAATAAGCTGGTCGAGCTGGCAATGCGCTGTGCTTGTCAGGTTTGCGGCTCATGGGATCGAAATTATACTCTGCTACGGTTAGGCCGCATACGAACGAGCCAACGTCACGTCCGGACAATTCGAACCGAGCTGACGGGTGGCCCACTCAAGCCTTCTGTTGGCTTGAGTGGGGGCAGTTCCACCACCTAAACCCCAAAAAATCCCACCACCGCCTTATTGACTGCTTGCATCGTCGCCGCGTCCACCCGCCCCATCCGCGCGCCAATCTTCGCCCGCGGCACGGTGGTCGCCTTGTCCACCATCACCCGAGAAATCCGCCGGCGCCCCGTCTCCTTGCCCGACCGCACGGTCACCCGAAACAGCGGCGTAGGATGAATCTCCGATGTCAGCGGCAGCACTGTCACCGAGGGATGCGCGTCGAACGCGTCCGCCTGCAAAATCAGCGCCGGCCACGGCTTGCCATAATCCCCCGAGACGGCAATCGTCACCAGATCGCCCGGCTTCACCGCCAGCCCTCGCTGTCGGTCACATCGCTGATCCAGTCCATTACTTCCGTTTCCTCCGGCGACGACGCAATCAGCTTCGATTGCCGACGAGCTTCCATTTCAAACTGCTTCGGCTTTTTGCGCTCGACGTATGCCGCCATCAAGTCCCGCAGAACCTGCGACACCGGCTTGTTCTCCATCTCCGTAACCGCCATAAATTCCCGCTTCAACTCCGGATCGATGCGAAACGTGAAGGTGCTTCCTGCAGGCTCACTGGACTTGGCCACGATCTACTTCTCCTCTGTACATATGTTCTATATGTGCGCAAAATATGTACACATTTGCCTCGGCCATATCTGCTGCGTCAGGGATCGCGCCTCACCCGCGCAACCGAAGCTACTTCAACTCCCACACCAGTATTCCAATAGCCGATCCACTGATCGCAATTACGTGCAGCCTCCTCCAATTACTCGGTCCGCAACGCCTGCATTGGATCAGCCTTTGAGGCGCGCGTGGCCGGCAGCCACACGGCAAGCAGCGCCACGGCGGAAAGAATCAGCGGCACAGATAGAAACGTTGCAGGATCCCACGACTTGACGCCGAACAGAAATCCCGCGATGAGATGGGCGAGACCGAATGCCGCGACGAGGCCGAGGACCACACCGGCGATGGCGAGCTGCATACCTTGCCACACCACCAGCTTGCGTATCGCGCCGCGATCCGCGCCCAGGGCCATGCGGATCCCTATCTCCTGGGTTCGCTGCGCGACGGAGTACGCCATGATGCCGTAAATTCCGATCGAAGCCAGAATCAGCGCCACTGCGCCAAAAATGCTGAACAGCAGCATCGTGAAGTTTTCTCTCGCTGTCGAGCGCCCCATCACTTCGTCCATAGTGCGGACATGCGCTACCAGAAACCCTCCGCTGGCAAGGCGCAACTGCTCGCTGATGGCAGCAATGCTCTGGTCGGGGTTGCTGCGCGTGCGCACCACCCAGATCATTGGCTGGAAATCCGTGTAGGACTCCATGTAGCCATTCGTAACCTGTGCCGATGGAACGATCACCATCGGCTGGGGACGGCGGCCAAGGCCAATGTTGTGGGTGTCGCCTACCACGCCGACAATTTCCCGCGGAGGTTCTACTACTTCCGGCCCCATATCCTTACCGATGATGATTTGCTGGCCGATGGGATTTTGCCCGGGAAAATATAGGTTCGCCAGCGCCTGATTGATCAGCGCTATGTGCGGTGAGCCGGCAACATCGTGGTCGTCGATGCGCCGTCCGCGCAACAGTGGAATCTTGAAGACCTTAAGGTAGCCCGGCGAAGTGCTCATCCATCTACAATCGTGCTCGAACGACCGCCCAACCACCTGGAGCGGTAGGCCGTCAATCACGTCGATGGGCAGCCACAAGGCAGCCGCCGAGCTTTCCACTCCGGGAATAGCGTTCAGCCGGTTCAGGCCATCCCGCGCCAGTTCAGCCACGCCCGCGGTCTCCTGGTAACGATGGCCGGTCAGCGACATTTCCAGCGTCAGCACGTTGTGCGAGTCGAAGCCGGAGCTCACCTCGCGCAGGGCAACAGAGGTACGGATCAAAAGTGCCGTGCCGATCAGCATCATCAGCGCCAGCGAGACCTCGCTAATCACCAGCAGAGAACGGGTTTTGCTCTGGCGAAATCCGGTGCCGGAACGGTTGCCGCTTTCCTTCAATGTCGAGCTCAGGTCCGTGCGCGAGGTGCTGAGCGCCGGGAACAACCCGAAGAGAATGCCCGTGGCCAGCGAAACGACCAGAGTGAAGCCGAGTACGCGCCAATCCACGCCCACAGCGGAGCCATTTTCGCCGATGCGCGGCAGGCCCGCCGGAATGATCGCGAGCAAACCGCGCACTCCAACATAGCCAAGCGCCAGGCCGAAGATGCCGCCCGTGCCGGAGAGCAACACGCTTTCCGTCAGCAATTGCCGCACGATGCGCCAGCGTCCCGCTCCCAGCGCCGAGCGGACAGCAAACTCCCGCCTGCGTCCCGTGGCACGCACCAGCAGCAGATTCGCGACATTGGCGCAGGCGATCAGCAGTACCAGGCTGACTGCGCCCCACAGCAGCAGCAGAGATCGTCTCGCGTTGCCGATGATGCTGTCGCGCAGCGGCTCCACGGCAAAGCTTTGTCGCTGGTAAAGCTCGTGGCGGGCGCGATAGTACTGAATGGCATCAAGCTTCATGTGCGCATTGGCCTGCGCCAGCGTGATGCCCGGCCGCAGCAGTCCGGCGACCTGGAAGAAGTGGTTCAGGTTCGTGTCCCCGTGGTCCAGTCGAAACGGAATCCAAATTTCAGCTTCCGGGTCAGACGCGAAGGTTTCCCCCAGCACCCCGATAATCGTGTAGGAATCTTTGCCCAGCCAAAGCAGCTTCCCAATCACATTCACATCGCCGCCGAATCGGATCTGCCACAGCCCATAGCTCAGCACTACCACCTTGGGGCCGTGGGGCGAATCCTCCTGCGACGTGAAGGTGCGTCCCAGAATCAAAGGAGCGCCGAAGAGCCGGAAATACTCTTCTGAAACGTGAATGCCATGCACCTGTTCCGGCCGATCGCCGGTCTGCTCACTCAGGCCTTATTTGTTTAGGAATGCGGTCGCTCATGCAACAAATGGAAACTAGGCCGCGGTTCACCGAGTCCGATGCATGGATCCGGTCAACTTCCAGCCAGAGCGGAACGCACTTGTTGCTCGAGGGTGGGGGCTGCAAGCCAGCCGTCGTGGTGCCAGAGGATTTTTCCCGAAGCAGAACTGAGTACGAACCACGGCAAATCGTCGACTTGGTAATTATCCGCAAGCCGACCGCTCGCGTCCTCGACAATAGGCGTGTGAAGCGTGGCCGCCAGCGGAGTGAGCACCTGCAGTGCCTCGGCGGACGATGGCTCGGTCGTGAGCTCGTCGACCGCGACCGGCGAAGGCCAGCCGCGCTGTTGCGCCAGGACCGCATAGCTGTCGAGCGTGGCAAGGTCCTTCGGCAAATTCGAGTCGTGGCCCAGCCAGCCGGCGAAAAAGACTGCCAGGTGAGCATGGGAACTCCCCAGCATTACGGGCGGCCGTTGCGGCCCCAGGGCGGTCAGGCTGATCGAGGCGATGGGTTGCGGCGGCTCTTCCGGCCGTTGCGAGGCCTGGTTCGAATTGGGGACGGCGGGATGGCCGGGCAGCAGACTGGCCATTGCTGCGGCGAGCGTCTGCGCCTGATCGCCTCCCGCTGAGTAGCTCATCGGCGTGGAATAGATGTCGCGCTCGTTTCCGTTCTTGTCGATGAGCATCACGATTGCCGTATGTTCGATGTCGTTGTTCACTACAGCGACATATACATGGTAGCTGCGCCAGATTTTCTCCAACTGCGTGCGCGGCCCGGTCAGAAACCGCCAGCGTCCTTCAAGGTCATGCGTGCGGGTGTAATCGGCCACGTCAGAGACCTGTGTTTTCAATGGGTTGGCATCGATTCCGAGCAGCTGCACCTGCGACGCCGCAGCCGGACCGAGGATTCTTAGCGCTTCCACCATGCTGTGCGTCGTCAGGGGGCAGAGTTGGTGGCATTCCGGATCGATAAACGTGAGGGCGACCACTTTCCCCCGGAACTGCGCCAGCGACGTGGGCCGGTCTTGCTGGTCGCGCAGCGTAAATCCCGGAGCGATCAAGGGTGCTTGCGCTTGAGTTGTTTGACTTGTCGAAACGGAGGGCTTCACGACCAGTAACGCGGCAATCATCGCGAAGACCGCGCACGCCGCGGCTAGCAGAAGCCATCGGTTCCGGAGTGGCATCCGGACTCTGGAGGGATGATTTTTTCCTTCTTCCATAATAGACAGGCGGGATTCTGTCGATTTTTCGTCCACCGTCAGAATACGCCCGGCCGCGTTCGATTGGAAAATCCGCGCGGACCTTCCAGACTGGATGCCGAGTCAGGCCGCCTCCCGCGCGTGGCCCATTCAAGCCTTCTGTTGCCTTGGGTGGGTATTATAAGTCTGGAGAGTTTTGAATCCACGTTTTATCCGTCTCCTGCAAGTTGCGGCGGCCCAGGCCTTTGCGTGGGAAAGAGCCAGAATTTGGGTGCCCCAGATCTGGATTGTCAGATCTGGGAGTGTCTCTCATCCGTCGCCTCTCCCACTCCACGTATCAACCGGCGCCTCACCGCGCGCCCGCCTCTACGGCAGTTCCCGCACCCAGATATTTCGATAGCTGATTGGCTGGCTGTGATCCCCATGCGCCTGCAGCATAATCGGCGACCGGTCGTACGCCTCATACACGGGCTCAGGAGTGTCCGTCTTGCCCAGCACTGCGAAATGGTTCTGCACCAGCACACCGTTGAAGAACACCGTCACATAGGCCGGCGACTTCAACGAGCCATCTCCGTTGAACACCGGCGCCGTCCACACCACGTCGTAGGTCTGCCACTCGCCAGGCTTGCGGTTGGCATTCACCAGCGGAGGGCTTTGTTTGTAGATCGCGCCCGCCTGACCGTTCACATAGGTTTTGTTGTTGTACGAGTCCAGCACCTGCAGTTCGTATCCGGTATGGCGCGGGCCAGAGTTGGCTAGAAACACGCCGCTATTGCCGCGCGCCTGGCCACTGCCCGTAATGTCCGTCGGAATCCTCCACTCGATATGCAGTTGATAATCCCGGAAGGTGTGTTTGGTTTCGATATTTCCCGCAGCCTTGTTCACCGTCACCATGCCGTCATGAACCTTCCAATTCGCCGGCGACTTGTCCTTCGTTGAAACCCATTGGTCCAGATTCTTGCCGTCGAACAGCACGATCGCATCGGAGGGAGCCTCTGCATCCGTACGTCCCGGCGTCACGATCCGGGGCTCCGGCCCCCACACCTCTCTGTCGTTACCTTTCGCAGCACTGGATTGTTGCGCGAAAACTGGAGCGGTCACTATGATCAGTGCCGCCAAAGTCGGGAGCATGAGAAATTGTTTATGCATAACGACGACGAGCATAAACCCAGTCTGTCGAATTCGGCAATGCAAGATCGAATCCCATCGGCGCGCTCCATCGGCGCCAATCTCGCCGTGCCTCCGGCTCCCTCACGCCAGCTTTTTCAGATTGGGATACCGCGCATAAATGCGGCGCTGGTCGTCCGCCGGCAATTGTCCCAGCCGCTTCGGCGTATCCTGCGGCCGCGTCCCTTTCTGGTTCAGCACATTCATCAGGCTCCATTCCCGTTGCAGCCCCTGCGGTTCCTCCGCCTTCAGGTCATAGCGCGTAAAGTCGATGGCCATCCACGGGCTGCTTTCCACCCAGTTCCGCAGCAGCGCCAGCCGAAATTCCTGGTTCATGAACCAGCGAATTTCCAGGTCCTTCTCCGATCCCGGCGCACCCGTGCCTTTGGCATCGAATCGGTAGTTCAGCGAATCATTGTTGGGCGTGTGCTTCCGCCACTCCAGCCCGAACGCCCCCTCCGTCATCGCCTTCGTATCCGGCCACCGCTCGCGCACCGCCTGCAACCAGTACGTCAGATCCTCATCGTGACCCAGCGACACCTCCCAGATTCCCGTCACCCAGCCAAAGCCGTTCAGCGCGTAGCCCTGGTCGAAATGCATCGCCGTGGTCGCCATCATCTCTTTACGTCCCGCTACCTGCCCCAGGTCGCCCACCGTTTCAATCGGCCCCACTCCCATCCGGCTGTTGAAGCCGCCCTGGAAGCCGTTTCGCCTCGCCGCCAGAAAATCGCATGTCCAGCCATCCAGGCACACACAGTCGATAAAGTCCGCCGGGCCCTGCGCCGGTTTCAGATAGTGCTCACGGCTCGGGTAATAGGGATAGCAAATACCTCCGTCGCCATCGCCGTGGTCGATCCCGTGCTGGCTCCAGATCTGACCCTGGCACACATGGATGCCTTCTTCCGTAGCCAGCAGCCTCTGGTTCTCCGCATCCATAAAGCCCGCGACAATGCATTGCGGTCGATATCCGCTCCCCACCATGTCAGAAATCATCGCTAACGCCTGGTGAATTGTTGCCTGGATCTGTTCCCGCGTGTTGTACATCGGCGCAAAGTAGCCGCCAGGGATAAATGTGATCTCGTCGCCGTAACGGTCGTGGTACGACGCCAGCAACTTCCGCGCCTCCTGGTACTCGCTGCGCTTGTCATTCAGCGCCAGCCAGCTGATCGCCCACGTCATCTTGCCGTCTGGGCAGCCTCTCGAAAATGCCTCCCGCCGCGACCGTATGTGGCTCGGACTATTCAGCGCAGACTCATCCTGGCCAATCGAGCGCGTCGGCGTCACTTCCACCTGGTTCACCCGCACCACCGATATGTGCGTCACAAACCTTCCCCGCAAAGCAGGGGTGCTCTCGCCAAATGCCCGCCCGCCGACCGCCCCGCACAATGCGACCGATGCCACCGAACCTGCCATCCCGCCAAGAAAATCCCGCCTCGTCCAATTCCCGCTCAAATGCGTACTCCCCTTGTCGTTTGGATTTGTCCACGACTGCGGTGGACGCCTGCTACCCGGCAGCAGCCATCCTAGCAGCCGCCGCACGCGATGAGGAATGGGAACGCCAGACGTCTGCGGCAGATAGATCGGCGCCGCTCTAGCTGTACGAAATCCAGCGCAGCATCTCCGGCAGCGTCGGCCGTTTGCCGTACATCAGGATGCCGACCCGATAGATTCGCGAAGCCAGCCACAGCACGCCGTAGGTCGCCGCAATCATCAGCACCAAAGAAAGCGCCAGCTGCCACCACGGCACTGCCATTGCCGCCATTCGCAGGCACATCACAATCGGCGTGCAAGGCGGAAACAGCGACAGCAACACCACTGGCCATGCAGAAGGATTGCCCAGGATGTAGACCATCAGCACCAGACCCACCAGTTGCGGCATCACCAGCACCATGCTGAACTGCTGCACTTCGGATTCCTGGCTCACGGTGGCGCCGAAGCCTGCACTCAGCGCGCTATAGAAGAAAAATCCCAACAGAAAATAAATAAGGAAGAAGACCAGTTGCAGCGGCGTAATGCCATACGCTGCTAGCCCGCCTTGTCCCAGCCCGGCGCCCAGCGCAGACGCGCTCAGCAGCAGGATCGCAATGATCCAGACCGCGATCTGCGTCAGTCCCGCCGCGCCCACGCCCAGCAGCTTGCCCGCCATCAGCGATTCCGGCCGCGCTGTCGCCAGCAGTACCTCAAAAACCCGCGATGTCTTCTCCGACACCACCGACTGCGCCACATTCATGCCATAAAAGACCACAACAAAATACAGCACCAGGGCCATCATGTATGCGCCCCAGAAGCCTTTTCCCGTATCCGATGCGACCGATTGCCCGTTCTTCAGCTGCACAGTTTTCAGAGCTACCTCGTGCAGCAGGCCATCCGCGTCCGCACTGGTCACGCCGCGCTTCATCAGCGCCTCGCGCACCAGGGCATCGCCAATCGCGCTCTTCATTCTGTCCGTACCCAGAAAATCCGCCGATCCCCGTGTTACGTACGTCGCCTGCGGAAGCCCTTCGCCCGGTTCCATGTCCAGCCACAAATAGCCGTCGATTTCCTTCGAGTTCACCTCGCGATCCAGCGCTGTCAGCTCGCTTTCCGCAACCGGCGCCTGCACATCCACTTGCAGCGGGACCCCCTGTCCGCGGCGCACGCGTCTGCGGTCGCTATTCGCCTCATGCGACGTCAGCAGCTCGACCTGGGCGCAATTCGCCAGCACTGCGTCATTGGACGCGACCACGATGTGACGAGCTCCTCCGCCCAGGTTGCCAGACAGCGCGCCCATGCCGAAGATGGCCGCAAATACCAGCGGGATCAGCACAGTGCTGAAGCGGAATGCCTTGCTGCGCACCCGTTCGAGGTACTCGCGCTTGGCGATCAACAACGCTTCACGCATTCACTCGCCTCCCCACAGTCTGGATGAAAATTTCTTCCAGCGACGGCTCCATCAAATCGAACTTGTAGATCTTCGCGCCTTCGCAGGCCGCGCGCAGCAACTCCTGCGCATCCGCCCCGTCTTTCAGGCGAATTTCCACGTGCCCGGCATATTCCTTTGACTCGGCTACCGCTGGATGCTGGATGAAAGAGTTGTCGCCCTCGAAATCGATCACCACGTGATTCCGCGGATACCGCGACTTCACCTCGCGCATCGCCCCGGAAAGCACCGCGCGGCCTCCATCGATCAGGCAGATCGAGTCGCACAGCTTTTCCACCTGGTCCATCCGATGGGTTGAAAACAAGATCGCCTTGCCCCCGCTCTTCAACCCCAGCAGCGTGTCCTGCAGCAGTTGCGTATTCACAGGGTCCAGCCCGGAAAACGGCTCATCCATAATGATCAGTGCCGGCTCGTGCAGCAGCGTGGAGATGAACTGGATCTTCTGCTGCATGCCCTTCGACAGCTCTTCCGTCTTCAACTCAATCGCATCCAGGATCTGCAGTCGCTCGCACCACTCATGGGCACGCGTTTTTGCCTGGATCGCGTCCAGGCCGTGCAGTTGTCCCATAAAGACCAGCTGGTCCATCACCTTCATTTTTTTGTAGAGGCCGCGCTCCTCCGGCAGATAGCCCACGCGGCTCAGGTCCCTGCGCGCGAACGGCGCGCCAAACAGGGTCACCGTGCCGGAATCCGGCAGCGTGATACCGATCATCATGCGAATCGAGGAGGTCTTTCCGGCGCCGTTTGGCCCCAGCAGTCCGAACATCTGCCCAGCCTCGATCTGGAGACTCAGCTCGTGCACTGCAATTTTTTTGTCGTAGGCTTTCGAGATTCGATTCAGTTCAACGATATTCATGCGTTTTTCGCGCTGCCGCCCGGGTGTTCGCAGTGTAGCAAACGGAAATGAGGGGATGGCTAAGGAGCACCGGGGGAGCGCCAAAGGGGCAGCGAAGAGTTGGCCGCGCGTGAGTCCGGTCCAGCGAAAGTGTCAGTCTCCGAGTCGCCGGCGAACCAGCAGTGAATGATGAGAAGCGCCTTTTCCATTGCTGATCGGCACTGCGGCGCTCAAAGAGCTGTCTATGATCTGTTAATCCTTCAAGCGTCTGGCGATGACCCGGCCGCGCAAAAAGATCGCAGTGCCGGGTCTCGCATGCAGTCCGGAGAATGAACCCCCGCTTCACCGGGCCAGTTTCGTCATGAAATAAAGCGGGCGCCTGCGTCTTCTGGATGCGCAACCACCAGCGGAATTCCCGACTGAATTCGAGCTTGTGTTTCAATTGCACCGAGGCAAACATACCCGCTAAGGGGAGCGCGCATGCCGGAGACATGCATTGCCGCGCTCCCTTCTCGCGTATGGCTTTTGCCTCGTCGTTGAGCCTTTATCAACTCACGGCAAAACCGTCACTTTACCGAGCATTCCCAGGCCGTCGTGCAGCACGCACTTGTATTGAAAGATACCCGGCCGTGTGAATGTCACGCGGAAGCGGGTTACGCCCGGCGGCGGTTGCGGTAACCCGATCTGGTCCTGCGGAGCCGCAGCGATGAAGCCTGAATGCACGTTGTCCTTTGGCGAACTCACGGTAGCGTGCAGCGCTCCATCCGGATCCATGGTTACGTTCGCAGAAGGCGGCATGGGGTCGGCCGGCTCAGCCCCGAAGGTGATCGTATGTGGCGTTATCGGATCATCGTTTGTCCACTCCACCGTGTCTCCAACATGCACGACCTTGTCCGGGTGCATGAAGCGCATTACTGACAACGTTCCGGAACCGCCGCCCGTCGCCACGATCACGCCTGTTCCCGCTGTCACCTCATCCCGTGAACTATCCATGGCGTGATCCATCATGTGGCCGGCAGAAGAAAGCATGTCCTTTTCCATGTCCGCGGCTTCAGCCCTGTAGAACGCCTGGTCATGCGGCAGCTCCGCAGAGAGATCAAGAACGTGAATCATAGCAGTGTGATTCTGGTGGTACAGGCAAACAAGTTTGTAATCTCCAGCCGTCGGAAACATCACCGAGTATTCCTGCCCCTTGGTCAGCGTTCCGCTATTCACGCAGCTCGATCCATCTTCAGCGCTGCCGCTCGGCGTTGTGCCTGGACAGCCAACCGGAAAAGGCGGTCGCACCTGGTTAGGCGTCAAAAATGTCACCGTGTGCGGTTCGTCGGTTGCAACCGTAAAAGCAACGGAGTCGCCGGCATGAATCCACACTTCATTCGGCAAGAAAGCGAGAACCTGCCGTCCCATGTCCTTGCTCTGGGCACCGACTTGCACTTGCCAATCCTGTGCCTGAACCAGCGCTGGCATCAGCAACAGGGGAGCGCAGATAAATCCCAGAGTGAAGAGCCTCTTCTCAGTTCTTGTTTAAGCACCGGCACAATTCTCAAGCCTAAAGATCTCATCACTTCCTCCTCCGCCGGGGGGATTTGCCGGCTCGAGTCAGATAAAACGCAAATTCGCCTTCGGGAACAATGGAGGAAGGTAAATTCAGAGGTGAAGAAAGGTGAAGACTTAAATAATTCAATCTAAAAGAGAACCGGGACGAGTTATTTTCACCAATGCTATACTTCAGCCACCCTCGGGAGGGGACCGGTGCCTTTGCCGTCTTTCAGTTCGGCGACTTCAGCCTTCATTGCGGCAAATTTGAGCTCTGCCGCAAAGGCCGCAGGCTCAAGCTTGAGCGGAAGCCTCTCGAACTCCTCGTCCTCCTGGTCACCAAACATGGACAGATTGTTACTCGTGACGAAATCGCCGCGTGCCTGTGGGAGCGGGAAGTCTTCGTCGATATCGAACACGGAATTAACACGGCCATCCGTAAAATTCGCCAGACCCTCGGCGACAGCCCCGACCTGCCGCAGTTTGTGCAGACAATTTCCGGCTCCGGTTACCGGTTTATCGCAACCGTCACTGCGGTCGAGCCAGAGGTCACCGGTGCCACCGAATCTCCTGATGCTCCGATCGAGCCTCCTCCTCGTCCGCCGGAGATCTCTGCTGCGCCCGTCACCTCGTCGCCTGTTAAACCCCGCGGCAGACTTTGGCTGGTCACCGCCTTGTTGGCGTCCGTACTCGTAGTCATTTCTATATCTCACCCTCGGCCCCCATCCGCTGGCTGCCCGCTTCCTCCATCGAGACACTCGCGCCGCGATCGGCTCGATTGCCGTGCTGCCTCTCCAAAACCTCTCCGGCGACCCCGCCCAGGAGTACTTCGCCGACGGCATGACCGACGAACTCATCACCGAGCTCGCCCGTATCCCCAACCTTCGAGTCGTCTCCCGCACCTCCGTCATGGCCGACAAGGGTTCCCGCCGCTCACTCCCCGACATCGCCCGCCAGCTCGGCGTCGACGCCATCGTAGAAGGCTCCATCGTCCGCTCCGGCGACCGCATCCGCATCACCGCCCAGCTCATCGACGCTCGCACCGACCGCCACCTCTGGGCCCAGTCCTTCGAAGGTCCGCCTCCGATGTCCTCTCCCTCCAGGACAGCGTCGCCCAGCAGATCGCCACCCAGGCCCGCCTCGTCCTCGCCCCTCCCCCGCCGCGCGCGCCCGTCAACCCCGCCGCGCACGACGCCTATCTCCGCGGCCGCTACTTTTTTAATAAGCAGGACTTCCCTCACAGCCTCGAGTCCTTCCAGCAGGCCATCGCTCTCGACCCCGCCTACGCTTCCGCCTACGCCGGCTACGCCTCCGCGCTCGATGCCGCCACCACCTACAACATCGGCACGCCCCAACAGCTCATGCCCAAAGCCATCGCCGCTGCCCAGCGCGCCATCCAGCTCGACCCCCAGAACGGCGAAGCCTACACCGAGCTCGGAAGCATCCAAACCATTTACTCGTGGGATTGGACAGCAGCCGAACAGAATCTCACCCGCGGCATCTCCCTCAATCCCAGCGACTCCATTGCTGAATTCAAGTACTCCGTCTACCTCGACGCTGTGGGCCGTCCGCAGGATGCCGTCACTCACATGCGACGCGCACTTCAGCTCGATCCGCTATCCTTCCTCGTCAACCGCCGGCTGGGCGTTGCTCTCTACTATGACCGCCAATACGATGCCGCACTTGCTCAACTGCAGCGCTCCGCCGAGATGGAGCAAGGGTCCGGCTCCATCGAACATTACGTGAGTCTCATCTACGAGCAGAAGGGCGACCACGACGAGGCCGTACGGCACGATCTGATTGCGCTGCACGAGGACCAGCCGCAACTCGACACCGCCGCTCTTCTTGTCGTATATCAGCAGCACGGATGGGAGGCCTATTGGCGCGCGCGCACCCGCGCTCTCCTCACCACCTCAGCCGGCCCCTGCACCGCTTACCAGATCGGCGTCGATGATCTTCGCGTCAATGATCTCGACCATGCCTTCGAATCGTTCCAACACGCGATCGACAACCACTGCTTCAGCATGGCATTCATCCGCGTGGACCCACTCCTCGACTCCGTCCGCCACGACTCCCGCTACGCCGCTCTCCTGACACGCATGCATCAGTAGACAACCGCGTCCTTGGAGATCGCTACCGGCAAACGGGCACTGGTCCCGCGATCTGGCGCGGATATTCAATTAGCGAATTGGTCGCCGACTCACTCATCGAACCGCGAACAGGTACCCACAAGTCGGATTGTGGGAAGCGATTGTCTTCCGCCGGGCGAAGGTCCGCGAACTGCGGTTCATTTCCCTGCGCGAGAGCCAGTGATCAGAATTTCCACCAGCCTCCGGGCGCTCGGCTGCCAGCCAGCACCCGAATCAACAAAAAAGACGCCGATCAGCGGTCGAAGCAGGTCGAGCGCGTCGACATCTTTCCGAATCTCGCCGCTCTTGATCGCGCGTTTCACCAACGCATCCATCGCTCCGTGGATCAGGCTGCGAGAACTTTCATACAGCCTCGAGGGACCTCCGACCACACTATTCAGCGCGGGCGCAATGATCTGCTTGGCCGCCATGTGGTCGACAAACAGCAGCATCCAGCTGCGCAATGCCTCGATCGGCGGCAACGTTTCAGAAAACTTGCGCCCCGCCGCCGCCAGCTTTTCCACCTCACTCCTGTAGACCGCTTCAATCAGGGCATCGCGCGTGGGAAAGTGGCGATACAGAGTCCCGGCTCCCACCCCTGCCTGCCTGGCAATATCGTCCAGGCTGGCGCTGGCGCCAAAGCGGGTAAATGCCTCTTTGGCCACTTCCAGAATCCGCTCGCGATTGCGCTGCGCGTCCGTGCGCGACTTTCGTGGGGCGGGTTGTGCAGGCTTCCTGGCCATTCGCGAAAATTATTTGCAACCGGAGACAGTCTCCGGTTATCTATAGATTCGGAGACACTCTCCGTTTTAGTCAGCGTGCAACGACTTGTCAATTTCGGGTGCTGCATCGGCAACCGGCATCCACAACCGGCATAGGAGGAAAAGATATGCGTGTATTTGTTACAGGCGCCACAGGTTTTGTTGGTTCAGCGGTGGTCAAGGAGCTTCTTGGCGCAGGGCATCAGGTGCTCGGCCTGACTCGCTCCGACGCGGGTGCGGACGCTCTGGCTCACGCCGGCGCCGAGGTCCATCGCGGTGATCTCGAAGATCTCGAAAGCCTGCGCAGCGGAGCCGCCAGGTCGGATGCCGTGATCCACACTGCCTTCCGGCACGACTGGTCGAAGTTCGCAGAGAGCTGCGAGTTGGACAAGCGCGCCATCGAGGCGCTCGGCTCCGCGCTCGAAGGGTCTCACCGCCCTCTGCTTGTCACCGCCGGAGCAGCAGCCCAGGCGGTAGGCCGTCCCGCAACCGAAGACGACCCGCCTGTTCCCCCTTCCCCCTCGTTGCCCCGAGTTTCGGAACCCGTGGGCCTTTCGTTCGTGGAGCGCGGTGTCAACGCGTCGGTGGTGCGTCTTCCTCAGGTCCACGACCCGGTCAAGCAGGGTCTTGTCACCTACCTGGTCGCGCTGGCTCGTGAGAAGGGCGTCTCTCCTTACATCGGTGACGGACTCAATCGCTGGGCAGCGGTGCATGTGCTCGACACGGCCCGTCTCTACAGACTTGCCCTGGAGAAAAATGAAGCGGGCGCCCGCTATAACGCCGTCGCAGAAGAGGGAGTTTCCCTGCGGGACATTGCGGAAGTAATTGGCCAGGGTTTGAAAGTGCCGGTGGTCAGCCTGTCTGTCGAGGAAGCACCCGCCCACTTCGGATTTCTGGCGCTGTTCGCCGGCAGGAGCCTGATCGCTTCCAGCGCCCTCACGCAGCAGCGCCTGGGATGGCACCCCACCGGCCCCGGCCTGATCGCCGATCTGAAGAAGATGCGCTACTCCTAAGCTCGGCAATGGCTCGGTTTCACAAGTTGACCCAGCGGAGCGACCCGTGGCGCCGCTGGGTTGGCGCCTGTCTCCCGGATCACGGGCGAATTCGAAACTGACTCGCAGTCACTGCAGGTCTGTATCAGGGCCCGACTTCAGTCGGGCCGAATCCGTGCAAGCATTTGCGGGCTTTAGCCCCTGCTGCTTTTGCTTCGCCAGATAGGTGAAACAATAGGGATACGTCTCGGCTGAATCCACCAGTCCAGCTCTCACCGGATTCTGCGCAATGTATTCCCGATGCCGCGTATAGCTCTCCGAATCGGTGATTCGCAGCTCGGAAAATCCACGCTGCCACACCTCTCCTAAATATCCCAATTCTCTCTTCAAGCGATAGGAGAAACCGCCCTTAATGAGTTGCATGGCTCTCTCAATCGTAGTGTCGCCTGCGACTGTCAGCAACAGATGCAGATGGTCCGGCATAAGCACAAAATCGTGCAATTGGAATTTTTCCGCCGCGACATTGGAACGCAGCACATCCACCAGCAAGATTGCCGTGCGTTCCGACTGGAACAGAGCCCGCCCCATGCTCGTCTTCGCAGTAGCAAAAAACGTGCGGGAAGTGCTCAGGATTCGATCCGGGCTCGCATTGCGGATAGGTTTTGCCATCGCCAGGGGCTAAAAGCCCAGTTCCTTTTTTCAACTCTGCGGCGCGGCTAAAGCCACGCTCTGATACAAAGCATAACCAGTGAGAAACTCAACACGCTTCGGATGTTTTCGGGACCCGATAAAAGTGAAACACAAAACCGTCATTCCCCGACTCACATCTGAGTCGAAAACCTGCCCGCCGTCGAGTTCGTCAACTCCCCACGGCTGATAGCATCCAGATTGTGATTGCCCTCGACACCCCCATCCAATTTGTCAAAGGAGTCGGCCCGCGCGTCGCCGAAAAATTAAAGGAGAAGAACATCCTCCTCGTCGAGGATCTCCTGTATCACTTGCCGTTTCGCTATGAGGATCGCCTGAATCCTCGCTCCCTCAACGAATTGGTCCCCGGCGAAATGGCCAGCGTGATCGCCGAGGTGCGCGGCACCGTTCTGCTGCGCACCCGCCGCATGCCAATCTTTGAAATGACCGTCGGCCAGGGCCCCGCATCGCTCAAATGCATGTGGTTTCACGGTACCTATCTCAAAGACAAATTCCAGCCCGGACAGATGCTCGCGCTCTATGGCAAGGTCGAGCCTTCGCGCAGCCGCGCCGGCGCCTTCAAAATGATCCAGCCACAAATTGAAGTGCTTCCCGGCGAAAACGATCCCGAAGAAACCCTGCTCGAAGTCGGCCGCATTGTTCCGGTGTACGAATCGCTCGGTGGCTCGCAACTCAGCTCCCGCTGGCTGCGCCGCGTCATCTATCGCCTGCTGGAGGAAATCGGCAGCGCTCTGCCCGAAACCCTTCCGGTCGAACTCTGCGAACGCATGCAATTGCCGTCGCGTGCGGAGGCCTTGCGGCAGGCCCATTTTCCCCCGCCGGGAACCGGCTTGCGCCTGCTGCAGTCGGCCGCCACGCCCGCCCATCAGCGGCTCATTTTTGAAGAGCTATTTTTTCTCGAGCTCGGCCTGGAACTGAAGCGAAGACGCATGCGCGAACGTCTCGGACCCGCCTTCACCGCCGATCTCCGCGTCCGCGAAGCCCTCAAGCAGGTCCTGCCGTTTCATCCCACAGCTGCGCAAAAACGCGTGCTGTCAGAAATTGTCCAGGACCTGCGCCAGCCTACGCCGATGCGTCGCCTGCTCCAGGGCGATGTCGGCTCCGGCAAAACCATCGTGGCGCTCCAGGCGGCCTTCGTCGCTATCGAAAACGGTTATCAGGCCGCGCTCATGGCCCCCACAGAGATTCTCGCCACCCAGCATTTTCTTGCCGCCCGCCGTCTCCTGGAACGCTCCCAGCGTCAGCCTCCTTATAATGTCGTTCTGCTCACCGGCTCGCTCGATGAAGATCGCAAACGCACCAACCGCGGCCGCATTGTGCGCGGAGAAGCTGACCTGGTCATCGGCACCCACGCCCTCATTGAAGAAAAAGTGGAGTTCGCCAATCTCGGTCTGGTCGTCGTGGATGAGCAGCACCGTTTCGGCGTCATGCAGCGCTTTCGCCTCATGAAAAAGCCCAACACCGCCGAGCCTCACGTTCTCGTCATGACCGCCACCCCCATTCCGCGCACCCTGGCGCTCACGCTCTACGGGGACCTGGAGGTCAGCGTGCTCGATGAATTGCCGCCCGGACGCACTCCCATCGTCACTCGCCGCGTCGTGGATGATCGCGCCGAAGAAGTCTGGGGATTTGTGCGCAAGCAGGTTGCCGCCGGCCATCAGGCCTATATCGTCTACCCGGTCATCGAAGGCAGTAAAGACGATCAGCCGGAACTCGACTTTGCCCACGATCCTGAAGCCGATGGAATCCTGCAGGAATCCGCTCCCCCAAAACCAGGGGCCAAAGGTAAATCTGCTGCGAAAAAAAAGGCCGGCACAAAATCGCGGTCGAAAACCGAATCGCTGTTCGAAAAGCCGGCTCTGAAATCCGCTGTTGCCATGTGCGAGGAACTGCGCGCCACTCATCTGGCCGGCCTACGTCTCGGGCTGCTGCACGGCCGGCTGGGCGCCGAGGAAAAAGAAATCGTCATGCGCCGTTTTCAACGCGGCGAGCTGGATGTCCTGGTTGCGACCACGGTCATTGAAGTCGGCGTCGACGTCCCCAACGCCACCGTCATGGTCATTGAGCATGCGGAACGCTTTGGGCTGGCCCAGCTGCACCAGCTGCGCGGCCGAGTCGGGCGCGGCGCCGCTCGTTCCTATTGCATTTTGATGACCGCCGGCACCGTCACCCCGCAGGCGGACGAGCGACTGGATGCGATGGTTCGCACCCAGGATGGTTTCGAGCTGGCTGAACTCGATCTCGCCCTCCGCGGCCCCGGGGAGTTCTTCGGCACCCGCCAGGCGGGCCTGCCGGATTTTCGCGTCGCCAATCTCCTGCGAGATCGAAAACTGCTGGAGCTGGCTCGCCAGGAAGCCACCCGCTTCGTCGATACCGGTGAAAACGAGATGTCGCGTGCCTCCGTCGACATCGTCTGGGCCCACCTGAAAGCTCACTGGCAGCGGCACTATGGTCTGGTGGAAGCCGGTTGAAAGTCTCCACACCCTCGACAACCCGCGTCATCCCGAAACCGTCAGGACTTCGGACCAGTCCCCGGCCCCGGTGTGGTACCGTGCAGGAATGATCGTTGGCAGCGGCGTCGACATCGTTGAAATCGCACGCATTGCGGACATGCTCGAACGCTACGGCGATCGATTCTGCCGGCGTATCTATTTGCCGCGGGAAATCTCCTATTGCCGCCGCAAGCGCAATGCCGCGGAAAGCTTCGCGGCCCGGTTTGCCGCCAAAGAGGCCGCTGCCAAAGCACTTGGCACGGGTATTCAGTCCGGGGTCGGCTGGCGCGATATTGAGGTGGTGCGCGCCCCCGGCGGTCGCCCCTCCCTCCTGTTTCATGGCCGCGCCGCAGCCGTTGCCGGCAAGCTGGGAGTTCGGAATGCTGCAATTTCGCTGACCCATACCCGCACCCAGGCCCTGGCGCAGGTTCTGCTGGAAGATTAGCTGTCCACGCGAATCGCCGGTACGTCAGAAAGGGATTCAGTTGCAACCGGTTCCTGAAAACCGCATCTATAGCAACCGATGGTTGAACTTGCGGAATGGATTGGGCTCAGGATGCGGCAGACCTCTGCTATGCTCGACATATTCAGTTTTGGGGATGCGCCAAGGCGTCTTCACGTCGGCCGACTCTAACCAGGAGAAGCTGTGCCAAATCAGCACGAGGTCCGTTGGTCCCAATTGAAAGTGGGCGTCCTGGTCATTGTCGCCCTGGCAGCACTCACCGCGCTCATCTCGCTCATGTCCGGGAGTTCTGGCGGCATCTTCAGCCGCCACATCATGGTGCATTCTTTCTTTAAGAACGCCTCCGGGCTCAAGCCAGGCGCTCCAGTCAACCTGCAGGGCGTCACCATCGGCTCGGTCAAGAAGATCATCATTGTTCCCGGGCGCAAGCTGACTCCAGTCGAAGTCATCATGAGCCTCGGCCTCAACTACAAGGCCGCGCTGCATCAGGACACCACGGCATCCCTTGCCACCGCGGGCGTCCTGGGAGACACGTTTGTCGACCTCGACAGCGCTCATGCCACCGGCCCACCGCTCCAGAATGGCGATGAAGTCCCAACCCTGGAAAGCCCCAGCCTCGCCGATGTCATCAAGTCCAGCCAAAGCACCATCGCCCAGGTCAACGTGATTCTGGCGAAAGTCAACACCATGGCCGACGCGCTGGGCACCAGCAAAGGATCTCTGGGCAAGTTCATCAACAACCCAGATTTGTATAACAATGCGGTCGGAACTCTGCACCAGTTGCAGGGCACCATTACCACCATCAATAAAGGTCAGGGCACGCTGGGCAAACTGATCAAGGATGACACCCTCTACAACCACCTGAATGACACCGTCTTGCGCCTGCAGAATATTGTGGATCAGATCGATGCCGGCAAGGGCACGGTTGGCAAGCTGGTGAAAGACCCTTCCCTCTATAACAACGTCAACCGCACTGCCCAGAATGCCAACCAGCTCATCGCGCAGATCAATCAGGGCAAAGGTACGATCGGCATGCTGGCCAAAGATGAGGCATTCCGAAACAAAGTCAGCCTCACCGTATCCGATCTGCACTTGATGCTGGAGCGCGCCAACGCGGGCGAGGGCACCGTGGGCAAGTTGCTGCACGATCCTTCGTTGTATAACAACAGCGATCAGGCGGTAATCGAGATGCGGAAGCTCTTGCAGGCTGTTCGCGCCAATCCGAAAAAATACCTGGTCATTCGCTTGCACATTTTTTAGAGGACTGTCTCGCTGATCTGCTTCCTCTCAGGAGTTGAGCATTCGAACCTGATGTCAAAGCCATTCCGCTGCAGTTTCCGAATGCTATGATTCAGCTCGCGCAACTTGGTGCCCGCAGCCCAGGGAAGTGCTTCCCGCCTGCTTCGTTGGCCCCATCAACCGGAGGAGTCCATGCGCATCCGTAATCTGTCCATCGCCTTCGTTCTCTGTGCCGGCGCCGTCCTTGCCCAGCAATCGCAACCGCCTTCCATGTCCACCAGCAGCATGCAGGTCTGGATGGCCGACACCACCCCTTCCTCCGCACCCGCGCCGCCCGCCGCTCCGCGCAGCTTCGATCTCGATGCCATTGATAAGTCCGCCAACGCCTGCACCGATTTCTACCAGTACGCCTGCGGCAACTGGGTCAAGACGCACAGCATTCCGCCCGACCAAACCCGCTGGGGCCGCTTTAATGAGCTCGCCGAATACAACCGCTATCTTCTCTATCAGGATCTGCAGGCAGCCGCCGCGGATCCCAAAACTCCTCTGCAGAAAAAGTACGGCGAGTTCTACGCAGCCTGCATGAATGTTTCCGCCGCCGATCAGAAAGGCTACCAGCCCATCCAGCCGTTGTTGCATCAGGTCGACGCCTTGACGGCCAAGAGCCAGCTGCCTGCCCTCATCGCACAGTTGCAGGCGAAGGATGGAACCAGTTCTCTGTTCCGCTTCGGATCGCAACAGGACGACAAAGATGCCACCCGGCAGATCGCCAGAGCCACCCAGGGTGGTTTAGGCCTGCCCGACCGCTCGTACTATCTGGAGGACGATCCCCATACGCTCAAGATCCGCCAGGCCTACCTCGCCCACGTCACATCCATGTTTCAACTCATCGGCGATACTCCGGACGCAGCCCAGAAGGAAGCCGCGACCGTGATGACTGTCGAGACCGCCCTGGCGCGCAGCTCCACACCGCGCACCGATATGCGCGACCCCGAGAACGTGTATCACCTGCTGCGTCTCAGCCAGCTCCAGGCCCTCACTCCTGCGTTTGACTGGAACAGCTACCTCCAGGCTCTCGGGCTTTCCAACCTCCACACCCTCAACGTAGCCACGCCGGTATTTTTCCTGAGTATGAATACCCTCATCGAGAATCAGGACCTGGACGCGTGGAAGAGTTATCTCCGCTGGAACATCGTCAACTCCGCCGCGCCCTATCTCTCCAGCGCTTTTGTCGATGCCAACTTCGACTTCTACGGCAAGACGCTGCTCGGGCAAAAAGAAAATCAGGCGCGCTGGAAACGCTGCACCGTCTTGACGGATCACAGCCTGGGTGAAGCCGTCGGCCAGGATTGGGTCGCCCAGCACTTTCCTCCCTCCTCCAAAGCCAGCATGGAGAAAATGGTGGCCGCGCTGGAAGCCGCCATGAAGCAGGACATTGCCAGTCTGCCATGGATGACCGATGCAACCAGGCAGCAAGCCGACTTGAAGCTGGCTGAAATCCGCAACAAGATTGGATATCCAGATAAGTGGCGCGATTATTCCACGCTGACCGTCGAACCCGATCAGCTGGTCGCCAACGTCCAGCGCGCGGATGCATTCGAGTTCCACCATCAACTCAACAAAATCGGCAAGCCTGTCAACGAGAAGGAATGGGGCATGACGCCGCCAACCGTCAATGCGTATTACAGCCCCAACATGAACGACATCAATTTCCCGGCGGGAATCCTCCAGCCGCCCTTCTTCGATCCCACAAAAGATGCCGCCGTCAACTACGGTGCGATTGGCGTGGTCATCGGTCATGAGATGACTCACGGCTTCGACGACGAAGGCAGTCAATTCGACGGTAAAGGGGATTTGCGCCAGTGGTGGACGCCGACCGATCGCAAAGCCTTCGATCAGCGCACTGCCTGTGAGGTGCATGAGTACGACGGCTTTGAGACCGCGCCTGGAACCTACCTGAATGGCAAACTCACACTCGGCGAAAATACCGCCGACAACGGCGGACTGCGCCTCGCCTATCAGGCGTTGATGGAAACATTGAAGGACGAAAATCCCCAGGCCCTCGACGCCAAAGTCGATGGCTACACGCCCGCTCAGCAGTTCTTCATCTCCTACGGACAGATCTGGTGCTCGAAACAAACCGATGCATCCATGCGCGTCTCGGCCAAGGTCGATCCTCATTCCACCGGAAAATGGCGCGTCAATGGTGCCGTGCAGAATTCCGACGCCTTCGGCAAAGCCTTCGGTTGTACCACCGGTCAGCCCATGATGCCTGCCGACGCCTGCCGCGTCTGGTAAATCTCCTGCGCATCATTTTCTGCCGCGGCTGGGGGCGCGTCCTGCAGTTCTCAGCCTGTCTGCAAGCCGCTCCCGCTCGCACTCTTAAAGATTGGCTCGGCTGGCACAAATACGCTGGGCCTTTTACAATTGGTCAGGAAGTAATCCAGACATTAAATTCTGCGTTGGCAGTCCTCTGCGTCGCACCCAAGACCAAGAGGTTGAAGGATACACATGAAGTTTTGGAAGTATAGCCGTGTCGCTTTGACATTGATCGGCTCAGTGGCGTTAGGCTTGACCATCACTTGCTGCGGCGTCTACACCTCCGGTTACATGTACGTGACGGGTGCGCAGTACAGCCAGATCGGCGCATATAAGATCGACCACGACTTTGGATATCTGACACCCGTTACCGGCTCTCCCTTCGCATCCGCCGGCGCTGACCCAGTGCAGGAAGTCGTTATCCCCGGTGGGCGTTTTCTCGCCGTTGTCTATAAGGGATCCAGCCAGACCCCGGGATCGGGCGGCGTTTCCATCTATTCCATCGGCGGCGCCGGCGTGCTGCAGTTTCAGGCCAATTACGCCAGCTCCGGCATTGACCCGGTTTCCATCGCGCTGGCTCCCAGCGGCACCTACCTCTATGTTCTCGACCAGCTTGCCCCCGACGGCTCGGGCAAAGGCGACATCACCGTATTCCAATTCGCCACCGATACTGGAAAACTGACCCTGATCACCAATGCCAATACCTTCAATACCAATGGCTCGCAGTTGCCCTACTTTGAAGTGAATTACAACCCCGTCCAGCTGGTCACCCTCGGTCAATACGTCTACGCTCTGGATCAGGCCTACAATCCCACCGCGACCGGCATTCCACCGGCTTGCGCGAGTCAGCCGCTCGGCTCGCCCTGTGCCACACCGGATATCTTCCTGTATCTCATTACCAACTCCACCGGGCAACTCACTCTCACTCAGAACCAGCCCCTGGTTTTGGGCGGTGTCCAGCCCGGGGCAGCCAGCACCATGTCTGTCTCTTCCACGCAGAAATACATCTATGTTGCCGACACGGCTCTCGGCGCCAATTCCGGTCGCATTCTGCCCTTTCAGCAGGGAACCGGCGGCGTGTTGCAAACCCTGGTGGGCGGCCCGGTCAATAACTACCCCAGCGGTGCGTATCCGGACGCAATCCTGGCCAACGCCAATGGCCTTTTTCTCTACGTAGCGAATTTCGGACCCAGCGCCATCACCCAGCCGAACAGCATCATCTCTGCCTATACCATCAACGCAACCAATGGGCAGCTGCAGACTCTCTCCACCGGCTTCTATCCTGTCGGCGGATCGGGCCCGATCTGGATGGTCGAAGATCCTACCAATCAATACTTGTATACCGCCGACTACAGCACCAATAACATTTCAGGAAAAATTATCGACTCTACCACCGGCCAGCTGTCGAACATGTCCAAAGGCACGACGTTTACTACAGTCGGTCAGCCAACCTTCGTGGTCGTTACGTCGCGAACCTACTGAGCGGTACGTGGAGTATGGCTTCGGGGCCTCTGCGAGGAGGCCCTTCGCGCTTCTCTCAATGCGGATCAACGGGTCGCGCTGTTCCCGACTCGGCTTGCCGATAGCAATCGTTGCTTTTCGCCGCCTTTTCCGGCGGGGCGCTGGCAGAAAGTCTGTTGGCGCTTTTACAATACAAACGGGAACACCCTCAAGGCTTCAAGAATGAATGCCCCGGTTGCTGAACTCAACGCCGGGGAAAAAGGAATCGCATGAAGTGGAGTCAATACGGCCGGCTCACCTTGGCCCTGGTTGCATCTCTGGCTCTTGGATTGAGCATCACCGCCTGTAATCCAAGTTTCACCCTCGGGTTTGTCTACGCTCTCAACACCAAGACCAGTCCAGGCTCGATCAGCGCCTATACCATCGACAGCGTATCCGGAGCCATCACTCAGGTCGCCAATTCGCCGTTCCCGTCGGGTGGCCAGTATCCCGTGGCCGCTGCTGTCACCAACAACAGCAAATGGCTCTACGTCGTTCACGAAATCGACAATACTGTCGTCCAGTTCAACATCGGCACCGACGGCAAACTGTATCAGTCTGCCACCGTCAATACTCCCGGCACGTATCCGATTGCGACTGCCATCGATCCTTCCAGCCAGTATCTCTTCGTGGTCGATAGCTATGCCCCGGGATTCAGCGGCGTAGCCCCGCCCAATATCAATCCGCTGCAGACCAATACTGTCGCCACCCAGGGCTGCGTCGTGGTCTATCCCATCAATCAAAGCACGGGAGCGCTCCAGGCTCCTGTAGCCGGGAATGACGGAAATTGCTTCCTGATCGGCACCCCCACAATCGGTTCGCAGCCCATCGGTGTCACGGCCACTGCGTTTGTGAATTATCTCTACGTTGCCGACCAGGGCACCCACTCCGTTTACGGATACACCGTGAACTACACCAACGGCCAGCTGACCCCTCTCGCCACCAACAACTTTCAGGCGGGCGTCAAGCCCAGCGCGATCGTCAGCGACCCGACCGGCCGATTCGTCTACGTCACCGACCAATATCAGAATTTAATTCTGGCCTACAACATCATTTCCGGGGGAGCGCTGCAATCCCAGGTCAATGGGCCTTTCCCCACCGGCCTGTATCCTTATGCGATGGTGGTCGATCCACGCGCTAAATTTCTTTACGTCACCAACTACAACTCGAATACCGTCACCGCCTATGTCATCCAGGCCGCAACCGGCAATCCCGTTGCCGTTTCAGGAACTGGATATGGCACCGGCACTGGGCCCACCTGCATCGCGATCGAACCCGCGTATGGGCGCTTCGTGTACACCGCAAACTATCTCGACAACTCCGTCACAGGATTCAAACTCAATCCCAGTACCGGCGAACTGGTCACTGTGCTGAACAGTCCATTCCCGGCTGGCGGCCTCCCCGACTGTATTGCCACGTCGGCCAATGGAACTCACCCGGTGCAGAGCATCACTCCATAACCTCCGCGCAACATCGTACGATTTCCGCACGCCAAAAAAGGCCCGCACACTGCGGGCCTTTTTCTCGGCTTGGAGCCGATTGACAGATAGGTAGACCCGGACTTTTCGTCAGGGGTCTACGTCAGTGCTGGCAGGCCCCAGGATCGTTGGACCGCAATGTGCCCGCAACTGGCGAAAAGAATTCTTGGAAGATAGATCTCTGCGCAAATTTGCACAGCTTCAGTGACTTTTCGCCCGCCTGTTGCGTCCAATGAAGAAGCTATTCGCGATCCGGTTGAAGCCCAATTGTTTCCCGATGTCGATTTGAAATCCACCCGGAAAAATAATGCGTCGTTTGAATCATTGAGCAAGGGATGCCGACAACGTGACTGTAACGCTGACCCCGCCCAACGCCCACAGTCGCATTGCGCTGCGATCGGCGTTTCCTATCCTGACACTTCTGTGTTGCCGTCGAATTCTTCAAGCCCAGGATAACTACGAAATCCAAGTGTACCCATCGAGGGCCATGCCTCCGGGGTTGAGGAGACGCAGCGTTGTTTGTGGCGCAATGGGAGGGGCAGCTCAACGATGAGGCGCTTCAGAAGAATCCATCTGCGCGCACTCGTACTGATCGGCATCGCTGTGACGATCGCGCCCATGGTGGCCTTTGCCCAAACGGACGAGATCCAGGTGTACGATGCCGTCATCGCGCCACAAGGCATTTTCAATGTCATGGTGCACAGCAACTTTACCCCTGAGGGGAGGACGTATCCCGTTTACCCCGGCGCCATCATTGCCAATCATTCGTTCAATGGAGCATGGGAATGGGCCTACGGAGTGGCGCCATGGATGGAGCAGGGTCTGTATATGCCTGTATATTCGCCGTATTCGACGGGTCGCGGCGGGTCAATTGACGGTTTCAAGCTCCGCGAACTTTTCGTGCGGCCGCACGCTCAGCAGCACAAACTTTTCTGGGGCACGAATTTCGAATTCAGCTTCAACTACCACTATTGGGAGTCACGGACGTACACAGCCGAGATACGGCCGATCATCGGCGCGTACCTCGGTAGATGGGAGCTTATCTACAATCCGGTTGTCGATACCGACTATACGGGGGGGCCAGCGGGCCTGGAGTTCAATCCTGAGTCGCGGATTGTCTATAACTTCAATCCCACATGGGATATCGCTGCCGAGGAGTACGACGGGTTCGGACCTTTCAGCAATTTTGCTAGCCTGCACAACCAATTCCACGAAGTGTGGGGCGTGTTCGATCGCAACGGCAAGATTTGGAACATCGAATCGGGCGTGGGCCTGGGCCTGACGGCGGGATCCGACAGATGGACATTGAAACTTATGATATCGCGGGATATTAATAAGAAACCCTGGCACATACCCGATCACTTTTAGAGCCCGTTATTCGGTTTGAGTGAGTATCTTGAACGCGGTGGCAAGCATCAGGCAGGCGGGCGAGGAAGTGGAAGGTGTGAGGGTGATGTCAAGCCGCTCGTAGTCGCGGTCCAGACGGAAAAATCGACTACGCGCGGGCAAACTTTGCCAATCCAACCTGGAACGTGAAGGGAATCCGCGGGCCCGACTTCAATTGGGCGACGGGAAACACCATTGGGGCCGTCGGGCTCTGCCAGGCATTCTGCATCGCTTCGCCACTCCGCGGAACGATGTGCGTCTATTCTGAAAGGCATGGCCTACTATCTGGGACTGGATGCCGGAGGGACACGAACCGAATGCGCTCTCGCGCAGGACGACACCATCCTTGCCCGCGCCTCCAGCGGCACCATCAAAATTCTCCGCGCCCCGGTCGACGAGGCAGAGAAAAATCTGGATGATCTGCTGCGTACCATCTCCGCCGACTCCGGCATAGCACTCGATTCCATCACCTGTACCTGCGTCGGGCTCGCTGGATTTCCCGTGACTCGCGTCGTCGACTGGGTCCGGCAGGAATTGCATGCCCGTGTTGACGGAGAAATTCTGTTGGCCGGAGATGAAGAGATCGCGCTCGATGCCGCTTTTTCAGGCGGCGCAGGTGTTCTGGTCGTTGCCGGAACAGGATCGAATCTCATCGGCCGCGCCGGTGATGGACGATTGATTCACGTCGGCGGCTGGGGCCCCGTGCTCGCCGACGAAGGCTCGGGAAGCTGGATCGGCAAGCAGGCCGTGCGCGCCGTTTTCGACGCCATCGATCGCGACACCACCACCCTGCTGCTGTCGAAAATTCTGCAAGCCTGGTATCTGCCCAACGTAGCCGCCTTGATTGACGCCGCCAATCGCAATCCCAGCCCGGATTTCGCCGGCCTCACCCCCATCGTCGTCGACGCTGCTCAACAAGGCGATTTCTACGCCGCCCAGGTGCTCGAGCAGGCCGGACACTTTCTTGGAATGTATGCCGCGCTCGTCGTCCGCAGAGTGGAGGAGCTCGACCCGCCCCACGCCGCATCGCCCGAGATCGCCTTCACCGGCAGCATTCTGCGCCAGATCCCGGCTGTCAGAGAAGCTATGTTCACTTACATTCGGCGCGAACTTCCCCGAACAAGAATCCGGCGGGAAGCCGTCGACTCCATTCAAGGTGCGCTCTGGCGCGCGCGACAGCATACGCCTTCTCGCTCAGCCGGCGATGCTCGCTGAGCCACCGTTCTACGCCCGAAAAATCTCACCGTTCAACAGCGTTTCGCGCACTTCACCATCCCGCGTCAGCACTGTGATGTTGGCCGCGCGGCTCGGCGCAAGTTCTCCGTAGGCTTCCGCAAAGCCGGCCATGTGTGCCGGATTTGCCGATGCGTAGCGCGCCGCCACTCGATAGGGTGCGTTGGTAAATTTCACGAAGTTCCGAACGGCGCGATCCATCGTCAATACGCTGCCCGCCAGCTTTCCCTCATACGTGCATCGTCCGTTCGCCACCGTCACGTCCATCGTGCCCAGCTTGTACACGCCGTCCGGCATTCCCGTGGCTGAAATCGAGTCGGTCACCAGCATGCCGCGATCCGGCGCCTTCGCCTTGTGAAATAACCGCACCAGCAGTGGATCAACGTGGATGCCGTCGCAGATCAACTCCGCAAACAGGTCAACATCATCCAGCACCACGCCCAGCAGTCCGGGCTCGCGATGATCAAGTGGCCGCATCGCGTTGAACGTGTGTGTCGCGCTCACCGCTCCTGCGGCAACTCCAGCCTGCGCTTCCGGCGTGGTGGCGTTGCTGTGCCCCAGGCTCACGCGAATGCCCAGTCCAACCGCCTCCTGAATCAATTCGATTGCCCCCGGCAGCTCCGGCGCCACGGTCATCAAAACAATGTGGCCGCGCGCCGCCTCCCAGAAGCGCCGCAGCAGCCCGATGGAGGGTTCCTGCAAATACTCCGCCGGCTGCACGCCACGTTTGCTGTGCGAAAGAAATGGTCCTTCCAGATGGATGCCGAGCGGTGTGGCGCCGTGCAGTCTCACCCACTCGCCAGACGGATGGTTGGCCCGCTCGATTTGTTGCGCCATCCCTTCCAGCGCGCCCAGTGTCATGTCGATCGGCGCCGTGACGGTCGTCGGTAGATAAGCGGCCACGCCGCATCGCGAAAGGAATTTTCCGATCGCATCGAAGGCTTCTTCCGTGCCCTCCATGGTGTTGTGGTTCATCGCGCCGTGCGTGTGGACATCGAAATAACCCGGCACCAGCGTCGCCTCGGGATAATCAAGATGGCTCGCGCCTTCGGGAGCTGCCAGCGCCCCGCGAGACTCGATGCTGGTGATGTATCCATCTTCGATGGTGACCTGGGGCGCATCGATTTCTGTCAGCGGGGTCAGCAGCTTCGCTGCCGTCAATACCGTAATCACTGTAGCCATCCCTCCTGCCGGCTTTCCCACCAACGTCCCGGCATGCAGCCCGGCGAAATTCCGCTGTGCGACATGTCATCGTCCCTGGAAACTTCCGCGCAATACTAACGATATCAAGGCCAACCGCATCGCGCCCGAACCGGCCCCGGCGTTTCATCCGTGTTCCTTTCATTTTCATCTGCCCGCCTTCCATCCGCGTCTTCCTATCGAATCCCGCGCGTCAATCTGATGTAGCATCAAAGCAAATTCGCGCGAACGCAGAACCATGAACGCGGCACTCGTGGAGCCGTTGGAGTTTTCGAGGGATGAGCGTGGAAGGCCGAGCTGAAGCACCCGCCGAGAGCACAGACATGTCGACGGATTATTCCTTTGCATCGGATGAGCGCGCTCGTTCGGCACCCACACCCGCAGACTTCCCCGGCGCGACTCTGCCTCTGTGTGTCGATTTGGATGGCACCCTGGTCAAATCCGACACCCTGCTCGATTCGCTCTGCGTGCTCGCCAGAACGCGTCCCGCGGATTTGCTCCGTCTGCCCGGTTGGCTGATCGGCGGCAAGGCCGCCCTCAAGCATGCGGTGTCCGCTCGCGTGCCGTTGGATGCCGCCCACCTTCCCTATAACGAAGCCTTGGTCGTCTACCTGCGGGAGCAAGCCGCCGCCGGCCGGCCCCTCATCCTGTCCACCGGCGCAGATCGTCAATTGGCCGACCGGGTCGCCGCGCATCTGGGAATTTTTAACGAAGTATTTTCCAGCGACGGCGATACCAACCTCACCGGAGTAGACAAGCTGCGCTTGCTGCAACAACGTTTCGGTTCCGGCGGTTTTGCTTACGTCGGCAACAGCCGCAAAGACCTTCCGCTGTTAACAGCCTCCGCCGGCGCCATGCTGGCGAACCCGACCGTCGGCCTCGAAAGCTTGCTGAAGCACAAGAAAATCCCCGTGCAGAACGTCTTCCGCGATCAGGCCCCGCCTGCCGGCTCAATCTGGCGCGCTCTGCGCGTTCATCAATGGGCCAAGAATGTACTTATATTTTTGCCGCTCCTCCTGGCCCATGCCATTGGTCTCGGCGCGTTGGCGAAGTCCGCCCTCGCATTTCTCAGCTTCAGCCTGGTCGCGTCCAGTACCTATATCGTTAACGATCTTCTCGACCTGGCTTCCGACCGCATTCACCCCACCAAGCGCCGCCGGCCCTTCGCCGCGGGCGATCTTTCCGTCATCGCCGGCGTTTGCCTGGCCAGCCTTTTATTTGCGGCCGGTGTTCTCATCGCCATTCCCATGAGCGCCGGGTTTACCTCCTGGCTGCTCATCTACTGCTGCGTCACGCTGGCGTATTCGCTCTATTACAAGCGCGTGGTCATTGTCGATGTCATCATTCTCTCCGCCCTCTATACCCTGCGAATCCTGGCGGGCGCGGCTGCGGCCAAAGTGCCCATCTCCGACTGGATGGCGGGCTTCTCCATCTTTTTCTTCTTCAGCCTTGCGCTGGTCAAACGTTTTAGCGAGCTGGAGAATCTCCGCGCGCGTGGAGTCGCGCCTTCCAACGGCCGTGGCTACCTCGTCCACGATATGGAGCAGTTGCGCGCCTTCGGCACCGCCAGCGCCTTCGCTTCCATCGTTGTCTTTACCCTCTACATCAACAATCCCGACGTCCAGCGGCTCTATCACCACCCGCAGCGGCTATGGCTGTTAACGCCGCTCCTCATCTGGTGGATGAGCCGCGTCTGGCTGCGCGCTTCGCGTGGTCAGATGCATGAAGACCCGGTGATTTTTGCGCTCACCGACCGAGCCAGTTTGCTGGCCGGCGTGGCCATATTTCTCATTGCGCTCTCCGCTTCGATATAACTTAGAGACAATGCCAACCCAATCAAAACAGCCGGTTTTCGAATCCTGGGGCCGATATCCCAAACTGGACTGTCGCGTCGAGTCGCTTTTCTGGATGGATGATTATCCGCGTGGAACGCGTCTTCCCCCATCCGTTCTGGCAGTCGGCATGGGACGCAGCTATGGCGATGTCTGCCTGCTCGAAAACGGCACTCTGCTTTCGACCCTGGGCCTCGACCGCTTGCTCCATTTTGAGCCGGCCACCGGTCTGCTCCGCTGCGAAAGCGGGGTCACGCTGGATCAGATCCTGCAATTCGCCGTCCCTCGGGGCTGGTTCCTCCCCGTTACTCCCGGCACAAAATATGTTACCGTCGGCGGAGCCATCGCGAACGATGTGCATGGCAAAAATCATCACGTCGCCGCATCGTTTGGCAACCATGTTCCCCGCTTTGAACTGGTTCGCTCCAATGGCACCCGGGTGATTTGCTCCCAGGAAGAAAATCCTGACATGTACCGCGCTACCATCGGCGGCATGGGCCTCACAGGACTCATCCGATGGGCCGAGGTGAAGTTGCGCCCCATCGCCTCTCGCAAAATTCGCTATACCGCCATCAAGTTTCACGGGATTGATGAATTTCTTTCCATCTCCGGCAGCAGCCGCTCGGAGTGCACCATGGCCTGGATCGACTGCATCTCCCGCGGCAGCGACTTCGCTCGCGGCATTTACATGCAGGGCGACTACTCTGAGGTCATTGAACCCAGAAAACCTTCCGCCAAACCGCGTCTGTCTGTCCCGTTCGACTTCCCGGCCTGGGCGCTCAACCGCACCTCCATGCGCATGTTCAATGAACTCTATTACCGCAAGCAGTTACGCCGCCAGGTGATTGGGCTCATCGACTATGAGCCGTTTTTCTACCCTCTCGACAGCGTCCTCCATTGGAACCGCATTTACGGCAAGCGCGGCTTCCTGCAATTCCAGTGCGTCATTCCCTGGCGCTACGGCAGAGATGGAATCATTGCCATCTTGCAGGCCATCGCCGCCTCCGGCCTGGCGTCCTTCCTGTCCGTCCTGAAAGTGATGGGCGAGATTCCATCCGTCGGCCTCATGTCGTTTCCTCAGCCCGGTATCACGCTGGCGCTCGATATCGCCATTCACCCAGAGGTCACCTTCCCGCTGTTCGAGCGTCTCGCCGAGATGACCCGCGAGCTGGACGGTCGTCTCTACCCAGCCAAGGATGCCTGCATGACCGGGCATCAATTTCGCTCCTTTTATCCCCAGTGGGAGCAGTTTGCGGAATTCCGCGACCCTGCGTTTACCTCAGCCTTCTGGCAGCGGGTGACCGCCGATGCGTAGACGAAGCAGTCAGGTCGAAACCCTCAACGACAAGCCGGAGCAGGACCGCTCGTTGCCGAAAACAATCCTCGTCCTCGGCGCCACATCCGCCATCGCCCAGGCGTGGATGCGTCTCCTGGCACCCAGCGGCGCCAGCTTTTTTCTAGTGGCGCGCAATCCCGCTCATTTGGAGTCGGTGATTCAGGATCTGGCTACCCGCGGTGCCACCGCCGTTTATGCCGAGACTGCCGACCTCGACCAGACAGCCACCCATCCTGTTCTGTTGGAGCGCTCAGTCGCCGCGCTCGGCAGCCTCGACTGCGCCTTTATCGCCCACGGTGTCCTCGGCGATCAGTTTGCCGGCGAGCAGGATTTCGCCGTCGCTGCCGCCAGCCTGCAAACCAATTTTCTCTCCACCGTTTCCCTCGTCACCTGGCTGGCTAACTATTTTCAGGCGCAGTATCGCGGCTCGCTCGTCGTTCTTTCTTCTGTCGCCGGCGATCGCGGCCGCAAAAGCAACTACATCTACGGCAGCGCCAAGGCTGGGCTCAACGCCTTCCTCGCCGGCGTAAGGAATCGCCTCGATCGCGACGGCGTCCAGGTCCTCACCGTCCGCCCGGGCTTTGTTGCCACCCCGATGACCGCGCACCTGCCCCAGGGTCCGCTGTTCGCCACCCCGGATGCGGTTGCGCACGACATCCTCGCCGCCATCGAACATCGCCGCGACGTCCTCTATACCCCCTGGTTCTGGCGCTGGATCATGGTCATCATCCGCGCTATTCCAGAATGGAAATTCAAGAAGATGGAACTCTGATTCGCCCCATATTTCCTTTTATCCCGTCCAACAATTCGCGGGAACGGATCGTCCCGCCGAGCCGTATCATTCAAAGAGAGTAAGCGCGCAAGCACACGAGATCACCCATGGGCTTTCAGGAAGCAATGAAAATCGCGCTGCAATCCCTGTGGGCCAACAAGATGCGCTCCACCCTCACCCTGATCGGCGTCGTCATCGGCGTGGCTTCCGTCATCATGATCGTGACCATGATCAACGGCGTCAACAACTACGTCGCCACCAAAGTCTACGGATACGGTGCCGACGTATTTACCGCCAGCCAGATGCCCCAGGTGATTCTCTCCGGGCAGGAATATCTCAAATATCAAAAGCGAAAAATTCTCCGCATGGACGACTACCAGGCCGTCCTGCAGCAATGCAACAAATGTGTCGCTGTAGGCGCAGAAGTCTCCACCACCGGCAGCGTCGTTTCGAACCATCAGTCCGCCACCGGCGTCAGCATCCGCGGTTGGACCACCGACATGCCGACCATGTACAACTACAACATTGACCAGGGTCGCTCCTTTACCCCCACAGAGATACAGCACGACGCCCACATCGCTGTCGTCGGTTATGACATCGTCGACAATGTCATGGGCCAGGGCGATCCCATCGGAAAAGAAATTCGCGTGGACGGCGTTCCCTTTACCGTCATCGGCGTGGTGGAGCGTCAGGGAACTACCCTCGGCCAAAGTCAGGACAACTTTGTCGGCATTCCCATATCTACCTACCAGGCTATCTACGGAACCGACAAATCCGTCACCATTTACGCCAAGGCTGGAGGCATCGACGCCCAGCTCGAGCAGGCCTCCGACCAGGTCCGCGCCATTCTTCGCGCCCGCCGCCACGATCCCCTTGGCCAGCCCGATAGCTTCAGCATCGATACCAATGCCAGCTTCGTCGGCCTCTTCAAAAGCTTCAGCCAAAGCTTCTTCGGCGTAGCCATCGGCATCGCAACCATTTCTCTCGTCATTGGCGGCATCGTCATCATGAACATCATGCTGGTCTCCGTCACAGAGCGCACCCGCGAAATTGGCGTTCGCAAAGCCCTCGGCGCGCGTCGCAGCGATGTCATGCTGCAATTCCTCATTGAATCCGCCACCATGGCCCTCACTGGAGGGCTGATTGGCGCGGTCGGGGGAATCGCTGTCGCTAAATTGATTACCGTCATCATTGGATTTCCCACTACCATTGCCCTCTGGTCGGTCGCCGTCAGTTTGCTGCTGGCCACTTCCGTCGGCATCTTCTTCGGCGTCTATCCCGCGCGCAAAGCCGCCATGCTCGATCCCATTGTCGCGCTGCGGTCGGAGCTCTAACCCGTGAGACCCTCCCTGCGTGCCAGTAAATCCCGCGAATCCATCCGCATGGCCATGGAGACTCTGCGCTCCAACAAGCTGCGCTCCGGCCTCACCATCCTCGGCATCGTCATCGGCGTCACTACCGTCATCGCCCTCTCATCGTTCATCAATGGCCTCAATCTCAACATTGAAAATCTGGTCGCTTCTTTCGGCACCAACGTCTACTGGGTCTTCCGCTTTCCCGTGATTGCCGTCCGCCCCACCGCGGAAATGCTGGCCCGCAAGCAGTTGACCATGGAAAATGCTCTTGCGCTGGCCAAGCTTCCCCATGTCGTCGCCGTCTCTCCACAACTCCGCTATCAGAACTTCGATCTCGGCTTCGGCAACATCGCGGTGAAATACAAGGGTCGCCAGGTGCAGCACACCATCCTCGAAGGCGACACCGTCAACGAGCCGGAAGTCGACACCATCAACGTTCCCGTCGGAAGATTTTTTTCGCAATATGAACAGGACAAGCACTCCGATGTCGTGGTCCTCGGCAACGACACCGCCGAACAGCTGTTTCGCGGCGAAGATCCGCTCGGCAAAGAGGTCGAAATTGGCGGCGACGATTTTCGCGTCATCGGCGTCATGGAAAAACGAAAGACTGCCTTCGGCGGAGGTCAGAATCCCGAGGACAATGCTGCCTATTTTCCCATTGGAACCTTCCATAAGATTCATCCGGAAATCCTCGATTATTGGATTTCCGTAAAGTACGACGATGCGAAAAATAAGGACCTTGTCTATGACGAAATCGAGCAGACCCTCCGCATCCAGCGCAAAGTTCGTTTCAATCAGCCGGACAATTTCGCCATCTTCGCGCCCGACGCCATCACTCGCATCTGGAACCAGCTCACCGGCGGAATCTTTATCTTCATGATCGGAGTCGCCAGCGTGGGCCTCATGGTCGGCGGCGTCGGCGTCATGAACATCATGCTCGTCTCTGTCACGGAACGCACCCGCGAAATCGGCGTCCGCAAAGCGATGGGAGCTACCCGGCGCACCATCCTGCTCCAGTTCACCATTGAAGCCATTACCCTCTGCGCCGTCGGCGGCCTCATCGGCGTCTTCGTGGGCGGCGTGTTGACGCTGGCCGTCCGTCTGATCTTTCCTACCATTCCCGCCTTCGTCTCCACCTTCTGGGCCGTCACCGGATTCAGCGTCTCCTGCGCCATTGGACTCATCTTCGGCATCTACCCCGCCTGGAAGGCCGCCAACCTCGACCCCATCGAAGCCCTGCGCTACGAATAGGCTTTGGGGACTGCTGCTACCTGATCGGTCGGCCGAGCAAGGTCCAGATGGAGATCAACAGCGCTGCATATGCCAGCAATATCGGCGCATGACGCCGACGAATAATGCATTTCTTGTTGCGCAATGGATCGCGTGTACACTACTGCGCGATTTCTTGTTTCAGCGGGGAGGAGTCGCCAAAGGATTGACGACGTGAATTCCTTCGTAGCTCTGGCCGGCGGCCAGGTCTTCGGAATACAAAATCGACGCTCCCGCATGGGCGGCGGCTTGAAGAATCAACGCGTCCCAGAAAGAAATCTTGTAACGCGCTTCAATATCGAGTGCCTGCAGAACAGATCCGGAAGTGTTGGTGACGATTTCCCACGTCGAGTAGTCGCGGATCAGTTGGCGAACCTGATTGACCGGCAATGGCGGTGCAACCTTGCGCCGAAGGTTGATACATAGTTCCTGCAGGACCTGGGTGCTTAAAACGCCCTCGCCGGAATCCCAAAGGCCTTCCACAAGCGATGCAGCAACCCGATATTTCGCGCCGGCGGAGCGGTCATGCGCATACATCAGAATGTTGGTATCGACGAAATACTTATCGCTCATGCAGTTCGTCTCGCGAGCGCGGAGGCGTCCATCTCAGATCGAGTCCTTTCCGCAGGCGGCCCAATGCGCGCCTGCGCGCCTGGTTGTAGCCCTTGCGCTCCCGCACAGCGGTTGCGAGGCGGTCCGATAACAGCGCGCTGATGGAGGTGCCTTCCTCGGCTGCGAGAATGCGGGCTTCCCGTAAAAGGTCCGACTCAATTTTCAGTGTAATATTGGCTTTCATCCGGCAATCTTTCCGTGCTGCACCATTTTACGTGCTGCGGGTGAGACGGAGCAAATGGAATCTCGGCGGCGGCGGCCGACGACATTTTGAGAATCCTTCATCAAGGCGCAAAGTTTAGACTTCGATCTGAGCGACAATACTCGCAGCCCTCATGATGTCCACCCACACCCTGTCGTTGGCGGCGCAGTTCATTGCTCTGCTCTTCACCCTCTTGACGCTGGCCGCACTGGTGTACTCGATCTTTGTTTTTCGCGCCGCCCGCTCCTACATGCGCAGTTGCCGCGTGCCGTTGCCCGCCTTCTTCCCCGCGGTCAGCATTCTCAAGCCCGTCAAAGGCGTCGACCCCGAAATGTACGAAGCCTTTGCCAGCCATTGCCGCCAGGATTATCCCGGCGAAATAGAAATTCTCTTCGGCGCCGGCAGCATGGAAGATCCGGCAGTCGCGCTGATCGAACAACTCCAGCGCGAATTTCCGCAACAGCAAATTCGCCTGCTGATTTGCCCCCAGGTCCTGGGCGCCAACGGTAAAGTCAGCAACCTTGTCGCCATGGTTGCTGAAGCCCGCCACCCGCATCTCCTCATCAATGACAGCGATATTCGCGTCTCTCCGCGCTATCTCCGCAACATCCTGCCGGCCTTCGCCACCCCCGGCGACGCCGCCCGTCCCGTCGGCATGGTCACGGCGCTCTATCGCGGCCGCGCTCACGCCACCCTGGCTTCCCGTCTGGAGGCGCTCGGCATCTCGACTGACTTCATGCCCGGCGTCCTTACGGCGCGATGGCTGGAACGAGGCGTGCACTTCGGTCTTGGTTCCACCCTGGCCGTCACCCGCCAGGCGCTCGAGGCCATCGGCGGTCTGCGCCCGCTGGTGGATCAACTGGCCGATGATTATGAACTGGGCGCCCGCATCTTTCAGGCCGGCTATCGCGTGGAGCTGGGCAGGGAAGTCGTCGAAACCTCCATCCCCGCCTATACATTTTCGCAGTTCATCGCCCATCAACTACGCTGGGCGCGCAGCGTGCGAGACTCTCGCCCACTCGGCTACTTCGGTTTGCTCATGACCTTTGGTTTGCCCTGGGCACTCGCCAGCGTCATCGCATCCGCCGCCTCTCTCGACAGCATCGCTCTGTTCAGTGTCATGCTCTGCGTGCGCATGGCCATGGCGCTCAGCGTCGGCGTCGGTGTCCTCGGTGATCGCGGAACGCTGCGCGACCTGTGGCTGCTGCCTTTGCGCGATCTCGTCGCTCTCGCCGTCTGGTTTTGGAGCTTTGCCGACGATGCCATTGTTTGGCGCGGCGAACGATTTCACCTCCGCGCCGGAAAATTGATGCGCCAGGAAAAATGACGGGAAACCATGCGCGGCCAAAATCGTTCCGAGCATATAGTTAGGTTGAATGTTTGCTTCTGAAGAGAAGATCCGGATGAATGTGCTGTCCTCTCCATCGATACCCAATGCTGCGCCGGCCGCGCCTGCAACTCCGCCGGCCACCTTGATCTACGACGACTGGTACGTTGCCATGCGTAGCGATCGTCTGCGTGCAGGTCACACCGCAACCGCCATGCTCCTCGGAATGCCTCTTCTCCTCGGCCGGACGCGGGACAATAAATTATTTGCGATGCGCGACAGTTGCCCCCATCGCGGCATTCCGCTTTCCTTTGGGACCTTCGATACATCGGCCAGCGGTTCTGCCGTCACCTGCAAATATCATGGCTGGAAATTCGATCCGGTCAGCGGTCAGTGTAAAGAGATTCCCTCGCTCACGCCGGAGGACACGCTGGATTGCGCCCGCATCTATGCAGCCGCCTTTCCCTGCGTCGAGCGCGATGGCTATGCGTGGGTCTATGTTCCCGCGCCCGGATCCGGCCGCGTCCGCGCGGAAGAAGAGGCGGCGCTGCCCGCAGTGCCGGGACTGCCGAAGTTCGGCCCGCGCTTTCGTTCTGCCCATCTCGCGGCCGAGCTGCCCTGCAATGTCGATCACGGCATCATCGGCCTCATGGATCCCGCGCACGGTCCCTTTGTGCATCAGTCCTGGTGGTGGCGCAGCGGCGCCAGCATCCATGTCAAGCTGAAGCAATTCGAGCCCATTCCACAGGGTTTTCGCATGACTGCCCACGCGCCCTCCGCCAACAGCGCGCCGTATAAATTGTTGGGCGTCTACGGTCAGCCCATCACCACCACCATTGACTTTGTTCTGCCCAACCGGCGCTACGAAACCATTCGCTGCGGCGAGAAATGGTTCTCCAGCCTTACCACCGTCACGCCCGTCACCGCCACCGCCTGTCGCATCGATGTGTATTCCGCGTGGAATATTTTTTACAACATCCCGTTTGTCACTTCCATTGCCAAAGCCTTCGGGCGCAGATTCGTGGAGCAGGACCGGCAAACCATGGTGGAGCAGGCGCAGGGCCTGCAGTTCAACCCACCCCTCATGCTGATCGACGATGCCGACCGTCCCGCCAAATGGTATTTTGCGCTGAAACAGGCGCGCCTGCAGATGGCTTCCACCGGCTCCTTCGAGCATCCCTTGTCGGGTCCGGTCATATTGCACTGGCGCAGCTAAACGGTTTCAGTCAGCCGAATGCCAGAGTGTTCCATCCTGGCGCACCCGGTGTGGGCTGGGACACTATCCGCGTCACAAGAACACTGAGAATGCCGTCAGAGCGCATTCACTACTTGTCCACCGCCAGCTGCCCTACTTCGATGTCCAGCTTCATTCCCAGCAGGTGGAATTTTTCCTCCCACGACGGTTCAGGCTTCCTGGCAGTCTGACTCTGGCGCGAGATCAGGTACCAGAGATTCTGCGCTTCCCAACGGTCAACGAAAAACGGCAACTCCCGCACCACATCGCAAATCTGCAGCGCTGTATCCAGATGCTCGTTATCCAGGTGCTGTTGCAGCTCCTTCATGGCGCGCAACATCCGCTGACTCGCGGCAAACGCCACAGAAACCGACTCGATCTCTACCTGGTCCGCTTCAATCTGGGCCAGCAGGCCTCGCACCCTGGTCGCATCGAACGTGCCCCCCGACAGTTCGCGCCGCAGGTCCGCGTTCAGGCTGAACTGTGCCGCCAGGGTCAGCACCAAAGGCTTGGGCATTCCGCTCTTGCCCAGAAAATGAACCAGCGAAATATGATCCTCGTACATGTTCCGCAGCGTGCCTTCCATCTCCGCCAGGGTGGAATCGAGAAGCACTTGCAGAATTCGTCGCTGCTCGTCGCGAAATAGCGAACTCAGCGAGTAGCCTGTCGAGTCGAATTCGCGAACAAACACCCGCATCGCTTCCGTGATGTTGGCGCTCAGAATGGCCTCTCGCATCCTCGGGGTAAAGCGTCGAAAGCTGCTCTCGCTCGCTGCCGTCGCGCGTCGCACCGAGGCGGAAAGGTTCTGGTCGCCAACATGTAACACCGCGAAAACAACCCGTTCGCACTCCAGCGTTACCTGCGAACAGATCTCCGCCTCTCCATACGCAAACCGACCCCGCCCCATCGTCAGCAGCTCCCCCGACGTTCGCCGCACGTCATAACAAAAAAGGGAAGTCGTCTCCGGCTGCGGCTCGAACAGCGACATGATGGCGTAGTTCGCGCCCACCTGTTCCAGTCCAATCTTCTGCGCCAACACGCTCCTGCGATAGACATCGGCGCCATTGCCCAGTTTGCTTACGTTGCTTTCCGCCTTGGCCAGATGCGCCAGAAATTCTGTGTGCAGCGTCGCCCCGGTCGTGCCGAACAACTCGGTCGCCAGCTGCAGTACCCGGCCCGCATAGGCAATCACCTGCACCGTCTCAATCCCGGCAATGTCGTCGAAGAACCATCCGCAACTGGTGTACATCAGCTGGATGTGACGCTCCATCTCCATCAGCTTCAGAGCTGTAATCCGTTCCGCTTGCGATAGCGCGTGGGTGCAGTATTCGTCGAAGAACGCCTGCTGCGAAGCGGCGCTTCGCTTCAGAATTACCTGGATGTAGCCGTCGCGCGCTGCCCCGGGATCACGAAATAACGGCTCCGCAGCGTGCTGCCAAAGGGGTCTCGCCGCATCCCGCAGCCGATCCAGCGCTTCCCGCAACGGCCCCCGCCATTTCTGGTTCCAGCCCCCATGCTGGCCGCTGTTGCAGCCGCAATTCGAACGCCATCGTTCGATTCCGTGATTGCAGCTCCACGAACTGTCTTCGTGGATTTCCGCTTCCGACGTTGCAGGAAAGTTTTCCAGGAACTGTCCATAGTTGGTCAGCTCAACGTCTTCGCTCAATTCAATCGTCTGCAGCGCGTAGGCCAGCGCCATGTCGCCAAAGCGGTGATGGTGTCCGTAGCTTTCGCCATCCGTCGCCACATGCGCCAGCTGCCCCGGTTGGCCATTTTTGCGGAATCCGTTCATCAGGCGTTTCGCCATGTCTCCGCCATTTTCCAGCAGCCCTTCAAACGCAATCGCCCGCGAAGTCGGCCCATCGTAGAAAAACACCACAATGCTGCGCCCCTCCGACGTGCGTACAACGTAGGGCTGCGTCGTGTCCACGCTCGCATCCGGGGTCGCGTGCCATACCGGAGCTTCCGGATCGTTCTCCGTCGCAATCTCCCGCACCCGCGCGCACTGGTGCGGTGCCAGAATCGTAAACAGAATGCCGTGCTGGGCCAGCAGGTCCAGGCTTTCCAGATCGACCGCCGTCTCGGCCAGCCACATGCCTTCCGGCTTGCGCCCAAAACGATGCTCAAAGTCCGCGATGCCCCAGCGGATTTGCGTGATTCGATCCTGCCTCGCGGCCAGCGGAAGAATGATGTGGTTGTACACCTGCGCCATGGCCGACCCATGTCCGCCAAATCTCTTGATGCTCCTGCGATCCGCCGCCAGTATCTTCTCGTAGCTCAGCGCAGCGGACTTTTCCATCCACGCCAGCAGCGTGGGACCAAAGTTGAAACTCATGCGGGAATAATTGTTAACAATCCGCACGATTTTGTTCTGGTGATTTAAAATTCGCGAGCTGCCGTTCGCCGCATAACACTCGTGGTTGATGCGTTCATTCCAGTCGTGATACGGTGCCGCCGAATCCTGCACCTCGATCGCTTCCAGCCACGCGTTTTCCCGCGGCGGTTGATAAAAGTGTCCATGAACGCAGACAAATCGCCGTGGTGTAGTCATCCCTTGCTCCGTCCCGCTGCCTTTTCCGTTTCCGCCGCCAGGTCGCAGGCGCGCCATAAATACCAGCTCGCCACCGACTGCCACGGAAGCCAGCGCGCCGCCCGGCGCCGGATCGTCTCGGCGTCAGGAAGATCCGCCAGCGTCACCGGTATTCCCGGGCGAAGCTTGCCAAAGGTAAGAGCGAATCCCTTGCGCACTCCGTAATCGGATACAGGCAGCACGTTCGGCCGTCCCATGCGGAACATCAGCAGCATCTGCACCGTCCAGATCCCGATCCCGCGCACAGTTGTCAGCCGCGTACATATCTCTTCATCGGCCATGCGATGCAGCTTCGTGAGCGGCGGCACGACTCCGGCCACGCTCTTCTCCGCAAGATCGCGAAGCGCAAGCTGCTTCCCCGCGGAAAGCCCCGCCGCCCTCAGGACTTCCGCATTCAGGCGCAGCAGCGCTTCCGGCGTTGGCGTTGCATCTGGAAATAACTGCAGAAGGCGTCCATGGATGGCTTTCGCGGCGCGCCCGTGCAATTGCTGATAGACAATGGACTCCAGCAATGCCTCAAATGTTGAGTGGGTCGGCTTCAGCCGCAACGCAAACGGTCCGCATCGTGCCATCAGCTTCCCCAGGCGCGCATCGGCCGCGGTCAAATGCTCACAGGCGAGCCCTTCATCATAGCGAACTTTTCTCAGGCCGCCCGTCACATCTTCCAGTCTATACATTGCCCAAATTCAATCGATCGCAATCAATCCGGGCGCCGCACCCCACCCCGCAGTCTTCCATTGTTGCGAATCCGACAGTGATCCCCAAAAAAATTCATGAAAATTCATTAGGGGTTGCCGATCTTTCATTTGCTCCTGTAATCTCTTGTTCTAGGTCAAACCGAATTTTCCTTAGCTCGATACTTTTTGGCATCCAAAACCCGTGATTGCTCATCGCTTTCCGGCAACACTTCAGCGGTGGGTCCGGGTCAAAATAACAAGCTCGGCCATAAGCCGGGCAGGCACGCAGGGAAGCACCTACACATGGCGCAGATTTTTGATCGTAGTTCGAATTCACTTACCAGGATCAGCCTGGTCCTGTTTGGAGTGATTTTGATCGGGGTGGGAGTTACGCTGAATTACCTGCAGCGATCGCCGTGGGTCACCCGCCAGGGGCAACGTCCAGAACAGCCCGTTCCTTTCAGCCATAAACACCACGTCCAGGGACTCGGCCTGCAGTGCCAGTACTGCCACACGTCGGTGGAGAAATCCAGCTACGCCGGCATTCCGCCCACCAAGACCTGCATCAATTGCCATGCGCAGATCTGGACCAATGCCGACCTGCTCGCTCCCGTGCGCAACAGTTGGGCCACCGGTCAGTCCATCGTTTGGACCAAGGTCCACGATCTTCCCGACTACGTGTATTTTGATCACTCCATCCACGTCAACAAGGGCATCGGCTGCTCCACCTGTCACGGTCGCATCGACGACATGCCGCTCACCTATCAGGCCAGCACGCTGCAGATGGAGTGGTGTCTGAATTGTCACCGCAACCCCGGCAGAAATCTTCGCCCGACTTCCGAGATCTACCAGATGGCCTGGGAAGGACCCTCGTCCCTCCATCCTGTCTGGTGTACCAATCAGCCCACAACCCCGGGCGTTCCGACCGCGCAGCTGGTCGATTGCACCACCCAGAATCCCGACGATAACGGCGCCCAGATGGCCGCTCTCGATATGCCGCCACCTCCTCAGGGCGACCGCCCGTCGCCGCAGTTTAACGACATGAAGAACTGGTCTTCACCCGGCGGCGGATCCGTCCATGCCCCCGTCCCCGTCAATCCGCACTATCTCAAATTTACTGACCAGAAAGCTCTGGGCAGTTATCTGCTGGTCCAATACCACATTCGTCCCCCGCGGCAGCTTACCAGCTGCGACACTTGTCATCGATGAATCGCGGATGCACGGATAGCGAGCGATATTCCGGACGCAACAACGAAAGATAACCGCAAAGGTCAAGATTCGAAGATGGAAAACGAACACGAGACGGCAAACATAGATTCGGCCGCAAAATCAAAAACGGCCCAACTGGTGGAGACTGCTCAGGCGCGCCTCGCCGGCATGACCGGCAAACGCTATTGGCAGACCGTCGATGAGTTGGCCGATACACCGGAGTTTCAGGATTCCCTTCGGCGCGAATTTCCCCAGCATGCCGCCGAGTGGGTGGATTCTGTCTCCCGCCGCGGCTTTATGAAGCTGATGGGAGCGTCGATCGCCCTCGCCGGCCTCACCGGCTGTACCAAGCAACCCGACGAGCCAATCTATCCGTACGTGAAACAGCCCGAAGATCTCGTCCTCGGAAAGCCCATCTACTTTGCCACCGCCCATCCCTTTCCCATGGGCTCCGTTCCACTTCTTGTCAAGAGCTACGCATTTCGCCCCGTCAAACTGGAGGGCAATCCCGAACACCCCATGAATCACGGGACATCGGACGCCTACACCCAGGGCACATTGCTGGGCATGTACGATCCCGACCGCTCCAAGCGTGTTCTCTATCGCGGCGAAAATCGCGACTATCCGAATTTCCTGTCGGAATTTACCACCATGCTCCAGTCCAAAGCCTCCAGCGGCGGCCAGGGACTGTACTTCCTCAGCGGTACCGTCGTATCGCCCACCCTCGCGGCGCAGTGGAAGACCGCCACCGCCAAGTATCCCAATGCGAAGTGGTTTCAATACGACCCGGTCAATCGCGACTCCGCCCGCATCGCCTCCCGGCAGGCGTTTGGCGACTTCGTCGATCCCCAGTACAAGCTCGACGTCGCCGACGTCATTCTCTCGCTCGATTCGGATTTTCTCTCCGGCCTCTGGCAACCTGGGTTCCTCAAGCTGGCCGCGGACTATGCTCAACGCCGCTCGCTCAATGCCGGCGTGGCCATGAATCGTCTGTATTCGGTGGAAAGCACTCCTTCCACCACGGGTTTTAAAGCCGAACATCGCCTTAGAATGCGCGCCAGCCAGGTGGAAGGCTTCGCCGCAGCCATCGCTGCCGCACTCGGTGCCGGCACCGCCCCCTCCGGAGCCACCTGGACCGATGAGCAGACTGCCTATCTCAACGCCGTTGCCAAAGACCTCAAGGCCAATGCCGGCAAATGCGTCGTCATTCCAGGAGAGCAGGCTGTGCCGGGCGTGCATCTGGCCGCGATCGCCATCAACCAGGCGCTAGGCAACGTTGGCAAGACGGTGGTCTACACGGAAACCGTCAACCCCATGCCCACCGTCGAAATCGACGACCTCAAGCAGCTGGTCGCCGACTTGAACGCCGGAAAGGTCGACTGGCTCGTCATTCTCGACGCCAATCCCGTCTATAGCGCGCCGGCGGATCTCAACTTCGAACAAGCCATGGGCCACGCCAAGACCGTCGCCCATCTCGGACTCTATCCCGACGAGACCGCCCAGGTTGCCGACTGGCATATCAATGGAGCGCATTATCTCGAAAGCTGGACGGATGTTCGTGCCTACGACGGAACCGTCAGCATCGTGCAGCCCATGATCGATCCGCTCTACGGCGGAAAATCTGCCCACCACATTCTGCAGGCCATGCTGGCCAAGCCCGACACTTCCCCCATGAATGCCGTCCGCGACAACTGGAGCTCGGTGCTGGGCGGTGCCGGCGCAGCCAAACCCGCCGCGGGTAAGGCGGTCGCAGCCACGCAGGAGGGTGCGGACGCCGATTTGCCCTGGCGGAAAGCCTTGCACGACGGTTGGATCGCCAACACCGCTTTCACTCCCAAGGATGTGACCGCCAAAAATACTGCGTCCGCTCCCGTCACCGTGCCCGATGCCAGTGCTATGGAAGTCATCTTCCGGCCCGATCCCACTATCTACGACGGCCGCTATGCCAACGTCGGCTGGATGCAGGAGCTGCCCAAACCCATCACCAATCTCTCCTGGGACAACGCCGCGTTGATGAGTATCCAGACCCTGGTCAAGTTGAATGCCAGTGAAAGCGACGTCGTCGAAATTGAGTATCAGGGCAGAAAAATCAAGGCTTCCGCCCTTGCCGTCCCCGGCCATCCCGACCAAAGCATCACCCTCTATCTCGGCTATGGTCGCCGTAACTCCGGCCGCGTCGGCACGGGAGCTGGCTTCGACGCATTTCCGATTCGCCTCGCCTCCTCGCCTCTCTTCGCAGTCGGCGCCAATGTCACAAAGACCGGCGACACCTACGAGTGTGCCGTCACCAAGAGCCACTACATCGATCATCGCGACCTGTTTGCGCGCGAGTACGGTAACATCGCCGAGGCCAAAGAAGCCAAGCCCGACACCACCCCGCACTCCCTGGAAGGCCGCGAAGCCGAGCAGCGAGGCATCATTCGTTTCGCCACGCTGGAGGAGTACAAGCAGAATCCCAGCTTCGCCGCCGCCAACGCGGAATTCGACGCCCCCACCAAAGACACCACCCTGTTCCCCGTCTGGGACTACACCAAGGGCTATCAGTGGGGCTTGTCCATCGATATGAACTCCTGCGTGGGATGCAATGCCTGCATCATCGCCTGCTACGCGGAAAACAATATCGCCGTGGTCGGCAAGCGTCAGGTGCAGATTGGCCGCGACATGCAGTGGATTCGCATCGACACTTATTTTGAAGGCGATCTGAATGCGCCCAAGGCCTACTTCCAGCCCATGACCTGCCAGCAGTGCGAGAATGCCCCCTGCGAGCAAGTCTGTCCCGTCGGCGCCACCGTTCACACCCCGGAAGGCCTCAACGCCATGATCTATAACCGTTGCGTCGGCACCCGCTATTGTTCCAACAACTGTCCTTATAAGGTGCGCCGCTTCAATTGGCTGCTTTACTCGGATTACGAAACGGAATCCCTCAAGCTCATGCGCAATCCGGAAGTCTCGGTTCGCAGCCGCGGCGTCATGGAAAAATGTACCTATTGCGTGCAGCGCATCAGCGCCGCAAAAATCCGCGCCGACAAGGAAAATCGCACCGTTCGCGATGGGGAAATCGTCACCGCCTGCCAGGAGACGTGTCCCACCCATGCCATCACCTTCGGAAATATCAATGACAAAAACAGCCGCGTGTCCACAATCAAGGCGCAGACACGCAACTATACAGTCCTGGCCGATCTCAACACCCGCCCGCGCACGTCGTATATTGCCGGGGTAGTCAATCCCAACCCGGATTTGATGGAAAACGTCTGATCGAAATGAAAGTTCCCCAATGGCTGATGTAGTTTTAGAAATCCCAGCCCACTGAAGAGGTCGCACGAAGCATGGTTACACCAGGTATTTCGCCGACGGACCCAAACCTGAAATCGGACCAGGATCCGATGATCGACCCGGTAACGGGAGAGCAGCGGGTCATTGCGCCCGGGCATACCTTCCGCTCGGTCACGGAGAAGCTGACGCGCATTGTGCTCACGCCGCACACCCCGCTGGGATGGTTTTTCGGGTTCTCGCTGGCGGGCAGCATCGCCATCATGTTGCTGGTGGCCGTCACCTGGTTGTTCCTCAAAGGCACTGGCATCTGGGCCATCACTATCCCCGTCGCCTGGGGATTTGCCATTATCAACTTTGTCTGGTGGATCGGAATCGGCCACGCCGGCACTTTGATCTCCGCCATCCTGCTGCTGTTCAAACAGAAATGGCGCAACTCCATCAACCGCTTTGCGGAAGCCATGACGCTGTTCGCCGTCGTCTGCGCCGCCATGTACCCCGTCATCCACACCGGGCGTCCCTGGCTCGCCATCTACTGGCTCTTCCCCTATCCCAATACCATGAATTACTGGCCGCAGTTCCGTTCCCCGCTCATGTGGGACGTCTTTGCGGTCTCCACCTACGCCACCATCTCTGTCGTCTTCTGGTACATCGGCATGATCCCCGATCTCGGCACCCTGCGCGATCGTGCCAAATCGAAATTCGGCCGCTTCATCTATGGCCAGATGGCACTCGGCTGGCGCGGTTCAACCCGCCACTGGATGCGCTATGAAACCGCATCCCTGCTGCTCGCCGGCCTGGCAACCCCCCTCGTTCTCTCCGTCCACACTGTCATCAGCTTCGACTTTGCCGTCGCCATCATGCCCGGCTGGCATACCACCATCTTCCCGCCCTATTTTGTCGCCGGCGCCATCTACTCCGGCTTCGCCATGGTTCTCACCCTGGCCATCCCGATCCGCAAGTTCTACCACCTGGAAGATTTGATCACCATCCGCCATCTCGACAACTGCGGCAAGGTCATGCTCGCCACCGGCTTCATCGTCGCCTACGGCTATATGACCGATATCGCCTATGCCTGGTACTCGGCCGATAAGTGGGAATTCTTCATGGCCTGGAATCGTATGTTCGGCCCCATGGGCTGGTCGTACTGGATTCTCATCTTTTCCAACATCGCCTTTCCCCTCACCACGCTCTGGTCGCGTCGCTTGCGACACAACGTCGCCTATCTGTTTATCCTTTCACTCATCGTCAACACCGGCATGTGGTTTGAGCGCTTCGTCATCGTCGTCACCAGTCTCTCGCGCGACTACCTGCCTTCCTCCTGGGGCACCTACCGCGCTACCCGGTGGGACTATATGACCTTCGTCGGCACGCTTGGACTGTTCACGACTCTGTTCTTCCTCTTCATCCGCTTATTGCCCATGATTCCCATGTCCGAAATTCGTCAGATCTTGCCCGGCGCAAAAATCAATGAAGCAGAACTTCAGCACAAGGGTGGTGACTGATGCCAGTGCGCGAAGGGATCTACGGCTTACTCGCCGAATTCGATACGCCTACAGATTTAGTCGTGGCTGCCAAGGCCTCCTACAACGCCGGCTACCGGCGCATGGACTGCTACACGCCCTATCCCGTCGAGGAGGCCGCCGAAGCCATCGGCTTTGACGAGCCCAAGGAAAAAGGTGTCTCCCGCGTGTGCCTGCTCGGCGGTATCCTCGGCGGCCTGGCCATGTTCACCCTCGAATCCTGGATTTCCATCTGGGCCTATCCCCTCGACATCGCCGGTCGCGGCAAGTTTTCCTGGACCGCCTTCATTATCCCGGCCTATGAGTGGACCATCCTGTGGGCTGGCCTTTGCGCAGGCTTCGGCATGTTGGCGCTCAATCGTCTGCCGGCGCCTTACCACCCGCTATTCAATGCACCCAATTTCCGCAACGGCGCGACCTCGGACAAATTCTTTCTCTGTCTCGAAGCTGACGATCCAAGATTCTCCGTCACCGAAACGCGCGCTCTGCTGGAATCGCTGCACCCAGTCTCCGTCGTCGAGGTGGAGCATTAAATTCATGTCTATGCATTCCTCAAATTCGCTGTTTCGCTGGTCGCTCGCTGCTGGCGCTGTGGCTTTGCTCACCCTCGTTTCCGGCTGTCGCCAGGATATGCAGGACCAGCCCAAAATGGTTCCCCAGCGCGAATCCCACTTTTTTGCCAACGGCCGCTCGGTTCGGCCGCAGGTCCTCGGCACGGTTGCCCGCGGCCAGCTGGATGCCGACACGTATTTCTACACCGGCCTCATTGACAAAAAAGAGCAGGACGCCTTGCCCTTTCCCGTCACCATGACCGTCCTCCGGCGCGGCCAGGAACGCTTCGACATCTATTGCACCCCCTGCCACTCTCGCGTCGGCAATGGCCGCGGCATGATTGTCGAGCGCGGCTACAAGCCCGCCGGCGATTATATGAATCCCGCCATCCTCAAGAAACCGCTCAGCCATTATTTCCGCGTCATGACGGATGGATTTGGCGCCATGCCCGACTACGCCGCGCAACTGACTCCTCAGGATCGCTGGGCCGTCGCAGCCTACATTCGTGCGCTGCAGCTTAGCCAAAACGCCACCCTGGACGACGTACCCGCGGGCACCAATGTCCAGAGCCTGGCCGAGATTTCGCAACAGATGGGGTACCCCGCAAACTTTGCCCAGGACTGGACCACGCCGCAGTTAACTAACGTGCCCAGCAGCTATGACATGAAGTCAACCCTCGACACCGGGACAGACAATTCGCCCGCGAAAACAACCAGCGCACCTAAGATCAACTCCCCACGCAAGGGAGCAAAGTAGACGGTGACGGACACAAGCATGGAACACGGATCTTACGCACATGATTTGCCCGCAAACCTGAGCGCGCCGCCTGCGGTGCTGCGCTGGCGCATGCGCGCCTTCGTCGTGGCTGCCATCTCTGCGGTGCTCGCGGTCATCGACCTCGTCATCAGCCACAGCTTCGATTACATTCTTCGCGGCTGGCTCATGGGATTGGTGCTTTGCCTCAGCGTCTGCATCGGCGGCCTGGCGCTCTTGATGGTGCAATGGTGCTCCGGCGGAAAATGGGGTCTGCTCATTCGCCGCCCGCTGGAAGCCATGAGTCGCACCCTGCCTCTGGTCTTCCTCATGTTTCTGCCCATCGCGATCTTTGCCAAGCGACTCTACATCTGGGCCAGCGTCACCGACCCTCAGGCCGCGTTGCACTCCGGCATCATCGACGCCATGCAGGCCCACGCCATCGCCTACAAGCGTCCCTACCTCAATCTTGAAGGTTTCTGGATTCGAGGCATCGCCTACTTCGCCATTTTTGGAATCTTCGTCTATTTCCTTAATCGCTGGTCGCTGCAGCGCGACTCCGACACCGTGCACGGCAACTGGTACTGGCAGAAGCGCTTTGAAAACCTCAGCGGTCCCGGCCTGGTCGTCTACTCGCTCGTGCTCACCGGAATGTGCGTGGACTGGGTCATGTCGCTCGACCCCACATGGTTCTCCTCCATGTACGGCTTCATGTTCATCGTTTCGCAGGGATATGCGGCGCTTGCCCTCGCAGTTCTCATGGTCCTCGCCCTCTCCCAGTACGAGCCCGTCAATGCCATCTTTCGCGTCACTGAACAGCATGACCTCGGCAAGCTTTTGTTCGCCTTCGTCATGCTCAATATCTATATGGCCTTCTCCCAGTACCTGATCATCTGGTCCGGCAATCTGCCCAACGAAATTCGCTGGTACATGGATCGCATCACGGGCGGCTGGGGACCTGTCGCCGGCCTGGATTTCCTGTTCCACTGGGTGCTTCCGTTCTTCCTCTTGCTCTCCCGCGATCTCAAGCGCAACAAGAAAAGGCTCGCCAGCGTCTGCTGCATCATGCTGTTTGCGCGCTTCTGGGATACATGGTGGTTGATCGCGCCCAACTTTCCCGACCAGCGCCGCAACCTTCATTTCAGCGCAGGCATGCTGCAATACATCTTCGTGCCTGCCGCGATGACTGCGCTCTGGATGGCGTACTACTTCACCGTTCTGCGGTCACGTGGCCTGGTGCCCTTGCATGATCCGCATCTCCCTGAAATTCTGGAGCCTGAACATGCCCACGCATAATCCAAATGATCCCCTGGATCCGAAAAACGATGCCGGTTCGGACTCGTCCGATTGGGCGCAAAGCACCCCGTCCGACGATTTTATGGACCTGCATCAGCAGCCCGATCCTGAAAGTAAAAAGATTGGCTATGAACTGGCCGACGCCAACGTCAAGGAGATTGCCACCTTCCTTGTCGTCATGGCCGCTTCCATCGCAGTTGTCTTTGTTCTGGCCTTCGGAATTGGCAAGCTGATCTACCACGAGCTGAATCAGGAGGATGGCCAGGCCAACAAGTGGAATCAGATGGCCGGCATCAAGCCCGGAAACATGGAATCGAATCCTCAGATTGAGCAGCAGCAGTTGCAGCAGCTCGTACAACGGTTTCCCACCCCGCGGCTGCAGACCGACGACGGCAATATGGAAGTTGCCCAGATGCACGCCCGCGAGGATATGTTCCTGGACAATTACTCCTGGATCGATGAACAGAAACAGACGGTTCGAATTCCCATTGCCCGCGCCATGCAGATCATCGCCCAGAAGGGCCTTCCTGTCGAAAGCCAGCATGGACCTCAGGAACAGATCATGTTTGGAGACGCGGCCCCCACGGTGACTGCCCCTCTTACTAATGGGTTTGCCCGTACCGGGCCGGAACTGAATATGATCGAGGCAAGAGATCAGCGTTTGGGAATTGGCCCCTATGCGGCAAAGGCGGAGTTGGGTTCCGGACATTAGCGATGACAGCAGCGTCCACAATTCGAGTCCACCGTGCGCCCCGCTCAATGCGGATGGCAGCCCTGTTTGCCTGTTGCGCGCTGGCAATTTTGCCCGCCATCGCTCATGCCCAGGTCGCCCCGCTCGGCGAAAAATCCATGGGAGAGCCGGCTCAGACGCGGCTGCCGGAAATTCTGCAGAAGGCGACCATCCATCAGCATCTCGATCAATCCCTTCCTTTGAATGCGGAGTTTCGCGATGAGACCGGCCGCACCGTCCGTCTGGGCGACTACTTCGGCAAGCGTCCCGCCATCCTGGCGCTGGTCTACTACAACTGCCCCATGCTCTGCTCGGAAGAGTTGAACGGCCTGGTCGGCGCATTGGAGATGTTGAAGTTTACCCCGGGCAAGGATTTTGACGTCATCGTCGCCAGCTTCGATCCCAGCGAAGGACCGGCCTTAGCCGCTTCGCAAAAAGCCATGTATCTCAAGCGCTACGGCCGTCTGGATACAGCCAGGGGCTGGCATTTCCTCACCGGACCGCAATCCTCCATCAACGCTCTTACCAGCGCGGTCGGTTTTGGATATGTCACCGTCCCCGGACCCGATGGAAAAATGGATCAGTATGCGCACGCCAGTTCTATTGAGCTGATCACAACCGAAGGCAAGATTTCGCAGTACTACCTGGGCGTCGAGTATTCCGCTCGCGATATGCGCGCCGGGCTGGTCGAGGCCTCGCACGGCCAGATCGGCTCCCCGGTCGATCTGATCTATACCTATTGCTACCGCTACGATCCCCACATGGCAAAAAACAGCATGGTCGTGGTGCGCATCGTTCAATTGGGTTGTCTGCTGACGGTGTTGGCTTTAGGCTCATTTATTTTGATTTCGCTCCGGCAGGAAGCACTCAACGGTTGGAATGCCGAAGCTGTTAAAAAGGCGGACGGGTAAACATACATGTCGCACATCAGTCCCGTACTTTGGGAATTTTTAGTTCACTGGCTCAAGAACTTTGCAATCTTCCCGCCGGAGGCGTCCACCATTGCTCCGTATGCGGATGCCTTGTACTTCGCGCTGGTCGGCATGACCGTCACCGGCCTGACGCTGGTCATGGCCATGGTCTTGTTTTTTTCGATTCGATATAGCCAGGAGCGTCATCCCGAAGCGGTTCAAATCGAAGGCTCTACCCTGCTCGAAGCCACGTGGACCATCATCCCGCTGGGAATTTTCCTGGTATTTTTCGTCTGGGGCGCGCTCCTCTATTTCCGCGTCTACAATCCTCCGCCCAATTCCATGAACATCTACGTGGTCGGCAAACAGTGGATGTGGAAAGTCGAGCATCCCGGCGGTCAGCATGAAATCAACGCCCTCCATATTCCAGAAGGCGTCCCCATTCAGGTCACGCTGATTTCGCAGGATGTCTTCCATAGCTTCTCCATTCCCGCCTTCCGCGTGAAGCGTGAAGCTATTCCCGGCCGCTACACCACCGTCTATTTCCAGGCGACCACCCCCGGGAAATACCATCTCTTCTGCACCCAGTATTGCGGCACCAACCATTCCGAGATGATTGGCTGGGTCTACGTACTCACGCCCGCGGACTACCGCGCATGGGCCGCCGAAAATACCAGCGGCGCTTCTCTGGCGCAGAATGGCGAACGCCTTTTCGCCAGCATGGGTTGTAATGCCTGCCACAGCGGAACCGCTTCCGCGCGCGGTCCCAACCTGGCTAATGTCTATAACACCCGCATTCGTTTGACCGACGGTTCCACCGTGGTTGCCAACGAAGCCTATATTCGCGACACCATCCTCAACCCCTCCACCCAGGTTCCCGCCGGATACGCGCCGATCATGCCCACCTACCAGGGCCAGATCAGTGAAGACGGGTTGATCGATCTCGTCGAATACATCAAGACTCTGGATTCCAATTACAGAATCCAGCAGACGCTCAATAAGTCGGAATTGTCGAGTGCACAGGCATCAACCGAAGGGAAGACGCCCCCGGCACAAGGAGCAGCCAAGCCATGAGTACCATCGTCTCGCTACCGGATCAGTCAACGGCCAAGTTGCCGGCAAAAAGTTTCCTCAATCAGGAGTATGGGCTGAAGAGCTGGCTGCTCACGGGCGACCACAAACGCATCGCCATTCTTTACCTCTTCTCGATTACGTTCTTCTTCGTGATTGGCGGTGTGCTCGCCGGCCTGATCAGGCTCGAACTGCTGACTCCGCCGTCTGACTTGATGGCGACCGATACCTATAACAAGGTATTCAGCATGCACGGCATCATCATGGTCTTTCTGTTCCTGGTGCCCTCGGTTCCCGCCACCATAGGAAATTTCCTGATTCCGCTCATGGTCGGCGCCAGAGATCTGGCATTCCCCAAGATCAACCTTCTCAGCTGGTATCTATATATGGGCGGCGGCCTCTTCATCCTCGCGGCCATGGTGCTCGGCGGAGTGGATACCGGATGGACCTTTACCACCCCCCTCTCCACCCACTATCTCAATACCCATGTCGTTACCGCCGCCATGGGAATCTTTCTTGCCGGGTTTTCTTCCATCTTCACCGGCCTCAACTTTATTGTCACCATCCATCGCATGCGCTGCCCCGGCATGACCTGGTTCCGTCTGCCGCTGTTTGTCTGGGGCCATTACGCAACTTCCATCATCATGATCCTCGGTACTCCGGTGCTGGCCATCACCCTGGTCCTCGTCGCGCTGGAACGTGTGTTTAGCATCGGCGTGTTCGACCCGGCCACGGGCGGCGATCCGCTCCTGTTCCAGCATTTGTTCTGGTTCTATTCCCATCCCGCCGTCTACATCATGATCCTGCCCGGCATGGCCGTCATTTCAGAGGTCATCAGCACCTTCTCTCGCAAGCGAGTGTTCGGTTATACCGCCGTGGCCTTCTCCTCCGTCGCCATCGCGGTCTTCGGCTTCCTGGTTTGGGAACACCACATGTTCATCATGGGTGTCAGTCAATATTCTGCCTTGGTTTTCTCTTTGATGACGATGCTGGTCGCGGTTCCCTCCGCCATCAAAATCTTCAACTGGTCCATGACCCTCTACAAAGGGTCCATCACCTTTGAAACCCCCATGCTCTACGCCTTCGGCTTCATGGGCCTGTTCACCATCGGCGGGCTGACCGGCATTTTCCTGGCCACCCTCGGCATGGATATCCATCTCACCGAGACCTACTTTATCGTCGCCCATTTCCACTTCGTCATGGTCGGCGGAATGTTGATGGCCTACCTCTCCGGCGTCCATTTCTGGTGGCCCAAGATGACCGGGCGCATGTACCCGGAAGGTGTCTCGAAGACCGCCGCCGTCATCACCTTCATCGGCTTCATCGTCACCTTCTTCCCCCAGTTCCTGCTCGGCTACCTCGGCATGCCCCGTCGCTACGCCGCCTATCCCGCGGACTTCCAGGTGCTCAACGTATTCTCGACCGCCGGCGCTTCCATCCTCGGCATCGGCTATCTGCTCCCCATGCTCTACCTGCCCTGGTCCCTGAAATATGGAAAGATTGCCGGCAATAACCCATGGCAGGCCACCGGCCTGGAATGGCAGATCCAGTCCCCGCCATTAACCGAAAATTTCGCCGAGATCCCCATCATGGACCACGAAGCGTACGACTACGAATGGCTGGCAAACAAGACTCAGCACGAGGTGCAGACCGTTGGATAGCCAATCAATTGCGACGACGCCAGACGAATTGGACCGTGCCGTCCTGCCGCATGCGCACGAACATCCCGCATTTCTGCGGCACCACTTTGAAGATGTCGGCCAGCAGCGCGAGGCCGCCAGCTTCGGCATGTGGGTCTTCCTGCTGACAGAAATCATGTTCTTCGGCGGAATGTTTTGCGCCTACCTCATCTTTCGCAACTGGTACCATCCCGCCTTCGTGGCCGGCAGCAATACCCTCGACATCACCCTCGGCACCACCAACACCGCTGTCCTCATCTGCTCCAGCTTCACCATGGCCATGGCCGTCTACAGCGCTGAAATCCGCCGAAAAGGTCAGCTGATCCTGTTTCTTGTCCTTACTATCCTGCTGGGCACCGTCTTTCTTGGCATCAAGGCGGACGAATATCACCAGAAGTACGTCGATCATCACATTCCCGGCATGGATTTTTCGATTCAGGAATTTGTACATCCGACCAATCCCAAGGCCATTGCACTGGCGCCCGATATGGCGGAAAAAACCCAGCTGTATTTCTTCCTGTACTTCGCCATGACCGGAATGCACGCCCTGCACATGATCATCGGCATCGGCCTCCTCTTTATCATGGTGGCCCGTGCCTCCAGGGGTGCCTATACTGAGGGCCACGTCATACCGGTAGAAAATTTCGGGCTCTACTGGCACTTTGTCGACATCGTATGGATATTCCTGTTTCCGTTGCTCTACCTCATCAGCCGCTATCGCTAGCGTGCGCCGTTTTGTGCCACAGGATTTGAATTGCCCCGCAACCGCGGGAGTCATGGAGCACCCCGTATGACCGAGAAGACCCAGGACACGCATCAGGATGCCGAAGTCCATGTAGTGAAACCGCCACTCTATCTGGCGATTTTTCTCTCCCTGCTGGTGCTCACCGCGCTCACCACCGGCATATCGTTCATCGATCTTGGCGTGTTCAACGCCGTCATCGCGTTGGCCATCGCCTGCCTCAAGGCTTCGCTGGTGGTCCTCTTCTTCATGCACCTCCACTACAGCTCGCGGCTTCTCAAACTCACCGTGGGCGCCGGCCTGTTTACCTTTATCCTGCTCCTCAGCCTCACCATGACGGACTACATCAGTCGCGCCTGGGGCATGTTCTAGGCTGGCCTCCGTTGCGTGTCAAACTTTGAATCGCCCAATGAAGGACGCGGAACAACAGGCCCGGCTTCGCCGCTTCTGGGGAGCGGCCATCTTTTCCATCGGCATCCTCTGGGGAATCTCCAACATCGTCTACTGCCCGGTCGCGGCCCTCACCAGCATCGTCGGCAGCTCCTGGCTGGAAGTCTTCATCATCCTGATCGGCGGCTTTCTCACCTTCACCGCCTCCATCCTGGCGTTTTACGATCGCCGCAGAGCATCGATCCTGCTCATGTCCGGCGGCTCCTTCCTGCTCATCCTGGCCATTTGCGGACAACTCCTTCTCCGCACCACCACCCACGGCGTGATCAATCTGCTCCTGCTGTTCCTCGCCGGCGGCGCTGCCCTCGCCCTCGGGATCTTTGGCGCCATCATCGATCGCAAGCGCTGGCCCACCCTCCGCGACCTGCACTAAGTCTGCGCCCAACCCATCGAACTCCCATCGCCGATCTGGTTGCAGGGTGCTTGTCTCCAATTGAGACCGCAGAGTGCGATTCGGGCAAGCAAAGTCCTCAAATGGCAGCACTGATTTCCGCTAGTCGGCGAGATACTAGTTGTCAATGAGTGCGTTGCCCTGAAGTCGTCAACGGAAACCCATCGCCGGTATCGCCGGTCAAGAGCAGGGTGCAAACTCAGCGCCAAGGTTCCACCAGATGATCCTTGAATTCGCGCGGCAACTCCAGCAGATGTCCAGCATCCACCGATCGTACCGCCCACTCAACCAGCGAGCGATATTGGTCGAAATGCGTGATATTACCCAGCCATTGCGAACCGGTCTCTGAGTTCACCACCACAACATTTGGAACGTCGCACGGGCCGACGCAGCCACTGACGGTGAGCTGAAACCGCTTTAAGAGGCCACGCTTTCGCCACTCATCCTTCAGCCACTCGACCGGCACCTCGGGCCGGTCTTTCTGCGTTGCCCCGCAGCAGCATCCCTGGCAGACGATCATCTGGCCGATCACGCGCCGCTTAGTCTCTAGCATGGTTTCGCTCCCAGCTATATAGTATAGGGGAGTATAGTACTGGCAAAAGGGAGAAGGACATTGTCGCACATCTCGAAAAACAAAACGAAGACGCTCTCTCGCGTCCGGCGCATTAAGGGCCAGGTGGAGGCTATCGAACGTGCCCTTGAAGGAGAAGGTGAATGCGAGGAGATTCTGCAGTTGGTTGCTTCCTGCCGCGGCGCTCTCAATGGGTTGATGGCAGAGTTGATTGAAGGCCACCTGCGTTTCCACGTGCTCGACCCCGCGCAAAAAATACGCCCAGCGCAGCAAGCGGCGGCAGACGACCTCATTGCCGTGGTGAAGCGCTATTTCAACTGAAAAGCCAGGAGATCTCATGGTCGCTACTCACGAAACTGCGACGCACCTCCACCAGCACGAGATGCGTTTCGACCGCCCGCCACAACAGCACCACGATGGCCACGATTATGAACATGACCATGAACACGCCTTTGAAGTCGTAGAGGTGCTCCGTGTTTTGTTCGTGGCATTGGCGGCGGCAGCGGTCTGGTTTCATCTGTGGGAGCCATTCCATCGCGTCAGCGTGATCGGACTGGCGGCGACGCTGATCGGCGGTTACCCGATCTTCAAAGAGGCGTTTGAGAACATTGTCGAGCGGCGCATGACCATGGAACTTTCGATGACCATTGCACTCTTGTCCGCTCTGGCGATCGGCGAGTTCTTCACCGCGTTGGTCATTACCGCATTTGTGCTGGGAGCCGAGATTCTGGAGGGGCTGACCGTCGGCCGAGGGCGCCGCGCCATCCAGGACATGCTGGATTTCCTGCCCCAGGTGGCCAGCGTGTTTCGCGAAGGACAGATCGTCGAAGTGCCCACGCAGACCATCCATCCCGGCGAAATTGTTGTCATTCGGCCGGGCAGCAGGATTCCTGTGGACGGCCAGGTCGTACAGGGTCACTCATTTGTTGAGGAGGCCGCAATTACCGGCGAGCCGATGCCGAGCGAGAAGACCGCGGGCAAGGAAGTATTCGCGGGCACCATCAACCAGGCAGGCAGCCTTCAGGTGCGTGCTGACCGGCTCGGAAAAGAAACCACATTCGGCAAGATCATTGAAGCCGTGGAGAAGGCCGAGCATTCGCGCGCGCCAATCCAGAAGATGGCAGACCGTCTGGCGGGATACCTTGTCTACTTTGCGCTTGGTGCGGCGGTTCTCACGTTTCTCCTCACCCACAATATCCGGTCAACGATTTCAGTCATCATTGTCGCTGGAGCCTGCGGCATCGCCGCCGGCACTCCACTGGCCATCCTCGGCGCCATCGGACGGGCCGCTCGGCATGGCTCCATCATCAAGGGTGGAATCTACCTTGAGGCCCTTGGGCAACTCAATACAGTCTTCCTCGACAAGACGGGCACCCTCACCTTCGGCACTCCGTCGGTCATAGAAGTCAACCCTGCGCCCGGCGTGACCGAGAGTTCGCTCATTGAAGCGGCTGCCAGTGCTGAGAGTAGTTCGGAGCATCCGCTGGGTCGTGCGATCGTTCGCCTCGCGCAGAAGCGAGGCATTCCTTTCCCCCAACCCACTCATTTCGAATATCGGATTGGACGGGGAGTGCTGGCCGAAGTGGGGGGCGAGGAAACTGTTGCAGGCAATCGCCCGCTTTTCGCGGAATTGGGACTGAAGCTGCCCGAGCCCGCCGCCGGCGAGGGCACGGAGATCTTTGTCGCACGCAACGCGAAGTACGTTGGATCGGTGGTCGTTTCGGATCAGTTGCGGCCTGGCTCCGCGTCCGCAGTGAAGGCCCTCCAGGAAATGAAGATCGATGTTGTCCTACTGACAGGCGATACCAGGAAAACCGCGCAAGCGGTAGCGAGCCATCTTGGCATCCGCAATGTTCACGCCGACCTTCTGCCCGAGCAGAAAACCCATCAAATCGCAGAACAAGTGCGGCAAGGGCGAGTGGTGGCCATGCTCGGTGACGGGATCAACGACGCACCCGCGCTGAGCGAAGCCACCGTCGGGGTCGCCATGGGTGCCGGCACAGATGTCGCCCGCGAGAGTGCGGATGTGGTGCTGATCGGCAACGACCTCATGAAATTTGTCGAAACTGTTCGCATCGCCAGGCACTGTCGCCGTATTATCCTGCAGAATTTCTATGGCACCCTGGTCGTCGACGCCGTTGGTATCGGCTTGGCGGCAGCTGGTTACCTCAATCCGCTGCTGGCGGCATTCATTCACGTTGCATCGGAGTTGATGTTCATCCTCAATTCGACACGTCTCCTTCCCCCTAGAGAATCGAAGCGTTTTGCTGGGCCTGAGGGATTGTCAGTCCCGATCGAAAGGCCCGCGTGAGATCCGGAGACAGAGCAGGTCAATCGAATCTCAAACGCCGCAAAATCGCCGAGTCACTCATGGACGATGCTCCTGCTCCGCTCCTCGAACACCCAAATCGCGCACCGACGACCCCCCATTTCCACCCGCTCCGCGAAACAATTAGGATGGAACGTTGGACCCTCTCCAACTTGGGAGCCTGCACATGACCAGCACAGTTGCCCCGCGCCCGCAATTGGCGCACTTGTCCGCCCAGCTCAATGACCTTAAGCAAAAAGGAACCTATTTCCATCTGCGCGTGCTGGAAGATCAGCAGGAGCCCGTCTGTACCTACGACGGCAAGCGGGTCATCAACCTGGCCTCCAATAATTACCTCGGCCTCACCGCCCATCCCAAACTGCGCGAAGCCGCCATCGAGGCAATTCGAAAATACGGCGTCGGCTCCGGCGCGGTCCGCACCATTGCCGGCACCATGCGCATCCACATGGAGCTCGAGGAAAAAATCGCGCGCTTCAAAAATGTCGAAGCCTGCGTCGTCTTCCAGTCCGGCTTTACCGCCAATGCCGGCACCGTCTCTTCCATCCTCGGCAAAGACGACTTCATCATCTCGGACGAACTGAACCACGCCAGCATCATCGACGGTGCGCGTCTTTCCCGCGCCAAGGTCAAGGTCTTCCGCCATCGCGACATGGCCCACGCCGAAGAATTATTGCGGGAAGTTCAAAATGAGCCCGGCCACAAGCTGCTCATCACCGACGGCGTTTTTTCCATGGATGGCGACATCGGGCCGGTCGACAAGCTCTGCGACCTTGCCGACAAGTACGGCGCCATCATGATGGTCGATGATGCCCATGCCTCCGGCGTGCTTGGCCGCAACGGCCGCGGCAGCGTCGACCACTTTCATTGCGACGGCCGCGTCGATGTCCAGGTCGGCACCCTCTCGAAAGCCATTGGCGCACTGGGCGGATATGTCTGCGGCTCGCGCGACCTGATCGACTATCTCTACCACCGCGCCCGCCCATTCCTGTTCTCCACCTCTCACCCTCCGTCCGTGGCCGCCACCTGTATCGCCGCTTTCGACATCCTCGAGACCGAGCCGGAACGCATCGAGCGTTTGTGGGAGAACACGCGATACTTCAAACAGCAACTCGCCGACGCCGGATTCAATATCGGCGGCGTCAACACCCCCGCCAGTGAAACTCCTATCACCCCCATCATCATCGGCGACGGCCGCACCACCATGGAATTCTCCCGCAAGCTGTTCGACGCTGGAGTGATGGCCACCGGAATTGCCTTTCCGACCGTTCCTGAAGGCAAGGCGCGGATTCGCACCATCATGACCAGCGAGCATACTCGTGCCCAGCTCGATCAGGCTCTCGAAACCATCGCTCGCATCGGCAAGCAAATGGCGCTTCTGGGATAAATGTTATTGTCGCAGTTGCGAATAGGGATTCTCCAGAATTCCGGCAATTGCGCCACGAATTCCGGAAATATTTTCGAGGTGTGGATAAGTTGCAGGAGAAATAGTTGCTAAGGCAACGATGTGTGTCAATATGGTTGCTAAGGCAACCATATTTTCTGCTGCACAAATGGGGCTTGTTTTGACCGCCTGATCGCGGAAATTTGAGCTATTGTTTTGCCTCGCGCGCATCGTGCACGATGCGCCCTTCACTGATCGTCATCAGAATGCGCCCCGGCAATTTCCACCCGTCAAACGGGCTGTTCCGCGACTTTGACTTCGACTCATGGACGCGGAATTGCCAGTCCCCATTGGCGCGGAACAATACCACGTCCGCAAACGATCCAACCGCCAGCGAGCCGCGGTGCTTCAAATGCAGCAGCTGCGCCGGCTGGCTGCTCAGCAAAGCCAGCACCCGCGTCAACGGCATCTGTCGCTGCCGGTGAAGCACCAGCAGCGACAGCCCCAGCGCCGTTTCCAGTCCGGTAATTCCGTTGGGAGCGCGCTCAAATTCCTGCTCCTTCTCATGCAACGCATGCGGCGCATGATCGGTGGCGATGGCGTCGACGGTTCCGTCGAGGATGCCGCCGATCAGCGCAAGGCGATCCTCCTCGCCGCGCAGAGGAGGGTTCATTTTCGCATCAGTGTTGTAGTCGCCAATCGCCTGTTCTGTCAGTGCGAAATGATGCGGCGTCACTTCGCAGGTCACGCGCAGACCGCTGCGTTTTGCGTTGCGAACAGCCTCCAGAGCCGTCGCCGTGGATAGGTGGGCCACGTGGAGATGGGCATGGCTACCAGGATCGCTTTTCCGAAGTCGCGCCAGCAGTTCAATATCGCGTTCAACGATGCCGCTCTCCGCGTCCACCGACATGCCGCGCAAGCCAAGACGGAAAGCCAGGGCGCCGGCATGCATGCTGGCGCCCTGCGTGAGGCGGGTGTCTTCCGCATGTTGAATGACGGGCATGCCGAGGCGAGCGGCCTGGGCCAATGCCTCGAACATGAGGTGATCGTCCAGGATGGGCTTGCCGTCGTCGGATACGGCCACCGCACCCGCGGCTTGCAGCGCCTTGTAGTCCGCAATGGCTTCGCCGCGGCTACCGAGCGTGGCGGCGACAATAGGAAATACGCGTGCAACCGCACCGCGTTCCGGGGCCTGCATCCAGCGCGTGGTTTCCGGCGAATCGTTCACCGGAGTTGTGTTGGGCATGGCGCACACGCTGGTAAATCCGCCCGCGGCGGCGGCGCGCGTTCCGCTGGCAATGGTTTCTTTGTAGCCCTGGCCGGGTTCTCGCAAATGGACATGGATATCGACCAGGCCGGGAGCAACAATCAAGCCGGTGGCATGGATGATCTCGGCTTTCTCTTTTTTTGCTGTCGCGTCCAGTTTGCCGGGCAGATCCAGTGCGGCCACGCGGCCATCCCGCAAAAGAAGATCGCGCCTTTCGTCCATCCCCGTGGAAGGATCGACAAGATGTCCACCCTGAATCAAAATTGTCGTCATCGATTCCTGCTTGATTGTTCGGATTTCCGGGGCTGGGCGTCCAGGGCGCGGGCGAGGAGTGCCATCCGGATGATCGAACCATGGTAAACCTGTTCCGCCACAACGGAGCTGGGACCGTCCGCAACCTCGCTGGTGATTTCAAGCCCACGAATCATGGGCCCGGGATGAAGGATGATCGCAGTGGGAGCATATGCCGCCAGCCGTTGCATATGCAACTGATATTGTTCCATATAATCTTCCAAGTCGATTTGCAAACCTGAGAGCCGTTCCTTTTGAATGCGCAACATAATGACGACGTTGGACTGACTAAGAGCGCGTTCAAAGTTTCGCTCGATTTCCACGCCGGGCCCGATATGTGCCGCATGCGCCGGCAACAGCACTTCCGGTCCACAGAACAGGACGCGGGCTCCCAGCCTGGGCATCAGCAGGGCATTCGAGCGTGCCACGCGGCTGTGCAGAATATCGCCGACGATGGTGACCGTAATTCCGTTCAGCGTGCGGTCGGTGATGGAGTGTTTTTGCTTGCCGGCTTCGCCCTTCTTTGCGGGGAAGTGGGCGAGGATGGTGCGCAAATCGAGCAACGCCTGCGAAGGGTGTTCATGACTGCCGTCGCCGGCATTCAGAATCGGCAGGCCGGTAGCGCGCGCCAGCAGGTATGGCGCGCCCGAGCTCGGATGCCGCAGGATAATGCACTCAGCTCCCAGAGAACGCAGCGTGATGCCTGTATCCTTGAGCGATTCACCCTTTTCAATGCTGGAAGACAGGGCGCTGACCAGGGCCGTGTCCGCGCCGAGGGATTTGGCAGCCAGCTCAAACGAGGTCCGGGTACGCGTACTGGACTCATAAAAGAGCAGCGCCACGCGACGCTTGGCAAAGCGCTGGGCCCGTCGCGCAACCGGCATCGCTTCCAGTTCCGAGGCCTCCGCCAGAATGCGGCTGACATCGTGCAGCGTGAAATGAGAGACCGAAATTGACGAACCGGGATGCACGAAGGCCGCCGGAACCGTGCTGTGAAACACCGGCGTGTGAATTGCATTTTTCGAAGAAACGGCAGCTTTGTCCAGCAGTATGAGAGGACGATTCTTCGAGGAGGAGGAATGGCTTTCTACTCCGTTGCCTGTGGATTTGGCCGCGGGTGATTTTTTTGTCGCGCTTGTTGCCGGGGTCGTTCGTTTCAATGGCATAGGTCAATCAGTTCAGCATAGGCAAGGCCGCGCCGGCTAGACCGCCAGCCTTGCGCATTAGTCGATCCGCTCCATCATCAACACCTGTTCGCTGTCGTCGATTTCGTCCAGCTTGACTTCAATGATTTCGCGATCTGTTGTCTGGATCGTACGCCCAACGAAGGTTGCTTCAATCGGCAATTCGCGATGACCGCGATCGATCAGCGCCAGCAGCCGCACCCGCTTGGGACGGCCGTGGTCGATCAGCGCGTCGAGCGCGGCACGAACGGTGCGGCCCGTGTAAAGCACGTCGTCGACCAGCACGACGTCGCGTCCGTTGACATCGAAACCGAGCGCGCCAGGATTCACCACGGGGCGAACGCCGCGGGTGGAAAGATCGTCGCGGTAAAAACTGATATCCAGTGTTCCAACTTCAATGGGCTTCTTCTCGATGGTTTCCAGCAACTTCGCCAGCCGTTGGGCCAGGGGCACGCCACGGCGGCGAATACCGACCAGCGTCAGATCGTCCGTGCCATTGTTCTTCTCGACGATTTCATGCGCCAGTCGCACCAGGGTGCGCTCAATTTCAGACGAAGACATCAGGCGGGATTTTTCCCGCAACAAGGGGGCAGACTTCGTATCCGGGCTAGTTTCCTTCATGTTCTCCGCTTGATCATACGAGTCTCAACGGCGGTGTACAAGCGCAACCCGCCGGGGGCTAGTGGGACTGTTTGAATTTCCACAGAGTTGGATCGGTAGTTTCCGAATTGTCCGAAATCCGCATGCAGTCCCGAAGCGGGATTTCCGCCGGTACGATCTATGAGTGAGTCGGCGATTTGGCATCATTCCAGAAACACGCCCCTATGCTGTGGCGTTTCTAAATCGCCGTCGAAGGGCGCAGTGAGTCGATTGCTTCTGGCGGTGGCCCACAAAACCTCCCGCATCGCGACTAGAATGCCTGTAGGGAGTGCCCATGTCGCAGCCGAAGCCAGGGGACCGATTCTCATTCTCCTTTCTCGACGAGGAAGGCAATCGATCGCACGGAGCCGTCGTCGAAAGGATCCTGTCCAACCGCGAGGAGGGCCTCTCGCCGGAGATCGACGATTATGTAGCCGACTGGCTCGAAGCGCTTCCTCTGGACCCGCCTCCCGACTCGGACGCTTCCGTAAAGTCCTTCACCGTCATGCTCGGCACCAACAACAAAACCTACATTCAGGGCCGCCTCATCACCCTGACCTTCGAGCAGTAGGCACGTTGGCGTAGACTGCAGGAACAGCGGAGGCGTTATGGCTTACGAAGAATACAAAGTCCTGCTTTTGGCCAAACAGCAGGATCTGCTCGCGCAGCAAAACCTCGCCAAACGCGGTGCCCAGGGCGAGGCTGGTGAACGCGTCCGCGATTGGAGCGATGAAAGCGTCGCGGACGAAGATTCAGGCCTGTCTCTGAAGGAGGTAGATCAGGACACCGCGCTCCTGCAGCAGGTTCGTTCCGCCTTGCAACGCATCGAAAACGGCACCTACGGCAAATGCCGGGTGGACGGCAGAGCCATCGAAGAAAAGCGCCTCAAACAAATACCGTGGGCCGTCTATTGCCTGAAACACCAGCAGGAACTCGAGGAAACCTCCCCTCCGCCGGCCACCCTCTAATCTATGTCCCACCGTGATACGCTCACCCTATGCCCGGCCCCACTCCCCAGCAGCACCTCGACATCCTCCTCCATCATCTGGCTGAGGCCGAGCGCCAATACGCCGCCGGCGTTCCCTACCCCGATAAAGCCGGAGGCAACTGGCCCGACAAGATCGAGACCATTAAAAAGCACATCGCGCAAGCCCGCGAGATCATCGCCAACGACTAGCTAGCTCCGCGGACTGCCCCACAACTTGCCTATGGCATTCAACTATTGACAACAGGCCAATGCGCTGATTGAGCTGCGTTTTGGAGCCCTGATTCCGGAGCTTTGGGTGCATAGTCGGCTACTCGGGCCATGACACATTACTAAACGCTGATCTTCCCTTGTTCTGGATTCAGACGGACCCGTTGCCCAACGGGGAGTCTTCCAGTCGCGGTCTTTTTCAAATCCGCGCAAGGAACTGCTTGATTCAGACTCCGCTCTACATCTGCCGGTGATTCCCGCCCGTACTACCAGTGCAGACCAACTGCTACTCATCGGTTGAAAGGAAAATATCGGCAATGAAGAAAAGCATACTGACCATTCTTTTGGCACTGACGTTCAGCTGTATGGGCGTGGGCGCCTACGCGCAGAAGGATCCCATGGTTGGCGGAGCAGCCATGTATCCGACGAAAAATATCGTCGAAAACGCAGTAAACTCGCAGGACCACACCACCCTGGTGGCCGCGGTGAAGGCTGCAGGCCTGGTGGACACGCTGGAAGGTCCAGGGCCGTTCACAGTATTCGCGCCCACCAATGAGGCCTTCGACAAGCTACCGGCCGGGACGGTGGACACGCTGCTGAAGCCGGAAAACAAGGCGATCCTGGTGAAGATTTTGACTTACCATGTGGTGCCCGGCAAGATCACAACGAAAGACATGAAAAAGATGATTCAGCAGGGTGGAGGCAAAGCGGAGCTGAAGACCGTGGAAGGCGGCACTCTGACGGCAACCATGCAGGACGGGAAGTTCATGCTGACGGACGAAAAAGGCGGCATGGCCACAATTACCATCCCAAATGTCTACCAATCGAATGGCGTAATTCAGGTGGTGAACGCTGTTTTAATGCCGAACTAGCTGCTACTTTCTTGTGTGCACTGAAAAGGCGTCCTTCGCGGGACGCCTTTCTCGCGTCTGCAATTTTTGGTTAGGAGCTGGGGCGCTTCAGTGTAGGATTCCAAAATATGAGAGCTGCTCGCAAGGGGGTGCCTGGGGTGCTATCTCACGGTATGAAGCGCGGCATCGTTGCCGCTTCGCTGCTTCTATTCACGATTGTTTCAGCCGGTCCGATGCCGGCGAAAACGCATGATTACCCTATGCAGGTGCAGGTAATACGGTCACGCTGGCACAGCCGCCACGGCTGGTATGGGGGATATGGCCACGCCAATCTGATCTCGCAACAGCCTGGCCACCCGCCGAAACAAGGGATGGATTTCGATTTTGGATGCAATAGCCCGATACGCCACACGTTTGCGCCGGATTTCTATCCAGCGCGGTACGGCAAGAATCAATACGAAGTGGTGGTGCTGTTGCCGGAGCTGGGGAGCGATAAGGAACAGGAATGCACGATGAAAATCCAGATGAAGGATTACATGTATCGCGGAGGTCCCAATGGAGCTTTGTATTCGGTGCCGCTTTCCGGAGGGCCGCCGACGCAGATGAATGAAGATCCGGATCCGAACCCGAATCGTTGATCCGGGCCTTGGGTTGCGTCGGCAAACAATGACGTGGTGCAAGCCTGCTGGACTGGTCTACGGACCGCCTTCCGCGTCGCCGCCGCCTGCGCTGGCGCCACCGCCGCCCAGATCCCACGAGGCAGAGAACAGGTTCTGGCTGGCGGAAGCGGCCCGAAGAATCGGCTCGACATTGGCGAGCAGGGTGCTGACAATCAGCGAGCCGGGCGTTGCCTGGGTCGCGACAATCATCACGGCGTCGCCTTTATGTAGGTCGGCGAGCTGAACCACGGGGGTCCGCTGCAGCAGTTGCGAGACGTCCATGTTCCGCCGTCCACCGCCCGCGCCCATGCGCGAGTACCCCTGCCCGGGACCGCCCTGCCCACCCGGGGTTGGAGAGCCTGAGGATTGAGGACGCGGCGCGCCCCCGCCTGCACCTGCACCCGCAGCTGCGCCGGCACCCGCACCTCGCTGTGCGCCGCCCGCGCCTGCACTGCTGAAACGCGCGGCCAGAGCTTGCGCCATCATGTCAGGCAGTTTGTGCATTTGAGATTCCGCGTCTACCTGCAGGGTGACGGGCTTTTTGGTTGCGAAATCGTTTACGGTAAGGGTGTTGGCAGCAGGGTTGGTGGAAATGACCGTTCCGGCGATGTTACGAAAAGATCCGGCGACGATCTCCTCCGCCTGCATTTCCGTATCCTCGGCGTTCCGCTCTCCCAGGGCGCGGAGCTGATCGCCGGGATGAATCTGATCCAGGGTTGAGAGCTTGGCGTCGGAGAACTTGATGGATTCCGGAGAGTAGCGGCGGACCACGGTTTTCGGAGTCACGTGGATGGTGACGATATGCGACTGGTTGGTGCTGATGGTGATTGTCTCCGTGGCCGGGTCGACGGTTTTGACGATTCCACCCACTCCGCGGCGCTGCCAGTCAGCCTCTTCGGCCTGGTGTTCTTTGGCGATGTCGGCTTGCGTCATGACAATGAGGATGGTTGCGGTAGGCGCAGATCCGTCGGCCCCGGGGTGAACCAGGGCCAGCACACGATCGCCAACCGCGAGAGCGGAGAGAGGAATGGGCGTTGCACCCGCTACCGTCTTCGCCCCGGGGGCGGTCTCCAGAAGGCGCGCGTTATCCGCGATGGTGACCGTGGTGGATGCTCCGGAATCCGGCTTGACGGTGAGCGATTTGCCGTCGATTGCGGTGATGGAGCCCACCAGGCGGTTCGCCGCTGCCGGCTGCGCGCCGGTCTGCTGCGTCTGTGCCGGCAGAGCCGTTGGCGAGACGACGTACGCGAGTCCACTGAACAGAACAACCAGAGATGCGATTCTTGCTGAGACCATGGATACCTTTCTTTCGTTTCGCCGCATAGCGCTGTAAGCGCGCAGGGCGATGTGCTGATAGAGACGTTTGGCCATCCGCCAGGGTTTCATCAATCGAGCAACATACTATACCCTTTTCTGGGGAATAGGGCAGCGCTGCGCGGATGCGTCCTGGCGCGCCCGGGAGGGCCCTCATGAAACGATCGATTTGGCAACGACGCCTGCTGGGAGCGGTGCTGACTTTCATCTTCGTCGGCGGAAGCTGGCTGGTTGCAGCGGCACAGACGTCGCCGAGAAATGAAGAGACGATTGTGATGATCCGGCACGGGGAGAAGCCGGTGGCGGGGCTGGGCCAGCTCAACTGCAAGGGGCTGAACCGGGCGCTGGCGCTGCCGGCCCTGCTGATTGGACGGTATGGCAAGCCGGATTTCCTCTATGCGCCGAATCCGGCGGTCGAAGTTCGGGACGGTCATGCGAAGCCGACGTACTCGTATGTGCGGCCGCTGGCAACCATTGAGCCGACGGCCATTCGCCTGGGCATGCCGGTGAATACGCAGATCGGATATGACAAGGTCGGCGCACTGGAGAAAGCGCTGCTGCAGCCAGCCTATGCGCACTCGCTGATCTTTGTTGTCTGGGAGCACGACAACATGCACCTGTTCGCCGAGCAGATGCTCGACAAGTATGGGGATGGCGCATCCAAGTTGGCCGACTGGCCAGCGGGCGATTACGGAACGATCTATGTTTTTCACTTCACGCGCGCGGCCGACGGTGGCAAGCCGCACGTGACACTCGAGATCCAGAAGGAAAATCTGGGAAATACGCTGAAGGATACCTGCCCGGGGGCGGACTCGATCATGAGATAAGCTAGGAGCCTGCAGGAATGCGGAGGACGACTTCCTTATGATCGCGCGCTGGATGCGGCAACTGGGGCGACTTTTGATCGTGTTGGGTTGCTTGCTGGTGGTGCTGTATGTGGGGGATTTTCTGGTGCTGGAGTACCACGCTGCCCATGGCACCGGATACAGCACGGTGGAGGTGACTCAATTTCTGGCGACCAAGCTCAAAGGAAACAAGACGGAGTACGACATGATGGGGACATCAGAGGAAACGTGCACGCGGACGCTGTTTCCGCAGAAGGGATATCCTCCCTGCTGGTGGCTCCAAAAACACACATCCCAATGGGAATGAGTGGGATGAAAATTTCTGATCGTTTCTTTTGTTCCGGTTGCGGATTGAGGAACGAAACCCGGAAAACTCGGGCGCAACTCACAGAAGTATTGGGCGTCTAATGGAATAACCCTCCCCCGCGGAGACGTATTCCTATGCATCTGCCCAAACTAGAACGCCGTCCTGAACTGGACGCTCTGCGCGGGCTCTTCCTGGTATGGATGACGCTGACGCATCTGCCGACGCGCTTCAGCGACTTTGTGAATCAACCGATCGGGTTTGTTACGTCTGCGGAAGGCTTTGTGTTTCTTTCCGCTCTGCTGGTCGGGCGACTCTACGTGCGGGAGCTGCTGCAGGATGAGCCTCGGGTGCGCATGAAGCTATGGAAGCGCTCGCTGAAAATTTATGGCTATCACCTGCTGATGCTGGGATTTGCGTTTACCGTGGCGGCGGCCTTCGCCGTGCATACACATAAAGCCGCGCTGACCAATCTTCTGGACTTCTATCTGGCTCACCCCATGGTGGCCATTGTCGGCTCGGTGCTGTTGCTGTACTGTCCGCCGCTGCTCGACATACTGCCGATGTATGTGATGTTCCTCTTCTTCACGCCTCTCCTGCTTTCCGCCTCCTGGCGTTACGGATGGAGATTGATTCTGGCGTGCAGTGGATTGGTCTGGCTGCTGGCGCAGTTCGGGCTGCGAGACCTGGCGCATAACGCGATTGTGCAGATGACGCATCTTCATATTCCGCTGCAGGAGACCGGCGCTTTTAATCTGTTCGCATGGCAGGCGGTCTGGATTGGCGGATTATGGCTGGGTGCGCAGTCGGCGGTTGGCGTGGTGCCGTTGAGAAAAATCCCAAACTGGTGTGCCGCGGCGGCGGCTGGGGTCTGCCTGATTTTTGTAGGGATACGCCACAGCTGGCTGGGTCCGCACCTGACGCAGCAATCGTTCGGAATGATGCTGGACAAGTGGCAGATTGGACCGTTACGCGTCTTGAACCTGCTGGCTTTTATGGTTGTCTTCTACTGGCTGCGGAAGTATGTGCTGCGCGTCGTTTCGATTGAGCCGTTGATGACGCTCGGCAAAGCGTCCTTGCACGTATATTGCGCGCATCTGTTCTTCGTGTTCGCCGGGCTGGCGCTGCTGTACGGAGAAGTGGAGCAGCTGCAGGGACCCACGGCCGTCGCCCTGATCGCCGTCACGTTCGCCGTGCTGATGCTGGTAGCGACCAATGAGGCGAGGAAACGCCGACGGAATCGCGAGGCCAGGCAGCAGCAAGCCATGCTGTCTTCCATTCCGCAGGAAGAAACGGTTTAGCTGCTTTTCTTCTTCTGTTGTGCCGCGCGGCGCTGCTTGACCCAATCCGGTTTCGTTGTCTGGCGGGCGCGACCGAGCGCAAGGGCGCCGGAGGGAACAGCTTCGGTGATGCACGAAGCAGCGGCAACGTAGCTGTCATCTGCGAGGGAGACGGGAGCGACCAGCGTCGAGTTGCTGCCGACAAAGACGCGATCGCCGATCTGCGTGGGATATTTATTTACACCGTCGTAATTACAGGTGATCACGCCGGCGCCGATGTTGCAGCCGGAGCCGATCTCGACATCTCCAAGATACGTGAGATGGTTGGCCTTGGAGCCGGCGCCCAGCCGCGTTTTTTTGGTTTCGACAAAATTGCCGATGTGGGCATCCGCGCCGATCTGGCTGCCTGGACGCAGATGCGCGAAGGGGCCGATGGAAGCGCCGTCGCCAATCGTTGCTCCATCCATGACGCAACTATTGCGAACCAGCACCCTGTCGCCGACGGTCGAATCCTGGAGGACGCAATAGGATCGGATGCGGCTGTCCTCTCCAATGCGGGTGTTGCCCAGCAGCTGCACAAAAGGTTCGAGGATGGTGTCGGCGCCGACGGTGACCTGGGAATCGATGACGCAGGTATCCGGCCGCTGAATGGTGACGCCCTGCGCCATCAGGCGACGTGCAGTTTGCATGCGCAGCGCAGCGTCCAACTCCATCATCTCGGCGATGGTGTTGGCGCCGAGGACTTCCGTCGCGTCGGCTGTTTCCAGCGCGACAACACGCTCCCCGGCAGCCCGCAGAATGGCCGCCATGTCGGTCAGATAGTATTCGCCATGGGCGTTGTTGGCCTGCAGCGAGTCGATATAACGGTAGAGAGTGTCGACGCGAAAAACATAAATGCCGGAGTTGATTTCCGCAAGGTGCTGCTGGTCTGGTGCGAGCGCTTTCTGCTCGACGATAGCGGCGACTTCCGGACTGGTCGGCGAGGCGCGCAGAATCCGGCCATAGCCAAAGGGATTTTCCGGGCGCGCCGTCAGGATGGTCATGGCGGCTTGTTGCGCCAGATGAAACGCGCGCAGCCGCTCGATGGTCTCGGGCCGGATGAGTGGCACGTCGCCGGACAGCACCAGCAGGTCTGTCGCGCCATGGACAAATTCCCGCAGGGATTGCACGGCATGGCCGGTGCCCAGCTGCTGTGTCTGCGGAACAAAATGCACGCCGGTCGCTGCCACCGCGTGCTCGACCTGCTGCGCCTGATGGCCGATGACGACGAAGACCTGATCGGGACGAGTCACCTGGAGGACAGCGTCGATGACATGCTGCAGGAGAGGCTTGCCCGCGATGGAGTGCAGGACCTTGGCGCGCTTGGACTTGAGCCGTGTTCCTTTGCCGGCGGCCAGAATGGCGGTTGCAAAAAGGTTGTGTTCCATATCGTACCTATCGTCTCATAGCCATGTGGCAGGAAGTCAGGACAGAGGTAGAGAGTTTACAGTGAAGGCTGGCGGGTTTCTGCATCCTGGTTGGGGTTTTTCAGTTTCGATTGCGCTTTGCAGTTTGAAGTCCGCAGAGGAGGAAAAATGCGCCCACGTATTCGCATCGGTATCCAGGCATTGTCCGGCTTACTCATCGTATTTGTAGCCTGCTTTGTGGGATGTAACGGCTGCAACTCGAGTAAGAATTCAACATCCAGCTCGACGGGCAGCGGATCGAGCGGGGGCTCCGGCGGATCGACACCGCCAACGGGAATGGCGGAAGTGTTGACTTATCACGATGACAACACGCGCAGTGGGCAGAATACACAGGAGACGACCCTGACGACTGCGAATGTGAACTCATCGACATTTGGCAAGGTAGGATTTGACACAGCCGATGGCAAAGTGGATGCCGAGCCGCTGTATGTGCCCGCGGTGACGATTGGCGGTGCGGCGCACAATGTGTTGTACGTGGTGACGGAAAACGACTCCGCGTACGCCTTCGACGCTGATACCGGAACGATGCTGTGGCATGTTTCGACGCTGGGCGCCAACGAGACGCCGAGCGATTCGCGTAACTGCAGCCAGGTGATCCCGCAGATTGGGATGACGGCCACTCCGGTGATTGATCCGAAAGCGGGCGCGCACGGGACCATCTACATGGTGGCTGCCAGCAAAGACAGCTCCGGCAATTACCATCAGCGCCTGCATGCGCTGGACCTGACGACCGGTGCGGAGATGTCGGGCAGCCCGGTAACCGTTACGGCGACCTACCCCAGCATGGGGCCGGAAAGCTCGAACGGGCAGGTGGTATTCGATCCGAAGCAATACAACGAGCGCGCCGGATTGCTGCTGCTGAATGGCGTGGTGTACATCGCGTACTCATCCCATTGCGACATTGAGCCGTACACCGGCTGGATCATGGGATACAACGAGAGCACGCTGGCGCAAACCAGCGTATTGAATTTGACGCCCAATGGATCGGAAGGCTCGATCTGGCAATCTGGAGCGGGACCGGCGGCAGACTCTTCCGGAAATATTTATTTTCTTGATGCGAACGGGACATTCGACACGACTCTGAATTCGAATGGATTTCCGTCGAAGAACGACTATGGCAATGCGTTCGTGAAGTTATCGACGACAGGCAATCAGCTGGCTGTGGCGGATTACTTCACCATGTCGAATACAGTTTCGGAGTCCAATGCCGATGAGGATCTGGGTTCCGGCGGAACTTTATTGCTGCCGGATGAGACCGATGCTTCCGGTACGGTGCGGCACCTGGCTGTTGGAGCCGGCAAGGATGCGAACATCTATGTAGTTGACAGGGACAATATGGGCAAGTTCAACTCCGGCAGCAACAATATGTATCAGGAATTGCCGGGCGCGCTGGCTGGCCAGGAGTTTGCGATGCCGGCATATTGGAACAACACGGTGTATTACGGTGCGGTGGGAGATTCGATTCGCGCCTATCCGATTGCGCAGGCGAAGCTGGCGACCAGCCCGAGCTCGCAGACGGCACATACGTTTCCGTATCCCGGCGCGACGCCAAGCATTTCTTCCAATGGCACGGCGAATGGAATCCTGTGGGCGGTCGACAATAGCAACACTGCGGTCTTATATGCCTACGACGCGACTAACCTGACGCATGAGTTGTACGACAGCAACCAGGCAGCGAATGGACGCGACCAGTTCGGCGCCGGGAATAAATACATTACGCCAATGATTGTGAACGGCAAGGTGTATGTAGGCACGCCGACTGGCGTGGCGGTGTTTGGGCTCCTGCAATAGAACTGATCGCAACGGCTGGTCGCGTACGCGGAACTTCGATGGCAATTCTCCCCCGCTCAAACCTTCTGTCTGGTGGTTTGAGCGGGGAAGTATTGAGCGCCAGGGAAGGCGGCCGCGTCGGTCGTTCGCGTTTTCTTACTGTCCACACGCGTTTGATCGCAACGATCCGCGCGCAGCCGGTTGCATATGGGAGTTGTGGCTTGCAATTCGAATCCATGCCAGATTTGGTTGGTCAGGCCTTTTTGGGGTCCGCGTGAATTGCCTGCATATTCATCAACGTATTGACTTGTGCTGCCGTTTTTCCGGTCAGGGTGGCGATAGTTGAGTTAATCGCTGACATATCCGTCGAAACTAGACCGGAATTCATCGTTGTGTCCATGTCAAAGTAATTCATATTGAATTTGAATTGACTCACTGTGGACTTACCGACGGAGAGTTTCCAGGTGGATTGATCGATGTGAAGATAGAATGTCCGTACCTTGGCCACGTACATTGCGGGGGGTTGGTTTTTACCGCCGGTTCCTTGAACTGTGGAGAAATAATAGTAGGTCAGGAAATGGTCCAGCGTATCGCTCTGACTTTCGAACGAGAGTTTCAACTGCCCGAGGTTCGAGACTACTTTCGTCAGGATGCTATCCAGCTCAACCATGGCAGCTTCTGGAAACGCGAAGCTTTTGAATAGCTCACCTAGAAATTCGAGATGCAGATCGGCACTCGTCACCTGTTGAGAATAGCTTTGGGTAACGATCGAACCGACCGGGAGATATCCGGCCATCGCCTTGACGCTGCCACCGGTGATGACGTAGTTGCGCCACTTTGCCATGGATCGCACGAATGCGCTGGCTTGAGCCGGAATCGTGATGTCGTACGGAGTCGGGTGTTCGTTGTAGATGCAGAACGAGGTGAGGAGCGAGATGTAGGAGTCGAGCGTCTGCACCTGGCCGAGCATCTGGTACATGGCGGTGTCGGGAGTGGTCGGCACGGTTGCAATGGAGGTCGTTCCGGGTGCCTTCACTGCATTGTTCAGGATAGCGTTCAGGTCAGTCGTGTCCGGCGCTCCAGTGGGAGCGGGCTCCGCAGTCAACATTGCGACATCCCGGCCAAGGAGATTGGCGCTCCTTGTTCGATGGGCCGCGGTTACGAAGTAGGTTAATTGTTTTTGGGACGCATTCAGGATGGTCAGCTCATTATCATTCATAAATGATCCTTTTGTGTTTGGTTGGCTAGAGATTGGGTTGATGAAAGGAGGGTTGATTCAGGCGAGCGAAACAGCATGGGTGGAATGTTACTCGGTGAGTTATGGGAGCGATCCAGTAAGAGTCCAAACGGTTCCGGAGTCCAGGCTTTGATTGAGTACCGAAATTGCGCCGTTGCTCGCGCCCCTCTGGTTTGTCGGGTCCGTCGTGGCCAAAACGGAATCGTCGATCAATGCTGCGGCCACCGTGCCGGCTCCTATCTGAACCTGAAGGTTCACGCCCGTCTGTGTTCGGCCCTGCATGTCGAGACGCGCAACGCCTACAGTGTGCAGTGTCCCTGCTCCGCGGCCCATGTCTGCAAAAGCCAGCAATGCAATGACATCCTGGCAGTCGCTTGCCTGGGCTTGATTAGGAACTACTACTCCCCGAATTGGGTTATTCGTGTTTGTTTTCGTTAACGGCATATTCCATCCTTCAATGATCAAGTTGAGTTATAGAGCAGGAAAAGTAACCTGGGTGGAAGTTAGCGATCGCAGTACACGATTGTCGAGAGTACGAATGGGTGGGGTAGGGGACTGCGGCGTGACGGATATCTCAATGGCTAGGTTGAGTTATCGAGTGCGAAATTTGCGCGGGAAATTGAGTAAGGTGGAAGTTATCGATTGTGGCGTGCAATTGTCAACAGTACCAATGGGCTGGTTGACGTTTCCAACTTGTGTAAAAGTCGGAGCGCGCAGCGTTCTATTCAAGGACGAATTTCCGGGAAAAGGGACGGGAATATTTACAGAAAATTTACGAAGGCTCTTTTGGGCGCGGGAAAAATTAGAGATTGCCCATTCCACCGTCAATCATCAGTTCGCCGCCGACCATGAATGCCGACTCGTCGGAGGCCAGAAACACGACCGCCGAGGCAATCTCAGCCGGGGTTCCGAATCGTCGCGCTGGAACCTGACTTTGGATGGATGCCGACACGGCTTTTCAATCGGCTTCCGACGGGCAAGCGACATGGGTGATGATTGCCAGGATCCCGGACGGCCGAAAATTAGTTGTGATAACGAGCATCGATTCTCGAATCCTCGCATCTATTGGCACAAAGGAGAAATACCCATGCCGCCGACAACTTACGAAATTGATTCCGCCCACTCTTCCGTCCACTTCAGCGTTCGCCATCTCATGGTTTCCAACGTTCGCGGGGAATTCAGCAAGGTCTCCGGTACAGTCAAGTTCGACCCGGACAATCCGGACGCTTCCACTGTGGAAGCTACGATCGATGCCACCACGATCAGCACCCGCGACCCCGAGCGCGACGCCCACCTGAAGAGCCCAGACTTTCTGGATGTGGAGAGGTTTCCGACGATAACTTTTCGCAGTAAACGAGTCGAGACCAGCCCAGGCGGCGGGAAAGTGACGGGCGACCTGACCATTCACGGAGTCACGCGCGAAATCACGCTGGACGTGGAAGGCCCGGCGCCGGAGATCACGGACCCGTGGGGAAAGAAGCGAATCGGGGCTTCGGCGACGACCAAGCTGAGCCGCAAAGAGTTTGGATTGACGTGGAATGCGGCGTTGGAAACAGGCGGCGTGATGATCGGGGATGAGGTAAAGATCGAGATCGATGTAGAGATTGTCCGTGGGTAAGAATCGCCGGGAGGTGAGGCGGCGCCGTGCTAGAAGTGTCGCCTGGTCCCGTTTTTAAACGCGGGGTAAATTTTCTATTCCGTCCAGCGGCTGAAGATGAGAGCGCCGTTGGTGCCGCCGAAGCCGAATGAATTCGACAGGGCAATATCAATTTTGGCCGCAATGGGATGATTCGGGACGTAGTCGAGGGTGCAGGCGGGGTCGGGATCGGTAAGGTTCATCGTCGGCGGCAGCTTGCCATGTTGCATTGCCATCACGGTGATGCCGGCCTCCAGACCGCCGGCGCCCCCAAGCAGATGACCCGTCATCGACTTGGTGGAGCTGATCTTGAGTTTGTGACTGGTGGCATGTTCGCCAAAAACATTGGCGATCGCGGTGGACTCCAATGCATCGCCTAGCTGCGTCGAGGTGGCGTGGGCGTTCACGTAGTCCACCTGATGCGGCTCGATGCCCGCGCTATGGATGGCGTTCCGCATGGCGCGGGCGCATCCTTCGCCCCCGGGAGCCATGCTGGACATGTGGTAGGCATCCGCGCTCATGCCATAGCCGATGATTTCGGCCAGAATCTTTGCGCCCCGCGCCCTGGCATGTTCCATTTCTTCCAGGATAAGGATTCCGGCGCCCTCGCCGATGACGAAGCCATCCCGATCTTTGTCGAAGGGACGGCAGGCGTGCGTGGGATCGTCATTGCGGGTCGACAGCGCGCGCATGGCGGCGAAACCGCCGACACCCATGGGGGTGATGGCGGCTTCTGCTCCGCCGGCAATCATCACATCGGCATCGCCGCGTTCGACCAGGCGATACGCATCCCCGATGGAATGCGCGCTGGTGGTGCAGGCGGTAGCGGTAGCTTCATTGGGACCTTTAGCACCCCAGCGAATGCTGACCTGTCCCGCAGCCAGGTTGATGATGGCGGCAGGAATAAAAAAAGGAGAAATCTTGCGGGGGCCACCGGCCAGCATGGCGCTGTGTTCGCGCTCAATAATGTCGAAACCGCCGATGCCGGAACCAATGTGGACGCCCACCCGCTCGGCGTTTTCGGGGGTAATCTTCAGCTCCGAAGATTCGAGTGCTTCCTGAGCCGCGGCCAAGCGCGAAGTGGATGAAGCGCCCCATCTTGCGCGCTTCTTTTTTCTCAATGAAAAGATGGGGGTCAAAATCCTTGACTTCCGCTGCGAAGGTGACGGAGAAGCCGTGGGTATCAAACGCAGTGATGGGCGACATGCCACTTTGGCCCGCCAACAGATTGGTCCACACTTCATTGGCGGTTTTTCCCACACCGCAAATCAGACCAATGCCCGTGACAACAACACGCCGCCTCAAGGCTAAACCGCTGTTCCTGTTGCCGTTCACTTGCAAGCAGCCCTCTCCTGCATCCGTTCTTTGGGGAACGGATGCGTACGCTTCGTTCCGCTGATTCACGCCTCTGCGGAAACCGTTCTAGTTGCCGGCTTTCCCGTTCTTCTTGATGTAATCCACTGCGTCCTGGACAGTCTTGATCTTCTCGGCTTCTTCGTCCGGAATCTCCAGGTCGAATGCCTCTTCAAATTGCATGACCAGCTCGACGACATCCAATGAGTCGGCGCCCAGGTCCTCCTGAAACGATGCCGTGGGAGTCACTTCGGCTTCATCAACCTGCAACTGCTCCACAATAATCTGCTTCACTTTTTCTTCAACGGCCATGTCTTTCTCCTAAAACTTTTTGTTTGGATCTCGCAAAAAACTTTTTTGGCTCAAACGCAGATATAAGGCGGCCACGATGCGCCTCTGACGGAGGGGCAGGCGCTGCCAAAGTATCTTCGGGCACCTCATTCAGAGTACAGCGAAACCTCAATTGCAGGCGCACTGTTTCCTTGCAAGCCTTTATGCTCGAATTTGAGTGTACTGAGGGCCTGTGCCAGTGTAAAGCAGACGGGAGGCTTTCCGGTGCACAAGCGGACTGGATTCGGGAGGGTATTTCCACTGCCACCCGCGCCGCCCGGTTACAGTAAATCAGAGGCAAATTCAGAATGAATCTTGCGGTGATAACGGGGATCGTTGCCGTGGCGGCGGTGCTGGCCGGGTGGTGGCTGGGCAACCGATCTGCACATGCGGCAAAAGCGGAAATCGATCGCCTGCGAAGCGAGCGAGATACGTTGGTGGCTGACCGAGCCCGCTCTCAATCCCAGGCAGACGAGTTGCGACGGGCGACAGAGCAACAGAAAAGCGAAATCGAAACACTGCGCAGCCAGTGCGCCGCGTTGACCACGGAGATTGCGCGGGCGCATGAACAGTTGAAGGCGGGACAAGCCGCCTTGAGCAGCGAGCGTGAACTGCTGGCCGTGGCGCGCGAAAAGCTGACCGACACATTCAAGTCGCTGGCCGGAGACATTCTGAAAGAAAATAACGCGCAGTTTCTTGGCCTTGCAAATCGTGAGTTATCTGCGAAAGAGGAGTCGATCGAAAAGCTGCTATCCCCGGTGAGGGAAACGCTGGGCAAGATGGAAGCACACGCACAGCAACTGGAAACCAAGCGCGCGGAAGCCTACACGGAAGTTCTGACCGAGATCAAGAATATTCAAAGGACACACGAGACGCTGCGCCTGGAGACCACGCAACTGGTCCAGGCGCTGCGAGCGCCCAAGGCCCGCGGAAACTGGGGAGAATTGCAATTGAAGCGCTGCGTTGAATTTGCAGGCATGGTAGAGCGATGCTCCTTTGACGTGGAAAAACACATGAAGGGCAACGACCAGGATCCGGCGCAGAGGCCGGATGTTGTGGTGCAGTTGCCGAATGGGCGAGCAATTATTATCGACGCGAAGACACCGCTGGACGCCTACTTGTCGGCGATGAGCGCGACGGACGAGATTCAGAGAACGATTTATTTAAAGGCCCATGCCGCGCAGGTACGCACGCATTTGACACAGTTAGGGGGCAAGCAGTACTGGCAGCGGTTTCAGAACTCGCCGGACTTCGTGGTTTGTTTTCTTCCCAGCGAAGTTCTGTTCAGCGCGGCGCTGGAGCAGGATCCCAGCCTGATTGAGGTGGGCAGTCAACTGAACGTGATTCTGGCCACGCCGACGACCTTGATCGCATTGTTGAAGGCCGTCGCCTACGGCTGGCAGCAGATGGAAATTACGCGCAATGCGATTGCCATTTGCAAGGCAGGCGAGGAGCTGTACAAGAAGCTGGGCGGTACACAGGTATATTTCACACGGCTGGGCAATGCATTGAATAGTTCTGTGAAGCAGTTCAACGATCTGGTGGGAGCGGTGGAAGGCCGTGGTAGCGTGTTCTCGCTGGCATCGAAACTCCACGGGCTGAAGATCGGCCAGGATGAAATTCCTGAAGTGCTGCCGATCGACAGCGCGACACGCGGCTTGCAGTCGGACCATTGGGATGAGCCGTTGGCGCTGGCGGCGGCGGAAGAAGGATCAGAGGAATAATGCGAAGTAAGGAACTGCATCGCATCGGGAGGGTAGGCTGGCTGCGCGCGGCGGTGCTGGGCGCGAATGACGGCATTCTGTCGACGGCAAGCCTGGTGCTGGGCGTGGCGACATCGCATGCGACACACAACAGCGTTGTGATCGCGGGTGCGGCCGGCCTGGTGGCTGGAGCGATGTCGATGGCGGCGGGAGAATATGTCTCTGTCCACTCCCAGGCAGATATGGAGCGCGCCGAGCTGGAGCTGGAACGCGCGGAACTAAAAACCGACAACAAGGGTGAGCATAAGGAGCTGGCGGCGATCTATGTGCAGCGCGGACTGGATGCCTCGCTGGCGAAACAGGTCGCGCAGCAGTTGATGGCGCACGACGCATTGGAAGCACACGCGCGCGACGAGCTTGGCATCACCACAACGAACGCGCCCCATCCAATTCAGGCAGCGCTGGCGTCGGCTGCAAGTTTCGCCGTGGGTGCAGCGCTGCCGCTGGGTGTCGCGGCCATAACTCCGGGGACAAAATTGTTGTACCTGGTGGCCGGGACATCGCTCGTGTTTCTCGCCGGCTTAGGCGCTTTGGCGGCGCGGGTCGGCGGAGCGCGAGTTTTGGCGGGAGCGCTGCGAGTGACATTCTGGGGAGCGCTGGCGATGGCCGTCACGGCCGGCGTCGGTGCGTTGTTCGGAGCGGCCGGCGGGTAGGGTTCCGCGTTGGCCGCGAAGCCGCTGGGAAGCATCCATTCATGGGGAGGGTTCCATGAATGATTCCCCTGAAGCGGCAAGAACCAGCGCGGGCGATTCGGTCCACGGAGAGCGGCCGCGTTGTTGCGCCGGAACCCGGGCGCTGGCATTTGTGGGCGCGGGCGCGCTCGCGGTGTACGGAGCGCGGGTGCTGCTCAATCTTTTCGGGCCGTCCCTGCCCTATTCCATGCGCGAATGCCCTGGCGGCTCCAATCGATCGCCGGAGTTCCTCGAATTTCTCAGCCTGGTGACGGACGCGCCGGTGAGGCAGGCTCGCATTCGCGCATTGAAAAATGGAGACGCGTTCTACCCGGCGGAAATCGCTGCGATCCGAAAAGCGCGGCATGCCGTTGATCTGGAGTTTTACGAATTCAAAGAAGGCCAGGTGAGTGAGAAATTTCTGGCGGCGCTGGCAGAGCGTGCGCGGGCCGGCGTGGAAGTGCGAGTGGTGCTGGATGCGATCGGCAGCTTTACCACGCGGACTTCCTATTTCGATGAGCTGAAGGCCGCGGGCGGCGAGATGCACTGGTACCATCCGCTGCGCTGGGATACGTGGCAGTTCGCGAACAATCGCAGCCATCGCAAGCTGCTGGTCATCGACGGTCACACGGCTTTTGTGGGTGGTGCGGGGGTTGCCGATCATTGGATGAGGGAAACTCGACAGGGACCGCGCTGGCGCGACACTGTGTTTCAACTCGAAGGGGAGGCGGTTGTCGGACTCATCTCCACATTTTCTGAAAACTGGCTGGAATCGTCCGGGAAGATTTTAAGCGGCCATCGGCAGTTCGAATTTCATTCCGGTGATGGAGGGGTGCCATCGCTGGTGGTGTCGAGCACGCCGAGTGGGGGCGGCACGCATGCCCGCATCCTGTTTCAGGCCCTGATCGAGAGCGCACAGAAAAGCATCACCATCACAACGCCGTATTTTCTGCCGGACCGGAGCGCGCGCCATGCACTGGAGGAGGCCAGCCAGCGCGGGGTGCAGGTACGCATTCTGGTTGCTGGACCGCATATCGACCACCCTGCGGTTCGCCGCGCGAGTCGCCACGATAGCCGACATTTGCTGCAGGCGGGTGCCAGGATTTTCGAATACCAGCCATCCATGATTCACGCCAAGACCATGGTCATCGACGAACGATGGTGTGTTTTTGGGTCCACCAACTTCGATCATCGTTCCTTCGCGTTGAATGACGAGGTGAATGTGGCAGCGATTGACCCCGAGCTGGCTGATACCCTCATCCACCAATTTCGCGAGGACCAAAAGGAAAGCCGCCCGTTGACCCTGGACATGCTGAAGAGCCGAAGACTGGTCGGCGACGCGGAGTTGGTGGCAGGAACACTTCTACAGCGCGAGAGCTGAGTGCGTGCGAGATGCAGAGCGTGCTGGAAATTCCTGATGGATCAGCGTGGTTTCATCCCGCATCGAGCTTCTCCTGGATCGAGTCGGATGCGCAGGCGGTCCGAATCGCGTCTGCGATCGCGATGGCATCGCGGGCGGCTTGAACATTGTGAACGCGGACCAGGTGTGCCCCGGCGAGTATGGCAGCGGTGATGGCGGCGAGGGTGGCGTTGTCGCGTTGATCGGGGGGTACGTCGTGGCCGTGGATCGGGGTCAGCGCCTTGCCTAGAAAAACCTTGCGCGACGGGCCTGCCAGCAGTGGATAGCCGAGGGTGTGCAACGCTTCAAAATGGGCAAGCAGAGGATAGTTTTCATCCAGCCATTTGCCGAAGCCGAAGCCGGGATCGAGCACCATGGCTGCCGGTTGAACGCCGGCGACGAGTGCTGCCTGGGTACGCTGTTGCAATTCGTGCAACACCAGCGGCACGACCTGGTCATGAGGCAGCGGGGGTTGCGAACGCCACTGCAGGCTGCGACCGCGCGTATGCATCAGGATCACGCCGCAGCCCAGCTCGGCGCAGGTAGCGGCCATCTCCTCATCCCACAGAAATCCGCTGACATCGTTGACGATTTCCGCACCTGCGGTAACGGCAGCACGCGCAGTTTCGGCCTTGTAGGTATCAATCGAGAGGATGGTGCCGGGGCGCGCCTGCAACACGGCTTCGATGACCGGCAGCACGCGGTCGATCTCTTCCTGGGCGGAGACTTGCGGGTGTGTGCCGGGCCGCGTCGATTCGCCGCCAAGATCGAGTATGTCCGCACCTTCATCCAGCAGGCGGAGCGCGTGTTCCGCGGCTTGCGCCCTGGAGAAATATTTGCCGCCGTCGGAAAATGAGTCAGGAGTAATGTTGACGACGCCCATCAGCATGGTGCGCGATCCCAGCGAGAGCGAGCGCGTGTGCAGGTTCCATCGAAAATGGGGGCGCAGCGCAACGGGCATACCCTGATTCTAGAGCGGATTCTCGCCCACGATGCGGGGCGCAACAGACGGCGAAGCCATGCGAGGTGTCCATAATTTTGACGGATGAAATGTTACACTCGCGCCCAGCGATGCGATCCATTTCCCGCAGCATTGTTTTGCTCTCGTTGGTCATCGCAATTCCGTTGACCGGCGTAGGTGCCCATCGACGTGCGACCGTCACTAGCCCGGCCGGCCCGGCAGAGCTCTCGCGGCGGATCGATGCGCTGCTGGCTGCTCCGGATGCAGCCCAGGCGCATTGGGGAATCTCGGTCACTACGCTCGACGGACGGCTGGTTTATGAGAAGAACGATGCCGAGCTGTTTGCCCCAGCCTCGAATGCCAAGCTGTTGACCACGGCCACCGCACTTGCGTTGTTGGGGCCGAAGACGACCATCGAGACACGCGTCATCGCATCCGGCGCGCCGGATGTCGAGGGAACCGTCCACGGAGACGTGACGCTGGTGGGCGCAGGAGATGCCAGCATGTCGGGCCGGCACTATCCCTACGACGGTACGACCGAGCGGCCGAATCCTCCGCTGAACGCGTTGGAAGATCTGGCGGAACAGTTGCAACAGCGCGGAGTGCGGCGGGTGGAAGGCAATATCGTCGGGGACGACACGGCTTTTCCGTGGCAGCCGTATGGGGCAGGCTGGGGCTGGGACGATCTGGAATGGAGTTTTGGCGCGCCGGTTTCCGCTTTGACGGTGAATGACAACGTGGTGTACCTGGCGATCGCGCCGGGAGCTCGACCGGGCGATCCCGCGACGATTGCATGGAACCCTGATGTTGCTGGTTCTTATTACTCGGTCGAAAATACAGCGCGTACCTCGGCGCCTGGGTCGCAACCGTCGGTGGGAGTGGACCGGGCGCCCGGATCCAAGCGAGTGCGCGTCTTCGGCACCCTGCCTGCGGGTGAGCCGGCAAAACATCTGGCGCTGGCAATTCAGGATCCAGCGGAGTTTGCGGCGCTGGCGTTTCGCCAGATGCTGGAAGCGCGCGGCATTGTTGTGACCGGGGAGGCGATGGCGCACCATCGCGAATCCGTGGACACGGCCATTTACGAACAGAGTGTGCTGCGTCCACTGGCGCTGCCGAATTTGCCGGATGCTGCAGAGCCGATTCAGATTGCAGCGACGCCGCCGCCTGGGGCTGTGGTGCTGGCTTCGCGCACCTCGGTTCCCATGCTGGAAGACCTGACGGTCACGAACAAGGTGAGCCAGAATCTGCATGCCGAAATATTGCTGCGTTTGCTGGGGCGACGTTTTGGCTCCGACGGTTCCATTGTCGAAGGTGCGCGGGTGGTACGCGCGTTCGTGCGTCGAGCGGGGGTTGAGCCGCAGGATATTTTTTTCTATGACGGATCCGGCCTTTCGCCCGAGGATCGGGTGACACCCCGCGCGCTGACTGCCTTGTTGCGTTATGCGGCGTCGCAGCCCTGGGGCGAGGAATTTCGCGGCACGCTTCCGATCGGCGGCGTCGACGGATCATTGTCGGACCGGTTCACGCGAGCTCCGTTACGCGATCATGTCTTTGCCAAGACAGGCACGTTGGACGAGGTGAACGCTCTGAGCGGCTACGTAACCGACCGGAACGGGCGCACGCTGATATTTTCCATTTTGTGCAATGGTCACATGCCGGGCGCCAAGGGCATTACCCAAACGATCGATGCAATCGTGGCGTCAGCGGCTGAAGCCGATTCGGTGCGATGATGGACAGTACGCCTTCTGCTGTACACGGCTGAAGAATGCTGTCGAATTTCTTTTCGGGGAGATCACCATGTCGGGGAAAAAGCAGCAGACGTACGCGAATCATGCCCGCTTCGATCCGTGGTTTCATTTTTTCGTAGGGCCGGTGTTTTTGATCACGCTGGTCGCGACGATTGTGCAGTTCGTCCGGCATCCACATGTAGGCAGCGCCTGGCACGTTGTGCTGGCACTGGCTCTGGTGGTTTTGTCCATGAAGGCGCGATCTTACGCACTGAAGGCGCAGGACCGGGCGATCCGGCTGGAGGAGCGAATGCGCCTGGCATTGCTGCTGCGGGAGCCGTTGAGTGCCCGCATGGGAGACTTGGAGATACGCCAGTTGATCGCGCTGCGATTTGCTTCCGACGCTGAAGTGCCTGCGCTGGTGGAGCGAACCTTGAGTGAAAAGCTGACGCCCAAGCAGATCAAGCAGGCGATCCAGGTTTGGCGACCCGATGAGTATCGAGTTTGAGCCGAAACGCCGTTGTGCGAAAGGCAGTCTGGGAATGCACGGCGAATCCAGATTGTCTCCACGGAGGACGATGAAGTTGAGACGAAATTTTCGATTGCCCGTGATGGTGGCTGCGATGGGGATTGTGGTTCTGACGGGTTGCCATCATCTGCCGCCGTCGAAACCGTTGAGTGAATTGACCCCGACGGAAATGCGCGGGTATGCCGTGTACCAGTCGCAGTGCGCGTCCTGTCATTACGCCAACTCGGAGCAAGGATTACACGGACCGGGTTTGCAGGGAATGTTCAAGAAACCGTATCTGCCGAGCGGCGCTCCGGCGAATGATGATCGCGTCTTATCGGCAATCGTCCACGGCCGTAACATGATGCCCGCGTTTGGCAATACTCTGAACGATCAGCAGACACAGGACCTGATGGCCTATCTGCATACACTATGACCGAGCCTGAGGAGAAGTCGCGCCCGGACGGCGGGGCCGCAAAATTTCCCGGCGTAGTCGCCATTGCTTTCTGGATGCTGCTGGAGGCGATGATTGGCGTGGTGGGCGTGTTCAGCCGTCATTTCGCCAGCCACGGAGCGAGGCTGGCCGTGCTGGCGGTGGCAACGCTGCTGGCTCTGGCGGCGCTCGGCCTGCTGCGAATGCAGCGGTGGGGATGGGCGCTGGCTCTGGCTGCCGCGTTTCTCACCAGCGGCTACGGCATTTATGTCATCCTGCGATTTCACGAATCGAATTACTGGGTAATGACGCTGGCGAATTTCGTTTTCTTTTTCTATCTGATTCGCCCGGAAATCCTACGACGTCTGCACTAGCGCGATTGTTACGGAAACACTTGTGCCAGGGCGAACCCCGCAGGCATTCCTACGATCCCTTGAGATATTTAGCGAAGAATGCAAACATGCGATGGTCCGCATCGGCCGTGTCCTGGGGTCGATAGCCGGTTTTGTTGGCTGGATTTTGAAAGGCATGGCCGGCGTCGGGATACTCTTTGACATCGACGGGATGGCCAAGTTTCTGCATTTCCGCCGCGAAGTCCTGAACGTCCTGCGGCGTGATGCCGCGATCGAGGGCGCCAAAGTTGCCGAGAATCGCGGCGTGGATCTTCTGCAATTGCGCGGGATCGGTTTCCAGCGCGCCATAGTTGATGGCGACGGCCTGCAGGGATGGCTCCGCGATGGCCAGCTGCATGGCGAAGCTGCCGCCCATACACCAGCCAACCGCGCCCAGGCGATGCGAGTCCACGTAGGGAAGTGTTTTGAGAAACGCGACGGCCGATGTCAGATAGCGGACGCCCCGATCCTGAGGAAGGGCGCGCATCAGTTCGTGCGCCACTTCCGGATCGGTTGCAACCTGACCGCGATAGAGGTCTACGGCCACCGTCACGTAGCCGTGTTCGGCGAAGATCTGCGCCTGTTGCTTGACCCAGTCATTCAATCCCCACCACTCATGGATGACGACGAGAGCTGGAAATGGCCCCGCACCCTTCGGCCGATACAGCACGGCCTGGACGGTTTCAGTACCGCTGGGGAAGCTGACATTCTGCGGACCGACGACGCCGGACGCAGATTTCGACTGCGCGACGGATGGGGACAGGCTGATGAGCCAGAAAATCAGGAGAGAAGATAAGGAGAGCAAACGAGTGGATTTCATGCAGGCACATCCTTGCCGGAGAGAAGCAATGGGTTGTGGAAGGCCAACGTGGTCGAGCGAAATTTCCACAAAATAACAATACGCTATGGGCCGGAGAGCGGGAACGGCAAAATTCTCAATCGTTGACGGATGCTGCGACGAACGCCGTGGCCTTCAACCCATATGCATGCCGCCGTTTACGTCGAGAACATGGCCGGTAATGTAACCCGCCTGATCGGACGCAAGAAAGACGACGGCATGGGCTACGTCTTCCGGGGTTCCGGCGCGGTCCAACGGAATCTGGGTGAGCATGGCGCTTCGCTGTTGGTCGTTCAGGACATCTGTCATGGGGGTGGAGATGTAGCCGGGAGCGACGGCATTGACGGTGATGTTGCGAGAGGCAAGTTCGCGCGCCAGAGACATGGTCAAACCGATCAGGCCGGCTTTGCTGGCGGCATAGTTCGCCTGGCCGGCCTGCCCCGTTTCTCCCACCACGCTGGCGATGTTGATGATGCGTCCCCAGCGCGCCTTCAACATGCTGGAAGATACGGCCTGGGTGAGCAGGAAGGCGCCGGTTAGATTGGTATTGAGCACGGCGTTCCAGTCGGCGAGCTTCATCCGCAGCATCAGGTTGTCGCGGGTGATGCCGCCATTGTTGACCAGAATTTCTATTTTTCCGTAGTGCGCCATCATCGCCTTGGTGACGGCTTTAATGGAGTCTTCGCTGGCCAGGTCCATTTCGAAGGGTGTCGCGCGCCCGCCGGCCGCCTCGATCTCGGCGGCAACTTCGGCCAATTTCGTCGCGTTGCGTGCGGCGAGCGCGACCTGCGCTCCGGCCGCGGCCAGCGCCACCGCGCAAGCGCGTCCAATGCCCTGCGACGCGCCGGTGACCAGTGCAACCCGGTCATTTAAAGAGAACATAGGGGTCCACTCCTGGGTTTCATTCTTTGCGGATAACCCACCAGATTATAGATGGCAACGGGTACGCCGAAGTGTATACGCAATTGCAAGAGTACGCCTCTCAGGCCAGGGTCAGCGCGGGCTCAAGCTGCCAGATATAGACCTTCTGCTCGCGGGCGAAGTGCAGCACCGGGGGAATGTTGGGCAGGCGAATGCCGTGCGCCAGAGGAAGATCGTTCACCTCGATATTCGCCTCGGCTGCTTCCAGCGGCCAGGGGGCGTGATGGATGTTGCCTTGCAGCAGCTGACCGCTACGGTCATGCGTGAACAGGCAATAGCGCTCGGTCAGGAAATACTCAATGGTGTCGCGGGCGGTTCGTCCGGAACTTTGCGGACCCATTCCGCGATAGGTGGCGCGGAAGTGGACGGGCTGGTGCGCCAGCAGACGGGTACTTTCATAATGCACCCAGCCGCCGTCCCGCTCCTCGACGCGCATCTTCGCCCAATAGTAGGGCAGGTGAAACCACAGACGGGCTGCCACAACGGCTGCCGGGTTCGCCGCATCGAGCGAGAAAAAAAAGACGCCGGGGGTGCCGGTGCGTTCATCGCGGACATAGGTGCGAAGATTCAGTTCGGCGAAGCGGCGCGCGCCGGGAACGCTGCCCAGGCCGCGGAAGCGAATGCGGTCCATGGTGAAGGGCACAATGCCGATCCAGCCGGTTCCTGCGAAGCCGTCGACGACCATGCCGGGCGGCAACAGGGGAGCAATTTGCTCCGCCGCGACCGGCCAGTGCGCGAACAGCAGGCTGTGCCAGCGTTGCGTCATGACCCAGGGCCGCTTTGGCAGCGCCCAAGGCCGGTCCGCGACCATTGTAAGGACTTCGCCCATACGCTCTTCCAACTATGCTACGCAAGTGACGTGGCTACGGTCCAAAGACCGCCGAACGTGCATCTTCCACCACACCGCATGGTACCTGCTTTTGCGCCGCGACCGTATCAAAAGCATGGGGGACTTTCTTTTATGACACGCCGGGATTCGCCTGCGATACTCTGGATGTCAACATCCTGATACGAGCAGATTGTCACGAAAGCATATGCCTCCCGAAGACCCGATCCCTCCCTCCCTGGACGCTGATTCCAATGCGACGGAAATCTATGCCATTCATGGCGCAGACCCTGAAGTGCTGGCCTATGCGATGGCGAAATATTCCCGCTCCGCTCTTTCCATGAAGCAGTCGTTGCGGGAGCTGAACGCGCAGCGGGCCGAGCAATTTCTGAATACGTTTTATTTTCAGTATGGTCACCGCTCCATCGCCGACCTGGCCCACATCGCCTTTGCCGTGGAACGCTTGTCGCTGCTGGCGGCGATTGTGCTGGTCGATGAGCAGCGGTGGGATGGCCAGGAGCGATCGACCCGCTACCAGGACTTCAAGAAAAGCGGGTGGTATCTGCCGGCGTTTGGCTCCGACGGCGAGGCGCGCCAGTTGTATACAGCGCAGGTGGAGAAGCTTTTCGCCGCCTACGACGAGATTTCACGCGGAGCGGTCGAGTTGCTGCGTGCCCAGGTTCCGAAGCCCGCCGAAATGAAGCAGGAGGCATATGAGCGAACCCTGCGGGCGCGAGCCTTCGACGGAGCCCGCTATCTTCTGCCGCTGGCGGCGAACACGTCACTGGGCGAGATTGTGAACGCCCGCACGCTGGAGACACAGGTCTCGCGACTCTTGTCGCAACCGCACGCGGAGGTTCGCCGGTTGGGAGAGAAGCTCCGCGAAGCTGCTGCCACCCCGTGTTGGAATGTGCAAAGGGCGGCGCTGGAAGCCTTGCAAATCGACATCGCTGCAGCGAACCCGGAGTTGGGCAATCGCGCCGCGGAGTTGCTGTTGCGCGACGTTGCGGTGGCTCCTACGCTGGTGAAATATGCGGCCCCTGTCGAGTACATTGAGAAAACACGCGAAGACCTGGAACAGGCGGCACGGGAGTTGATGCAGAAAGCTCCGATCGAACCTGCGCCGATGGTCGACCTGGTCGAGAATCACCTGGGCGGCTCCGGCGGGCAGGAATCGATGGAGATCGAGATTGTGACGACGCTGCTCTATGGCGCGTGTCATTATTCTTACCGTCAGGTTCGTGAGCGGGTGGTTGCGCTCGACGCAGCGCGCCGGGATGAGATGCTGGCCCTGGGCACGCGGCATCGCGGACGGCACGACGAACTGCTTCGCGCTTTTTCTTCGGGCTATCAGTTTCGCTTCGACATTCTCATGGACATTGGCGGCTTTCGCGACATGCATCGGCATCGCCGCTGCGTGCAGACGATACAGAGCTTCACCAGCGCGCATGGCTACGAAGTTCCCGAACTGCTGGCTGAGTCCGATCTGCGCCAGCCGTATGAGCAGGCGGTTCGAGAGGCGCAGGCGACATTTGAACGGCTGACCCAGGCCGATATTCCGGAGGCGGGCGCGACGGCGCAGTATGTGTTGCCGCTGGGAACGCGGTGCCGTTCGCTGTTCAAGATGGATTTCGCCGAGGCGCTGTATATTGCCGAACTGCGCAGTGCGCCGCAAGGGCATATTTCCTATCGCCGCGTGGCCTGGGAGATGTATCAGGCGATCGCAAAACAGCACCCTGCACTGGCCAGGAATTTTCGGATTACCGATGTAAATGTGCCAGTGGATCCGCTGCAGCGGTAGCTCCGATGACTTGGGAGGGCTGAGCGACGGCTTCACATATTGTCATGCTCGGAATCGGTCATTCCGATAGCCGCTCACCGGTTATTTTTCACTGCCGCAAGACTTCAGACTTCGCTCTCAAGCAGCAATGTGTCTCCGAGAGCTTGAATTTCATTGAGATCGCGTCCGACGATGCCTTCCAAGTCCCCTTGAATCCCAGCGGTTGAGTCGAGCAGCGTCTGTAACTGGCTCTCGCGTTTAGACCAGCGTTTCGTAGTCGCCTTCTTCTCGTCTGCCAAGTCCTTCTGCATCTCCGACCAGCGTTCGGCAATCGCCTCTATGCGACTGCGAAACTGAGACCCGGTTAGATAGCTATAAACGAGCTCGCTCTTCGTTTGCTGTCCTTCCGCGCTGCGCCGTTGACTCGCCAGTCCGAGCAGCGACGCTCTCAACGTGGTAGCTACCGGGAGCATACATGCTAAAGACGACACCCAGACTCCATCGAGTTCGTTGAAGTGCTCTACATCAGGCGGCATTGCCTGCGAGACGATCACAGCAAGATCGGCACGCGCTGCGCGTTGATCTCCCTTTAATTTAAATATCCAATCCGGCTTCCATGCCTTCGTGCGCTTAAACTCCCAGAGAATACGCCCACACTCGCGGCCGGAGCTGTCGCGTACAACGTGGAGCGCGTCGCCGCCGAATTCGCCCTTGGGCACGGGCTGAAACTCATCAAAGGGAAACTGGTGCCGTAGCTGATCTTCCAGCACAAGTTCCAGCGTTTCGCCCTGCGCCTGCTGCGATCCTTGCTGAGCTTTGCGGCTAGCCTCTTCAAGTTTGCTGGCAAGTTCACGGATCGTCCGATCCTTATCGCTCAGTTGAAGGCTCAGGCGCTGCTCGGCTTCCGATACGGCCACTGCTCGCACCTGATCCAGTTGTCCACTAACTTCCTGTTCGATTTTGAGATTCAGTTCGCGCTCCTGATCCTTGAACTCGCGCTCGCGCCGCTTCAGATCAGCTCGGCTTTCTGAGCTGTGGTGAGCTTTGCCATGAGCTGCTCGATACGGTCAGTCTGTTCTTTGCTGTCCCGATCGCGTTGAGCAAGTTCGTCGGCGAATCGCAGCGCCACACGGCGTTCTTCTTCTTTGGCAATCGTCTTCTTTTCGACAGCGATCCGCTTCGCGAGTTCCTCCTCCACAGCGACCTCAGTTTGCCGGGCGACCTCAGCCGCAAGCTGTGCCTGCTTGGTTTTCAGTTCCGCCTCGCGTTTCTTAAGCTGTTCCGCCGTTTTCGCCGCAGTCAGCCTTCCTTGTTCGATCTCCTCCTCCCGGCGTGCAAGAGCCTTGTTCTGGGCGCGGAGTTTGCTTTCGTATTCGGCGCGTGTGGCCTCGATCAGCGGCGCAGCCAGAGCTTCGGTTAACGGGACAGGCGTACCACACTTCGGGCAAGCTACGGTGAGCGGCGGCATAGGCTTAGCTGCATTTGATGGCATAGGCTCTCTATCTCCGGAGCACCGAGTATAACGCTACGGCTATTCTTTTCCATCGGTTTTCATAAAAACCTTTGAGATAAAAATAGGCCCACTTTCGCGGTAGGAATAGTATTTCCCCCCGATTGGCCGCCGGTTTCAAATCGTAATCCGCGGTCACGAAGGTATATGGAAAGCTTTGTGCAAGTTCAACTCCAAAAGCGTCCGCATATGGAATTTTCAAATCGGACTTCAGGATTGCGGCATGCAAGGCACGTTCGCGAGTGACCGCAACCACGTTCAAATTGAGCTTCTCCAGCAGGGAAAGAAGGCGATCCAAGGTGCGCCTGCCATTTCTGCGATAAATCACCCCGACTACTTCTCCCCAGTGAATTGCAGAAACCACAACCGCCTGAGTCCCCGATAGATGGGCGTTCAGAATCTCTTGAACTTTATCTGCGCCTGCTTCCGAGTCGAGGCACCGCAAGAGTGCGCCGGTATCCAAAGCATAGGTCACCCATTTGAACGTTTGTTTTCTTCACGGCGTTGTTTCAGGAGCATCTCGGTCCCGGATGGACCGCCTGCAGTAATGCCGCGAAGCTCGTCTACCAGTTGTTTGTTCACCGGACGGAGGATGATGTGATTGCGTTGTCGGCTGACAATGATCCGGGTGCCTGGTTTCAAATCGAGCGCTTCGCGGATTTCCGCCGGAATGACTAACTGCCCCTTGGTGCTGATTGTGGTTGTATGCGACGCCATGAAGAAATACTGTCATCGGTAAGACGGGATTGGACTTGGAGACGCGATGGCGGGAGACCGCATGAAGAGGCACAATGGATTGTGTGAGGTGAGCCTATGCCGACCAATGTCAATCGCCGTACGGTGGACCTGTCGCAATATCCTGGCCTGGTCGTCGTTTATCTGGGAATGCGAGTCAATCGCATGGCAGGATTGAAAACTCTAGCTGGCTTTGGACCGCGGATTTCTGATTCGGTGGCGGCGCAGCCGGTGGGACTGCTGTTGCACGAGAACTTCGTCTTTTCCCTGTTCCCAATGCATGTCGGTATGCGTCAATACTGGCGGGACATGGAGTCGCTTCTCGCGTGGACGCGCTCTGAGCCGCATCGCGAGTGGTGGAAGAATTTTTTGAGAAACTCCGGCGGCACGGGCTTCTGGCATGAGACCTACCTGATGCAGGGCGGCATGGAAGCAATCTATGATGACGTGATGCAGCCGATCGGCTTTCTGCGTTTCGCTCCCATCCAGCCAGCGCGCGGCACCATGTTCGGTGCAGCTCACCGCGCACAGAAGAAGGGAGATGCGAGCCCGGTTGTCAGCGAGGAAGAGCTGTACGGACCGTAAGCGCCACGGTCCTCGGTTACTTTGGTGTGAATGGAACGCCCAAAGATGTTCGCTATTGCTTCGCCTTTTCCCAAATTGGTGCTAAAATCCCGCCAGTAACTAAAGTGGACTTCGATTGTTTCATCCGATACCAGCAGCGTTCGTAGCGTGTCGCGGACAATTCAATTCCAACTCATCCCCGGAGATTCGAAATGGCAGACGACAAAGAACGCACACGTGCGATTGATCTGGCACTGGCGCAGATTGAAAAGCAGTTCGGCAAGGGTTCCATCATGCGCCTTGGCAATAAAGAGGCGATTGTTCCGATTTCTGTTATCTCTACCGGTTCGATCTCGTTTGATGCGGCACTGGGTGTGGGCGGAGTTCCGCGGGGACGTGTGATCGAGATTTTCGGGCCGGAATCTTCTGGCAAAACTACGATTACCCTGCAGATTATTGCCGAAGCGCAGAAGGCCGGCGGCATGGCTGCGTTTGTGGATGCCGAGCATGCGCTCGATCCGCAGTATGCGAAGAAGCTGGGCGTCGACGTGGACAATCTGCTGATCTCGCAGCCGGACTATGGCGAGCAGGCGCTGGAGATTACCGAAGCGCTGGTGCGCTCGGGCGCGATCGATGTGCTGGTAGTCGACTCGGTGGCAGCGTTGGTGCCGAAGGCGGAACTCGACGGCGAGATGGGCGATTCGCACATGGGATTGCAGGCGCGATTGATGTCGCAGGCATTGCGCAAACTGACTGGAACGGTATCGAAGTCGCGGACCTCGTTGATCTTCATCAACCAGATTCGAGAAAAAATCGGCGTGATGTTCGGTAACCCTGAGACCACGACCGGCGGCCGGGCACTGAAGTTTTATTCTTCGGTCCGGGTGGATATTCGCCGCATCGCTGCCGTAAAAGAAGGCGATGTGGTGGTGGGTTCCAGGACCAAGGTGAAAATTGTCAAAAACAAAGTGGCAGCTCCTTTCCGCGAGGCGGAGTTTGACATTCTGTATGGCGAGGGTATTTCGCGCGAGGGCGACGTACTCGACCAGGCTGTGCTGCAAAACATCGTCGAGAAATCCGGCGCCTGGTATAGCTTTTCAGGGGAGCGGATCGGCCAGGGCAGGGAAAATGTGCGCCAGTATTTCAAAGACAACAAGGACACGTTCGCCCGGGTGGAGTCGGCGCTGCGCCAGAAAATGGGCATCGGAGGAAAGAGCGATTTGGCCGAGGTACCGCCCATTCCGCTGAACGGAGCCGTGGCCGCGCAGGAAGTGGTGAAGGCGGCAGGGAAGAGATAAGCGCAATCGTGATTTCTTGCACAGCCGAGGGCCCCTTTTCAGTGGGGCCCTTTGATTGACGAAGTTCAATGTATGTATGTATTGTATGGACTGTACGATAAAGGAGTAAGGGGCGCCAATGAAGGCAAACTTCAAGGAATCCGATCAGATCCGAGAATATGCGGGACGACACTACGTTGAACCTGCCCGTAGCGGTACTGGGAAGACTGTCAGCATCAAAGCTGGCGACATTGTGAAAGGCTTGGCGCTAAGAAATAAAACGCCTAACGTCTGCACTGCTCTACGTTCAAAAATCTTTCAGGAACAGTACGGATTGCAATTGATTGGAGAGCAGGGCCCACCTTCAGGGATGAGCACGACTGTGGTATTTACCTACAAAGTTCTGGATCAGGCGCAAGCCAAAGAATCCAACTCCACTTCACGATCTGCGTTCGACCGGCTTCGTGGAATCGGAAAAACACTCTTTAAGAACCCCGGCGATTGGGAACGCTCCATTCAGAGCGACCGCCGGAATTTTTATGGCAAAGCGGATAACGAACGCAAGAGACAGATCAGATGAGCCGCATTTACTGGGACACGATGCTGTTTGCCTATTGGATGGAGGGCCATCCCCAGCACGCGCAAAGAGTCCAGGAACTGCGCAGCAACATGGAACGGCGACGGGACGTGCTTTGTACCAGCGCGTTAGCTTTGGGAGAGTTGCTGGTCAAACCGAAGCAGCTGGGAAAAATGGATTTGACACGGGCCATACGCGACTATTTTCAAAGTTCAGAAATCGAGCTCCTGTCATTTGACGCAGAGACTGCGGAAATTTATGCCAGCATTCGGGCTGGGCACAATGTTGCTCCCGCGGATGCAATTCACCTGGCTTCGGCGGCCCAGGCGCGTGTCGATCTTTTTCTGACCAATGATCGGCGACTGTGCCGCCTGACGATTCCGGGCATCCACTTCATCGCTGGACTGGATACAAATCTTTTCTAGCCTCGACCGGATTGTGCGCGGGTACCTTCGTCCATTTCTGGACAGCGATTTCTATATTCGGACAGTTCGGGCGCGTGGTAACGGCTTCGGTCCATTGGCTAACCTCCCTGGTTTCAGCGATTTCCAGCACCGCTGGTTATTGGACTGCAGCATGCTGATGCAACAGGCGTAGCCTAGGCTGAAACTGGAGTCGTCCCGCATGAGAAGAATATGGATCGATCTGCGTTCCACACTGAGGCAGTTGAGGAACAGTCCTGGATTCAGTCTGGTCGCGATAGCGATTCTGGCATTGGGCATCGGCGCGACAACGGCCATCTATACGCTGCTCGATCAAGCGCTGTTGCGTTCGCTGCCGGTGCGCAACCCGGATCGGCTGGTGCAACTGAACGGATCGGGCACGTTCGATGGCCACTCCGATTCGGAGGGTGGAGACGTATCCAATTACTTCTCCTATCCCATGTACCTGGACCTGCGTGATCAAAATAAGGTATTCAGCGGGATGCTGGCGACCGCCCCTACGCATGTGGGTCTTCAATGGCGCAATCAGCCGGAAGTCGCCGACGCCGAACTGGTCTCGGGCAATTATTTTGATGTACTGGGCGTTAAGCCGGCATTGGGCAGATTGTTGCTGCCCTCTGACAACCAGGTGAAGAACGGCAGCCCGGTGGTTGTTTTGAGCTTCGGCTACTGGCAGCGGCATTTTGGCGCAGATCCTCGCGTTTTGAACCAGACCGTCGGCATCAATGGCCATCCCTTCACGATTGTCGGTGTGGCCGCGCCCGGGTTTCACAGTGTGATCGGCGGCAACACGCCGGCGATCTTCGCGCCGATGATGATGAAGCTGGAAGTAGAGCCGGGCAGGGATGATCTGGACGATCATCGGTCGCGCTGGCTCAACATCATCGCCCGCCTGCAACCCGGTATGACGCGCGCCAAAGCGCAGGCTGGAATTCAGCCGCTATGGCACTCGCTGAGGGCCGACGAACTCCAGAAGCTCCAGAACCATTCCGAGCGTTTTCGCATTGGATTTCTCCAGAAGAGCTATTTGACCCTGGAGGATGGGTCCCACGGGTACGCGCCGGACGTCTCCGATCTGCGCATGCCTCTGTTGATCGTGATGGCCATGGCGGTTCTGGTGCTGCTGATGGCGTGCGCGAATGTTGCCAGCCTGATGCTGGTGCGGGCCGCCGGACGGGTGCGCGAGATGTCAGTGCGTTATGCCCTGGGGGCGAAGCGAGCCCAGATCGTGGAGCAGTTGCTGATGGAGGGCTTGCTGCTGGGACTGGCGGGAGGAGCCCTGGGCCTATGGATGGTTCCTCGCATCGCGACGCTGCTGGAACGGAGAATCATGGACCGGACGACAGGCGAATTGCCGTTCTCGACGCATCCTGACATGCGCATCCTGGCATTTACGGTGGCCTTGTCGATTGGCGTCAGCGTGCTGTTCAGCCTGGCCCCCGCACTCCAATTCTGGCGGCCCGACGTGACGCCGGTCTTGAAGCAACAGGCTCCCACTGTTTCCGGCGGATCGCTGCGGCTGCAGCGCGCGGCCGTGGGAGTGCAGATCGGACTGAGCGTGCTGCTGCTGTTGTCGGCGGGCCTGTTCGTTCGAACGCTCTACAATCTGAAGTCCATCAACGTGGGATTTTCGATCGACCACCTGATCGAATTTCAAGTGGATCCGCGGCTGGCGGGATACGCGCCGGATGCGGTCACCCCGCTGTACCAACGCATGCTCTCCACGCTGAGCGGCTTGCCCGGGGTTCGCGCGGTTGGAAGCACCGATGATCCAGAACTCGCAGGTGACGACAGCGGCAGCAACATTACCATCGCGGGCTACAAGGAGAATGAAACTGAAGACATGCACGTGGAGCATGCCAACGTCAGCCCCGGATTTTTCTCCGCGCTGGGTGTGCCGCTGCTGGCTGGGCGGGTTTTCACCGATGCGGATAACGCGGCAGGCGCCAAGGTGGCTGTTGTGAACGAGAGCCTGGCGCGGCATTATTTTGGCAACCCGACCAATGCCCTGGGTCGTTCTTTCGGCTTTGGCGGCGGGAACACGGTGAAGACCGACATCCAGATTGTGGGTATCGTGCAGGATGCGAAACATGAAAACCTGCACGCTGCCATCGTTCGGAGCGTGTTTATCCCGTACGCTCAGGCGAATCAGCTGGGCGGCATGGCCTTCTATGTGCGCACCTGGCAAGCGCCGGATGCCGCCATGGCGATGATTCGGAAATCGATGTATGGCCTGGATTCAAAGCTGGTGCTGCGCTCGCTGGAAACCATGGGTGACCAGGTGAACGAAGACCTCGACACGGAACGCACGATCGCCCTGCTCTCCATCAGCTTCGGCATTCTCGCGCTGTTGATCTCTGCCGTGGGCCTGTATGGGGTGCTGGCGTATGCCACGGCGCAGCGGACGCGCGAGATTGGCTTGCGCATTGCGCTGGGAGCGAACCGTGGAACCATTGCGCGCATGGTTTTGATGGATGTTTTGCGACTGGTCGCCATCAGCGTGGCGGTGGCTCTGCCTGTCTCATGGTTGATCACGCACTGGGTGCGGGGCCAACTCTACGGAGTCTCCGGGCACGATCCGCTGACGATGCTGGCCGTGGTTGCGGCGGTCATCGCAATCGCGCTACTGGCTGCGGTGTTGCCAGTGCGGCGCGCCATGGGAGTCGATCCCATGACGGCGTTGCGCTATGAGTAAACCGGCTGGATCATGGGCGGGGCGATGTCTTCAGAATTGCCACGCCGTCGTTCACCCCATACAATCCAGTGTGTTGTGAATACTGTCCGCGCCATCTATCCCGGCACATTCGATCCGCTTACGAACGGTCATCTCGATCTGATTGCGCGCGGCTCGAAAATCTTCAATCACCTGGTTGTCGCCATCCTCAACAACTCTGAAAAGCAGCCCCTGTTTTCCGTCCAGGAACGGGTGGACATGATCAAGGAAACCACGCGCGAATTCAACAATGTTTCCGTCAGCACGTTCGATGGGCTGCTGGTGGAGTTTGCCCGCCTGCAACATGCCCAGGCATTGCTGCGCGGGATTCGGGCGATCAGCGATTATGAATATGAGCTGCAGATGGCGCTGATGAATCGCCGCCTGGCGCCGGAGCTGGAAACAGTGTTTATGATGCCCGCGGAACAATACTCATACCTCAGCTCAAGGCTGATCCGGGGGGTATTTCGGTTGGGTGGATCGGTCGAGGGACTGGTGCCTCCCACCGTGGTAGAGCGGCTGCGCTCGCGCATTTCAACTGGCCCGACCGAGCCCGAAAAGTAGTTGGCCCGGCGCAGGACCAGCGAGCACCAGAAAGATGCTGGCCGGATATCCGCGGAACTGAATTGCTCTGGCCGGTCAACTCTGCGAAACTAGAGGTACTATGACCACGTCAGTTGCCCAGAAAATCTTCGCCGATCGCATCAACCGCATTCAGGTTTCTGCGACCATGGCAGTGACTGCAGAGGCAGCCAAGCTTCGTGCCCAGGGTGTCAATCTGGTGGACTATGGCGCGGGCGAACCGCATTTTGCCACGCCGCGCCACATTAAAGACGCCGCGATCGCCGCCATTGAAGGGAACTTTTCGCGCTACACGACGGTGAGCGGCATTGCTGAACTGCGCAAGGCCATCGTCGAACGACACGCGGCGGATTTCGGGTCAAGCTACACGCCGGAAGAGGCGATCTTCAGCACGGGTGGCAAGCTGGCGCTGTTTGAAGCGATTAACGTGCTGGTGGATCACGGCGACGAAGTGGTGCTGCCGGTGCCCTATTGGGTTTCGTTCAAAGACATTATTCAGTACGCCGGGGGCACGCCGGTTTATCTTGAGACCGACGAAGCGGAAAATTTTCGCATCACCGCCGGGGCGATTGAGCGGGCCATCACGCCGCGCACCAAGGCCATCATTTTGAATTCGCCTTCGAATCCTTCGGGCGCTGTGATTGCGCCCAAGGATTTGGAGCAGGTAGTTCGGCTGGCTCATGCTCGCGGCATTTATCTGCTGCTGGATGAGTGCTACGCCTATCTGCAATACACCGGCGTGCCGATTTCCGGCGGCAGCTTTACGGACTGCAAGGAGCATGTTCTGGTGCTGGGTTCGCTGTCGAAGACGTACGCGATGACGGGCTGGCGTGCCGGTTTTGCACTCGGCCCCAAGCCGATCATTCAGGCGATGTCGAAGCTGCAGAGCCAGAGCACTTCCAGCGCGGCAAGTTTTGTACAGAAGGCCTGCGTGACCGCGTTGACCGGATCGCAGCAATGCGTCGAGGAGATGCGCAAGGATTACATTTCTCTGCGCGACCAGATTCTGGCCGGGCTGCGGGAGATTCCGGGCGTTCGCTGCACCGTGCCTGAGGGCGCGTTCTATGTCTATCCCAACATTTCCTCTTTTTTCGGCAACGGAGTGAGCAGCGCGGCGGAGGTGGCCACGCGGCTGCTGCACGAGGCTAATGTGGTGACGGTGCCGGGTGAAGCCTTCGGCACCAGCGAGCACATTCGTCTGTCTTATGCGGTATCTCACGCCGACATCGATGAGGGCGTGAAGCGCATGAAATCCTTTTTCGCAAAGTTGGGCTGATTTCGTTCGTGTTGTCACGAATCTTCCATGCCAAGCCTGTCGCCATTTCGTCTGCGTCCCTGGTTTCGCCCCATGGTTTGGGGCACGCGGAACCTTGCTCCCTGGTACGACAGGGTAGTTACGGAGCCGATTGGGGAAGTATGGCTCAGTGGAGATACCAGCGTTGTTGAAACAGGACCGTTAGCAGGCAAGACGCTGGAGGCCGTGTTCCACGAACACATGGAGGACTTGCTGGGCCCCACCCTCCATCCGCAGGAGCGTTTTCCGCTATTGATGAAGGTTCTTTTTCCAAAGGAAAAGCTGAGCGTGCAGGTGCATCCCGGGGATGCCATGGCGCGCGAACACGGCGAACCCCACGGCAAGACGGAATGCTGGTACACGCTGGATGCGGAACCGGGCGCCACGGTCGCGCTGGGGCTGCGACCGGGAACGACACTGCCGGCAGTGCAGGCGGCGATCGAGGACAAGACCCTTGAGAAGCTGCTGCAGTCGGTTCCCGTTCACCCGGGCGACATGATCTTCGTTGACGCCGGAACCGTGCACGCCATCTTCCCCGGCGTCACCGTGCTGGAGACACAACAGAATTCCGACATGACCTATCGGCTGTACGATTACGGTCGTCCTCGCGAACTGCACCTGAAGGATGGCCTGCAAGCCATTCGATTGCATACCGACGCGGGCCCGGTGCAGCCGAAGATCGAGTCCGGCAACGGCGCGCTGGCTGGCGGAGTGACCAGAGAGCTGCTGGTGCAGTCGAAGTATTTTCGCGTGGACCGGACCCGGATTGCCAACGCGGACATCACGGAAGATTTTTCGCTTCCAGCCCGCACGCAGTCTCAGACGGGGTCGGCCCAGTTGGTCTTCGTTGCTGCGGGAGCGGGCACGCTGAACTCCCAGGGCGAGGAGCCGATCCAGCTGCGGCGCGGCGAGTTGGCTATCGTTCCGGCATGCGCCCCGGACTGGAGCATGACTTCTTCCGAACCGATGGAAATTCTGCGAGCCATTCCTGAATAGCAACCGCAAAGCTGTCCTGTTTCGCTTGCAGGAGAAATTGCCGCAACTGTTTTTGCTTCAGGCCGACCCGAGCTTCTTTCGTTTACGATGAAACCTACCTTGAATCCCAATCTGGATTTTCGACCCTTCATTCTTGCCGGTGGCAGCGGCACACGGTTTTGGCCGCTCAGCCGGCGCAGTCACCCGAAGCAGCTGTTGGCGCTGAATGGCGATCGCAGCATGTTGCAGCAGACGGTGGATCGACTGCTTCCCCTGGCCGCGGGCGAGCGAATGTGGATTCTTACCAACGAGTCGCTGCGGGCGCCTGTGGTGGCGCAGTTGCCGAACCTTCCCGCTGCGCAGGTGCTGGCCGAACCGGTACCCCGGAACACAGCGCCGGCGGCGGGGCTGGCAGCCTTTTTATTGGAGCGCGAGGCTCCCGAGGCGGTGCTGGGACTGTTTCCGGCCGATCACACCATCGACAACGCGCCCAGCTTCGAGCAGATCCTGCGAACCGGTTGCGATTTAGCGGCGGCGGGAGACAACATCATTGTGCTGGGAGTGAATCCAAGCCGGCCAGAGACAGGGTATGGCTATATTGAAACCGGCGAGAAGCTGGATGAGCATTCCTTACGCGTTCGCCGCTTTACAGAGAAGCCCAACCGCGAGCGGGCAGAGGAGTTTGTAGCGGCTGGAAATTATTTTTGGAACAGCGGGATGTTTCTGGCTACGGCGCGGACCCTTGCCAACGCGGTACGGGAACACCTGCCGGAGACGGCGCCGTATTTAGAGCAGATTGCAGGAACGTTTGGTACCGAGCAATTCGAATCGACCTTCGCAGAGTTGTATCCAAAGTGCGAGAACATCAGCATTGATTATGCGATCATTGAACCTCGCTCGGCCAAAGGGGAGCATCATTCCGGTCTCTACTGCCTGCCGGCAGATTTCGGATGGAACGATCTTGGTTCGTGGGCCGCGCTCTACGACCATAAGTTATCCCATGGCCAGCTTGTACAGGGCGCGGACAACGTGATGAATGTGGGGGCGCAGAGCTTACTGGAATCCCACGGCAACTTTGCGCATGCACCGTCGAAACATGTGGCGCTGGTGGGTGTGGACAATCTGGTGGTCGTGGAAACCGATGATGTGCTGTTGATTACTACCCGCGACGGGTGCCAGGATGTTGGTAAGCTGGTCAAGCAACTGCAGCAGGACAGGCAAGACAAACTGACCTGATCGACCCCTCGAATGGAAACTGTGACGAACTCTGACTCTCCGCGCCCCTGCCCTGTGAAGTTCGGCACCGATGGCTGGCGCGGAGTTATTGCCGACGACTTTACCTTTGCCAATCTCCGCGTGGCGGCCAGCGCGATTGCGAACTTTATTTTGGCGGAAGAGGATCCGGCGCGCGGGGTTTGCATCGCGTACGACACGCGCTTTGGGTCGGAGCGTTTTGCCGGAGTTGCGGCAGAGGTGCTGGCGTCCGCGGGCATTGCCGTGCAGTTAGCCGCCAGCGTCACACCCACGCCGGCCTTATCCTTTGCGGTACGCGCAACCGGCGCCGCTGGCGGCATCATGATTACTTCCAGCCACAATCCTTATCAGTGGAATGGAGTCAAGTTCAAAGCGAGTTACGGCGGGTCCGGGAAACCTTCCATGATGGCGGCCATCGAATCGCACCTGGGAAAGCCACTGGCGCGGGCGGCGCGGGCCGGGGAAATCACCCGTGTGGATTTTCTCCCGAATTACATTGAGGCGATTGCGCGGTTTGTTGATCTCGAGAAGATCGTTTCGAGCCGATACAAATTCGCCATCGATTCCATGTATGGCGCCGGGGCCGGCATTCTGGCGGGTATTTTTTCGCGTTGCAAGATTCCATATGTCGAAATTCATGGGGAACATGACCCTCTCTTTCCCGGCATCAATCCGGAGCCGATTATGCCGCACCTTCGAAGCTTGCAGCAGGCAGTCGCCGAGCACCATTGCCAGGCCGGATTGGCGACGGATGGGGACGCAGACAGGATCGGCGCGGTGGATGAAGCGGGCAATGTTGTGGACGCGCACAAGATATTCGCAATTCTGTTGAGCTGGATGATCGAGCGCAGGCATTGGCCCGGCGAAGTGGTGCGGACGTTCAACACCACCCGCATGGTGGATCGCATATGCGCCCGGCACAGCCGGAAACTGCACGAGGTTGGCATCGGATTCAAACATATCTGCGACCTGATGCTGGCGCGGGAAATTTTGATTGGCGGCGAGGAGTCCGGCGGCATTGGCAGCACACGGCATTTGCCGGAACGAGATGGTTTGTTAAACGCATTGTTGCTGGCCAATGTAATGGCCGATGAAAACAAGACTCTGGGCCAGCTGGTTGCCGGATTGCAGCGGGAATATGGCGAGCATCACTATGACCGGATCGATCTGCACATTGACGACGAGACGAAGAATGCCGCCATCGCGCATGCCCGGGCCGGGGTAGGTTCCATCGCCGGCATGCCGGTCGAGCGAGTAGAAACTTTGGATGGCATCAAATTTTTTCTGCGCAATCCGGAGGCCGGTGCGCTGCCGAATGCGGCGGAAAGCTGGCTGCTGCTGCGCGCCTCCGGGACGGAACCTCTGCTTCGCATTTACGCGGAGTCATGTTCCCCGGCTGCAGTCGCGCGTTTGCTGAATGCAGGTCGAGAGTTTGCCCTGCAGACAGGGGGTTCTCGATGAAAGTGAATCTGCGGGTTCGCGGGGTGCTGTTCGACATGGACGGCGTGTTGATGAGTTCGATTGGCTCGGTCGAGCGAAGCTGGGAGCGCTATGCCATTTCGCGTGGCCTCGATCCGGAGATGGCGATTCATATGGCGCACGGCCGGCGAGCCATTGAGACGGTGCGCGCGTTGCGGCCGGACCTGAACGACGAAGATGAGCTGCGAGTGATAGAAGATTTGGAAGTGGATGATAATGAAGGCCTTGTTGTTTTGCCCGGCGTGCGCGAATTGCTGGCCGCGCTGCCCGAAGGCTCCTGGGCGGTGGTCACTTCTGCCACCGAGCGGCTGGCGCGGAGCCGCATGGCGCATGCCGGAATCCCCATCCCCAGGCATTTTGTCACGGCGGAAACCGTGACCCAGGGAAAGCCGCATCCGGAGCCCTATCGTCATGGGGCAGCCTTGCTGGGCGCCACCCCACAGCAGTGCCTGGTGGTGGAAGACGCTCCGGCTGGAGTTGCGTCGGGCAAGGCGGCCGGCTGTCCGGTTCTGGCCGTGCTAAGCACGTATGCCCCGGAGACACTGATGGCCGCGGATTGGCGGGTGCCCACGCTGGCTGGGGTACTGGCGACTCCAGAACCGCCCGAACACATCCTTTTGCAGTTCGACGCGCGGGATTAGCCCAGCGGATCTCGACTCCGAGGCGTGCCCGCAGGCGCAAACCTAACCTGGTGGAATGCGCAATTTTTTTACCAGAATGTCTCTTTTTCGTCTTCCGACGGGAGTAAGATGGTGGCATCGAGAGCTTTCAACGCCCCTTGATCGCATGTCGCAGCGAGGCGTTGATTTTGGGAGTTCCCGATCGCAATCGAGGCATCGGAATCGTCCAACGTGGATGACCGTACGATGAAGATTCGCGAAGATTAAAATCATGTAGCATTCCGGCCAGTCAGGCCAACCTTTTCTGCCTAGGTAGCTTCTAACGAAGCAAAAGTCAAGCTCCGAGGCGACCTTATGAATATGAAATGTGCCAATAAGGATTGCAGCGCAGAATTGAAATATCTGCGTGGCGGTCGTCTGTTCTTCATGGAACGCCAGACGAGTTTCCCGGGTCTGGCCGAGTCCCCCTACTCTGCATACTGTGCCAAAGCTTCCGAGTGCTCCTCCTTTGAGACCCCTTCTCTGGCGACGGAAACGTTCGTCAAGCCAACGGTGACCATGAGGCGCTATTTCTGGTTGTGCGAGCACTGCGCGCAGGTCTACACCATCCGTCGCTGGACGGAGAACGGAATTGAACTCACGGCACGCTCCAAGCCGGTGCACGTCGCAACCCCAATACTTCCGCGTGACTGGAATCTGCCGGGCCTGGTCGGTTAGGTAGTTTCCGCATTCAGCGCGGCTGGCTGCTGCGCTAATTTTCAGGATTTTTCCAGGTTTCTTCCGAGACTGGCGCTTGCGCCAGTCTCGCTTGCTTTCCTGCGTTCCAGGCCTTCACATATTTCCAGTGAATGTACACGGAATGATTGAAGTGCAGGACGAGGCCCTCAAGTCCATCGAGAAATCCCAGGCGAAATACATAGTTCTTGATAAATGTGGCGAATGGATTCAGGATTACATTCCAGACGAACCCTGGAAATGTGGTGCTAGTCCGGCCCTTCGCGAATAGCTCCCGGGTGCTGTGGGAACTGTAGCGGTTCATGTGCTCCAGGTAAAGCTCGAGTTTGGGATACGCATAGTGAAGCAGGTCGTTTTTTAAGATTCCCTTCGGCCCGGCGTACTCGGGCGTGCCGTGCGGTTCCGCGCCCGCCATGCGTGCGGTGCCACGCTTGAACAGGCGCAGTTTTCGATCTGGATAGAAACCGCCGTGACGGATCCATCGACCGAGAAAAAGATTGACTCGCGGCTGCCAGTAGGCTTCATAGCGGGGATTTTCCAGAACCTGCTGGATCTCCGTGGCCAATTCAGGGGTGATCACTTCATCCGCATCCAGCAGATAGATCCAGTCGCTGGTACAGGCGTCGATGGCCAGGCTTTTTTGCGGGTTAAATCCGCGAAAATCCCTGTTGAAAGAATGCCTGGCGCCGTAGGAGCGGGCAATTTCCGGGGTGCGATCGACGGAGCCGGAATCGACAATCACGATTTCATCCACCCAGCGGACGCTATCCAGCGTGCGGGCTAGATTCGCCTCTTCATTGCGGGCGATCATGGCGACGGAAAGTGTGGCGCGCATAGAGATGAGTGTAGAGTATTCTGCTTTTCCGGGGTGATCCGTTCCGTAGCGTTACACTTCGCGCAACGCGGGAGAAAAAGCGGCCCACTTTGTATTGGCCTGCAGGGAATAGGCAGCGATCTGTGCGGCGTAAATTTCCGCGATGTTCTTGCCTGCGTAGAAACCTCGATACCATTCCGCCGTCATTTCCAGAGCGTCAGAGAGATCCAGTACGGGAGCCCAGGAAAGTTCCGCAGCGGCCTTGGAACAGTCCAGCATCAGCATCTGGGTTTCTTGCGGATGAGAGCCGCCTTGCAGATCCCACTTTGCTTCCGCACCCCACCCCGCGGCAAGCCTCTCGACAATCCACTGGACCGGGCGAACGTCGGCGCGGTTGGGACCAAAGTTCCACGCGCCTGCATAGCTTCCGGCGTCTTCATATAGCCCCTGCGCCAACAGCATGTACCCGCGCAAAGCCTCCAGCACAAACTGCCACGGCCGCCTGGCCTGGGGATTGCGGAGCATGACGGGCCGGCCCGCGGCAAAGCTGCGCATCACGTCCGGGACCAGCCTGTCTTTCGCCCAGTCTCCACCGCCGATCATGTTTCCGGCCCTGGCGGAAGCTACGCCTACGCGACGTCCGTCGACGGGATTGGCTGAGAAAAATGAGTCCCGAAAAGACCGGACGACCAGCTCCATGCAGGCTTTGCTGCTGCTGTAAGGATCGCTGCCACCCAGCGGATCGATTTCCCGATACGCCCAATCCCAATCCCGGTTTTCGTAGCACTTATCGGTCGTGACCACAACCACGGCACGCACCGACGGGCACTGGCGAACAGATTCCATAAGGCTCGCAGTGCCGATGACATTGGCCTTATAGGTGGCGATGGGATCCTGGAAGGCTTGTCGCACCAGCGGCTGGGCCGCCATGTGGATGACGATTTCCGGCTGGGTGTGGTCCAGGGCCCGGTTCAGCTTTTGAAAATCGGAAATATCGCCTTGAAACGATTGCATGGGGACGGCGAACTTGGTTTCCTGAAACGAAGCCGGTGAGGAGGTGGAATATCCAAATACCTCTGACCCCAGCGATTGCAGCCATAGCGACAGCCAGACCCCTTTGAATCCAGTATGACCGGTAATGAACACGCGTTTGTGATTCCAAAAAGTATCTGTCAAAGCTGCCATGCTACCGTGCCTTTCCATCCCCAGATCTCAACCGGCATGTTGTCAGTGCAGTGTATTCCACGGGGAACCAAACATGCGATCCGCAATATCCATTCTGTCGCACGGGCGTAACTTTCCAGGAGCTAGCGCGATTCGAGCGCCCGGATCACCTTGAGCGCGCTGGCCAGCGCAGCCGCTCCAACTTCCTGTTCAAACCCGCGCTGCATCTTGTCAAAAGCTGCAATCACGCGCAGGGCGCATTTCTTGCCAGGCGGTTTCAGCGTCAGTAGATATCCCCGGGCGTCGGCGGGGTCGATTTTGCGTTGCAATAGGCCCTTGGCTTCCAGCGACGATATGGCATGGCTGACATTTCCCCGCGTTGTGGTGAAGGTCGCGGCCAGATGAGATGGCTTGATTGGACGCGGAGCTTCGAAGAAGATGGCCGCGATAACCAGGCCCTCCATAAATCCCAGGTTATCGGCAGAAAAGGCTTCAGCCGCGACCGTGTCGAAGTGCAGTGCGGCACGTTTCACCGTGAACATGGGGCTCTCGCGAAGGAAGGCTTCGATACGCATATTCGCAGTCGATAGTTTACCAGATCAATTATTTAGCATAATCCAAAAGTATCGTTGCGTCGGCCCCCGAATTCCTTGATGATGGCTCAGAGGTTTCCAGCTTGATCGATCGCCCCGTTCCCGCGATTAGATACCGATATTCTACTTTTCATCGCGAACACAAAGAGGCACGCGGGGCCAGGAGCGCGCGATGCTGACGGAGCTTCCATTTTGAGGGGCTCATGCTGGCTTGCTGCCATACTCGCTGTCGGGAGTGCCCTGCATGCGTTCGCGCAGCAAAGTTCGCTCCCCGACGCCCCGTCCAACAGCCCCGACGCTGCTTCCACGGCCAGCAAGAAATTGCCGACCGTGCGAACCACCGTGACGGTATTGGGGGCGCCCGATCCAGTGTCGCTGGGCGAGTCGGCTCGCTCTGTGGTCGTCATGGACACGCAGGAGCACCCGCTCGCTTTCAATACCGTGGAAGATTATTTACGCACGGACTCTTCGGTGCAGATCAGCCAGCGCGGTTCGGGAGGCTATCCGGCGGACATATCGATTCGGGGAACATCGTTTGAGCAAACGCTGGTGCTGCTCGACGGCTTCCGGGTGAACGATGCAGAAACAGCCCATAACAACCTGGATCTGCCGGTTCCGCTCGATGCCATGACGAACATCGAAGTACTCCATGGCGCAGGCTCGACGCTGTATGGGGCGGATGCGCTGGGTGGCGTGGCAGATTTTCTAACCGCGCGTCCGGCGGCGAGTTCGTTGTGGATCTCGGGCGGCGGCGGCAGCTTCGGCCAGAATCAGCAATCCTTTGTGGGTAACTATGCGCGCGGAAATTTGGCGGAGCAGGTGGCTGGTCATCGCGATTTCTCTTCCGGGTTTATGTACGATCGCGATTATCGCAACGAGAATCTGAGCACCGAATCGTGGGTCGCTTCGCCAATTGGAACTACGGATATTCTGCTGGGCGGCAGCGACACGCCTTTCGGGGCGAATAACTTTTATGGCAACTATCCTTCGTGGGAGCGCACGAAGGGATGGTTCGCATCGATCCATCAGGGACTGGGCGCGCAGTACCGATGGGGGATTCGCCTATCGACGTCATACGGACAACTACGTGTTGTTCCGGGATGATCCTTCGATCTACGCCAACAACCATATCGATAGCAGTTGGCAGGCGATCTTGCGGCGCAAGACAGTGTGGAACAGGGCGAACGGTGTGTACTATGGACTCGATTTCGACGGAGATTCCATCGATAGCAACAATCTAGGGCAGCACGCGCGCAATTGGGGCTCGGGATACGTGGATGTCGATCTTCGCTCCTGGAAGCGCGCCACGCTTTCGCTGGGCGCGCGCGAGGAAATTATCAGCGGCGGGTACGACGTGTTTAGTCCGGCAGTGGCGGCCTCCTACTGGCTTCGACCGAATCTCAAGGCGCGGGCATCGATCGGGTATGGATTCCGGCTGCCGACGTATACCGACCTTTACTACAGTGACCCGACGACTGTAGGCAACGCGAACCTGAAACCGGAATCGGCGTGGGACTATGAAGGCGGCTTCGACTGGTACCCACGAAGTTCTCTGGCGGCGTCGGTGACAGGATTTTATTCTCCGCAGACAAACTTCATTGACTACGTTCGCACCTCTCCCACAGCCCAATGGCACGCGACCAATTTGAATTTGTTTGCGTTTGCAGGGACAGAAGCATCGATGAGCTGGCAGATCAACCATAGCCAGCAGGTCAATCTTGCCTGGACCTGGTTAGATGGCGCACAGAGCGTGCTGAACGGATTGCAGTCGGAGTATGTGTTCAACTACCCGGTCAACAACGCCGTGTTCAACTGGTATGCGAGCGTCGGACGCTGGGTGATGGTGAACACGCGGGTAGGTGTACAACAGCGATATCAACAAACGGCGTATCCGGTGTGGGACGTCTCTGTGGTGCACGAATATGGTCGCTTTCAGCCGTTTCTACAGATGACCAACCTCAGCAACACCGGCTATGACGAGATTCCGGGCGTTCCCATGCCGGGTCGGGCATTTATCGGCGGCATACGAATCTGGGTATTTGGAGCGCACTAGTCGCCAGGATTTCTCCAGGTCAAGGTCGGGGCGCGAGGATGAGTTTGATGGCTGGAGCAACAGTCGATTTCGGCGGTGACGTCGTTCCAAGTGTAAGAATGGAGAGACTGGCTGAAAAAATAATTCTCGGGTGGAAACTTGAAGAAGAAAGCATTGATTTCTGGGATTACCGGGCAGGATGGGGCCTATCTGGCTGCGTTTCTGCTGAAGAAGGGATATGAAGTCCACGGCATCAAGCGGCGTACATCGCTGTTCAACACCGATCGCATCGACCATTTGTATGAAGACCCGCACGTGCAACAGCGGAATTTCATTCTGCATTACGGCGATCTAACAGACTCGTCCAGCCTGGTCCACATCGTGCAGAAAGTGCAGCCGGATGAGGTCTACAACCTGGGCGCGCAGAGCCACGTGGCAGTTTCATTTGAGCAGCCCGAATACACCGCCGAGGTGGATGCCATGGGCACCTTGCGGCTGCTGGAGGCGATCCGCATCTTAGGGCTGGAACAGAAGACGCGCTTCTACCAGGCGTCGACATCCGAACTCTACGGGCTGGTGCAACAGATTCCGCAAACCGAGAAAACTCCGTTCTATCCGCGCTCCCCGTATGCGGTTGCCAAGCTGTATGCCTACTGGATCACCGTCAACTATCGCGAATCTTATGGCATGTACGCCTGCAACGGCATCCTGTTCAACCATGAGTCGCCGACCCGTGGGGAGACATTTGTCACACGGAAAATTACCCGCGCGCTGGCCCGAATCAAAGTCGGGCTGCAGGATTGCCTGTATCTGGGCAACATGAATGCGCTGCGCGACTGGGGCCATGCCCGCGACTACGTCGAGGTGCAGTGGCTGATATTGCAGCAGGACAAGCCGGAAGATTTTGTCATCGCCACAGGAGAGCAACACAGCGTGCGAGAGTTTGTCTCCATTGCGGCTGCGGAACTGGGATGGAAACTGACGTGGACCGGCAGCGGCATTGATGAGAAGGCAATGGACGATTCCGGCAATGTGATCGTCGCCGTAGACCCACACTATTTTCGGCCGGCAGAAGTTGAAACCCTGCTGGGGGATGCAACTCACGCCCGGGAACGTCTGGGATGGAAACCGCGCGTGAAGTTTGAGGAGCTGGTTCGAGAGATGGTGCAGGCGGACCTGACGGAAGCCAAGCGCGACGCGCTTGTGCGCGAGCATGGATTCCGCTCGTATGAGCGCAAGGAATAAATCTGGGCTTTGACTCAGGGTGCTCTCTGAACGTCGATGGTTTTGTTCTCTGCGCGGAACCAGTCTCCCCAGTCATCTCGGTCGTTGCGGCTGCGTGACAATGCAGGTCGTATGCCCGTCGATTGATTTGAGCTTCAATTTCCTTTGGGCTTTTGACCGCCTTGGGAAGCGTGCCGATGATACGGCAGAGCTGGACTCGTCGATATCTCACGGACGTCCTTTGGCGCAGGCACCTCTCGCAAATCCACTTCAAGCACTCGATGAGTGCAACGAATTAAGTCCCAATCGTACTGGGTGAGCTCTTTTGCTCAGACATCGAAAGTCTGTACCTGTCATTGTTTAATGTGCTGAGTGTTTCGAGACAGCAGAGACGGCTAGAAGCGGTTCCATGGCAGGCGTATCCCGGGGGAGAGACCGCCGCACAGCATTTCCACTCATAAAATCCGTATCGCATGACCCTTCGCGGGGTGCAAGGCGCAGCGGGATTCCATAGTCCTCATCTTCGAGTCTTCCGACTATTGCGGTTGGTTCCTCCAGCGATTCTCCAGCAAAGCGATCCGATCCAACCGAGTGGCGCCCTGAAATCCGCGCGTCGTTGCGTTCGGGGCGCCGGAAACGGTTCCACATTAAGGGCCTCGAATTGGAGGCCAGGTCGACACCTCACCGGCGCAGGAAAGGTGTTGGCCAGAAAGAAAGGAAAGGTCGAAAATTATGCCGCTCATTCAGCTTGTAGAAGTTCTGGTGGTGGTTGGTGTTCTTCTGTGGTTAGTCAACCGCTTCGTTCCCATGCAGTCATCGATCAAGTCGATTTTGAACGGGATCGTGGTCATCGCAGTAGTTTTTTGGCTGCTGAATGTCTTTGGACTGTTTCACTCGCTTTCCAGTATCCATGTCGGAAAAGGTTGAAGTGGGGGGAGCCAAGGAGAGTGGAATTCCTGAACCGGTCGTAACGGGTTCGGATCCCAATCGATGGTTCGTCAGGGGAAGCCGTGCCAAAGGTTGACGGCTTCGATAGCCCTTACGGGGAAGTCCTGTCTTGCAACACCCGATCGCGAGATTCGCGGTCCAGCGAATCATCGGAATCGACCGCCATTAGGGAAAGATCCACGAAAGATGAAACTGCTCCGGACCCGAAGCAGCGGAGGTAACACCTTATGAAAGTTATTGGGATCACTAGCGCAACATTTCTGTCATTAGTTCTCGCCATTGCCGCACCTATGTATGCCGGGCAGGATAAGCAGGGGGATAAACAAGAACAACCCAAACAAGAGCATGCCACGCAACAGCAGCACGCCCCGCAACAGCAGCATGCGCAACAACAAGAGCATGCCCAGCAGCAAGGACATGCGCAGCAACAGCAACAAGCTCAAAAACAAGAGCACGCCACGCAGCAGGAGCACGCGCGACAACAGCAGCACGGGCAACAACAGCAACACGCCCAGCAACAGCAGCAAGCGCAACAAGAGCATGCCACGCAACAGCAGCAAGCTCAAAAACAAGCAGCATGCCCAGCAGCAACAGCATGCCCAGCAGCAGCATGCCCAGCAACAGCAGCACACTCAGTCACAACAGCGTGTCGAACAGAGTGACTGGCAGAAGCACAGCGCAGGCAACTGGCAGGCAGATCACCGCAGTTGGCAGCAACGCGGGGGATACCACGGCTATCGCATCCCGGACGCTCGGTTCAATGGATATTTTGGCTCGAACCATTGGTTCCGCATCCAGGGGCGCCCGTTCCGGGTTTATGGCGGATACCCATCCTTCCAGTACGAGGGGTATTGGTTCAGTATGGTGGATCCGTGGCCGCAATCCTGGGGGAATGACTGGTATGACAATGATGATGTCTACATTGGCTACGAAGACGGTGGCTATTATCTATTCAACCGCGGTTATCCTGGCGTCGCGATTGCCATCAGCATTTCGACCTAGCAGTGGATCGGATGCGCCTTTCAAGAGAGGGTGCATCCGATTCTGCACGCCCTTTGTAATGTTTTTGTATGCCCATTGTTTCTGCAGCACCAACGCTGGACAATGACGACAGGGCGTGTGTATACGATTCAGCCGTGCCGCCGTCTCCGCTCATCCCAGACGACCCCCCGACCATCGCGACGGTTCGCCCCGCAGTTCTGATCGAAAGGCGGACCATGAACGCTCTGCTCGTCTATCCAAAATTTCCCGATACCTACTGGAGCTTTAAGCACGCGCTTTCATTTCAAGGCAAACGCGCGGCCCAGCCTCCTCTGGGACTGATGACAGTGGCGGCGATGTTGCCTGCTCACTGGAATAAGCGGCTGATCGATACCAACGTGGAGAAGCTGAAGGATTCCGACCTGGACTGGGCGGATGTTGCACTGGTGAGCGGGATGCATGTGCAGCAGGAACATTTAGTAGCCATTGTGGAGCGCTGCCGGGCGCGATCTCTGCGAACGGTGGTCGGAGGCCCAATCGCCAGCAGCATGTCCGCGGCCGCGCTCAAAGCGGACCACGTGGTAATTGGCGAGGCGGAAGATCTGATTTCCAGTCTGGCGCGGGACCTGGAGACGGGGAAGGGACGGCCCGTGTATGAAGCGGCCGTGAGGCCGCTGATGGAGCACAGCCCGTTGCCCGACCTTAGCCTGATCAAAATGAGCCGCTACAGCACCATGACGGTGCAGTATTCGCGTGGCTGTCCGTTCAACTGTGAGTTCTGCGACATCATCGAGATTTATGGAAGAAAGCCGCGCACGAAAGCGGTCGCCCAGGTGCTGGCTGAATTAGACCAGCTGCATGGGTTGGGCTGGCGCGGTTCCGTGTTTGTGGTGGATGACAATTTCATCGGAAACAAGAAGCGCGCTAAAGATTTACTGACAGCCATGGCCGAGTGGGGACAGGCGCATGAAACGCCTTTTCGCTTCATCACCGAAGCCTCGCTGAACCTGGCGGACGACCTGGAGTTGATGCAGTTGATGAAGGACGCGGGCTTCACGTCTGTCTTTCTGGGGATAGAGACTCCGGATGAACGCAGCCTGGTCGCCAATCACAAGCTGCAGAACACGCGGCGCGATCTGTTGCAGAGCATCGAACGAATCCAGCAGTACGGCATCGAGGTGATGGGTGGCTTTATTCTCGGCTTCGATACAGACCGCGAGGATGTGTTCGACCGGATGGTGGAATTCATCCAGAAGAGCGGCATTCCAGTGGCGATGGTGGGTCTGCTGCAAGCCATGCCGGGGACGCAACTGTTTCGCCGGCTGCGGAGCGAGGGTCGAATTCTGGACGCCGGGGGCGGAGACAATACGGATTGCAAGCTGAATTTTCTGCCGCGCATGGATCCTCTGCGCCTCATGGAAGGCTACCGTTCCGTGATGAAGCGGATCTACTCCTGTGACGCGTACTACGAGCGAGTTCGGCTACTGCTCGATCGTTGCCGTCCAGCGAAGAGGACGCGTGCCGGCATGGCCGACCTCCGCGCGCTGGCCCACTCGATCGTGCGGCAAGGTTTGCTTGGGCGGGACCGGCTGAGCTATTGGAAGTTCCTGCTGACCGCGGCAACCCGCTATCGTCGGTCATTCGGAATGGCGATGACGCTGGCCGTGATGGGCCATCATTTCCAGACCATGACGGACAGGCTGATGGACGCAACAACGCTGGCTGCCCCTGCGACCAAGTCGCCTGAGCCGATCGAGATGTAGCGGTGGCCGGGCAGTGCAGAGAGGCTGGACAGGCTGCGCGAAGTCGCGACTAAAGTCTGGGCGCGCAGGTAGATTCGCGCAGTATGAATCGTGTCTTGTATTCATACTGCGTCTTGTTTTCGGTATTCTCAATCTCTTCCAGGAGCGCACGAAACGCCAGGCCCGCAATTTCGCTCGGGGAAAATCGAATCGTTGTGAGAGCCGGCTGGGTAAAGCGGCACATAGTTAAGTCGTCGAATCCGATCAGGGCAACATCCCGTCCGGCCTGCAGGCCCTTACTGTTCAAAGTTTTCAACGCTCCGATGGCCGAAACATCGTTACAGCATAGAACAGCGCTGGGGGGCTTGGGCAGATTCAGCAGACTCGCCATGCCGAGCGCGCCGCCATCCCAGGTGTGATCGAACTCGGCCACCAGTTCCTTATCGAAGGCGACCCCTGCAAGCTTCATCGCTTTGCGATAGGCTTCAAAGCGGGTCAACATGCTGCTCCAGGTCAATTGGCCGCTGAGATATCCGATGCGTCGATGGCCATAGTCCGCCAGATGCTTCAGCGCATCCCGCATCCCGGTCAAATAATTCATGCGAATGTTTCTGGAATTTTTCAGGACATTGTCCGCGCCGGCATAGACCATGGGAACATCGATGGCGCAGCCCTGTAGATATTGCTCCATCCCAAAAGTGAGAACTGCAATTCCCTCGACTTGCCGTTCCTGCATGCGCGTCGCGCAGATGGCGACATGGTCGGGACGAACCTCAGTATCGGCGAAACTAATCAGAACTTCATAGCCGCGTTCTACAGCGGCTCTTTCAAAATAGAGGATGATCTCAGAGAAAAAAGGATTGCCGCCGCTCAACTCCGACACGATCAGTCCCACGGTGTGACTTCTGCCGCGCGCCAGGGCTCGAGCCTGGAAATTCGGGCGGTAGCCAACTTCCTCAATCACAGCCTGAACGCGGCGAACCAGTCTGGGATCGACTGTCTCAACGTTATTGATCACCCGGGATACGGTCGAATGAGAGACCCGAGCGCGGCGGGCAATTTCTTTAATATTCAAAACCTTCCCTCACACTGGCAATCGAAAACCTAGGTCGGAATGGCTGCTACCGGTAACTGACCGCTGAATTGTTTTCATTACAACACATAGGGCGGAAATAACAGCTACTTCCCCTTTTCTCCTCCGGCCCGCGGCCAGAATTTCAGTGTGTAAAATCCCCCGATGATTATCAGGACGATGCCACCCCAAATCCCCGCGTGATACCTGGCGAACGGAAGAGTAGCAGCGTGGGAATACGGGAGGACGGAGGTGATCAGAATGATGACTCCGTACACCGTCAGCAGCACTCCGACAAAGAACCATACAGGTAGCATGGGTTGACCTTTGCTCATCGTTGGATTCCTCTTCCGCGCGTGGCATGACGTCTACCAGAAGATCCATTGCAAAATTACAAAAAACACAGCGACTCCGGCGCCCCAAAATATAGGGCGATGGTAGAACGGTAGGCCCTTTTCCGTGGGGATGCTGGTGTAGCCGTAGACTACGTTTTTTAGTTGATTCAGTGGTTTGGGCGCTGTGAACAAGCTGACCACGACAGTCACGACAACGCAGATAATCCAGGACCAAAGGGCGCGATATAGATCTTCGGCCATGGGCCTGGCATCTGCGGAGAGCGCCACGATGGAAAGATACGCAGGGTGAATCTTCACCACCACGTACATTGCGATGGAAGAAACAGTACCTGCCAGCAGTCCCCAGAAGCCGCCCTTCGAGGTCGCGCGCTTCCACATCATGCCCAGAATCACGGTGCCGAACAGGGGTGCGATGAAAAAACTCACCAGCGCCTGCATGTAGTCCATGATGCTCTTGAACTCCGTGACGAAGTAGGCCGTCCCGATGCTCAGGATGACGCCAAGAATGGTGCACCACCGCCCCATGCGCACATAGTGATGGTCCGATTCCGACTTACGAATGTAGGGCTGGTAAATGTCGTACGTCCACACGGTGGCAAACGCACTTACATTCCCAGCCATGCCGGACATGAAACCGGCGATCAGTGCGGTGACGCCCAGGCCGAGAAGGCCGGGACCACAATAGCGTGCCAGCATGAGCGGAAGCACTTCGTTATAGCTATACTGGCCGGCATGCACAGTGGTCTCCGGAACCAGCTTGAATGGTAGAACCGCGATGGCCAGAAGTCCCGGCAGAATGACAATCAACGGCATCATCATTTTGAAATAGGAGGCAATGATCGGCGCCATCTTCGCGGATCGGAGATCCTTGGCGGCCATGGCGCGCTGAACGACGAGAAAGTCCGTGGTCCAGTAGCCAAAAGCGATGACACCGCCGAGTCCGAAAAGTATTCCGGCCCAATTCACACCCATCGGATTCCCAGAGAAGGTGCCAAGAGTGCTCCACAGATGTACGTAGTCGTTGCTATGAACTCTCTCTTGAATCTTCAACACCAGGCCCGACCAGCCGCCGACTTCGATCATCCCCAGAATTGGGATCACCAGCGCACCCAGCCAGATCAGGAAGAACTGCAAAACTTCATTGAAGATGGCCGAAAATAAACCGCCAAGACAGACATAGACCGCAACCGTCAAGGACGATATCCAGATGCTGAAGTGGATGTTCCAACCCAGAACGACCTTCATGACCAGGGCCATGGCATACATGTTGATGCCGGACATCAAGATTGTCATGACAGCGAAGGAAATGCCACTGAGCGCGCGCGTCGACTCTCCGTAACGAAGGTGAAGATACCCCGGAACGGAATGCGTCTTGGAGATGTAGTAGAAGGGCATCATGACCAGGCCCAGAACGACCATGGCGGGAAATGCTGCAATCCAATAAAAGTGTGCCGCCAGCAAGCCGTACTGATAGGCTGCGGCGGCCCAACCCATCAATTCCAGCGCGCCCATATTGGCGGACAGGAAACTAAGTCCTGCCACCCAGGAAGACATTTCACGGCCAGCCAGGAAGAAATCTTTCGAGGTGTTTGCATAGCCTCGAAGGTAAATCCCGATGCCGAGCACCATGACAAAGTAAAGAACGATGATCAACACATCGGGAAAGGACAGCGAAATCATCTTGCCGGGCATGGCCAGCAGCATGCATCCGACGGAAATGCGCGATAAACTCATGCGTGTTCTTACCCGAGGAAGTTTCGCTAGATTGGTGTAACTCGAATGGACCGGGTCCCGCTTTATTCAGTCTCGAAGGTACGGCAATTTGTCTTCATAGAAATCCATCCCGGGAAATGGCGGTACCTTTGATGAAATTGAATGTCAGTTCGACAATCGGGAGGTTATTCCGATCGAACAATTTCTTCACACTCGATGAAATATTGAATACTGGTCGATACCAGAGCGTCTAGTTTGGGCTTGTTCGGCTTGCCATACATCGCCGGGTAAGGATCGCCGCCGGGTCCCAGCGGTTCGAATGAGACAAATCTCCCTTCGCGGTTATGGCCGATCAAATACAAGGCGCGGATAATGGTGCAGACGTCCATCGATCCTTCGCCCAGAGCCGAACGATTGCTGTCTGCAAAATGCAAATTCGCCAGCATGTCGCCTGCGTCCAAGATTGCTTCGCCAATGTGGCTTTCTTCCGATTGCATATGATAGACGTCGCCATTGATGTGGGCTACGCCGGGCTGGCCGACCTGTTGAATATACCTCTTGGCCTCAGCGACCGTATGCACCATGCTGGTTTCAGCCGCTCGAATCGGCTCGATCGCCGCCTTGACTCCGTATTCGACAAACCAGTGGGCGCAAGGCGCCAGGGTTTCGGCGGAACGCTCCAGTTCGACATCGTCATAGGCTTTCGGGCGGCCGACTGCCCCGGGAACTACCAGGAGATAGTGACCACCCACTTCCCTGGTGAATGGAATTTCGCGACGCAAATAATCGACCGCGGCTTGGCGGCAAACCGCCCGATTGCTTGCCAGGTCATTGTCTGCGGAAAACATTCCGCAGACGCCCGACACGCGGAGGCCATGGTCGCCGAGGACGGCAAGCGTTTCATCGACCTTATAGCCTAGATCAGGCCCATAGTGATTGCCGTGTAACTCAATAAATGGCACACCGGCTTTCTCTAACCTCCTGGCCGAATCTTTCAGATCCTCAAGGCCGAAGCCCCAGTTACTCCAGGACAAATTGAGACGCGGGCGGAATTGTTCCGGAGACGTTTTCTTCAGTTCCAGGAAGCGCTGCTGTATGCGGTGATTTTTTTCTTCAAAGTGCTGGCGTTGCATCTTCAGCCTCTTTCCGCCCTGTAATTCGCCGCTGTAAATCGGCCGCGTGACAGCATGTGTCGATGCTTTTCAGCGGGCATGGTCGCCAATCTTCGGCATATCAGCATGAACATCGGGGCCGAAGTAGCGGAGCGTGACCATCGGATCGGTTTGGGAATGGTTTTCAAAGGTCACGCCCTCGGCCGCAGCCTGGTACGACACAAATAGTTCATCCTCTGTCAATTGGCCAAAGCGGATTTGCGCCGGGCAACTCACTCTGGTTTTGCCCACGATGCCATGACCCTGAGTAAGGATCAGTCCATAGGCTCCGCCGTCTCGAATCGTACACCGTGCGCCCGGAGCCAGGGTAAGTTCTCTGGCGCTAAATTTCTGCAGGCCGTCGATCGTTCCATAAACGACCCATTTGTCCACGTAACCCTCGCTCTCCGACGGTTGCACAGGGATGGGCTCAATGTAGTGGTTGTTCTTGAAATTCGAATCCGTATTTCTGCGCCAATCCACCATCTCCACTAAGAACTCGAGATCGTCGTACCGCTCGGATGGCACATCCTGCACCAACAATTCCCGCTTGACCGGGCGCTCGTCGACCATCGATTGGAACATGGAAAGGACGTCGCTGCTCCACTGCGGTTCGTAGGTCACCAGCGAACCAGGCGCGTGCAGAACGCGAGGCGGGACAAGCCACCCAGTCCCCGGTTTCAGGCGATAGGCTTTGGAGAAATCGAGAATGCCGTTGTCCCCCTGATTCCATCGCGCCAGGCACTGCCGAATATTTTCTTTGGTCGTTCCCGGCTCCAGCCCAAAGTAGGTATGGGGGAAGTTGCCGCAGGTTGCATTCAATTGGGGAGGGAAGTAGTAGCCTTCCGGCTTGCCTTCCCGGCCCACCAGCCTGGCTTGTTCATCGTTCTGGTGGAGATGGTGAGGAATGGGACCTTGATTGTCGAAGAATTTGCTGTAGACGGGCCAGCGATGATAGGTCTCCCATAGGGCGGATCCTAGCATTCGGACGCCTTCGGCCTCAACAGCTTCTTTCAATGTGAAGCGCTCGCCGTCGGCCACCACATAGCTCAAACCCTCGTCCGGAGTGCGATTCTCGTTCATGGCCTGGGTGGTCGAAGCGATCCAGCGCTCGTCAATTCCTCCTCGATGCGCGCCGTACGCATATAGATCCCGATGTATCCAGCTTGAGCCGCCTGCCAGGCACCAGGTAGGAGCGTGGAACCCAGGTGGGGGCGAGCCGCAGAATTCCTTCCCCAGCTTCCAAGGCCTGCCGGGCTAATTGGTTGGCCGATGCCAGTGTGCTCATCTTCTCCCTCGTATCTCTCGCAGCTGAAATTCGCTCTTTGGGTAGTTTACCGGGGAACCGGTCTCTCCCATCGGAATAAAACCTTACATTTCCGGCGATAACGTGTCAACGTCCTGGAAGCTGGATATGCCGTCGATAGCCACTTTAACTGGGAATAAAATAGAGAAATGATTAGGCTTAGCTCGAATGTCAAAACCACTTAAACGAAAAGAGACCGATCTCTTGACAATCTTATTTATCGCAGCCTATATTCCTCCTCGGCAGTCGGACGCCCGAAAGATTGAAATCTATTGGAGGCTTCACCGTGAACGAAAGAGACTTGCTCGTCAACCGATATGTTCAAGGAGATGAGACAGCCGGAGGCCTTCGAGGCAAGCTTTCCACCCTTCTTATTTGCGTCTCGTTACTCTTAGGGTTTGGGGGCGCGCATCTCTCAGCACAGACCACTATGGGCGGTGTGGCAGGAACAGTGAAAGACCAGACAGGCGCGGTCGTGAAGGGCGCCCAAATCACCCTGACCAACCAGGCCACGCAGGTCACGCAAACGACCCAATCTACCTCGACCGGGACTTATGTATTTGCATCGGTTCCTGTCGGCACCTATACTTTGCGCGCCGACGCCGCTGGATTTAAGACCTATGTGGATACCGGCATCCAGATTCACATCCAGAACACCGTGACGGCCGACGTTCCGCTGGTGCCGGGCGCGGTCAAGCAACAAGTCATGGTCACCTCCGCAGCGCCGCTGTTGCAGGCGCAGGATGCTTCTCTCGGTCAGACAATTCCCTCCGTCCAGGTGAATGACCTGCCGCTGAATGGTCGCAATTGGCTCTCCCTGGCGAATCTTGCGGCGGGCACCTATACCACTTCGGGGTCGAGCTCAAGCAACCCCTCTCAAATCCAGTCGAATGGGGTGAGCCAGAATCAGGTGGACTACCGGCTGAATGGAATTGATAACAACATCGACGTATTCGAGTCCGGTGCGAACGGCCAGGCCGGCAGCGTGGCTCCGGTTCCGGACGCTATTCAGGAGTTCAAATTGCAAGCGGGCGACAATAGCGCAGAATTCGGCCAGGCAGCCGGCGCCATCATCAATGCCGTAGTCAAATCCGGCACCAATCATTTCAATGGAGACCTATGGGAATATCTGCGAAATGAGGCTTTCAACGCGAATGACTACTTCAACAAAGATAAGGCGGTTGTCACGCCTCGGCAGCAATATCGGCAGAACCAGTTCGGCGGGACCGTCGGAGGTCCGGTGTTTATTCCACGCATCTATAACGGGAAAGATAAGACATTCTTTTTTTTCGACTATCAACATACCGGCATCACACAACAGGCTTCGTTCACAGACAGTGTGCCAACGAACAACATGCGAAACAGCAACTATACAAATCTGCAGGATTTGATTACCGGCAACAGCGGATCCAATACAGACGCTCTTGGACGCAAATTCTCCTTCGGCACGGTGCTGGATCCGGCAACCACGCGGTCAGTGGCGCCGCATGCGATCGATCCGATATCCGGCTTTACGAACAATACTGCCAATACGGTATATGTGCGGGACCCGTTTTATTCCGGCGCAAGCATCGCCGGCATACAGGACTTTACGAGTCTTACCTCAAAGCTGAACCTTCTTCCTCCAGGAAGACTCGATCCGAACGCCGTCAAGTTGCTGCAATTGCTTCCGGCGCCCACCCAGAGCGGCCTGATCAATAACTATTATGTGACTCCCTCCAACGTTGCCTCTACGAATCAGTACGATGTGCGAATCGATGAGAACCTCAGTGCAAAAGACCTTGTTTGGGGAGTGTTCAGCAGAAGCGATCTGCACAACCAATCTTATCAACCGTTCCCTCTAATAGCAGGGGGAGCACTTCAAATATCTCCGGATGACAAAGAGCCTCACTACGAGTTGGCACTGAGTTACACACACGTGTTCTCCCCAGACATGGAAAATGCGATGACTGGCGGATACGACCATGCGGGCCACTTTCTAACGATGCCTACGGCAAATATGCTGGGGATACCGGCTCAGTTTGGTATTCAGGGTATTCCGCAAATCCCAGGGAACGGCGGTTTGCCGACCATCGACTACAACGGGTTCACGAGTTTTGGCGGGCGCAGGTTCATGCCCACCATACAAACCACTACTGGGTTGCAGTTCATGGACAACCTGATGAAGATCTATCGCAATCACGAATTCAATGTGGGATTCAACTTCAACCGCATTCGCGGAGATATTACTCAACCTTCGTACAGCAAGGGTGAATTCGGTTCCAGCGGTCAGTATTCAAATATCCCGAATAAGAACAATAATCTGACGGGTATCGCCGACCTGTTGCTGACCCCGGGCCCAGCCACCGTGCCGAACGGCATCGACAATCTGGGCGGTCTCACCACGTACACAGGTTCCAACTACGCCGGCACGGACTATTACACCGACTACTACGCCGGCTACGCACAAGATAATTGGCGGCCTACATCGAACCTTACATTGAATCTCGGGCTCCGTTGGGAGTATTTCGCGCCCTACGGTGAAAGCTATGGCAGGCAGGCGAACTTCATCGCGACTGGAGGAAATGGGTCGTCTGGCACCTACTACATTCCGAACAAAGGATGCGGCGTGGCTCGTTCGGCAGCGTTCAATGCACTGATCGCCGGCTATAACATACAGGTCAATTGCCTGCCCGGCTTGGAAGTCAATAAGGCACAAAAGACCAACTTCGCCCCGCGCCTGGGATTCGCATACCGCGTTCTTCCTACTCTGGTGATCCGCGGCGGTTACGGAATATCCTACGGTTCGTACGACAGTGTTGGGTACGGCAATACGCTGGGCACCAACTATCCCTTCCAATACCAGATCAGCAATCCAAGCACCACGTCGCAAACACCCAATGCGCTCCCCAACGGCCAAACAGCTACCATCGAGAATACCTTTGGTGTGATTGACCTTCAAGATCCCTCCACCGTAAGCGGGGTAGGGCTGTCGTTATCCGGAAAGCAGTACGACTATAAAACGCCGCGCGTCGACAGCGCGAATCTTACCATCCAGGATCAATTCACCAACAGAGACTCGATTCAAGTCGGTTACGTTGGTTCGTTCGGAAGAAATCTGGATGCGTACGGGAAACACAACTCACCCTCTGTCATCCTACCGAACGGAGTCAACCAATCCGCGTATGTGCCCTTCCCGAAGCTCGCCATTAACTCGCAGTTCCTACAGACAATAGCGCACAGCAACTACAACTCGTTGCAGACGACCTATCAGCATCAATTCAAAAACAACCTTGTTCTGCTGGCGAACTATACCTATGGCAAGTGCATGTCCGATGATGGAGGCAACATCTCCAGCGGATTTCGGGCTGAGTGGCTGCCCGGGTTCGGCATCGGGCGGGATTACACCCTCTGTAATAACGATGCGACTCACGTTGTCCACGTGTCTGGAGAATATGCTTTGCCCTTCGGCAGGGGCAGGCAGTGGATGAGCAATACCAGCAGATGGGTCAATGCGTTGATCGGCGGATGGAACCTCAATTACATCTTTACCTATCAGAGCGGACAGCCTTTTACCATTAATTGCTCCCCGGCAACAACCTCTGACTTTGGATGCAATGCGAATCTAGTGCCAGGGCAAAACCCCTACGCCGGTCCGCATAATGTAAAACAGTGGCTGAATTACAACGCGTTCGCGAATCCTCCGGCTGCGACCACGATTGGGCAGACTGATTATTCACCTCTCGGTGGTGGCCCGCAGCAGGTAAGAGGGCCTGGGTTCTATAACCTGGACGCCTCAGTATTCAAAACATTTGCAACCGGCAAGGGAACGATGCTGCAATTTCGTATCGAGACTTTCAACACGCTGAATCATCCCCAGTTTAGTAACCCAAGCAGCCAGAACAATTTTACAAACCATACGAACTTCAGCGTAATCACAGCAGATCGAAATGGTTATCGCATCGGCCAGCTTGCTCTCAAACTGTTCTTCTGAAGCCCCGACCTATTTACTGTCGACTAAATCTGACTTTGGTGGAAGGAGATGAATTCTATTCCAGCCAACCAGGAAAGTTTCAACACAGAACTGGCGGGAGCGGGAACTGTCCGAGCTACTTGCCCATGTGGAAGAGCTTTCAATCCAAAACCGGAATTCAACTCTGCCGACCGGCGGAACAGGAGGACTTCAATGACGCTGATGAAGGGAATCGTCACTACTCTATGCATCGGGTGCGTTGCGATTGGGACAGGATTGGCTCAGTCAAGACCGACAGCACCCATTACGTTGACCGTTGATACCGCGTCTCATGGCTACGCAATTCCCGCGGACTTCAGCGGGCTGAGCTTCGAGCGAGGCACGCTCAATACCAATAACGCGGGTGCCGCAGGCTATCTATTCAGCCCCACCAATGCGCAGCTCGTTACCCTATTCCAGAACCTAAGCATTAAGAGTCTTCGTGTGGGAGGCGGCTCCGTAGACGACGAGGTTCCCGTCGGCTTCAACCCCGACGGCTTTCTGGGAATCGACAGTCTGTTTGATTTCGCGCAAGCTGCCGGAACAAAGGTGATCTACACCATGCGCCTGCTGAACACCAGCAACGCCTATCCCAACCTCAAGACGATGGATGCCACGGTTGCCAGTCATATTTGGCAGAGGAACTCATCGCTATTGGAAAATTTCGCACTCGGCAATGAGCCGGACTTTCACTCCTATCACAGCTATTGCACGAACACCGGATGTACCTGTACCTATCCGACCGGCTGCACAGGAACCTCCGCTAACTTGCACATCGAAGACCCTGCGATCTACGAAACATTGACCATCAGCAACACTACCGGGGGTACAGCCTACCCTTCGTACCTTGCCGATTGGCAGAATTTCGCCAATACCATTCTTGGCTCTGTACCGGCAGCAACATTTTCCGCGCCGGATACGGGGGCGTATAGCACGCTGACCTACACTCCGAGCTCGACGAACGGTGTGTCTTGGACGCAGCAATTTGCCCAGGACGAATTAGCCGCAAAGAATGGAGTAGGTGCACCATTGCTGGTGGATGCCACGCAGCACTTTTATGTGGGTGGAAGCCCGGGAACTACGACCCCGTCGCAGGCCATCGATAATATGTTGTCGACTGCGTGGGTCAACGATACTGCGATTAGTACGCAACCAACGGGTGCTGGCGATGGTAAGACTACCACCTACACGCCATATCTTTGGCTCTACGACAACAACATGGCTCCAGTCGCGGCCGATGGTGTGCCTTATCGATTGACTGAATCGGATGACTATCTCACCGGTGTGAACGGTGCCAGCAATGCCTACCCTTCCTCGCTATGGACGCTCGATTACATGCATTGGTGGGCCGAGCATAATGCTGCAGGGGTGAATTTCCATAACAAGCAGTGGATTTATACGGACACGATCGTCCCATCTCCCAATCCTTGCGTGGGAACCTGCGGAAACTACCAGACGACACCGAAGGGGTATGGCATCAAGGCATTTGACCTGGGCGGACACGGTTACGTGGAGCCGGTCGCAGTCGCTAATCCGCAAGGGATCAATGTAACCAGCTATGCTGTGGGCGACGCGCGGAATTTATATGTCACCATTGTCAACAAGACTCACAGCACTACCAATGACTCGACCGATGCCGCGGTGACGATTCAGCCCAGCGGTTTCTCGGCGGCCAGTTGCGCTTCAATGGTACTCACCGATGGCGATCCGGGTAACGCATCCAGCTATACCACCACGCTGGGTGGGGCCACCATTACAAACAATGCACGTTGGGCGGGAACGTGGACGCCGTTGGCTCCGGCCATTCACGGGGGCTGCATAGCAACGGTGCAGGCAACCACCGCCGCCGTGGTGAAGGTAGATGCCGCCGGCAATTATGTGGGACCCATTCAGATGAACCAGAATGGCGGATTGCAAATTTTCGGAATCGGCGCGAATGGCGATAGCTGGTATAACTCGCAAACTGCCGCGGCAGTTCCCAGCAGCCCCGCGAGTAACTGGGGTGGCTGGACCGATCAGCAGGGAGGAATTCAGTCCGCAGGCGGCTCTGCCGTGGTCAAGAATCTGGACAATACACTGGAAGTCTTCATTCCGAGCACGACCGGGGACGTGTATTACAGTTCCCAGGTCACGCCGGGCGGCGCGTGGAGCAGTTGGACCGACATGGGAAGCAGCAGTGCCGGCATGACCGATCTTCAGGCTGCCAACAATTCTGATGGAAGCTTGAGTGTTTTCGGCATTGGCCCGAACGGAGACGTATGGTACGCGAGTGAAAACGCGCCGGGTGTCGGCTGGTCTTCCTGGACCGACATGAGCGGAGAACAAATCCAGCACGGCTTCGTTGTTGGCCAGAATCTTACCGGACAGTTAGAAGTCTTCGGTGTAGACAGCAGCGGGAATGTCTGGGATAACGGACAGACCGCCAGCGGCGGGTGGAATGGATGGTCCGCCTTGACCGGCAGCCAAACCGGTAGCAGCGGATCGCAGAATGGCTGGCAAGGGGATGACAACGGAGGAGATCTCCGGCCAACCCAACAAGTGAATCCGAGGCTCGCAATCGCTAGAAATCTGGATGGGCGTCTGGAACTTTTCGGAATAGCGAGAGACTCGCACGTCTGGTACATTGCTCAGCAAACACCCGGTGGAAATTGGTACGACTGGCGGCAGCTAGGCGGTCAGGTAGCCGTCAGCCCAGGATTTGTGGTGGGTCAGGAAGCTGACGGCGGGTTGATCGTCTTCGGTGTTGCGGCGCACGATTCCAGCGGATGGGGCGCTCCGATCGGCCTCAGCGGGAATCACGTCGGCGGGGATGTTTGGAGCATCTCGCAACAAACTCCCAGCGGCAGATGGGGTAACTGGCGAGACCTCGGGGGAAACAACATCGATCCTCAATTGGTCGTTGGGAATACCGCAGATGGCCGCATACAACTCTTTGGCGTTGGGGCGAACCAGGACATCTGGTCCGCCTGGCAATCGACTCACGACGGCTGGAACGGTTGGAGCGGCTGGTCCGATTTCGGAGGAAAGGGAATCACATTTTATCCGGGCCAAACCCAGCAAGCGCACGGATGGTCGACGAATTAGACGGCTCAAACCCTTACATGCGAGGGCTGATCGCTTTCGCATGTAAGATGCCTTTCGTTCTAGCCTAGATACTTTCCATGCGGCTGGGATGCACGCGGTGGCGACTCAATGAATGATTGAGTCGTCACCTACACTCATCCTTCCATCAGCACAGCCGCCGACCGGGCCGGAATCTCCAACGTGTCGGTCGTAGGTCGTGCATCCGGGCTTTCCGGGGTGGCTACGACAAGGCTGCCGGAATGTGGAAGGTGTACCGTTGCCTTAATCGCTCGACTGGGCTCATTACTCACAAGCACAACCGCGCGTTTGCCAGAAGAAGCAACAAAGACCGCATGGCGAATCGAATAATCGGCCGTAATGGTAGCTCCCAGCGTGTCGTGAAACTCCGCATCCCAAAGGTAGGACTTATACTTTTGCCGCAAAGCATCAATCTTCTTGCCATAGGCAAGCGTCAGCGGAAAGTCTGTAAGTCCGCCCTTAAAGTTGTACGGCTCGTAACTGATGATGTAGCGGTTAAGCAGAATCAGGTTTAACATCTCGCGGTCATCGAAACCGGTGACGGCTACCACCAGCGGGGCAGAGGAATCGATATAGCGAGCGACTGGCCTGGAGTCTTGATTGATGCGGAAGTAGGATACAGGATAGTACTGCATCAGCCAGTCCTGCGGCCCTTCGCCGGCAAAGATGAAATCCTGGTTCACCTTGTCTGCGGCTGCGCGCAATTGTCTGGACATCGGCAGATCTCCCGCGTAGATATATCCGGGCGGTTCATAGCCGTGACCAGAACTAAAGGAGTATTCGACCGGACCATGATGGCAGACTTCATCGAAGAGCCATCCAGCGGCGCCCAGGGCCAGGATCTTTTGAAACTGCCTGGTGGCGATATCGCGATAGGCGGGGCATAGGAAATCCATCACCTCACGGCGGTGATTATTAATCGCGGCCAGTTGCGTGGGAGTTACATAGCTGTAGCCGCCTTGTTGATAGGGAATGCCATAGGGATCGGTGGCAGCATACTTATATAACTCCTTCTTAAACCACTCCGTCGTCATGTCGGCCCAGTTCAATTTGCCGAACATGATCATCTTCACGCCTTTTCCCTGCGCATATGCGACCGCATCGTGCAGTTGCTGCCACGTGCCCAGACCAGGGTCGATGTCCAGGCATGGGTCACCGCCGTCCTGGCCCTCAATATTCCAGCCGACCAATTGAATTGCTCCTACGCCGTTCTCCACGCATTCATCAATGTATTTTGGCAGCTCACGATAGGGAATGCTGTAATCCTGCTCGGGCGTATTGACCTGCAGCTGCTGCCAGGAATTGACACCCATAACCCAGTCGGCAATATGTGGCTTTTGGAACCATGTTGCGCGCCACTGCTTATATAAGTCGACGCCTGCGTGCCAATCTCCGCTATAACAGCGAAGCACAACAGGAACCAGCTTGTTCGTCGTTTTAGGATGAGTGAAAACAAAGTGGCAGGTTCGGAATTCCAGGTGGACTGGAAACCCTGATACTTCGTCCTGTGTCGGGACCACATTGCTAACTGAGTCGAGCACCCCGGGATGTTGTTCGAAAGTAAATTCCAGCAAATACGGCTGATTCGGATTGTGCATCTCGACGTACATACCTTGCTCTGGACATTGGATCAGGCAGAACAAACTTTGCTTGGATTCGATCGTTTTGGTCGGGAAGTCCACGCCCCAGTATCCTTTTTCGTTGCGGAAATCCGGATAGATGTCATCGCCGACGAGATTGTCGTACCACATGTGATCGCTACGCATGGGCGTGTCACGTGCGGGCGAACTAAGATCGCCCAGGTATGGATAGTCGATGGTTTCTACGGTGAGCGACGAATCATTGACCAATGTGCTGTCAAAGGTGACAGCGCCGTTTTCCAGTGTCACCAGCGCGGTGAATGTTATGGGCAGAACGCCACCGTGCTCGCTCTCCAGATTCTTCCACTGCAGACGGACTTGTTGATCGGAGAGCTTTTTCACCTCCACGGCTCGTTGCTTTTGACCCAGGACAAAGTTGTCGCGACGGTTGGGCAGCGGTGCGAGAAGGCGAAACGAGACTCCCAATTCCGGGCGCCGCTGGATGTCCCACTGGGTAGATTTCCGGTGAAATCGAGTCAGCGCACCGGACTCGGGATCAAACGCCATCGAGACTTCCGCATCCTCTAAAACGACCTGGCTGGAGGAAACCGATGAGGGTCCGACTGAATTCTGAGTCACACTCGGAGGCGGAGTCATTTGCTCTGCGCCCACGTCCAATACATTTCCAGAAATTGCTCCAATCACTGCACCGCCAGCCAATTTGTTGAAGGTTCTTCTATCCATCGTTTCTCCTGTCCAGCATTCTCCATACAGGATTCATATCCCATGACGGAGTCAGTCCCTCAATGATTGGCCGAGAAGGCATCCGATGATCGAAATCCTTCAGCAACGAATTAAGGAGCGGAAATGGCGGCATGGAACGTCCGGGTAGTTGGGCCGTCTCGGCAACGCCGAAAGCAAATGTTTCCGATTTGCTGGTAACGCTCGGCGTATCTTTTCGCCGGCATAGACGGCAGTGAACGCGGATCTATCCGAATGCGAGAGACCGATCTCTCAAGAACAGCCCTAGACTATTACCCGAAGATTGGCAGTGTCAATCATCAAAAGCGAACATATTGATGCAAGTCGATTTACTATGGCTATGCACCACCGGTGTCATCGGAGAAGTTCCCATCCCGGCGCAAATCCGCGCCCTTCTCCACGACTTCGAAGTTCGCAAAGCGCACGTCAGAACAATCGCTATCATTTCCATTGGTCGAGAGGTGTTTCCGCAATGAATGCTGCAAATCGATTTGCCAGGCAAGCAATCGCATTCCTGCTCACCGGATGTCTTTCTTCTGTTGCACTGTTTTCTCAGGGCACGCCGCAGAGTAAGAAGCCTCTCGATTACGCGAACGGCCTGGTCGGAACCGCGCCTCTGGATAAGCAAGAGCTTATTGGCAACGCTCCGCCTCCGGGGGAGCAACTCTATTCGGGATTTACTTCACCGGGAGCCGAATTGCCCCATAGCTCAACCGATATGGCACCGATCAATAACAATCTCGACCTCGCCTATCCGGCTGGAGTAGGAGCCCCATACTATTATCCAAATCGAACCATGGTCGGTTTTTCGAGTGGCTCGTATGACGGTCCCACGGTGATGCCGGTCGTAGGTGACTGGACAGTGCCGCCGGAGCGCAGTTACTCGGTTTACGACAAGGCGCGCGAAAAATCCTCTCCCGGGTACTACTCTGTCTACCTCGACGACTTCAAAACCAAAGTAGAAATGAGCGCAACCACGTGGACTGGAATTTATCGGTTTACATTCCCCAAGACGGATCAAGCCCACGTCTTGCTCGACCTGGGACGGATCGGCGGCGACATCGAAGTGGTCGGCGATCATACCGTACGCGGCGAGGCTCAGGTTTCTGCAAGACGGCAGCGGGCAGGAGGTGCTGACGAGGCATATTTCGTTGCAGAGTTCTCGCAGCCATTCAAGATATTTGGCACATTCAAGCAGATTCCTCCGCCCCCGGGGCAAACGCGAGGGTCTTTCCTGGGGGACAAGGATGTAGAGCCCGGCGTACGCCTGATATCAGGACCCTATGCCGGAGCCTATGTGCAATTCGCCACCAGCGAAGGAGAACAGGTCCTGGTGAAAATTGCGCATGGGCGAAGCTACGCCGATGCCGAGGCAAGATTGCAGGCGGAAGATCCAGCGTGGAATTTTGATGGCGTAAGACAGCAGGCGGAAAACGCATGGGCCAGGAAGCTCGACCGGATTGAAGTTACAGGTGGAACGGAAAAAGAGAAGATGCTGTTCTACTCCTGCCTGTATCACTCATTTGCCAGCCCTCGCCTGATCGCGCGAAAAGGAGAGCAGTTTACCGGGCTGGATGGCAAGGTGCGGACCGCAGACTATGACTTTTATGGCCCCGTACCTTTCTGGGATACAGGACGGAACCAAATCGTTCTGCTCACTCTGCTGGAGCCGGACGTCAAGGTCGACATTCTGCGTTCGCAACTCGACATGGCTCGCGAGTCCGGTTACATGGGCACCTCTTTCCACGGGGATAATGCCGTGTTTATGTATCTGGGTGACTGGGAGCGCGGTCTGAATTTCGATCGAGCCGCGGTCTATGAATATCTTCGGAAGAATGCGACGGATGTGAACGGTCCACGACATTATCTTGCGGAATACATGAAGCAAGGCTGGATTTCCGACTTTATCCCGGAAGGCAATCCCGATCCACCTTATGCCGGCGGCAAGGCGGGCGTGGCGACCACCCTGGAATATAGCTGGGACGACCACGCGATGGCGCTCTATGCCAAAAAGCTTGGCAAGGAAGACGACTACCAAATGTTTCTGGCGAGAGCGCATAACTATCAAAACGTGTTCGATCCTTCCATTGGATTCATGCGCGGCAAAACCGCGGACGGCCAATGGATTTCTCCATTCGATCCGGGTGAACCCTACTACAACTTCATGATGAAAGAAGCGTCCGGCTGGTCCACACTCTGGCTGGTTCCGCAGGATGTACAGGGTCTAATCAATTTGCTGGGCGGCCGCCAGAAATTCGCCGCGAAGCTGGATCAGTTTTTCAGCACGCCGTACGACCCGAAAGGTATCTGCCGCGACTGCACTGGGATGATCGGGCAGTATGTGCAGGGCAACCAGCCGGATCAGCAGGCCGCCTATTATTACGACTGGGCCGGAGAACCGTGGAAGACACAAGCGCTAACGCGGAAGATTCTGAGCCTGATGTATGGCAGCGACAAGTATGGGCTGGCATTTCCGGGAATGGATGATCAGGGTTCAACGTCGTCCTGGTATGTGATGAGCGCGATGGGATTCTATCCCGTCGACCCATCGAGCCCCGACTATATTCTGGGCAGTCCAATCTTCGACCAGGCAACGATCCATCTGGGTGGCGGCAAAACATTTGAAATCGTCGCCCACCATAACTCTGCGAAGAACATGTATATCCAGTCGGCCACCCTGAACGGCAAGCCGTGGAACAAACCATGGTTCAGCCACTCCGATATCGCAAACGGGGGAGTTCTGACTCTCAATATGGGACCGCTGCCCAACAAAGCGTGGGGAAGTGCGCCCGATGCGGCTCCGCCGTCCATGTCGGAGCCAACACCCTAGGCTGAGACGACCGCTGCGCAGCTGCTTCATGGAATCACCCGTGTCGCGTACAAAGCGGCGAGCGGTGCGTCGGTAGGCCCAGGAATCGGCGGCAGTCTCGGGTTTCCGCTTACCCCGAACTGCGACGCCCGCTATCATAAGCAAGAAGTATCACTGTTTCCTGTCTGCGCAGAACTAACCTTTGCCGCTCGATCGCCGTCTTAATTTCACAGCTGAATTCTGGAGGAATCTCTGCCACAAGCCCGCGAATCTCACCTCCATTCCACGCGGCTCCCACCCGCGTGGCTTGTCGGCATGGCGATATTTCCCTTCGGCCTGGTGGTCGGATTCACGATCACCGCACTGCCTTTTCTGCTGACGAACCTGGGCATCCCGCTGTATCAGGTGGCGACCACCAGCGCCATCGCCATGTCGCCCACATTCTGGGGATTTTTATTGCAGCCTGTGATGGACACAGGACTGACGCGCCGCGCCTACTGCCGGATCACCACAGCTTTTGCGGCGATTTGTCTGGCGTTAACGCTCCTTGTGCTTTCGCCGGCGCATCTGGCAGCAGCCACGGCGCTGCTGCTGCTGGCGGAGTTGTCCATGGTGCTTTTTGCGGGGGCCGTGAGCGGCTGGACCGCGGAATTTACACCCGACGAGTTGCGCGGCTCCGTGAGCGGGTGGACCAATGTCGCAAACCTGGGCGGAGGAGCGCTGGGTTCCCTGGCCGTTATGTCTTTGGCGCCCCACGTTGCTCTCCATTGGATTGGCGTGGGCCTGGGGGCATGTATTGTGCTCGGGACGTTGCCGACCATGTTGTTTCCGGAGCCAAGAAAATCTTCATTCCGCTTCCGGCAGATCTTTACCGACGCCGTGAGGGCGACGTGGCGCGCCTCCAAAACAAAGGAGTGCCTGACCGGGTTTGCACTCTTCCTGGCCCCGGCGAGTGCGGTCGCTGCCATCAACCTGTTTTCGGGGATGGGCAGGGATTTCCATACCAGTGAACATACCGTCATGTGGATCACAGGCGCGGGATGCGCCGTCTCCACATCGCTGGGCGCACTTTTGGGCGGGTACGCCGCAAATAAGATTTCACGCGGGTTCCTGTACCTCTCCGCCGGGATAGGGGCCGGACTGACGGCGCTGACCCTGGCTTTCGCTCCTCATACGTCCATGTCATTCATCTGGGGCGCGCTGCTGTACAACGGCCTCGCAGGCGTCGCCTATGCTGCGTTCAACGCACTGGGCTATCAACTGGTGGGCCAGAAAAGCGCGGTTGCCAGCACCCAGCTGGGACTGTTTTCCGCGGCCACCAACGCGGCCATCGTATATATGACGTGGGCAGACGGCCAGGGCTACAAACACTTTGGCGTGCAAGGACTTTTGTTGACCGATGGCGCGGCCAGTATTATTTCGGCAACCCTGTTGTTGTTGCTCCTTTGGAAACAGCTGAAGAAAAAACCAGCGGATGCGACGGACCTGTCTGCCATGTCGGACTCTGCTGAAGTTTTGGCCGTTGAGTCCCAGGCGTAGAGTTTTGGTTTGGTGTCACAATCGCGGCGGTAGATGGCGGAGTTGCGGCCGCAGAATTCACTTCCGACCATTTCACTCGAGCGGCGACTTGTTCAAGTTCATTCGCATTCCTCGCCGACAATACGACCGCGCCGAAGTCGTGGGTTGGTGAATGAAACTTGCCGAGATTCATTCGGGCAACTGGGCCTATAAGTTGATCTCGTTGAGCGAGACTGTTCGCTTCTCATGAGCGGATTTGACGGCGGCGAAGGCAACCCGCGTTGCGAGTACTGATGCATCAATGCCGCACACTTCAGGCCCTTGGCCCAGGATCTGATCCACGAAGCGTTCTAATGCATGAGCGTGACCCTTATCGGGTTCGGCTGTGAACTGGAGGCGGGGATCGTTGTTGTCCGCGGCTTCGGCGCAGGCCACGCGTTTCTTGGCAAGCCATCCGGAGACGCCTCCCTCGATGCCGACGTGGGGGTGGCGATCCTGCACCATGGGATAGATGGTTTTTGCCGGAACGCCTTCGATTCCGGCGGTGCGAACCTCCAGCATGTGATCCACGGCAAGGTAAGCGCCGTTCCCCATGAACTCATACAGCTCTTTGCAGTAGCCGAAGGTTCCGTTGCTTCCGATAACAATGGTGGCCAGAGCGCCGCTTCGATATCGGATGATGACGGCCTCATTCAGCATTCCGGTTTCCACGGCCGTCACTTCGATGGGCTCGTCCGCAATGAACCAGTTGCATACGTCGGTAAAGTGAGTCATCTCGAAGAGCATGGGCCCGTGGGGTGCGTGGGACTTATCAAACACCCACCTTTTCCAGCTATACCAGTCGTCGTTGATGCGCACAGAAACGGATGGAACTCCATCCTCACTCAAGGCCGGGACGTGATCGCTTTCCCTGCGCCAGCGCCATGGGCACGGTTTCGGAGCGGTCATGTGCTGGCGGAAGATTCGCTGCGCATCGAGCATCGCAGGACTCGCGCGCCGATTGTGGCCTACGCAAAACGGAATATTGCTGGCATGGACCACCTGTTGAATCTTGAGCGTCTCTTCGAGGGTCATCGCCAGAGGCTTTTCGACATATACGGGTTTGTTGGCTTGCGCCGCCAATGCGATCACCGGAAGACGAAGCTTCTCAGTTGTCGCGAGACAGATGACGTCAACCTCAGGATCTTCGATGGCGTCTTGAAAGCTTTTTCGAGCATGGGTGGCGCCGAAGACATCGCGGCACTCGGCCAGCACACTGTCATCCAGGTCGACGCAGGTGTGGAGCGTCATCCTGGGAGATTGCACGATGTTGGGGATGTGCTGGGCGCGGGCGACAGAGCCGCAGCCAATCACGGCAAAGCGAAGAGGTTGGGTTGTATCCAGCGGGGTCACACGGGCTCCTTACCAGCTTCTAGGTACGCTTCGGTAAGGAAGCGTGTTGATGGAGGACTGGATCGTGCTGGGCGAAATAGTCGCGTCGAGAGACAAGACCGAATTGCCGCATCACTTCATCTATTGAAAGTTCTGCTGTGCGCGATTCCAGGGTGAACAGGCAGTTGGGCTGATTGAATCGGATTCGCACATCGCGACCGTAGTGGCGGGCGACGTCGCGCATCTTCTCCTGGTTATCATCTGCGAACAGCGTGACTGCATCGAAGTTGATGGTGGCCATCGTCACTGGAGTGCCAAAGCCGAAGCGCAACGTCTCGGATCGATAGCCACCGGCCACCAGTTCCGTACCATCCCGATCGAGGATGCGGCTCCATGGCGAATAAGCAAGGACAAAGGGCACGCCATAAATCACTGCGTAGGAGTCCAGAAGAGAACCGGCTGGCGTGAGGCTCGGAATCACAAAGAGGTCCGCCCCAGATTCGATCTGGGGATCGAAGACAACGTGGGGGTAATAGAGATCAAAGCAAATGGCTCCGCCGATGTTGAGATCTTCCCAGCGAACGGGGCGGTCGTTTCCGGATTCGACTCCAGAGGATTTTTCGCCGGGAGCAGGGACGCGCTTCTGATAGTAGCCAAGCGAAGCTCCATCCCTTGAAAGGACATAAAAGCGATTGGCAAGGGCACCGTTATCACGCACCAGCAGCGGCAGAATCAGAGAAATCTTCGATCGTGCGGCGGTTTCGCAGAGGACTGCCGTTGCTTGCTGCCAGTCCTGAAGGGCAAATTCGTCGAGCGGAACGGAAGCGTCATTTCGATGCAGCAGATTGATCGTTTCAGGAAGCACAGCAAGATTCGCCCCCTGGGCTGCTGCAAGTTCCACCCATTGTGCAGCTTCCCGGAGCGTCTCCTGAAGATTGGCGAAACCTCCATCTCTGAGCGCTATGGTTGCAATCGTCTTTTCGTTCACGGCGCCTCATTCTCCGTACTCGAATATTAACCTGCAACCCAGCCTTCCAGAGTTCCAGGATGCCCCGGTAACCGTGGACCACGACCCGCTAGGATCGGCTGCAAGGAACCTGCTACGACAGCCATTGATCCAGGTGTTCCGCTACGAACTCGTCGTCATTCAAACGTGGATAGGAGGAGTAGACGCGGTCGATCTCCTCCAATTGTCCCTCGGAGAGGGACTCGGTTGGCGACAAACACCAGAGACCGGCCAGCAGTCCTTGTCTGCGCAGGACTTCATGGATGCCCGGAATGCAGCCGTGAAATTGATGTTTGGCGTCGAAGATGGCTGAATTCGCATCTGTAATCTCCGCGCCCTGGGCCAGGACAGTGTCAAGGCGGGCTCGGTTGCGCTTCGTGTCCTTTACGGACTGAAGGAGCGCAACAGCGCTTCGTGTCCAAACGGCCCACTGTCCCAGCAAGCCGCCCACAAACTGCACAGTCCGATCTCCGAAGCGAAATTCCGTGAGCAGGTCGGCAACGATGTTATCGTCATTGCCGGTGTAAAGTGCAATTTCAGAGCCGCGCCCGCTATTGGCGACCGCGCGCAGCACCTCAATGGTCTGATACCTGTTGAATGACGCGACCTTAATGGCGACAACAGACTCGATCTCAACGAATCTTTCCCAGAAGTTCGCGTCGAGCGGACGTCCACCGACGGCTGGCTGAAGATAGAAGCCCACGATGGGGAGCGTCTCCCCAACGGCGCGGCAGTGCCCGATGAGTTCATCATTGGAAGCATCGGGGAGTGCGGCCAGGCTTAACAAACCGCCGTCGTAGCCAATTCGGCGCAGTATCGCAGCTTCCTGGCAGGCCTGCCGGGTAACGCCACAGATGCCGCCAATCCTGGCCAGTACTTTTCCTGAACGCCGCTCGAAGGAACGAATCTCTTCGAAGGCAAGTTCCAGCACCGGTTCGAAGAGGCCAACCTTGCTGTCGCGGATGGAAAACTGTGTGGTGTGGACCCCTACGGCGACACCGCCGCTGCCGGCCGCGCAGTAGTAGCGCGTCAGCGCTCGCTGGCGTCGTTCATCGAGCTTGAGATTTTCAGTAAGGGCAAGGGGGTGGGCGGGAATGACAAGGCCTTGCTGCAGAAGTGCGCGAAACTGTTCGGTGCTGTTGGCCATCAGAACTTTCCGTCCGTCACTTGGAATTTCGTGGCTTTGTTCAGACTTGCGCCGCCAGACTCCACCCAGCTCGCGACCGCCTCCATCAACTCTTCTGCAGAAACCACAGGATAGCCAAGCGCGGCATGGCAGGCGGCAGCGTTGTTCAGCAGCGCCAGCCCCTTGGACTCGCCTTTCACAAGCAATTCGCGCTGGAAGCGGCGAGCAAAAAACTCCGCAGCGTGCAGCACTGGGATGGTCTCCGGCCCGGTTACATTGAGTATGCGTGCGGGAGACTCGCAGAGTTCCAGAGAGCGCATGGCGTACGAATTTGCGTCTCCCTGCCACAAGACATTCACAGCAGGTACAGAGAGGTCGACAGGTTTGCCCTCGTAAATTTTCCGCGCTATGTCGACCAGCACCCCATAGCGGAGATCGATTGCGTAGTTCAGTCGAAAGATCAGACACGGAGTCTTGAACTTTTTGGAGTAGAACTCAAAGATCCGTTCCCGCCCGAGGCAGGATTGCGCATACTCTCCAAGGGGAGCTGGCGCATCCGACTCGACACAACCGCCCTGCTCCGGGGACACGAACGGATAGACATTTCCAGTGGAGAACGCGACGATGCGCGAGTCACGAAAGTGCTCGGCTACCCGCGCCGGAACTACAGTATTCATGGCCCAGGTAACCTCAGGGTCTCCCGCTGACCCGAACTTGCGGCCGGCGAGGAAGAGGACATTCTCGACCCGCGGCAGCGCCTTGAGGCTGTCAGAATCGAGTAGATCGCAGGCGATGGTCTCGACGCCTGCTCCCGCCAATTTGCTTTCTGCTTCTGAGGACTGAAATCTGGAGACGGCGATCACCCGCGACGGACGGTTTGCGCTGCGCAGGGCGCGGAGTAGCCTCTCGGCCAGCGTGGGCCCCATCTTTCCCCCGGCACCCAGGACCATGGTGTCTCCGCGAAGCCCGCGGGCAAAGGCTATATCTGTCTCGCTCGGTTGCGTCAACAGATCATCGAGTTGCTGTTCGGAGGCGAATCGGATCATGGAAGATGTAGGGTCCCAGGTTTCGTACTATGAACGCGCAGTCTGAAATAGTGACTGAGCATATGCTCTGCCCTGTGCCGTGTCAAGCAGTCCCACAAGGCTCAATCACGCAGCCAGCACGCCGCCTGAGCCGCCTGAAGAAAGGGAATACTCCAATATTCCAGGGTGTTCCATTCGATTGCCGTGGATTCCTCGAGGTACGGAGAATCATCCGGCCTGCCAATGAAGCCTACCATCATCGCGTCAGAAAGTTGCGGAATGCGAAACGAGTAACCGATGGGCTGGCGATACCCGACGCCCGAAAACAACGATCGGTTGAGCAAATTGTGTCCCAGACACCAATGAAGAAGCCGCTCGGCGGCGCCGCGCCAAGTGCGTTGCTTCAATAGCGCTGCAGCCCGGGCAAGCAGATGCGCGTGACTCATCAGGACTGAGCTCGTCCCGTGGACGATGCCCTGCGAATTGAACGGATGAATGAAGGTTCGCACGCCGCGCCCCAATCCCGCATCGCGAAAGAGCTGTCGATCGGGACCAGGCGGGTCAAAATATACGCCATAAGGCGTCAGCGAAAAGGGGTTGCTGATGCAGTCGGCTAGAAGGTAGTTCTCAATGTAGTCGAAGACGGCCTGTCGAGCCTGGGTCGCGACCGGCGTGTCGTGCAGGAGCAAACGCAGCTCCCAGAACCGGAGGAGGGTGAGCGCGGGATCCGCTGCGAAGGCGATGGAACGGAATCCGTCGGACGCGTTTGCTTCTGTAAAGTAGCCGGATAACCCCTCCTGAACCTTGGCCTGTCGTCGCATCAATTCCTGGGCCGAGGAGATGAGCGCAGGTAGCTTGAGTGACGTGTCTCCGGCTGCAAGCAGCTCCAGATTTCCGCGTAGCTCTGCGGCTAGAAATAGCGTGCGATTGTCATGAGGGTGCTGGCGCCCGAAGGCAGCCGCATGCCGAGCAAGGTGAAGACATGTTTCAGCCTGGGGTGATGGCAGATATCGGGATGCGCGAGCCTGGACGTGAACGAAGGCCCATTGGACCAGGGGATTGTATGTGGTGCGAATCCTGCGTTCGTCTCCTGAGGCAGGCACATTGTCTGTCCAACGGTTGTCGCTGGCATCGGCGTAACAGCCCGGATGGTTCTCAAACCACCAGTCACTTTCGTAAGTGTAAGCGGTGCCTGCCGGCGAGCTGCCGCCGGCAACGTCCTCATAAACCTGCCCCTGAGAGTTGATCATGCGATGAAAGTAAGCATTGCCCCACGACACTTCGTCGAGCAGCGAATCGGGCGCAATGCCTCCGCGTTGAAGGTCTTCGCCCGATCGCTCGTGCAGCGTCAGCAGCGCATCGATATGGTAGAGCGTGAAGGCGAGCCACTTGCGGAAGTCGCCGGCGTCATGCCAGCCGCCTGCGGCCGGCAGAGGTGAACCATCGGTGTCGAGGATGCCATCATCAAGGTGGCAGGCATCGTGAACGCCGAACACCGCACAGCCGCAGCGTTGAGAGCGCAGAAAGGCCAGGTAGCTCGCAAGGATGCGGTCATACACCCGAGGGCGAATGGCGAACGGAGGAGAAATTTGCCAATCAGTCTCGATCTGATAACTGCCCGGAGTGTCGAAGCTGCTGAAATCCGCTTGCCACACGGCGCCCCAGGGGCTCGAGATCTTTCGCAACTCGCCCTGGTACAAAGGGGGAACCCCGGCACCCGGCGTCAGCTTCCCACGGAGCAGGTCATACGGAGCAGGGAAGCGCTCCGAAAAGCGTGGCGGGCTGCCAGCGTCGCGCGGCATGCGAATGCAGTTCTGGCGTAGATAAAACGGGATGATCTCGGGAAGCCCGCCTGCATCCCCCGGCGACAGGGTCAGGACCTTAGGGCTCTCGGGGAGATATCCAAGGTGGCTGAGGCTGAGTTCTATCCCCATCAACTGTGCACTATCGCGCGACCGTTCTTTGCATATCGAGAACTGAAGCCTTTCGGGCTGCTTCCTTGTCGAGTTGCCGTAGCGGCAGTTTCGCGCTTCGGTGTGAATTTCTCCAGCGGAAAGGTAATTCAAATAGTAGTTCCGTATTATAGAACTACTTCGAATGACGGGCCGTGGTTGAGGCGTCCTGGAATTCGGCCTGCAAGTGCTTCTGCAGACAATCTCGGGCTATCCGGGCGACTGAGAACTGATAGCGGATGAATAAAGAGTCGCCTGGAGTCCTTGCGGACAATGAAGAACACCGATCTCATCGCCTTTCTGAAGCCGATTTCGAATCAGTTTAGCGGGCCCGATTCAGTCGAGTTCATCGATGTCACCGGGCAGGTGACGGACATTCAGGCGAACACTCATCGGCTCTGCATCCGTCTGGGTCTTTCAGCGGGACTTTACAGCGGCCGTTTCGAGACCAGGCCCAACGCCTTTGACATGTCCACCGCGATGATTGAGATGGTGCGCGTTCCCGATGGTAAACGCGTGCCGGTGGGTCCGTGGGACCTCGATCACATTCGCAACGTGATGGCGGTGCCCATGATCCGCACCTACGTGAACGGAAAGCTGAAGGGCGGCCTCTGGTTCGATCTGCCTGGTCCGGAGCAAATTGCGCAAGGACGTCTCTCGGCGGAGTTCGGGTTTGAGGCGCAGGACGGTGAGAACGAGCTGACCCTGGAGCTGATCGAGCGCGATCGGGATCGCATGGACTGGGGAAGGCTGGCTTACTTTGAGCTTCGGAGAGACGATCGCCGCACCGTTCCATTAAAGCCGGCAGCTGTCGGACATCCACGCATTTTTGTTGACGCGGGCGAGCTGAAGCGTGTGCGCGAACGCTGGATCGAAAATGCTGAGTTTGGCGCGCTCCAGCAGCGATTGCGGGTGGAGGATCTGGTATTCCTGACCGACAACAGCCAGGGTACGCTCGAACTGGCTTGCCTGGTCTATGCCGTTGCGGGAGACGCGGTGATTGGCGCACGCGCGAAAGCGCGCATCATGGAACTTGCGCATGCCGCCACCTGGAGCGGCCGTCCCGATCCTTTGCTGATGGGCGGCGACAACGACCGAGTCATCGGGCTCCGGCTCTATCACACCGCGCTGGCCTGGGACTACCTGCAGCCTCTCTTGGATGACGAGGATCGTCGCGCTATTTTGTCCAAGGCCGAAGAGTATCTGCAGAAAATTTACGACTTTACCCTGCTGCAGCGTGCCTACATGGGTTATCCGACAATTGACCCACATTCACTGGGCGCGTGGAATGGCGCTGCCATTGCCTGTATGGCATTTTACGAAGACCTGGCGATCGCACGTCACGCATTGCCGCTCTTTCACGGTCTGTTCTGCGACAGTCTGACGCTGTTTCCGGCCAGCGGCAAGGCGGCCTGGGCGACCTATTTCCCGTTTCACCTGATTCTTTACCTGGCGGCGGCCCAGGCATTCGCGGGCAACAGCGCGGAGCTTTCCTCGAGTGCGTTTCTCGACCATCTCGGGCAGGCGTTGCTGGCCGCCTTCGAAGTGCCCAACAGCCAGGAGCTGCAGCGCGGTTTACGGACAAGGGAGCACCGCTTTCTGACGGCATTCCTCTGCCGCTTCCATCCCACGCCGGGCATCGAATCCATCTACCGCGCCTTTGCGGAGAAGGAGCGAAAGGCCACCGGCGAACTGGCGCTTGGCATCTTCGATTTGCTCTATGCGCCGGATGCATCGGGCAAGGTTGCACCCTTCCCTGATCGGCCGCTCTTTGCCAGAGACGTCGGCGATCTTATTGCTACGTCCCGGGGCGAGCAATTGATTGCGATTTCGCTAAGCGGCGGTCCAAAGGCCGGGCGCCACGCCATCTTCACCCTGATGCCGCACAACCGCGAGTTCGCGCCGTCCCTGGGGGCGCTCGATGTGACCATCGATGGAACACCGGTTCTCTGCAACGTGAACATGGGACTCTACGGGCTCAACAGCGCTTTGACCAACACCATGTGCTTTGAAGACGGCGGTGCGGTCACGAATGGTCAGTATCTGAATGGCGCGGTTCCGCCGGAAAGCTGCGCCATCATCCGGCGATGCTTCGTCGGTGAGCGATATCTCTACGCCCACATTGTCGTAACGCATGCGCTTGACCCAAAGCTCCAGGTGCAGCGAGCCGACCGGATATTCGTGTTCGATCGAAAGACAGGAGCCATTCTGCTCTCCGATGCTTTTCAGGGTGAGCGAGCGATCCGCTTTGCGACGCACCTTCATTGCCCGGGCTCCGTGAAGGACCTGGGCGATGGGCAGTTCCGGCTGACGGGCGGCCAAGCCAACCTGATCGCCGGCATCAAGAGCGGCAGCAAAGGTCTGGATGACGAAGAAAAGGGAGAGATCTTCGTTCAGGTTCTCGGGACTGCGCCCTCTGCGCGGGTGGTGGTCGAAGAACCCACGTGGGTGCCCGGGTATATCTACGGCCTGAACAACACCGGACAGGAAGACATCAGCGAGGGGCGGTTTCCACGCTATCAGCGCTGGCGGCTCGAAGCCACAGAACCAGTGACGCAGGGCTCATTTCTTGTAGCGCTCAGCCCGCGGCGAAGCCAGGTTCGCTGCGCTGAGGGCGCAATTCTTCTCCCCGACGGGGGCGGTATTCGACTTGGATACGGAACGTTGAAGGCGCTTGGAGTGGAGTGCGAGTGCGAGTGCCTCATGTGGGATGAAGCGACACGGCGCTTGACGGCAATGGGGCTGCGGTCATTGCGGCATGGCAATGGCCATTTGACGTTTGCTGCGCCAGTCGATGTCGAGTACAGTACGGATCGAGAAGAAGGCGCAATCTATGCTCAGGGAACTTCGAACCCTGAACACAGGAGCGGATTCGAACTAGGCGCGTGGACGCCGGTCGCAGACGAGAGCTGGAAGACGCATAACAGGAATCGCGCGTGGTTCGGAAAAGCCCGGAAAAATTCAGGAAAGATTGAGGATGAAGCATGACCCATGGCAATGCAATCGAAGTGGCTGTTGTTGGCGGCGGCCAGATGGGCGAAAATGTCATTCAACATTTAGGTTCCAGTCCTTTGGTACGCGGCATCACCGTATTCGACCGCCATCCGGAGCGCATGGAGCTGTTGAAACAACGCTATGGCGTGAAGACCTCTGAGAATCTTGAACGTGTTCTGGGGAATCCGGATATCAAGCTAGTTTTCATTACGGCTTCCAACAACGCGCACAAAGATTTGACCATTGCCGCGCTGGAAGCAGGCAAGGCAGTGATGTGCGAGAAGCCGATGGCAACAACGCTGGCAGATGCAGAGGCGATGGTGGCGGCGGCGGAGAGGACAAAGGGTTTTCTCCAGGTCGGCTTCGAGCTGCGCTACTCGCATCTATACACCGCGGTGAAGGATTGGATCGATCAGGGGCTTCTTGGACGGGTGCTGAACACCCATTGCTTCTATTGCAGCAGCGCCTGGGGCCGAGAAGGCTTGTGGCGTGCGAGTTCGCAGGCGAGCGGAGGAATGTTTGGGGAGAAGTTGAGCCACTACGTCGACCTGGCGCGCTGGTGGGTTGGCGACGCGGTCGAGGAGGTCTATGCAACCTGCGCTCCGAACATAATTTCCTACTATGAAGTTCACGACAACTACCACTGCACCTACCGCTTCAGGAACGGAGCGGTGAGTCATCTCAGTTTCATGATGGGCCCGGCGGCAACCTTCAAGGGAGATCCCCTGCAGAACGCCGTTTCGCAGCAGGCGGGCGATGGGCACATGCTGCGATACGTGATCTACGGAGAAAAGGGTGCAGCGGAGACCGATGTCTTCCCGCGAACAATCAAGCGGTGGGAGTTCGGCGAGAACGAGTATGGTCAGACGAGCGAATGGGTACAGGCCGAAACCTGGAATCCAGAGCGGGACTTTGCTTACTTCCACAACACGCACGATCAGGCGCTCGATATCGTTCGGCGTGTGGCGGAAGGCGAATCGCCGAAAACCAGCCCACGCGATGCTCTGGAGACCACGCGGCTTTGCTTTGCCGCTGAGATGTCCGCAGGGCAAAACCGGCTGATCCGTATGGAGGAGCTGAAGTCGATTCAGGCCCCTGCCTCCGCGGATGCCGGGAGGGAACGATGAGCGAGGAGTCGAGCGAGCAGGTCGTGGCGGAGCAAGGGTACGCTGGGGAAGCGCAAGGCATCGCTGCTATCAAACTCGCCAATTTTTACGCAGACCGCAAGCTGATGTGGCGCAACGTGATGTGGATTACCTTTGGCCAATTTGGCATGGCGCTTTCCATGACGATTGTGGAGCCGCTGATGAACCTCCGGCTGAAGGCGATCGGCGTGAGCTATTCCAGCGTTGGCCTGCTCACGTCAGCCAATCTCTGGGCGGTGAGTTTCCTGGTCGTTTACTTTTCATGGAAGAGCGATCACTGCACCAGCCGTCTCGGTCGCCGCACACCCTACGTGCTGCTGTCCCTCCCGTTTATCACCGCTGTGCTGGTCCTCTTTCCGTTTTTCAGCAAGGAGTGGCTGCTGATCGGGCTGATGATCGTGTACTACCTTTTCAGCGACATGAAGGCCTCGACCTTTCCGCTGCTGTCGATCGATTGCGTTTCGAAAGAGGTACTGGCCCGCGTATCCGGGTTGGTTGCTATCGTGATTAGCGTGGCCGGATTCCTGTCTGTACGTTTAGGCGCGAAGATGGCAGATGTGAATGAGACACGCGTGTTTATTCTTGCGGCGGCGGCGATGGCGGTCACCATGCTGCTGGCGCTTTGGCGAATCAAGGAACCGCCGGTCTTCCATCCCGCCCAGGGAAAATTCAATCTCCTGGCGCCCATCAAGATTGCCCTTAAGGACAAACGGATTCTGGTGCTGATGGTGGCGATAGCGCTGCTCAACGCCCTTCCAATGATCTTCACCATCTGGGTGTGGTTCTATTCCACAACCAGGCTGGGTCTGACAATCGGCGAAACCGGGGTTGAGATGTCGTGGGGTCTGCTGGTCATGATTGCATTGTCGTATCCGGCAGGCTGGTTGATTGACCGGTTCGGAAGCTATGTGGCGTTGTGCATCCAGTGGTTTCTGATGCTGGCACTTGCGCTGTGCGCAATTCGCGTGACGACTGCGAACGGCTTGGTCCTGTTGGTGGTATTGTTCTCGTTGTTCAAGCCGCTGCAGGTCGCCGGAGACACGATCCTCTGGAAGACAATGGACAGGGCCGACACCGGATCCTTTACCTCGACCTCTTCGCTGATCCGCAACTTTTGCACCGGCACGGTGATTGCGATTTCAGGCTATTTGATCAAGTGGACGGGCAGCTACCTGGTGGCTTTCTGGTTCGGCTTTGCGATCAGTTCGATTGCGCTGATCATGTTCTTTATTTACAGGCACATCATGCGGAACGGCAGCACCTTGGCCGCGGCTCCTTCAAAAGATCTGGGCGGTCCAGAGTCCCTGGGAAAGTCGGTCTCGATTGCGTAACCGTCGGGATTGACCGCTTGAACCCCAACCATGCGCTGCGGAGAAGACCGCAGCAAACATTGGATTCCCCGATAATGCCTGATCTGAGGTAGGTTCGGCGCGCGTAGAGGCGAGAATGCGCCTGAGGCATGAGGACACTGCGGTCGATACGAAAGTATGGGCGATACCATGGTCCAATTGCGCAGCCCATTTTGTTCTGGCTGAATGGTGACAGCCTGTGCCGGCCCAGCGACAATTTCCGATCGAAGTTCCCAGTTCTTAACGTCGTTGCCGGTTGCATGTGGATCTGCTGCGAAGGATGAACCATAGAAAGCGGCGGATTGAATCCACGGCTTCCAAATAGCCAACACGGGGGAGAATCCCATGCCATCCACGAGCGCATCTGCTATTTCACCAGGCGCTTGGTCCGGGCGATCGCCCACTTGTCAAACTTGGCGATCCGGGTCGCCAGCGCCTCTACGAACGCGTCCAGCTCGATATCCGGCAACGCACGAAAACGCCGGCCTGCCGCGGACGTCGAACTGGGCGCCGGGTGGGATGCGTGCATCGCGTCGCTCGGGCGTCCCGCCGCCCAGCAAGGAATCCAATGGCTGATGTCGCGCGGCTTCCACGAGCCGGGGGACGTAGAAAATCGACTTGGGTGGTACCTGGGCCAAATCCCGCGCCAGGCCATGCCGTGATCATAGGGACTGGAGCAGCGGGGAAACAGGGCGACTTGACGAGTCGTATCCTCCAATTGTGCAAACGCGGTTAGGTTCTCGTCGAATTGGAGACTGAAGATGAACGATCCACAAACGAAGGAGCAGAGTTCTGCAGCGCGAGATCAGAAGATCCGTGCGGAACTCGACCAGCATTGGGCGGCGTCCGACGCCAGCGATTTTGAAACGGAGCACCGCATCTATCTGGAGGATGCGGTGCTGGATTATCCGCAGTCGGGCGAGCGAACCCGCGGCCGACGCAACATACAGGGCCAACGCGCCAGTCAGCCAAGCAATAAGCGGTTTACTGTCCGACGAATCATCGGCAGCGGTGATCTTTGGGTCACCGAATTCATCCTGACATATGACGGCAAGCCGTCTTACACCGTGAGCATCATGGAGTTCGTGGGCGACAAGGTTGCGCGGGAAACGCAGTACTTTGCGGATCCATTTGTAGCTCCCGCATGGCGCGCTCAGTGGGTTGAACGGATGGATCCATAGTCTCGAGGGCGAAATCGAAGGAGGGGCGAGAGATGGATTGGAAACGGTTGGTTCAGTTTGCGCTGCAGGGTAGCAATGATTCGGAACAATATGCCATTCTGCTGGTGCGCGTTTCGATTGGGCTGTTCTTCGCCATCTCCGGGGCAAACAAATTATTTGTCGCAGGCGGCACCAAGCCTGTTTACGACACGCTCGTTCAGGCTAAAGCGCCGTTTCCCCGCCAGTTGGCTTATTTCGTGGCGAGTGTCGAATTCGTTGGCGGATCCCTGGTGGCCGTAGGGCTTCTTTCGAGCCCGGCCTGCCTGGCTCTATTGGTCGATATGACCGTCGCGGTCTTGACCAATGCGCTTTCCACCATGCCGAAAGGGCTTTCGCCCCTTAGCTGGCTCGACGACTTCCTCTATCTTCCGGAAGTATTGTATGTGCTGTTCTTTGTCTGGTTGATCTGCTCCGGCCCGGGAAAATTCAGTATCGATTCCTGGCTGGCCGGCAAGTTTCTGGGATGATCCGGGACCTGGTTCTTCCCTGGGTGCACTCGCCCGGACGGCGAAATAGAAAGCCTATGTGGCTCCAGTTTCGCGGGTGACTGCGCCCAGGCACTCGACGACTTCAACGTGGTTTTACGCGAGGTCTTTGGCAGGGAGAGGCTACCCGTAACGGGCAGCTAATTCAGGAGCGATTCCCAGTCCGCCGGCACTCTTCCTGCAGGTCCGGGCACGGGCTGACTTCTGGGGTGCGCGTGCGGTGGAGGCAATGCGACACCCTGGATCATCCCCTGCTTCTCGTAGTCGAAGAACCAATCCTCACCAGGCTCAAAGCTGGCAATGATGGGATGTCCTGTCGCTGCTGCGTGCTTGGATGCATGCTGGCTGGGAGAACTGTCACAGCACCCAATGTGCCCACATTCCGCGCACCGGCGCAGATGGAGCCACCAGCCATTCGCGGACGCCAGGCATTCTACACACCCATTGCCACTCGGCTTCGAAGTGGGGTTAATTCCGCGGAGGTCCTTTTTCATTTGAGATTGTCCTTTCGTGTCGCTGTTCGCAAAATCATATCAAGCCGCCAGGCGTGGCGAAATGATTCAGTGAGACGCGATGCCCTGGCTCTCAATCTTGGTTCGTCTCGTCGACGTTTGATGTTTCGCCCACTTCAGCACGTCTCGGATCTCGCACTGCAAGTAGAAGCCTGATGCGATAGACGGCGCTATCACTCCTTCGATCACGGCATCGCGGCCCAGCTCATGCACTGCTTCATAACCTGGAATCTGCACTCGCTTGGCAAGCTCGATCAGTTCTTGAGCTGGTAGTTCGCTTTCAGCAATCATCGAAAGCAGTAGCATAAGGCCGTCCGGACCCGCGAACCGATCAAGAGCAAGTCCCTCTACGATGCCGCGGTTCTTTCTGAATTCTTCTCGCGGATTGTACTGACATCCGTAGGGTTCCGGCCATCCTGGGCTCGTGTGACGACGGTGAACTAACCGCAAACCGCCTACTTTCGGTTTTCGCTTTGTGTCTTCTGCCGCAAGCCACTCCACCCAGCCTGCCTGCAGATCAAAAATACGTTCGCCGCAACTATCACAACGCCAACCGGATCGAATCGATTTGCCAGGGGGCATGACATTCACTCCCCTCTTTTGTTCTTTTGAGGATGAATGCCCAGATCGTGCCATGATGTTTCCGCGAGGTCGACATCGTAGTATTTCGCAGCTTTCTCGATGTTCGCGAACGCCAATTCACGATCGGCATCGGAGACGTCGATGACCTGGTCGAACCGTGCAACCGCGTTACGCACATGTTGAGCGTCGGTGAGTGGTTCTTTACGCTGCTTCGGAAACGCGTAGACGGTGTCGGGTAAGTCGCTCTGCGTGGTCAGGCGTCCGTGCTTCTCGTGAGGTTTCCAGGTTGCTTCGGGCATGTTATTGCCATCCTTCCTTTATAGATTCGGCCACAGCACGAGCATGGAATCAGTCGCTCATCACCCGGTTTGTACATGCATTTCTTTCGAGGTGAGTTGAGCATCGAACAGCTTCAGGCGGGAACTCACGACTTGCTTCACGGCCTCGACTACGGGCGTCAGAACCTTATATGGCACAACCTCGTCCGGCTGACTGGCCAGGCTGCTTTCCAGGGAATGACGCCACGCAACCCGAAGTTCCGTACTGATGTGGATGATGTTCATTCCCGCGGCAATCGCACGCAGGAAATCTTCATCATCCGTTCCCGACCCGCCGTGCAGTGTGAGAAAGACTCCGGATGCCTTTTTGATCTGGGCAATTCTCTCGATGTTCAGGTGCTTTTTTGTTTTCCCTTCGACCATGCTTTCCAGCATGCCATGCATGTTACCGACGGCGGGAGCAAGGACGTCGATTCCAGTGGATTCGACGAATTGTCGAGATTGCTCGGGCGTACTGAGGTACAGCGACTCGTTGGGGACGGCCTGGTGGATTTCGGAGCCCGTTCCGATGTTGCCTATCTCTCCCTCCGCGAGGATTGCGGGGTTGATGGCTTTGATGGCTTGAACAGTTTCCTTTGTACGAGAGATGTTTAGGTCAAACGGCAACGCGGAAAAATCAATTACGACTGAATCGAACCCCGCCTTTGCCGCCTCTACTGCTTTCGCCAGCGAATGCGTATGATCTGCGTTCATGAAAATTGGAACGTCATGTTCCCCTCGCATGACCTTCACGAGCGCCGCGAGTTCATACGTCCCGAAAAAGTCTCGCTCTCCTTCCGACGCGCCGACGATTACCGGAAGATTGACCTCAACAGCGGCTGCGACAGCCGCCTTGAGAAGCACCAGATCGGCAACATTGAAATGGCCTAACGCCGCACCTTGTTGTTGAAAACGAGTCAGAACACTTCGTAGTGTTTCCATGATCCTGCTCCTTTCGGGACGGCAGTTCCCGGTCTAGTGAACGCCATCCATCGTAAGTACGATCTTTCCTCTTTTGTGCGGCGCACCGGCCAGCATTTCGTGCGCCCGCCGAGCTTCTTCGAGTGGGAGCATCGTGCCCACCTCCGCGGTCAGCTTCGGCTGTCGAACAATTTCGCGATTGTGCTCAGCCGGGTCGTGGTGACTTCTACCAGGAAAAATGCTGAACGAATGCCCGCAGGTTGTGGCGGCATTTTCGGCACAGGCGAAACCACAGACACGAGGATGCCGCCCGGCTTTAAAACACGGAACGAGCGATGCTGCGTCTCTCCTCCGACCGTGTCGAGTACCGCATCGACGTGGGGCATCGCATCCTCGAACTTTGTAGTCTTGTAGTTCACCACGATGTCAGCCCCGAGGCTGCGAACGTAGTCGAGATCAGCAGGCCCGGCGGTTGCGAAAACCTGCACCCCGGCCTGCTTCGCCAGCTGCACCGCATACGCACCGACATTCCCCGCCCCTCCGTGGACTTTCTTGATTTGTTTCCGGCCATTATCCTCGGGAGCCTCATGGAAAAAAGATCGCATCGGAGCGGGCGGCGACGCTCAGCGTTCCGTTCATCTCCTCGTCTGTGAATGTTGTGACCCGGCAGCCGGTGCGGATGAGAAGGAATATCTCTCCAGTTCCATGTACACCGTTGGAAACGAAGCACCGCTCTTCCGACCGAATCGGCTGCGATGGACCGATTACACCCGAGGTGCTCCCGAGGATCAATTGGACGAAGGTATTGGCGATACCTTCGTATTGGCTGGGACATCAAGTGGCAGTAGGCTGTATTCATTGCCGAACCCTACCTTGGTGTTGAACAATACGTTCGTCGAATAGACTCACGCTCGTAATTCTGGCCTGATCAACGCCAGACGGATCGGAGAAATCATGAACACTGCCATCACTGCTTCCCATGTGAAGCACTTCGACGCGATCATTATCGGGACAGGCCAGGCGGGTCCGCCCCTGGCAGCGCGATTTGCGGGTGTGGGCAAGACCGTCGCCATTATCGAACGACATGATTTTGGCGGAACCTGCGTGAATACGGGATGCGTGCCGACAAAGACACTGGTGGCGAGCGCCTATGCGATGCACGTTGCACGCCGGGGCGGGGAATATGGTTTCGCCATCGGTGATTTGCGCGTCGATATGAAACGAGTCAAAGCCCGCAAGGATGCGGCCTCGGGAAGTTCAAGCAAGGCGCTGGAGGAATGGCTCCGTGGAATGGCAAATTGCACAGTGATTCAGGGCCACGCCCGTTTTCAGTCATCGAACACGATCGTGGTCAACGATGAAGTTCTGCAGGCCGACAAGATCTACATCAATGTGGGCGGGCGTGCCTCGGTTCCAGAAATGGCTGGGGTCCACGACGTGCCATTTCTCACTAACTCCTCGATCATGAACATCGATTTCTTGCCCGCGCATCTCGTAATCGTCGGCGGAAGTTATGTTGGGCTGGAGTTCGCGCAGATTTACCGCCGCTTTGGCAGCGAGGTTACGGTTGTGGAAATGGGACCACGCTTGATTGGAAGGGAGGACGAAGACATCTCCCAGGCCGTACGCGAAATTCTGGAGGCTGAGGGCATACAGATACGGCTGAATGCGAAATGCATCTCGCTGGCGAAACGCGATGCCGGCGTCGGCGTCGGCCTGACATGCGAAGAAGGTCCGCCAGAAGTGCTGGGCACTCACGTTCTTCTGGCCGTGGGACGTACTCCCAACACGAACGACCTGGATCTGGAGCGGGCCGGGGTTGCCGTCGACTCCCGCGGCTTTATAACCGTGGATGATCAACTGCAAACGAACGTGCCCGGCATTTGGGCGCTGGGGGACTGCAACCGCCGCGGCGCTTTTACGCATACTTCGTATAACGACTATGAGATTGTTGCGGACAATCTCTTCAACGCTGACCATCGCCGCGTCTCCGACCGGATTCAAGCGTACGCGCTCTATATCGATCCACCGCTGGGGCGTTGCGGCATGGATGACGCGGAGATACGAAAATCCGGACGTGCTGCCCTGGCTGTGAAATATCCAATGAGTCAAGTAAGCCGGGCCCGTGAAAAAGGTGAGACACAAGGTTTCATTAAAATCTGCGTCGATGCAGAAACAAAGCAAATTCTGGGCGCCGCGATTCTCGGGGTTGGTGGCGATGAGGTGATTCACGTTCTGCTGGATATGATGTATGCGAAGGCGCCATACACGGTCATCCAGCGTGCGATGCACATTCATCCGACGGTCTCGGAATTCTTGCCGACTATCCTCGCCGAACTGCGGCCGTTTACGTAGAAGGGCAGGCGCACAAGCTCTCTGAACATTAAAAAAACAACCTAGCGCGGGCCGAGATGGCATTGTGATGCGACGGACCTTTCTGAAGAAGTGAATCTTAATGGCTGCCGTTTGTTTTCGCACCACTTCGGCCGCCGAGTACGACGAGTTTCCCAAAAGACGCTCTCGTTTTCCAACTCACCCGGCATAGCTTTTGACGTTGAATGTTCACGCTCATCAGGAGGAGAGCCGACACCAAAGTATCGACGATACTATCGTGCAATTGTTCATCCGCCAGGCTTCTGTTTTGATGTCTGATGGCGAAGGAATTCCATTCGGAATAGTGACAATCGGGGAATGGGAGAGGGAACATGAAAATACGGATGGTGCTTCCGCACATCGATGCTCACAAGCCGAATATCGGTCGGGCAGAAGCTGGCCCAATGCATCTGGATAGAAGGATGCGAAGCACACACTTGAACTCAGCGAGGTAGGAATGCCCCGATTGCTTTCAGTGAATGTCGGTCTTCCGCGCGACGTGACATGGAACGGGAAAACGGTGCGAACGTCAGTCTGGAAATCTCCGGTTGACGGGCGAAGAATGGTGCGCAAGCTGAATGTGGTTGGCGATGCGCAAGGCGATCTGGTCGGTCACGGTGGGGAACAGCGCGCCGTTTTTGTTTATCAGATGGACTCGTATCAATACTGGGAAAGCTTTCTCGGGCGTAAGGATTTCACTTTCGGCCAGTTCGGAGAAAACTTCACTGTCGAAGGGCTTGCTGATAACGAGGTCTGCATTGGCGATCGCTACCGCATTGGGGATGCGATATTCGAAGTGACACAGCCGCGCGTGACGTGCTACCGCGTCGGGATTCGCATGAATGAACCTCGGATGCCGGCCTTGCTGGTAGCGCATCACAGGCCAGGATTCTACTTTCGCGTGTTGCAGGAAGGAGAAGTTGGAGCGGCCGACGACATCGTAAAAATGATTGACGGCCCGGAGCGAGTCAGCGTGGCCGACATTGACGCGCTGCTGTATTTGCCAGGACAAACCAGCGACCAACTGCAACGCGCATTGCGGATTCCTGCGCTGAGCAAAGGCTGGCAGAGTTCTTTCCAGGCAATGCTCCAGCAAGACTTGAATTCCAAAACTGCCGCGGGGAATCCAGGGCTCGCCAACGAAGAACAACCGCCAGCTTGGCCCGGCTTTCGACAGATGCGGGTTGCCAGCATCCATAAGGAAAGCGAGAACGTAACTTCCTTCGATCTGGTGCCGATCGACGGAGAAAATCTTTCCATCTGTCAGGCGGGTCAATTTGTAGTGTTGCGGCTGCGTCTCGGTCCAGACAAGCCGCCGGTTCTTCGCAGCTATTCGCTGTCCGATCTGCCGGCGGCCGACCATTTCCGCATCAGTGTCAAAAACGAATTGAATGGAATTGGCAGTTCATTTCTATGCAATCGCGCGCGAGCAGGGGATCTGTTGGATGTTAGTGCGCCGCGCGGCAGCTTCACTCTCCGTCCCACGCAAAATCCTGTGGTTCTGCTGAGCGCGGGAGTGGGAGCGACTCCCGTGATGTCGATGTTGCACGCTCTGGCTGCAGAAAGTTCGCCACGACAGGTCTGGTGGATCTATGGAGCGCGCGATAGTGTCGATCACCCATTTCGAGAAGAATCGCGTTCATTGCTGAAACAGCTTCCTCGCGGGCGCGGGTATGTTGTGTACAGCAGGCCCACTGCGGCCGACCAGGTCGGGAAAGATTTCGATGCCGCCGGGCATATTGACACAGCGTTGCTGGAGAGAATCGGAGTGTCCAAGGGGAGTGATTTCTATCTGTGTGGCCCCACTTCATTCCTGCAAGACATGCAGGACGGACTGCGAAAATGGGGTGCGGCGCCCGGGAACGTTTACACGGAAATCTTCGGCTCTCTCGAGGCGATTACTCCTGGCATGGCGCAGGTCGATCACACTCCTCACCCACCGCCAGGGGCGCCTGGACCTGGCCCTTCCGTGTCATTTGCACGTAGCGGGATTAGCGCCGCCTGGGACCCGAGATTCAAGAGCTTACTTGAATTCGCAGAAGCGTGCGGCGTTCCGGTGAGATGGTCGTGCCGAGTTGGAGTTTGTCATACCTGCATGACCGGTCTGATTGACGGATCGATTACGTATAGCCCCGAGCCGCTGGAGAGGCCTGCCGCCGGGAACGTGCTCGTGTGCTGTTCCCAGCCAAACGCGGCTGTCACCCTGGATCTTTGATGGAAACGGGGTTGAGATGCCCTCATCGGCCAGGCTTCATGGCTCCAGAGTTGCCGGGTTCAATTTGGCTGGTCACAGAATTTTGTTTGAAGATTGATTCAACGGGGGAGGAATCAATGGATCGTTCCTATGCCATATTCAATCAGATGGACCAGCGGGTTATTTCAGGAGATCTCCAGGAAGGCCCCAAGCTGCGAAGCTAAGTAGCTCCATGCAACCAACGGAGGAGTTCAAATATGCGTTCTGACATTGTGCCCGGGGGCATTTTTCCCGACTACGAACTGCCCGATCACACGGGCAAAATATGCAAGCTCAGCGAGCTTCAGGGTGATGATCCGCTCATCCTCACGCTCGCTCGCGGTCATTATTGCCCGAAGGAACACCAGCAGCACTTGGAACTCGCCGCGTTCTATCCGAAGATTGCGGTGGCGTATACCCAGATCGTCACGATCGCCACCGACGATCACCATACCCTTCAGGAATTCCGTGCGTCAGTGGGGGCTGTGTGGACGTTCCTTTCAGACCCCGGCCGGACAATTCAGAAGGATCTCGACATCCAGGAGTACACCGATCCTGAAAATAACCCAATGATCCCGCATACGCTGGTGCTCAAGCCGGGCCTGGTGATCTACAGCATCTATAACGGCTACTGGTTCTGGGGCCGTCCCTCGGTCGTTGATCTGTGGCACGACCTGCGCGCGGCGACGAGTGAAATCCGTCCAGACTGGGATTTGAGCACCCCCGGACTGCGCGAGGCATGGAATGCGGGCGACTTCTCGCGTTTCCACGGATGGAATAAGCAGGGTGGCGTGAAAACGTCCTCGATCGCGCAGAAGGAATAGCACAGCCGACTTCGACCGACGGCGGAACGAGACCGCAGGAGGCTGAGACGCGCAGGTGGACAATGATGTCAGTGGATGAATTAGCGACGGCGAAGAATCCGGTGAGTGGTTTCGCAGTACCGTCTAAGGGGAGTGAAGTTCAGCCGGGAGATCCCGTCCCGATTGGAGGCGCCCACGAACAGGGAAGGGGAGTCACTTTTGTTTTGTTCAGCCGTCACGCAACCGGTGTTCGCCTGGAGTTCTATCAAAATTCCGGCGATTCTTCTCCGCACAAAATCGTCGACCTGGATCCCGTGCGTAACCGGACTGGCGACGTCTGGCATGTGTGGGTGCCAGGCATTTCCGCGGGTCAACTCTACGGTTATCGGGTCGACGGGCCGTATCTACCTGAAGAGGGTCATCGCTTCAACTCGCACAAGCTGCTTCTGGATCCCTATGCAAGAGCAATTGCAGGCGTCGAGAATTGGGATTTTCTAGCCGCGCGCGGCTACGATGTCTCGAGTAAACTGACGGACTTGAGCTTTTCGACCGTCGATGATGCGGGTACCAGTCCGAAAAGTATCTTTATCCGGGACACTTTCGACTGGGAAATGGATTCGCCTCCGAAGCATTCCGCCTCTGACACAGTGATTTACGAGACACACGTTCGCGGTCTCACAATCCATCCCAGTTCGGGGGTGGCGCATCCTGGAACCTTTGCTGGCTTGACCGAAAAGATACCGTATCTCCAAAGCCTGGGAGTGACCGCCATTGAGTTGATGCCCGTTTTCGAGTTTAACGAAAATGAATCGCAGCTCCTGAATCCGATCACAGGCAAGAAACTCAAGAACTACTGGGGCTATGATCCCGTCGCCTTTTTTGCACCGAAGGAGTCCTACTCCGTTGGAGGACGGCGCGGTCGACAGATTCAGGACTTCCAGGAGATGGTCAAGACTTTTCACCGGGCAGGCATGGAAGTGATCCTGGACATTGTGTTGAACCACACAGCCGAGAACGATGAACTGGGTCCCACGCTGTGCCTGCGCGGGCTTGAGAACTCGATCTTCTATATGTTGCAGGAGGATGACCGCCGATACTACAAGAACTTTTCCGGCGTTGGCAATACGCTGAACGCCAACCATCCTGTTGTAAGAGAGTTCGTGAGGAATGTGCTTCGTTACTGGGTGATGCACATGCATGTCGATGGTTTTCGCTTCGACCTGGCTTCGATCCTGGGCAGGGATGAGCATGGAAACATTCTGCGCAGCGCTCCGCTTCTTGAAGGCATTGCCGAAGATCCCATTCTGCGGGACGTAAAGATTATTGCGGAAGCCTGGGACGCAGGCGGCGCCTACCAGGTGGGAAGTTTTTCAACCAAGCGTTGGACGGAATGGAACGGCCGTTTCCGCGACGACGTGCGCCGTTTCTGGATTGGCGACGCGGGCATGATGGGGTCGTTCGCAAGCCGAATCTGCGGAAGCGCGGATTTGTACGAGCGGTCGTGCAAGGGGCCTGCAAGCAGCCTCAACTTCGTCACCTGTCACGACGGATTCACGCTGAATGACCTGGTCAGCTACAACCAGAAACACAACAACGAAAATGGCGAGTTCAGTCGCGATGGAAGCGATTTCAACTATAGCTACAACTGCGGGGTGGAAGGGCCAAGCGAGGATCCCGGTGTCGAGGGTACGCGCAACCGCTTGATCAAGAATTTCCTATTAACCCTGTTTATCTCGCGAGGAGTTCCCATGTTGCTGGGCGGTGATGAGTTTCGCCGAACCCAGCGCGGCAATAACAATGCCTACTGCCAGGATAACGAGGTGAGCTGGTTTGACTGGAGCCTGCTCGAAAAGCACAAGGAGATCCATCGCTTCGCTCGCGGAATGATCGCCTTTCGTCGAGCCCATCCCGTTTTGCGAGCGGAAAATTTCTACACGGATGACGACATCCGGTGGTTCGCGCCCAACGGCGCCACTCCCAACTGGGCGGACCACCGGCAGAAATCGTTTGCGTGTCTGATTCTAGGAAGGACGGAACCCGACTTGTTCATCATGTTTAACGCCGATGCCGCATCCGTTGATTTTTCCATTCCTGCGTTGCCGGCGGGGAGGATCTGGCGTTTGGCGGTCGATACTTCCCGAACCTCCCCCGACGATCTGTTCGAGCCTGGGAAGGAGCCTGTCATCGAAGGCAAAATCGGTTTTCTGCTCAAACCTCGATCCAGCGCAATTCTCTTGACGGGCGAGGGCGAGGTGCTCCGTGACAATTAATCCTGCTGCCGGCAAGCCGGCTGATCCATCCATTCTTGTCAACATTCCGAAGCTCGTCACAGACTATTACGAGTTACGGCCCGATCCGAGCGACCCGAGACAGCGGGTCGTGTTTGGCACGTCCGGCCATCGCGGATCGGCTTTCGACGTGGCGTTCAACGAGTGGCATATCCTGGCAATCACCCAGGCGATTTGTGATTACCGCAGGCTCCAGAACATTGACGGGCCGCTGTTTCTCGGGATGGATACGCACGCTCTTTCGGAGTCGGCATTTGCCAGCGCGATGGAAGTGCTTGCGGCGAATGGGATCGAGGTAATGATCTCCGAAGGCACGCCCTATACCCCCACCCCTGCCGTCTCCCACGCGATTCTGCAGTACAACCGGGCACGAAAGTCAGGGCTTGCCGACGGCATCGTCATCACGCCGTCTCATAATCCTCCGGATGACGGCGGCTTTAAGTACAACCCGCCGCACGGGGGGCCGGCTGAATCAACCGTGACTTCATGGATTGAATCGGAAGCCAATGGTTTTCTCGAGCGCGGCCTCGACGGTGTCAAGCGCGTGCAGTTTTCCAAAGCGCTCAGTGCATCCACAACGCACAAACACGACTTTTTGAAAGCCTATGTCAGCGATCTGAACAATGTTGTCGACATGAATGCGGTGCGTGACGCCAGGCTTAAGCTGGGCGTGGATCCCCTTGGGGGAGCTGGCATCGATTATTGGCCGCGGATTGCCGAGCAGTATGGTCTCGACCTCACGATCGTGAACAAGTCGGTCGATCCAACGTTTCGCTTCATGACCGTGGATTGGGATGGCAAAATTCGCATGGATCCTTCCTCGCCTTATGCCATGCAGAGACTCATCGGCCTGAAAGATAAGTTTGACATCGCATTCGCGAGCGATACGGATCACGACCGGCACGGCATCGTGACCAAGGGAAGCGGGTTGCTTCCGCCGAATCACTACCTTTCAGTGTGCATCAGCTATTTGTTCGCGAACCGGCCCAAGTGGAGTAAAGACGTCGCCGTCGGCAAGACCGTGGTGAGCAGCAGCATGATCGATCGTGTCAGCGCTCGGCTGGGTCGCCGGCTTTATGAAGTTCCGGTCGGCTTTAAGTGGTTTGTTGAGGGATTGCTCGCCGGTCGTCTGGGTTTCGGGGGTGAAGAAAGTGCCGGTTCGTCGTTTCTCCGGCTGGACGGCAGCGTCTGGACCACGGATAAGGACGGAATCATTCCTTGTCTACTCTCCGCAGAAATTACGGCGCGCGTGGGCAAAGATCCCGGTGAGATCTATCGCGACCTCACCCGCGAACTGGGAGATCCCGCCTACGAACGCATCGATGCTCCCGCAACGCCCGAACAAAAAGCCGTTCTGGCAAAATTGTCCCCCTCCGACATTCACGCTACAGAAGTTGCCGGTCAGGCGATCCAGAAGATTCTGACCACCGCTCCGGGAGACGGCAACCCAATTGGAGGAATCAAGGTGATCGCCAAGGATGGCTGGTTTGCAGCACGTCCTTCGGGCACGGAGGAAATCTACAAGATTTACGCCGAGAGCTTCCTCGGCCAAGACCATCTACGACAGATTGAGGAAGAAGCCCAGACCATTGTTTCGGAAACGCTGGCTCGCAGCGCCCAGGCGTCCTGAGCCGACAAGGCAGGAGAGGAGTTTGTTTATGAGTAGCTCGACAGTCTTTGATCGTTCGCTGGATACAGCCATTTCAGGTGCTTTAACGGACCTGGCCCTGGACCTCCGATGGTCGTTCAACCACTCGGCGGACCAGCTTTGGGAGCAACTCGATTCGGAGCTCTGGGATCTGACCCACAATCCTTGGGTTCTGCTGCAAACTGTATCCCAGGAAAAACTGCAAACTGTGACTTCCGACGCAGGATTTCAAAAACTCCTGGCTGAACTCCACCGCGAGAAAATGCTTGCCGAAGAATCGGCAGCGTGGTTTCAAAGGACCTATCCTCGTTCGGGCGTCTCGACAATCGCGTATTTCTCGATGGAGTTTATGTTGAGCGAAGCGCTGCCGATTTATTCCGGCGGACTTGGCAATGTTGCCGGCGATCAGCTGAAAGCCGCAAGCAACCTGGGCGTCCCGGTGACCGGAATTGGTCTGCTCTACCAACAGGGCTATTTTCGCCAGGAAATTGATGGGCAGGGCCACCAGCAAGCTTTGTATCCATTCAACGATCCCGGCCAGCTTCCGATTCGACCGGTGCGCGAGGCCAACGGCGAATGGCTTCGTCTGGCCATCGCGCTGCCTGGCTTTAAGCTGTGGATCAGAGTCTGGCAAGTGCAGGTGGGCCGGGCCAAATTGTATTTGCTCGATACCAACGATCCTGCAAACCCTCCGGCTTTCCGCGGCATTACCACTGAATTGTACGGGGGTGGTCCGGACCTGCGGTTGAGGCAGGAGTTAGTCCTCGGCATTGGAGGTTGGCGTCTCCTGCGAGCCTTGGGATTGCGGCCCGAGGTCTGCCATCTCAACGAAGGCCACGCGGCATTCGCGGTGCTGGAACGGGCGCGTTCCTACATGGAAGACAACGGCAAGCCATTCGATGTGGCGCTGAGCGTCACTCGCGCCGGCAACCTGTTTACCACCCACACTCCCGTCGAGGCGGGTTTTGACCGCTTTGTTCCCAGCCTGATTGAGAGATATCTGAGCAAGTATGCCGAGGAGAAACTATCAATTTCAGTCGACGACCTTCTAGCGCTGGGGCGACGCAATCGCCAGGATTCGTCCGAACCGTTCAATATGGCCTATTTGGCGATTCGCGGCAGCGGCGCCGTCAACGGCGTCAGCAAATTGCACGGTCAAGTAAGCCGGCGACTCTTCCAGCCCCTCTTTCCCAGGTGGCCTGAAACAGAGGTGCCGGTCACGCACGTGACCAACGGAGTGCACACCCCTACGTGGGACTCTGCTGAAGCAGACCGCTTGTGGGAAGGTTCCTGCGGGAAAGAATGCTGGCATGGAACACTGGCAGAGACAGAACGAGATATTCGCGCAGTCAAAGATTCCGATCTGTGGCAACTCCGCGCAGATAGCCGCAAGAATCTCGTTGCATACGTGCGAAAACTTTACGGCCGTCAATTAGCAGCTCGGGGAGGGTCGCCGGAAGAACTCGCGCAGGCGGCACTGATACTCGATGACAATATTTTGACTTTGGGATTTGCCCGTCGCTTCGCCACGTACAAACGCCCGAACCTTCTGCTGCACGACCCGGCGCGGCTTGTGAACATTCTGACGAATCGAGAGCGCCCGGTTCAGCTCGTGCTTGCGGGCAAAGCGCATCCTCAGGATGTCGCCGGGCAGGACATGATTCGGCAGTGGTTTGAGTTTGCTCGCCGCCCTGAAGTTCGATCCCGGGTAGTCTTTCTTTCCGACTACGACGTTCTCATGGCGGAACATCTGGTTCAGGGCGTGGATGTCTGGGTGAACACTCCGCGTCGGCCGTGGGAAGCCAGCGGCACCAGCGGCATGAAGGTGCTGGTGAACGGCGGGCTGAATCTTTCGGAACTCGATGGCTGGTGGGCGGAGGCCTATACGCCTGGCGTAGGCTGGGCGATCGGAGATGGGCGCGAACATGGGGATGACCCGGCCTGGGACGCGGCTGAAGCTGAAAGCCTCTATGCGCTGCTCGAATCCGAGGTTGTCCCGGAGTTCTATTCCCGCGACGAAGCTGGAATTCCACGCGGTTGGGTTGCCCGCATGCGCGAAAGTATGGCCCGCTTGACTCCGGCCTTTTCGAGCAATCGCGCAGTCCGCCAATATACCGAAGAACACTATCTCTCGGCGGCGGCAGCGTTTCATCAGCGCGCAGAGAATCGAGGTTCAGCAGGAGCCGATCTCCTCGCCTGGCAGGCCGAACTGGCGAAGCACTGGTCAGCCCTGCGATTCGGTTCCGCGACGGTAGAGCAACAGGGTGACCGATATCTATTTCACGTTCAGGTTTTCCTTGACGATATCGATCCTGATGCCGTGAACGTCGAGCTGTACGCGGAGGCGCAGAAAGACGAGAAATCAATCACGCAAGCGATGGATCGTGGCGAACGCCTTGCGGGGACGACCGGGGGCCTCACCTACACTGCTTCTGTTCCCACAGGTCGCTCGGTCGCGGATTACACGCCAAGAATCGTTCCGCAGCACGCAGGAGCATTCGTGCCGCTAGAGGCTGCTTTTATTCTGTGGCACGAAGCACCGTCCTGGCGATGAAGTGCCGGCTTGCTTGGCCGTAGGCTCAGCGAAAGCTGGCGACGGATCGCAGTTTGCGTTGACGGCCTACCGGCCGCGGGCAAAGCGGATTTAGACGGGCGCGCACAGCTGGAGTTGTTCCCAGGGTGACTCTCGAGCGTATCTAAATGTGGGGCTAGGCGCGATGAACGCGCGGGCCTGGCGCGCGAGTTCATTCCGGAGAGTAGCGAAGCGCGGGAGCAAGGCTCAGCTCTTCGGCAAATGGGTGAGACGGAGTCTCGCCGCCATTTTGACCAGGTGAGGAAGTGATTCGGCGTGCATCTTCCGCATCAACTTGCCTCGATGTGCCTTCACGGTTATCTCGCTAATGCCGAGTTCGTCAGCGACCTGCTTATTCAGGCGACCGGAAACGACCAATGACATGACTTCCCGTTCGCGGCTGGTGAGTGAGGTGTAGCAACTGCGCAGGGCTTGTACCTCCGCCTCACGGCCGAGCATGTTTCTACTCCGCGTAATGGCACTCGCTATTGCACTCAAGAGCACGTCGTCGCTGAATGGCTTGGTCATAAATTCAACGGCTCCTGCCTTCATCGCCTGGACCGTCATCGGCACGTCGCCGTAACCCGTGAGGAAGATAATCGGCATTTCCGGCCGCTCTCCGGAGACGCGCTTCTGCAGTTCCAGGCCATTGAGACCGGGCAGAGAAAAATCGAGGACAAGACAGCTCGGAGAAAGGACTCGGGGCAGCGCAAGGAACTCCTGCGCCGAGGCGAATAAGTGCGGCTCCCAACCCCCGCAACGGATCAGCAGTTCGAGCGATTCGCGGACGGAGATGTCATCATCCACAACGAAGACGACTGGCGTGGTTTGCATCATAAGTAACGACCTCAATCCGTGGCCAGGTGCGCTGGCTTCATGTATGGATGCCCCTCTGCTTCGCGGCGCGCAGGCGTCTGCGGATTTAATTCCCTCGCAGCGCGACATTCAGAGCGTCTAGCAGATCCGAGTCGTCGAATGGTTTGAACAGGCATTCTACGGCTCCCTCCTTGAGCAAGCGTGAACGAACAGCCTCATCCCTTCCAGCAGTGATGAAGATAATTGGTATCTGGTGTTGCCGGATCTTCAGTTCGCGCTGCAGATCGGGCCCAGTCATGCCGGGCATCGCGATATCTAGAATGAGACATCTGGTCTGACCAATTTTGTCGGATGCAAGGAAATCTTCTGCCGATGAGAAAGTCTGAGCCGCGAAACCGAAGACCGTCAGCAAATCCGGCAACGACTCACGTATGGATTCGTCGTCGTCAACCACGGATATAAGCGACCGCTGATTCACGGATTCCTTACGTCGTTCTCGCCGTTCGTTAAGCAGACGTCTGAACTGCTCTAAAACTATCGATGCCCCTGGCGCCGTGAGTCATTGCTCGAGCAGCCCAGGCAGATCTTTTACGTGAATCAAGATCCACCGCCGGCCAGGCTGTTCGCTGATCCTTCGACCCGCGTGCTCGCACCGTAGTGTTGAGGAAGCCTATCGCCCCTGCCTGAAGCGCGCTCCCGACGAATGCCGAGCGGACAGCGGAGATACGGCCAGTTTCATGCTGCACGGAAGCCTTCCTCAGCAATTTGCTACAAGCCCTAGAGTGCGCGGCTATGGGATTGAATGTCCATAGTACTTTGGTATCATTTTGCCGCCAGCACGCCTCTGCCGAAAGGCTTGGCGCGACCTGGGATCCCAGGAATGATGTGCCGGTATCAGCGAATCTTCAGGCCTCGCGATGGGGAAACAATCTCATCCAGCGTTAGCGCTCACCTTAATTTTCGCAATCGCGTCGCCTACCCTTGCGAAATTTCAGGAGCCCATTCCTCTTTTCCTGAAAAAGCTGCTTGTCTTTCCGGCGGCAAGAGTGTTCTGAACGGCAGAGGATTCCGAGGCGACAGAGAGAGCGGAAACCAGATGCCAGATGCTGTTCGACACTCGTCATGGCAGCGGTTGATTTTCGAACGCTTGTCTCCCTTTGCCGCCACGCTACAATACTAAGGATGATGCGATACGCTCATCTGAGTCCGGACCATAACAAGGCAGGCGGAGTAGCGAGCGTAGTATTCGCGAATGCGGTTGGACACCCATTGGGAAGCATCATCCGGAGAATCGGGAAGAAGCGTATGAGGAATTCCAAACATGCGAAAGTGGCGGAATTGGCAGACGCACCAGACTTAGGATCTGGCGGGTAAAACCGTGGGGGTTCAAGTCCCCCCTTTCGCACCAACTATTCACAAGCAGTACCCTGGTCTGGCGAATGCAGAAAGGCGGTTCTCTAACATGAAGCCCGCGACCATCATCGGAATCATTCTTATCCTTCTGGGAATTGTGGGGTTCGCTCTGGGAGGATTTTCATTTACCCACGAGAAGAAAGTTGTCGACATGGGGCCTGTCCAGATCAGCCATCAGCAAACCAGGACTATACCCATTCCCCCTGTCTTAAGTGCGATCGCGCTTCTCGGAGGAATCGGTCTGGTGGTGATCGGCGCACGCAGCTCATGAACTGCTGACTTAGAGATTCGGTCCTGTATCCGGAAGTAGAGCAGCAAAAAGCCCGCAGAGCTGGTCGCGGGCTTTTTGCTTTTTATGAATCAGCGTAATCGAAGTTCACGCTGAAGCGTTTCTGCTAGTGATGTTCTCCTCCACCCTGATGGCCGCCACCCTCGTGCCCACCACCCTCGTGTCCACCACCTTGATGGCCGCCGCCGTGGGACTCACTGTGGCCTTGAGAAGAGTGATTCGCGCCGCCCTGGGACGTGCCATGGTATTGCTGGCTACCGTGATACTGCTGTCCACCATGGTTTTGCTGACCGCCGTGATATTGCTCGTTGCCGTGATATTGTTCCCCACCATGATTTTGCTGACCGCCGTGATATTGCTGACCCCCGTGGTATTGTTCCCCGCCATGGTTTTGATACCCGCCGTGGTTGTAGTAGGAGCCTCTGCTGCCCGGGTAGCCGTGCGGACCGCCAGGGCGATTGTAGCCGCGATTGTAAACCGTATAGCTATGGGTGTAGTAATGGCCGCCGCGGTACAACACCGCGCGGTTATGCCAGTTGAAGCCCCAGCTATGCCAGCCCCAGCCCCAGTGCGACCAGATACCAATCCCAATACCAATGCCAAAGCCAATCGCCAATCCAGTACCGAAATATACTCCCGCCGGCGGCCCGTAGTAGTAGCCAGGAAAAACCGCGATCGGCGCTCCATAGACGACCCAGGGATTGTAAGCGGGGACATAGACGACCTGTGGATCCGCCGGCGCGATGACAATATTTCCACCATCGTCGGAGATTTGCTGCTGCGGAGTATTGTGTAGCGTGCCCGCGGACTGTGCGCGCGCGCGCATTGACTGGACGGCAGCCATCACATCATCCGGCTGGTTGTAGTAGGCGTTGCCCAGGTCGGTCGTCCACTGGATGTTCTTATCCATCTGCGACAGTACGGAGGGAAAAGCGACGAGTGCCTTGATGCTGGGGTCCCAGTTTTGATTGTTCGCGGCGGCGGCGAGCTGGTCCGCAGGCATATTCCCCTGCGCCTGCACCCAGCGATCCGCTTCAACCACCTCCGTGGGGTAGGTGGAAGCCGCTAGAACTTGTGCTACCAGCGCATCGGGATACAGCGCGATCGGTGCAACCAGTTGTCCCAATTCTTCCGGGCTTAACGGCTGACCCTGCGGAGTGCCCTGGTCGGGCGGCGGCCCAGCCTGATCCTGCTGTCCACCTTGATTCGGAGGAGGCGGCGGAGCGCCATTGTACTGCTGCTGTTGAGCGGGAGCCGATTGAGCAAACAACAATGCACCCTGTCCCATGGGAACGATGAGTAGGATGAGTACCCATGCGAATACCTGCCTGGTAATTTGCGCAGCCAATCCGATCCTGTTCCATCGCGTTTGAGTCGGGGGGAGAGTGCCGGTGACACCTTGTAGAAACGAGGTCATCGGAGACGCAGATTGCTTTTTCATGAATTTCTTTCCCTTTCTAACTGAAAGACAAACCGAGATGCATTTGCACGCTAGCTACAGCTCGAAACTTGTGTCGAACCCAATACTATAGAGACCGTCGCCCATTCTCTCGCGCGATTGTGCGACGAGGAATGCTTCTGGTAAGGATGCTAACCCGCGTGCGAGCCGATAGTTGCTCCGGAAAATCACATGCATGTCGCATACCAGCGCGAACCGATTGCAGAAACTTCCGGTTGCAGGGAATCTCAAACATCATCATTTTCGCATCGTGATACCCGCGGATTTCAGGGCGACGCGCACCATCCAACTCGCGATACCCTTGTTGCATGAGTCAGCCAACGCATTCTTCTCCGAACATCGACATCGTTCAAACGCCGGATTACCGGGATGGCTACGCCAACAGCGTGCAGGTACGGGCCAGCGTGTGGGATTTTATGCTGGTCTTCGGCGCCGCGCGGCAGGATTCGGCCAATGAAGTGGTGCTACGAAATTTTCAGGGGATTTATCTGAGCCCGCAACAGGCCAAAGCATTGTGGAACCTGCTCGGTCAGAACCTGGCGCAATATGAGCAGGCCTTTGGCGCCATTACCCTGGAACCGACTCAGGCATTTCCCAACGCCGTCGCGGGTAACGGCCCAATCCATTAGGCCCAACGCTACACTGAATCGAGCGCACTGTCGGCGGAGTCAACGGCCCCGGGCCCGCAACCTGTCGTCCAGTCAGGAGTGACGCATTGCAAGCCTCGAACCCGCATTTGAATCCTGCGTCCCCGCCAGGGCGGCATTCGTTGCTGAATCAGTTCCTGTTTCGCCGGCATCGCGATGAGCCTGCCCCGGCGTGGATGGTCTTTCCCCTCATCTATGCGTTCGTTTTCCTGACGCATCTGCCTTTGCTGCGGCTGCCCTATTTTTGGGATGAGGCAGGCTACTATATTCCGGCTGCCTTTGACTTTTTTCGCACCGGATCACTCATCCCTTATTCCACACTGTCGAATGCTCATCCGCCGCTTCCCGCCATGTATCTCGCGTTCTGGTGGAAGATCTCCGGCTTTACTCCTGTAGTGACGCGGCAGGCGATCTGCCTGATCGCTGCCTTCGCGCTCACGGGAGTTTTTGTTTTCGTGCGGCGGTTGACAAGCTCTCCTGTCGCCATCGCCACCACGCTGCTGACAGCGCTCTACCCGGTTTGGTTCACGCAAAGCACGTTAGCCCAGGCGGATATTTACGCTGCCGCCGGAACCATGTGGGCTCTCGCCTATGGATTGTATGAATTGCCGTCGGCACGCAACGGCTGGATTGCGGCGGTATGGTTTTCGCTGGCGGCCCTGTCGAAGGAGAGCGCGATCGTGATGCCGTTGACCTTGTCGGCGTGGCATCTGTGGGAGATACGCCGCAAGCCGCGGGCAGCTCGCGGACACGCACGGGCCGCGATGCAGTTTGCCTTGCCCGTACTCCCGTTGTGCGCCTGGTATGCCTACCATTTTCATCGGACCGGGTACATTCTCGGCAATCCGAAATTTGTGCGCTACAACGCGCTGGGGACATTGCATCTGTTTCGATTCATCCTGGCGCTGGGGCAACGGTTGATGCAAGTCACCATCTATATGAATCTGTTTGTGCCGGTTCTATGTATGGTTGCAGCCATGTTTTTACCTGCGCTTCGGCGCGCGGATGGTACAGAGCGCCCTCGTGTGTCCTGGAACCTGCAGGCCCAGATCGGTCTTCTGCTGCTGGCGAACGTGCTGTTTTTTTCCGTGATGGGCGGGGCCGTGTTGGCGCGATATCTTCTGCCGCTCTATCCGCTGATTTTGCTGCTCTGCGTATCGACCTGGAGACGACGTGTTGAGCAGTGGCTATGGATCGTCGTGCTCAGTGTCGTTGCTTTTTTGGCGGGCCTTTTCGTCAATCCTCCATACCGCTTTACCCCGGAGGATAACCTGACCTATCGCAGTCTGATTGTGATGCAGCAGCAGGCGATTGCACAGGTCCTGCATCGCGCCCCCGGGGGCACTGTGTTGACCGCGTGGCCGGCGACAGATGAGTTGACCAAGCCGGAACTTGGCTATGTGAGGAAGCCGGTCCATGTGGTGAGGATCGACAACTTCTCGCTGGCGCAGATTGGAGCGGCGGCGCAAATGCATAACTATGATGCCGCGCTGGTTTTTTCAACCAAGTATCAGTTGACCAATGGACTCAGCTGGTCGCACTTCGGCGATGGTGAATGGAACAAGGAATATTTTGGCTATCATTACGATTTGCCGCCTGCCTTGATTGCCAAACTGTTGCATGGCGACCTGGTTTGGCAGGCCAAAAGCCAGGGACTCTGGGCAGCCGTGCTGCTGTTTGATCGCCCACAAATGGCGCAGCAATCGATGCGGCCGGTTCCGTTTCTGGCGGAAGCCGTCAACACTCGGTTGGCGCAGCCGGTTCGGCCAGGAGTTTCCCGCTGAATCTCATGCCGAACTCTATAATCACCAGTGTCGTGACTGAAATCAGAGACACAATCATTTTTCGTATTTTCCGGGCTCGCCCCTGCCGGGGTTTTCTTGTGGCCGCGCTGCTCGCGCTGGTGGCGTTCTCCTGCGCCGCACAAAAGCCTTCAACGGCGGACGCCAACTGGGATGGCCATCTGGTCATGGTGCTGCCATTCGAAAACAATTCCGCGCAGCCCGGCGTGGACTGGATTGGCGCATCCTTCCCCGATATTCTGAACCAGCGTTTGACCTCCGCCGGTTTTCTGACCATCCGACGCGAAGACCGGCGCTATGCGATGCAGCACCTGGGGCTGCCTGCGGATTTTCATCCGACGCAGGCGACCGCCTATCGCATTGCTCAAACTTTGGACGCGGATTATGTCGTCTTCGGCAACTACACCGTGGCCAACGGCCGCATTACGGCGACAGCGCGGGTGCTGGTGATGCATGGTCCCAGCATGGGCGCAACTCTGGAACAGCAGGGAAACCTGGACCAGCTGATCAATATTGAAGATGAGCTGGCCTGGAAGATCGCCATGCAAATCGATCCCACGCTGAATCTGGACGAACAGACCTTTCTTGCATCCAGCCGCGACTTGCGCCTGGATGCGTTTGAAAACTATATCCGGGGACTGGTCGAGCCCACCGTAGAAGAGCGGATCGGGCACCTGAACAAGGCGGTAGAAATCAGCCCCGGTTACGTGCAGGCATGGTTTGCGCTGGGTCAGGCATATTTTGAAAACCAGCAGTACGATCACGCCGAAGCGGCATTCGCCAAAGTTCCTAAAGGCGGTCGCCTTTCACTGGAAGCGATGTTCTACGCCGGCCTCAGCTATCTCTATACCGGGAACTATGCCGATGCGCAGCAGAACTTTGCCGCCATTGCTTCGGTGTTGCCGATGCCGGAGGTCTTGAATAACGAGGGAATTGCGGTGAATCGGCGCGGCCAGAACGGGACAGCGTTTTTTCAGCGCATTGTCGAGATGGACCCGCAAAGTCCCGACTACTGGTTCAACCTCGCCGTCTCCGAGCGCCGCCAGAAAAATTACACGGCCGCGCTGAACGCCGTGGCGCATTGTCTCACGCTGCGTCCGCAAGATCAGGAAGCGCAGAATTTGCGCAAGAATCTGACAATCTTGAAAGATGATCCCTCCTCACTGAGGCCGTCTCAGGCCCCAGCGGCGGATCAGGAGGGATCGGCGGCAGACTCTGCTCCTGTAGCGGACGATTCCAGTCAGGATGGTTCGACCCCTGCGGTTTCAGGGCAGAAACCTTCAGCGGCCGCGCCGGACGACACCGCGTCATCGGCTGCGCAGGCGAGCGCCGATGCGGCCAGCGCGGATTACGAACCGCTGGAACGCATTGCGCGCGGTTATGATGAAAGCTCACTGCGGCAGGGCGCTTTCGCCATCGAACAAATGAATGCGATGAAGCTGCGTTTGCTGCCCCCCGCGGAACGCGCCCAAAGACTGTGTCAGCAAGGCAGAGAATATGTGAACGATGGTCTGCTGCTGGAGGCGGAACGACAGTTTCAGCTTGCTCTGGCCGCAGATCCGAACAGCGCCGCTGCCTATGCCGGCCTGTCGGAGGTTCACGAGTACGCCGGCAGTATAAAAATCGCCCAGCAGGAGGCGAACAAGTCGCTCCAGGCGCAGCCGAATGCCGCGGCCTACCTGGTGCTGGCGCGGATTGCACTCAGTCAGCACGCTCTCGCAGAGGCCCATACCAATGTTGACGATGCCCTGCATCTTGAGCCGAACAATAGCGCGGCCAAAGGGATCTTGCAGGCAATCCAGGCGCAACAGGCTCAGCCTTGATGCCTGCCGGAGGGAACATGGATACAGTGCGGCGGCGTCGATTGAGATGCATGCACTTTGCCAGGTCCGGGGCTGCGATCGTCTTCTGCCTGCTGGTTCTGGTATCTTTCCCCACCCACTTGCGGGCTGCCACTGCGTCCTCCCGTCCGGTTGTCGTCGAGCTGCCGCTCCACGACACGATTCAGCCGATCAGTGCGGCCTACCTACAGCGCGGACTGCGCCACGCAGCGGACATCCACGCACAGGCGGTCGTAGTCGAAATGGGAACTCCGGGCGGCCTGCTCACTTCTACCCGCGCCATAGTGACCGCCATCGAGCAATCGTCGGTTCCGGTGATCGTGTATGTCGCGCCCTCCGGGAGCCGAGCCGGCTCGGCTGGATTTTTCATTCTTGAATCCGCCGATGTCGCAGCCATGGCTCCGGGAACTGAAGCGGGCGCTTCGCATCCCATCCTGGAAGGCCAGACCATGGATGCGGTTCTGAAACAGAAAATTGAAAACGATGCGGCAGCGTTTCTTCGCTCCTACGTTTCCCGCCGAGGCCGCAATGTACAGGCTGCCGAGGAAGCGGTGCGCAATTCCAAGTCCTATACCGATCAGGAAGCGCTCAACCTTCATTTGATCGACCTGATTTCTCCCAACGTGGCCACCCTGCTCGACCAACTGAGCGGCACCACTGTGACACGCTTCAGCGGCGCGAAGCAGGTGCTCGATACGCGCGATGCCGATGTGGAGACCATGCCGCCGAGCACGCGAGAGCGTATCCTGAGTGCATTGACGGACCCTAACCTGGCTGTGATTCTGCTTATCCTGGGGGGGCTGTTGATCTACCTGGAATTCAATGCGCCCGGTACCATTGTTCCCGGCGCGTTGGGAACACTGCTGGTGTTGATTTCTTTATTTGCGCTGGATCTGCTGCCGTTGGAGTATACGGCGGTGGGATTTCTGGTCGGCGCGGTTGTCCTGTTTGTGTTGGATATTAAATTTGCGACCCACGGAATTCTTGGACTCGCCGCCATTGGCTGCCTTGTCTTCGGGTTGCTCACCCTGGTTGACGGGCCAATTCCGGAAATGCGCGTGCACCTGGGGACGGCGCTGGGAGCGGGCATCGGCTTTGGCTTGATTACAATCTTTCTCACAACCATTGCCGTGCGCGCTCGCCGCGCGAAAGTGCAGACCGGCGGGGAAGCCCTTTTGGGAACTGTGGCGGTTGCGCAAACCGCGCTGGACCCGAATGGACAGGTGCTGGTACGCGGAGAACTCTGGCAGGCTCATTCCCGTCACGCGGTCGCAGCCGGAGAAACGGTCCGCATTCGCCACCGCGATGGACTTCTGCTGGAAGTCGAACGTGACGGCCGGGATTCCTAGCTGCGGTTTCGCGTCTGCTTGCCTCGCGGTCCGTGCTATACAACCTAAGGCGAGTGTTCCATAAGTCTGGAGAGTTGAACATGCCATCCACCGCAGTCCTGGTCGTCATCATCATTGTTGCCTTTTATCTATTCAGTTCCATCAAAATTTTGAAGGAGTATGAGCGCGGCGTCATCTTTCGCCTGGGCCGCCTGCTCAGCTCTCCGAAGGGTCCAGGAATTGTCCTCGTCTTCCGGCCGTTCGATCAGATCGTGCGCATTTCCCTTCGGCAGGAAGCGATGGAGGTTCCGGCGCAGGATATTATTACCCGCGACAATGTCACTCTGAAAGTGAATGCCGTCATCACGCTTCGCGTGATCGATGCCGCCAAGGCCGTGGTGGAAGTTTCAAACTACGTCTACCAGACTTCGCAGTTCGCGCAGACCACGCTGCGATCGGTATTGGGCGAGGTCGAGCTGGATGAATTGCTGGCCCATCGTGAGAAATTGAATTTGAAGATCCAGACCATCATCGATCAGCACACTTCGCCCTATGGATTGAAGGTGGTCAGCGTGGAAGTCAAGCAGGTGGACCTGCCGGAGTCCATGTTGCGCGCCATGGCTCGCCAGGCGGAAGCGGAACGGGAAAAGCGCGCGAAGATCATCAACGCGGAAGGTGAGTTTAACGCCGCGCAGCGCCTGGTGGAGGCGGCAACGTTGCTGGCAGAGCAGCCGATCACCATGCAGTTGCGCTACCTGCAGACATTGAGTGAGATTGGTGCGGAGAAAAATACCACCATCGTATTCCCGCTGCCATTGGAGTTAGTCTCGCTCCTGAAGCAAGTTGGTCAATCCATACAGCCGAAATCTGGCGGAGATGTGTAGCAATGACAGCCTTGTGCGACCAGGATCTCGATCTCCACGATTCAGTTGAAGTGCACTGGAGTACCAGCACGATCCTTGCCATTTTCTTTGCGGCTTCGCTGATCTCCGCCGTATTTTTTGGCCTGGGATACTCATTCGGCGGATTCGGCGCTGCGCGACATTCCGTTGCGCTGACATCAGCCAAGACAGGCAGCAACACCCCACAGGCTGCGAGCCTGCCCTTGCTATCGCAAACAGCTTCCTCAGCCGGCGGCGCTGCTGGCGCAGCAGCCAATCCGATTGCGAGCGCACATTCCGCCGCGGTCGCCCCGCCCGTGCACGTCGCGGAAAGCCATCGCGCCTCTGAAACGCGCGCCGTGCAGTCGGCGGCGAAGCCGGTGGACAGACCGGCGAAAGCTGCTTCTTCTGTTGCGCACGCGCAGGCTTCCCTCAGCAGAGAGACCGGCACTCGCACCATGGTGCAGGTGGGTGCGATTGGCGATCGCAGAGACGCAGAGCGGCTGGTTCTCCAATTGCGCAAGAAAGGCTTCCACGCAGCAATTTATCCCGGCAAGCACGATAAATTTCTGCATGTGCAAATTGGTCCGTTCACAAGTCCCGAACAGGCGCAGTCGATGCGCCATCGCGTGATCGACAGCGGCTACCACGCCATCCTCAAGAGCGCGTCCTGACGCCTTCAGAGATGCTTAGGGCGCTCGAAGCCCGCTCAACCGCGCATCCATTCCGGCAGGCCGGAGGCAATCGACTCGCGCACTGCGAGGATCAGTTCCTCCCGGGTCTGGAAATCCGCGGCTCGTATGGCCGGATGAAAATATACATGCGCGATGCCGGGAAAGATTCGCAGACTTCCTTTTCGCATCATGGTTTCCGTGCCATGGATCGATACCGGAACAATGGGCGCGCCGGTTTGCTGCGCCAGGTAAAACGGGCCTTTCTTGAAGGGAAGCAGCTTCCCCGTCCGCGAACGGGTTCCTTCTGGAAAGGCTGTGAGATGTACGCCTGAAGCGAGCACCCGGGCGGCGCTGTCGATGCTTTCTTTTGCGTCTTCCCGGCTGCCCCGGCGCTCTACCGGAACAAAATCAGCCATCCGCATGGCCATGCCAAGAAAAGGAATCTTCATCAGTGTTTTTTTCAGGAACACCGCAGATCGGCCCGGGATCAGCGGCATAAACATTGGCGGATCCAGATTCGAAACATGGTTGGCCATGAAGATGCAAGCTTCACCCTGAGGTATATTTTCGAAACCTTCTGTCTGGACGCGAATTCCTCCCATGCGCAAGCCGGACGCGGCAATCCACATGGAAAATCGATACAGAAATGTCACATCTCCTGTAATCCATGTCCACGGAAAGCCGAGCAGCGCACCGATGGGCACAAGGAGGATGTAATAGAGAAGGATCGTGATCGCTGAAATCATGCGCGTCCGGCATTGATGCGGAGAGACTCTGGAAGTTTTTGATAGATCCCATCAAATCCGCCATTGGAGAGGATCGCGACGACGTCTCCAGATCGCAGATGGGTTGTCAGATGGTCGACGATCGCAGCCACATCGGGTAGCTCCTGCGCCTGGCTTCCTTGGGCCTGCAGGGCTTGTACGATGCGTTCCGGGTGAAGGACTTGCTCCGCGGGGATATTCGTTGCCTGGTAGACGGCGGCAAGAATGACCTGATCCGCTACCGCAAGGCTTTCCGTTAGCTCGCGCTCAAAAACGTTGCGGCGTAGCGTGTTCGAGCGCGGTTCTACCACTGCCCAAAGGCGAGATCCTGGATATCGCAGGCGCAACGCCCGCAGCGTTTCGCGAATCGCCGTGGGGTGATGCGCAAAGTCATCAATGATGATGACACCGTCGATTTCAGCAATCACTTCCAGGCGTCGCTTGACGCTGCGAAAGGTCTGCAGTGCCGTTTGAATGTCCGCGGAAGCAATACCCTGACCTGCAGCAAGAGCGGCAGCGGCGGTGGCGTTCAGCACATTATGTTCGCCGATCATGGGCATCTCAACCTCCAGCCATGCCTGTCCGTTCCGCTCAATCCGCCATCGGCTGGAGTTGCCATGGATGGAGAGATTCGCGATGCGCCACGCGGAATCCTGCGAAAATCCGTAGCGTTCCACCGGACAAAAAGCGCGCGCAACACACTCCGTCACGTTCGTCGATCCGTCAAACGCAACGATCCGTCCGCGTCGAGGCACAAGATTGACCAGGCGCTTGAATGCCGTTTTCACGGATTCCAGGTCTGCGTAGATATCCGCGTGATCAAATTCGACATGCGTAAGGATCAGAGCATCCGGGAAATAATGCAGGAATTTCGGCCCCTTGTCGAAGAAAGCGGTGTCATACTCATCGCCCTCCAAAATAAACGGTTTTGCGGGGCGCAGCGCAAAGCTGGAACCAAAATTCTCTGCAATCCCGCCAATCAAGAACGATGGAGCCAGCGCGGCATTCGTCGCTGCCGCGGTTTCGTAGATCCATGCCAGCATGCTGGTGGTCGTCGTTTTGCCGTGGGTACCGGCAATCACCAGAGATTCCCGCCCGACAAGAAATTCTTCGTGGATCACCTGTGCCAGTGAGCGAAACGGAATGCGCTGATCCAGCACGAATTCCAGTTCAGGATTGCCGCGCGATATCGCATTGCCGACAATGACAAGATCGGGACGCGGTTCCAGATTCTTTTCGGAAAATGGCTGCGCAATTGGAATGCGGAGTTGCGCCAGCAGATCGGACATGGGCGGATAGGCGGCTTTGTCCGACCCGGTGACGTGCCATCCGCGCAGCTGGAGCATGCCGGCCAGCGATGCCATGGCGCTGCCGCAAATCCCGATCAGGTGGACGTGTCGCCGCTGGGTGTTCGTGCCGCGCCCGCTTCCGTCTTGGATTTCGTTCATCCTCATCCCTCGTTGCGGGCGACCGACGGCTGGAATCGCAGCGTGGGCGTACCGGTCAGATCCAATTCGCAAGAGACGCCAATCGGCAGTGTGATGTTCCGTTCGCGAACGTGTCCGGAACGCAGGCCGATACCTACCGGCCCCGGGAAGTCCGCCAAGACTCGCAACAGGACTGAATCCAGCAACTCGCCTGTTGTGCCTGGCTGCACGCAGTCCAACATGGGGCCAAACACGATACCGCGCACCTGGTCGAATTTCCCCGCCAACCGCAGTTGTAGCAGCATGCGGTCCACCTGGTATGGCTTGACGCCTATATCCTCCAGAAACAGAATTGTATTTTCGGTCTGGATTTCATAGGGAGTGCCGAGCGACGCGACCAGCATGGAAAGACATCCGCCGTAGAATCTCGCTTTCGCATGGCCGGGCTTTAAAGTCCGAAAATCCGCTTCAGGGTGCAGTTGCCACGGATGAGACTGAGAAAGCGCAGCCTGCCAGCTGGTGACGTCGATGCCATTGCTCCGCGCAAAATCTCCGGCGCCCATCGGACCATGAAAGACCACCAGGCCGGTTGCGTCATGCAGCCATGTCAACAGGCTGGTGATGTCGCTGCAGCCCACCAGAATCTTTGGATTCCGTCGGACCAATTCCAGGTCGAGTCCGGCAAGCAATTCGGCAGATCCGTAACCGCCACGGTTACAAATAATCGCCCGGACGGATGGGTCCGCGAATGCGTTATGCAAATCCTCCAGGCGCTGTGCTGCGGTTCCAGCGGAGTATTGTCCGTAGCGGGCCAATGCATGCGCAGAGAGCTGCGGCTCGAGACCGAATGCGCGCAATGCCTCCATACCCGCCTGCACTTTGGCCGGATCGAACCAACTCGCCGGCGAGACCAGCCGCACAGCATCCCCGGCTCGCAAGGGAGCGGGAAGAACGGCAGGCCTCGTTGCCTTGTCCGAAATTGCTGAGTGCTCGGTCATACCAGCAGACATTCCCCCTGCGCGATGATTTCTGCCGGCCCCGTCAGCAGCAGGTTGGAGCGCTTATCCGTCCATTCCACCGTTTGTTCGCCACCCTCCGCAATCACCGTCAGGTGTCGAGCAACGCCTCGCATGTCAATACTCGCAGCGGCAGATGCGGAGGTGCCGGTGCCGGAGGACAAGGTCGGTCCCACGCCGCGTTCGTAGATTCGGAACTCGATCCTATTTGTATCCATGACACGCACAAATTCAACGTTGGTCCCTTTCGGGAAGTCCGGGTGGACGCATATTTCCGATCCAATCTGCTGCCAGGTGCGCCCGTAGCATTCAAAGTCTGGCGTTTCGACAAAAATGATGAAATGCGGATTCCCAATGGACACATTGACTCCCGCAATCGATGTGCCGTCCCTCAGCGTAACGGTCTTGGCCGCGACCGACGGAACACCCATCTCGGTAGAAATAAGGTATTGCGGAGGATTACGCTGCAGAATGCGACATCGACGTACACCGGCCTGGGTGCGAATGGAAAATTCGCCGGCATCGTCCTCTTGCGCAAGATATGCGGCCACGCAGCGCGTACCGTTTCCTGAGATTTCCGCCTCCGAGCCATCCGCGTTGAACAGCCGAATGGAGTATGCGCCATTGTCTCCCAGAGACAGATATTCGACGCCGTCCGCGCCCACTCCTGTATTGCGGGCGCATATAGTACGAGCCACGTGGCCGTAGCGGCTGGCATCGAGAGGCTCGTCCACGATGAGAAAATCGTTCCCGCAGGCATGCGCTTTCGCGAATCGAATCACTTGATTTCCTCAAGCACGTTGGCGCTGTGCGATGCGCGGGCAACATAGCGCCGATCGACAATCGCATAATTCCCGCTTAGAACGCGAGCAATGGCTTCCGGGTAGGCTATGTGCTCCTGCTCCAGAATGCGCGCCGACAGGGTGGCTTCGTCGTCGCCCTCCAATACCGGCACGGCGCGTTGCAGCACGATGACTCCGTGGTCCAGTTGTTCATCCACAAAATGGACCGTACAGCCAGTGATGCCCACCCCGTGCTGCAGCGCCTGACGCTGCGCGTCGAGGCCTGGAAATGCGGGCAGCAGGGAAGGGTGAATATTCAAAATCGCATGAGGAAAGGCCGCGACAAATTCCGGCGACAGAAGACGCATATATCCGGCGAGGCAAACCAGTTCCACGCCGTGCTCCCGCAAGCAGGCGACAATTTCAGCATCCTGCTCGGCGCGACTTCGTCCGCGGCCTTCGATCACGCGGGTCGACAAGCCGCGCCCCCTGGCCGCTATCAGCCCAGGCGCTTCCGCCCGATTGGAAATGACAATGGAAATCCTTGCGTTATCGATCTGGCCGCGATCAATGGCGTCGGCGATCGCCAGAAAGTTCGAACCACGACCGGAAAGAAGAATGCCAAGACGCGTCATGGGAGGTTAGTTATACAGAACCCGGCGATCGCCTTTGATGATCTTGCCGATCACAGCGTGGGGCTCATTGGCGCGATCCAACAGCGTTTTGACACGCTTGTATTTTTCGCCGGGAACGACGCAGATTAACCCGATCCCCATATTGAACGTCCGCAGCATTTCCACCAGCTCCACATTGCCCAGTGATTGCAGATGGTCGAAAATCGGCAGCACCGGCCAGGAACCCAGTTCGATCGCTGCGGAAACATGCTTCGGCAGGATGCGCGGCAGATTTTCTGTGATGCCTCCGCCAGTGATGTGTGCCATTCCTACAACCAGGTCTGCCGCCGTCAGCTTGCGAATAATGTTTAGATAGCTGCGATGCGTTTTCATCAAGGCCACGCCGGCCTTATCGCGCAGCTCGTTGACATATTGGTCCGGGGTGTATTTCGCCACCTGGAAAAACAGCTTGCGAGCCAGCGAATAGCCGTTGGTGTGCAGTCCGGTGGAGGGCAGCCCGACCAGTAAGTCGCCCGCCCGAATGCCGGCCCCGCTAATGATTTTTTCGCGCTCCACGGCGCCTACGATAAATCCGGCAAGATCGTATTCGCCATCGTGATAAAACCCCGGCATCTGGGCAGTCTCGCCTCCAATAAGGGCGCAGCCATTGGCGCGGCAGGCGTCGGCCATTCCGGAAACTACCTTTTCCGCCACATCCCCGTCCAGATTGCTGCTCGCCAGATAATCCATAAAAAACAGGGGCGAAGCTGCCTGCACGGCAATGTCATTCACGCAGTGGTTTACCAGATCCGCGCCAATGGTGTGGTGCATGTTCATCTGGAAGGCGATCTTCAGTTTGGTGCCAACGCCATCGGCACTGGAAACCAGCACAGGATTTTTGTAGTGCGCGGTATCCAGCTTAAACATGCCGCCAAATCCGCCAATTTCGCTCAGCACCTGCTTGTTGAAGGTCCGCTGGGCTAGATATTTTATGCGCTGCTTGGTGCGGTCGCCGCTGGAGATGTCCACGCCTGCATCGGCGTAAGTAATGGCGGGAGTTGGCTTCGATGAAGACTTACTGGGCACAGGCGTCGCGTTCCGGGATGCGGGATATCGGCAGGCATTGTTCCGAACATCCAGAACCCGATCACCCGAACACACGTTGGAGGGGGGCAGGTGAGGTCACGAAACAAAACAAACCGAGAAGCATCAGTGTAGCATCGCCGCGGGCTGGTTCCTGCGACTGTTTGCGGCGAAATATGCGCAGGCGCCTGGGAACACAACCGTCGATATCTGTGGGCTGTTGGCGCGCGCCGGGCACCCGATAGCGCCGGTCCCAGGTCGCCGGACGCGTGCCGCCACAGTGCCGGCGCGTGCGCTTCTATACTGGATAGCAATGACCCGATTGGTTCGCAATATGCAGAATTCCCGTCAGTTTCAGCAGCGGGCTGAGACTCTCTTGCCCGGTGGCGTCGATTCTCCGGTGCGGGCGTTTCGCGCTGTCGGTGGAGAGCCGCCGTTTGTTGTCCGCGCGGAAGGCGCCTATTTGTGGGACGCCGATGGCAATCGCTATCTGGATTACTTTGGCTCCTGGGGGCCGATGATTCTGGGTCATGCCGCTCCCCAAGTGGTGCGCGCCATTCAAGATGCAGCCGCCCGAGGCGTTAGTTTCGGAGCCTCTACGCCCACCGAAGCAGACTTGGCGGAGATGGTGCACCGCGCATTTCCCACAGTCGAGATGCTGCGGTTTGTAAGTTCCGGCACCGAAGCGACGATGTCGGCGATCCGCCTGGCGCGAGCCTTTACTGGCCGCAAATTTTTCGTGAAGTTCGAAGGCTGCTACCACGGCCACTCCGACGCGCTGCTGGTCAAGGCCGGCTCCGGCATCGCAACCCTGGGCATTCCCGGCTCTGCCGGAGTGCCGGAAGAAACGATTCAGCACACGCTGGCATTGCCGTACAACAATGTTGCCGCCGTCGAGCATGCCTTCATGCGTTACCCAGGCCAGATCGCCTGCGTGATCGTCGAGCCGGTCGTAGGCAACGCGGGCTGTATTCCTCCGCAGCCGGGATACCTCCAGGCCCTGCGAGCGATCACGGAACGCGAAGGCGCGGTCCTCATTTTTGACGAAGTCATGACGGGTTTCCGTCTAGCTTTGGGAGGCGCGCAGGAACTCTATGGCATCCAGCCGGACCTGACGTGTCTGGGAAAAATTCTGGGCGGCGGCCTGCCCTGCGGGGCCTTCGGCGGACGCGCAGAGATCATGCGCTTGCTGGCTCCGTTAGGTCCGGTGTATCAGGCAGGAACGCTCAGCGGCAATCCGCTCGCCATGGCGGCCGGAATCGCCACCGTAGGGTATCTGATCGACCACCGCGACACCGTCTATCCGCAACTGGAAAATGCTTCCGCCGCGGTCGCGGAGGGTGTCGCCGGCATTGCGCGCGAGGCTGGAGTCGCGCTGACAACCAACCGCGTGGGCTCCATGTTCACCTGGTTTTTTTCCGGCGCGTCTGTCACCGAGTATGAAACTGCGTCCACTTCCAACACGAAACAGTTTGCCGCCTTCCACCGTGCCATGATCGAAGCCGGTGTATGGCTGCCGCCCTCGCAGTTTGAGGCGGCATTCCTGGGCATCGCCCACGGCGAAGAAGAAATTGCATTCACTCTGGCAGCGGCGAAGGATGCCATGGCAGCGGCTGCGCGGCTCGCCTAGAGCGGCGACTGCGGGGTGCCTTCCATCGCCGCATGATTCCGGAATAAGCCTGCAGAAGCGGCGGGCTACACCGCATGTTCGTAAAGCGTGTCGCGCAACGTCTGGTTTTTGATGAGAAGCTCCGCCACCAATCGCTGCAGACGGAGATTCTCGGCTTCCACTTCCATCAGCCGGCTGTGCGTTGACTGCTCATCCAGCTGTCCGTCGCGCGCGGAATAGTGCTCAATCTCATGCAGAGCGCCGCGCTCCGCCAGGTAGGTTCGCACGATTTTTTCTACATTCCATTGCGTCATGGTTTCACAGTCCTATCGCACTTGTGGGTCTTCTCTCAGAACTGGCTCGGCCGCAGAGATGGATTCGTTCGACCGTCCAAATCCGCACCTGCGAAGACCGCGGATCCCGGCACGGAACTTCTCGCGCTCTTCCGGACTCATCTGTGCCCAGCGCTCATCCATGTGTCGCTTCCAACCGCGGCCACCTCCGCCGTGGCGATGGAATCCGCCAAACAGAACTTTGCCCAGTACAAGCAGGCCCAGCCCCTGCCAGAATGTGATCCGGTGCAATCCAAAAATCACCGGCATCAGCCAGTTCCACAGCTGCATGATGACAAAGCCGAACACAAAGGCGGCGACCACCACGATCGCTGCAATCTTCCATATCTTCCATACGCGAAAGTTCATTTTGTTTCCCTCATAACTTCCCAAAATTCTCATCGACTTCCAGAAGCCGTTGCCGCAAATGCAGCACCGCATATCGCTTTCGCGAGAGCAGGGTATTCACGCTGAGGCCGGTTTCCTCTGCAAGGTCCTTGAAGCTGCGCCCCAGCCATTCATGCGCGATAAACACTTCCCGCTGGTTCTCCGGCAACTCGTCCAGGGCGTCGTCCAGTACATCCAACAGCAGATTTCTGGCGTACTCGGCCTCAGGACCGGCATCGGCAGATGGCAGAAGGTCTTCCAGCGTCAAGGATTCTCCGTCGCCCCCGACGGGATCGCTCAGAGACGCAGGCTTCTGCCTGCGGAAGCGATCCGTAATGCGATTGCGAGCCACGCGGAATAGCCACGCCGTCACTTGTTCCACCGGCTTCATCAGCCGATAGGCCGCAATCAGCTCATAGAAAACGTCCTGAAGAATGTCCTCCGCATCGCCGCTATCCATCACTCGTTTGCGGATGAAGCTTCGCAGTCGGGGCTCGTCCCGCTGCACTGCCTCCGCAATGAACTGGTCTTGCTCGGCGATGGTCCAATCCTGGCTGGGCATTCTGTTCCTCGACATCGCTGACCGTATCGATCGTTCAGAACGACGGTCTACCGGGAATAACGGATGAGGAAAGCAAATATTGTAGGAAAAAATGCAAAAGATGAAATTCGACGGCCGAGCCGATCGTTGCAGCACCGTCCCACCGCACCATCACGGGAGGAGAGGAAGCGCTATACCCACGCTTCCGGCGTCACAAATTCGCAGACTTCACCGCGCCGGGCGAATTCGTTTCTCCAGTACGGAATCAGCCGATCCGTTGCGGCAATCGTATGGCTGCGATCCTGGCCGAGCGCTGCCTGCCCACCATCGTGCAGCAGAGCGTTGGTCGCGTACCCGCGCCGAATGTTCCCGCGAAAGCTGCGCAGAATATTCCGTTCCACCGCCTCGGGTGTGGTGGGCTTCCAGTCGTACCCCATAGCATTCCACAACACCGGCGTCAGGCCCAGTTCGCGAGCGGCTCGCAGCACATCGGGCCGGCGTCCGCCGTGCGGCGGCCGAAACCAGCGGACCGCCATGCCCAGCGCATCTTCCAGCGCCGCGTTGCAGTCGCTCAACTGCTGCCGGACAACCCGCGGCGGCCGAATCAGCAGCAGGGGATGGGTCATCGTATGGTTGCCGATCAAATGCCCCGCCGCAGCCACCGCGCGTGCAATCTCCGGACGCTGCCGAACAAAGCGGCCGATCATGAAGAAGGTTGCGCGGACGTCGTGCCTGGCCAATACCTCCAGCAGGCGAAACGTGTCGGGATCGTTGGGTCCGTCATCGTACGTCAGGGCGATCTGGGTGGTTCGACGGCCGGCCACGACGCAGCGGCCAAAGATTTGTGAAGTTGGCCACATGCCGGCATAGGCATACGCGCCGGCAGCCAGCACACCTGCCGCCACCGCCGCCGCTGCCATGGCGCCGGCACTGAGGGAGGCGGGCGCGCCTTCGCCCACAATCGGCTTTGTGTGGGACACGGGAATCGTGAGAATTTTGTGCGGACCCATCGCGTTTGAGTGTAACGGAACCCGGCGGTGAGGGTATTCGCCGAGTATCGCCTGCCCCCTTGCTGAGTCGCCGGAGGCGTGGTAATCTTCGTTTTTCATTCGCTTTTATTACGAAGGGAATTCGCCATGGCAAAGCTATTCGAAAATCCACGGTCCATCGCAATTGAGGGCCCCATTCGTGCTGGAAAATCCACCCTCGCCACGCTGCTGGCCCAGGAAATTGGCGCCACAAGAATCGTCGAGCCGCAGCACAATCCTTTTCTTCCGCGTTTTTATCGTGGCCAGAAAAGCACCGCATTCCCGGCGCAAATGTGGTTCCTGATGTCTCGCTATGAACAGCTCTGCGCGGCGGCCGAGCAGGATGCGAAGGCAGGGAAGTCCGCTCCCGTGGTGGCCGACTACATCTTTGAAAAAGACAAGCTCTTCGCCTGCCTTAACCTCAGCGATGACGAACTGGCTCTCTACGAGCGTCAATATCAGTACTTCCGCGACCAGCTCCCGACACCGGACCTGGTGATCTATCTTCAGGCATCGCCCCGGGTGCTGCGAACCCGGCTGGAACGGAAAGGACTGTCCGACGAGCGGATGATTTCCGGCAGCTACCTGGAGCAGGTGGTGCAGGCCTACGAACATTTCTTCTTCCACTACACGGCCAGCGATCTGCTGGTGGTGAACACCGACGACATCGACTTTGTCCGCAACAACCAGGATCTGCAAACTCTGTTGCGCCGCCTGACCGAGCCTGTCCGAGGCACGCAATATTTTCTCCCTCTAGGCAGCAGCGAACCGGGAGGCATTCGCCGCAGTCTGCGCGCAATGCGGGCGCAAACTTCCGCACTGCGGTCTTCGGTCACGTCCCCGCGGGCGTTGACTCCCGCGCTGCGATCCCTCCGGCCGATGCTTAGCTCCCTGACCTGGGCCTTCGCTCCGCGAATCGTCCAAACCGCGCACCGCCTCTGCCGCACCATCTAGAGAACTGGCGGCCAGAAAACGGGACTTGCGCCAAAATGGTTCTTGCGTGCGATTTGGGAATGTAGGTGCGGACTTGCACCAAAATGGTTCTTGCGTGCGATTTGGGAATCGAGGTGCGCCGTCAGTGCACACGTTGCGCCGGAGGAGAGCTGCTTCCGGTAGCATGGCAAATGACGCCCGTGATGCCGCGGGCCGCTGGTTATGCGGGCACTCATCCTTTCCGACATTCACGCGAACATCGACGCATTGGACGCCGTGATGGCTGCTGCGCCGCAGTATGACGTCGTCTGGAACCTGGGCGATGTCGTCGGCTATAACGCCGCTCCCCAGGCCGTCCTCGACAGAGCACGCGAACTGGGCACCCTGTTTGTGCGCGGGAATCATGATCGTGCCTGCGCCCGGCTGATCGGCGGCGAACACTTCAATCCCATCGCCTTTCGCGCAGTTCAGTGGACGCGACGCCAGCTCGATCCGGCGTCCACGCGATGGCTGCAGGAAATGCCGGCCGGTCCCATCCTTCCCGATGGCGACCGTGTGAGTTGTGTCCATGGCTCGCTGCTCGATGAGGACGAATACCTGCTCTCCGTCCGGGATGCGGAGATGCAGCGAACCCACACGTCCACGCCGATTACTTTCTTCGGCCATACGCATGTTCAGGGTGGTTTTGCTGCTAATGGGGAAGGCGAATGGTTTCCGTTGAAGCCGGTCTACAGCAAGGACGACGCGGCGGAAACCTATGACCTGGATTTGCGAAGCTCAGCCACCTACCTGATCAATCCCGGGGCTGTGGGTCAGCCTCGCGACTTTGACTGGCGAGCGGCCTTCGCCCTGTACGACGATCAAGCCGAGCGGGTCACATTTTTCCGTGTACCCTACGATGTCCATCTGGCACAGATGCGGATTCAACGCGCCGGATTGCCGGATATGCTGGCGGCGCGCCTGCGCGTGGGCCGATAAAGCGGAAGGTCTCCCACCCTCACCGCAGGTAAGGATGGAACCCGAAACAGTGACAAGAACCGCCGGCCTTCGCCGACGGCCCGAATTTCCGCTATGCCTCGTCGGCTTCTTTTTCGACCTTGACCTTGACGTGCGCGGTCACTTCCCGATGCAGGCGGACCGGCACCAGAAACTCGCCGAGCGACTTCAGCGGCTCTTCCAGATGCACCTTGCGGCGATCAATCTGAAAGCCCTGCGATTCCAGCGCCTGCGCGATATCTCCACCGGTGACCGATCCGAACAGGTGATCGCTGTCGCTGGTCTTGCGCGTAAAGTTGAGCTCCACCTGATCCAACTGCTGCACCAGCAGTTCGGCATCCGTCTTTTCCTTGGCGGAGCGCCGAACCGAGGAGTTCTTCATCTGCTCAACGACGGCTTTATTTCCCGCCGTAGCTTCGATTGCCAGGTTACGCGGCAACAGAAAGTTGCGGCCATATCCCTGCGCAACTTTCACCACATCCCCGCGATGACCGAGGTTCTCGACATCTTCCTTCAAAATAATTTCCATGTCCTAATCTCCAGAAAAATCTTCTAACAGCGCCGGCGGACCAGGCCCGCGGCGGTCGCTCTAGTGGCGCTGGGCAAACGGCAGCAGCGCGATGTTGCGAGCCTGCTTGATGGCCCGCGTGACCCGGCGTTGATGCGTCGTGCAGACGCCCGTCAGGCGGCGGGGAACAATTTTTCCGCTTTCCGCAACAAAGCCCTGCAGTAGCCGCACGTCGCGGTAGGGAATTGCGTCGATCTTTTCGACGCAGAACTTGCAAACTTTCTTGCGACGGAAAAACTTCCGTCCGCCAGGACCGCTGCCACCCGCCGGCCGCGGTGGCCGCGGGCCGGAGTGGGACGAGGATCCTTCGGATGATGTCGATTGCGATCTTTCTTCTGCCATGCTGCGACTCCTTCTCTTCTGCCAGAGAGCGTCTCCGGCGCGTGAACTTCGTGCTTCGGTTGAAAATGCAGCGGGCATCGCCCGCGAAAATGTTGTCTCGGCTCCGCTATGCGATCGCCTCAGGCACGGCCACAGTTTCGGCAGGCTGCTCCGCGCTGCGCTGCGGAGCGACCGGCTGCGCGGCCGCAGCGGCGTGGGATGCGGCAGCGTGAGACACGGCAGCCGCATTCGCCTGGGCAGCTTGTGCCGCCTGCGCATTCACCGCGCTTTGCTTGATCTTGGTTGACCGCAGTTTTTTGATCTTGTTGATGCGCTTTTCTTCCTCGTCCATGCGGACGGTGATGAACTTGATCACCGGCTCGGTGACGCGCAGGCGGCGCTCCAGTTCGGCCACCAGGCTGCCATCCGCTTCCACGGTCAGCAGGTTGTAGTTGCCTTCATTAAACTTGCGCACCGTGTAGGCGAGCTTGCGGTTTCCCAGCTTTTCGCTCGACACCAGCTTGCCGTTGCCCTTGGTAATGGTCGCTTCAAAGCCCGCGATCAGCTTGTCCGCTTCTTCCCCGATAACATCGGGCCGCAGGATAAACATCACTTCATATTTCCGTTCCATTCGTCTCTCGTTTCCGGCAGAGCCTTCTGACTCCGCCTGTCGCAACCCCTGGGTTGCCCGTTCGTTCCGTCTCTTGGTTCACTCTTGTTCCTCGGCAGTTGCCCGCCGATTAAACCGGTTCATCGCGACGCTGGCGCCTTCGGTTAAAAGCACTTCCACCGCCGTCGAAACATCATCCAGAACTCTGTCCAGAATGGCCAGCTCTGGCTTGCGGAATGGCGTCAAAACATAATCTTTGCGACGCTGCCGGGCGCTTTCCGCTGCTTTTTCCTCTTCCGGAGCAATTCCAATCCGAATCCGCAGCCACTCTTCTGTTCCCAGCGCGTTCGAAATGGAAGTCACTCCGTTGTGCCCGCCTGCGCTGCCCCGCTCGCGTATTCGAATCATTCCCAGCGCCAGGGCTACTTCGTCATACAGCACGATCAACTCGCGCTGCGGATCGATTTCCAACTCCCGGGCCAACGCCGCTACCGACAACCCACTCAGGTTCATGTAGGTTTCCGGCTTTGCCAGCAGCACCTTCCTGCCGGCGATTCGCCCCGAAGCCGTCAAAGCCTTCGATCGCCGATTGGATACCACCACCCCGCATCGTTCCGCCAGGCGGTCAATCGCCAGAAACCCGGCGTTATGCGGCGTGAACTGATACTCGATTCCCGGATTGCCTAAACCGACAATCAGGGTCACGCCCGAATCAACGCCGGAATTCAAGCTCGAACCTATGCCGCCAGAAAGTCCCATGCGTTCCCGACGCTACTTCTTCGCGTCTTTCTTGTCGTCCTTCTTGGCGTCTTCGGCAGATTCAGGAGTTTCCTGTTTCCCTTTCTTCGCCACTTCCGGTTCCGCTGGAGTCGCAGCCGCCAACGCATCCGGCGTTGCCACCACTTCCTCCCGCACGGCTGTGATGTGGGCCACCGTGGTCTCTTCATCGGTAATAAATTTCAGCTTGTCCGTGTGCGGAAGATCGGCCACGCGAATCACCATGCCGAACGTCAGCTCGCTTACATCCACGTCGATGTGTCCTGGAATATCCCCCGGCAGGCACTCGATTTCGATCTCGCGCAGTACCTGGTCGAGAATGCCGCCCTGCGTACGTACGCCGACCGGAACTCCCAGCAACTGGATCGGAACTTCGACGCGCATCGCCTTGTCCATCGCGATCCGCTTCATGTCGATGTGGATCAGGTTGCCTTTGATGGGATCGTTCTGCCAGTCCACCACCATCACTTTTGCTACCGTACCTGCAACGTCCAGGTCGAAGATCGTGTTGTGCCCGGAATCGGAATGCAGGATCCGGCGAATCTGTTTGGGATCGACGGTGACGGCCACGGAGGGCTGCTTGGCTCCGTACACCACTGCGGGAATGCTTCCACCAACGCGCACGCGGCGCGCGATATTTTTTGTGAACTTGCCCTCGCGGGGCGTTGCGGTGACGACTTCAGGTGCGCTCATAGTTTTCGTTTTCCTTCGGGCACGGCGGGTAAGCGCCGCTCCCTTCTCGTGGTCTGGGCGTTTCGCGCCGCACCACACTGTTGATGTTCTGTTCGGAGCCGTTTCCCCCGAAGGGTATTTTCGACTGCTCCGAATAGAAGGCTTCTTCGCTGCAGAGAACCGTTAGTTGAACAAGCTGCTCACGCTGGTCTCCATATGGATGCTCTCAATGGCGCGTCCAATCAGACCCGCGATCGACAACACTTTAATCTTTTCTGTGTGGTGCGCTTCTTCCCGTAGCGGAATCGTGTTGGTGACCACCAGTTGCTCCAGCCGCGAATCGACGATCCTTTCGATCGCCCGGCCGGAAAGCACGGGATGGGTGGCGCAGGCGTACACCTTCTTTGCGCCCACTTCCAGCAGCGCGTCCACGGTCTTGATCAGGGTGCCTGCCGTATCGACAATGTCGTCGAGGATCAGGCAGGTCCGGCCCTGTACATCTCCAATTACGTGCATCACTTCGGTCACGTTCATGTCGGTTCGCCGCTTGTCCACAATGGCCAGCGGCGCTTCCATCTTCTGGGCGAAGAAACGTGCCCGTTCCACGCCACCGGCGTCCGGCGAAACCACGGTCAGGTCCGGCAGGTTCAGCTCCCTGAAGTAGCCCACCAGCACCGGGCTGGCGAACAGGTGGTCCACTGGAATATTGAAGAAGCCCTGAATCTGCGCCGCGTGCAAATCGACCAGCAGGGCTCGATTCGCTCCCGCGGTGGTCAACAAATCCGCCACCAGCTTGGAAGAAATAGCCACCCGCGGACGATCTTTTCGATCCTGGCGCGCGTATCCGTAATAGGGAACCACCACGGTAATGCGCCGGGCCGAAGCTCGCTTCAACGCGTCGATCATGATCAACAGCTCCAGCAAATGCTGGTCAACGGGGTAGCAGGTCGGCTGCACCACGAATACGTCGGCTCCGCGAACATTCTCCAAAAGCTGAAAGTACACTTCCCCGTCGGAGAAGCGCTGCAGTCGCACTTCGCCCAGCGGCACGCCGACAAACTTGCAAATCTCTTCTGCCAGCGGCAGGTTGGACGAACCGCTGAAAATCTTGAACCGCTTGTCTTCGCTGTAGGACTTGGCGCGCTTGCGACCGGCCGCAGCCCGTGCCTGCGCTCCAGAGCCGATGCCGTCCGCCGCCACGGTCACAGAGCCGGCCGTTACCGGCGTTGTCGCTGGCTCATCCGCATCGATCGTTAGGGTTGATTCCCCGCTCAAATTCCCGTCCCCATCCGCACTCGTCATGTTGTCTGGACCTCCCAAGCTGGTTAGCGTTGGTGTACCGAACTGCAAACTCGACCCGCGGCAGCAGATTGTTCAAAGAAGCTGCCCCGACCCGAACACGATTGCCGCGGACAAATCAGGCTCCGCGACACTGGAAGAGCGAATCCTACGAAAATCCCATTTCTTTGCTGCAACCACACTTGCAACCCATCGAAAACTGGCTGGGCGACTAGGATTCGAACCTAGACCGAGTGCTCCAAAGGCACTTGACCTACCATTAGTCGATCGCCCAACGCTACCGACCCTCGCTGACCCCATCGATCATGGTGCGCCAGTATTCCTGTCGGCCAACCGTCCTGGTCTCGTACGCCGCAATGCCTTGCGCCGCCAGTCGCTCCATCGCCGCCCGCGAGTCCTCCGCCGTCCGGTACAAGCCGAACAGAGCCGAGCCGGACCCAGACAGCGCCGCGTACATCGCAGTGCTTCCGCTTGGAGAATTTTGCTTCAATATTTCGAGGATGCCGCGCAGGGAGGGATACTGAGTGAAGACGACTGGTTCAAAGTCGTTCACGATCCCGGCGCGGACAAGCTCGAGAAGAAGATTCTCGGCCCGGTCTTTCTCTGGTGTTGCAGGAAAGACACCGGTGGCGTTCGTACGAGCTTCCTGGGGAGCGATCAAAGCTGCTGCCCACGTACGACCCAACCGTTCCAGCCTATCGGAAGCAGGGCCGCCGGTCAATTCGTTTTCCGGCGTATCCTTCGAATTTTGCCGGGGGAATTTCTCTCTCCAGCAGCCGGTCCAGGTCGCCAAAGGCCCGCGGGGTTGACACTCGCACCTGGGGAATCGCGAGTACGCAAAATGTCTCCGGCAAGTCCGCCAGCGGGGAAACCTGTTCCCCTCGCCCCAGGCCCAGCACCGTGCCGCCGACCAGGAACAAGGGCACATCGGAGCCCGTTTCGGCGGCAATCTCAAGGTTCTGCGCTGCCGTAAGAGCAATGCCGAGCTCCCTTTCCAGGCCAATCAGCGCTGCGACCGCGTTGGCCGAGCCTGCTCCCAGGCCGCCCTGCACCGGCAGCCGCTTCTCAATATGGATGGCCACATCCGCGGAAATGCTCAGCCGCTCCAGCGCTCGCTCCACGATCTTCCAGCAGGTATTGCGCGCATCGCAGGGCACCTGATCGTCGTTGCAGGTGATCGCGATCGCAGAAGGCGAGCCGCTCTCCAGTCGCCGTGCTGTCACGTCTACAAAGTCATGGATGGCCAGGGTCTGATAGATCGTCGCCAGCCCATGGTATCCGTCCGGCCGCACCGCGCCAACCGCGAGTCCAAGATTGATTTTTGCGTGCGAACGAACCCGTGTGGACATGTTGAACTGATTGTAATGTTGCATCCAACTCAATTTGCGGCGTCGCGCAAGTGGCGGCGGATGCGACCCTACGGCGGCCTGCGGTACCCTTTCAGCCGCGAACCCGTCGGAATAGGGTAACTTAGAAGTAGGTTGATTTGTTCATGTTGAGAGCAATTTCCACGCACATTTTTTTGAAGCACCGCCTTCACGCCGGGCATTTGGACACATTGACCAAAGCCGGCGCGGAAGCCATCGAGATTTTTGCCAACCGTCGCCATTTCGACTACACCAGCCGCGCGCAGGTGAAAGAAATCGGCGAATGGTTTCGCGGCAACGCTACCCCGGCCTGGGCGCTGCATGCCCCGCTGCGCGCCGAAGGCGACGGAGACAGTGAACGCACTACCGCACCCTCCATCAACGTGGTGCACGTTGAGAAATCTCGACGCATCGATTCCATGGACGAGGTCAAACGCGCTCTCGAAACCGCCGAGCAGGTTCCTTTTTCCCACCTGATCCTGCATCTGGGCGAGCGCGGCGATACCTGGAGTCCGCGAACCCTGGAGCACGGCATGACGGCGGTCGAACATCTGCGCGCCTTTGCGCGTCCGCTGGGAGTGCAGATTCTGCTGGAAAATCTGGAGAAGAATGAAGTCGCCGAGCCGCAGAACCTGATGGAGATTCTTTCTGTCGGACATTTTGACGATATCGGCATCTGTCTCGACGTCGGCCATGCGCATTTAGGAGACGGCATTCTGCCCGCCATCGATACCATGGGTCCGCGCATTCGTTCTGTGCATGTCCACGACAACCTCGGCGATAAGGACGCGCATCTATGGCCAGGGGATGGCACCATTGCGTGGCCGGAGACCATGCAGGCTCTCGGCGCGCTGGCAAAGCCGCCCGCCACCGTGTTGGAAATTCATCCCACGCTGGAAAATCCTGAAGGGCCTCTCGCCGACCGATTTCGGCGTACATTGGAGTTTCTGGATACCGCCGGTTCGGCAGAGCGAAATTAAACATTCGCCTGAGATTTTCCCCCGCGCAAGCAGGACTTGATCTCTATGGATGAAACCGCTTCCACCACACCCACCGCAGTTCCCGTCACTACCATTGCCACACTTGGACAGTTTGACGGCCAAACCATCATCCTGCGTGGCTGGCTCTATAACCTGCGGGAAAGCGGCAAGCTGCTGTTTCCCATCTTCCGCGACGGCACCGGCTCGGTGCAGGGAGTAGTGCCGAAGTCCGCCGTTTCGCCGGAGATGTTTGCGCGCATTAAAACACTTACCCAGGAGTCGAGCGTTATCGTGCGCGGCAAGGTTCGCGCCGACAAACGCGCCCCTGGCGGGTTCGAACTGGATGTCGAAGATCTGGAAGTCATCCATCGCGTGCCCGACGATGTCCCTTTCCCAATCTCGTTGAAAGAGCATGGCGTCGACTTTTTGATGGAACACCGCCATCTCTGGGTCCGCACGCCTCGCCAGGCTGCCATCCTGCGCATCCGCGCCGAAATCATGCGTGCAGCCCAGGAATACCTGGACACCCATGGATTTGTCCGCACCGATCCGCCGATTCTGACGCCCGCCGCCTGCGAGGGCACCAGCACGCTGTTTCCAGTGAATTATTTTGGCGACGAGGCCTACTTAACGCAAAGCGGTCAGTTGTACATCGAAAGTACAGCCATGGCGCTGGGCAAGGTCTACTCATTTGGACCAACGTTTCGCGCGGAAAAATCGAAGACGCGGCGTCACCTCACCGAATTCTGGATGATCGAACCCGAAGTCGCCTACGCCGGTCTCGACGACATCATGGTGCTGGCCGAGGAGTTTCTCAGCCACCTTGTGCTACGCGTACTGGCAAATCGAGCTGCGGATTTGAAGGTGATTGGACGCGACACCTCGAAGCTGGAAGCCATTCGGCCTCCATTCCCGCGCGTCAGCTACGACGAAGCGGCGAAGATGCTGGAAGAAGCCTACGCAGCCGGCAAACTCGAACAGCCGTTTGAGTATGGCAATGATTTTGGCTCGCCGGACGAAACCTACATCTCTTCGCAATTCGATCGTCCTGTCATGATCCATCGCTATCCCGCCGACATCAAGGCGTTCTACATGGACCCGGATCCTGACAATGAAAAACTCGCGCTCTGCGTGGATGTGCTGGCGCCGGAGGGTTATGGAGAAATCATCGGCGGCTCGCAGCGCATTGCTTCCTACGACCTGTTGAAGCAACGAATTGAAGCCCACGGCCTGCCCTTGGCCCCGTTTCAGTGGTATCTTGATCTGCGCCGGTATGGTTCCGTGCCCCATGCGGGATTTGGGATGGGAATCGAACGCGCCGTAGCCTGGATCTGCGGTCTCGACCACGTTCGCGAAACCATTCCTTTCGCCCGGACCCTGAACCGCATCTACCCGTAGTCGTCAACGCAGGCCGCAAGGCAACGCAACGCATCGCCCGCGGTCGGGCATCGCATGTCGAATCCAAACCAATCCGCAAAGCCGCGCAACATAGCAGGAAAGACTCCCGCGCCGACCCGTCGTTCCCAGGGCAGTCCTATTCAAAGTCTCCCCCGACGTAATATCCGCATCCTTGGCGTTCCGCTCGATCTTGGCCAGTCCCGCCGCGGAGTGGACATGGGTCCTTCCGCCGTTCGCGTTGCCGGGTTGCAGGCTCGTTTAGAAGCGCTGGGACATCAAGTGCACGACGGCGGCAACATCGCGGTCGACATTGCCGAAACTCAGAGCATCGGCCGGCAGGATGCGAAATATCTGCAGGCCATTACCGAAACCTGCACCCGCGAAGCCGAGGAGGTGCTGGATACCCTGGTCGCCGGACAGACTCCGCTGGTGCTCGGAGGAGATCACTCCATTGCCGTCGGTACGGTTTCCGGCGTGGCGGAATACTATCGCCGCAGCCACCAGAAAATCGGCCTCATCTGGATCGATGCGCATGCCGACATCAATACGCCGGAGACTTCACCCAGCGGCAACGTGCACGGTATGCCCATGGCGGCGCTGATGGGCCTCGGGCCCGAATCATTAAAAAATATCTTTGGCTGGTCACCCAAGGTTGCGCCGGAAAACGTTGTCCTCCTCGGCGTGCGTGACATCGACGCAACCGAGAAAGAAAACATTCGCCGGGCAGGAATCACTCAGGTTTACACCATGCGCGATATTGATGAGCGCGGCATGCGCACCATCATGGAAGAAGCCCTGCGAGCTGCCGGACGAGGCAGTGCCGGCTATCACATTTCGCTCGACATGGATTGGATCGATCCCGAGGATGCACCCGGTGTCGGCACTCCGGTGCGCGGCGGGGCGACCTATCGCGAAGCTCATCTCGCCATGGAGATCATCGCGGATCATGGGCAGATGACCAGCTTTGAACTGGTCGAGGTCAACCCCGTCATCGACGAACACAACCGCACCGCGGACCTGGCCGTCGAACTGATCTGCTCTGCCTTCGGTAAAAAAATTCTGTAAGCTTCCGCTGGGAAATTTACTGTCCCGGATTGGTCTTATGCTCCACCTTGCGCGCACCCTCATCGGTTTTCTGTGCCGTCTTATGCGCAGCCTTCTTGGTCTCGTGCTTGGTGGCGTGCGCGGTCTTTTTCGTTCCGCTCTTTACGCCTTCGCCGGTATCTTTGGCGGCGTTTTTGGAGCTGTGACCGGCATCCTTCATGTCCTGCTTAAAGCCGGGATTGGAACTTTGCGCCCAGCTGGCGGGCAGAAAAACTCCCCCAATACAAAATGCCGAACACAGCGCGAGCACGCGCAAAGATTTCTTGCTTGCAATTATTTGCATGAATCCTCCACTTAAGAAAGAAGGATTCCAAATCTCCCCGGCGAGTTGTAGCAGAAAAGAATCTCAGCATCCTTTTTCAATGTGTGTTCGAGACAATGGTTGCCTGGTAGAGAATGTTTATTCCGCCCGCAGCGCCTGCATCGGATCAATCGACGCCGCGCGACGCGCCGGACGCAAAGCGGCAATCAGTGCAGGCGCGAGCAGCGCAACCGTCGATGCCAGGTAAACAATCGGATCGTCCGGCTGAACTCCGTAAAGCTGGCCGCGCAACAGGTGCATGAGGACGAAAGATACGGAGCCTCCGGCAACCAGCCCGATCAGCGTCGGAATGGCCGCGCGTCGCATGAAAAGCCGAACGATCTGGCCGCGCGTTGCGCCAAACGTCATCCGTACTCCGATTTCCTGGATTCTTTGGGTCACGAAATACGCAACAATGCCGTAAATTCCGACGCATGCCAGCAGCAGAGCAATCCCGGCAAAGGAAGCCACAACAACCGCGTTCAAGCGCGGCTGCGCGATCGACTTGTCCAACAGGTCGTTCATGGTGGTGACGTTGGCGATTGCCTGTTGCGGATCGATCTGGTGGACCCGATCACGAATAGCATGAATCAGCTGTTCCGGCGGAACCTGCGAACGAATGACAAAATAGCGCTGCACAGCAGCACCCGCATCCGCGGACCAGTACACCTCCGGCCCCGGCGTGCCAGCCAGGGAGCCCGCTGTCCCGCGAGTGTTGGCTATAACGCCTATGATCTCGTGCGGGACGTTTCCGACAAGCAAGTGTCGGCCAATCGCATTTCTTCCCCCAAGGTATTCTCTTACCAGCTCTTGATTCACCATGACCGGAGTCGAATGTGCATCCGCATCCTCGTCCGTGAAGGTTCTTCCCGCGAGCAGAGGAATGCCCATGGCTCGTAGATAGTTTCCCGCGATGCTGCGTTCCTCTGCATTGATGGCGGGCCGGTTCGCGGTTCGCGGCAGCCAGTCTGCGTCGAAGTTGCTGCGCAGGTGCCAGTCCATTGTGGGTAGTGCGTCGATCTGGCCGGCAGCTGTGACCCCCGGCAGTGAGTCGATTCTCTGCTGCGCATTGCGAAAGAAATTACTCACCTTCGCTTGTTCGGCATTCCACGGCAGATTGATGGAAAAGGTTAATAGATGTTGCGGCTCAAATCCCAGCGGAGACTTCGCTAGGTTCCAAATCGACTTAGCCAGCAGAGATGCGCCGATCAGCAGTATCAGCGACAGCCCTACCTGGATGGAAACCAGCGCACTCCGCACTACATTGCCGGATGCTCCGGAGAGACGCGACTCGCCACTTTTCAGTACGGCATTCAGCTCCACGTGCCGGTTCTGGAATGCTGGCACAAGTCCAAAAGCAATTCCCGTAACCACCGAGACAACAAACGCAAACCACGCCACTGGCCAGCTCATTTCGATCGTTCCCGGGACGCCAAGCCTTCCGGGCAGCATGGGGTCGCCTAGAGGAAGCAGAACAGCTGTGGCCGCCAGGCCCGCGCCACCGCCAATCATGGCGAGCAGTGCGCTTTCCGCCAAAAACTGCAGCAGGATTCTCGCACGCGAGGCGCCCAGCGCGCGACGCAGGGCTACTTCTCGTTCCCGTGTTGTTGCTCTGGCAAGCAGCAGATTGGCGATATTGATGCAGGCGATCAGCAGGAGGAAGAGGGATGCGATCATCAAAATCAGCAAGACTGGCTTGATGCTGCCGTAATGGGCGTCACGAAGCGACTCGCTGCGAAATTGCCACATGCCGTCGCTGGCCGGATGTTCCTGCCGCAGCTGTTCTCCGATGCGTTTCAGATCGCTCTCCGCCAACTGGGCAGAGACTCCGGCCTTCAGGCGGGCAATGACATTGATGAATCGAGTGCCCTCGCCGCGATACTTGCCCCACTGCGACGGATCAAAGTGCGCCGGGCGCCAAAGTTCGGTTCCACTTGGAACCTGAAAACCCGGCGGCATTACGCCGATGATCGTTGCCGATTTCTGATCGAGCGTCACCTGCCGGTTGATTACGCTTCTGGCGCCCCCAAAAAACGTCTGCCACATTTCATAACTCAACACAATCGTGTCCGGCGCGTTGGCCTGGTCGTCTTGCTCGTTGAACGTGCGTCCCAGCAGCGGCGTCACGCGGAACACTTTCCAGAAAGAGGCGTTTGTGCCGGCGCCGCGAACTGAGACCGGCAGCTTCGTACCCGCAATCAGAGTTGGGTGATCGAAATAGAAAAAGCCGAGGTCGTCAAACGACTGGTTACGTGCCGTCACATCGAAGAAGCGTGGCACGCTGACTAAGCCGCCTGTGGACCTTCCCTGTAGCCGGACATCTTGGATGCTGACGATACGGTTGGCTTCCGGGTAGGGCAGGCTCCGCAACAGAGTCGCGTAGACCAGCGTGAAAATCGCCGTCGTCGCACCAATCCCCAGCGCCAGCGTCAGCACGGCCGTCACCGTAAAGCCTGGCGATTTGCGCAGTTGCCGCAGCGCGAACTTCGCATCGGCCCAGACGCTTTCAATCCACGGCCACATCCAAACCTCGCGCCCGCGTTGCTCCATCAGCGTCGCATTCCCGAAAGCCCGCCGCGCCGCGTGGACAGCTTCCTCGCGCGACATTCCCCGCTCCACCAGCGCCTCGACCTTTTCTTCCAGATGCTGCCGCATCTCCTCCGAAAGATCGTCCCCCATCCTGCCCCGCGAAAATATCTGTCTCATCCAACGCATCGTCATAGGCCGCCTCACTCCGCCCGCAACGCCTGCGTCGGATCGATGGAGGCGGCGCGACGCGCGGGAACATAGGCTGCTGTTGCAATCACGAGAGATAAAAACAGACCTGCGCCAAGCAAGCTCCAGGGATCGTTGTACGCGACCTGGAACAGTTCCTTGCGAAGATATCGGCTGAGAAGCAAGCTGAGCGGCACACCGAGAACTATCGCTATGCCCGTTATCCAGATGACTTGTCGCAGCACCAGTCGCGCCATGTCCCCGCGGTCCGCTCCCAGAGCCATGCGGACTCCAATTTCGCGCGTGCGCCGCGTCGTAGTGTATGCCAGTACTCCATACAGGCCGATGGCTGCCAAAATCGCCGCCAGCAGGCCAAAGCTGATGGAAAGGACTGCCAGCAATCGCGGGTTCGCAGTATCTTGCGAAATCTGTTCGTCGAGCGTTCGAAGATCATCGAGCGGCAATGCAGGATTTACGCTTCGTACTGCCTGACGAACTTCATTCACCACTAGGTCTGGGACTATCTCTGTCCGGATATAGAATTCCGCTCGGTGCACCGGTCGCCCGTAACTCTGCGCAAAAGGAAGATAGAAAGCTGCAGTCGGCGTGGCATCAATATTTCTCGACCTTGCATTCCGGACCACTCCGATGATGGTTGTGTCCGGCACATGACCTCGCCCGAAACAAAACATCTGGCCCAGCGCGTCGCGCACGCTGCCAAAATAGTGCGTTGCGAAAATCTCATTCACCACCGCGACCTTTGGCGTTCCCTCCCGATCGGAATATCGGAGCGCGCGCCCCGCCAGCAATGGAATCCCCAGCGTGGCAAAAAAATCCCCATTCACGCTGTTCCGGTCCGCCAAGTCGTCGCCCTCTTGGAGTGGATGACCGGCGATCATGATATACGACGTTGACCCTGCACCGGACAGTACGCCGTCTGCGGCATAACCGACGCTCTGAATGCCGGGCTCACGGCGAATGGCGTCTGCAATTTGCTTCATCAACACAGGTGTCTGCACGGCGGGATCTCCCGTGCCACGCGCGTCCGTAGAAAATTGGACCAAGTGGTCGGTGCGCATTCCGACATCGACACTTTTCAGGTTGTAAAGCGTACGTGCCAGCAGGCTGGCACCGACCAGCAGCACGAAACTCAACGTGATCTGCAATGTCGTAAAAGCCGGGCGCAATCGGCTGGCTCCCCGCGGATTCCGCGTCGCGCTCTCATGCAATACCTGGTTCAGATCTGCTCGCGTACTCACGAAGATCGAAGGCAAGCAACTGAACAATCCGGTCACCACCATGGCCGCTGCGGCAAATAGCACCAAATGCATTCCGCCCAAAGAGGCAACCGGCGCATCTGTCCCGTTATCTCGGAGATTCCCCATCAGGCTGGTGGCCGCCAGCGGACGAACCGCAGCCAGGGCGAGGCCTAAACCCGCTAGGCCGCCCAGCGCCGTCAGCAGCATGCCTTCAGTCAAGACCCATCTCATCAACCGCGCGCGGGACGCTCCCAGCGCGGCACGAACGCCGATCTCCTTCGCGCGGACGGCGCCGCGCACCAGCAACAGATTCGCCAGGTTGACGCACGCAATCAGAAGCACCAGAATCGCCATTGCCATCAACACATCAGTTTGTGGGCCGAGACTGTTCTGCACAAAGGGCAGGCCCCCGGCTCCTCTCGTTACCGACAAATGCGAACGCAGATACGTCTGCGCAAAATGCTGGTCATGCCGGAAAAGCGTCAATTCATTCGTTCGCAGGGACCGCCATAAGGGATTTAGCGCCACCTCCGCCCGTTGACGGGACATCTCCGGTTGCAACCGTCCCACAATGTTGATCCAGATGGCGTCATACATGTCGAGATAACTGCGGCCATGCGTCAGCAAAACTGGCTCAACACTCATCGGAACAAAGATTCCCGCCGCTCGCCACCGGTCGATCCCGTTAAACACGGGGGGAGCGACCCCAATAATCGTAAAAGGATGCGCGTTGATGTCGACTACCTGGTTCAACGCCGCTGGACTGCCGCCGAAAGCGCTCTCCCACTCCTCATAGGAGAGCACTACCACCGAATTACCCGATCCGGCGATGTCATCCCCTGGCGTAATCAACCTGCCGATCACAGGCCGCAGCCCCAGCGTGGCAAAGTAGCTGCCTGTTACATAATCTCCGGCCACGGTTTCCGTGCCCGCGCCGGTGCGCATCGGTGCTGAAAATGGACCGCTAGCCGCCGTGTCGGAGAAGATCTTACCGGACTGCTTCCCGAGTTCCCGGAACGCCGGCATGCTGAAGTAGTAGGTGAGATCTCCGTGGGTGGATACGTAAAAATCCGGAGGTTCCACTGGCTGAGTCGCGCGCAGCAAAACAAGCTGCTCCGGATTGTGCACCGCCAGGCCATGCAGCCAAACCTGCAGGAACAAGGAAAAGATCGCTGTCGTCGCACCAATCCCCAGCGCCAGCGTCAGCACGGCCGTCACCGTAAAGCCTGGCGATTTGCGCAGTTGCCGCAGCGCAAATTTCACATCCGCCCAGACGCTCTCAATCCACGGCCACATCCAAACCTCGCGCCCGCGCTGCTCCATCAGCGTCGCATTCCCGAAGGCCCGCCGCGCCGCGTGGACGGCCTCTTCGCGCGCCATCCCCCGCTCCACCAGCGTGTCGATCTTTTCTTCCAGATGCTGCCGCATCTCCTCAGAAAGATCGTCGTGCATCCCGCGTCGGTGAAAGATGTGTTGCAGCAGATTCATTTATGCATCCTCATCCCTTCGCCGGCGCCAGCACCAGCGAGATCCCTTGCAGCATTTGCTCAAAGCGCGACACTTCACGCTCCAGATGCTTCGCCCCCTTGGGCGTAATGCTGTACGTGCGCACCCGGCGGTTGGTCGGCGAAATCTTCCATTCCGCTTCGACCAGGCCGGCTTTCAACATGCGTTGCAACGCGGGATACAGGGAGCCTTCCTCCACCTGGAGCAGATCGCGCGACCGCTGTTGAATGTGCTGCACCAGGGCGTATCCGTGCATTGGCTGCCAGTCGAGCGTTTGCAGAACCATGATTTCGAGCGCCCCCGGAAATAAATCGCGGGCGGCGGAAGTGGATGGCGATTTCGATTTAGGAGTCATAGGCTAGTTCTCAACACGCCTAGAGTAAACAGGTATGCGACTGGCCGTCAATCGTTTCTTGCAATCTCTCTCCCCAATCCCAACGCCGACCGGCGCACTGCAGCAGCGCTCGCACCTCAATGGGTGCATATTCTGCGTCAAAAGTGCCCCTGGAGCGCCCGCCACGTCGACTTTCGTTGACTCTGCGGCTGCTTTTCGCTATCCTTGAGTTCTTGCGCAGTGTTGCGTTTCTCTGCCTCCACCCTCCGGTGGTTTGGCGGCACGCAAAGCGTCTTTCGGTTTCATCGCCCCTCGACGCAGCAACGGGTTTGTTCTCTGCGCTCCATCGCGTGATTTGCAGCAGGTTTTCCGGCAGCTGACCGTCCGGTGCGTTCTGCCTCGCGAAGACTGATTTTATTTTCTGAAGTTTGTTTGGGAGAACTGGAACCATGTCTACCTTTATTCCGCGTCCGCAGGACATTACGCGCAAATGGTACGTGCTGGATGCCAGCGGCAAAACGCTGGGCCGACTGGCAACGGAAGCTGCGCGAGTCTTGAGCGGGAAAAATAGCCCGCAGTACACCCCGTACATCGATACCGGGGACCATGTCATCGTGCTGAATGCGGAAAAGATCCGCCTGAGCGGCTTGAAGAGCCAGCAGAAGATGTATCGCCGCTACACCGGCTTTCCGGGTGGAATGCGCGAGGAGTCTTTTGTGCGGTTGATGGCTCGCCGTCCCGATCGCGTGGTCGAACAGGCCATTACCGGCATGTTGCCCAAGAGCAAGATGGGCCGCCAGATGGCAACAAAATTGAAAGTGTATCGTGGAAACACGCACCCGCATGACGCCCAGAAGCCGATTGCGATGACACTGGACGATTCAGCAAACGCAAAGAAAACTTCGTAACGGGATAACGATAAACGTATGGCAGAATTGATTCAGTATTACGGAACCGGTCGACGCAAGACGAGCATTGCTCGCGTGTTTCTGCGTCCTGGCAGCGGCAAAATCACAGTGAACGGCCGCGCCTTTGAAGATTATTTTGTCACCGAGCAGCAGCGTATTGCCGCCAAGAGGGTTCTGGTTGCAACCGATCTGGCAGCCACGTTCGACGTGTTGACCACGGTCAAGGGCGGCGGCGTCACCGCACAGGCGGATGCCGTGAAAATGGGCACCGCTCGCGCCTTGCTGGAGTACAACATTGAATTGCGCGCCAGCCTGAAGGAACAGGGCTTTTTGACTCGCGATGCCCGCATGAAGGAACGCAAGAAGTACGGGCAGAAGGGCGCTCGCAAGCGCTTCCAGTTCAGCAAGCGATAAATCGCAGCCTGCAACTGGCAACTTCTTTGAGATATGCGATGGCTGCGCTCCAGACGAGTGCAGCCTTCGCACGTGAATGTTGTAAGGTCAGCTGATTCGCAGGTTTTAGGAAGTAAATTTCCCCACGGGGATAAATTCGAGCCAGTTTTGACGAACTGGCCGAATGCAAATCACAAGGAGGTCGTTTGGCCACTATCACCATGAAAGAGCTGCTCGAAGCGGGAGTCCACTTCGGGCATCAGACAAAGCGCTGGAACCCAAGGATGAAGGAATATATCTTTGGCGAACGCAACGGGATCTACATCATCGATCTGCAAAAGACCTTGAAGATGTTCAAGGAAGCCAGCAAGTATGTCACCGACCTGGCACTTGAAGGCAAGACCATTTTGTTCGTCGGCACCAAGCGGCAGGCGCAGGACGCCATTGCCGAAGAGGCCACCCGTTGCGGCATGTTCTACATCAATCAGCGTTGGCTGGGCGGCTTGTTGACCAATTGGACGACCGTGCAGAAGTCTGTGAAGCGCCTTCAGGAACTGGATGAGATGGCCACCGACGGCCGCTACGACCTGATGACGAAGAAAGAAGTCATCAAGCTGGAACGCGAGCGCAAGCATCTGCAGGCCAACCTGGCCGGCATCAAGAACATGCGTCGCTTGCCGGATGCACTCTTTGTCGTCGACTCGAATAACGAGACCATTGCCGTCAAGGAAGCTCGCAAGCTGGGCATCCCCGTGGTCGCCGTAGTCGATACCAATTGCGATCCCACGCTGGTCGACTACATTATTCCGGGTAACGACGACGCTCTGCGCGCCATCCGATTGTTTACATCGAAGATTGCCGACTCCATTGTCGAAGGTGTGCAGATGAGCGGCGATAAGCAGCAGGCTGAGCTTGCCGGCGTAACCGCCAGCGCGGACGTAGCCGTTGCCGATGGCACTGCACCGACGCCCGACAGCTTCAATGCCGCCAAGTACGACCCTGAACTCGCCGACGACGATGTTGACCTGGAACAGGCTCTGGGTGGCGGAATTCGCAAAGCCCCGACCGCGGTTTCCGCGATCGCGGATGAGCCCGAAGTCGCGGCTGCCGAGAGCGGCGTCTAACATTCTGCAGGCGCATGCTGCGACTGTTTCTCCGCGGCCAGTCTGCCGCACCGATTTTCTTAATGTTTTCCTGACACACCGCCTGCAGCTCCGAATCGCCAGATTCGGAGCCGCAGCCACACTAGCTCAAGTTGAATGATTGGAAGTGAAAAGGATGTCTACCGTGACCGAAACAATTTCAGCCACAATGGTGAAGGAGCTGCGCGAGAAAACCGGCGCTCCTATGATGGACTGCCGTAATGCACTGACAGAAGCCAAAGGCGACATGGAACAAGCCGTGGTCGTGCTGCGCAAGCGCGGTATGGCATCAGCGGCCAAAAAGGCCAGCCGCACCGCCAGCGAAGGCGCCGTGGGCACCTATATCCACGCCGGCGGCAAGATCGGCGTGTTGATTGAGGTGAACTGCGAAAGCGATTTTGTCGCCCGCACCCCGGACTTTCAGGAACTGCTGAAGGATATCGCCATGCACATCGCTGCCACCGATCCGCGCTACATTCGCAAGGAAGACGTCACCGCGGAAGACTTGGAACGCGAGAAGGATATTTATCGCGCCCAGGCCGCACAGACCGGTAAGCCCGCTCCGGTGATTGAGAAAATTGTCGATGGCAAAATGTCGAAGTTCTACGAGGAAGTCTGCCTGCTGGAGCAGCCCTTTATCAAGGAACAGACCGTCACCATCGCTCAATTGATTGCGCAGAAGGTCGGCAAGCTGGGAGAAAACATCCAGGTGCGCCGCTTCGCCCGCTTCAAGGTTGGCGACGCCAACTGGACCGTCGCCCAGATCAAGCCCACCGCGTAGGCACCACTTTTTCTAACCAACCCAGACGCGAAAAAAGCCCGACTCGAGTCGGGCTTTTTTCATTGCTTGCAGCCTTTCCATTCGCGCGTGAATGGCTTATCGCGCCCACGCAAGCCCGTCGTCGCCTGCCCCCACATCGATCAGCTTCTGCACCTTCCAGTTTGACAGATCGATCGCCGCCACCTGATGCTTCACATTGCAGGAAACATAAGCCACCTTGCCGTCCGGCCGCACCAGAACCTCCTGCGGCGCGCTGGGAACCGCGATTGTCCGCACCACTTTCAGGGTACCCAGATCGACCACCGCAACCACGCCCTTCGCTGGAATTGCCACCAGCAGCGAGCGTCCATCCTTGGTGGCCGCGGTTCCATAACCCAGCCCCGGCAACGGAACCCAGGCCTTCACTTTGTTGGTGGCCGTATCGATCACCGCCAGTTGAGGTTTGGTCTGGTCGGAGGTGAACACCATGCTGTCGTCGTTGGAAACAGAGATGCGCTGCGTCTCGCCGGAGATCGGAATAATCGCGAGTGTCTTGCGCGCCTTCATGTCCAGCACCGAGACCGTTCCCGGTCCCACGTTGGCGGTGTACCCGCGGCTGCCGTCGTGAGAGATGGCCAGCATGTGAGACTGCTCCTGCCCGGTCGAAATCGTCCCCACAATCTTCAGTGTCCGCGGATTGATGATCGTAACATCCTGGTCGAGCTCCGTGGTCACATACAGCAATCCGTCGTGACGGTTGTAGATCACACAATGGGGACGCACGCCGTGGCTGAACTGGACGCGGTGGATGATTTTGCGCTCCGGTATATCGATCACCACCATTTCGTGGCCATTCAGCCCCGCTTTCCCCACACCGACATTGCCGTAGATCGGCACATAGGCAAGCCGGCCATCGGGAGATGTGGCCGCTTCGTGGCCATGCATCGTCGTCACGTCTTCAGAGATGGTCGCAATCTGTCGCTCACTGGCAGGGTCCACCAGGCTTACGTCCTTGTCGCCCTGGTTCACCACCACCAGCACGGGAGCAGCTTTGGAATCGGTCGCGGCTGGCGTCTGGGCGCGGCTCAACATCGAAAAGAATGTCAGGCAAACACCGGCAAGCAGAAGAAATCGAGAGATAGGCTTTGGCATGGCAAACGCAGTATACATTTGCAACATCGGAACCGTGCAACCGCCTTCGCGTGACCAGGATAGCCGCGAAAAGCGTCGCTACGATTTCCCCCGTCTGGCGAACTTCTGCGATACTCAAAAGGCATGTACAAACGAGTTCTTCTCAAGCTTTCTGGTGAAGCGCTGGCAGCGGACCGCGGCTTTGGGGTCGATGTCAAACGGGTGCACGAAATCGCAGCGGAAATCGCCGACGTGCATACCATGGGCGTGGAACTGGCAATTGTCGTGGGCGGAGGCAATTTTTTCCGTGGCGTGGCGGAACAGGCGCAGAATATGGACCGCGTCTCGGCCGACCATATGGGCATGTTGGCCACCATTATCAATGCCTTGGCGGTGCAGGATGCGCTGGAGAAACAGGATGTCTTCTGCCGCGTGATGAGCGCCATTGAAATGAATCAGGTTTCCGAGCCATATATCCGCCGTCGCGCGATTCGGCATCTAGAAAAGGGAAGAGTTGTGATATTTGCCGCCGGCACCGGCAATCCCTATTTTTCGACCGACACTGCAGCCTCGCTGCGCGCAATGGAGATCAAGGCGGATGTGCTGCTGAAAGCCACCAAGGTAGAGGGAATTTACAGTGCCGATCCTGTCCTGCATAAGGATGCGGTCAAGTTTGACGAAATCAGCTACATGGAAATCCTGCAGAGAAACCTGCGGGTGATGGACATGACGGCCGTGAGTCTTTGCAAGGACAACGATCTGCCCATGATCATTTTCAGCATGAACCAACCGGGCAACATTCGTCGCGCAATCGCGGGCGAAAAAGTTGGCTCCCTGGTCACGACATAGGCACAATGGCACTCGCGATTCCCATCCCACGCCGGCCCGTCATGCCCGCACTGACAGGTCTGCGCGCGTTCACCGCAACCAACATCGTATTTTTTCATTTTTGGAACCCGGCCTGGTTCGGCCCGCTGGCTCCGATGATGGACAACGGCTATGTGGGCGTCAATTTTTTCTTTCTGCTGTCCGGTTTTATCCTCGCCTACAACTATGCGGACCGGTCGGATGCCGGCCAGTTCGATCGTCGCCAGTTCTGGCAAACTCGCTTTTCGCGGCTCTATCCCGTGTATGTTCTCGGCCTGCTGATCTCCATTCCGATTCTGGAGCTGGAGTGGAAATATCGCACGCACGCCCAATTTTTTCAGGGCGTGGGACTGACGGCGATCATGCAGCAGGGCTGGAGCCCGAAGCTGTGCACGTTCTGGAACACGCCGGCATGGACGCTCTCATGCGAGACTGTTTTCTATTTGCTTTTCCCGATGCTGGTGGCGATCAATTGGCCGCGGCAAACGCGGAAACTCCTGCTGATTCTGGCCGGATGCTGGCTGGCATCTCTGGTGATTCCGGTCGTCTACATGTGGCTTCGACCGGATGGCCTGGGCCCCATCACCCGCATGTCTAACAGCTATTGGCTGCGCGCGGTAAAAATGACGCCGCTGCCGCATCTGCCTACCTTTACATTCGGCATCGTGCTCTCCAGGCTGAATGACCGGATGAAGTTGGCGAATCGCACTCGCTACTGGCTGGCGATTGTCGGCCTCGGCAGCGTTTGTACCGTATTGATGCAGGGAGCGAAGATGCCCTTCCTGCTGATGCACAATGGGCTGATCACGCCCTTGTTTGCCATCACTATCCTGGGGCTGACCGGGCATCACCCCATTACGCGTTTTCTGCGCCTTCCGCTGTTCGTCGCGGTCGGCGAAGCCAGCTACTGCCTCTATATCCTCCACTTCAACCTGTGGCGCTGGATTCATGAAAGCGGAATGCTGGTCCGCCTGCACATTGCGCGCTTCGATCCCTGGGTTTCTTACCTGATCCTGGAAATTTCAGCGCTGGTCGCGTACCGTTTTATCGAGCGCCCCACACGCAACTGGCTGCATCAGGTTCTGCCGGCCCTGAAACATGCCCGCGCTCAATTCCCACCCTCTCGCGTGCCCAGCCAGCAGGCTATTCCGGCAAGTGAGGCTTCTGAGGGTTAAGCGGACGCCGCGCAAAGTAGTAGAGCGACCCTGCCAGCAGCGCGAACATCAGCACCGCAACCCAGTCATGATAGAGAGGGTTTTTCGTCGACATTTTCAAAATGTCGAAATGCTCGGTTGCCGATTCATACAGCTTCAGAGCCACGCCTAACAGTCCCACGATGCCCCCGGCCGCGATCAGTCCGCTGGCATAGAGAGAGCCCGGACTAATCTCGCCCTCCAGCGGTCCCGCCGCTCCGCCGCTTCGCTCCACTGCACGATCGACCATCCAGCGAACCACCCCTCCGCAGAAAATCGCCAGCGTCGTGCCAATCGAAAGATACGCGCCGACTGCGAAGGAAAGCGAGCGGACCCCGAGCAGTTCGACCGCGACCACAAGGAAAACTCCCAGCAGAATCAGACCCCACGGTAGCTGGCGGGTCAGGATTCCATTGATCACCGTGGCCATTAGCCGAGCCTGCGGAGCTGCCGCGCGCTCGCTCCCGATCCCTTCAATCCACTGCACCTCAATCCGCCCGGTTGCGGGATTGTAGAGATATTTTCCGTCGGCAAGCTTGTGCGATCCCAAGGCGTTCAGCAGCACATAATTCTTGCCATAGTCGATCTGTTCTTTGCCGTTCGGCAGCTTCACGCGGAATTCTCCGCGCGAAAAATGTTCCTGCTGAACCGTCACCCCGTCATCGGGATGGTCCAGGCTGTAGACCTGGTTCGTCGGGCGAAATTCTTCCAGGCCCCGATTCATGGCGCTCAGCGTTACTCCGATAGAAAACGTGGAGATACAAACGCCAATCAGCAGCGCCAGTTGCTGCTTCCACGGCGTGGCTCCGATCAGAAATCCGGTCTTCAGATCCTGCGACGTGTCTCCGGCGTTCGCCGATGCAATGCACACCACGCCGCCAATCGTAATGGCCAGGGCTCCGAACGCCGGCGCAGTCCAGCCCTTCACCAGAAAGATCGCCGAGGTAGCCATCAACGTCGCAATGGTCATGCCGGAAATCGGATTCGCCGAGCTGCCGATCAGGCCCACGATGCGCGACGAAACAGTGACAAACAAAAATCCGAACACCACCACCAACAGGGATGCCGCCAGATTGGCCAGCAGGCTGGTTTGCGCTCCTGGAACCGGCTTGAAGGTCAAAAACAGGAACATCAAAATCACCAGCAGCACCGAGCCGCCGACAACCACCGACATAGGGAAGTCGCGATCCGTGCGCATTTCCGCCGCCGCTGCAGCCCGGGTCTTTCCGATGGTTGCGATGCCTTCGCGGAAGGCGCCCCAGATCGTCGGCAGCGTGCGCAGCAAGGTTAGAATGCCGGCCGCCGCCACTGCGCCCGCGCCCATCGGCCGCACATACGCGGCCCACAGGTCGCTGGGACTCATCTGTGCGATCGGCTGAGTTCCCGGATAAATTGCGCTATTGAAATGCGAGCCGAAGAAGTGGATCGCAGGCATCAGCACCAGCCAGGAGAAAACACCTCCGGCGAAAATCGTTCCGGCCACACGTGGGCCGATAATGTAGCCCACTCCCAGATACTCCGGTGTGGCATCGGCGCGAATCGCTGAGCCGGGCAGCCAGCGCGGCTCATAATTCGGCGTGCTTGGCCACGCGCTGAACAGGTTGCCATTCTGAAACAGCGTGTATACGGCGCCCAGCCCCAGACCCCAGAACACGCGGCTGGCGAAGGATCCGCCCCGCTCGCCCGCCAGCAGCACATCGGCACACGCTGTCCCCTCGGGGTAGGTCAGGCGGCCGTGTTCCTTCACGATCAATTCCCGGCGCAGCGGAATCATGAAAAACACGCCGAGCCATCCGCCCAGCAGCGCCAGAAAAAAGATGCGCGAGTATTCCAGATCGAAGCCCAGAAAGATCAGCGCCGGCAGCGTGAAGATCACTCCCGCGGCAATGGACTGGCCGGCGTTGCCGGTCGTCTGCACAATGTTGTTTTCCAGGATCGAAGCTCGACCCAGCGCTCGCAGCACGCTGATCGAAAGCACCGCGATCGGAATCGATGCTGCCACAGTGAGTCCGGCGCGCAAACCCACATACACCGTGACCGCGCCGAACAGGATGCCGAAGATGCATCCCAGGAAAATCGCGCGAAATGTAAATTCACGTCGCGAATCTTCCGGCTGCACGTAGGGCTGAAATTCCGTCTTCACCGCGGCGTGCCCCGGCGTGGCTTTTACCTTGGCAGGCGAACCGGCCAGCTGGCTGGATGGTGGTCCCGCAGTCTTCGCCAAGGTCGTGCGCCTCCTTGAAACAATCTGCCGAGAAGGTACGAGTGTAGTGCATTCCCCGCCGGATGCGTTAGCGCGAATCGATGGACCCGTACCTCGCAGCGGCCCCAGTTCACCCGGCTATCCGGCCCGTTCGCTTTCGCGAATTCAAAAAATTGTAATCATTCAGGCTACCCGTTTCACGAATTACGAATATACTGCACTCAGCCGGATACGTTCGGCGCAATTGCCAAACGCTCTGGGCACGTGAACATTGCTCACTCGAACAGTGCATGGTTGGGAGGTGCGTCTTCCCTAGGCAGTTTTCCAGGCAGTCCTCAAATCGGGCCGGTAGTCTTCCGCCATCGGAGATGGCTGCATGGCGCGCCGTTGCGCGTGTTCTTCGAAGTCCGCTGGATGCTGTTAGTTGTGCCGTATTTCCTTCCCGCTGCAGGCTCTGCAACCAACCTCTTTTACATCTTTCCACCGCGCCCATCTGTGCCGACTGCTGGCACCACCTTTCCCAACAGGATCCGACCCATCTCTGCGAAATCTGCGGAGAACTGCTCAGCCTGGACCGCTCCCGCTTTGCCACGCGCGCATCGACTGAAAGCTCCCATGCCGACGGTTCTCTGTGTCCGCTGTGCGAGCGGGCGCGGCCGCCTTTTCAATGGGCCCTGGCGTACGGTGTGTATCAGAATCGCCTGCGCGGGATGATCCATCTGCTCAAGTATGAGCGCATCCCCACCATCGCGGAGCCTTTGGGCAAGCTGCTCGCTGCCTCCATTGCGCAGAGGAACGATCTGCCCGCCAATCTGACGGTGGTCGCAGTGCCGCTGCACGCCATCCGGCAACGCGAGCGCGGATTCAATCAGACGGCGCTGCTGGCGGAAGTCACGGTGCGTGCGTTGCGGAAACTGCGGCCGGATCTCCAGATCGAGCTGGCGCGGCAAGCCATGGGCCGACAACGGGCCACGGAAAGTCAATCGGGCTTGAGACCGCACCAACGGCGACGCAATCTGCGCGGCGCGTTCTTCATCCGCCAGCCAGAACAAATTGCGGGACGCTCCATGCTGCTGCTCGACGATATCTATACCACCGGCGCCACTGCTCGAGAATGTTCCCGGACCCTGCAACGTGCCGGGGCTGCGTCGGTGTATGTGGCAACGCTGGCTCGCTCGCAACGCGAGGGCGTCGCATTCTGGGACTCTGTGCCTGCCGAAAACTTCACCTCCGTTGGCATGGCGGTAACAGATGACGACGCAAGTGTAGTGCAAGGCTTCGAGGTTCGCGATTAGGAGGAAGGAACCAGATGTCCATGGGAAGAGCAACGGTGTACGCCCGCAAACAAAAACCTCCGGCCAAGTGTCACACGCCCCAATCCGACTCCGCCGTGCAGGAGCGTTCGTCGCCGGCCACGGCTTCGCCGATGCACACGCCCGTGCTGGTGCTCAATGCTTCCTATGAGCCCATCAACATCTGCGGCGCGCGGCGTGCCCTGGTCCTGATCCTCAAGGGCGTAGCTCGCCCCGAGGAGGAGCACGCAACCCTGCTCCACGCGGCCCGCGTCCGCGTCCCGGTGCCTTCCGTCATTCGTCTGCTGGAATATCGCCGCATCCCGCACCAGACCCGGGCTCTTTCCCGCAAGAACATTCTGCTGCGCGACCGCAATACCTGCCAGTACTGCGCCACGATTCTACCGGCCAGCGACCTGACGCTCGACCACGTTGTCCCCCGTTCGCGCGGCGGACTGTCCACCTGGGAAAATCTGGTTGCCTGCTGCCATAGCTGCAACCGCCGTAAAGGCAATCAAATGATTCACGAGTTGGAAGATATGCGCCTGATGCGCGAGCCGCGCCCATTTTCCCTGCACACCAGCCGCCACATCATGCGAATGATCGGCAGCAGCGATTTGCGCTGGCGCAAGTATCTGTATTACTGAGCAGGACTCAAGGCGCTGCCGGGCGAACGGCGCGTGATCTGTTGCCAGGGCCACAATCGTCCTTCACCCCGCAGTCCCACGCCTTATACTGGCACTTCAACCCCGCTGGTGCGCTTGAGCCGCGATTCGACCATCGTGACCATGCGGAAGACGCTTCCATGACAGAGATTCAAACCCATGCAACCCCGGGCGATCGGCTTGAGCGCGAACCGCTGTGGCTGGATATTTTTTTCGCCCTGCTCACGACGGCCTATGCAGTGCTGTTCATCCGCCAGCCCAGTCCTTTCTTCGCCGACGACAGTTTTTTTTATCTGGTGGTGGGACGCAATTTTGCGTTGGGATATGGCAGCACCTTCAACCGCCTGATGCAAACCAATGGCTACCATCCCATCTGGATGCTGCTGTGCGCCGCGGTCTACCGGGTGTTTCCCAATCGCATCACCGGCCTGCACATGATCGCGGCTTTGATTGTGCTGCTGAACATAGTGGTGCTGGTCGTGGCGGCTCAACTCCTGCGCCGTTTGCGCGCGCCGGCCTGGGTCGCGTGGACGATTCTTATTCCGTTTCTTTTTGGCCTTCAACTGGGGACGGAATCCTCCCTCAGCGCTGCCATGCTGGCGGGCACTCTCCTCGCGCTCTACAAGTTCTTCGAGCATCCGGACTGGAAAAGCGGATTCGCCTTCAATGTTCTGGCGGCGTTCTCGGTGCTCAGCCGGCTGGATTCCATCTTCGTCATCGCGTGCCTCTGGATTGCCATCCTGGTCTGGTGCCTGCAACAGAAAAATCGTACCGGGGAAACACGCCCGCTGCGGATTCATACCGCGTGGATTCCGCTCTATGCGGTTCTGTGGGGAGCGTACCTGGGCAGCAACCTGTTCTGGTTTCACATTCTCATGCCGATCAGCGGGCTGTTGAAGTCGACCAACAGCCATGACCATCTGCTGGGCCGCAATCTGCCGCATACCGCTCTGCTGTCGCTCGCGATCTGCACAATTTCGCTTCTGATTCTTTGGCGCAGGCAGCGGGATCGCTGGTTCTGGTTCGCGGAGCTGCCGTTCTTTCTCGGCATCCTGATGCACGCCGCGTATATCACGCTGCGCATGACCAGGGAAACGCGCTGGACCTGGTACTACGTCAGTTGGGCGTTGCTGGCGGCGTTGACCGCCTCGCGCGCCGCTGCGTGCCTGTTCCGCGCCGCTCCTGCCCGTTCAAGTGGGCGCGCGTCGTCCGTCGCCGGCACCCTTCGTTCCGTCGGCATCGTTCTCGCGGTCGTCTTCTCGGCGTTGCTCTGGTACAAAATGGGCTGGAAGCATAGCCGCGAGCAGGTTGCGGAAGAAAATACCATTCCGGTGATGCGACAGGTACTCGCCGCCGACCAGGTGCACAGCTTGCTGGCGTACGATCAGCCCGGCGGCATGGCCTACTTCACCAATGTCGCCGTCGTCCCGCTGGATGGACTGATGGCCGACCGGGAATTTCAAACCGAGTTGGCCCAGCGCGGTATCGGAGAATTTATCCGCAAGGATCACATCGACGCCTTTGCCGGACCCACCGTCCCGTTTGACGACTGGGGCAGGCAGACCTATTGCGATCACTTGTTTCTTGAGAGCACAAAATATACTTGCGAGCCCTGGGGAAAAGGCCCGCAGGGCGAGCCGCAATGGATGATTACTGGTGTCGAGGTCTATTCGCGCTTGCCGCTGGCGCCCGCGGGCTACATTCCTCTGCCGCCGTCCCACATCCTCTGGACCGGAAAAAATTATCTCACCGTCTGGAAGATTTCCGACGACACCGCGTCCGCAACTCCGCCGTTCCGGGTTGCGTCGGAGTAGAGCTCACTCTCGGCCATTGCCCCGGGTACAATGGAAGGTTGCGCCCGGAACGAATCGCCCCATGGCTACTTCTCCTGAACTCATCCAGATCGACATTCTGCCCCGGCGGCCCCAGCCCAAGCCCGCGTGGCTCAAGGCACCCGCCCCCATGGGAGAAACCTTCCACGATCTGAAAAAGCTGGCGCGCAGCCTGAACCTGAACACGGTGTGCGAGTCGGCGCACTGCCCCAACATTGGCGAATGCTGGAACCATAAAACGGCCACGTTCATGATGCTGGGCAATTTGTGCACGCGCCGCTGCGGCTTCTGCGCGGTGCCCAAGGGTCGCCCGGAAGCCATCGACTTTGACGAGCCACGCCGCGTGGCAGAAGCGGTCGCCACCCTCGGCTTGAAACACGCTGTCATCACCAGCGTCAATCGCGATGACGATATCAACGGAGGCGCCCGCGCCTTCGCCATGGTGATTGAAGAGATTCGCCGGCAGGCTCCGGGGTGCCAGGTCGAGGTGCTCATTCCCGACTTTCAGGGCAAAGAGGAAGCGATTCGCATCGTGGTCGATGCCGCTCCTGAAGTCCTGAATCACAATACTGAAAGCGTGCCCCGGCTCTATCGCGTGGTCCGCTCCGGCGCCCGCTATGAGCGCACCTTGCGGCTGCTCGAATATGCCAGGGAATTGAATCCCAGGCTGGTCACAAAATCCGGCGTCATGGTCGGTCTGGGCGAAGAGATGCACGAATTGCTGGAGGTCTTCCGCGGCCTGGCGCAGGTCGGCGTCGACATTCTGACCATTGGCCAGTATCTCCGCCCCTCGAAGGACCATCTTCCCGTAGCGCGGCTCTACACCCCGGCGGAATTCGCATGGATGAAAGAAGAGGCCTTGCAGATGGGCTTTCGCCATGTTGAATCCGGCCCGCTGGTGCGATCTTCCTACCATGCGCACGAACAGGCGGCCTCGACCGGCCTGCAAGTCCTCGCCTGAGACGCGACCAACTGAACCGTCCCAGCGTATCCCGTTGGATCAGGGTACGAATCTGCGCGTCGGCTGGCGACGATCAATGCGCAGCAGCCAGCCCAGCATCAAAAACAGCACAAACAAGACTGAACCGATCTGGAACGCGTCCCACCACCAGGTGCTGGCGGTGACATCCGTTAAGCCGCTCAGGTCGAGCACCATGAAGGCCAGCGCGACCACCACGGCGGATACGATGGGGACGACCCGGCCGTGGATCTGCAGATGACCGCGACACGCGGGACAGCGAAAGAATCCCCGCCACCCCGCACGGAAGAAGGCTCGTCGAAGACTCAGGGGCATCGTGCAGACGGGACAGGTATGCATAGAGATTGTTTGAAATAAGCGGCGACGACCAACAGTTTTCATTCTAACTTGACGGCGGCGCTTACGCCTGCGATGCTCCGGCCTGCGAATCCAGTTGTGTTGGCAACAGGATAGGCCACGGTTCGTTACAATATCGTGTTGCAGGGAGGGGAACTTAAATTTATGGCTGGATCTATGATGGCCGGCATTCCGGCTCTGAAGGAAACGTATCAGCTGCTCAGGACTCGCATGGATAAGGCGGTTGAAGATTTTCGCGTGAGTCTGGCTTCCATTCGTACCGGTCGCGCCTCCGTGCATATGCTGGACCAGGTCAAGGTTCTCGCCTACGGTACGGAAATGCCGCTCAACCAAGTGGGGCAGATCAGCGCTCCCGAGCCGCAACTCCTGCTGATCCAACCGTACGACACCACCCAGATCGTCGAAATCGAGAAAGCGCTGCGCGCCTTCCCGCAGGGCTTTAACCCGCAGAATGACGGCAAGGTCGTGCGCGTTCCCGTGCCTCCCATGACCGAAGAGCGCCGCAAAGAGGTAGTCAAACACCTCAACAAAGTGCTGGAAGACCATCGCACCGCGGTCCGCAACATCCGCCGCGACGGCAATGATCTGCTGAAGAAGGCCGCAAAAGACAAAAAAATCTCTGAAGACGAAGAGAAGCGGTCGCTGGATGAAATGCAGAAACTGACCGACGAAGAGATCAAGCGCATGGAAGAATTGTGCAAGACGAAAGAGAAGGAAGTGATGCAGGTCTGACCCTGCGTCGCCACTCGCTCGCGGCACCATCAACCTGCTTCATTCCCCGGTCCATCTCGCCGGGCCCTGGCCGCCGCGCAAGATCGCCACATCGGCCACCCTCCATTGTTTCTTGCCCGTCGGGAACCTAGAATGCAGGTATGGATCCCCTGAAGGTTGTGCACGCGGCATGCCCTTTGGACTGTCCGGACGCGTGCAGCGTCCGCATCACAGTCAACGCAGAAGGCCGCGCCACAAAAATTCAAGGCAATCCAGACCATCCCGTCACCCGCGGCTTTCTTTGCGCCAAGGTGACGAAGTATCTTGACCTCGTCTACTCCCCGGACAGGCTGCTCTTCCCCATGCGCCGCAAATCGGGAGTCGCCAAAGGTCCCATCCGCCCCGGACAACACGCGGAAGTCTTTGAGCGCATCTCCTGGGACGCGGCGCTCGACTCCATTGCGGCGCGTTTCACCGGCATCTCCGCCCGCTTCGGTTCAGAATCGATCCTGCCGTATTCTTATGCGGGAAATATGGCCGCGCTGGGCTTCGGCTCCATGGATCGGCGCTTCTTTGCTCGACTGGGAGCGTCGCGACTCGATCGCACCATCTGTGCCGCCGCCGGGGGCGAAGCGTTGATGTCCGTCTACGGCGCCAAACTCGGCACCGACCCGGAACATTTTCGTCACGCCCGCACCATCATTGCCTGGGGAGCGAACATCCTCGCCACCAATGTTCACCTCTGGCCCTTTGTGCAGGAGGCCCGCCAACAGGGCGCCCGGCTGATCGTGATCGATCCCTACAAGACGCGCACCGCGCAGGCCGCCGATTGGCATCTGCCCATTCGACCCGGAACAGACTCGGCCCTGGCGCTGGCCATGATGCACATTCTGATCGAAGAAAATCTTTACGACGCGGATTATGTCGACCGCTTCACCCACGGCTTCGACGCGCTTCGCGCCCGCGCGGCGGAATATCCTCCCGCCCGGGTAGCCGAGCTAACCGGCCTCGCGGCCGACGACATTCTGCGTCTCGCCCGCGAGTATGCGACCAACACGCCCGCCGTGATTCGCATGAACTACGGTTTACAGCGCGGGCAGAATGGCGGGGCTGCCGCTCGCGCCGTCGCCATGCTGCCCTGCCTCACGGGAGCGTGGAAGCATCTCGGCGGAGGCCTGCAGCTTTCCACCAGCGGCGCGTTTCAGTTCAACAAGGCAGCCCTGGAGCGGCCTGATCTCGCCTGCAGCAGCCCGATCGGCCGTCTCGGCCGCGTCGTGAACATGAGCCGCCTGGGCCACGCGCTGACAGAACTCAACGACCCACCCGTGCAGGCCATCATGGTCTACAACTCGAATCCGGCCGCCATCGCCCCCAACCAGAACGCGGTATTGCGCGGCCTGCGGCGCTCCGATCTTTTCACCGTAGTCCACGAACAATTCCTCACCGACACCACCGATTACGCCGACATCGTTCTGCCGGCAACCACTTTCTTTGAGCACAAGGATTTTGAAGGCGCCTACGGCCAGTACCATCTGCAGCTTTCTCAGCAGGCGATTGCGCCGCTTGGCGAAGCGCGATCGAACGTCACCCTGTTTCGACAGCTTGCCCAGCGCATCGGTTTCACCGAGCCTTGTTTTCTCGACACGGAAGACGACATGATCGACCAGGCGCTCGATGTGCGCAAGGAAGATTCTCCATGGGTCTACGGAATCACGCGCTCGCAACTCGAGTCGGAGCATTCCGTACGCTTGAAGTTTCCGCAGGAAGAAAATGGGGGCGCCTTCCAGCCATTTATTTCTGCGGAATGGTTCCATACTCCCTCCGGCAAGGCGGAGTTCTACTCCGAATCTTTGGCGGCGCAGGGGCTCGACCCTTTGCCGGGTTACGTGCCTGCCGAAGAATCGCGTCACTCAGCATTGGCCCGCAAGTTTCCGCTGGAGCTGCTGGCGCGCAAAGCCGACAATCAGATGAACTCGACCTTCGCCGGCCTGCCCGGTCATCGCGCCATGGAGAAGGCACATTCCGGCATGCTCGAAATGCACCCAGTCGACGCGCAGGCGCGAGGGATTGCCGACGGCGATCCGGTGGAAGTGTTCAACCAGCGCGGCAAAATCTCGCTGCGAGCGAAGGTGAACGGATCGCTGCCTGCCGGAGTCGCCGCTTCCCGTTTAGGATGGAACAAGCTCACCCAGGACGGACAAGGTGTGAACACTCTCACGAGTGAGATCCTGACCGATATGGGCGGAGGACCAACCTTTTACTCCACGCTGGTGGAAGTGCGGCGGGCAGTAACTGGCGAGCAAGAGTCCGGGGAGTCGCGATAGTGGTCGACGCTGCGGGTTTTCAGTGCGCTGGCTGCGGACAGTGGAATGAGACCGTAGTGGATGAGTCGGCCGGCAGTCATCAGCGCTACGTCGAAGATTGCCAGGTGTGTTGCAAGCCGAATGTTTTGGACATCTGCTGGGACAATGCGGCAGAGGAGTTTGTCATTGAGGCCCAGCTGGAAAGTTAGCTAGCCTCAAAGACGATTGAGGAGCCTGGAGCGCCGTTCGACAGCGTTCCACAACGAAAAACGGTCCAGGGGAAATCCGCGGGCGCTAGGTTGCAGGGTGCATCTCCCGTATAATCGTGTTTTCCGTTGGAATCGATTTTTGGCAGTGAGGGTGTGCATATTTTTCCCGCGAGTGTAGGGGGCTTCCATGTCCCAAACGAACCAGCCACGAGCGTCCGCCTGTGGATCCGCCGGACTGTCCAAGTTCTTGCGGTGGTGCTCTTCTTTCTCGGCCTAGGCTTCAGCGCCGCGGCCCAGCAGTCACCCATCCAGTCCATTCCGCAGGTCGCCCAGCCCAGCACTCCGCAAGGCAGCATCATCAGCGAAATTCGCGTCATCGGCAATCGCAGAATCCCCAAGGAAACCATCCTGGCGCGTATGTTCTCCCATGTCGGAGACGCCTACGATCCGCAGACCGTCGAACGCGACTTTAATTCTCTTTGGAACACCGGATATTTTGAGAACGTCCAGATTGAGCGCGAGTCCACGCCCAAAGGCGTCATCCTCACCGTCATCGTTCGCGAGCGCCCAACCATTCGAGAAATCAACTACAAGGGCCTCAGCTCGGTCTCCCAGTCCGACGTGCTCGACCGCTTTAAGAAGGCCAAGGTTCCGCTCTCAGTCGACAGTCAGTATGACCCCACCAAGATCAAGTTGGCGGAAACTGTACTCAAGGAGTTGCTGGCGGAACACGGCCACCAGTTTGCGACCATCCATACGGTCGTCAGAACGATTCCGCCGGCGTCCGTCTCTGTAAACTTCAACATCAAAGAAGGTCCCACCGTGAAGGTGGGCCACATCCGCTTTGAAGGCAACAAGCACGTTTCCAGCCGCACCCTGCGCGCCGCCATGGTGAACCTGCGTCCCATTGGCATTCCGCACTCCATCATCCTGGAAGACCTGTTTGCCCGCACCTACGATGAAAGCAAGCTCGAAGAGGACTCCGAGCGCGTCCGCGGGGCCTACCGGGATCGCGGATATTTCCGGGCCACCGTGGGCACGCCGCTGACACATATTCGTAATCAGGGTGGACTGTACATTCCGCTCATTCGCAGACGTAAAGGCAAGTCCATCGACATCACCATGCCGGTGGATGAAGGCGAACAGTATCACCTGGGCGGCATCACCTTTACTGGCAATAAGCGCGTGACCAACGTGAACGCTCTCCGCGCCCTCTTCAAACTGAAGGATGGCCAGATTTTCGACGCGTCGCTGGTTGGCAAGGGCCTGGAGAACATGCGGAAGGCCTATGGACAGCTGGGCTACATCAATTTCACCGCGGTTCCAACTCCGCGTATCGATGAAGCCAAAAAGCTTGTCTATTTGAACATCGATATCGACGAAGGCAAGCCGTATTATGTATCCCGGATTGAGTTCCGCGGCAATACCACTACCCGCGACAACGTCATTCGTCGCGAGCTGCTGCTGGAAGAAGGCCAGATTTACAACAGCCATCTGTGGGAGATGAGTTTGTTGCGTCTCAATCAGCTGAGTTATTTCAATCCGCTGAAGGTGGACCAGGACTCGGAAACGCAACAGGATGCCGATAATGGCACCGTAAATCTGCTGCTGAACGTCAAGGAAAAGGGCAAAAACTCCATCGGACTGAATGGCGGATTCAGCGGTTTGTCCGGTGCGTTCGTCGGCCTGAACTATCAGACCAACAACTTCCTCGGCCTGGGCGAATCCCTCACTCTGCAGGCCGCGTTAGGCAACCTGCAGCGCAACCTCACGTTCGGCATGACGATTCCGTACGTGAAGAACTATCCGCTCAGCATTGGGTTCCAGATCACCACGCAGAAGTCCCAGTACAACGCCTATAAGAATCCGCTTTCGTTGACCGGGAAGAGCGAGAATTTCGATACCGCGCAGCAGTCGTTCGTGCAGAATTACAACCAGGCCAAGACCGGCGTCAGCGTGTCGGCGAACTACCTGATCCCGCGCACCTTCAAGCGCATCGGCGCTACCTACAGCCTGAATCGGTCGAACATCCAGGCCTTCAGCCCGGCTACCACGAACCTGTTTCAATATCTGAACTTCCGCCACGGAACCACAGGCCAGAGCGCGTTGAATGGGATTATCACCAGCCAGCTTTCGCTTAGCTACAGCTACAGCACGGTTGGAAATCCATATCGCCCGCGCGATGGCAAGAGCCTCAACGTCATCCTCCAGGGCTCAGGACTGGGCGGCAACGTCAGCTCCATCAGTCCGCTGGTGGAATTCAAGTTCTTCAGGCCGATCTCTGGACTGCACTTCAATCCGGAAGGCCGCAACATTTTCGGATACCGTCTCCAGGCGGCCTATATTCAGGGCATCGCCGGGCTGGTGGCTTCGCCCTTTGACCGCTTCTATGGCGGTGGTGAAAACGATGTGCGCGGTTTCGATGTGCGTACTTCCACGCCGTATTCATTTGTGCCCACCAAGGTACTGTATAACCTGACCAACGCCGACGGTACGTTGGTGCCGCGAGATCCCACCAATCCCTCCCTCGGTCCGGTGGTGGTTCCGCTGCCCGTCTATTCCGTCGCGTCTGTCGGCGGCGACACCCAGATCACCAATAATATTGAGTACCGCATCCCCATCGCGGGTCCGGTGGACTTCTCATTCTTCGTCGACTTCGGCCTGGACATGGCCCTGAACCACGGCCAGTTGCAATTGAATCCGCAGGCCAATTCCAACCTGAATGGCGCCCTGTACGGTTGTCCGCAACTGGTCAATGGCACCTGCCAGGGAGGCGTTCCATGGTCGGCACTGGGACCGTTCCCCTCGCGCCTTGGCGCAATCCCCGGCACCAATATCGTTCCCCGCACTTCCGTCGGACCGCAGATTACCGCTATGCTGCCGATCATCAACGCGCCAGTGCGGATCTATTTTGCCTTCAATCCCAACCGTCTGCACGAGGACGTGAATTCAGACATCATCTTTAATCGGAGCATGTTCCCGCAGGGCGGGGCGGGAGACTATACCTACGCCGAGGCGAGAGCAAACTATGGCGCGAAGTACTTTCTGTGGGAGCCGCGCAAGACGCTCCGCGTTACCGTCAGCACCTCGTTCTAAGCTTGAATTGCAGGCCTGCGCTTCCGCACTGGCGGCCAACCCTGTTCCCACTCGTAGTGGTGACAAGTTGAAGATTGTGAGTGAAAGGAAGTTCGACGATTGAAACAAAATTCGGGAGAGGTTTGACGGGCGATTTTCACCGCTCCTATAATTCTCACAGATTCCTTCATTGTAGCTTTCCTGGTCCGGTGCCCCCGAACATGTTTGCGCGGAGACCCCAGCGCCTGCAGCCTCTCCTGACGGGTAAACTATCTACGATGACGTTGGCAACATACAGAATCAGGAGAATCGGTCTCGCACCCGATGCTTTAAGCTAGCGCGGATCCATTGGACGCGGACTTCGATCCGGCGCCCGTGGGCCACGAAAGTCTCAAGTTTCGCTCCACCTATACGGTGGAAGCCAGAGTGGAAGTTAAAGGAGTTCCAAATTATTATGAAGCGTTCTCTATTCGCGGTTGCCGCACTCGCAGCGACCTTCACCGTCGGCGCCGTGGCGCAGACCAGTCAACCTCCATCCGCCCCCGCACCGGAATCGTCTGCCCCCGTGCCCGCGCCCACTGGAGCCACGAAAGTGGCTGTCATCGCATTTCAACCGGCAGTCGCTGCTACCAATGAAGGCCGCGTGGCCTTTGAAAAGATCCAGCAAAGGTTTGCGCCCAAGCAGGCCCAGCTGAAGGCGGAAGATGACCAGATCAACACCCTGAAACAGCAGCTGCAGACCGACGGCAACACGCTCAACGCGGACGAACGTGCCGCCCGCCTGCGTACCATCGACGACAAGGAAAAGACATTGCAGCGGGATGCCCAGGACGCGCAGTCGGACTTTCAGCAGGCCATGACCGACGCCTACCAGGGAATTGCCCAGAAGTTCTACGCCGTTTTGCAGGAGTATGCTCAGGCTCACGGGTACGGCGCCGTGTTTGATATGAGTTCGCAGCAGACGCCGGTCGTCTGGGCCAGCAAAGGCGCAGATATCAGCGCGGCCGTGGTGCAGGAATATAACCAGAAATCGGGGATTGCGGCTCCGCCGGCGCAGCCAGCTTCGCAGGCAACGCCGAGCACGACGCCCCGCCACCACACTACCACCACTTCTCACTAAAGTTATGCAAACGGTTGCCGATACGTAGAGTAAGACGGCAACTGATTTGTACTCATCGGGCGGCTCCGGGTACGCACCGGCCAGCCGCCCTTTTTTCCTGTGGAAAAAACTGTGGGAAACCTTACCCTGATTGCGCTCTTCACCGTCCAGTCGCGTTTTTGCCCGCAATTTGCGACTGACCGCCCGCTAAGTTATTGAATTTATTGGGATCGGAATGAGCCTAAGTCATCACGTTACCGCCGGCCGAATTTCTGAGCCTTTTACGCTTTCCACAATGCGTCATGAAGCCCATATGAATTTGAGCTTCGAATCTATCGCCTTTACGACTCTTCGCCGATCCTCAAAACAGCCAGAAAAGCTTCCTGCGGAATGTCCACTCTCCCGATCCGCTTCATCCTCTTTTTGCCCTCTTTTTGCTTCTCCAGCAGCTTGCGCTTGCGCGATATATCGCCGCCATAACACTTGGCAATCACGTTCTTGCGCAGCGCCGCCACCGTTTCCCGGGCGATGACTTTGGCTCCGATCGCCGCCTGAATGGCCACCTCGAACATCTGCCGTGGAATCAGTTCTCGCATCTTGGAAACCAGCGCCCGGCCGCGATCATACGCAAAATCCCGATGCACGATAATCGAAAGCGCGTCCACCGGCTCGCCCGATACCAGTATGTCCAGCTTCACCATGGGCGAATCCCAGGTGTCGGACAAGTGGTAGTCCAGCGACGCATACCCGCGTGAGATGGATTTCAGTCGATCATAGAAATCCAGCACGATTTCGTTCAGTGGCAGCTCATACGTCAGCATCACCCGCGTGGGACCGACATATTCAAAATTTTTCTGCCGTCCGCGCTTATCTTCCACCAGCCTCAGAATGCCGCCCACATATTCTTCGTTGGTCAGGATGGTCGCCGTGATCACCGGTTCTTCAATCTTCTCGATGTTCGTCGGATTCGGCCAGCGCGACGGGTTATCCACTTCCGCCACGCTTCCATCCGTCAGCGTAATGCGATACCGAACCCCCGGCGCCGTGGTAATCAGGTCCAGGTTGAACTCCCGCTCCAGCCGCTCCTGAATGATCTCCATGTGCAGCAGTCCAAGAAATCCGCAGCGAAATCCGAACCCCAGCGCGACGGAACTTTCCGGCTCGAAGAAGAAGGACGAGTCGTTCAACCGCAGTTTTTCCAGCGCCTCGCGCAGTAACGTATGTTCGTGGGCGTCCACCGTGTACAGCCCGGCGAACACCATCGGCTTAATGTCCTCAAAGCCCGGCAGCGCTTCCGCGCACGGGTTGGCTTCATGGGTAATCGTGTCGCCGATCTTGGCATCCGCCACGTTCTTGATGGTGGCGACAAAAAATCCAACTTCGCCCGCGGAAAGCTCCTGCACCACCACCGGCTTCGGCGTCTGCACCCCAATCGATTCCACTTCAAACGATTTGCCGTTCGACATCAGCCGGATCTTCTCTCCCCGCTTCAGCCGTCCATTGATGACGCGGGTCAACACCACCACGCCCCGGTAGGAATCGAACCAGGAATCAAAGATCAGCGCCTGCAACGGCGCTTCCGCATCGCCGGTAGGCGGCGGTAAGCGGTGCACCACAGCTTCCAGCACCGCGTCCACGCCCAAACCTGTCTTCGCGCTGATCGGCAGGGCGTCGGTGGCATCCAGTCCAATCGTCTGTTCAATCATCTCCTTGCTGCGCTCGATGTCGGCGCTCGGCAGATCAATCTTGTTGATGATCGGGATGATGTCCAGGCCGTTGTTGATGGCGATGTGGGCGTTCGCCAGCGTCTGTGCTTCCACTCCCTGGGTGGCGTCGATCACCAGCAAGGCGCCTTCGCAGGAAGCCAGCGAACGCGAAACCTCATAGGAAAAATCCACGTGCCCGGGCGTATCGATCAAATTCAGCTGATAGGTTTCGCCATTCTCCGCCTTGTACATCATCCGCACCGCGTGCGCCTTGATGGTGATGCCGCGCTCGCGTTCCAGGTCCATCGCATCCAGCACCTGCGCCTGCATCTCGCGCGCGGCCAGCGAACCGGTCAACTCCAGCAATCGGTCGGAAAGCGTGGATTTGCCGTGGTCGATATGGGCAATGATGGCGAAATTGCGGATGTGTTCACGATCCATGAAGGAGGCCGGCTGGCGGGAAACTTACGCTTCCACCCGCCCACCGCGGCGCCCGTGGAAGTACTGTCTCTCCAGCTGAGTTTACCATCCACCAGAGTGCAACGGTCAGCCTTCCATCATCTCGCGCACGGTTGGAAGCATGCTTGTATGAAGAATTCTGCTGATGAAGACACCACGCTTGCCGGGCTTGTAAAAGATGACATGCTTGCCTTGGTCGATCCGGCGAAAACCCGGATGGACAGAATCGCATGCCCGCCCAAGACTGGGATTCTGAACAATGCGGAGAAAGCATTCTGCAAGACTGCTTAGATAAAGATCAGCCTGCTTTGCGCCACACACGTCGGTCGTATAGTCGGCGATTTTCGCCAGGTCAAGTTCGGCTAAAGCCGAAAGGCGGTATCCACTCACGCCGTCCGTCTTCCGGTCGCTTCGGCTCGTCTCCGAATCCGCGCGCGGATTTTTTCAACCATATCGCCATCCGCCACGCCGCTGTCGATGCCGGCCTGAATGGCGTTTCGAAGGGCCTCAAGCTTTGCCTGATTTTCCTTCTCGTCTTCCTCTAAAGCCCGCAATCCTGCACGCAGAACTTCGCTGGCGTTGGCATACTGTCCACTCCGTATCTTCGCGTCGACGTATCGGTCCATTTCCGGGGTCAGGTTGATATTGCGCGTCGGCATACTTGGAGTTCCTTGCCCACCATCGTACCCGCATTGGCAATAGTTGGCAACGCTGGCGAGTCACGTCGTCGGCGGCCGCGGAACCCAGATTTTCGTTTTCGCTATGACATTTCGGGGAAAGAAGTTGTGCTTCTGTACTGCGGGTTGCGGCGCGAGGACACTTACTGAAGTGGTTGGCACTCCCGCGGCAAAATGGCCATACAATGGAATTCGAATCGTCCTTTAGCGCTATCGATGAAATTATTTCTCCTCCCGGTTGCGAGTGGCTTGCTCCTTCTGTTGTGCGGATGCCCGGCGCAACAGCCCGGCGCAGCAGCAGGCGCGTCCCCGCATGCCACAGCGCCCACGCTCAATCCCACGAACACGCCGGCCCCGGTCGAGAAAAACCTGGAGCCTGCTTCCCCGCCGCCATCCGCCGCAAGCCAGGCGCAGCAGGACCAGACGCTCATCGCAGCGTCCAAGCAGGCCTATGACAGCGGCATTGCACTGTATCAGGCCGCTCAGTACCAGGCGGCGCGCGCGGACTTCGACCGCGCAGTCGACATCTTCCTTACCAGCGGACGCGACCTGAAAAGCGATTCCACCCTGAACGACGCTTTCGAGCATACGGTCGATTCCATCAACTCGCTTGAACTCGACGCATTGCAGCAAAGCAATGGTTTCAGCGAAGAAGACCAGACTCCCGTCGGCGTTGCCAATGATGTCACGTTTCCGGTCGATCCTAATTTGTTGGCCAAGGCGCAGGCCGACCTGAAATCCACCCGTTCTGACCTTCCCCTGGTGGTGAACGACTACGTTGCCGGATACATCAATTACTTCACCAACACGCAAAAAGGACACAACACGATTGCCAACTCCCTGGCGCGCGAGGGTCAGTATCGCACCATGGTGGAGAAAATCCTTACCGATGCCGGCGTCCCCAACGATCTGATTTATCTCGCCATCGCGGAGTCCGGCTTTCGACCCACGGCCGTCAACGCGCGCAGCGGGGCTGGCGGAATGTGGCAGTTTATGCCGTATGGCGATTATGGTTTAGTGCGAAATGCCTGGGTGGATGAGCGCTTCGATCCGGAAAAATCCACCATCGCCTACGCCCGTTACATTAAAGAGCTGCATGAGCAATTTGGCGATTGGTATCTGGCCATGGCCGCCTATGACTGGGGTGCGGGCAAGGTGCAGCGTGCCGTGCAGCGCACAGGATACGCCGACTTTTGGGAACTGTATCAGCGGAATGTCCTGCCCGCCGAAACCAAAAACTACGTGCCGATCATTCTGGCCGCCGCCATCATGGCCAAGAATCCTACCCAGTACGGGCTGGCCGATCTCACCATGGATCCGCCCCTGCGTACGGACACGGTGACCACGGATTCCCGCATCAGTTTGTATCTGGTGGCGGACATGGTCGGTACCACGGTGGACGAAATCCAGAAGTTAAATCCCAGCCTGCTGCAGATGAGCACTCCCGAAGATTTCTCGTACGATCTGCATCTCCCCGTGGGAACGGCGCAGCTGTTTCAGCAGCGGCTGGCGTTGATTCCGGCCGATCATCGCGATGCCTGGCGTCTTCACATCGTGACCTCCGATGACACTCTCGCCTCGATCGCCCAGACGTTTCACGTCACCACGCGAGAGCTGGAAGAGGCCAACCATCTGCACACTGATGAGGCTCTGAACGTAGGAGAAGCCATGGTGGTGCCGACCGCGCCGCCCCCGATGAAGTCTGCTCGTCGGCGTTATCGGGCACGACGCGGCGATACCATGGTGACCCTGGCCGACCGTTTTGGCGTGACCACCAGTCAGCTGCGCCGCTGGAATCATCTTCGCGGCAATCATATTCCCGTCGGGCGATTGCTCTATGTTTCCGAGCCTGTCAGCACCCATTCAGGCTCGCGACGGCGTCATCACGCGACAACCGCTTCCAGCGCACATTCCCGCAGTCACACGTCGACAGCCTCTCACCACAAAGGTTCCATCAGTTCGAAGAAAGTTACAGCGCATTCGACTGCTCCCTCCTCCCATACCCACAAAAAGAAAACCAGTTGAACGGTTTCGTCCGCCGCTGCAAGTCATCGATCGAGATAACTTCGTGCTTGTGTTTCCGGCGAAGTCGTAGCATTCTTATGCTGGTACACAATGGATGCGGTGCTGCGACTCCATCGTCAAAGATGTAATATACGGTGAAGAGTTGAAGCAGGGGAATGGGGGAGACGGGGATGATCGACGATCAATTCAAGCGCATGTCCGACGACGATGAGTATGAGGCCGAGGCGGCTGAACTTGGCGACGATGCCAATGACGGCTTCGAAGAGGAAGAAGAAGTGACCATTTCGATCACCTCGGACGACGATGAAGACCATGCTGATCTGGAAGAGGAACCAGTCATCGTTCTGGCGAGAGCCATAGCCGAACCCCAGCGGCCTGTCGCCCCTCCGGCGGCGAAACCGGCCAAGAAAGCGCCCGCGAAGAAAGCCGCAGCCAAAAAGGCCAGCGTGAAGAAACCCGCGAAAAAGGCGGCGAAGAAAGCGGCGGTGAAGAAGGCTCCAGCCAAGAAGGCGGCGAAAAAAGCTCCGGCAAAGAAAGCTGCAAAGAAGGCAGCGAAAAAAGTTTCGGCCAAACCGGCCGTAAAGAAGTCCGCAAAGAAAGCGGCCAAGAAACACAGTAGTTCAAAACGATCAAGGGAGAATACATTGGCAGTTAAAAAGGCAGCGAAAAAGGCAGCAAAGAAGGCTCCAGCTAAGAAAGCTGCAGCAAAGAAGTCACCCGCAAAGAAAGCCGCCAAGAAAACGGCAAAAAAGAAGTAAGGCAACGCAAGGCAAGCAAAAGTGCCCGGCAAATTCGCCGGGCATTTTTGCGTCTGTAGGATGTCTTCGGACGGGGTCCTTCCGGGTCGGATTCGCGGCCCCAAAGGGGCTGAAAAAATGGTTGCCTTAGCAACCAATTACGCACAATTGGTTGCTAAGGCAACTAACTTTTTGGCTCCTGTTTCGGGCCCGGGATCAGAGAAATTCTTGTCGCCCGAGGCGCTCAAAATTCCGCTACTCCGAGTGCTTGTCCTCGATCGGCTGATAGTAGCGTTGCTCCGGCGCGGCGCAGCCCTGGCATACCTGCTTTCCGTCGCGAATCAGATACCTTCCGAAATTGATGCCTTCTCCGCAGACCGCACAAACTGCGCGCTCGCCTTTGTAGCCGGGAAATTCTTTCGCGTCGAGCGGTACATTCACCCACTCCTCAGCAAATAGAACCTCTTCCGGCAGTTCGCGATAGGCAAGCATCTGTTGCTGGTTTTTGTTCCCCAGCTCCGGGTGCAGCTGCCGGGCAACCTCTTTGGACGATTCCCGGGCAGAAATGCGGACGGCGCGACCGCTCTCCAGGTCGACAAAGGTGGCCGCCATTTTGCCCCAGTCGCGAAACTTCAAAGCTCGTTTACCCAGGCGGCAGCCGGTCACAACGGCAATGGCATCGGTGGCGCAGCGATCGATTTCCACGAATGTTACCAATCGTTTGCGGTCTTTTCCCCGTGGATCTTCAATGCCCAGACGAGCGCATCCCAGCATGGCCATTCGCACGCCGAGCACCTGTCCGGCGCACAGGTGGCCATGGGCAATTTCCGCTTCTTTCAGCAATTCATCCAGATTCTGCATCCTCCTCCAGTATGGAGGGAAGGCAGGGCATGCGTCAGAAAAATTCTGCTGCCGTTCATGGCTGCTAAAAATCTTCCGATGCCAGCCGCTGCCATTTGCAATATAGTAATTCGCATGTGGAGGTGAGCCGATGATCGCAGGAATCATCCTTCTGCTGGCGGCAGCCATTCCAGGTCAACCGTTTCAGCAAAGTCCTCCCGCAGAGAGTGCCCAGAAACTGCCTATGGCGCCGACTCAATCTGCACCCCGCCAAGGGACTGCGGCCGACATCACAGTGCCCTTTGAATATTTCAAGCGACACATTTACATCCGGGTTAGCGTGGACGGCACGCCGGGGCTGTTGTTTATGCTGGACAGCGGGGCGAACGAAAATATCCTGAATCTGCGCACCGCGCGACAGCTAGGCATGGGTCCGGAAAAGATTGCGCGGGAAAGCAACGTGGGATTTGCTACGGGACGCGTTTCAGTGGGCGGAGTCAAGGGGGTTCGGGCCAAAATCGACACGACTGATGTCGCCGATCACATGACGGTGATGGATTTGACCCCGTTCGAGCAGCGATTCGGTCATCCAACCGATGGGATGCTGGGCTCCCCATTCCTCAGACGGTTCACGGTGAAGGTCGATTTCGACAAGAAAATGGTGACTTTGTTTCCGGCCGACCGTTTTGCCTACCACGGCTCCGGGGAAAGTGTGCGGCTGATCGGGAAAGGCAGTTCGATTGTGATTCCGGTGATGTTGAGCGGCTCGGAATATGACAGCCACGGGGCGGAGATGGAAGTCGACACCGGCAGCAATGCCACCTTGTCGGTCTATCGCCATTGCGTGCATCGGCTGCATTTGGAGCAGAGCATCCTGCAGGCGCGGTTAGGACTTGCCTATGGCGTGAATGGCGATTTTTCCAGCACGCAGGGAATGATGGAATCTCTGGGAATTGGACATGCAGAGACCTATAGCCTGCCGGTGGATTATTTTGAGCCGGCGGAAGCAATCCAGCCCAAATGTGAAGTGGCTGGTTCGATGGGGAACGGGGTTCTGCAAAGTTTCAAAGCCGTGATCTTCGATGTATCGCATGATCGGATCATCTTTGAGGCGAACACCCATCCGGTGCAGCTGGGTGCGATACGAAACGAGAATCTGTCGCGCTAATGAATCAGTCTTCGTCGGGTGATTCTCCGTCTTCGACCAGTGCGGATGCCAGGCCGAAGATGTGATAACTGACGGCATCGCTGTTGGTGGGATGGAAGACGACCTGCAGCGGCTGGCGTTGCCATGTAGCGGGAGCGCAGGCTGGCGTGGGATGGTCATCCACCGTCCATTGTGCCAAGGGCTTGTCGACGATCGGCCGCCGCACACCTAACTGCGAGACGACTGCGTAGAGATGTTTGCCGGTTGCGTTGACGCCGCAATACGCCGCATAGTCGCGGAACCAGACAACCTCCGACACGGCGGGATCGAAGTCCGGCAGGTGCAGGACCGAGATGTGCGCCGAACTGCGATCGACCAGCAGCCATGGTCCCAACTCCCACAACCAGTGCGAGCCGGTTTCTCCGGGCAGGGCGTCGTTCAGCTTGACGGCGCGGCGGGCGACGAAGGTGCGGTCTGTGATCTCGTGGATGTCGCCGGTGGTCCAGTCGCGCACCTGACCGTCGATGACCAGCGGACGCACCCGAAGGCTATCCGGTTCGACGGCGGTTGGGCTGGAGACGGTCGAGGGCGGCGTGTAGGGAACCTTGCGCCACGCGCCCAGGGCGACGGAGTGAACCTTGGCGGCGACAGGAAGACAGAGCAATAGAAGTGTGGCGCCAACGCCGAGCGACTTGGGGAAGGCCATGGGGATGAGAGTAATCCCGCGCGCGTCGGAGATACAAGCTTTTTGCCGCCCTGGGCGGTTACCTTCATTCGATGACGGCAATTCTGGCGCGCTTGCCGACGCGAAGGGTTACTCGCGCCGGGGAGCTTTCCAGGCGGAGCCAGGGAGCAGTCTGCAGCGAATCGTTGACGTAGGTTGCGTTGCTTTTCAGCTTGCGGTTGGCGTCGGTCGCCGAGTCCGCAAGGTTGCAGGAAACCAGCAGCTTGTCGACACGGATGGTGTGGGCCTCCGCGTTCCAGCCTAACGATTCTCTGTTGACATGAATTTCTTCCGCAGTGGAAGGTATTTCCTTGCGCTGAAATTGCTTTGCCCAATCTTCTTCGGCCTGCTGGGCGGCGGCTTCGCCGTGGAAGTCCGCGGTAATGGTGCGGGCGAGGCGTTTTTTCGCATCCATTGGATGCAATGCGCCGTCGGCGACATGCTTTCGCATCGCATCGATTTCGCTGGGGCGCAGGTCGGTCAGCAGCGTCCAATAGCGCCACATCAGGTCATCGGAGATGGACATCAATTTTCCGTACATCTCCTGCGGCGGCTCGTGGATTCCGATCGCATTGTTGAGGGACTTCGACATTTTCTGGACGCCATCGAGACCTTCGATGATGGGCATCATCAGGACAATTTGCGCAGGCTTGCCGGACTGGCGCTGGAGTTCGCGGCCGACGAGAAGATTAAATTTCTGATCCGTGCCGCCCAGTTCCACATCCGCTTCCAGCGCAACAGAATCGTAGCCCTGCGCCAGCGGATAGAGCATTTCGTGGAGAGAGATGGGTTGTTCGGCTTGAAAGCGCTTATGAAAGTCATCGCGTTCCAGCATCTGGGAGACGGTGAATTTGGCAGCCAGACGGATGATGCCCTCAAAGCCAAGCTTGTCCAGCCATTCTGAATTGAAGCGGACTTCGGTCTTTGCTCGATCGAGAATTTTAAATACCTGATCGGTGTAGGTGATGGAGTTTCGGTCAATCTCTTCGCGGGTCAGAGGCTTGCGGGTGACGGAGCGCCCGGTGGGATCGCCGATCAGGCTGGTAAAGTCGCCAATAAGAAAAATGACGGTATGGCCGAGATCCTGAAAGTGCTTGAGCTTGCGGATCAGAACTGTATGGCCGAGATGCAGATCGGGGGCGGTGGGGTCGAAGCCGGCCTTGATGCGCAGGGGACGGCCGGTGGCGCGGGAATGTTCCAGGCGCGTGCGCAGCTCGGCCAGCGGAATGATTTCCGCCGTGCCTTTTTGCAGATATTCCAGCTGCTCTTCTACAGGAGCGAAATCTGACATGATGAAACCCAGTATAAAAGGTGCGTGGGGCGCCGCGGCGGGTTCCCGCGGACGGGGGTGAATGTGGCGATGGATATTGCGCGGCTTCGGGCGGATACGCCGGGGTGCGAGAAGGTGCTGCACCTGAACAATGCGGGTGCCAGCCTGCCGCCGAGGGCAGTGGTGGAGCGGGTGAAAGCGCACCTCGACCTGGAGGCGGAGATGGGGCCGTACGAGGCGGCGGACCTGAGGGTGGAGGAGTCCGAGCGCGTGTATGGATCCATTGCGAGAATGCTGGGGTGTGCTGCCGAGGAGATTGCGCTGGTCGAAAGCGCCACGCGGGCATGGGATGCGGCGTTTTACGCGCTGGCCGAACGGTTCGAGCCCGGCGACAAGATTCTGACGGCGGCGAACGAGTACGTCAGCAACTATCTGGCATTTCTGCAAGTTGTGCGCAAACGTGGAGTCGAGATTGTGGTCGTGGCGAACGAAGAGGGCGGCGAAATTTCCTTGACCGCACTGGAGGCGGCGATGCAAGCGCATGGCCGGCGAGCGAAGCTGGTCGCCTTGACGCATGTGCCGACCAACGGCGGCCTGGTGCAACCGGCGGCGGCGGTGGGTCGCATTGCGCGGGCGCATGGAATTCCGTTTCTGCTGGATGCGTGCCAGTCCGCCGGGCAGATGCCGCTGGATGTAGAGGAGCTTGGTTGCGACATGCTATCCGCGACCGGACGGAAATATTTGCGTGGGCCGCGTGGCACGGGATTTCTGTATGTGAGGCGGTCGCTGGCGGAGCAGCTGGAGCCGACACCGCTCGATATGCGATCGGCAACGTGGACGGCGCGCGATGAGTATGTGGTGCGCCAGGATGCGCGGCGATTTGAGACCTGGGAAAACTCACCGGCATGCAGGCTGGGACTGGGCGCGGCGGTGGAATATGCAATGGAGATTGGGCTGCAACCGATTGCCGAGCGCGTGACCATGCTGGCGGAGCGATTGCGCGATGAGTTGGCGAATCTCAAGGGAGTCACGGTGCGGGATCTGCCGGGTGACGGCAGCCGGAAGCGCTGTGGGATCGTGACGTTCACGCATGATCGCCACGAGGCGGCCGCCATCTTTGAGCGAATGCGAGACCAGGGAATCCATGTGCGGGTGACCCCGGTTGGCTCGACGCGGATCGATATGGAGCGCCGCGGCCTGACGGATATGGTTCGCGCCTCGGTGCATTACTACAACACGGAGGAAGAACTGGGACGTTTTGTGCGGGCAATTCGCGACCTGTAGGCGGGCGAGTTTCTTGAAGGAATTGCGCTATCGAATGCGGCGCAGAAGGAGGACGAATGAGACGACGCTCTTGCAGTTTGGGTGTTCTTGCCTGCTTGCTGGCGGTGTGGCTGGCTACGGCGAGGCCGGCGCGCGGGCAGAACGGATACACGGGCGCGGACCTGGAGCGCATGGGGCAATGGCTCAAGTTTTATGAGCTGGACTTGTATCGGCTGGAGATTCCACCCTTTGCCTCGCCGTATGCAGCGGCGCTGACCAGCGGCAAGCATGGCTGGAGGATTGTGGTATTTCTGCGCGATGGCGGAGTGACGAATATGGACTGGGATTCCGGATTCCTGAAACGGCCGTTCGATGCTGCCAGCACAGAGAATTTCGTGCTGACGCCCCGGGTGGGAACGAAGTTTGGAGTCAGCTTCAGCGGATGCGACGCGCAGAATTGTGCCGGCGACTATGGAGCCGTGCTGTATCTGCCGTGGAGCCACCAGTTCTTTCAGAAGGAAGTTTCGCCGCGCTCGGTGGCGTGCTCGGAGACGCTGATGGACCCGCAAAATGCGGCGGCGCTGCAAACGCTGGATGCCGCGCTGAGGCGTCAGCAGGCGGCCAACCCGCACTATATTGCTCCGCCATGCCCGGCGATGGGGCGGTCGGCGCGCTGATCGAGGCGGGGACTGGCTGGCGGAAATGGGGCGGGAGGGGTTGCATGATCGCCTGCCTTCTTTTAGCGTCAAGACTATGACAGATAAGGAAGCTCATCCGGGAGTGGTGCTCTCTCTCGCCGGGAAAGTTGCGCTTGTGACGGGCGGTTCGCGTGGCATTGGCGCGGCAACCGTACGTCTTTTTATCCAGGCTGGCGCAAAAGTAGTGTTCAACTACCAAAGCGCGCAGAAGGAAGCAGAAGTTCTGACGGCCGAATGCGGCGGTCCTGAACACTGTGTGGCAGTGCATCGCGAGCTGACCAACCCGGCACACGGCAGGGAACTGGTGGAAGATGCGGTGCGAACGTTCGGAAGGCTAGACTGCCTGGTGGGCAATCACGGCATTTGGCCGCCACACGACGCGCCGATTGAGTCGATGGCGGATACGCAGTGGCATCGTACGATGCACGTCAACCTGGACAGCATGTTTGGGGTAGTGCAGGCGGCGGTGGCTCAGTTCAAAAAGCAGGGCAGGCCGGCAAAGAACGCGGCGTCGGGATGGATCGTGCTGATCAGCTCGACGGCGGCGCAGCGTGGAGAGGCAATGCACGCGGATTATGCGGCGTCCAAAGGGGCGATCATCAGCTTCACGAAAAGCCTGTCGAGCGAGCTGATTCGGGATGGGATTCACGTCAACTGCGTGGCGCCGGGCTGGGTGGATACGGACATGTCCGCGGCCACGCTTCGTGATCCGCAGAAACGGGAGAGGGTTCTGTCGGGGATCCCGGCTGGACGCGCCGCGATTCCGGCGGAGATTGCCGGGCCGGTGCTATTTCTTTGCACTCCGTTGGCAGGTTTCGTCAGCGGAGAGGTCTTCAACGTCAACGGCGGATCGGTGCTGATCGGCTAGGACGGACGACTGCAATGGGGATGCTTCCGGGGCCAGGATGCGGGCCGGTCGCGTGTTGGCCTGCGGATGGTCCGCTTTTCGGGTTCGGGCTGGAATGGGAATATAGTTCAGTGAGCGCATGGAAAGCACAAAAGTAACGATCGTCATGCCTTGCTTGAACGAGGCGGAGACACTCGCCGTCTGCATTCGGAAGGCGCAAGCCGCCATTGTAGCCACGGGATTGCCGGGCGAGGTTGTGGTCGCCGATAACGGCAGTACGGATGGATCGCAGCAGATAGCAGAGACGGAAGGGGCGAGGCTGATACCGGTGCCGGTGCGCGGGTATGGAGCGGCGCTGATGGCCGGGATTGATGCGGCCCAGGGCGAATACGTGTTGATGGCGGATGCGGATGACAGTTACGACTTCAGCCATCTGCCTCGCTTTATCGCCGCGCTGGACACGGGCGCAGACCTGGTGATGGGCAACCGCTTTCTGGGTGGAATCAAGCCGGGGGCGATGCCGCCGCTACACCGCTATCTGGGCAATCCCGTGCTGAGCTTCATTGGAAGATTATTTTTTCGCGTTCCGGCAGGCGATTTTCACTGTGGTATGCGCGCCTTCAGGAAGACCTCCATCGAACGATTGGCGCTGCGGACGACGGGCATGGAATTTGCCAGCGAGATGGTGGTGAAGGCAAGCCTGTATGGCCTGAAGATTTCCGAGGTGCCGACGACGCTGTCGCCGGATGGCCGTTCCCGCGCGCCGCATCTGCGGACCTGGCGGGACGGATGGCGCCATTTGCGCTTTCTACTGCTGTACAGTCCGCGCTGGCTGTTCCTGTATCCGGGGCTGGCTGCATTCTTTGCCGGTCTTGCTCTGGCGGTGTGGCTATTGCCCGCGGACCGTTCCGTGGGCGGTCTTCACCTGGGCGTCGACACGCTGACGTACGCCTTTGGCCTGTTGCTGATTGGGGTTCATATCTGCGTGTTCGCAGTGAGCGCAAAGGTGTTTGGCACGCGGGCCGGCCTGATTCCTGAGAATCCGAAGTTTGAGCGGTTGTTCCAGTACGTAACGTTGGAGACGGGAGTTCTGGCAGGTGCCGTCGTGCTGTTGCTGGGGCTGGGGACGATGATCTATGCCATTTCGCTGTGGAGCCATGCAGGATTTGGAGCCTTGTCGCCGACGCGGGTTCTACGCCTGACGTTGCCGTCTGCCGTGGCGCTGGTACTGGGTGTAGAAATGGTCTTTTCAAGTTTTTTTCTAAGTCTCCTGGGGATGGACCGTCGCTAACGTCCGGCTTGCAGGCAGGGAGCGAGACGACCGCTGGACGGCGCGACGGCGTGGTCAGGACAGGGTTGAGCTGGTGTTCTGAACCGCTGCATTCCCGCTATTAGCCAGAGGAAATGCTCGCGTGCGGTCATCCACAACATTCCATCGACGACTGGGAAGGACGGGGTCGGCGCTGCTTTGCCTGCTGTGGCCCTGTCTGCTGGCAGGTCAGGCGACGGATGCCATCGCGCAGGCAAATCAACAAAAGGCCCATGCAGCGCTGGCAGCCACCCTGCAGGCGCTGGGAGGGGAGGCCTGGCTCAACGTGCGCACCAGCCGCAGCCGCGCCCGCATTGCTTCGTTCTTCCAGGGAACTCCCACGGGTGAAGTCGCGGAAGCGACGGTGACGCGCGAGAGTCCGGACCATGAGCTTCCCGCCAAGGAGCGCATCGACCTGGAGAAGGGACGAGTGGTACAGATTTTCTCGGGGAACAGCGGCTGGGAGATCACGTACAAGGGCAGCAAGGAGCTGCCGGCAGAACAGCGAGACGATTATCTGCGCTGGCAGAAGCATTCGCTGCGGATGGTGTTGGGGGAGTGGTATCGCAATCCGACGACTGTTCTGATGGATCAGGGATCGTTGCAGGTGGAACGGCGCCTGGCCGAGAAGATTACCCTGATGAATGCTGCAAACGAGGCGGTTACGCTGGAAGTCGACCAGGATAGCCACCTTCCGTTGCGACTGAGTTTCACGTGGCGCGATCCACAATTCCATGACAAAAACGTGGACGCCGTGGAGTACGACAACTACCAGAAGATCGACAATATCGCGACGCCGTTCACGGTAACGCGGACGCACAACGGTGAAACAGTACGCCAGACTTATCTGCTCGGCGTGGAATACAACGTTGCTTTCGACCCCGGGTGGTTCAACGCGAGCCATGCCGCCGAGCATCTTAAATAACAATAGCCACCGCTGGAGGAACGGCAATGAATGATTTGAGGGCAAACGACGCGATTGCGAAGGTTGAAACAATTTATCGGCTCAACTGGGACCGCGAATATGCGCTGGGTCTGGAGCGAGTGTGGATGGCAGTTTCCGACGAGCAGGAGATCAGCGACTGGATGAAGTTCGCAACCAGGCTGGAACTGCGCGTAGGCGGTCCCATTCACATTGACTTCGCATCGCAGGGCTCTCTGGATGGAGTGGTTTGCAATGTAGAGCCGCCCAACCTGCTGATCTACACATGGGGAGATTCGCTGGTGACGTGGAACCTGGAGGGCGACGGCACGAAAACCACGCTGCACTTTTCTCACATTGGCGTTCGTCCCGAGCTGCTGGCCGGAATGGGCGCGGGTTGGCATGCCTTTCTCGATCAGCTGGAAGACCACCTGACGGGGAGTTCGCGACCGGATCGCTATCGGGAGTTGAAAGGCCGCTACGAACGCGACATGCCACGATAGCAATCGGCGATCGGCCTTCGGCGTTTTATAATCGGCTGGAGCGAATTTCCTTCCAGGTTTCGATCGAAGCGATGCGGCGAGGCGGCCCTTGCACGGAGAAGCCGCTCGTCGATGCAATCGGTGGTCGGTGACAATTGGAGATCCGCTTTGGCCCGCTATGGAAAACACTGAGAACGCAGTTCCCGAAGAACCATGGTTGAAGGCTCCGCTCGACATTGTCGAGATCATGGAGATTCTTCCCCACCGCTATCCCTTCCTGCTGATCGATCGTGTGATTGAGATCGAGCGCAAAAAGCGGATTGTCGCCATCAAGAACGTGACTGCCAACGAGCCATACTTTCAGGGACATTTCCCGAACTTTCCCATTATGCCCGGGGTGTTGATGATTGAGGCGATCGCGCAGGCGGGCGGCGCGCTGCTGCTGACCGAGTTCCCGGACCGGCATGAAAAGCTGGTGCTGTTTACGGGGATTGAGAACGCTCGTTTCCGCCGACCGGTGGTGCCCGGCGACCAGGCGCGGATCGAGGTTGAGGTGGTGAACTGGCGTCCGCGCGCGGTGCGGATGCAGGGCAATGTATACGTGGGGGATAAGCTGGTGTGCGAGTCGATCGTGATGTGCCAGATTGTTCCTCGCCGCCGGCCCAGCAAAACAAAAGATGATACCCCGAGTGCGGCGAATGCTCCTCAAGAGGCCGTTGTCGAGGCGTGAGCATCCATCCAACCGCGGTGGTGCACCCGTCGGCCATAGTTGCAGAGACGGCGGTCATTGGTCCGGGCTGCCGCATCGGCGCGTTCTCTATCATTGGTCCGGACGTGGAACTGGGCGAGGATTGCGAGTTGGTGTCGCACGTGGTGCTGGATGGGCATACGCGAATCGGCAGGAAGAATCGCATCTTTTCCTTTGCGGCCATCGGCGTGGCTCCGCAGGATCTGAAATATAGAGGCGAACCGACGCAGCTGGAAATCGGCGACCGCAACGTGATTCGAGAATATGTCACGATCTCGCGAGGAACGGCGGGGGGCGGTGGGACCACGCGCATGGGCGATGATTGCCTGATTATGGCGTACACACATATCGGCCACGACAGCCGAATCGGCAACCACTGCATTTTGGCCAACGCTGCAACGCTGGCCGGTCACGTGACCATCGAAGATTATGCCACGGTAGGGGCGCTGTGCCCGGTACATCAGTTTTGCCGGATTGGCCGGTACGCGTTTATCGGCGGCGGTACGACCATCACGCAGGATGTGCTGCCGTTTTCGCTGACTTCAGCGAAGCGGGAAACGCATGCGTTCAGCCTGAATAAAGTGGGCCTGGAGCGGCGGGGATTTTCGCCGCAACAATTGCGCAGCCTGCACCGCGCCTACCGAACGCTGCTAGCGGCGAAGTTGAACACCACGCAGGCAGTGGAAAAGTTGAAGGCGGAGAGACACGACAGCGAAGAGATCCGCTATTTGATCGACTTCATTGAAAGCTCCTCACGCGGCATCATCAAGTAAGCGGTTATTCCTTCCGACATGTCCACATCACCCAGCCCGGACGCCAAAGCGAGCGCACCGCAGAAGCTTGGCCTGATTGCGGGGAACGGGCGGTTTCCGTTTCTGCTGCTGGACGCTGCCCGCGCCCAGGGGTCGGAAGTGATCGTCGCAGCAATTCGCGAAGAGACCGACACGGAGATGGACACGCGGGCCGCTGAAGATGCTGGAGTGCGCGTCCATTGGCTTTCTCTGGGCGAGTTGTCGCGCCTGATTGAAATGTTTCATCAGGAGGGCGTGACCCAGGCTGTGATGGCAGGACAGGTGAAGCACAAGCAGATATTTTCCAGCATCCGGCCCGACTGGAAGCTGGCGAAGCTGCTGTTGTCGCTGGGCAGCCGCAATACCGATGGATTGCTGGGCGCGATTGCCAATGTGCTGCATGAGGAAGGGATCGAGCTGATCTCCTCGACCATGTTTCTGGAGCCATTGCTGGCGCGGCCGGGGGTTCTGACGGCGCGAAGCCCCAACCAAAGCGAGCAGCGCGATATCGGGTATGGGCGCGAGGTGGCGGGGGCGCTGGCGGCCTACGACATTGGCCAGACGGTGGTGATCGCGGCGCACGCCTGCGTTGCAGTGGAAGCGATGGAAGGGACGGATGCGACGATCCTGCGCGCAGGTGCCATCCTGGGATCGTCGGCGGGCGGTGCGGGCGAGGCTTCGACGCTGGAGCGTTCGCTGACGGTGGTCAAGGTGGCGAAGCCGAAGCAGGATATGCGCTTCGATGTGCCTGTAGTCGGGATGGGGACGGTGTTGGCTATGCAACAGGCGGGGGCGACCTGCCTGGCGATGGAGGCCGGACGCACGCTGATATTCGATTTGGCGGCGGTGACTGCGGCAGCCGACGCGGCTGGAATCGCCATGGTGGCCGATGTTCTTCCTTCGGCTGCTGCCAAGGATTGATCGACTGCACGGCCGAAGCCGCCGGGAGCCACGCGTGGGGCCGCTCTCGTATAATCAGGCCGGGAGATTGCCGCTATGAACTTCACCCGTACTACCTTAGGAGTATTACTGGCCGCCGCCGTTCTGTTTCTGGGAGTGCGCATGTTCGCCGACTCGCAGCCCATTCCGCAAGTGGGACAGAAGGCTCCATCCTTTACGCTGCCTTCGCAGGAAGGCACCAACATCAGCCTGCATCAGTATCGCGGCAAGTGGGTCGTCCTTTATTTTTATCCCAAGGACATGACCTCCGGGTGCACGATTGAGGCCCGCGGTTTCCAGGCGGACATGGGGAAATTTGACGCCGCAAATGCCGTGGTGCTGGGAGTCAGCGTGGACTCTGTGGCAAGCCATCAGGAATTTTGTGCGAAAGATGGATTGCACTTCAAGCTGCTGGCGGATTCCAACAAGAAAGTTGTCGCCGAGTACGGCTCGCTGAACAAGCTGGGCATCATGGCGAACCGCAATACATTCCTGATCAACCCGGAAGGCAAGATCGTGAAGGAATGGATCGGGGTCGATCCACACCACCACAGTGCTGAAGTGCTGGACGCGATCCAGGCGATGCAGAACAAGAGCAGCTAGAGTCGTTTCCTGACGGAATGGATGATCACGGGCGCGGAGAGATCTCACGGCAGGTGGGTCGACTCCGCGCCGTGGTTTTTTTGACCTGAGGATTCGCTACGGCATTTGGTTCAGGGAGGCGCAGGGCACGGCGCAGCGGTGTGCGCTGCTCTCGAGCGCCATCTCCAGCAAGCGCATGGTGCGCCAGCCATGTTCGCCCGGCACCGCCAGCGGCGCCAGGCCGAGGATCGCGTCGCGCACATTTTCGTAATAGCGCCGGTAATCGCCAGGCAGCGTGGGCACTGTCCGTTCGACGGCCTTGCCATCCTGCGTAGTGGTGAGCTTTCCCCAGTCGGCTTCGGGTTCTTCTCCCCAATGCGGAGCGCCGAGGATGGCGCCATCTTTCAGGGCTTGCTCCTGCGGATCGACGCCATACTTCACATACGATCCCAACGTGCCGCGAAGCACGAAGCGTGGGCCGGCGGCACGGGCGAGCAAGGTTGCTTTCAACTGGACGCGCACGCCCGGATAGAACAAGTAGATGTTGAAAGCGTCATTGATATCGGTGACGTCGCGGTCGTAGCGAACGTCGGCGAAGATTGATTCGGGCGTGCCGAACAGGACCAGCGCCTGATCGGCGAGGTGGGACCCGAGGTCGAACAAAATGCCGTTGCCGGGAAGATTTTTTTCCTGCCACTTCTTGGGGCGCACGCCGGGATGGTAGCGATCGAAACTCGATTCCAGGGTGACAATTCTGCCCAGCTGGCCGGTGGCGATGAGTTGTTGCAAGGTGAGGAAATCACCATCCCAGCGGCGGTTCTGATAGGCCGAGAGGATCAATTTTCGGGCACGCGCGAGCTCAACCAACTGGCGGGCCTGGTCGCTGGCGGCGACGAAGGGCTTGTCGATCACGACATGCTTATTGGCTTCCAGGGCCTTGTGGGCCAGCTCAAAATGGGTGGAAGGCGGAGTGCTGATGGCGATGAGTTCGAGGTTCGGCTGCGCCAACAGCTCGTCCATGGTGCGTACGATGGAGACGCCGGGATACGCCTGCGCGGCGGTGTCGCCGTGCGGTTGCAGAATGGCCGCCAGTTCGAAGCCGTCGATGGCATGCAGAAACGGCGCATGAAAAATGCTTCCGCCAAGGCCAAACCCAACTACGCCAGCGCGAATCGTGCGACTCATTAGCTCTCCCCTGAAAGAAAGTATCATGCAGACGGAGCCGCAGGAAAGCAGGACCCAGGCGCAGCGGGGGCGTTGATCACGCAAAATGAAGCCGGATGGCGCGAGCCTCGCAGGCGCCATCCGGCATTCGGTATCTGTGGAGCTAAGAGGAAGCCAGTTCCGCTCAGGCCTGGGCGGCGGGAGATGGCTCCGTCTCGGATTCGACAGGCTTCGCGGTCACGGCTTTTCTAGGAGGCTCCGGTTTTGCAGGCTCGGGCTTCTTGGCCGACTCGATCTTCTTGCCGGGCGCGAGAATCGCGTGCAGGGTGGTGCCTTCCATGCGGGGATGAAATTCCACGATGCCGGCATCGCCCACATCCTGAATCAGGCGATTGATGATCGTATATCCCAACTCGCGGTGAGCCATTTGACGGCCGCGGAAACGCAACGAGGCTTTGACCTTGTCGCCATCGTGCAGGAAGCGGATCGCCTGGTTCTTCTTGGTCTGGTAATCATGCTCGTCGACGGTGACTGAGAGCTTGACTTCCTTGATGGTGATGACCTTCTGCTTCTTGCGCGCAGCCCGTTCGCTCTTGTCTTTCTCGTAGAGAAACTTGCCGTAATCCTGAATGCGGCAAACCGGCGGAACGGCGTTGGGAGAGATCTCTACCAAGTCGAGTCCGCGTTCGCGGGCAATTTTCAGGGCTTCAAAAGGTGGGAGAACGCCGAGCTGATCTCCATTTTCGTCAATGACGCGAATTTCACGCGCGCGTATCCGATCGTTGATGCGGATGAACTGTTTCGCCGAACGCTTATCGATGTGCCGCCTCCAAGTACGCGAGGATATGCCTCGCCTCGTGAGTATAACATTTCACCGCGACCTGTCTGCCGTAACGCACAAACCGGATCAACGCACCTGAAGAGGAGATGAGCCGCGTCGGCCGGCGGTTGCCAAAGTTTACGCGATGGAGCGCATCGGGACGGCGGTTGTTCCCACCAGGCCATGGGTCGCCAGCCCGGTAATTTCAGCGGATACAACGAGGTTAGGCTCAAGCAAGCCGGCGATCTCCACCGGTAGAAAATTATCCGTAATCGCCTGGGTGTGCCGGCGAGCGGAGAAATCTGGAGATGTGATCAGCGTGACGGCGCTGAGTTGCCGGCCGATCAAGCCGGAGCGGAAATGCAGGTTTTTCCCGTCGATGAGCGCTCGCAAAGCGGCCATTCGCTGGCGAACCGCAGCAGGGGGAACGGGGGACTGGCGGTGGAGTTCCCATCCCGCGGTGCCGGGGCGCGCGGAAAATGGAAACAGGTGCAGGTAGGTGAGCGGCTGGGCGGAGATGAAATCGTAGTTCTCGCGAAATTCTGCGTCGGATTCGCCGGGGAATCCGACCATGACGTCGGCGCCAATGGCTGCATCGGGACAGGCTGCGCGAACCTTCGCCAGCCGGTCGGCATAGTGCCAGGGGCGATAGCGGCGGTGCATACGGCGCAGAACGCGATCCGATCCAGACTGCAATGGCATGTGAACGTGGCGGGCGAGGCGCGGATGCGACCCGTGGCCCCAGCGGCGCAGGAGCGAGATCAGCCCATCGGTCCAGTCCATGGGCTCGACGGAGCTGATGCGCAGGCGCGGGAGCGTTGTGGTCTCGAAGATTTCAGTCAGCAGATCTTCGAACCTGAGTTGCGGGACCAGATCGCGACCCCAGCGGCCCAGGTTGATGCCGGAGATGACGAGCTCCTGGCCGCCGGCGGCGATGAAGCGCTCAACGGAGTCGAGCACCTGCGACTTCGACAGCGAACGGCTGTTGCCGCGAGTGGATGGAATGATGCAAAACGTGCAGCGGTTACCGCAGCCATCCTGAATTTTCAGCGTGGGCCGGGTGCGGTGCGCGGCGGAGGAATTGGCAAGCCGGTCGATGGCTGAAGAGGGCAGCGAGGGCAATTCGAAATCGCTGTGCGCGAAGATGTCGCCGGCGAGGACGAAGGCGGGCGCGCCGGGGAGCTGCTCCGGGCCGAAGTTTGGCGCGGATGCGAGGGATGCCAAGGGCACAAAATGCGGGGGCAAGGTTGCCATAGCAATCCGGTGATTTTGGCTCTCGGCTGAGGCGCGATTCTGTTCGGGCTCGGGCGCCGGTTGGGGATGGAATGAGCCGAGCGCGATGGAGGCGACCTGGTTCTTATGACTATTGCCGACGACGGCAAACACCCCTGGGATCGCGGCAACTTCCTGAGGCGCTCGCTGGGCATAGCAGCCAGTGACAAGGATGCGAACCTGGGGATTGGCACGCTGAACGCGGCGAATGTAGGCGCGGGCGTCGCGATCCGCCTCGGCTGTGACCGAGCAGGTGTTGACGACGAGGACATCCGAGCGCAGACAGTCGGCGGCAGTGGCACCCAGGGCTTCCAAACCCGAGGCAATCGCATCTCCGTCGGCCTGGCTGGTGCGGCAGCCGAAGCTCTCCACGTGGTATCCTGTCACCTCGCTAGTGTAACAATCGCGTGACGGACATTTGCGATGCAGACGGCGGAATTTCCCCCTTGTTGAATCGACAACCGTGCCTGACTTGGCTTAGAGTGATTGCGTAGTTAGAAGGGAACTCCATCGATATGAAGCGCCGGATTCTAGTGGTAGATGACGAACCTGCGATCCTGCTTACGCTGAAGGCTCTCCTCGAAATCCACGGATTTGAAGTTGAAACAGCGACCTCCGCTCGCGATGCCAAATCGAAGCTGCGCAGTTCCAGCTTCGTTATGGTCATCACCGACATGCGCATGGAAAACGACCAGGCTGGACTGGAAGTTGCCCGGGCTGCGAAGAAGGCCGAGTACCAACCCGCGGTTGCCCTGTTGACGGCGTTTCCCATGGTCGATGACGAATGGCGCGATGATGGTGCGGACGAGATGCTGGTGAAACCGATGAACAGCAATGTGCTGATCCAGCAGTTGGAAGCGCTGCTGGTGGCACACGAAGACCGGAAGCGGCCGGTCGAGAAGGTGGCGAGGCTGGCAGCCTCGGCTGAAAAGGTTCGCCGCAAAGGTGCGCCACGAAGCGCAACTGCCCACACATAAACAATTTTCCCGCAGGCCTGCGGGGATGTCTTGCGTCCGATATGTGCCTGTATGTGTTACTATTGAGTTACGCTCAGTGATTTGGTTGTGAGCCGGTCTTGCCAGCGAAACGGCAAGTGGTCCGCAGTTGCACCCTCCCAAGCCTCTACAGCGTGATCGCCTCGCGAAATATGCGTTGCGATGTGGCGAAGCGATGCGCTTCCGCCTACCAGCTGTCATGCGGCATCCGAGGTCGAACCAGTTCTTCGTGTCGACCCCTAGAGTTTCCTTAAGGCGCGATATTCAGCAGCGTTTTCCTTTGAAACTCCGGTATCCCCTGCGGTTTCATTCCTTACCTTGTGCGGCCACGAAGACCGCGAAGGCAAGCTATGTGTTCCGGTCCGTCTGCATGTGGGTGCAAAGCAGAGCGGGTCTCGGAAACGAAGGAAAACATTGACTCAATTTACTGATTTCACACTTTTGCCCGCGCTTCAGAAGAAGCTCGCGCATTCCAAATTTATTACTCCAACCCCGGTGCAGGAAGGCGCAATTCCGCCGGCACTGGCAGGCCGCGACGTTCTGGCGACGGCGCAGACCGGTACGGGCAAGACGCTGAGCTTTCTGATTCCGATTATCGAAGGGATGCAAAAGGCGGGCGCTACACCGCCACCGACTCACGGCCAGCGGCAGGGTTCGCAGGGCCGGGGCAAAAGCCCTTTTGCGCTGGTACTGCTGCCAACCCGCGAGCTGGCGATGCAGGTGGAGCAGGCTTATCGCAACCTGGCGCTCGACGCGTCTTCGCAAGCCGCGCTGGTGGTGGGTGGGCTCTCTGAGGGTCCGCAACTGCAGTCGATTCGCCGCGGGGCGCGGCTGATTGTGGCGACTCCTGGGCGCCTGGAAGATTATCTGCGCCGCAAGCTGGTGCAACTGGATCAAGTGCAGATTCTTGTGCTGGACGAAGTCGATCGCATGTTGGATATGGGTTTTAAGCCCGCCATTCAGCGGATTGTGGCGGCATTGCCGGCGCAACACCAGACGCTTTGCTATTCGGCAACGCTGGAGTCTCCGGTGACCGAAGTGGTTCGCGATTACGTAAAAAATCCAGTGCGCATCGAGATTGGTTCGGCGCTGAAGCCGGCGGAAAATGTCCGACTGCAGACGTTCGAAGTGACGACCGACAAGAAGATGCCGCTGCTTGAACACCTGTTGCGCTCTGAGACGGGCAGTTTTCTGGTGTTCGTACGAACCAAGCACGGCGCCGATCGCGTGGCCAAGAAGCTGAGTTCTTCCGGCTGGAATGCGACCCGGATCCATGGGGATCGTACCCAGGCGCAGCGCAGCGCAGCCTTGCGCAGCTTTTCGCAAGGGCAGCATCGCGTGCTGGTAGCGACCGACGTGGCCGCCCGGGGAATTGACGTGGCCGATATTGCGCATGTTGTGAATTACGACATGCCGAAGATGGCAGAGGACTTTGTTCATCGCGTGGGCCGCACTGGCCGCGCGTCGAAGAGCGGAGTTGCCTCCACGTTTGCGGCACCGGAAGAAAGAGGCGATCTGCGCCGCATTGAACGCGCGCTGAAGATCACCATGGAGCGCTTCCGGGTGAAGATGCCGCTGACCGCATAAAACTGAAGTACGAACCATGGAGCAGAGACGAGGCGCTTCCGGCAGTATGCGGAAGCGCCTCTTTTTGTTTTGGTGGGAGGACGCCGGCGCGGGTCGTGGTCTGGGGTATGCTCGTAGGGTGAAAAACTTCGAGTCGGACTTTGCTCTCAATTCCCTACGCTCTGTTGGCCGGTTCTGTGTGACATTCCTTCTGTCTGTGGTGCTTTTCTCAGCGTGCTGCATGGGGCAGCCGCCTGCTGCCGCGGCTTCGGGAATGAGCGCGCCGGCTGAATCTGGCGCTGGTGCCGATGCCGCGTGAGGTGCAGGAGCGGGCTGTTCTGTCGCTGGAGCGCGGCGTCAGCGTGGAAACGACCAGTCATGATGCCGACGACAAATTTGCGGTGACGGATCTGGTGAGCACGCTGAAAGATCGCGGGGTGGATGCTCGCGAAGGCCACCAGGATAAAATCCGGATCGTGCTGATGCGACTGGATGACAAGAAAGCGGCCGATCTGCTGGCGCATGCCAATGTCCGCTTCGATCCGGCAATGCATGATGAAGGCTACGTTCTGCTGACGGATGGCAGCACGACGTATGACATTGCGGCGACCAGCGCGGGCCTGTATTACGGGGCGCAGACGCTGAAGCAGTTGGTGGTGAGCAGCGGCGCCAGCGCGGACGGCAAGTCGGGCTCGACCGCCGTGCTGCATGGGGTGTTGATTCGCGACTGGCCGGCGATGAAATATCGCGGGCTGGATGATGATCTTTCGCGGGGACCGGTGCCTACGCTGAAGTTTCAGGAACACCAGGTGCAGGTGTTGTCGGAGTACAAGATCAACATTTACTCACCGTATTTTGAAAACACGCTGGCGTACGCTGGGAATCCACTGTCGGCGCCGCCCGACGGAGCGATGACGCGGGCGGATGTGGAGGCGCTGGTCAAGTATGCGCAGCAGTACCACATCACCATTGTTCCCGAGCAGGAGGCCTTTGGGCATCTCCATCACGTGCTGATGTACGACAAGTATGCCAAGCTGGCGGAGACCCCGCATGGCAGCGTGCTGGCGCCGGGGCAGCCGGGATCGATTCAGCTGATCCAGCAATGGTTTACGGAGATTGCGGCAATGTTCCCGGGGCCGTTCCTGCATGTGGGCGCGGATGAAACCTTCGAGCTGGGGCAGGGACAGACCAAATCGGAAGTGGAGAAGGAGGGATTGGGAAAGGTCTACATGGATTTTCTGATCCAGATTCACCAGGCGCTGCAGCCTCTGCACAGGCAGCTTTTGTTCTGGGGCGATATTGCGATGAAGGATCCGGAGCTGGTGAAGATTCTGCCCAAAGACATGATCGCCATTGCCTGGGTGTACGGACCGGAGCCGGGGGGATATGACAAATGGCTGCTGCCGTTTACCACTGCGGGACTGGAAACATGGGTTGCTCCCGGGGTCAACGATTGGAATCGAGTGTATCCAGACAACAATGATGCGCTGCTGGATATTCAGGGATTTGTGCGTGACGGCCAGCGGCTGGGCTCGACCGGCGAGTTGAATACGGTGTGGGACGACGATGGCGAAGGACTATTCAACCAGGACTGGTATGGGGTTTTGTTCGGAGCGGCGGCGGGATGGCAGCCGGGTTCGAGCAGCATTCCGCAGTTTCAGAACAGCTACGGCCAGGTATTCCACGGAGATCTGACGGGCAAGATCAACCAGGCGCAAATGGACTTGATGGCAGCGCAGAAAACGCTGACGGATACCGGAGTGGGCTACTCGACGGACGACTTGTTCTGGATGGATCCATGGAGCAAGCAGGGGCAGGAGGCTTCTGCGAAACTGCTGCCGGTGATGAGCTCGATCCGCGAGCAGGTTGAGGATGCCATCATCCTGATGGATGAGGCGCGGGCGGCGGGTTCCCTGCGGGAGACTGACGCGCTGGACGCGATGGAGATGGGCGCACGGCGGATGGATTTTCTGGGATACAAGTTTGAGGTCGCGCAGGAAATCGCCACTGACTATGCCAAGGCGTATGAACAGCAGAGCAATCCTGGGAGCGATGAGGAGATTGGGCGGAGTTTATCGGACCTTTCGAGCAGTAATGGCCGCTGCCAGGATCTGCGCGACGGCTACGGACTTACACGCGATTTGTATCGCCAGGCATGGCTCCAGGAGAATCGTCCGTATTGGCTGGATAACGTGATGGCGCACTACGAGTTGAACATGGAACTGTGGATTCAGCGCGGAATTCGCTTCCAGCAGGCGCGCGCCGAGTGGCGACAGACGCACAAGTTACCGAGTCCGGAAGCGATGGGACTACCACCCATGCCGATGCCCAACAACGCCACACAGCCTGCCAACCCGACAAACTGAGCGCGGCGAAGCGCGAGCACAAAACTCCAAGGCGAAGGCCTCGCAGAGGCGTGCGCAAAAACAGGCGGAAGTGAGCCTGGATGCGCAGCGGAGGCAGTGCCTCAGGATTCCGCCGGGGCCGTTCCGCGTGGGGAATCTTCCTGGAACATACCCGATGACAACTGCAAACCCCGGGCATGCATCCAGACTAGAGGGCCGGAAGAGCGAAGGAACAACTTCGATCCCAAGGCTTTTGTAAGGCTGTCTGGATCCATCCTTCTCGGTTTCCCGGCAGTGAAGGCAGGCCGGTGCTTTGTACAACGTGACATCTGCCGAATCGAATACGCTGCGTTTTTTTTGGAGGTCATGTCCGTGCAATCCAGGGTCAAGCTTTTTCTTGTGATGTTGTGTGTATGCTGTTTCAGCGGTCTGTCGTTTGCGCAATTCGGCGCCAGCCTGGCAGGAACTGTTGAGGACAATACGGGCGCGGTTCTGGCCGGCGCGACCGTAACACTCACCAATCCAGCGGTCCAATCCATCCAGACGGCCACGTCGAACGGATCCGGATTTTATCGTTTCAGCGAATTGCCGCCGGGCACGTATACCGTGAACGTCAGCGCGCCAAACTTCAAACCTGAGACCACGGTGGGAGTAGCGGTGTCGGCGGAAGCGCCGCGCATCCTGAATGTGAAACTTCAGATTGGCGGGACCACCCAAAGCGTGACGGTGAACGGAAGTTCCCTTCCGCTGCTGCAGACCGGCGATGCGTCAATCTCGCGCACAATCAGCTCAGAGGACGTGACACGACTGCCGATATTTGGCCGCGACCCCTATGAATTGCTGCGCACGGGCGTGGGGATTACGGGAGACGGGGCACGCAGCGGGGCGGGCGGGGCCATCACGCTGCCCAACAATGCCAGCCAGAACCAGTCGAACTATGGAATTTTTCAATCTGAGAACCAGATTCAGATCTCGGCGGCGGGTCAGCGGGTAACTTCCAACACATATGAAATTGACGGAGTCACGGTGGATAGCCTGCTGCATGGCGGGTCCACGATCATCACGCCCAATCCGGAGTCGATTGCCCAGGTTTCGGTAGTGACCGCGAACTACGACGCGCAGTATGGGCGCAATGTAGGGGCGCACATTTTGACCGTGACCAAGAGCGGCACCAACCAGTACCACGGCAGTCTATTTTTCCAATATGACCAGCCGGGCTTGAACGCGTATCAACCGTATGGCGGCCCGACGGCCACACCCGGGGTATTCGCTCCATCTGTCCGCAACGATAACGCTCAGCGCGAGTGGGCGGCGAGCATTGGCGGTCCCATCATCAAGAACCGGCTCTTCCTGTTTGGCAGCTATGAGCAGGCCAAGAGCGCGTTGCAGACCTTCAGTGAAACGTATGTTCCCACGCCGCAGTTTTACACCGGGCTGGCAGCAGCGCGCCCGACGGGCCGGGTAGCGGGAACGATCACGCCGTCTTCCGGGCAGGCCAAGGTCAATGCCGTTCTGCCGGGCAATTGTTCGGCGCTGCAGACGCTGTGCGCGCCGGTGGGGACGGGATTCGACATTGGATCGTTCGGAGGAACGGATGGTCAGTATCTGCCAGCGGTGAACGTCGATGGCACACCGGCTGCGCCAAATCTCTATACCGGCGCGGGTCTCGACGGCATCCCCGATATGGAGTTTGCCCAGATCTCCACGCCCAGCCAGTGGCGCGGTACTCAATTCAACGGTCGCGTGGATTGGCAAATTACGCAGAAAGACCGGTTTTCCGGCAGCTTCTACACCCAGAAGCTGGACCAGTCATCGCTGGATGGGGGAGCGGGCGCAGCTCCCGATACCAACTTGCCGTTTCGTCCTTTCAACTCCACCGCAACGCTGGTCTACATCCATACATTTACCCCGAGCCTGCTCAACGAACTCCGCGGCAACTATACCCGCTTCGCGGATAACCAGGTAACAGACACGAAGGGGCAGGTGAACTGGGGCACCCCCGGATTGTATGTACAAAACTATGTATTTGGGCAGCTGGATCTGAGCATTCGATCCAACCCCGACACGCCGGCGATTTTCGCGGAAAACACGTATGAAGTCCGGGACATGGTGACCAGGACGGCGGGTTCGCAGACCGTTCGGTTGGGAGTGGTGTATTCCGCAGATCAGGACAACGACAACCTCTCCGGTCTGGCGCGTCCGAACTATGCGTTTCAAGGAATCTGGGACGCGGCGAACGACGCTCCGCTGTATGAGGGCATCGCGGCCAATCCGAATACCGGCGGGATTGCCAATGCGTCGCGGGCTTTTCGCAACACCTACGGCGCCGCATTTGTGCAGGACGACTGGCAGGTCAAGCCCAATCTGACGGTGAACATGGGATTGCGCTGGGAATATTTTGGCGCGCTGCACAACAAGAATGCCCCAATCAACCAACTGCAGCTGGCGAGTACTCCGGGAAGCGAACTGATCAATTCCAGGTTCGTTTTGAAAAATGATCTTTGGCACAACGTGAATGCGTTTTCGCCGAAAATCGGGTTTGCGTATCAGCCGTTGAGCGCCAACGGAAAGCTGGTGATTCGCGGTGGATTTGGGGTTTCCTACGATCGACTGGACGATGTGCAATACATCAACAGCTATGAAAACGGACCCGGTTATTTCAGTTACGGATTGTGCTGCGCGGGACTGCAGGCTACCAATCCCACGGCTGCCGGGACCGGAATTGTGTTTGAATATGGCGGCAGCGATTCGCCGTTCAGCTACCCTGCCAACCCGAACCTGGCCACGGGAGTGAACCCGATTACAGGGACGCCGAATAACTACACGCCGCCGGGAGGGACAGCATTTACTCCGCAGATTGAAACCTACAGCGCCTCACCGAATACCAAGCAACCGACTCTATACAATTACTCGTTTGGCGGGGAATATCAATTGCCGTATGAGATGGTGCTGGCAGTGGGATATCAGGGGTCCTCGGGCTTTCATTTCACGCGGCTGGTGGATCAGAACTTCCTCTACAACCAGTCGAACGGAACCTGCGCCACGGGAGGCAGCTGCACCCCTGGCGTGAATCAATCGCCTTTCTACGCGGCGTATGTGCCGACGACCGACGTTCACACCAGCTACAACGGGCTGAACGTGGGCCTGAGCAAGCGGATGCAGCACGGCGTGGAGGTCGACGCAAATTACACCTGGTCGAGGAGCATGGATACGGCGTCGAACGAGGGTCCGGGCGCGGTGACCAACCAAACCAACCCGGCCTATCCGCAGACTGAATATGGTCCGTCGGACTTCGACGTGCATCACCGGGTAACGGTGACCGGGCTTTGGACATTGCCATCGCCAAAAGGCAACGCGCTGATGAAGAACGTGCTGGGGGGTTGGCAGGCAAACGGAGTTTTCACTTACCACACGGGATTTCCGTGGACGCCCACCATTGGCGTTCCTTCCGTGGCGCTGGTGAACGGCGCGGCTGTGATTCAACCGACGCGGCCGCTGGGCTACGGTCCGGACGCCGGCTTGCCTCGAGCCGGGGACAGCTGCTCCAACAGCGCCTACATTCACAACGGGAATTTTCCGTTGGGCGGACCGGCCTACTTTGCTTACGCGGGGAATCATCTTCCCGCCAATGCGACGGGACAGCCGGGAATCGGACGCAACTCGTGGAGAGGGCCATGTTATCTGGATACGGACATGAGCTTCGGGAAGCAATTCTCGTTCGCGCCGCTGCAGCATCCGGTGACCTTCCGGGTGCAGGCGAACATCTACAACATTTTTAATAAAACCAACCTGCTGCCGCTGTCATTCGGCAGTCCGGAGACGAACATCAGCAACCCGCTGTTTGGTTTGTCGCCCGGGGCAGACAGCGGACGGGTGATTGAATTCTTCGGACGCCTTCAGTTTTAGACGGAGCCGCTGGGCACGGGGAGGAGGGCCGGACAATGGGCGGCCTCCCCTGCCCATTTTTTTCGGTGACGCGGGAGAAATTAGATCAGCGTTCGCAGTTGCTGCTGCGGAGTAAAAATTCTTCGTGGGGCGAGGTAGGTTGCGGTGAGGCAGCTGATTCCGCCGGCGGTAAATATCATTCCCAGGATCACGAATTGATACAGTGCCGCGTACACCGGCGAGGTACCGGACAAGACCATGCCGGCCATCATGCCGGGAATCCAGACGATTCCAAGCGAGCGCAGATTGTCTGTGGCGGGGATGAGGCTGGCATGGAACGAGGCGTGGAGATAGGGTTCGGAGGCGCGATCGGCGGTTGCGCCCAGGGCCAGCGCTGACTCAATTTCGCCGCGGTGGGAACGAACTTCGCCGAGGAAGCGATTCAGGAAGAGGGATTGGATGTTCATGTTCTGCGCGATGACCATGCTGCCGACTGGAATCAGGATGATGATTTTGGGTTCGACAATGCCAAGCAGCGTCATGACGGTGAGGACGCCACCGGCTCCGGCACACATGCAGAGCAGCGACAGGGTGTAGGCGCCGGGCAGTTCCGGAACGCGGCGGCGCACGATGGTGGCGGCGATCAGGATCATCGCAGCGAGCACGGGAATGCCGGTCCACCAGGGGCCACGTAACAGGGCGGCGATGAGCATGCCGACCAGCAATATCTGGACCAGTCCGCGGAGCAGGACCAGGGGAATCTCTCTGCCGATTTTGGCGCCGCGCCGGGCGGCAAACTGGGCGACCAGGATTGCGAGCACGGCCACGGCGGCGGCCTGCGCCAGTCCCAGGGACAATTGGGAGTGAAAGAACAGCCTAAGCATGCAATAGCTCCTGCGGTGTTCCCAGCCCGGCGGCGTGGCCAGCTTCCAGCTTGAGCACCAGATCGGCCACTCGTCGAGCCTGGGCGACATCATGGGTGACCCACACACAGGTCGTGTTCCGTTCGCGAACCAGGCTGACAAGAAGCTGTTCAATTTCCTGCTTGGAGGCGTCGTCGAGGGCAGATGTAGGTTCGTCGAGCAGCAATACCTGCGGCTGGTTGGCCAGGGCCCGCGCGATGGAAACTCTCTGGGCTTCCCCGCCGGAAAGATTGGCGATATCGCGGTCTTCGTAGCCGGCCATTCCTACCTGGCGCATCCAATCCGAAACCTGGTCAGCGGTCAGCCGGTCGCCGTACTGCGACGGTCCATAGCGAACATTGATGGCGGCGGTTCCGGGAAACAGATAAGCGTGCTGCATAACCATCCCGATCTGCCGCCGGAGATTTCTGGGGTCCAGTTCGCGGTAGTCCTGGCCATGGAAGAGCACGGTGCCCTCTGTGGGTTCATCGAGCCGGTTGATCATGCGCAGAAGAGTACTTTTTCCGGCGCCGCTGGGCCCGAGCACGGCGAGGATCTGTCCTTGCTCGAGTTGGAAGTTGACATCCCGAAGCAACGACCGGGGTCCAGTCGCCAGGTCGAGGGTTCGGGAGATTTGCATTGCTTCCAATACGATGGAACGCATGATGAAAAGTGTCCGCCTGCGGGATCGAGAAGTCGTAGATTGTGAATATAGCAGTTCATGATGAGATGGTCAGCGGGGCGGACGGTGCAGGTTTTTTTGTGAGGTGCTTGAAATCGTCCGGGATACGCTTCGCATCCCACGGAGTCAGGAGGGTTGCAGCTGAATGAGACAGCTTATTTCCAACCTCCTTGTGATTACCGCAGCGTCTGCCGGCTTGCTGCTGAATGCGACCGGGACGACCGTGGCGCAGAACGGCGACATGAGTGCTGGGATGTCTTCCAGCCGGCAGCAGCCGGGCGACTCGATGGAGCTGGAAAACAGTCGACAGCCGCTGGAGTGCAACATATTCGGCAACATGCGCAGGAATTTCAATGTCGAGCTGGAGCTGAGCAAGCTAGCTTTGACGCACAGCAGCAATGACGACGTCCGGAAATTTTCAGAGAAAGTGATCCAGGACGACCTGACGCTGAATCGGGACCTAAGCAATCTCGAACTGAAGAATGGGTCAACCTTCCTGGCCGACGAACCCGGCCAGACAGCGGAGGCAGAGCAGGAGATGGAGAAGGTCTCTGGCCCGCGATTCGATCAGATGTACCTGGTTGAGATGGACGCCTACGTCAAAAATGACCAACAACTGGCGCACAATGCAGCGGCTACGGTCAGTGTGCCGGAGTTGAGTGAAACTGGGATGCGGGCCCGGATTCTGGCGGAGCAGCGCGCAAAGCGAATTGAGAAGCTGGCGGCCGAAGAATCGTTCAAGATGGAATAAGTCACGCTCGAGTCTGGCAAAAGTTTCACGAGGTGGTACCAGCGATCCGCTTCCTGGATCGGGCGCGCATCTGCGGGGCGGAAGAGTTGAAGCCGCGGGATACCTATTCGGCACGGCAATCATCCAAAATTTTGATGGAATATTGTGGATCACTTCAGCGATGATGGGATCGCGTCCAGCAATTGGAAGATGCGGAGGGAAGCGTATGAGATGGAGCGAGTTCAACGTTTTCAAAGCAGAAATACTGGCGACAGCATTGTTGCTGCTGATATCGGCGTCGGCGGCTTTGGCGCAGACCTCGGCAGACCAGAATGCGATGCAGCAAAACGGAATGCAGCCGAATGGGACGCAGCCGAATGGAATGCCGCCCGGTGCGATGCCTCCTGACGGAATGCAGGTACCGGCGCCGGAAGGTCCGCAGAACAGTCAGCAAGTGGCGGAGCACAACATCTACAGCAATTTGCGGCGAAATATCTATGTGGAAACGGAACTGAGCAAGATGGTGGAGAAACGCAGCGGCAATGCCGATCTGAAGAAATTTGCCGACCAGGTGATTACGGATAATCGTCAATTAGAGAACGAGGTCACCCTGCCGGTTTCGAGCGATGGGGGACTTTTCATGCCGGAGGTGCCGAGCCAGACGGAGAAGGCCGAAAAGCAGATGAAGAAACTTTCCGGTCCGCAGTTTGACCAGGTTTACCTGGTGCAGATGGACGCCTACGTGAAGGACGACGAGCAGGTTGCGGCGCGTGCATCTTCGATGACGGGTTCATCGGATTTAGATGAAGCGGGGATGCGGACGCGGACGCTGGCCGATCAACGGGCAAAGGAGATTTCCCAGCTGACGACCGAAGAGAACTTCAAAATCCAATAGAACAATTTCACTGATGGCGCAGGGAGAACTTGGCCGCATGAAAGGGGAAAATTCAACGTAGCGCGCGTCCTTACCGGTTAGGCGTAGACTGTCGAACTAGAGTATGGCGGCAACATCACCCAAGATGCAGCTCGCCACGAGCGATCTGAAATCTGGAGGTGACCAAAGATGAAGCGCAATGCTTCGAGGATTGTTGGTGCGGCGCTTTTGTCCACTGGGCTTTTACTGACACTCGCACTGCCGGCCGAGGCGCAGCCTGACCTGCCGTTGGTGACGAACAGCTTGCAGAGTGGGCCGATGCTGTCTGGAAATCGGCAGGAGTTTGAGAACAATCCACAAGTCATGATGGCTCTGGCCATTTCTGCCAGCATCTGCAGAAACATCTATGTAGAAACGGAACTGAGCGCGCTGGCGCTCAAACACACCAGCAATGCGGACATCAAGAGTTTCGCCCGGGAGATGATTGCGGTCGACCAGAGATTTGAAACCCAGGTGAACCTGTCGGCATCGACGGAATTTGTAGAGCGATTCGGAAAGGGGCAGCAAGTGAGCCTGCCGGAGTCGGACAACGCGCTGCTCTGTGCGAGTTTCGTGCCCAGTGAGACGCGAGAGGCGGAGAAGGAGATGAAGAAGCTTTCCGGACCGCCGTTCGACCAGAAATATCTAGTACAGATGGACGCGTACGTCAGGAACGATCGGGAAGTTGGCGCCCAGGCGTCTGTGATGGCGGGAGCGCCGGACATCAACGCAATGGGAGTCCTGGCGCGGGATCTGGCGGATGAACGGGAGACGAAGATTTCCAGTCTGACTGCTGAAGAGAACTTCAAAATCAAATAAATCTATCCATGGGGAAGAAAGCTGGTGGGATGGCGGTGACTCTTCTCAAACGCCGGACCTAGCTTCCATCCTGTTGGACGTATATGGCGAGTGAACGGAAGCCCTGCCGACGTGGGAAGAACCGGTGCTGTATTCGAGATTCGTGGCTTAGGAGACGCGACGGGAAGAAGTTTTTAGCCAGTCGCGCAACGATAAGGCGACTATTTGTGTAACATTATTCGAGAAAGATGGAGGCTCGATTTAGATGAGACAGAGATTTTTGACTTTTATCAGTGCCGGCTTGATGATGGCCGGCTTATTCTTTGCGGCATGCCCCGCCACGTTGGCACAGTCAGAGGATATTAAAGCGAATTACGCGCACCTATATAGAAACGCCAGCGTGGAAACCGATCTAAGCAAGATGGCGATGAAGAACAGCAGCAATGCCGATGTCAAGAAATTCGCGCATCAAGTGATGTCCGACAATCGCAACATCGCCGGCGAAATCATGGCGTATGCGGTGAAGTTCGGCTTCCGGTTGATCGAGCAGTCGCCGGCCTCGACAGCGGCGGCAGAAAAGCAGATGAAAACGCTTAACGGGGACGCATTTGACAAGATGTACCTGGTACAGATGCAGGCCTTCGTGAAAGACGACCAAAAAGTGGCTGCTGATGTCAGCGCGTCGGGCGATTCCGAGGTCAGCGCCGTGGGAGCGAAGATCGAGAGCCTCGCCAACGATCGCGCGAAGCAGATTACCGCTCTGACGACAGAAGAGAATTTCCAGATCAAGTAGAAGCGGTTGGGCGCAGGCCAGGGATGCGCGGAGCCCATCCCGGCCAAGTCGTACAATAAGAGCCAGCATGCTATCCCGAGATTGGTTATGGCATTGCCGGCTCGATTCCTACGGCGCAGATTCTGGCGTTGCCAAGTCTGCGCGCGTTACTCCTTTGACAACGGAACTCGGTCATCTCACGCGCCTTCGAAGGAAGTGCTGGAGCGTCTGGGCGCTGCTTTTGTTTGCCATGGCGCCACTATTTCTGGTCTCGAGCCTGAGAGCAGAGAATGTCAGCGACCTGACGCCGCACGGGTATGTCAACGACTTTGCCGGAGTCCTTTCTCCGGCGACGCGGAGCCATCTGGAGGCGCTGTGCACCGAGGTTGATCAGCAGGCGCACGCGCAGATTGCCGTGGTCACAATCCACACGACCGGCGATGACACCATTGATGACTTTGCCTCTCGCCTGGAAGAGAAATGGAAGGTCGGGCCGAAAGCGACCGACAAAGGCGTGATCCTTCTGATCGCGACGGATGACCACCATTATCGATTTGAAGTTGGCTATGGTCTGGAAGGCATCCTGCCGGATGGAAAAGTAGGGTCGATTGGCCGCGAAATGGTCCCCTATCTGCGTCAGGGGAATTACGACGACGCGGTGACGTTGGGAGTGCAAGACGTGGCCCAGGTGATTGCCCAGGATGCCGGCGTGACGCTGCACACTCCTGAGCAGGACTATGTTCCGCAGCGCCAGGAGCACCCAGCCAGCGCGGTCAAGGATATCCTGCTGGCGATTTTCGTAATTTTTGTTTTCATATCGCTGATGCGATCGGGCACGAGCGGGTGGGCAGGCTTTCTGCTGGGGGCCATCCTCGGGAACATGATGGGCGGCGGCCGAGGGGGTGGCGGATTTGGCGGCGGCGATGGTGGTGGAGGCGGTTTTGGAGGTTTCGGCGGTGGCGGTTCCGGAGGCGGGGGCGCTTCCGGCAGCTGGTAGGCGAGAGCCCACGTATCGGATCGCGACCACGGTGCATCGAATGAAGGACCCGGCACAGGTTGCAGGACTTCAGCAGGACTAAGGGAGACAATCAAGATGAAACGAACTGGCATGGTCGTTCTGGCAGTGCTCGCAATTTTTGTTGTGGTGGGACTGCTGATCTTTGGGAGCTATATTTCCGCCCGCAACCAGATGGTGGCCAAGAACGAGCAGGTGAAGCAAACCTGGTCGCAGGTCGAGGTGGTGATGCAGCGGCGGGCCGACCTGATTCCCAATCTGGTGGCGACGGTGCAGGGCTTTGCGGCGCACGAAACCACTGTGTTCAGCGACATTGCCAATGCACGGGCGGCGCTACTGGGAGCGCGTGGAAATCCGAAGTCGGAGATTGCGGCGAATGGGCAGTTGGACGGCGCTCTGGGCCGGTTGCTGGCAATTTCAGAGAATTATCCGCAACTTCGCTCCAACCAGAACTTCCTGCAGTTGCAGGACGAGCTGGCGGGGACGGAAAACCGCATTGCGGTAGAACGCAGGCGATATAACCTGGCGCTACAGGACTACAACACTTTTATTGGGCTTTTTCCGAACAGCATCTGGGCTGGGATCGCCGGCTATCACCGGAACGACGCATATTTCGAGGGTACTGCCGCTGCGCAGCAGGTTCCCAAGGTGGACTTTTCCGGCAAGTAGGACGAAGCGCTGTTGCAAAGCGCAGAAACGGCTGCCCTGGGGCAGCCGTTTTCATTTGCAGAAACTTCAGGATGATTAGTGCGTAAAGGCGGCGACGGCTTGCGCCTCGTCGTCTTTCACGTCGAAAACGGTGTACAGCTTGGTGATCTGCAGCAGGTCGTGGACTTTCTTGGTCAACTTCAGCAGTTTCAGCTCGCCGCCCTGATTGCGCGTCGCGGTAAATGCGCTCACCAACTCTCCAATGCCAGAGCTGTCGATGTAGTTGACTTCTGCCAGGTTGAGCAGGATATCTTTGGATCCCTTGCCCAACAGCTCACGAACCGCATTGCGCAGTTGCACGCTGCCTTCGCCGAGTGTAATGCGACCGCTGAGATCGAGAATGGTGACTCCATCCACCTGGCGGGTGCTGATCTTCATGCTCACGGTAATAGTCCTCCTTAGGCCCTTTTCTGAGTTGAATCCAAGTGCTTGATAAGTGTTAACTCGGTCCCCGGATGCAGTAGTTTGAAGTGTACCTCGTCCATAAATGATCGGATAATAAAAATTCCCCGTCCGGAGCCGCTAAGCAAATTCTCTGGCGCCAATGGGTCCGGCAGGGTATTCGGATCGAGCCCGCTCCCTTGGTCGCTGATGCAAATAACGAGCGATGAGCCGGTATTTTCAAACGAAGCCGTGACCTTTTTCTGGGGATCGTACGCGTTTCCATGGAGTACGGCATTGACCGCGGCTTCCCGGACGGCCATGGTGATCTGGAAGACCTGATCCTCATCCAGTCCCGATTGCGTGGCGAGTTGTTCGGCCGCTTCCTCCAATTTGTTGACGCTGTCCAGCGACGAGTCCAAAGTGTAACTGCACCGACTTCCCATGGAATTCACCACGCACCCGACCCGCTTGGATTTATCTAGTTCCGGCTTTCGTTTGCGGTCGAGGCCGCAACTTCCCGAGAAACTCTCCACAGGGGCAGTTTGCTTGCATATTTGCCTAGTGTCAAGGCGGGCTATCGTTTAGCTCCGCGAATGGGTATCCATGTAGGAAGATTTTTCGTGGAGTTCGAGAGCGCGGGAAAGTGCGAATTCGCATCCCAGGTTTGGGCGTTGCGACGTGCCTGGAAGGCGGCCGAACCGGGCTGAGGGTGCCGATTGGCTGAGGCTTCTGGTTCGTGGGAGTGTCCGAACGACCGGATCGGGAGGGTGCGACCCGGCGCGGATTGGCTCCGGCGAATGTAGCGATCGACTGGGAAAGAATCTGCCCCGGCGATCGGCGGGGTTGAGTAGACTGTCAGAGAAGGTCGAACCGGTTGGATTGCGGAAGTCGATCTGTGCCGCCATTTCGCAGGGGCCTGGCTACAAGAAGAGTTAACCGGAGACTCGCGTGCCGTCCTGCGGCAACCGGCCAACTGTTGAATGCAGATTGGAAAAGAGAGTGGATGCGATGCAGCTCGAAGAGACAAATAAGCAGAATGGGCAGAAGCCGGGGTCGCAGGCAAAGGAGTCCATCCTGGTGCATCTCTCTCAGCTGTTGGGCAGCACAATCCTGGACGCGGCCGGCCATTCGCTGGGTCATGTGCGGGAGGCGGCGGTCACTCCAGGGGTGCGCGCGTCGCTGGTGACGGAACTCATCTGGGGTCGCAAGGGAGAGCTGTTCGCAGTGGCGCCGGGCGGTCTGGAGCACTTGCCTAACGGTTCATTGCGGCTGCGCGGCGACGCGAACCCCAGGCCATTCAATTTGGGCGAGCCGCTGTTGCTGCTGGACCGCGATCTGATGGACCAGCAGATTATCGATGTACACGGAAGAAAAGTTGTTCGCGTCAACGATGTCTCATTGTTGTGGTTGCCGCACGAAGCGGGCGGCGAGTTGCGTGCTTTGGAAGTCGAGGTAGGCACGCGGGGCGCGATGCGCCGGTTACTGAAGGGGTTTGCAAGCAAGCGGGCCATCGAACAACTGACCAGCAAAATTCCTTCCAAATCGATTCCGTGGGATTTTGTGGATCTGATTGAAGTGGATCCGGCGCGCCGGGTCCGGCTGAAAATCTCTCATGAACGTCTCGAGAAATTTCATCCATCGGATCTTGCCGATATTTTGGAAGACCTGGCTCCTGTCCAGCGGGAAGCCATTTTCAATTCTCTGGATGAAGAAGTGGCTGCGGAGGCTCTGGAGGAAGTGGAGCCGAAGCTGCAGAGACAACTGCTGGAATCCATCGATTCTGAACGTGCCGCGGACATTATGGAAGAAATGGATCCCAGCGCGGCCGCCGATCTGCTAGGGGAGCTGCGCAAGGAGCGGTCGGAAGAGATCCTGGAAGAGATGCAGCCAGAGGAGCGGGAAGAAGTCAAAGAGCTGCTGGAGTTCAGCGAGCACTCCGCCGCAGGCCGTATGACCACCAATTATGTTGCGGTTCCATCGGATTCGACGGTGGCCCAGGCGGTGGAGGCACTCCGGAATTTCGATGACGATCCTGAGACGGTGACCGAAATCTACCTGGTGAATGACGAGGGCGTTTTGCTGGGGGTGGTTCCGCTGGCGCGACTGTTACTGGCGTTGCCGGAAAGCAAGGTCGCGGTGCTCAGCGAGTCCCGTTTTGTCAGTTGTCCTTCGGGAATGCATGATAAGCAAGTGGCGGAACTGTTCGATCGCTATAACTTGTATGCTTTACCCGTAGTGGAAGAGCATAACAAGCTGGTCGGAGTGGTCAACGTGGACCAGGTGATTGCATTTATGCGGCAACAGGCGTAATCGAATCTAAAAATCGGCATGGACAGCCCGCGCACATCCAGGCAATCGCACGCACCCCTGAGAATCCTTTACATCGCGCCGATGAATTATGGCTGGTATGGCCTGTATCGGCAGCGCAGTCTGGAGAGGCTGGGGCACACCATTTTTCCTGTCGACATCATGCAGTATGAAGGCCGCGGTAACCCGGTCCTGGCGCGGGTGCGGTATCGGTTGCAAGTGGGTCGTACGGTTACCCAGATGAATGACGATGTGCTGCGCCTGGCGGGCGAACATGGAGTGGACGCCGTGTGGTTCGACAAGCCGTTGTTTATTCGTGCCGCAACGTTGCGTCAGCTGAGATCGATGGGCGTCGCCACCATCGATTACATGATCGACAATCCTTTTGGACCGAGGCGCGATCCAGGCTTTCGGCTGTACGTGCGTACGATTCCGGAATATGACCTGCACGTGCAGCAGAGGGATGTCAGTGTCCAGGCATACCTGGCGCGCGGCGCTCGTCGCATGGTGAAGGTACAGACAGCCTTCGAGCCCAGCGTACATTTTCCGCCGCCGGCAGGCTGGTCGGACAAGGATCGCACGCGAGAAGTTTCGTTTATTGGAACTCCGTATGATAATCGGCCGCAGTTTCTGACCGATCTATGGCGGAAATACGATGTACCTGTGGTGATTTCCGGACCGCGCATCTGGAGGCGCAAACTGGATTCCTCCGCCCTGGCTGCGCTGTATCCAGAGCCCGACGAGCTGTATGACGCCGCGTACCGCGAGGGCATCTGGCGATCGAAGATCAATCTAAGCTTCCTGACCCACGGCAATCAGGATGAGTACGCACATAAGAGTTTTGAAATTGCGGCATGCGGTGGATTCCTGCTGGCCGAACGCTCCGCGGGGCACAGCGCGCGTTTCAAAGAAGATGAAGAGGCCGTGTTTTTTTCCAATATTGAAGAATGTGCCGCGAAGATTCATCGTTATCTCAACGACGAGCCGGCGAGGACGCGCATTGCGGCTGCGGGACAGCGCCGCGCTGTCGCGTGTGGCTATGACAATGACGCGCAGTTGGCGAAGGTGCTGGATGTTGTGAGGGAATTCCTGCCGCAGATTCGAGCGGGCCGCGAGCAGCCACGATGATTGTTGACCTGGAGCGCGACGGGACTCTCCCGCCCTTTGACGCCGATGTCTGCATTGTCGGCGCAGGGGCGGCGGGCATCGTGCTGGCTGCGGAATTGTCGCGGCAGGGCAAGCGGGTGCTGCTGCTGGAAAGCGGCGGAAGCAAAGAGGAAGAAGTCATCCAGCAACTGAATTCCAGCGAACGGACCGGCCAACCGCTGAAGGCGGTCCATCCCGGTCGCTTTCGCGCGCTGGGAGGAACAACGATACGATGGGGCGGTCAAATTCAGGAGATGCAGGAGCAGGATTTTGACCGCCGTCCTGGAATAGCGGGAAGCGGCTGGCCGATTTCGAAGTCTGTTCTGCAGCCGTATTACATGCGGGCCCTGCAAGCCGAAGGCCTGTCGGATGTGTTGCAGACCGACGAAGAGGTGTGGCGCCGTGCTGGAAGCAGGCCGCCCGAGTTTGGCGAAGGGCTTGTCCCCTATTTCACGCGCTGGTGCCCGGAACCCAATTTCGCCCGTCTCTACCGTGACACGCTGGCATCGCCCAATATCTGTGTGGTGTTGCACGCAACAGCCTGCGAATTATTGCCGGATGCCGCTGGCGATGCTATCGGTGGTGTTCGCTGCAGGAATCTTCTGGGGCGTGAACACGTCTTCCGTGCGCCTCGCTATGTCTTATGCCTGGGAATGATCGAGACAATTCAATTGCTGTTGCAGCCGCCGGCGGGCGGGCAAATAGCACCATGGCAGCAGAGCGAATGGTTAGGCAGAAATGTACAAAGCCATATCGATTACAACGCCGCGAAGCTGGTTGACGTCGATCGCAAGCGGATGGAACAGGTTTTTCCGAATCTATATCTCGACGGAAGAAAATATCATCCGAAGCTGCGCGCGACAGCCGAGCGACAGCGGGCGGATGAAACCCTGAACATTGCGGGAACGATTTCTTTTATCAGCCTGGGTAGCGTGGAGCGGGATGTGCGGCAGATGAAGTCGGCGGCGCGGAATCTATTGCGCGGAAACTGGTCCGCTGTCGGCGTTCGCGACACATTGCCGGCACTTCGGCGGCTGCCGATATTGCTGCATATGGCTTATAGCTTTTATGTCAGCCATCGAGCGTACTGGCCGAAGGACGTAACGTATTGGCTGCGGGTGCACTGCGAGCAGGAGCCGCTGTCGGCCAGCCGGATCACGTTGTCGACGGAACGCGACGCGGTGGGGATGTTGCGCAGCCAAATCGACTGGCAAATGTCGCCGCTGGAATGGAAGACGATTCGAGGCTTTACCGCGATGGTGCAGGATGCGTTGCGGCGGGTGGGTTTGGCAACGCTGGAACCGCAGTCGGAGCTGACGCGGGAAGATGGCTATCGCAGTGTGACCTTCGATGACAGCTATCACTGGATGGGTGGCACGCGCATGGCTTCGTCCGCCGGCGAGGGCGTCGTCGATACGGATTTGAAACTGAACGGGGTGCGGAACGCCTACGTGTGCAGTGCTTCGGTGTACCCGACGTCGGGTTTTGCCAATCCTGTCCACACGCTGCTGGCGTTGACGATTCGTCTGGCCGATCACCTGGCAGCTCGACAGGCGGCAAGCGACTTTCCTGCAGCCGTTTCTACCGCCGCCTCACAGGTGGGAGCCGATGCTTGAGAGGATTGCAGTGCCGGGGACCGGCCGCGAAACCACTCGCGTTGGATTTGGCGGCTCGGGGCTGATGGGCGGTGTGAGCGAGCGGGAATCGCTGCTGCTGCTGGAGACGGCTTTCGACGCAGGCATTCGCCACTTCGATGTGGCACCGTCGTACGGCTACGGAAAGGCAGAGCGCTGTTTAGGAAAATTTCTGCGCGGAAAAGCGGAGCAAATCACCGTCGCCACGAAATATGGCATTCTGCCACCGGCGCGGGCTGGACTGCTGGGAGTGGCTCGGGGCATGGTGGGACCGGCGGTTCGGCGGCTACCCGCGGTTCGCAGACGAGTCGTGCAGGCAGCCGCCGGGCTCAAGACGAAAGCGAAGTTCTGCGCGGAAGAAGCTCGGCGCTCGCTGGAGCATAGCCTGCGGGAACTGAGCGTCGACCGCATTGACATGTGGCTGCTGCATGAGGTGACGGCAGAGGATCTGGATCAATCGGACCTGCTGGCGTTTCTTGAGCAAATGCGGCGGGAGGGCCGCATAGGAGCGTATGGTGTCGGAACAGAGCGCGCGAAACTGGAAGCTGTTTGGAGCAGGCATCACGACTATTGTCCATTGCTGCAATTCGAGTGGTCGGTTATGGATGAAAGAGCGGAATTTCCCGGTGCATATGTAATTCACCATCGCGCCATTTCGGGCGCTTTGGGCCGAATACGCGATCTATTCGAGGGGGACACTGAACTCCGCCGCCGATGGTCGAAGGCAGTGGATGCCGATTTGGCCAAGCCGGAGACTCTTGCGGCAGTGTTGTTGCAGGCAGCCCTGGTGTCGAACTGCGATGGCATGGTGTTGTTTTCCTCGCGAGTTCCGGGACATATCCGTGGCAATATTCGCGCGCTAGAAGATCCCGGATCGGGCGCTCGCGGGAGGCGATTCCTGACGCTGGTCGCGGAAGAGCGTGAACGGATGGGCGAAGCGGGCTGGAAATAATCCTGCAAACTTGAACGTGCAGGTGCGGATGTTCACCACAATCGTGTACCCTGAAACGTCCGGAGACCCGCATGAAGCAACGGTGGAAGACCCAACTATTCTTATTTTTAGCGGTCCTCGGGCCCGGGATCATTACGGCCAACGTCGACAACGACGCGGGCGGTATCTTCACCTATTCCCAGGCAGGTGCGCAGTTCGGTTACAGCCTGCTGTGGACCATGATTCCAGTGACGCTGGCGCTGGTTGTGGTGCAGGAAATGTGCGCGCGGATGGGCGCGGTGACAGGCAAGGGACTCAGTGATCTGATCCGCGAAGAATTTGGACTTCGAATCACATTCATCATGATGATCCTGCTGGTGATTGTGAATTTCGGCAACGTGATCGCAGAATTTTCCGGCATTGCGGGCAGCATGCAGTTGTTTCACATCAGCAAATATATTTCCGTGCCGATTTGTGCCGTACTGGTGTGGCTGCTGGTGGTCAAGGGCGACTACAAAGGCGTGGAAAAAATCTTTTTATTGGCCTCCGCTTTTTACATTGCCTACATTGCCGCGGGGGTACTAGCCGGGCCCAACTGGCATACCGCGGTGATGTCCACCATCACGCTTCCTCCCCGTTCCACCTGGAAGAATTCTTCCTACGTTTATATGACCGTGGGTGTGATCGGAGCGACGATTGCGCCGTGGATGCAGTTCTATCTGCAATCTTCCGTGGTGGAGAAAGGCATCGGGATCAAGCAACTGGGGGCGTCGCGCTGGGATGTGATTGTCGGTTCGTTCTTTACCGACATTGTCGCCTGGTTCATCATTGTGGCCTGCGCGGCGACTCTGTTCATGCATGGATTGGGAGCGATTCAGGTACCGTCCGATGCGGCGGAAGCGATGAAGCCGCTGGCGGGCCAGTATGCATTTATCTTGTTTGCGGCGGGATTGTTCAATGCGTCGTTGTTTGCGGCCTCGATATTGCCGCTTTCCACCGCATATACGGTATGCGAAGGCATGGGTTTCGAATCGGGCCTGGATAAGAGCTTCAGCGAAGCGCCTGCGTTTTACTGGCTGTACACGATGCTGATCGCGGCGGGGGCCGGAGTTGTCTTATGGCCGCATTTTCCGCTGGTGAAGGTAACGATCTTGTCGCAGGTGCTAAACGGTGTTTTGCTGCCGGTGGTCATGATCTTCATGCTGGTGCTGATCAACAAACCGGAGTTGATGGGAAAGCACACCAATAATCGCGCGTTCAACGTGATCGCATGGGCGACGGCCATGATCGTGATTGGGCTCTCGGTGGCTATGATGTTCATGCCAGCAAGCTAGCCGGAATCTCTTTACAGAATTTTTCCCTGCGCCAGGTCGCGGATAAATTTGCGGTCGGCAGCGAGGAAATTATAGGCAGGCAAATCGCGGAGCTCTGCCCATCGCATGTCCTGAAACACGCGATTCGTCATTTCGCCCTGGAAGTGATACACAGCGAAGAAGCGCAGGTGGATGGATCCGCCATTGCGATAATTGTGCTGGACTTCTGTGATGTAGGGGCCGATCTGGGCGTCGATGCCCAATTCTTCTTCCAACTCGCGGCGTAACGCCTGTTCGGGCGTTTCGCCGGCCTCGATTTTGCCGCCTGGAAACTCCCACTGCAGGCCCATGGCCGTGCCGGCTTTGCGCTGGCAGATGAACACTTGCTTGCCGCGGAGAATCAATGCGGCGACGACGGCGCGCATGCGGGGTTTTTCCGGTTGGGACTGGGTAGCAACTTGGACTTCTGGTTCCATCACTTCTTTAGGATAGTGATTTATGGATGGTTCTGCGAATCGGGAAGCGAAATGAGGCGCGGATGCGAGGGGAAGGAATTTGGATGTATGGCGGCGGCCAGGCAGGCCAGACCCTGCAGTAGAGGGCGTGCGGGCGTATTGAGAAACTCATCCGGAATGCAATACACGCGGCCTTCGGCGACGGCTCGCATTGATTGCCACCCTCGTTGCTTGATAACGCGCGCGAGCGGCACACGATCGCCCGCGCCGCACCAGGCGAAGATGAGAATGTCCGGATCGGCGGCGGCGACTGCATCCGCCGCGGTGGATTTCCCTGCGTCCCCGACAAACTGGCCACCGGCAGCCTCCACCAGTTCCCTGACCCAGGGTTGGGAATGGATAAGAGGTTTGCCCCACTCTTCGCAATAGACGCGTGGTCTGTCGCCACTTTTTTCCGCCTGGGCGCGAACCGTGTGGATGTACGACAGGATTTCGGTGATGAGTTCTTCGCCGCGATCGGAGGCATGGACGATGGAGGCCAGCAGGCGGATATCCGCCACAATGTCGGCGAGAGAGTGGGGCGCCAGTGTCAGGACGGGGCAGCCGGCTTTCAGAATGGCAGCCAGCGATTCCAGGCGATAGGGAACGGAAGCAATGACCAGGTTCGGTTGAACGCTGAGTAATTCTTCCATGGTGGAGGACCAGGAGTCGGCAACTACAGTCAGGGGACGCGACTGAAGTTCCGGCAAAGCCTCTACGCAATAGCGAGTGCAGGCGACCACGCCGTCCAAGCAGCCGAGGCGCGCCAGCGTGAGTGTGATGCTGGGCTGGAGCGAAGCGATGCGCAGCGGAGAACCCGGGCCGTTGGACGGAATGTCAGTCGGCATGGCCGTCAGACATCGATGGGGCCGGGCTGGAAGACTGGCCATCCGTTGACCGCGGCCAGCGAGCTGAGCTCGGCGGTAGGATTGACGACGAATGGATGGGTCGCGATCGCCAACATGGCGGCATCGTGGATCGAGTTGCCGAAGACCGCATCCGGATGCAGAACGCCGTGGCGTGCCAGTGACTCCACTTTGCCTTCGTCGGTGGGCGTGTCGAGCAGCTCATCCGTAATCAAGCCATTTGCGATGCGAACACGCGCTGCCAGCACGCGTTCGGCAGGAATGCCGAAGTGCTGCATGGCATCTTCAATCAGCCAGCTGTTGGTGGAACTGACAGCCCAGATGGTGGCGCCGCGCGCCTGCAGCTGGCGGCAAATTTCGCTCATCTCCGGAAAGATGTGAGGACGCATCAGGGTATCGAAATATGTGTGCACGGCCTGCCGCAATTCCGTTTCACGCAAGTCGCGATAGATCTGCACCATCTCGCCGCAGATGGCGAGTTCAGAAACTTCTCCACGGAGATAGGCGCGATAGCGGGTATCTATCCAGTTGCAGGCTTCGCGGGAAAGCAGCCCGGATTCCATGGACCATTGCATGAAGCCGACGCCAGCGTCGCCGCCCCATAGCGTGCCATCGCAGTCGAATACGGCAACGGAGGGGTGGGCATCATCAACGAGACGGAAAAACTCAGTAGAGGAAAGAGTAGGGAGTTTAGGTGATATGAGTTCTTGTGCCAAAACAAACGACCTTATCAAAAAATCAAAAGAAGGAAAGTCAGAAGGCCGGATTATTTCCTGCTTGTGCTCGGTCCTTCCACTCTATGATGCAGCATTCGAGCCAACTTCGCCAGCATTGTAACCAGCTTGTAATCTCGTGGAACTGCTGCGGGCTGGCAAAGTTGATTCCAATACAAAGAGTTGGCTGCCGCACCAATGATCTGGCCGATAATTTGATCAGGTGAGCCGGAGCGTGGAAAGCAAGCGCAATCTCGATTTGATTCAGGGTTATCTGACGTATCTGCGCGTCGAAAAGGGTCTTCGGCCGCTGACCTGCGAGGCGTACCGCCGCGATCTATTGCAGTGTGCCGAGTTCCTGGAGAAGAAGGATGGCTCGCTTGCGGCGGCCCGACATGAGGATCTGGCGGGGTTCATCGCCGACCTGCAAGCGCACCAGGTGGAGGCACGCAGCCGGGCGCGCAAACTCTCTTGCCTTCGCGGCCTGTATCGCTGGCTGCTGCTGGACAAGCGCATCGCGTACGATCCGACGATACATCTGGAGACGCCGGCAGGATGGAAGGTGCTTCCCAAATCTCTATCGGAAGCCGAAGTGGTGGCGATGATTGACCAGGCCGGGCATGGCGCTGCCGGAAGCGCGACGGAAGATCGCACGCCGCAGTCGCTGCGCGATCGAGCCATGCTGGAGCTTTTGTATGGCGGCGGCGTACGGGTGTCGGAGCTGGTGGATCTGGCCGTGGAGGACGTTTCCCTGCAGCAGGGGCAAATGCTGGTGCGAGGGAAAGGCGACAAGGAGCGGATTGTTCCGCTGGGCCAGCCTGCGATTCAAGCGTTGACCGACTATCTGGAACAGGGTCGCGTGCGGCTGCTGCGCAAAGGCCAATGTGCGGCAGGTATTTCTGTCACAGCGCGGGAAGCCGCTGACGCGGCAGACGATATGGAGCATCGTGAAGCAGGTGAATCATCGAGCGAGTCCGCACATGCTGCGCCATAGTTGTGCGACCCATATGGTGGAGCACGGCGCGGACCTGCGCACGGTGCAAACTCTGCTGGGGCATGCGGACATTTCGACGACTGAGATCTACACGCATCTGGCATTGGGCAGGCTGAAGGCAGTGCATCGAGAACACCATCCACGGGGCGCAAGGGTGCAGGAGGCGGCGCGTCCGGCGCAGGCGCCGGCTTCGGAGCCAACCGTATGAAGGCCGCACGCAAGGCCGCGGACGAGGTGGCTGCGGAAAATGTTCCCGAGCCGCAGGCGTCGAACATTCTGAAGCTGACTTCGGAATACATGGCGGTGCTGACTTCAGAGCGCGCTGCCTCGGAGCATACGATCCGCGCGTACCAGAGAGAGCTGGACTTATTTGCCGCATTTCTGGCGAAACGCTGCGGCACGAGCATTGAGCCCGCCGAGATTGAACATCCTGTGATCCGCGAATATCTGGGGACGCTGTATGAGAAGAATCTGTCGAAACCCAGTGTGGCGCGGGCACTGGCGGCCATTCGCTCCTGGTTTGGATGGCTGGCGCGCACGGGGCACATTGAACAGAATCCAGCGCGGCTGGTTTCCACACCGAAGCTGCCAAAACATTTGCCTCGGGTGCCGGGCGCGGAACAATTGAATCAGGCGCTGGACGCTGCCAGCGCGGAAACAGCGTGGCCGGAGCGAGATCGCGTGATTCTGGAGTTGCTGTACGGTTGCGGCATCCGCAACGCGGAGCTGGTCGGGCTGAACCTGGAAGACATCGAATGGGGCAACGAATGCCTGCTGGTGCGGGGCAAGGGGCGCAAGGAACGTTATGTTCCGCTTGGAGATACGGCGGCGATGGCGATTCGCGGGTATCTGCCGCAACGGGCGCACAAACTGGCGGAGGCGAACCGTCTCTGCGAGGCGCTGCTGCTGAATGTGCGGTTGCGCGGCAATGGCCGGTTGACCACCCGCAGCGTAGGCCGCATCGTGAAACATCTGGCGCTGTCGCATGGGCTGGCCGCCGACGTCCATCCACATACGCTGCGTCACGCGTTTGGAACCCACATGCTGGAAGATGGGGCGGACCTGCGGGCGATTCAGGAGATTCTGGGTCACGCGCGGCTTTCGACGACCCAGCGCTATACGCACTTGACTTCCGGCCAGGTGGCGGCGGTGTATGACCGGACACATCCCAGGGCGAAAGGCTGAAGGCCGGGACGGCGTAAGGCTGAGGCGCGACGGCAAAGGATTGAGGTTGAGGGGAAAGGTCTGGGCTGCGGGGCCAAATCCAGGGATCGACGGCCCAAGCCTGGGACTGGCGACTGCGCTGTCTGGCCGGTACAATAAAGATGTGGCTCGCCCCGTGAGCCGTCCATAAGGAAGCGCGCCCTTTCCGCCCTGAAAACCGCTTAAAATCGACTGTATAGGCCGCATTCAGGGCATGGTTCGACGGCGAACAGGCGATCAAGACGTTGCAAGAAAAAGGTTGGATTCTCCTTTGATAGCAATTGGTGATGCACTAACAAAAGTTTTCGGCACCAGCAATGAGCGCACCGTGAAGCGCATGTTGCCTATGGTCAAGGCCATCAACGGCCTGGAGCCGGAAATGCAGCAGCTCTCGGACGAACAGATGCTGGCGAAGACGGACGAGTTCCGCGCCAGGATTGCGGCTCGCGTGGCGGACATCCAGGATGCGGAGGAGCGCTACCAGGCGGAACAGGACGTGCTGGAGCAGATCATGCCGGAGGCATTCGCGCTGGTGCGCGAAGCCGGACGCCGAGTCATCAACATGCGCCATTTCGATGTGCAGTTGATTGGCGGCGCGGTGCTGCATCAGGGCAAGATCGCCGAGATGAAGACCGGCGAAGGCAAGACCCTGGTTGCAACGCTGGCGTGTTACCTGAATGCCCTGGCTGGTCATGGCGTGCATGTGGTGACGGTCAACGATTACCTGGCCAAGCGCGACGCGGAGTGGATGGGCAAGATCCACAACTATCTGGGGCTCTCGGTCGGCGTGATCGTTCATGATCTGGACGATGCCCAGCGACGAGCCGCGTACGCCTCCGATATCACCTACGGGACCAACAACGAATTCGGCTTCGATTATCTGCGCGACAACATGAAATTTGAGCTGGCGGAATGCGTGCAGCGGCCACCGTATTACGCCATCGTGGATGAAGTGGATTCCATCCTGATTGATGAAGCGCGTACCCCGCTGATCATCAGCGGTCCGACGGATCAGACGACCGACAAGTATGCGCGCGTGGTGCGCATCGTTCCGCAGCTGGAGCTGGGCGAGGAGATCGACTCGCTGGAACAGAAGATTCTGACCGGCGATTATGTTGTGGACGAAAAACATCGCACCATCGGCGTGACCGACGAGGGCTGGGTCAAGATTGAAAAGTTGCTGGGAATTGAGAGCATTGCCGATCCGGAAAACTGGGACCTGAAGCATTATGTAGAAACCGCGATCAAAGCGCATGCGCTGTACAAGCGGGATGTAAATTACGTCGTCAAGGACGGCGAAATCATCATCGTCGACGAGTTTACCGGGCGCCTGATGCCGGGGCGGCGCTGGTCCGATGGACTGCACCAGTCGATTGAAGCGAAGGAAGGCGTCAACATTCGGCGAGAAGATCAGACGCTGGCGACGATTACCTTCCAGAATTATTTTCGGCTGTACAAGAAACTGGCGGGCATGACGGGCACGGCCGATACGGAAGCCGCTGAGTTCGAGAAAATCTACAAGCTGGAAGTAGTGGTGATTCCTACCAACATGCCAATGCGGCGCATTGATAACACCGACGTGGTGTTTCGCACGGCGAAGGAAAAATATTTTGCAGTCGCCGACGAGATTGCCCGGCTGCATGAAAACAAGCAGCCTGTCCTGGTGGGCACCACTTCCATCGAGAAGTCCGAATTGCTTTCGCAGATTTTGCAGCGCAAGGGCGTTCGCCACGTGGTGCTGAACGCGAAGTTCCACGAACGCGAGGCGGAGATCGTTGCGCAAGCAGGGCACCTGGGCATGGTGACGATCGCCACCAACATGGCCGGTCGCGGAACGGACATTGTGCTGGGCGGGAACGCGGAGTTTCTAGCCAAGCAAGAGCTGGTGAAGAAGAATCGCGCGCGCGCGGTGAGTGCGGCGGAAGGAGAAATCTCCCCAACCGCGGCGCCGGGAATGATGCGTTTCTACTATCAGAGCCAGGAATTTGAGACGCCGGAATCGGACTGGAAAGAGGCGTTTGCGGGGTATGCCGCGCAGGCTGCGGCAGAGCGGGAAGAAGTACTGGCAGCCGGCGGCCTGATCATTCTGGGAACGGAACGGCATGAGTCTCGGCGCGTCGATAACCAGCTGCGTGGCCGCGCCGGACGCCAGGGCGATCCGGGCGCTTCGCGGTTCTTCCTATCGCTGGAAGATGACCTGATGCGCATCTTCGCCAAGGAGTGGGTTTCGAATCTGCTGCAGCGCCTGGGCATGGAAGAAGGCGTGCCGATTGAGTCGAAACTGATAACGCGGCGCATTGAGGCGGCGCAGAAGGCGGTCGAAGGACAAAACTTCGAGTCTCGCAAGCATGTGCTGGAATACGACGATGTGATGAACAAGCAGCGTGAGGCCGTGTATGGAACACGCCGCCAGCTGCTGGAAGGTCTCGATCAGAAAGAGCTGATCACCGACGATTACGTCTCCAATATTCTGAGCAACATTCTGGACGTTCATGCCCCGGACAACCTGCATCCCGACCAGTGGGACGTGAAGGCGCTGGGAGACCAGCTGCTGATGCAATTCGGAATGGACATATCGGCTGAGGCGATCCCGGTTCGCGAACTCAATCGTCATGAACTAGGGGAGGCGCTGTTCGCGCACCTGAAGGAGCGGTACGACGCCAAGGAACAGATCATCGGAGAGCAGGCCATGCGCTATCACGAGCGCATGATCATGTTGAGCGTGCTGGATGGTTTATGGAAAGACCATCTGCTGGCGATGGACCAGCTGAAGGAAGGGATTGGGCTGCGCGGATACGGGCAGCAGGATCCATTGATTTCTTACAAGCGCGAATCCTACGAGGCGTTTGAGGCGATGATGACGCGGTTCCAGGAAGACACCGTGCGCTTCCTTTTCCGCATGCAGATCATGGGGCCGGACGGCAAGGAAATCTCGGTGCCGTCGCGTCCTCTTCCGCAGTCGATTGTGTTCAGCGGCGGCTCCTCCACGGCGGCCGATCCAGGCCATGTGCCTGCGGGAATGGGCGGAGCACTGAACGGGGCGGGCTTGAACGGGGCGGGCTTGAATGGGGGATCCTCCAACGGTGTGGCGTCGACAGTTCCGGTGCCTATGCGTGCGCCTTCCACCACGATCGATTCTCTGGAAGAAGAATTTCACCGGCGCAAGAAGCGCGAACTGCAACAGGCGCGCATGGCAGGAGGCGGAGAGTCGAGCGAAACCGTCCAGCGGCGCAGCGGGGAGAAGGTGGGGCGCAACGACCCATGCCCATGCGGTTCCGGTAAGAAATTCAAGAAATGCCATGGGGTGGACGCGTAGCGGGAAGCGTCGCGGCCTGAGCGTTTTATTTCGCTCACCAGCAACGTGCTGCGGAGCATCAGGAAGGAACGTTGTTCCTGCGAGACGGGCGGTAGATGTGGGCGCCCAAAACGCCGCCGGCGATGGCGAACAGCAAAATCAACACAGACAAGAAAGCCATGGTCAGCAAGATGAGGCCGATGCGGCCTTCGGCGGATAGCCAGAAATTGGTGAATACCGCAACCGGCGCCTGAGAATCCATGGAAGCTGCATGAGCTGCGGCCTGCTTCACGATTGTCGTCAGCTGGGTGTCGATCTGATTTCCTTCGTGCATGCCATATCGCTGGATGACGAGCAATACGGCATTGGCCGCCAAAGCAACGGCTGCTGCTATCAGGCCGACCAGTGCGCCTACACGGGCTCCGATGCGCGTCTCCAGCAATACCTTCGGTCGGCGCCGATGATAGATTCCCAACACCGCGACGGCTCCCACTGCGACCCAGAGCACGCTTCCGGCCGCCAATAAAGCGCAGAGAATTCCCACCCCGAGGCCTACCATGGCGGCGATCTGAATTGCCATCTTCCATGAGATGGAGGTGGCCGCGGGAGTTTCCGATAGTTCGGTAGCTGCGGCTGCGCCGGTAATTACGCGCCCTATTTCATCGTCCTGCTGCGCGACGTAGCGCACTTGCGGCGAGCCGCATTCCGGGCAATAGTACGCCTCGGGATCCAAGGTTGCGCTGCAGCGATGACATACAAAGTCCATACGTTGAAGCTAAACCACCTTGGCATCCGCCGCAATCGTCGGCGATTACCATTGGTTCCGCATTCTCTGACACTGCGTGGTTCAGACTGATGGGGATGTGGTCAGTCGGTCTGGCCGCGATGCGGCAATTGAACCACGACCATGGAAAATTTTGTTCCGTCGGGGGTGGGATTGAACTCCACGATGTGCTGGTTTTCAGGTGAGCCAGCGAGGAGCTTGACGGCACCGGAAATCTGAGGAGTTGAGACGCTCATGTGCTTCTTCGAATTGTCCACACTCATGGTCACTTCGTACTCGTGGCCATTGGAACAGGTAAGTCCCTGGCTGGTTTGGGAGGGTTCCCCGATCGCCGTCTTGTTTTTGCAGGTGAGGACATCCCCGTACTGTGCCATGGCGTTTTTATAAAATGCGACGACCTTATCTTCGGGATCGCTGCTCCGGTATCCAATGGCTTTTACATGCAGGTGCCATTCGCCGAAACTCATGTGGATATCTGCAGATCCGGAATCGTCGCCGTGCTGGCCGGTTTCAACAGCGCCGGGATAGACTGGCAGGCCGACGTCGGCCCCGTTGACGGAGTTGGTGCGAACGTCGAAGCCGCCAAGGGGGGTGTGCAAATGGACATTCTCCGCGGCGCCATTCTTCTTCTCGTTCACGGAACACCCCGCAGCTACAAATAAAAGGGCACTGCATAGCAGAGCAGTTTTTATGCCAACGCTTGCTGATGGAAGCGAGGGTCCGGCGTGCCTGAGATGAGGATGGGAAACTTGTCTGGATGGCATACGCGCGATGGGCCTCCTACAGCACTGCGATTGCGCTCTTGGACCAAGATACGCTTCCAAGCAAAGGATGGTTCCTGGCGAGCAAGAAAGCGGAACGAGTCCATTTACTGCTTGACATTGTTGCTTCTATACCCCAATATATAGGGCGACGTCATCAAAAAGCGCAAATATTGGGGTCCGACGTACAAACAGCTTCTCGGGAGAGGAAGCTGCCGGGGGCAACTGGAAATCCCAAGGTTGCGCGCAGAGCGTGACGATTTACTCAACACAAATCACAGGCAACGGCCTTGCCAATTTGGCAAGGCCTCTTTTTTTGCGCCGATCGTGGTTCACTTTTCGTGTGCTGAATCGCGGGTTTCTTCGTCCGATATTCGGGGGAGATGTTCGATCGAGATTGGTCGCGGTTCCAGGATTTGGGTCGCAGGGATCATGGGAAGAACCGGAAATCATCTTAATCTGTGGAGGATTCCTTCGCTGACGGTCGAGGGCGCGACGATGATGAAGAAATATCGATATGGTTCGGCGTTGGTGCAAGTCGCCTTGTTGTTGCTGCTGGGAGCGATGCCGGCGATCGGCGCGAGCGGCGACCCGCCTGCGCGTGTGGCGAGGTTGGCGCAGTTGGCGGGCACGGTGTCTCTGGAACCAGCAGGGACGAACGAATGGACACAGGCGCTGATCAACACCCCGTTGACCACCGGAGACAGGCTGTATGTCGATCACGACGGTCACGCCGAGCTCGAGATGGAACAGATTGCGGTGCGGGCCTGGCGATATACAGACCTGACGATCGCGAATCTGACGAATACCGTGACTCAACTTGGGCTGGCGCAGGGAAGCCTGCATATGCGTACGTTTGGGCTAGGCGCGGACAGCCAGGTGGAGATCGATACGCCGAATGGAGCGATTACGGTGGTGCAGCCCGGCGATGTTCGTATCGACGCGTATACCAGCGATGGCGGCACCCTGGTGACGGTGCGATCCGGCGAGGTGCAGGTAAGCGGTGGAGGCGTAGCCAAATTTCTTGGCGCCGGCCAGGCCGTCCATCTGGTGGGAAGCAATCCCATCACGGTGTTATCGCAGCGAATGCCGGGCGAGGATCCCTTTGACGTATGGAACCAGCAGCGCGACCGCGTGTATCTCAGCTCGCAGGCCCGTCGGTACGTCAACCCGAATACCATTGGCTCCGACGATCTGGATCAGTATGGGACTTGGACCGAATCTAACGATGATGGGCCGGTTTGGTATCCGGCCGGCGTGCCTGCGGGATGGGTACCCTATTCCACGGGACACTGGGGCTGGATCTCGCCGTGGGGCTGGACCTGGGTGGACACATCTCCATGGGGCTTCGCGCCATTTCACTACGGGCGGTGGGTCCACGCAGGATCGCGCTGGGGATGGATTCCGGGTCCGCTGGGGGTCGCGCCTATCTATTCGCCGGCTAATGTTGGTTTCGTTAGCGGCACGGGATTCTCGACAGGTGGCGTGTCTCTGGCTGCGTGGTTTCCGCTGGGACCAGGGGAGCCGTTCTATCCATGGTATTTCTGCAGCCCAGGCTATTTCACGCAATTGAACCTGACCAACATCCGCGGAATCGGCCCGCTTTACAAGAACATTGACACCGGCAATTACTATCGCTACTTTCACCAGCGGGTCGTTTTCCAACGCATGCGCTTCGTCAACCGTCCGATTGGAACGATCGCAATTCCGGCGGATGAATTTGGGGCGGGGCACGTGATCACGCCAGCGACCGCGGTTCGCCCCACGGCGCAGCAACTGGCGCACGCGCAGATGATTCCGCATCCTTCCGTGGCGCCTGCGCAGACCAGCGTTGTACCGCGTCCGGTGAGCTCCGTGCCTATTCCAGCGGAGAGGCCTGCGTTTGTGACGTCGCGCGAGCCGCAACCATCGAACCCGAGTGGGACGACGGCGACCTCGGAGCCGCCACCAGTACCACTTAACTCCTACGGTGGGCGAAGCCCGCTGATTGCGCGAACGCCTCCTCCGCCAGAGAGCCCGAGTTTTGCGCAGCGGGAGGCTGCATTCAGCCAGGATCCCGGACGTCCGCTGGATCCGGGACAGCTGAGCAATCTGAGCCGAGGCCGGGGGGCGGGTGCTGCCGCCATGCCCGAGTTTCCGCCCCATCCGGGCGCGGCAGTCGGCACGCAATCTGGCGGCAGTTCGAGAGAGCGCTAGAGTGATGCGCCGAGGAGGCGTCCTATTCCGGACGTGGAGGCAGGGGCGTGACTGGAGACCCGTGGCGGCGGTGCGCCGAGAAGTCCCGGCCGTGAGAATTGGGATGTGTGGACTGAACGAATTACTTTTGAAAAAAGGTGCTGCGCGATTTACTCATCACAACTTATACTTCTAGAAAGGTCGCTGATGTATAGGCGAGCTAGAATCGTAGAGTAGTTGCGCGGCATTCGAGTTATCGCCGAATCGCTGCGCACAGCGGCACAAGCGATGCAGTTCACTATTCTTGTTGGGATGAAACCTTGCATGCATTTCTGCCTGAGGATGAGGGGAGTCTGATGGCACAACAGCAGCCCGCCCGACGCAAGATGCACCCAGCGAAATCTCCCGTCTCGATTCCGGACAAGTTATATTTTCGAATTGGAGATGTTGCAGAGCTGTGCGGATTGCCCGCGTATGTTCTGCGTTTCTGGGAAACGGAATTTCCGCAATTGAAGCCGCACAAGGGCGGCAGCGGACAGCGACTGTATCGCAAGCGGGATGTGGAGATGGTGCTGAGGATCAAGCACCTGCTCTACAGCGAGGGATTCACGATTGTCGGAGCGAGGCGGCTGCTGGTGGAGCAGCGTCATGCGCCCACGGTGGTACCGCAGCGGCCAGTTGCAGAGGTCCACGCGGAGCCAGGACGAGCGCGCCGAGCGCCGCTGATGGCGACGGTGCCGAAGCCTGTGGCGGACGGTCCACAATTCAATGAGCTGCGCAACGAGATGCGGGCATTACTGACGATGCTTGGCTCAGAGGAAATCGATAGTCGTTCGATTCCGCTGGTTGCGAGCCGGCAGAAGAAAAAGGCTCGCGAGCAAGCCGACGAACCCACACTCTTCTAGATCAAATTGCCGCCGCGACGCGGACGGCGCAATACCTACAAACGGATCCAATCGAGCGGGATGATAGCTGCGTGTTAATTTTCGACACGAGAAATTGTTATGCGTGTCGGGATCCTCGTGGAAGTCAGGCAGGCTGTCGGTGTGTTCTGCTGATATCGCGGGCAAAAAAAGGGCCCCTCGTGTGAGGGGCCAATCTGCCTTGGTTCTCTCTTGTGTGAGAGCTTTTGAGTCAACCTTTAGTTAATCCGTCGAGGCTGGCTGCGACGCAGTCCCATTCGAGGAGGACTGCGCGGTGCCGGACTGCGCCGCGCCGGTTGTTGAGGCACCTACGTTCGACGCGCTCAAGGTTGACAAACTGTTGTGCATCAGTGTGACTTCCACGATGCTGCCGCGGCGAGTTGAGCTCGAATCGCTTACGGTGAGCGGAGCATTTCCCAAGCCGATCTGGCGAATCTTATAGAGCGGAATCTGGCGCTGTTCGACTAGATACCGAGTTACTGCCGAGGCCATGTTATGAGAAGCGGTAATTCCCGCCTGGCCGCGAAGTGTGGAATACCCCTGTACGTCAATCAGATACCCGCGTTGACCTTGCACCTGCGTCGCGAGCTGATCCAATGCGTCTTTAGAGTTCTGCTCCAGAACCGTATGTCCCGTGCGGAAGCGAATCTCCACGTTGGTGACTGTCTGGTACTGGTCAAGATTGTCGACCGTATTTCCGATGGAAGCGGTCTGAGAACTGGCCTGCTGCGCGGTCTGCTGTGCCTGGTTGGCGGTGTTGCCAGCCGCGGTCGCATGTTGATCGGCGACCATCGCCTCGTTTTGGGCCTTGCTGATTCCTGCCTGGGCGCGCGCGTCTACGTCCTTGATTTGCTGAGAATTCTGCGCGGTGAGCTGATCCAGCTCATTCAAGCGATCTTTTACCGGGTTAATTTGGCGGTTGACCCACTTTTTGCGGGCCATCGGATTCATGTGACCCCAGAAACCCTCATGCGGCTTCGTATCCAAAGGCTGTCCGGTGGCGTACGCTGAATCCACGGAGCTCGATGCGTTGGTACCGGTCGTCGAGGTTCCCGTTTGGACCTGAGCGTCTGGCGTTGTGCCAGTAGCCTGCGCCATCATCGGCAGTGCCGTGCTGGCCGCGAGGATGGCGGTTGCAATTCGCAGCACGTTCTTAGAATTGGGCGTTTTCATCATTTTTTCCATATCTCACGACTGAGCAAAACTGACCTCAGCCATGTGACAACGCCAGTACAAATGCAAGCACGGTGCCAAAGAGCAGACCAGCGCCAAACAATCTTCAAATAATTGATTCTAAAGACGGATGGGGCGACGGGCTTGACCCTGGTTGGCTGGTGGTGGAAATCCTGTCATTGCGATCGCGTAAATCCTGCTCGTCGACCGGCAAAAAGTACGTCCACAGCACGAGGATTCAGGAGTGCGGGATCGCTGCCGGCGCAGGTTTGGTGGCAAGTTTATTGGGAAGCGCGACACCGCGCCCGAGGGAGGCTTTCTCTCCCGGAATTCCGACGGAAAATTGGCTCCGCCGGATGGCTTGAAGGATGGAACCGGGCCCTAGGGCCTGGTTCCTGCATGCAGGACATGGAGTTGAGGAGGCTGCTGATTCCAGTTCGGGGAAACGTTGTCGAAGATCAAGCGGAAATCCTGCGACTTGCCCGGACCCAGGGGAGCGGCAGTGATGGGTTCGATATCTACGTAGGGCTCACGCGAACGGACCAGGCTGACGGGTATCTGTTCCATCTGCGGGGTTTCGCCTGAATCGTTAGGAAACAGTACCTGCAGCGTCAGCGACGTGACCGTTTGGTTGCCATGATTTTCCAAGGTTCCATCGACGTAGGTGAGCTGGTCTCCGGCGAAGTTACTTCCCTGACTTACATGGACATCTTGGAACGCGAGGTATTTCGCATAGGGGTCGACGCCAGAACCGGCGGGGGTCGACGGAGAACGGCCAAGCCAAAAGACGACTCCCAGCACGCCAACGACGGCAACGACTGCGACGATCCACGGGAGCCAATTGCGCTCGGTTCGTTCGGCGGGGGCGTTGGGTGAGCCGGGGCCTTCCGCAACGAACAGCACAGGGGTGCGGTGTGGTGCTGGAGTCTGGGAGGGTCCCGAAGCAGGGTCGTTCATGCGCCGATTGTAACCCGGCCTGAGGTCCTGAGAAACAGCAGGCTAGGGGCGGGAGAAAAAGCGGGTCAAAGCGGGTCGAGGCCGGGAAAGATGAAAAAGCGAAAAATTATCTAAAGTCGCGAATCCGATCGGCCGAAGACTACGTCATAGGAATAGCAGTTTAGGTTCAATCTTCGAAGTTTCATTGAGATTGGAAAGCCCCAGGGAACCGGCTGTAGCTGAAAGGAGCACCGAACATGTTGGCTCTGAAGAAGCAAGCGCGTAAGCGCCCAGCGCATCCGCAAGGAGACACGATTTATCGTGCGGCCGCGGTAGCCGCTGCTCTGATGGTTCTGGCAGCCGCGCCATTTTTCTGAGTTGGGCCGGTCCGCGCTTTTGCCGGCGCAGCACCAGGGGTCACTGTAGTCCGTGGCGGACCGCGCCCGGATATTCTTTCCAGAGTGTTAGAGAAAACTCGCACGACGAACTGTTCGGCGAAAATCGTCTCCCTGCATGAACACAGGGATGCACATTTCCTGCAAGCGGGACCGCATACGCTCCCCGATGCGGTCGCCAAGTGATTCTTCGCGCATGGCGCGGGCGGCTTGCCTGGCGGGTTCGCTGCGAGAAACATCGCGATCGGTAACGGAAGCAGATTGAGACTGCACCAGGGCGGACGGCAGATTTGGATAATTGGTGGTAATCACGGTGGTCCGCTTGTCGTTGTATCGAGTGTTGAGGATATGCGCGACCGTGTCCCATACCCAGTCGGTCGGCTTGACCGCACCGAGTTCATCCAACAGCAAGATTTCCGCTTCAAATACGGGCCGCAAAATTTCCAGCTCAGTCGTCGCAACCTGGGGGTTGTAGGAGTTTTGAATTTGCTTCAACAGGTCGCGATAGTCGCAGAAGATTCCAGTGGCGCCTCGCTGCTCAATCAACTCTCGCAACAGGCCGACGGCGAGGTGAGTTTTCCCGCATCCGATGCTGCCGGTGAGCAACAGTCCGCGTCCACCTGTTTCGAGCGGGTAGCCTTCAGCAAATCGACGGGTGGCCATCAACGCAATGCCCAGAGAGGGGTCTGCGCCGCGAAAACCTGTATCAAAGCTTTCGAGTGAGCAGTGGGTGTAGCGTTCCGGGATTCGGGTTCGCTGCAGTCGCAGCTCCGCCTTTCGCTCGACACGGCAGATACATTCGGCGGCAAATTGTTCGCCGCCGCGGCGAACCAGGGTCACACCCAAACCTCCGCAGTGGGAGCAGGGCGCCGTGGAATTGTCATTCGATTTCATCATGGCAGGTCGGGTGGGAGCGTCGTACTCTCTTCCTGTTCTTCAGTATCGCAGCCCCGGTTGCAACGGGACACAATTCCTCCATTGCAGGCTGTGGGAATCTCGCATAAACTAGGGAGTAGCGCTTTTGAGAAAGGTTTCAGTCCCAATGCCGAAGCAAGGAATTCATCCAACCTACGAAGTAATCCGTGTGCAATGTGCCTGTGGTCATAGTTTTGAGACCCGGTCGACCCATAAGGGAGACATCCACATGGAAATCTGCTCGAATTGCCACCCATTTTTCACTGGCAAGCAGAAGATGATCGACACCGCCGGTCGCGTGGAACGCTTCCGCCGCAAGTATGCGCAGTCGGATTCGGCGAAGGCCGAGACGGCCGCAGGGGGAACTGCAAAATAACGGCTGCTGCTTCGAACGACATCCAGGCCTCCGCTGCGGCGGGGGCTTTTTGGTCTTGCAAAGTAAAATGACGTGATCCGATGAAAAAGCACTGGGACAATCCGGCGGAGCACGCGATGCCTGAGACGGCGCGGGTTCCGGCGTCTTTGCGGATTGGCGGGGTTGCGATTGCGCCGGCGACGGTGCTGGCTCCCATGGCCGGAGTCACCGACACGGTATTTCGCAGATTTATCCGCAATGCCAGCTTGTTCAGCCATGATGCAGCGGCAGAAAGCACGACGGCGGAGTTCGCCGATGGAATTGCAACGAGCGTGACCAATCAACAGTCCGGCTGCGGATTGATTATGACGGAGTTTACCTCGGCCGATGGCCTGTCGCGGATGCGCGAGTCGAAGCGCAAGCGATACCTGACATATTACGAAGACGAACATCCCATTGCGGCGCAGTTGTTTGGATCCGATCCGGAGACGCTGTCGGAAGCAGCTCGCATTGTCGAAGATGCGGGCTTTGACATCGTGGATCTGAATCTTGGCTGCCCTGCCAAGCGCGTGGTCAGTTGCAATGGCGGCAGTGGCCTGCTGCGGGATCTGCCGTTAATTGCGCGTATTTTTGAGCGCATTCGCACCGCGGTCAAGATTCCATTTACGGTGAAATTCCGGATGGGATGGAACGACGACAGCATCGTCTGCGTGGAGTTAGCACGGCTGGCTGAGTCCAGCGGATTGAATGCTGTGGCACTGCATGCCCGCACGCGCGAGCAGGGTTATGCGGGCCAGGCGCGGTGGGAATGGATTGGCGCGATCAAAGATGCGGTGGCGATTCCGGTGATTGGCAACGGCGATATCCGCACCCCCGAGGACGCCTGCGCGCTGGTCGCAGAAACACGCTGCGATGCGGTAATGATTGGGCGCGCCGCCCCGGCCAACCCATGGATCTTTCGCCAGATTGCGGAGTACACGGCGAGCGGAACCTACACTCAGCCGACCGAGTCCGATCGGTACCATCTGATCCGGACGTATTTTTCCATGCTGCTCGATGAGGAATATCCGGACGCGACCGGCAAGATGAAGCAATTTGCGTCGTGGTTTACGCATGGTGTTCCGGGCGGCGCAGGATTGCGGAAGGCGATCTACGAAGCCAAGACAGGAACCGGAATTATCGAGTCGGTAGAACGATTCTTTGGGCCCAGACTGCTCGAATCGCCGGTGCAGGCATCGTTGGCAATTGAAGAGCCGGTGCCGGTCGAGTAAAGAGTCGCCGCTTATTTCTCCCGGCGCTTGCGGAAGACGACGCGAATTTTCTCGCGCCAGCGCTCGTCGAGCGCAATCAATGACCAGTCCACCTCGGGCGAAACGTAGCGTAAAACGACTTCCGTTGCGGGATGGATGCGCAATGCGGGCGCGATGAGATACAGCAGGGGAGCGTCCGCGCGCAGCTGCCTGCCGGGAAAATATCCGAACCGCTGCAGATCGCTTTTGGAGTCGGAGCTGCCCGCTTTTCCGGCAACTGAGAGATGATGCTGGCGCACGCGCACCCAATAATCGAGCGCCTGCAAAGCAAGATGGAGATCTTCATCGGCCTTGATTTCCATGACCACCAGACGGCCATCCCGGCGCACAGCCAGCAGGTCGAGTACGGCGCGATCGGCCGCGGCAAATGCGGGCACCTGGGAGTACACCGGCTGCGGCTCGATCATGGCGTCAATCGAATCGGGCGATCGTCGCAACATGGATTCCAGCCAGCGTTCCGGTTGCTGGCGATAGAGCGCGTCGCGTTTATCGCCACTGGGCCGCCGGCGGGCGATGAGTTTCGCCACCATTTCGCGCAGTTTTGGCGCGGACTCCAATGTCAGCTGAGTCGCGTTGGCGCCGCTGCCAAACAGAATTTCTTCCGAGCGGGCAAAACTGTTTTCGGCGGCACTGGTGCGCACTCGCGCAAACTCCAGGCCGTTCCACAGCAGGCCGACCTCGCTGCCGCTGCGAAAGACGATTTCCATTTCCGCAACTGCATGGGGCGGAAGGAGGGCACGCACACGCTGGATCGCGGGATGAAAACGCTGTTCGGCGGCCGTGATGTTGGGTGCGTGGAACAGGCGGGATTCAAGATTTCCCTGGTCGCTGAATTCTCGTTGATACAGCTCCTCGGTTTTTTCATCCAGCTCGAATAGTTCCCACTTCGCCGCGCGCGCGTTCATCCACGCCAACCGCGCCGCCGTTACGGCAGATTTTCCTCGCGGAAGTATCAGGCGCAATCCTTCGACCAGGCGTCGGCCGCCACTATGTTCTCGGCAATGATGCAGCCAGAGCACGCCTAATGTGAGGACGCCATCGACCAGCGCTTGGGACTCTTCGCCATTGATGGCAATGATGGCCCAGGCGGAGTTGCCGCGAACCTGCATACCGCGCGCGTAGGAGGGGCCAAAGCTTCGCTCCAGGTCCATGGCTGTGCGCAATCCTTCGACCTGGAAATCTGGAAAATATCGCGGCAGCAGGCGCTCCAGCAGCGGAATAAAACGAGTACGAGTGTTATCTCGCTGAGAAGGGAGGCGCCGTTGCTGCGGTTGCAGCTCGAGCGTCTGCGGCTTAGTTTGGCCCATGCGCAGGACATGCAGGCGAAGTCCAGTTTTGCGCATCGTGATGTCGACGACGCGGCGAATTACATTGCGTTCTTCTGACCAGACGTGCAGGACGCAGTGGCCATGCTCTGCCGTAACGGTGGTGCTGGCCAATCGCAGATCGAACAGGATGCGGCCGTTTTCCAACAGTACGGAGGCGGGCTGGTCATCCAAAAAAGTTTGCAGCTGCAGTGCAAGTTGGTCTGGGTTGGGCTCGTCTACCATCCCATCCGCTCGCGCAACGCGGTGATTTGGGCGGTGTGATGGCGGCCGTGCCAGGCGTACATGGCAGTGACCTGTTCCAGGTTTTGAGCGCCCGATTCGGGATGCTTGTAGCCGCGTTGTGTCCAGCCGGCGTCGTCGAGCGAACGCAGGGCGGCGACCCAGCGCGCATGCAGCGCGTCCAGAAGTTGCAGCGAAGTTTCCACCGGCTGGGTACGCGCGTCCGACAGCTCAGCCCATAAACTTTCGCTGTATGGGGTGATGGTCGGCCAGTCCTCGGTGAGCGCCATGCGGACTCGACCGCTGGCCTGCATGTGACTGTCGGCTACATGATGGACGGTTTGCCGCACAGTCCAGCCGCCCTCGCGATACGGCGTATTGAGCTGAGTTTCCGAGAGGCCACGCACGGCGTTGCGAATTTTCTCCGGCAGCTCTGCAATAGTTTTCAAAGCCTCTTCCCGTTCTGCCTGGGTAAGGCTGGCGGATCGCACGAATTTGCCAATGGGGTAGCGCGCATCGTTGTTCATGCCCTCCACGCTACCACGGAACCTTGGCCCAGACCATGAGGCCACACGGGTATGCGTGGATCAGCGAATTTGGGCCGTGGCAGTGCGTCCTTCGACATTTGGGTGAATCTAAAAGATAGAATTAAAACAGGCCGGCAGCGGTGCGCCGGATCACCGCATCATTCCAGAGGAGTTATCAAATGCAGCCAGCGTCTCCTGACACCCGCAAGTTTTTCTACGAACATCTGGGCCTGAATGAGCAACTGCTGGAGCAGTGTCTCGGTGCGGCGCTCTCGGCGGGCGGCGATTATGCGGATCTTTATTTTGAATACATCACGGCGAGTTCGCTGACCGTGGATGAATCGCTGGTGAAATCCGCGAGCCAGGGAATCAGCGCGGGCTGCGGTTTGCGGGTGGTATCGGGCGAGCGCACCGGGTATGCCTACACGGATGATCTTTCTCCGGAGCGGCTTCTACGCGCTGCGCACACGGCTGCGCTGATCGCGAGCGGCCCTTCAAAGCAGCAGGTGCAGGGATTTCGCGAGTCGCCTTCAGCTGGGTTGTATGCGGTGGGGAACCCGGCCACGGATGCGGAAACTGCAGCCAAGCTGGCCCTGATACAGCGCGCCGATCGCGCCGCACGAGCCTACGATGCGCGCATCGTTCAGGTGCAAGCGAGCTTCGTGGACGAGCTGCGCCGCATTCTTGTTGCCGGATCGGATGGAAGTTTTGCGACCGATACGCAACCGCTGGCACGGTTGAATGTCTCCGTGATTGCAAAAGAAGGCGAGAACATTGCGCGGGGCAGTTCCGGCGGGGGCGGCCGGGTCTTGCTGGATTTCTTTTTGACCGACAAGACGCCGGAATATTTTGCAATCGAAGCTGCGCGGCAAGCGGTGCTGCAACTGGGGGCTGTCCCCGCACCGGCCGGAGAAATGCCGGTGGTGCTGGGACCGGGATGGCCAGGAGTTTTGCTGCACGAGGCGGTGGGTCACGGCCTGGAGGCGGATTTCAACCGCAAGAAAACCTCCGCCTTCGCAGGCCTGATTGGCCAGATGGTCGCGAGTCCGAAGGTAACGGTGGTGGATAACGGGACCATGCCCAATCGCCGAGGCTCTTTGAACGTGGATGATGAGGGCTCGCCCACGCAGGAGACGGTTTTGATTGAAAACGGCGTGCTGAAGGGTTACATGAGCGACAAACTTTCTGCGCGGTTGATGGGCATCGCGGACACCGGCAACGGGCGTCGCGAAAGCTATCAGCACATTCCCATGCCGCGCATGACGAATACGTATATGCTGGCGGGCGAAGACGATCCGCAGGACATTATCCGCAGCGTGCAGCGCGGGCTTTATGCAGTGAATTTCGGTGGGGGCCAGGTGGACATCACCAACGGGAAATTTGTTTTTTCTGCATCGGAGGCTTACCTGATCGAAGATGGAAAAATTACCGCGCCGGTGAAGAATGCAACCTTGATCGGGAACGGTCCGGAGTCGCTGAAATACGTCTCCATGGTGGGCAATGACCTGAAGTTGGACGAGGGCGTAGGCACCTGCGGCAAGGCCGGGCAGAGCGTACCTGTCGGCGTGGGCATGCCGACGATCAAGCTGGACAAAATGACCGTGGGCGGGACCGGAAATTAACGGATTGCCAGGGATTTTCGAGGATCTTTCGTGAATAGTGCAGCCATTGCTACTGAAGATGCTATCGGTAAAGAATTTGTAACTGATATTGTTTCGAAAGCGTTGCGCGCAGGCGCCAGCGATGCCGAAGCTGTCTTCGCCGAGGGCGATGAGTTTGAAACCCTGGTCCGGCTGGGCCAGGTGGAGCAGCTGAAGGAAGCCGGTTCTCGCGGTCTGGGTCTGCGAGTGTTTCAAGGTCATCGCACAGCTTCGAGCTCCACCAGCGATCTGTCGGCGGAGGGCATCGAACAGTTGCTTTCGGGAGCCATGGCGCTGGTCAGCATCACATCTGAAGATCCTTTTGCGGGCTTGCCGGAGTATGGGGAATTCGGAATGATTTCCGGCGATCTCGATCTCTATTACGAAGATGTCTATTCGCTTCCAGCGGTGGAACGCATCGAATATGCGCGTCGTACGGAGGCGGCGGCGATGGCGGCGGACGCGCGGATTCAAAACTCCGGGGGCGGCAGCTTTGACGCGGCAACCGGGCGCAAGATCCTGGCGAACTCTCGTGGGTTTGTGGGCGAGGTGCGCCGATCGTCCTGCTCGATCAGCGCACAGCCGATCGCACAGTCGCCCGATGGGGGAATGCAACGAGATTATTGGTATTCCAGCCAGCGCAGCCTGGCGCTGCTGGATTCGCCGGAGTCGGTGGGAATGGAAGCTGCGCGCCGCACGGTGCGGAAGCTGGGCGCGCGCAAAGTTCCGACGCAGCGGGTTCCGCTGGTGTTCGCTCCGGAAGTCGCCACTTCCATCCTGGGTGCGATCCTGGGCGCGATCAATGGAAATGCCGTCTACCGCAGCTCCTCGTTTCTCGCCGGCAAGCTGGGCGAAACGGTGGGCGGCAGCAATTTGACGATCATCGACGACGGCACCACACCGGGCGGTTTCGGCAGCGCGCCATTTGATGGAGAGGGATTGCCCACGCGCCGCAAGGTGGTGCTGGACCAAGGTGTGCTGACCAGTTATCTGCTGAACACCTACACGGCGCGGAAGCTGGGCCTGCAGTCAACGGGGAATGCGGCGCGCGGGCTGGCGGGCGCTCCAGGAATCAGCTCAGGCAATTTTTATCTGGAAGCGGGAACGAAGACACCGGAAGAAATTCTGGCAGAGATTCCCAACGGCCTTTACGTGACTGACCTGATTGGACATGGCGTCAATGTTGTCACGGGAGATTATTCCCATGGCGCTTCCGGATTATGGATTGAAAATGGAGAACTCGCCTATCCCGTGGAAGAGATTACCGTGGCTGGCAATCTGAAAGAGATGCTCCGCAATATTTCCAGTATTGGCAGCGACCTGATTTTCCGCAGTGCCGTGGCCTGCCCAACGATTTGCATCGAAGGAATGACGATCGCGGGCGAATGAGTTGGCGTGAAACCGCGATGTCGACGCAAATCTACGCGGCTGCTTCTTCCTCATTGCCGGGCAGGATGGCCGCATCCACAACGCGAGCCGCATGCACTCCAAACCAACGGTCTTCGTCATACCAGCTTCGTTCCAGGACATACCCGCTTTTCAGCAGCATCTCCTCCACGGCGTCGGGGGTGAACTTGTAGCAGTTCTCGGTGTGGATGGATTCCCCGCGTTTGAAACCGAAGCTGCGATGGAGTGATTCCACATGGACGGTTTGAGTGCGCTTGCTGTCCAGATGCATCTCGATCCGGCTTTCCGAGGCGTTCCAGATCGCGCGATGTTCAAAGGCATTCATGGCAAAGTTGGACCCAAGCTCGCGGTTCAGGCGGACAAGGATATTCTTATTGAAATCGGCGGTGACCCCTGCGGTATCGTTGTAGGCGGCCAGCAACGACGCGGGATTTTTCACCATGTCGGTACCCAACAGCAGGGTATCTCCGGGAAACAGTTGGGAGCGCAGCCAGCTTAGCAGCTCGACGGCATCCGCAGGAGCGAAGTTTCCAATACTGGACCCGATGTAGAGAGCGAGCCGTCGCCCTTCGGCGGAAAGGTTCAACGATTTCTCGTGCGTAAATTCGGAGCAGATCGGTTGCACTTCAATTCCGGGCAGCGCGGCGTGAACATTTTTGGATGCCAGCTTCAACGCGGCTTCAGAAACATCGACGGGCACATACAAGGTTCGGGCCTGGCGGGACATGAGCGTTTGCAGCAGGACCAGAGTCTTGCTGGCGCTCCCGGCCCCCAATTCCACCACGGACAGGGGTTCGTCCTCCACGCCGGTAGCGGCGGTGATCATATCGGATGCGTGGCGAGAAAATATCGAATGTTCACGCGATGTTAAGTAATACTCTGGCAGACGGGTGATCTTCTCAAACAGCATGGATCCGTTGGCATCGTAAAACAGCCAGCACGGCAGGTGCTTCTGTTTCGCGGACAGCCCGTCTGTGACGGCCTCGGCCACCGTCAGGGTCTCCTTGGTTCGAAGCGTCGTGGATGGAACGATGATGCTATCGAGAACAGAAGCCATATTCACGCGGCCCCTCCATCGGTAGCCAGACGAAGGCCGGAGAATTGCCACCGCGTGCCGGGAGCGAAGAAGTTTCGATAGGTGGCGCGGATGTGCGATGCGGGAGTGACCACCGAACCGCCGCGCAGGACGAATTGGTTGCACATAAATTTGCCGTTGTATTCGCCAAGTGCGCCAGGCGCCGGGCGATAGCCGGGATAGGCGCCATAAGCGCTGCGGGTCCACTCCCACACATCGCCGAAGAGCTGCGCGGGCGAGTCGGCCCCGGAGGCTTTGCTTTGGGATCCCAAGGGATGGAGCGCTCCACCTTCGAGCAGGTTCCCAGAAACTGGAACAGCGCTGGCGGCGTGCTCCCATTCAAATTCACTGGGGAGCCGACAGCCTGCCCAACGCGCGTAGGCATCTGCCTCGTAGTAGCTGAGGTGACAGACGGGCGTTTGCAGCAGGGCATCGAGTGGGATGGTTCCGTGCAACGTAAACACATCCCATCGACCGGACGGATCTTGATGCCAATAGAGCGGCGCCTGCCAACCGAGCGCCTGGATCGTATCCCAGCCGTCGGAGAGCCACAATTCCGGCCGCTGATAGCCGTTGTCCTGGATGAAATTGCGATACTCCTCGCAGGTGACGGGCCGCGACGCAAGCCGGAAGGGCTCTAACATGACCTGGTGGCGAGAGAACTCATTGTCGAAGGCGAAACCGTTTCCTGGATGGCCGATCTCCACAGTACCCCCGGAATAATCCACCCACTGATGCAGGTCTGCCTTGCCGAAGCGGCCAGGAAATGGCGATTGCCTGTAGGCGGGCTGCAAAGGGTTCGACCAGAAAGCGTGCTTCATATCCGTCGCGATCAGCTCCTGGTGCTGCTGTTCGTGGTGCATCCCCAATTCGATGCGGTCGCATATCTCGGCGGATGCATTGGTCGCCAATAATTGCTCGATGCCCTGTTCGACGTGTTGACGGTAGGCACGGACCTGTTCCAACGATGGGCGAGAAAACGAGGCGCGCAGTTGTTTTTGCGGATGATCGCCGAGGGATTTGTAATAGCTGTTGAACAGCCAATGAAAATCCGGATGGTAGGACTGATATCCGGACAAATAGGGACGCAGAATAAATGTCTCGAAGAACCAGGTAGTGTGTGCCAGATGCCACTTCACCGGGCTTGCTTCGGAGCAGGACTGGACCATCATGTCCTCCGGCGTGAGTGGTTCATACAGAGCGTCCGTCATGGCCCGGACAGCTTGAAAGCGCTGCGTCAGTCGGGTCTGGCACGCTTGGACGGGTGCGACTTCTAAAATCCCCACGCAATCCTCCTATGACGTACTAAAAGCTAGGATGCACGCTGAGCAATCTTGCCAGCGTATAGGCTGCGCCCGCCGCCAGTCCTCCAATGCAAACTGTTTGCAGCGCAGATTTCCAGGTACCGCCGCCAGTCAACCTGCCCTTGACCGCGCCAAAAAAGAAGAGCGCAATCAAGGTAATGATGACGGAAGCATGTAAGGCTGAGGATGCCTGTTCGAGAACCATATACGGGAGCAAAGGAATAAATCCACCGGCAATATATGAAAAGGCAATGACGGCGGCGCTCTGGCGGGCGCGGAAACTGGCGGGTTGCTCCAGGCCGAGTTCGAAACGCATCATGAAGTCCACCCACGCTTTTGGATTTCGCTTGAGCGCTGTCAATACAGATTCGCTTTCGGTGCGGGCGACACCATATTCTTCGAAAATCTGGTAGATTTCTTCCTCTTCATCGCGCGTGCGATCGATGATTTCTCGTTCCTCACGCATGCGTTCGCTGGCGTAATGCTCGACGTCGCTGCGAGCGGCCAGGTAACCGCCCAGACCCATGGCGATGGATCCAGCGGCGATTTCCGCGAGGCCGGCCAGCACGACAATATGAGAGGAACCGACGGCGCCGGAAAGTCCGGCAGCCAGCGCGAAGGGAACCGTCAAGCCGTCGGACATGCCGATGACGACATCGCGGACCAACTCGGTCGATTCAAAATGGCTCTCTATGTGGTCTGTGTTGGCTAAATCGTGCATGCGGCGCAGTTTACCTTATCAAGTTGAAGATTGGATGTCGAAAACCGGCGATGGGACGCAATCAATTGGGGAACTGCACGAACAAATTACAGCCGATCTTTTTCTGAGTCCTGTGACTCGGCGTCGTCTTTCGCGAAGCCATACGGGCAATGTCGGCAGCCGGAGTGGCAGCAAAATCCACGTTTCCGGTGATACGCCTCGGTGAAAACCAGATAGGGCCCATCAAAATAATAATCTTCTTCTTCCTCGTCCGGCAGATTGGACGGATCGGGCGGGGCTGGATTGGGAGTGGTCATCTTGATTGGCGGGTGAGCCCTTCCTTCAAATCTACTAAATCTTCGAAATTGGCGGGGTTTCCGGCTCTAACTCGGTTGCGGGCGCAACGGCGACTTTGCGGCTGCGGAAGCGTCCGATCAGCTGCTGGGGGAGGCTGGATCGGGTGAGAAAGAGGACCAGCCATGCTGTCGCGAGCCATACGGCCGTACCGCAGCCCAATTGCAGACTATCGCGCAGGAAGGAGCCGGGCGGGGGTAGAAGACGGACCAGTCCCATGAGGACAGCGAAGGAAACCACCGCGGCGGCCAACGAACGCGCGAGTTCGGAATATTCCAGTCCTCTGAAGGGGACAAGCCGCTTGAAATGCAGCAGCCAAGCCAGCGCCAAGGTTTGAATCAGGATGCCGCAGTCGGAAGCGATGGCCAGACCGACCACCCCCAGGCGATGGAAAAGAAGCCAATAGAGAGGGATGGAGGCGGCGGCAATGAGGGTGCTGGCGGCCATCGGCGTAAAGGTATTGCCGGCGGCGTAGAAGGCGCGCGCGTAGATGGCCTGGGCCGACCAAAAACAAAGCGATCCTGCAAACACGGTGAAATAGAGAGCAGTCTGGCCGACGTCGGCACGGTGAAACGATCCTCCTCGCAGGACAAAATCGACGGCGGGGTAGGCAAGGCCGATCATCCAGGCGGAGAGCAGAAAGGCGAACGCGAAAATACGGGTGACGATTCGACTGACTGCGCCGGCAAACTCGGGCAGGCGGTTCTGGCCCGCGAGTGCGGCAAAAAACGGCATGGACGCGGCGCCCGCGGCCTGGCCCAGGATGGCCATGGGCGCGGTGAAGAGAGTTTTGGCGTAGGTCAGTTTGGCAATATCGCCTTTTCCCACAGAGGCGAAATAGTTGAGGATCCAGTTGTCCGCGGTTACCAGCGAGACCCCGATCATCAGCGGAATGGAGAGACGCACCCATTCGCGCAGCCCAGGGTTCGACCAGTCAAGCTGAAAGCGGAGCCGCAATCCAATGCGGCGCGCCCCAGCGTAATTCAGCAGGAACGGCCCGCAGATGGCCCCGACAAGTGCGCCGACGGCGAGCGACGAAATGCTGAGGTACCTGTGCAGGAGAATGCCGCCCAGAATGATGCCCAGGCTGTAGATGAGAGGCGCGATGGCCTGCCAGGCAAACTGCTTGCGCACCAGCAGCACCGCACTGAGCACACCGCCGGCGAAGAAACACAACTGACCCGGCAGAACGATTCGAGTCATGTGGGTGCAAAGAGCGGCGACTTTGGGGTCGAAGCCGTGGATAAAAACTCGCGTGTAGAGGGGTGCGAAGATCTCCCCCAGAACGATGGCGCATCCCAGCACCACCAACATGACGCTGAGGATGACGGACAGGGCCTGCTCCCCTTCATGCTCCCGGCCCTGTTCTCGATAGCGGCTCAGAATTGTGATGAAGGTGATGGATGCAGTTCCACCGACCAGCAGATACGTGAGCATGTCGGGCAGCTGAAAAGCCGCGCTGTAGGCGTCTGTCAGCGAACCGGCGCCAAACAGAAATGCGATGACTTTGATCCGGACGAGCCCGATGACGCGCGACAGCAGAGCGGAGACCATGAGCAGCAGGGTGGCGGAAAACGCTGTGTGCTCATGGGACAGGCGCAACCACTTTGGACGCCGGCTGGCGCGTCCCGAACCGCGCTGAGCGGCAGCGGTCATCTGTTCCTGATCCTGCATGCTGTTCTCTGCCATGGATTCTCTCCGTTTGATTCTATCGGGGGGAAAGCTGACAACGCTGGATTCTTCGCGGGATCGACGAAAAGATTGTTTGCCGCCGAGTACGAACTCATTTCCAGATTGGAGGCCCGACCAACAGACCGTGACCCCAATCACAGCCATGGTGTGTGCGCTGGAGTTTCATCGAATGCATGCGAAGCAAACGGAAGATTTGCGCATGGGTTGTGGGTATTTCCCTGCTAGGTTGGGCCTGCGGAGCCAGCGCAGCGAAGAAACCGACCGACAAAGATTGCCTGACTTGCCATTCCGATCCTACGATGACGAAGGATGTCAACGGCAAGAAGGTCAGCCTGTACGTCGATCCGGAAAAGCTGCAACATTCGATCCACGGGGGCATGTTCACCTGTGTGGATTGCCATAAGGACGTGACCGAATCTCCGCACCAGGCTGAGCCGAAGACCATCACCTGCGCCCAGTGTCATGCTGACGCACAGAAGGCCTATCTGCGCAGCAACCACGCCAAAGACACAAGGCAGGACGGAACACCGGCGGCGACCTGCGTCAATTGCCATGGAGATGCCCATGGAATTCTGCCGGCCAGCGATCCAAAATCCTCAATCAACCACGCCAATATTCCCGCGACCTGCGGCCAGTGTCACGGACAGAAATTCGTGATGGAATCCAGTGGCGTAAGCACGCAGGTTTTCACCTCGTACCAGGAGAGCGTGCATGGCAGAGCGGTGGAGGGTGGTTCCCAAAGCGCGGCGGTGTGCACGGATTGCCATGGCGCGCACGAGATTCTACCCGCCAATGCCGCCGATTCCCCGATCAACAAGTTCAACGTCGCCGCGACCTGCGGCAAATGCCATGGAGCAATCCAGGGCGTGTTTATGCAGAGCGTTCACGGGCAGGGGCTGGCCCGCGGCAATCAGCTTTCCCCTACCTGCACGGATTGCCACGGCATTCATACCATCAAGGCCCCGATCAACCCGAGTTCGGCAGTGGCGCAGGACCTGGCCGGGGCGACTTGCGTCCGCTGCCACCAGGGGGTGCGGCTGACTCAGGAATTCGGGGTCCCGGGGAACCGGGTCTCCAGCTATCTGGACAGCTACCACGGATTGGCATATCAGAATGGTTCGGTGGTGGTGGCCAACTGCGCGAGTTGCCACGGAGTGCACAACATTCTGCCATCCAGCGATCCACACTCCACCATCAATCCGGCCAATCTGGACGCGACCTGCGGGCAGTGTCATAAGGGAGCGACGCGGAGATTTGTGCTGGGCAAGGTGCATCTGGATCCGGCGCAGCCTACCAGCATTGGCGGCGTAATCGTGCGCTTCGTACGACGTTTTTATATTGGGATGATTCTGCTGGTGATTGGCGGGATGTTCCTGCACAACTTCATCATCTGGCGCAGGAAAGCCATCGCGCGGCGCAATGCACAGCATCGCACGGTACTCCGCCTGACTCGAAACCAACGCTGGCAGCATGGGCTGTTGATGCTGACATTTACGGTGCTGGTGGTGACGGGTTTTGCTTTGAAGTATCCGGACTCAGGGTTTGCGGCTGTTTTCGGCATGGGCGAGCGGCTGCGCAGCATTGTTCATCGGATTGCCGGAGTGGCTCTGATTGTTCTATGCGTGTACCACATCGTGTATGCCGCGGTGACGCAGGAAGGCAGAAAGTGGATCCGTCATATGGCGCCGGGTCCGAAGGACGCCTTCGACGCCTGGGGAACGATGAAATATTATCTGGGCCTAAGCGCCGAGAAGCCAAAGTTCGGCCGGTTTAACTACGCGGAAAAGGCGGAGTACTGGGCGATGGTGTGGGGTACGACGCTGATGGCTGCCACGGGGATCATGCTGTGGGCCAAGGTCTCGGTTGGGAACCTGCTCGCACGCTGGTGGCTGGATGTTGCGACGGCGATCCACTTCTATGAAGCGATCCTGGCGGCGTTGGCGATCGTCGTGTGGCACTTCTACCAGGTCTTGTTCGACCCGGATAGCTATCCCGTGGAGTGGGCATTCTGGGACGGCAAGATGGATGCGGAACACTATCGTGAAGAACACGAGTTAGACACGGAGACGCTGGCGGAGGCCGAGGGAGAAGCCGCCGCCGAAGCAAAAAGTTCCGGTGAAGCAACCGCGTCGAAGCCGGAGGGAGAATCGCGGAAGTAAGCGCCGGGGCTCGCTGGGTTGCGAACCTGTTTCCTGGCCGGCGCGAAATCGGGACCGATACGGTTCAGCTGAAGCCGAGCACGGGATGCGGCGTGTACGGTTCCTCGAGCGAGGCAATCTCTTCCGGCGTCAAACGTATCGAGAGTGCGGCGACGGCATCCTGCAGATGAGTGGGCTTGGTTGCGCCGACGATCGGCGCGGTGACGGCCGGCTTGCTCAGCAGCCATGCCAGAGCAAGCTGGGCGCGTGAAACGCCGCGCTTTTCAGCCACCTCTCCGAGTCGATCGACCACGCTGCGGTCCGCGTCCTCCGTCTTCGAGTACATGTTTGTACCGAAGTAGTCCGTATCGAAGCGCTTTGTGTGTTCACTTTCCCACGGACGAGCCAGACGACCGCGGGCAAGCGGGCTCCATGGAATGACGCCGATTCCCTCGGCCTGGCACAGGGGAATCATTTCCCGCTCTTCTTCGCGATAGAGCAGGTTGTAATGGTTCTGCATGGAAACAAAGCGGGTCCAGCCATGACGATCGGCGAGATAGAGGGCCTGCGCGAATTGCCATGCATACATGGACGACGCGCCGATATACCGAACTTTGCCGGCTTTGACCACGTCGTGCAGCGCTTCCAGGGTTTCTTCAATCGGCGTTTGGTAATCCCAGCGGTGAATCTGGTAGAGATCGACATAGTCGGTCTGCAGGCGGCGCAGGCTCTGGTCAAGCTCATAGAAGATTGCTTTGCGAGAAAGGCCGCCACCGTTGGGTTCCTCGCGCATCATGCCATGGACCTTGGTGGCGAGGACGATCGCTTCGCGGCGAGTGTGGGCTTTCAAGAATCGACCAAGCACTTCTTCACTGGCGCCGGCGGAATAAACATTGGCGGTGTCGATAAAGTTGATGCCGAGATCGAGCGCCTGACGAAAGAAGGGTCGGCTCTGTTCTTCGTTTAGTGCCCAGGGGTGACTTCCCGGCTTCGGCTTGCCGGCGGCGGGTTCGCCATAGGTCATACAGCCGAGACAAATGCGTGAAACCTGCAGCCCGGTCTTGCCAAGCCTGACATAATCCATTGCATCTCCTGGCATCCGCGAAATTGTTTTTGGTCGTGATGGCCTGCCGCGGTGCTCTTGCTCCATAGTAAGAGCGTCTCGCGCTAGTGAAGGATGCTAGCTGTTCTATTTCTGTGATCGCCGGAACGATTTTTCTCATCCGAGTGAGTATGTTGTTGATCACTGGGGCTTCTGGAAGGATCGCGCAACGTGTTACCGAAGTGCTGGCGAAACAAGGGTACGCGCTGCGACTGATGACCCGCACTCCAGCGAGCGTGCAGAGCCTGCGGGGAACGGAGATCGTTCGCGGCGACTTTGCAGCGCCGGAGACATTGGAAAATGCCTTTGCGGGCGTATCGACTGCATTGATCATTTCGGCCTCTGGCAAACCCGGCGAACGGGCACAACTGCACCGGAACGCATTTGCCGCAGCTGCGCGGGCGCACGTGCAGCACGTCGTTTACCTGTCGTTAATGGGCGCATCTTCGACTTCGAAGTATCCTTTTTCGCGGGATCATTTTCTGAGCGAGCAATACCTGGCGGCAACAGGCATCCCGTGCACCGTGCTTCGGAACGCATTTTATCTGGATATGTTTTTGGAACGGTTTGATGGCGAAGGAGTCATGCGAGGCCCAGGAAACCAGGGTCGGGGCGCGTTTGTGTCACGCGAAGACGTCGCCCAGACAGCGGCCGCCGCGCTGGCGAGTCCGGGCAGCGGCGGGACGCACAATGTCACCGGGCCGGAGGCACTCAGCCTGGAAGCTGTGGCTGCTCGCCTGTCTGCTATGACCGGCCGCGAGCTTCGCTATGAAGAGGAGACGCCGGCGTGTGCGCGAGAGCGGCTGGCCAAGCAAGAAAGCGAGCCGTGGCGCAACGATCTGTCCGTCGGATGGTTCGAGGCGATTGCGGCCGGGGAATTAGAACGCAACAGCGACACGGTTCTGCGTTTGACTGGGAATGAGCCGATGAACCTGGAACGATATTTCACAGTGTTTCCAGATCTGCTGCAGCCATTGCGGATCAGCCGGTAGGTCCATCGGCGGAAGCCGAATGACGGGCGAGACGAAAACGGTCGCGACGTTCATATTGAGAGCCGGTGGATCGGGTGAGGCTTTCGTAGAGGATGAATTCGTCGGCAACAAAGCTGCTAAAGCTTTGCCGGGGGGAAATCTTGCCTCTCAACGTGGCAAACGTTCTCGCTTTGCCTTTGGCGCGCGCCAGGGTAATGTGCGGTCGATACGGCCGATCTTCCGCAATGAATCCGCAAGGGCTGGTGGCTGCAGTGACGCGCCGCTGCAGTGAGAGCAACGCTGGAGTGACGCTGACACCGATAAAGAAAACTCCGGCGCGATCGAAGAACCCCATCGCCTCCAGTTGAATAGGAACGGGCGGCGGGTGCAGGTCGCGAAGGCGAGTGACAATGCATTCATATTGCGGCGGTGTGGTGTCGCCGAGAAATTGCAATGTGATGTGCCAGGATTCGGGCGCAGACCAGCGCAGTCCGTCTTCCTTCGACTGAAGCCGCTTCGAAACGATTGCGAGTTCATCGATCACCGAAGCGGCGAGCGGAATTCCAACAAAAAGGCGCATGTGGGAGAAAGTGTAAGGCGCGGCGCGTGGCGCGTGCCAGTTTACGACGGTTTGTCGCAATTTGCGGCAACGTTCAATTCTCGACAAAGCCGGTTGACAAAGGGTTCCTGAATTTTCTGAATGCGCTCTCGGGCAGCGTTGATCGAAAACCAATCTCCGCGATCGACCTCCGGAATTTCAATCACGCGACCGGAGTGAGGCGGCCATTCCACTTCGCAGGAGTTGCTGGCAAGAAGGGCGGGATCGCAATCACCCTCGAACGCCCATGCGGATACGATCTTGCCGCTGGCCAGGCGGACGGTTCCCAGCTCGAGAAATTCGCCCGCCACGGTGAAACCGGTTTCCTCCTGAAACTCGCGTCTGGCAGCGTCTAAGGGCGGCTCGTCTGCCTCGTATTCCCCTTTGGGAATGGACCACGCTCCCAGATCTTTGCTTGCCCAGAAGGGGCCGCCGGGGTGCACGAGGAAGACCTCAAGCTCATCTCCATGCCAGCGGTACATGAGCAGACCTGCGCTTCGTTTTGGCATGGATCCGATTTCATTCCTCGGCGCGGTGTTCCAGCGCCCTTGATATTTCGTTCACGAAAAGCGGGCGGCCTGCACATTCCGCGGCCACGCAACGCCAGCTTGCGAACTCCGTGATGCGGCATAGCAAGCCGGAATTTGGCGAGCGGCGTCAGGCCGGCCGTCCACCGCGGATGGTACAGTTGCCCGTGAGTTCACGGCAGAGTTGCGGTCGCCATGAAAATATAATTTACCTGACCCTGGGAGTATTTGCGATGAATGATTGGCTGTCGCGGTTACAAAGACGCGACTTCTTGAAAGTGTCTGCCGCAGCGGCGGCTGGAGTATTGCTACCCGTCTCCGGCCTGGTGGAGGAAACGGATGCAGAGTCGGCACCGCGCAGCGATTCCGCGAGGAAGGGATCGGGACGTAAGCCTGTCAACGACGTGTTGCCGATCATCGGTACAGGGTGGCATGGGCACATGTTTCCCGGCGCGGTGGCGCCATTTGGATTGGTGCAACTGAGTCCGGACACGAGTGGACCGCCGGACCGCAGAAGAGGCGCCGAGCGGGACAATTATGGGTGGGACCATTGTTCCGGCTATCACTATTCAGACAATGTCATCCAGGGTTTCAGCCATACCCACGTGCAGGGAACCGGTGGCGTCGACCTGGGTGATGTGCTGTTAATGCCGGTGGTGGAAGGGCGCAACTGGAGCTGGGATACGGGCATTCCTGAGGACCAGGGCGAAGCGCAGATCGATGCTGTTGGATTGGATTCAGGTTGGGTTTTCAGCGCAGCGGAGCCAGGCTACCGTTCGTTCTTCTCTCACGAGCGCGAAACGGTACGCGCCGGTTATTACGGCGTCCATTTGAAAACACCGGACGTGCAGGCGGAGCTGACAGCGACAACACGTTGCGGCATGCATCGCTACCGCTATCCAGCGCTGCCGGCGCAGACACGCCAGGGAGTGATGGTAGACCTGGCGCACAGCCTGGGCAGCCGGGTGTACCAGGCGGAGCTAAACATAGAGAGCGATTCGCGCCTTAGCGGGAGCCGCTCCACGCACGGGTGGGCGAAGGACAAGCAGGTCTATTTTGTCATTGAGTTTTCACGCCCGGCGAGTTCCGTCCAGGTGCAGGTGGATGACAAGATCCAATCGGCTGCGCCGGGCGATCGGCTGACGGGTGAACAGATTAAAACCATTGTCAGCCACGCGCCGGGACCGGATCCACTGGTGGTTCGTGTGGGCATTTCCTGCACTGGCATCGACGGAGCTAGAAAGAATCTAGCCGCGGAGATTCCGCATTGGGATTTTGACGCAGTGGCTCGTCAAACCGAGCAGGTGTGGAACCGTGAGTTAGCCGTGTTGGACGCGAGCCTTGCCGGCACCGCGCTGCGCCAGACATTTTACACCGGCGCATACCACGGTATGGTTGCTCCTGCGACGTTTAACGATGTGGATGGAAGTTATCGGGGGCAGGATCATCAGAATCATCCGAATCCCGGCTTCACAAAATACACCACGCTTTCGATCTGGGATATTTATCGCGGCGAGTTTCCCTTTCTGATGCTCACGCAGCCGCATCGGATCAACGATATCGTCCGCACATTACTCATCGACTATCAGCAGCTGGACCAGCACTCGCTACCGTTTTGGACATTGTGGGGCAATGAAACATGGAGTATGGACGGGTTCCATTCGGCCGGCCTGATTGTGGGAGCGTATGTGCGGGGATTTCGCGACTACGATGTGCAGGCTGCGTATGCGGCCATCCGGGATACTGCGATGGTGGGTGCGACGGCCAAACGGAATCGCGAATTGCAAGAGATGTTTCGTCATTACGGCTATGTTCCAACAGGCGGGCGAAATCAAGCCGTGTCGTGCACTCTGGATTTCGCCTACGACTACTGGTGTGCGGGAGCGATGGCCGACCTGCTGGGCAAGCAGGATGACGCAACCATGTTTTACAAATTAGGCCAGAACTACAAAAACCTATTTGATCCGAAGACGGGCTTTATGCGCGGGAAAACGGAAGACGGCGCGTGGCGAGAGCCATTTCGTCCCGACCAGAAGTATGGGGATTACATTGAAACCGATGCCTGGCAGGCCAGCTTTAACGTCATGCAGGATGTGCAGGGATTGATCGATCTCTACGGCGGGGATGCGCCATTTATCGCCAAGCTGGACGAATTGTTCACGGCTCCCTCTTATGTAATTGGCGCTCCGCCGGACATCAGCGGGATGGTGGGTCAGGATGCCCAGGGCAATGAACCCAGCAATCATATTCCCTATCTCTATCCGTTCGCGGGTGCCGCATGGAAAACGCAACATTGGGTTCGCAAGGTGGCCGCGCTGTACAACAACACGCCGGCAGGCGTTCCTGGCAACGATGACTGCGGACAATTGTCGAGTTGGTTTGTTCTGGCTGCTCTGGGATTTTATCCGGTCAATGCCGTGACGGGAGTGTATGTTATCGGCAGCCCAATCGTGAATCGGGCCAGGATTCACAACCCAGCGAGTGGCACAACGTTCACCCTTGTCGCGGACAATAACTCGACTGAAAATGTATTCATCCAAAGCGCGACGCTCAATGGCAAGGAGTTAAGCCGTTCCTGGATCACGCATGCCGATATCGTTGCCGGCGGGGAATTGTATTTTCGCATGGGCAGCAAGCCGAACAAGGAGTGGGCTTCCGCTCCGGCGGACCGGCCACCATCCGGATTGGTGAAAGCTTAGAAGCCAACTTCAAAAGAAGCATCCATTCGCGGAAGCAGGCCGGTCGACGGCGACCGAGATCGGCCTGGGGCGGCCAGAAATTCGCAGCAATTCCTGTTGCGACGGGAACAGGAACGCGGTAAATTAAATCCTCCCTGGTTCGATTCGGTTTCGCGCGCCGAGGTGCTCGCATGTCCGATCAGGATTTCAAAGCCACTCCACGCTCAGCGAAGTTTCACTATGGCCATGAAGGGGCCGCGGAGATTCCGCATCTCCCGGCGCGGCTGGGGCTGGCATCGACGGACACCAAGCAGAACCTGCTGGACGACCGCGGAAACCCCGGTGCCGGTGGCTTTGCTGGTCTGCCACGGGATGGGCGAACAGGTGCGATTTGAAACCATCGGGCAGATTGCGGCTTCCATACTGAAGGAAGCTACCGCTCAGGGCTGCACGGTGGCCCAGACTGTCGTGAATCTTTCTTCTCAGAACGAGAGCTTTCTGGCGCGGGCAGAACTGAACTGGACGACGCCGTTGGGCAGGCCGCACTCCGTACATGTGTACGAGGCTTACTGGGCGCCGGTTACGGAAGGCCAAGTGACCTACTGGGAGACAATCAAGTTCCTGTTCTCTGCGGCATGGAAAGGCTGGAAATCGTCGAGATTATTTAAGCCATGCGGATTTCAACGTTACCTGTTCGACAAGCTCCGGGACATGACGATTTACGCTCGCACGAAAATGGCGCTGCTGTTTGTGGCACTTTTTCTGGCCGCGCAAGTCGTGGCGATTGCGGTGGTGCTGGCAAAGCTCGCCGACCAGGTAAAGCAGATGGAGACTGCTCATTTTGCGATCCGGCAGGTGGTACAAATTCTGCTCCCCGGCGTGCTTGTGCTGAAGTCTCCGAGTGCCAGCGCGGAGCAGAAAATGTTGGCGGCGCTGGCCCTGCTCGGCTGGTACTTACTCGTGCTCGAGATACTGGTCGCTCGTTACTTCCTCATTCAATATGTCGGTGATGTGGCGGCGTATATTTCGCCGTACAAGGCTTCGAAGTTCGAAGATATCCGTAGCAAGATCCAGGCGATCGGGCTGGATGTGGCCAAGGTGATCTACGGGTTCGAAAATACGACGGCCGTGCCGGCCTACGAACGAATTGTGTTCGCGGGGCACTCGCTGGGATCGGTGCTGGCGTACGACACGCTGAACGCGGTGATCAATCTTGATCTGACTTCCGCGACGCCGGGATCGAAGCGGGTAGTTGAACGGACGAAGAAGCTGATCACGTTCGGCTCGCCGCTTGATAAGACGGCGTTCCTGTTTCGCAACCAGTCGAACCATGTGAAGGACCCACTGCGGGAGCAAATGGCGAGCGCCTTTCAGCCATTGATTCTGGACTATGCAACATTCAGAAAGCCGCATTTCTGGACGAATCTGTGGTCGCCGATGGATGTCGTTTCCGGAAGTCTCGAGTACTACGATGTGCCCGTGCTGGACCCAGGTGCGGCTCTGGATCCCACTGATCCGCTGGGTACGAATTATCCCCGGGCAAGCAATGATCCTCGACGGGTGGAGAATATCAAAGATCCTGCGGCGACGATTCCACTTGCCGCGCACGTGCAGTACTGGACGGGAGAGTTGTTAGCCAAGACTCTGTATGCGGCGGTGCGGTAGGCAGCGGTATGCCATCATACTCTGATCAGCGACGGCACCCTTGCCAGCGACGCGACATCTCGCCCGTCGATGAGGGCCCGAGACCCGCTGCCGTCAAACCGGTAGACCATTCCAGTTGCTGCTCCCACCGTGGTTAGCCGCGTACGGCCGGTGTACTGAAATATGGCGGAGTTAAAGACGGACCGGTCCACACGCACTGTGCCGGCGTGGGTCTGGGGGTCCTGCGTTAGTAGTCTTCTTCCATTTCCGCAACACGACATATCGGGTTCTCCTCTTGAATTGGTTCTTCATAGAACCAAGCGCTTTCGGGTTCCTGGTCGGCAAGACGGTTGGTAAGAATTGCGGCCCCGGAAAGTGCCAGCCAGAGCGTTAGTCTTTCTTGCCAACGCGATGCCATGACCATCGCAAATGGGGCGGCCACCCACAGGCTGAGACAGTAGAAGCAATCCGTGACGCCGGAAATCGACATTTGCCGCAGCCAGTTTCGGCAGCGATCAAATATTCGTAACGGACCATCTTCGGCCTGCAGCAGGTGAGTGAGCCGCCACACCGCGAGGGCGGCAATGATAAGTCCGACAGGATTCATACGTGCCTCTTGGGTTCGCAGCCCGGTGGGTGCCGGGCTGCGAAGTTAGGTTGCAGACGAATATCTACAGCGACGTGAGCAGGCAGAAGCCAACCGACCCGGGTGCGTAATTGTGCGAGCCCGGAGAACTGTTCACGATGCTGCGATCCCAGACGTTCAACTGGACTACATAACCGCATGGTGGCAGCGATGATGTGTTGAGAGTCCATGCGTTGCCTGCAGAGGGGAGCGGCGCGGTCGGCACGGTTCCGCCAGCAGGCGAGACCGGTCCGGCATACGGTTCCGAGCCCATGCTGAATGATCCAAAGTTGATGTCATAGGCGACATAGTGGCCATTCAATATGGTGCCCACAGTGAACCGACTGCAATCGAGGTTATTGTCCAGGTGCACAACTGCCTGCGGCGCAGTATTGTCGAGCTGGATCAGGTGCACGTCGGGCAGCGATCCGAGGATGGGATTATCCGACATGTCGGCAATCTGGAGCGTGATCTGCCACAGGTCGTCGCCACTGGTATCCCACTCGCCCAGCAAGGAATCGATATTCTGGGTCGGATCCATGTACGTAAAGTACCCGCTCGAATCGGGCGAACTGGTGTAGGTGGTGCCGTCCCAGCGGGTCAACAGCAACGGAGTCGTCAGCGTGATGGGTGAGCCGCCGCCCGTGTCCTGCACCGTGAGCTTGTACTTGTAACCCACAAACAATTCTCCCTGCACAGACACTCTGCCGCCGAACGGGCATGCGCGTCCGAGAGAGTCGGCTGCCGTATTCGTCAGGGCAAAGACTGCGTTCCAGGTTGTGAGGCCCGTGGTCGAGTCGATCATGCTGGTAGGAATGCCACCGAGAATGCTGATGGTCGGCGTCAGGTAATTCGGCTGCGTGCCCGGCTGGATCTGCACATGCGCATCCAGCAGATTGCCCCAGTACGTCAGCGCATCCGGATTCGTGGTGGAAGGTGGCGCTGCCCAGGAAAGTACGGCGCGCACGCGGCCAATTTTCGGCGTGTTGCACGGATTGCGATGGTTGCTGAGATTCACCGGCAGCACAGCGGAATACACAAGCCCACCTGCCGGAATGCCGGCAATGTCATGCACTTGCACTCCCACCGTTCCCAGGTAGGTGTATTCGCACGTGTTGTCCCAGTCCGCCCAGAACGCCACGTACTCTGTGCTGCCGGAGGTGCACAGTCCTCCGCCGTAACCGGAGGGCTGTTTGATCAGGAAGGTCGCGACCAGTCGTTCCAGACCGTAGGCGCCCTCGAGTCCCAGGCATTCCAACTGTTCGTAGGTCACGTTCGCATTGACTTCACTTAACGAAGCCAGTGCCGACTGCCAGTTGAGTCCCTGGTTTTTCCATTCCGCAATGTTCAGTTCAATCGCCTTGGGATCGGCCGCCTTGGCATTCAGGGCCTGTTGCAGCTGCGCGAAACCAAAGCGGTGGGAAGGCACCGCGGATTCCGCCGCGTTGGTTTTCTTGGTCGTGTGCGATTGATACAACTTCGCCAGTTGCGTGAGCGACAACGGACTGGGATCGGGCAGCGGAATTGGAAGGTGCAGCGCCTGCTCCAGTTCTTCCGGCGGAAGAACCTGCTTCACCTTCTCATTGACGCTGGCGACAATTTCCTTCAGGAAAAGCGGGCGCGGACGTATCTGGATCTGTGCATCCAGAGTGTTACCCCACACCGGCGTATAAGTGGGATCGCCGGGCGTGGGGATTGCGTTCCAGGACAGAATCGCGCGTGCCTTGGGAAGGACTGGGAAGAAGCACCAATTCGCTTTGGGCGTCAGCTGCACGGAGACCGCGTAGCTGAGCGGCTTTTCCGGATTTTTATGGCAGTCGGTCTGCTCCGGAATATCGTGCACGTTGACAGCCGCCAGGCCAGCATCTTCCCAACCGGAACCATAATCCACAAAAAATCGTACATACTCGAAGGATCCACCTTGACATAGAGAACCGTTGTAGCCGGAGGACTGATTGACCTGGACCACCGCTTCCAGCACGTTGGTGCCCGGGTTGAAGCCGAGGCACGTCAGATGTTCGTAAAACTCGTCGCTCGCGATGGAGACGACAGGTTGAAACTCGCTGCCTTTCAGGTTGCCGAAGTAGTTTGGATTGCCCGCAAGCAGCTCAAAGAAGTTCAGCCTGTGCCCCTTCACCGCCTCGAGTGCTGCCGTCTCATTGTTCGTGGATTTCGCCATTGCATTCTCCTTACAGAGTTCGGCTGAAGTTGCGGTTCGCGGAAGAAAATGAGTTGGCTTACACGCAGCAAGCGCGTGGGGTGGCCACATCAAATTTTCGACTGGTCTGGAATCGGACCGAACGAATCGTCAGCAGAACTCCGTCCATAACAATGGTGCGAAAACAGCGGTGCGCGTTTCACTCGGCGGGGATAATTCTTCTGATCGTGCCGGGGGAGCAGACGGGTAAGGTTTGCGGGATGATTGCAGGGTTGCTTCGATGAAGGCATTCGGGCTGAGCGCTCGCTCGTCCGGCGACATGCGCAATTCCAGCGAGTCGTGACGAGATGGGGGATTCTTCGCCTTACGCTTCCCAAAAATGAAAGAGACGCAACCGCAGGTAAACATTCAGCGGTGAACGTTGTTAGCCACCGGCATAGAGCTGAAAGGCGCCCCAATAAAGCGGTTTGCGGTAGACGGTCTGGGAGTGAATCAGGGAGAGCTTCGCAGCTCGAAGAGCCACATCTGGCTCACTGCCTGCTTCGATGTCACCGTAGAGCCGATCCATCAGCAAGGGTGTAGAGGCGTCGTTTGCCTCCCACAATGCCCCGATCACGTTCTGTGCTCCGGCGCGAAGAAATGCCCAGGACAATCCTACGAGTCCCTCACCCGCATAGGCGCGAAGGCCCGATCCGTAACAGGCCGAGATTGTCACCAGTCGCGCGTGTAGTGGTTGATGCACGATATCTCGGGCGTACAACTTGAAGGTGTCAGGCTGTCCCGGGGATGCTGATAGCACGACAGCGGAATCCAACGGACTCAAACGGCTGGCCGTGCCATGCGCGACAAAATCAACGTAGGTAAATCGATCGGGTCGAATGGCCAGGTACGCCGCCGGCACTGCTTTGGCCCTGGTCAATACGACTTCCTTACCGGGCTGAAAGTGTTCTTCAATGCTCTGAATTTCCGCCGATGCATTGAAAAGTCTCGGATAGTCAGGCCCAACCGAGATGGGATCGCCCATCAACAGCAGATTGTTCTCGTACTTGTCAGGCCTGCGTGAGTCCAAAGCGGAGATCAGCCGGATTGCATTGGTATTTACTACGGTGACATCTTCGATCCAATAATGGAATCCGGAATTTCCGGGAACGAGAAGAGTCTCAAAATTCAACCCATCCAGGCTTCCATCTGGGATGAGAACTACCCTGGAACCTTTGCGGATTGTAGATGCTGCGGGCGCGACAATCTTGTCGTAGAGATACCTTGCGTCCTCGTTCTCCTGACGTAGTGGATCCGTCGAACGAAGGATGGCGCGCTGATATTTCTCAAAATGGGATTCGATTTCCGAGCGTGCGGGCAGCAGGAAGAGACGCGTGCGGTTGCGACTGATCGCCCACAAGTAGGATCGCATGGGCCCAAGTGAGTAGAACAGGATCGTGGCGTCCAGCTTACGAGCGACTTCCTGCGGGTTTGTGGGACTGTCTTGCGACTGAGGAGTCCCATTATTTGCTAGTCCCAGACCTTCTTCCAGCGTTCGTGCGCGACCCAGATCGAGTAGCTGCAAAGCTTTCATCGACCGATGAGATTCGATGAGATATTCCGCATAATCCTTATACAGAGCATCGGCGTTGGCGAAAAACGGCAGTCTCAGTTCATCATCCTTGAGAGATGAACGTTGCGCTTCAAACGTGGCGATGGACTTGTTGAACCAGACCTCGGCCAGACGCGAATTGTGGCGTCGGGCATAGAACTTTGCGATCGCATCCTCCACATCCTCGCGAAGAGAGGGCATCGTCACCGGATTTCGATCGACCTGGAACAGCAGATTTCTTGCCTCGAGGTTGTTGTTGCGGCGAGCGGCAAGAATTGCCTGAAGAAATAAGGCAACGACCACGGCGGATTGGCTTCCCCAGGAACGTGCTGCCAGGAGGGCGCTGTCGCACTGTTTCTCTGCGGCCTCGAACTGCTGCCGTTGAAAGTACAGAAATCCCAGTTCGGTGTGTGTGTCGGCGATCCACTCTTTGTCATCGGCGGCCTCAGCAGCTTTGAGTGCCCGCCGGTAATTCGACTCCGCCTCTTCCAGGTTACCCAGTCGATAAAAAGATAAGCCGGTATTGGTCGCCCACACGATCTGATCATGAGCCGAGCCGAGAGCCCTGGCCTCTTGTTCCGCCTCCTGAAAGTTGAAGAGAGATTTTTCAAAGTCACCTAGCTTGTAATACGCCCAGCCGGCATTGCCGAGAGCCAATTCCAGGGCCAACCGCGCTTGAATTGATTGAGCAATGAGCGATGCGGCATTGAACCGGTCCAATGCCTCGCTATATTCCTCGTTGCGCAGTGCGACCGTTCCCAGATTCATGAGGTCGCTGGTTTCGAGGAATGTATCTTGACGCTGTTGGGCAAACTCCAGACTGCTGGCAAACGATTTTTTTGCGTTTGCAAGCTGGTCGCGGTGGAATTCAATGAGCCCCTGGGTCTGCAACACCTCCCCTTGCAACGAGGAGTGGCTTGCACGGGAGAGCTTTTGCGCCTGCTGCAATTCCTGATCTGTCTGTTGCGGCTGGTTGAGGCGGATGTGGGCCAAACTCAGGAGTAGTTGCCGCTTGATCTCCGAATCGCCTGCGGCGCGGTAAGGAGTGCGATAACTGCCCAGCAATGCAATGACACCTGGGCTGTTGCCCTGGTAGGTGAGGATCTCTGCTTCAAGCAGGCGAAATTTTATGTCCCAATTCGATCCGGATCGGAAAAAGTCCTTCCGTGCCGTCTCTGCATGCTGCTGCGCCTGTCCTAGATCGCCGCTCAGGAATTCCTGATAGATATTCTGATAAATAACCTGCGGAGGCGGATGCGTCGCAGAGCGGCAACCAGAGAGGACCAGAACAGAGAGCAGTGCGCTGGTTACGAAGGAGGCATGGTACTGCCGTTGATGCTTATCACGGATGCGCTGAGAGCTCCATGGACGTTGCAACCCAGCTCGGCTCGAACCATCGCGAGTTGAATCGAGCTCGGAAAGACAACGATCTCGCCCAGGAAGATTCTTCCAAAATCCGGAATTTCGACGAAGTGACCGATTGTGCTGCCCGGAACGGTTCCTTCGACGCCATCGACCAGCGAACATAGAACACATCCGTCTTTTTGCGAGTCACGCTTCGAATCCATCCACCCGTATCGCTGGAGAGCCCAATCGTACCCACTCCGGTCGGGGCTCTCGGCTATGCTGCGAACGATTGCACGGGCTTGTGCCTGGCCTGTCTGCAGAAGGTTAGGCCACGCAATGCGCGTCTGTTTATTATCCTCTCCGGCTTCGATGCCCAACAAGTTCGGACTCAGGGCTGGGCGAACATCCTGGCCGCCTACCCGGAGTCCTTCAAAGTGCGAGCCGGCAAAGGAAACCTGAGCAGGGCCGCCATTACTTGGATGCTCAACAGACAGCTGGGCGACAATGCGGTCCGCCGTAACAATTTCCAGAATGTTCAAGCCTTCCACCACAGAGGTGGCCAGAGTCGACCACCGCCCGCCATCTTCAATCGTTCTGCCGGAAACACGTGTGTAAGCCGAACGGCAGGAGACGATCTCTTTGAAGTTGAATCCCTCGGCTCGCGCGGTTGTATATCCACCCACGGAGGGCAGCGAGGCGGACGCCTGAGAAGGCACCATCTCTTGCAACGGCTTCTCAATGAAGCCGCCAATCGAGCTTGCATCTGCATGATAATAAAAGACTTTTTTTGCGTCGGATCGCATCATTTCTCCCTCAAGGCGGTGATCTTCAATTCTGGCTTCTCAAAGTAAAACTGTAACGGGCAAGGTCGATCCCGGTCCCGGTGTCCGATGAATCCAGGTGTCCCTGCACGACGAGTGCATACTTACCCTCCATCCGGTCGACCCCCGGGATGCGGATGGAGACTGTGTCTTTGGCCTGCTGGGCAGAAATCCCGCCGTGCCAGAGAAGTTTTCCGGAAGGCGAATACAAGGTACAGGTGTAGGTTGAAAACCGGTTCTGGCTGGGGATATCGAGGAACAACAGGAAAGGCTGCGCATTGCCTACGGTAAGGGAAGGCAATTGGCCGCCGCGGCTATTGCCGTCGACCAGCGAGAGGGAGGGCAATATCTCCGGGGTGTTGGATTGAGCAATTTGGTGGTTTAACCGCGGATAGACGACGACGTTCTGATACGCGATGACCAGCAGAGATGCTGCTAACAGAGGCGCAATGAGCGCAGGCCTCCAAAGTAGAGTGAAAGGCCGCTTTGGTTTGGCAACTGGCGGGCGCCGGGATGCAGGATTCGCTTTTAACTCGGCCTTGGCCGCATCCAGAAATGCAGCCGTCGCGCGAAGGTCCGTCGCGCACTCGGGACAGCCAAAATAATGCTCCTCAAAGTCGTCGCGCAGTTCGGGCGGCAGCTCATTGAGCAAATACTTTTCGACCGCCATTAATTGAATTGCCTCTTGATGGTCCATCAAAGATATCCCATTTCCATAGTGACAAATCTAGCAATAACGTTTCACGTTCTTTTAACCCTTAGAAGGTATCCTGCTCTCCCAGGTGCTGTACATATAGCGACTTAAATGACTGTTTCGCTCGATGAACTAATACTCTGAGGTATTCCCTGTTCACGCCGAACTCGGCGCAAACCGCGTCTTTATCGCGCTCATCGAGCAGCACTGCTTCCAGTAGATTTCGGTCTCGTTCTGTCAATTGATTTAAGATTCCCCGAACAACTCTGGTCGTATCCTTTGATTCGAGAACGGTAAGAGCGCTGGGCTCGCGATTGACGTAAACAGTCTCCGGTTCATCGTCCAGGCTCGATTCCCTGGAGCTTTTGGAGCGATAATGCTCCAGCAAGACATGGTTGCATATCGAATTCACGAAGGCTCCGAGCCGATCTGCCTGTCGGACGCCACCTTCGGCGCGTAACAGGCCAATCACCCTGACAAAGGTCTCCTGGCGAATGTCTTCGATGGCTTCGGGGGAGCTCAATCGGGAGCGCAGTTTCAGCCGGATGAGTTCGCTGAAATAGCTGACGAAATGTTCTTCGATCCGAGCGTCACCTGATCGAAGTTTGTCAACGTAGGATGCGTCAAACGCGAAAAATTGCACGCACCGATCCTCCGACGCAGTTGGGTAGGCCCCATATTACACCGGGAGGAACCTCTTACGATATGTGTGTGGGTAGAGTTCCGCCCTCGTCCTCCGTTCCCTCCGCGTGGGAAATGCGCAGAAATCGTCCGTATCGCAGACGCGATCGAGTTCCTAAGAAATCCTGGTCGGAGATGGCTTCATGGGCGTCTCGCGTAGTAGCGGTCCATGAAATGCATCACGCGATCAAACAGCGTAGGGCAGTCGAGAGAGACCGGCAGGTCTTGAGGATCGTCGGTCCTGATGGGCCAATCCACCCGGAAGTCGCGTTTGTACAGGACGAAGTTTCTCCCTGCAACCGCAACCGCACGACTCGACAGAGAATTTTCCTTCGCACGATGCCGAGCCGCAGCAGGCAGTCGTCCATCGAGTCGCGCGTCATTGCGTGGTGAGAGAACCAAGGAACCAGGTATTCCGGCGCATACGGGATTTTGGCCATTTTGAGTCGTCCCGATCGGACGAGTAGTTTTCTTTTGCGATTGCATGCCAACAGCCCTCTACTTCCTGATGGTGAGAGTGGGAACGAAAACGTTACAAGATCTTGCCCGCAGTACTTCGATGTGGATGCAGCGCGGAGAAAGGATTTCCTCAGCCCCTGGGAAAGGTCCCTGTAGCCCGATGCAAGCAGCACGATCGATCGAATTCCGATCCACGAGAATGTGCCCGTATGTCCCCATTCAAAAAAATGCTGGTTGCGGTGAAACGATCTCGCTCCGGGACGCACTATCTGTTCGTAATGGAAATGAACCCACTGGCGTTCGCCAGCATCCGGGTCCATCGACAGCTCGAAAGCCTTGTTGTCGAAGTCCACTTGTTCCAGGGGAGTGAATATGGGATATACCGACAATTGCGACCTGTACGCTGCCGTGCAGGAAGACGGCATCAACCTCGTTGCGCAGCATGTGATGCGACAGCGTCCGTCGTGGTTCAACTTCGCAACGCAATACGTCAGCGATCATCCGCAGCTGGCGTGTTCTCCGGTCGCCCACACGATCGACGTGACTGACTATAGCAATCCACTGTTTACCGTCGTAAGCCCGGTTCCGATTCTGGGTGCGGACTCGCCGCCCGTTGGGCTGAACTTTTGCGCGCAACTGGTGAAGGCCGAGGTGGACTTCCACCCCGGGAACCTCTTCACCCTGCCGGCCGCGCTCAATCCACCCCTGCCGCAGCAGCATCTGGCGATGCATGTACAGATTTGCGGGGGGATGGATTGCCCAAGCGAATTCCTGAAAGGGTTCCTGCCGACACCGACCTCATTCGGCGAAGCCGCCAACATACCGCCGAAGCAGGAAGTGGTGCCGCCCACCCGTCAGCTGCTTTGTTTTTGTCTGGATGCTTACGTGGTGGCCCACGTTGAAGTGCAGGGCATTAGTGGGACGCCTTCCCTGGTTGGAATCGTCGACAGTGTGGATGTCGTAGGCATCCAGCCGAAGGGGCTGTCGGACAACATCAATTGCTATTTGAAGACGACGTTCGAATTGCTGTTGAAGGAAAAGTTGATCTTCCCCATATCGACGATGCTGTTCGACATTCCGTTGTTGAGTCTCGCGACGATTACGGCGCAACTCACTCCGAATCCTCCCGTCCCTCACAACCCTGCAATTGAAGACAATCAATTGAAGGTATTTGTAACTCTTACGGTGGCGCCATGAGCCAGATCACGATCGCTGCATCCGCAAAAGCCTTCCAGCAATTGTTCAATGAAGTGGAGAATAACTTCAGCTTCTCGAAGTCCGACACTGCCAGCTTCGGGCCGTTCTCCGCCAGCTATTCCGTCAGCGTGCACCTGTCCGGGGGCAACCTGCAGTTGAACAACGACAACACCATGGAGTTACAGGACGTCGATATCGTCTTCGGCACTCTCGACTTCAAACTATGTCTGGACTTACCGGGGTTCTGCATCCCGAGCTTCTGTCTCGTTCCCGATCCATGGAACGGCTGTCTCGTGGGCTTCCCGGGCTTCTGCATCGGTGGTCCGGTTTGCGCGGAGCTGAACCTTTCCGGCCTTACTTCGCAGATCACAGATCTAAAGGCGAGTCTGGTGCCGAAGTACTATATCGATCCGGCACGCCTTCCGGGCTGGACCGATCTGGACGCAGAACTGAATGGTCACTCCAACCAATGGCAGATCTATATTGATCCAGTATTGGTGAATGTGTCGCCGATCGACGTGCCGGCGACGATCGACAACATCCTGGTGAATGCCATCACCAATGCGATTGATAATTTGTTTCCGTCGTGGCTGCCGGGCTGGGCGGTCGACATTATCATGGCATTCCTGGGGCCAATCGTCGACTTGATTACCGATCTGCTGGGAATCACGACCAGCATCGCCGAATGGCTCTCCAATCTGCTGGGCAATCTATTCGGCCTGGTTTCGCTGTTGGAAACCGCGATCGCGGATTATTTCGCCAGCAAGTATCCCCTCTACCAGTTCGAAGATCCCTTCCCGATTCTTAAAGCGAGTGGTGGGCTGATTCCGGTCAAAATTCCTATCCGGAATCTGACCGCGACAATTGACTCTCAAGAGATGGTTGTTCAAGCGAACGTGGGAGCATAGAGATGAAACTGACCTTTGATCAGAATCTGTTTACGCAAATTGGATTGGACAGCGGTTCCCTCACCATGCTGGGAGGAGTGACGCACCGCTTCCTGGAACCCGGTCAATACCGAGGTGTCGTCTATCGGGACAGCGAAAATCTGGCCGACTTCTATATCAATGTGGACAAGAACAGCCCGATCGCGCAAGCAAACATTGATCTGGCAGCCTTCGAGCCGACACCGACGGCCGGTACAACCAGCACCGCGGGCAGCACCTGCAATTGTTCCGGAGAGAGCGCGAAGGCGGGAACGAAGTTCGAACTAAACCCCAAAGGATACGCGGTGTTTCACGTGTCGGCAGGTGCAGGCGGGTATGCCGTGCGCGTGAGCAAGGCCGCGGAAGATCCGAAACAACAGAACCCCTTCGACAGTCGCGAACTGAAAGGCGACGATATCTTCTCCGCCGTTATTTTGCGGCCCGGAACGTACTCCGCTACGAACACGCTGGGAGGCAAGGAGAAAGGCAACATCACGGTCAGCTATCCGAAGCTTGGCAAGACGGCGTATCGGCCGCCGGCTCCGGTCAAGGTCGCGTGTTCCGAGCGCGGCTTCGAACCCGGGAAGCTGGAACTTCAGCCGGGTCAGGCCATTTTGTTTCAGGCCGCAGTTCCTTCTCGCATCATGCTTGAGCTGACAAAGGCGGACGATGGTCCTGGCGACCGGGCTTCGCATGTTCGGCCTGGATGGAAGAAGGCAGCACTCCCGGAAAAAAAGAAAAAGAAGGCTTAAGGGGAGATCGATTCGCGATGCCAGAGAACCTTGAAACGTACGGACGCACGGACAGCTCATGGTACGAGCTTATCGGCGGGCAACTTCAGACGCTGATCCCGAAGTTCGGGCTGGGGCAGGCGTCGCCGCAACTGTATCGGGCATATGAGCTGATTTGCCGTGCGTCTCTCAGCGGCTGTCCCGTTGAGACGGCCGGGCGATCCTCCACCCTGAACATGGACGGCACGCCGATTCAGTTTGCCCTTGCCCTGGGACACCAGACGATGCCGTTGCAATTTTTGAGCGAAGCCGGCCATCCCGGGCAGTCGTATCCGGAAACGAAGGAATTCATCGAGGAAACGGTGCGCGCACTGTCAGCACTGCTTCTGTTGAAGGGAGACCTTGATTCCATTGTTACGCTGCTGCATAAAGCGTCGAGAGTGAATCCTCGCGATATTGATCCCGACCGCGGGGGAAGCTTCTGGGTGGGCGCTGGTTTTGCGGCGGAAGGACGGGCAGGAGTCAAAATCTACATTAACGGCAAAGGCGGCACAGAGAACGAGCGATGGTCCAGATTCGCAGAGTTCGCGGACTTTTTTGGAGCCGCTGAGAGGCATCAGCAGATCCGGCAATTCGTGGCGGGCAACATGACTCCGCTTGGGATGGCGATCTCGCTGAGCCACGATGAAAGTCCGAATGGAAGAATTTATCTCAGCGGGTATGGGAAATCCGTATCGTACTATGAGACGTTGCTTGGTCACTTTGGAGGAAAGCAGTATCTGGACGCTTTCCGGCAATACACAGAGGTAATGATGGGAAAGGATCGCGCTTATCCTACGCAGTCGGTCGTGTTCTCAGCCGGCTTTGGTCCGGACCAGGACTCGCCGACGGACGTAAAGATCGAGTTCTGCGGCCATTGTTTATTTCAAGGAGACGCGCAGGCCAGGGCCCGCTGCCTGCGATGGCTGACACTTCGAAACATCGATGCAATCGCCTATACCGATCTGCTGGATGTCCTAGCCGGCCAGATGAGTCCGGCGAAAGTAAACGCACATGTTTACCTGGGACTAGGATGGAAAAAACAACGGGAGTACACCACCATTTATCTGAAGCCTCATCCCATTAGCGCGAATGGTTCCGATGCGTAGATCTCGCACAAAAAGTATGGAACGCGCTCTTAGCTCGTCACTGGAATACCTGATGAGCCGACAACAGCCGGATGGCAGTTGGATCGATTGGGATCTGCCTCTGGGGCAGTCCTCCATCTGGACGACGGCATTTGTTGGTTGCAGGTTGTCGAAGCTTCCGTCCAAATTCAAAGAGCGCGCTTCGCCTTCGACCGGGCTTGCGTCAGACTGGCTGAAGGAGAAGACATTTCCCGACAACGGGTGGGGATACAACGAAGAGGTTGGCTCAGACGCCGACTCGACCGGGCTTGCAATCTTATTCCTGGTTTCCCAGGGAAAGAGAGTCCGAGAAGCCAGCTATGCATGTCTGCAGAGCTTTCAATGCGCAGACGGTGGTTTCGCGACGTTTCGCGGCCAGCCGAATCTGGGATCCTGGGGTGCGTCCCATACGGACGTAACTCCGTCGGCGGTTCTCGCCATGATGACGAATCATCACGCCGGAAGTGAAGCTGTCAATCGCGGCGTTGAGTACATGCTGCAACGCAAAACCTCTGGCGGAATATGGCATTCGTTCTGGTGGACTTCTTTTCTATACAGCACCGAGGGCGCGTTGTCCCTGATGAAGGCCGCGGGCTTGATCATCAACCCTCGGGCGACCGGGGCGACGCTGTTGCAGACTCGTCCGCAGCATCCATTCGAGTCCGCTCTTCTTCTATCGAGTCTGTTGTTACTGGATAACGTGCCGGAGACTGCGATCTCGACGCTGGTGGATGAGCTGCTGGAAGGTCAGGAATCCGATGGGAGTTGGAGAAGCGGACCAATGTTACGGGTGACCAAGCGAGATTGCCTGGAACCGTGGAAGCGGGGAGATCCTGACCCGCTGTTTCGCGATCAAAATTGCCTATTCACAACCGCGACCGCGATTGACGCAGTATCGAAGGCCTACGGACTGCTTTGAAGCTGCCGGGATTGTCGCCACTGCGCCTATCGTTCGAAGGCTGCCAATCTCTAATCCCGGAATATACCCGTCGTCTGGGTTACGCAGGCGTGCGAGCTATTCGGAGATGCGTTCGCGGGTCATGTTGCCATCCACCATGCGCAGGATGCCGCGCGGGTTGCTGTTGAGAAGTTCTTCCGGCAAAACGTGGATGGGAAAATTCTGATAGCAGACAGGTCGAGCAAAGCGAAAAATGGCCTGGCTACCGACCGAGGTGGAACGACCATCCGAAGTCGCGGGGTAGGGACCTCCATGCACCATTGCGTGCGACACCTCCACTCCCGTGGGATAACCGTTGAAGATGAGCCTGCCGACTTTCCTTTCCAGAATCGCCACGAGATCCCGATTCTGATCGAAGTCTTCCGTCGTGCCGAGTACCGTGGCAGTCAAATGGCCCTGCAATGATTCTGCGGCGCGAAGTGTCTGCTCGCGATCTTTGCAGTCGATGAGCAGCGCGGATGGGCCAAAGATCTCGTCGCTCAAGTCTGGCTGCGCTTCGAGTGAAGCGGCGTCCGTCGTCAGCAATGTGGCGTAGGTCGTGAATGGGCTGCTCGCTTCTTGAACTCCTGACGTTGGGAGACATTGCACGTTGCCAGAATTTTTTCGTTCCGCAACGGTCTTCGAATATTGTGAGGCGATGCCCTGGGTCAGCATGGTAAATGGAGCAGATTGCTGAGCAATCTGCTGGAGATGATGAACCATTCCACCGACTTGATTGCTAGGGAGAAATACCAGTCCTGGCTTGGTGCAGAACTGCCCTGCTCCCAAGGTTATGGAAGCATATAAATCTTTCGCGATCTGCTCACTGCGTTCTCGCAAGGCGCCGGGCAGGATAAAGACAGGATTGGTGCTGCTCATTTCGGTGAAGCACGGGATGGGACTGGGACGCGCTGCGGCTATATCCATCAGAGCGCGGCCTGCGGCCAGGGAGCCGGTAAAGCCGACGGCCTTAACACGCGGATGCTTCACCAGCGCAGTTCCCACACTGGTTCCTTTGTCAAAGACAAGCGAAAACACGCCGGGGGGCAGCCCGGCTGCGCGGACGGCGGAAGCGATTACCTGGGCGGCGAGTTCGCTGGTGCCGGGATGGGCTGGATGCGCTTTGACAATGACGGGATTCCCCGCTGCCAGAGCGGACGCCGTATCACCGCCTGCAACAGAAAAGGCGAGCGGGAAATTACTGGCTCCAAAGACCACGACGGGGCCGAGGGGCCGGAGCATGGATCGCAGGTCAGGCCGCGGCAGGGGCGTGCGAGAGGGGAGCGCGCGGTCGATTCGTGCCATGACCCAAGAGCCCTCGGCCACAACTTCGGCGAACAGGCGAAGTTGATTGGCGGTGCGCGTCACTTCGCCCTGAAGTCGCGGAACAGGCAACGCTGTTTCCAGGTTTGCGCGTTCGACCAGAGAGTCCCGGATGGACTCAAGCCCTTCAGCAATCGCCAGAAGAAGAGCTGCTTTTTTGGCGCCGGAGAGCTGGCTGTAGAAGGGAAATGCCTGATCGGCTGCGAGCGTGGCGCGCTCAACATCTTCCGTGGAAGCGGAAAGATATTCCGGATCCAGGACTTCACCGGTTAGAGGATTGATGGCAGTGAAGGGAGCGTCGCGATGGCTTCCACTTTGGTGGTCGTCCTTCGCGGGCAGGTCTGCGATGATCGATCGGCCAGTGAGGGGCATGTCAGGCGACCTCGTTGATTAATGTGCCAATGGGGGCGATGGTGATCCGTACCTCGTCCTTGCTGTGGAGCGTGAAAGCATCCGGAGGCACAATGCCTGTGCCGGTGAGCAGGAAGCAGCCGCGGGCGAAACTATTGTCGCGAAATAAATACTCCACCAGCGTAACGGGATCGCGCTTCATCCCGGCCAGGGTGACGGACGCAGAAAATTCCACCTTCGTGCCGCGCTGGATTTCAATACTGATCCGGGTAGTGGGTGGGAGCGGCTCCTGGGTAATCAAAATGCCGGGGCCGAGAGCACAGCTTCCGTCATAGACCTTGGCTTGCGGCAAATATAAAGGGTTCGCTCCTTCAATGTCTCGCGAACTCATATCGTTGCCGATGGTATAGCCGATGATTTTTGCGTTGGAGTTGACGAGCAGAGTCAACTCCGGTTCAGGCACCGTCCAGGTCGCGTCCTTACGAATTCTCACCTTGCCATTGGGGCCTGCGACTCGCTGCGGCGTCGCCTTGAAAAACAGTTCGGGGCGATCGGCGACATACACGCGGTCGTAAAAGTCGCCTCCGCCTGCGTCTTTCGATTCTTCCATCCGCGCGCTGCGGCTGCGATAGTAGGTGACGCCGGCAGCCCATACCTCCTGATTTTCAATGGGAGCCTCCGGCGCACAGGGCAGCGAATCCCCGATAGTCGGGTTGTTTCTGGTGCTCGCCAATAGATATTCGTATAACTCCTGTCGCATAAGCAAAGCGTCCCAGGAGGTATCCGGGAGCCGGTAATATTTGTCCGCATGTTCAACAAAATGTCCCTGCCTCGTTCGATAAAGAATCAAGTGTTTTCCGCCTTTCGTCCTCGTTCCACGATCGCGAGAATCTTATCCACGTCGTATATACAGCCGCCCCAGACGCCGCCGCTGGCCTGCACCAACGCGGCCCACAGGCGCGTATCGTCAGGCAGGTCGGGGTGCGGTTTCAGATCGGATCGAGCGGGGCGCTGCTCAAGTCGGCGGCAGCCTTCTTCCGCGCCAAAGATTTCCTGCGCATCGCCTACCAGGTTCACGCGGCCTACCAGGTTCACGCGATCGATGACAATCTCAATCTGATCGCCGTCCTGGATCTTCCCGATCGCACCGCCGGCGAGCGCCTCCGGCGAGATGTGCCCGATGCAGGCCCCCGTAGAAACGCCGCTGAAACGCGCGTCTGTCAGGACCGCAACGTGCTTGCCCCAGGGAAGAAATTTGAGCGCAGCGGTGACTTGATAAATCTCCTGCATGCCGGCTCCCGCGGGTCCGCTGCAAATCAGAACCAGTACATCTCCTTCTCCGACGCGATGGTGCTTGATGGCCTCCATGGCAGATGCTTCGGAGATGAAAACCTTTGCCGGGCCCTGGTGTTGATAAATTCCGCTGGGGTTCACCAGCGCCGAATCGATGGCCGTGCTTTTGACCACAGAACCCTCGGGTGCGAGATTTCCCATGGGGAAACATACCGTTGCCGTGAGTCCGCGCGACCTGGCTCGATCGGGATTCATAATCACATCGTCAGGATCGATGCCGTCTTTTTCCTGGAGATGTTTTCTTAGTTGGCGCCGGCGCGGACTCTGCTGCCACCAATCGAGGCATGCATCCAGAGAGTCGCCAGAAACTGTACGGACGCTGGTGTCGAGCAGGCCCGCGCGTCGCAGGTGCAGCATCACCTCCGGTACGCCACCGGCGAGAAAGACCTGCACCGTTGCATAATTGCCGGGACCGTTCGGAAGCGCATCCACCAGCCGCGGGATTTGGCGGTTGACATGCGCCCAGTCGGATGCGGCAGGTCGCTGCAGATTGGCGGCATGCGCAATTGCCGGCAGATGCAGCAGCAAATTTGTGGAACCGCCGAAGGCCGCATGAAGTACCATCGCGTTCTGCACGGAGGCCTGCGTCAAAATATCCGCGGTTCCAATGTGCAGTTGGTGCATCCGCATCATGGCCAGCGCGGCACGCCGTGCGGCGTCCAGCCATACGGGCTGCCCGGAGGGCGCGAGCGCGGTATGCGGCAAGGCCAGACCCAGCGCCTCCGCAATGACCTGGGAGGTGGCGGCGGTGCCGAGAAACTGGCAACCGCCGCCGGGGCTGGCGCAGGCGTGGCAACCGACGTCCGCGGCCTCTTGCAAGGTGATGTGATTCTGCGCGAATCGCGCGCCGATGGTCTGGACCTTGCCCGCGTCTTCGCCTGATTCCGGCAACAGGCTGACGCCTCCCGGAACAAGCACGGTCGGAATTTTTCCGGAGGAGGCAAGAGCCATCATCATGGCGGGCAGACCCTTATCGCAGGTGGCGACTCCAATGACGCCCACGCGGGTTGGCAACGACCGCATCAGCCTTCTCAGCACAATCGCGGCATCGTTTCGAAACGGTAGCGAGTCGAGCATGCCGCTGGTGCCCTGCGTGCGTCCGTCGCAGGGGTCGGTGCACGCGCCGGCGAATGGAATGGCACCCAACTCTTTCAATTCGCGTGCTGATTCTGCGACCAGCGCTCCGACTTCCCAGTGACCGGTGTGCAGGCCAAGCGCAATTGGCGTGCCGTCTTCGGCGCGCAAGCCGCCGTGCGTGCTCAGGATGAGTACTTCCGGTCCCAACAGACGCTGCGGATCCCATCCCATTCCCACGTTCAGACTTAAGCCGAATAAATTTCCCGAGGGCTGGGTCAGCAGCATCTCCGGTGTCAGCGGCAGGCTTCCCGAGGGCCCTTTGGCATGCGTGGCGACAGCGTCGAGCGCCAGATCTGCCGTCTCCAGCACGGATGGGAGAGATATTTCGCGGACCGCCATGCCTTGCTCCTCCATGCAAGTGTAATGAAACTCGCGCGGCGATGACGAAGACGGGAAGAGCGTCCCGCCATTATATTTACGGATGAGCTTTGGAGCGCCCGTTCTTCAGCCGAACATATCGGTGAAGGCGATTTGGGATGGCAGCGGTTTTTGCGACGGCTGCCCACGGTAGGCGATTCGATTCGACCTGTTTCAAAATGGAAAGGACTAGGTCGCCGGATGTCGATCGATACGCCAGTCAGAGCCACGCGAACGATCCAATCCGAATTGCGGAAGCGTTGGCTTACGATCCTGCCGTGCGTGTTTGTCACGTATAGCCTGGCGTATCTGGACCGGACCAATTACGGTTTTGGCGCGGCCGCGGGATTGGCGACCACGCTGCGGATCAGCAACTCTCGTTCGGCGCTGCTGGGAGCGCTGTTTTTTCTGGGGTATTTCCTGTTTCAAGTGCCGGGTGCGGCGTATGCGAGACGGAAGAGCGCCACCCGCCTCATTTTTTTCGCGCTGATCGCCTGGGGCGCGCTCGCCGCATTGACGGGCATGATTTGGAATTTCTGGCTGCTGGCACTCGACCGGCTTCTGCTTGGCGTTGCGGAAAGCGTGATCCTGCCGGCACTGCTGATCTTGCTGACGAACTGGTTTACCCGGGAGGAGCGATCGCGCACCAACACACTTCTTTTTCTGGGCAATCCAGTCACCGTTTTGTGGATGTCCGCGGTCACCGGATATCTGATCCATGCAGTCGGCTGGCAGAAAACATTCATCTACGAAGGGATTCCATCCATTCTTTGGGCCTTCGTCTGGCTGGCGCTGGTCCACGACGGACCGGAGGATACGCCGTGGATGGGCCAGCCGGCGCGCGATGCTCTCAAGCGTCAACTGGAGCAGGAACAGCGGATCATTCCCCGCGCGGCGAACTTTAAATCTGCGCTGAAGAGTGGCAGCGTGCTGTGGCTTTGCGTGCAGTATTTTCTATGGAGCATCGCGGTATACGGATTTGTATTGTGGCTGCCGACGAATATCCGGCAGGGATCTTCCAGCAGCATCCAAACGACCGGCCTGCTGGGTGCCGTACCTTACTTGCTGGCTATTCTGTTGATGCTGCTGGTCTCGCATCTCTCCGATCGAAGGCTCGAGCGAAAGCGTTTCGTCTGGCCTTTCCTGATGCTGGCCGCGGTTGCGTTGCTGGGCTCTTACCTGGCAACCGGCCATAGCTTCTGGACGGCGTATGGGTTTCTGATCCTTGCCGGCGGAGCGATGTATGCGCCATATGGAACATTTTTTGCCATAATCCCTGAAATGCTTCCAGGTAGTGTCGCGGGGGAAATCATGGCGCTGATTAACAGTTGCGGCGCGCTTGGGGCGTTTTTCGGCGCGTGGCTGGTCGGTCTGCTCGGCGCAACTACGGGGAGTTCCAGATCGGGGTTTCTTCTGATGGCCGTTTCCGCGATGGGCGCCGCGTTGATCATTCTGTTCTTGCCGGAATCGCCGGTGAAGAAGTCTGCGACTGGCGCCGAAGCAAAGTACCCAGTATGGACTGGCGGCGAGCGATAGATCCGTTGTTTCCGTAACTCGATAGGGTCTAACGTAAAGAGAACCGTCGTGTCCGATAATTCTGGGAGGGTCAAGGCCGATGAAATTTCTGCTCGCACTATCTCTGCTCGCGGTTTCCTGGTTGCCTGGTTTTGCTGCTACACCGACCGCCTGGCAAGCGAAGGTTCAACAGGAGATGCCGCTGCTGGGCCATCGCAATTGGATTGTGATTGTCGATTCGGCTTATCCGTGGCAAACTTCTCCGGGCATTGAGACGGTGGAGACTGGCGAGGACCAGATTACGGTTGTGAAGGATGTTCTGGACGCGATTTCCCGCTCCCGCCATGTTCGGCCGGTCGTATATATGGATGCTGAGCTTCCCTACGTCCCGGAACAGAGCGCTCCCGGGGTGACAAAATATCGTCGGGAGATTCAAGCCGCACTCGGGAATCTTCCCGTACATTCGGTGCTTCACGAACAGCTGATTCAGGAAATGAACCAGACCGGCGGATCCTTGCACGTTCTGATCTTGAAGACCACCTTGACGGTCCCCTATACATCTGTTTTTCTTCGGTTGAATTGTAAGTACTGGAGCGATGCGGCGGAGAAGAAGCTGCGTCAGGACATGAAGGGTCGCATTGCAACGGCTCCAGACTTCGGGACGCAATAGTTATGCAACCTGGAACACCGTGAAAAATTTCTGATGGATTTAGGCTTCCGATCGAAGAGCGATTCGAACGAGCCAAGCCGCAATGATGGTCGGGGAGAGAGGATTTGAACCTCCGACCCCCTGGTCCCGAACCAGGTGCTCTACCAGGCTGAGCCACTCCCCGAAAAAACGCGATGATTGTCGTTCAGAAGCCGGAGGCGAAAGGAATCAAGCCATCGCGGCGCTTCCCAAAGTGTAACAGAATTTGGACTTGTAGCCTGTATCCGGAATCGACCTTGAACGTGCCCACTGGGAGCTCTCGCGAACGACATCCGGCATGTAACAATAAAAATGTCCCTCTACCTGGAAAACCATGAACCCTGCGTCCTCTTCTGCGATCCCTCTGCCGGCACAGATCACGCCGGAACTACTCGCGCAGCATGGCATTACTGCTGACGAATATCAACGCATTCTGGGCGCGCTGGGGCGCACTCCCAGCATGACGGAGCTGGGCATTTACAGCGTGATGTGGAGCGAACACTGCTCCTATAAATCGTCGCGCGTCCACTTGAAGCGTTTGCCTACGCAGAGCGAGCGAGTGGTGCAGGGTCCGGGAGAAAATGCCGGCATCATCGACGTGGGGGATGGCTGGGCCTGCGCTTTCAAAATCGAATCGCACAATCATCCCTCGTACATCGAGCCTTATCAGGGGGCAGCTACTGGCGTGGGCGGCATTCTGCGCGACATATTCACCATGGGCGCGCGGCCGCTGGCGGTCATGGATTCGTTGCGCTTTGGGCCCATCGTTGTGGAAGAATCAGCCAACGGGCGAGCGAAAGCCGACTCTTCGACTGCCCTGCTGAATAAGAATCACCAGATTCTGGAGGGCGTGGTCAGCGGCATCGCCGGGTATGGGAATTGCTTCGGCGTACCCAACCTGGGGGGAGAAACGCGCTTTGAGCCCTGCTATTCCGGCAACCCGCTGGTGAATGCATTCGCGCTGGGCATGATGCGCAAGGATGAGATTTTTTATGGCAAGGCCACTGGGGTCGGGAATCCGGTGCTCTATGTCGGCGCGAAAACGGGCCGCGATGGAATCCACGGCGCGACCATGGCCAGCGAAGAGTTCCACGAGGGCTCGGAACAGAAGCGCCCCAATGTCCAGATGGGCGATCCGTTTATGGAGAAGCTGCTTCTGGAAGCTTGTCTTGAGGCCATGCAAACGGGCGCCATCGTCGGAATCCAGGATATGGGCGCAGCAGGTCTGACATCTTCTTCCTGCGAGATGGGGGGCCGCGGTGGGGTTGGAATTGAGATGGAACTCGACCGGATTCCGCAGCGCGAAACTGCGATGACCGCCTACGAAATGATGCTCTCCGAGTCGCAAGAGCGCATGCTGCTGGTGGCCGACAAAGGTCGCGAGCAGGAAGTGTTGCGCGTCTTTGCGAAGTGGGGGCTGGATGCAGTCACCGTGGGTACTGTGATTGCCGAGCCACGTTTACGCATTCTGCATCACGGCGTGCTGGTCGCGGACATTCCGAATGCTTCGCTGACCGATGAGGCACCGCGCTATCATCGGCCGATTGGAACATGGAAAGCGCCGGTTCCAGAAGAACCGACGGCCCAAATTTTGCGGGAACTGCAGATGAGGCGTGACTACACCGCCGATTTGAAGACCTTGCTGGCATCCTCAAATATCTGCGATAAACATTGGGTCTTCGAGCAGTACGACACCATGGTGCAGACCAATACGGCGCAAGGGCCGGGTGGAGAGTCGGGCGTGATGCGGCTGAAAGGCACGAAGCGTGGGCTGGCGATGGCGCTCGATGGCAATAGCCGGTGGTGTTACCTCGATCCTCAACTGGGCGCTGCCCATGCGGTGGCGGAAGCTGCCCGGAAAGTGGCGTGTACCGGTGCGACACCGGTGGCGGCGACCAACTGCCTGAACTTCGGCAACCCGGAGAAGCCGGAGATCATGGCGCAGCTGTCCAGCGCGATTGACGGAATAGCGGAAGCCTGTACTGTGCTGGGGACGCCGATCACCGGGGGGAATGTTTCGCTCTACAACGAGACGAAAGGCGAGGCCATCTATCCCACGCCGGTGGTTGGTATCGTGGGGATTCTGGAGGATGTTTCCAAGGTGGTGCCGGCGGATTTTCAAAAGGTCGGAGATGCGGTGCTGCTGCTGACCCTGCCGGCTGGTGTCGGGGGCGAGAGACTGTTACAAGAATTCGGTTCCTCGGAGTACGCGAAAACAATTCTTGGCGAGCTGTGGGGTCGTCCCCCCGGGTTGCAACTGATCGAAGAAGCAGAACTGCATAAGTGTCTCGCGAAATTGGCGGATGAAAGATTGCTGCGTTCGGCGCGCGATATTTCTGACGGTGGCATTGCGGTTGCTTTGGCTGAAGGTTGTTTCGCCCAGCAGGTTGGAATTCGCGTTTCGCTGCCCGGGGGCCTTCCAGATGACCCCATGGCTGCGGTTTTGTTCGCCGAGCATGCCAGTGAGGTGATTGTCACCTGTGCTCCCGAATCGGTCGAGAAGATCAAGAAAATCGCGGACGATTACGGATCCGTTACCGTGGTAAATCTTGGCTCAACGATACCGGATCGAGTCGAAATCAGCGTAAACGGCCAACCGATCATTTCTGAATCGATCGCAAATCTGTCTGAACCATGGCGTCGTGGATTGCCCGACGCGCTAGAGTCTACATTTCACCGCGAATCTTCCGCTGTCAGTCAGGCATAATGGACGCATACAGCGCATCGATGGACCCAAAGCCCATGGCCGACGAGAATTTCCTCCCTTTTGACAAGCTGCGCGAAGAGTGCGGCGTCGTGGCCATTCATAACCACCCGGAGGCCGCGCGCCAAGCCTATCTGGCACTCTATTCGCTGCAACATCGCGGGCAGGAGTCTGCGGGCATCGCCACGGCGGATTACGAGAACCTCTGGAATATCAAGGGGATGGGCCTGGTGGCGGAAATCTTCACCGACGAGGTGCTGAGCAAGCTGCCCGGTTCGCTGGCCATTGGTCACACGCGCTACTCGACCACCGGCGATTCGGCGCTTCTCAATGCGCAGCCCATTCGAGTGGATTCGACCAAAGGATTGATCGCTATTGCGCACAACGGCAACCTGGTGCACCTGGGCAATCTGCGGACGCAGCTGGAGCGCGAAGGCGCGATTTTTCAGACCACCAGCGACTCGGAAATTATCGTCCAGCTGATCGCACACTCCAAAGAACCGACGCTGGTCGATGCTATCGCTGATTCACTTCGCCAGGTCGAGGGCGCATTTTCCATCGTCATGATGACGCGGGACCGGATCTTTGCCGCCCGCGATCCACGCGGGTTTCGTCCGCTGTCCATGGGGCGCATCGCCAATGCCGATGGCACCGAAACGATTGTGTTCGCCTCGGAGACGTGTGCCTTCGATCTGTTGCGCGCGACCTATGACCGCGAAGTGAAACCCGGCGAACTGGTCATGGTGTCGCCGGAGGGCGTAACGTTTCGGCAATTTTCCAGCGGCGTTCCGCAGGCCAACTGCGTATTTGAACACGTTTACTTTTCGCGTCCCGACAGCAAAGTGTTTGGCCGCTGGGTACAGGAAAGCCGCGAAGAAATGGGGCGCCAACTGGCGCGCGAATCCGGCGTCGAAGCCGACCTGATTGTCCCGGTGCCCGACTCCGGCGTGACCGCGGCGATTGGCTACGCTGCGGAGAGCGGGATTCCGTTCCGCTTCGGCTTAATTCGAAATCACTACGTGGGCCGCACTTTTATTGAGCCGGAGCAGCGTGTGCGCGACTTTGGCGTCAAGCTGAAGCTGAACCCGGTGCGCAATCTGCTGGAAGGCAAGCGCGTCATTCTGATCGACGATTCCATCATCCGCGGCACGACCAGCAGAAAAATCGTGCGCATGGTGCGGGGCGCGGGTGCGACAGAAGTCCACCTGCGCATCAGTTGCCCGCCGACCATTTCTCCGTGTTTCTATGGAGTCGACACGCCCAGCAAACGCGAGCTGATTGCCGCCAACCAGTCTGTGCAGGAGATTTGCGACTACATCGAAGCCGATTCTCTCGCCTACCTCTCCCTGGATGGACTGCTGCGCGCGTGCGATGGCGCCGATGGCAAGCGCTACTGCACAGCCTGCTACACCGGGGTCTATCCCACGCAATGGGTCGATGTTGAAGACATCCTGCCCGCCCCAGCCGTTGGTGTATGAACATTCAGATTCGAGAGTTTCAGCACGGAGATGAAATTGCTTTCCGCGCGTTGAACGAAGCCTGGATTACTGCGGACTTCAAGCTGGAAGATGAAGATATCGCAATTCTGGGGAATCCAGAGCGCCACATTGTGAACCCGGGCGGTCAGATTTATTTCGCAGTGTATCCGGAAACAGGCGAAGTGCTGGGCTGCTGTGCGTTGCTGGCCATGGAAGACGGCTGTTTTGAAGTGGCAAAAATGGCGATTGCCGAGCGGCACCGCCGGCAGGGAATTGGACGGCAACTGTTACGCGGCACAATTGTCGAGGCCCGCAGGCTGGGGGCGCGACGGCTTTACCTTGTCACCCATCACTCATTGAAGAACGCGATTGCGTTATATGAATCGGAAGGCTTTGTGCATCTTCGGCCTGAAGATGCACCGCCTTCCCCGTATGCTCGCGCGACTGTCTTTATGGAGAAACTCCTGTAGTCGGCCGCGCAACTTCTGCGACTACGCTAAGTCAAACACCAGAATTTCCGCGTCGCTGACTGCAGCAATCTGGACTGACGCTTCGTCGTCGATAGCCACGCCATCGCCGGCGCGCAATGCCTGCCCATTCACTGTAACGTCGCCGTTGGCTACCTGAATCCAGCCATGGCCGCCCGTCAGCGTCTGCTCGAGCCTGGTTCCCGCAGTGACGCGCCCGGCATACATTTCGGCATCGCTTCGAATCAGAAACGACCCCTCCCTGCCATCTCGCGATGCGATCAAATGCAGCTGATTCGGCTCGTTCTCAATGGGAAAGACCTTCTGTTCATATTTTGGATCGAGCCCCGTCTTGTTAGGCAGCAGCCAGATTTGCAGCATGTGGGTGGTTTCGGTTCGAGACGGGTTGGCCTCGCTATGACGGATCCCGGTGCCCGCCGACATGAACTGAATTTCCCCATGCCGGATCACTCCACCCGAGCCGAGAGAATCCTTATGTCCAAGCTCTCCGCTCAGCACATAGGACAGGATTTCCATATCCCTGTGCGGATGGGTGCCGAAGCCCATGCCGGGCGCGATGGAATCCTCGTTGATCACGCGCAAGGCCTGAAATCCCATGTGCGCCGGATCGTAGTAGTTCGCGAAGGAGAAAGTAAAGTGCGTGTCCAGCCAGCCGTGGTTGGCGTGGCCGCGATCCTCGTTTAAACGAATATCTAGCATCAAAGTATCCCCCTATTTCAGAGCTTTAGATGTACAGGGGTCGTGAAAGATGCAGGATGTTCGTCGGGCGCGGAGGAGGCATGGTTATTCCAAGCGACGCAACGGGTTCGCCTGGGCAGCGAAGCCGTTGCGCCATCCTGTCACCAGCAGCTGAAAATCGCGACCCGGATTAAACGTGCGCGGGAACCGGTACTGCCGGTTTCGCTGCATCATTTTCTTTTGCGCCTGCAGCAGGGGCAGGTTTGCGAATGTCGATGCCGCCCTTGAAATAGGCGCCATCTTCAATGCTGATCCGTTGCGCTACCACATCGCCGGTCAAAGAGCCTTCATTCCGGATGTCTACCCGGTCGCTGGCATTGATGTTTCCGTTCACTTTGCCTAAGACAACGACTTCGCGGGCGGAAATGTTGGCAGCCACCTGGCCATTGCGACCTACCACGACGCGATTTCCGGGCAGATTGACGGAACCTTCCACGTGACCATCGATGTACAACATCTCGCTGCCGGTGATTTCGCCTTTGATGGTAAGCGATTTGCCAATGGTCGCCTGCTCGCTGCTCGAGCTGGAAGGGGTTGGATTAGGACGCTGCGCGACCGGCTCTGGCGTGAGCGGGGCGGGTGCCTGTGGGCGGATCGGGTCTGAAGGGTTCGTGGGGCTGCTGCCGGGCTGGTTCGGTTTCCACATTGCGTTCATAAATCCTTTCTAGTGTCTGCATTTTTCCGTCTGCCAACGCACCATCATCGTCCCAGGCATCATTATTTGCAGAGCGGCGCTTCGGTTTTGATCGAAATTCTCGCGGGGGAATGGCTACCCGGGCGAGCCGCACAGTCCTGTCGAGTTACTCAATTTTACTGGTAGTAACGCAAAATAGGGAATGAATCCTAGTAGAATTTGCATTCCTTCACACGCAGGGTAGCATCATGGTCAATGCTTTTCGATTCCGTGCCGGGACCAATCCGCTGAAAATTCAGAGGCTGCACGCATGACGGACCAGGAGCTTTTCCAGCGGGTGGAGCGCTCCCCAGGACAGCGAGCCGGCTATAAGCAGCTGGTGCGGGAGCTGGGACTGGGCGGAGGCCGCGAGCGTCGGCTGCTGCTGGAACAGCTCGACCGGCTGACGGCCAGCGGCCAATTGGTAAAGCTCGACCGCGAATTCTGGGCGGTGCCGTCGGCCGCGCGCAAGCGCAACAACTGGGTCAGCGGACGGCTGGATCTGCACCGCGATGGCTATGGTTTTGTGCGACCGGAGATCCGTGAAAAAGCCGGAGAAGAAGATATTTTCATCCCGCCCGACAGTCTGGAAAGCGCGATGCAGGGCGATCTTGTGCTGGTGGAACTATCGCCTCCCAAGGGAGACGGCCGCCGTTCGGGGCGCGTTCTGCGGGTTTTAGAGCGCCACAACCCCACCGTGGTCGGCATTTTTCATTACGCAAACGCGGGTCGCTCGCAGCGCGGAGAACGCCTGGGCGGCAACTTCGTCACTCCGCTGAACGCCCGCATCAGCGAGGCGATTCTGATCCCTTTTGGAGCCGAGATTCCAAAGCTGGAGGAAACAGCGGACCGAGTGCTGGGCGCGGAGGCAGCGGAGCATCACGATTATGAAGACCTGGAGGGTCTCGTGGTCGATGTTGCCATTACAGACTGGCCCACGGCGACGCGCCCGGCACGTGGCCGGGTGATTGAAGTTCTGGGAGACCGCGACGCATTCGGCGTCGACGTTGAAATCCTGATCCGCAAGCATTATCTGCCGCACGTGTTCCCGGATCGCGTACTCGAGGAGGCTCGGGTAGTTGCGGTTCCACCCGCGAACGAAGCCGGGAGATTGGGGCAACCAATCCGCGGTCGCCGTGATTTTCGCGAGCTGCCGATTGTGACCATCGACGGCGAGACTGCCAAAGACTTTGACGATGCGGTTCTGGTGCGCCCGCTGGATGATGGCGGCTACGAGCTGCAGGTGCATATCGCCGATGTCTCCCACTATGTTCGCCCTGATACGGCGCTCGATCTGGAAGCGCGGCTACGCGGCAACTCCGTCTATTTCCCTGATCGCGCCATTCCCATGCTGCCCATGGAGCTGTCGACGGATGTGTGCAGTCTGCGCCCGGAGGAAGACCGGCTGGTGCTTTCCTGCATCATGCGGCTTGGCCCGGATGGAACCGTGCTTACTTCAGAAGTCTGTGAAGGTGTGATTCGGTCTGCCCGTCGCATGACTTACACCCAGGTGCACAACATTCTGGAGGGCGACGCTGAAACGCGGGCGGAATTTGCGCCCCTGGTGCCGGAGTTTGAACGCATGCTGAAGCTGGCACAGCTGATGAACATGCGCCGGGAACAGCGCGGCTCGATCGACTTCGATCTGCCGGAGCCAGTCATAGAATTTGACGAACAGGGCAGGATGCGCGGCATCGTTCGCTCCGAACGCACCTGGGCCAATCGCCTGATCGAAGAGTTCATGCTGGCGGCCAACGAATGTGTTGCGAGCTGGATCGAATCGCTGGGTGTGCCGAGCATTTATCGGATCCATGAAAAGCCGGACGCAAAGCGAGTCGCCAATTTTGAAGAGATTGCAGCCCATTTTGGCTACTCGCTAGGGATCGGCGCGCTGCCTGTCAAGCGGATCGAATTGCGCGGAGATCGGCGCGATCGCATGCGCAAGGGCAGCGGCGAAAAGCGTATGCGAGAAATCCCAGAGGACATCCTGGTGACGCCGCAGATGTATCAGAAGCTAACGGAGAGGCTGGCCGGCAAGCCGGAAGAGCGCATCCTTACGTATCTGATGCTGCGCTCGCTGAAGCAGGCGCGATATAGCGAAAAGAATGAGGGCCACTTCGCGCTGGCGACGCCGTGCTATACGCATTTCACCTCTCCTATTCGTCGCTACGCTGACCTGATCGTGCATCGCATTGCCAAATCTCTTCTCGCTGCGGGCATCGAGGGATACAGAGAAGTCTCAAGCGGCGTGGGTACACAGAAAAAATTATCGCCTCCAGGTCTGCTGCGACAGAACGCCCCGATTCGTGAGGACTCCAATGTCAACCCGCCGGTGGAAGAGCACGAGCTGGCAGCCATCGCACAAGAGGTCAGCCAGTGCGAGCGACGGGCGGCCGACGCGGAACGGGAGCTGATCGAATGGAAGAAAATTCGTTTTATGCAGGATCGCGTCGGCGAAGAATTCTCCGGCATCATTCTCAATGTGACCAAGTACGGCCTCTTCGTGGAACTCGATGATCTGTTCGTCGAAGGTTTGGTGCCGCTGGCGACATTACAGGGAGATCGCTACCGCTTCAATGAGAACAGTCGCCAACTCCTCGGAGGGAACAGCGGTCACCCAATCTCCGTCGGCGATGCTGTACGCGTCATTTTGGACCGGATTGACGCGGTGGAAAACAAGTTGCAATTTGCCCTGGTCGAAGAGGTTTCAGCCAACCGAAAAAAGAATCCATCCAGCCGAAAGGCGACCAGCCATACCAAGCCGCATCCAAGTAAAAAGCGGCGCAATCGATCCACAAAAAAAGACCGCAAGCGACGCTAACGTCGCGTTCCCAGCCTGAAGCTTTGGTTCAAACCAGGAAAGCAACGGTTGTTATCGCGATGAAACGTTCTCAAATCGGATGTTTGCTGCTGCTGATTTTTGCCGCTGTTACCGCAACAGCCCAGATTGGTGTGTACGGCGAATTCAGTGCCGCCAAACTCAACGTGCCGAACACAAATTGGATCTACGGGTCCACATTCGGCGGCTATTTGGACAAGGGGCAATTCTGGATTCTCAGCACCGGACTGGACGCTCGCGGAGCCATCCTGGGATCAGGGGCGACCTCGCTCGACAGCGGCCTGGTCGGTCCTCGCCTCGCCGTTCGTCCGCATATCGTGCCCATCCAGCCTTACATCGAAGCGCTGATTGGCCTGGGTCACGCCGATTACGGCCAAGGGGCCGGGCAGGTGAGCGCGACGAAATTTCAATATCAGTTTCTCGGGGGATTGGATTTGACGATTCTGCCTCGCATTGACTGGCGCGTCGTCGAATTCAGTTATGGAGGATTGTCCGGGTTAGGCAGCAGTTTTAATCCAAAAACACTTAGTACTGGTATCGTCGTACGATTGCCTTGAGCAATTCGCGCACTCGAGGCGTTAGGCGAAAACAAGCAACGCAGTTCAGCCGAAGGAGAAAATATGATTCATCTCGAAGATGCCCGCAGAATTATTGCTGCGGCAGAAGAGAAAGCCAATGAAATCGGTCAGCCAATGAACATCGCCGTCGCCGATGCGGGGGGCAATCTGGTCGCGCATGTCCGTATGGACGGAGCGTGGCTGGGCAGCGTCGATATCGCAATTAACAAGGCGTACACGGCACGCGCATTTGACATCAGTACCAAGGAACTTGCGGCTCTTAGCCAGTCCGGCGAGCAGTTTTTTGGTATTCATGCCTCCAACCACGGCAAGATCATGATCTTTGCCGGCGGCATTCCCCTCAAGCTCGATGGCAAGGTGGTTGGCGCAATCGGCGTGAGCGGTGGTATGGGAGCACAGGACCAGGCCGTGGCCGAAGCCGGCGCGGCAGCTTACTAATCTGAAAGGACATTTCCATGGCTACAAATCGCGGAGTAGTTTTTCTCGGCCCCGGCAGGGTCGAAGTGCAGTCGATCGACTACCCGAAGATGCAGAACCCCGCGGGCAAAGAGATCACACATGGTGTCATTCTGAAAATTGTCGCGACCAACATTTGCGGCTCCGATCAGCACATGGTGCGGGGTCGCACCACGGCTCCCGCCGGACTTGTTCTCGGCCATGAAATTACCGGCGAGATCATCGAAAAAGGTCGAGACGTCGAGTATCTTGCGGTTGGGGACCTGGTTACGGTCCCATTTAATGTTGCCTGCGGACGCTGTCGCACCTGTCGGGAGCGGGAGACGGGGGTTTGCCTGAACGTAAATCCCGGACGCGCGGGCGGAGCCTATGGCTACGTGGACATGGGCGGCTGGGTCGGCGGTCAGGCCGAATATGTAATGGTGCCGTACGCCGATTTCAACCTGATCAAATTTCCTGACAAGGCTCAGGCCATGGCCAAGATTCGCGACTTAACCATGTTGTCTGACATTTTGCCGACGGGCTTCCACGGTGCGGTGAATGCGGGTGTGGGGGTGGGATCGACGGTCTATATCGCCGGTGCCGGGCCGGTTGGGCTGGCTGCGGCTGCGTCGGCGCAGATTCTTGGCGCTGCCGTTGTGATGATCGGCGATATGAATCAGGAACGGCTACAGCACGCGAAGAAGGTGGGTTTCGAGCCCGTCGATCTGACGAAGAGTGACAAGCTGGAAGATTTGATCGCGCAAATCCTGGGCGTGCCGGAAGTGGATTCCGCCATCGATTGTGTTGGTTTTGAAGCGCATGGACATGGCTCGCAGCATGACACGGAAGCCCCCGCCACAGTCCTCAATTCTCTGATGACGATTACCCGCGCCGCAGGCAGTATTGGGATTCCTGGCCTGTATGTGACGGAAGATCCTGGATCGAAAGATGAGGCTTCGCAGAAGGGAAATCTTCGCATGCGATTTGGGCTTGGCTGGGCAAAATCGCAACGCTTTTTTACCGGGCAGACGCCGGTGTTGAAGTACAACCGGCAGCTGATGCAAGCGATTTTGCACGATCGTTTGCCAATCGCGAAAATCGTGAATGCAACTGTAATTCGGCTCGACGATGCGCCCCAGGGCTACAAGGACTTTGACAAAGGTGTCGCCAAGAAATTTGTCATCGATCCCCATGGGTCGCTCGGCACGGCAGCGTAAACAGAGTGCGTGCGCAAGCGAAGTGGCTGGGACAGATGTGTCATCTCCTGACCACTTCGCCTGGAACGTGTGGTTGCAGAGACACCGTCAAACGCGCACATCGCCGGAGTTCCCGGCGATGCCGAGGACGACTTTGATGTCCATCCGCTTGCGGGCGCGATAAATAGTTACCGTCACGGTCTGGCCAGCCTGATGGCCATCCATGATTTCCGCAATATCCTGATCGTTGGTGACCTGGTCGCCGTCAATAGCAACGATCAAGTCTCCACCGATATAGATGGGTGTGTTGCCAAGATAAGCCTGTTGCGTGCCGGCATGGATCCCTGCATGGTCCGCCGGGCCGCCGGCAACGGTGCGCTCAACCAGGACGCCGGAAACGGCGGGCAATCCCATCTGATTCGCGATGTCGGGCCCGATCGGCAAACCAACAATTCCCAGCGTCGGGCGGAGAACTTTGCCATAACGGAAGAAGTCATTGAGAGCGGCTTTGGCAGTATCGATGGGGATGGAAAAGCCGATTCCGGCATTCTGGTCCGCGCCGCCGCCTGTGTCGATCATGGTATTCATGCCGATCACGTCACCCTGCGAATTCAAGAGGGGTCCGCCGGAGTTTCCGGGATTGATGGCCGCATCCGTCTGGATGGCGTCTGAGATGAGGTTGCCCATCGGTCCGCGCACCGACCGAATTGAGCTGATGATTCCGCGCGTCATCGTCCCACTAAGGCCAAAGGGATTGCCGATGGCATAGACCAGTTGACCCACCTGAAGATTGCGCGAGTCCGCTAATGTGGCTGGCTGCAGGTCTGGAGCGTCGATTTTCAACAAGGCCAGGTCATGGCCCTTATCGATCATAAGAATCTTGGCAATGTATTGATGCTTGTTGTACAGCGTGACTTCTACCTTCTGCGCGTTTGAGACGACGTGGTAATTGGTGAGAATGTCGCCTTTCTTGTCGAGGATGAAGCCGGAACCCTGGCCTTCCTCCGGCACCGCGCCGTAAAAGAAGTCGAAGGTGACCGTGTTCGACGTAATATTTACGACCGAGGGCAGCGCCTTCTTGTAGACCGCGATATTGTTTTGCTCGCTGGGCAGCAGGGCCGGAGCGGCTTCGGCCTCTGTCATCTGCAAGCCGCTGGGGATTGCTTCCGCTTTCGACTCGGGGGCAGGGGTGGCGGTATGGGCGAACCAGCCGCGTCCACTTCCAGTGGAAGGCGTATGCGTCGTGACGATGTAAAAGCCACCGAGGATGGCCAGGGTCAAAATCAGCAAACGTGCTTTCATATGGTGCATGGCTCTCAATTCTCTGTTGCCGCAGCGTGGGCCTCACAGGCTGCGACAGGAACAGAATGCATTGGATCAGGCTTCATTTCGAGGTGCGTTCCCTGCCTCTTCGGATGGAGGCAGGGGTGATTCGTCGTCTCTCTGCGACGTAAGTTCCCATTCTATTGAACACATTCATTGAAGAGTGGTTGTATGCTCCTCGCGTTTCAGGCTCCTCAGGATATCCTGCACTGCGGCCTCCGTTTTTTCCACCGGGCCGGAGTTATCGATGACGAAATCGCAGTATGGAATTTTCTCCGCATCCGTGATCTGCATTCCAATTCGTCTGCGCCCATCCTCTTCCAGCGCATTTGTTTCCCGGGTTGAAAGTGTTCGGTCGCCACTTGCCCGTCGCACATAGCGAGCCAGCCGGACGTCCTCCGGGGCGGTGACAAGAATCAGCACATCAAATTGGCAACTGAGACCCGGGGCAGTCCCGGCGCGGTCTGCCTCGAAAATGAGTGCGGACTCTACCATCGCAATCGCTGCTGGATCCTTAAGAAATATGGTTTCCATGCGACATTCCTGCTCGGCGATTACGGCTGGATGCACGATGCGGCTTAGTTCTTGCAGCCGGTTCGTCGAGAACACATAGCGGGCCAGCACGCTGCGATCCAGCTGACCGTCGTCGCGGGTTAGCTGCGGCGCATCCGGATATTGGCGGAAGTGGGACAGAATCGCTGCGTAGACAGGTTGGCCAGGCTGCATCAACTCCCTGCCAATCTGGTCCGCCTCGAGGACATACACTCCCTGGCGCGCGAACATACCGGCAACGGTGCTTTTTCCGCTTCCCAATCCTCCTGTAAGGCCGACGCGCAGCATGGGGCAATTCTCCCTGGAAGAGCTAAACCGGCAGTCCCCGCCGCAGCCGAGCCGCGCGAACCGTATTGGCCATCAACATGGCAATGGTGAGCGGGCCCACTCCGCCTGGAACGGGTGTGTAATAGCCGGCCAGGGCGAAGGCGTGGGGATCAATGTCTCCCATCAGAACGGAGCCTTTTTCCTTGAAGGTCGCCTCACGGCGGGCATTCCCGGAGAAAAAACGGTCGAAGTCCTCTTGCGATGTGATGCGATTCATTCCAACATCCACCAGCACGGCACCCGGCCGCACCATGGCGGGGGTAATGATGCCGGGCTTGCCGATGGCTGCCACAAGAATGTCGGCGGAGCGACAGAATCCCTCGAGGTCTTTGGTTTTACTGTGGCAAATGGTGACGGTGGCATTTTCCTGCAGCAGCAACATGGCCATGGGCTTGCCGACAATGTCGCTTCGCCCCACCACCACGGCATGCTGGCCCTGGATGGGAATTCGGCTGCGTTTCAGCATTTGGATGATTCCCGCAGGAGTGCAGGGAACCAAAGAGGGCTGGCCGCTCTGCAGGCGGCCGACATTCACCGGATGAAATCCGTCCACATCTTTCTCGGGCGAGACGGCTTCCAGCAATCGTTTGGCGTCTACGTGGCCGGGCAGCGGCAACTGGATCAGGATTCCATCCACATCGTCGCGCGCGTTCAGCGTGGCGATCAGGGCCAGCATTTCTTCCGTCGTCACGGAGGCAGGCGGGGTGATGGACTGGCTGTTGATCCCCAGTGCGGAACTGGTTTTCACCTTGTTTCGTACGTACACCTCGGATGCGGGGTGATTGCCGACCAGCACCACAGTCAAACCGGGTCGAATTCCTTGCAGGTGGAGTTGCTGTACGTCGTTGGCCACGTCTGCCTGGATCGCGGCCGCAATGGCATTTCCGTCCAATATTTGAGACGTTGTCGTGGTTGTCATGGGCGTACCACTATCGTAACGGATGCCGGGCATAGCGATGAGGTACGCGACGAGTCGCTGTAAGATTCGATGGCATGAAGCGGGTGTGCCGCGCAACACGAAAGTATGGCATCGAATCGTCCTTCCGATGACCAAAGTTCACTTTTGCAAGTCCAATAGATGCCGATAACAAATGCGAGAGCGTTCAACGTCCACTCCAATGGCGTGCAGAAATCATGCAAAACGGTGCACATCCGATTGATTGACTGATTCAATTCAAATAGTTTGTACGATTTCTTAGCAACAAACTGAAGCGGAAATGAGTCTTAGTTAGCAGCGAGAAAGTTGCGGCCGTGAATGGATCCGCAACACAGAGTAGATATGCAATACGGCAGTAACGGAGGCTCCATGCACCTTGGCTCGCACATCGAGAAATTTCCTATGGTGGAGTTGCAGGAATTGCGCGACGGACTGCTGCAGCATGGGCTCGACAGTTGGCAGGCGGCGGATCTGATCAGCAGCTTCCTGGCGGGGCGTGGCTATGGGGTCTCGCGGCAGAGCGCGCGCGACGCAGTGGCGCGCTTTGAGGATGCGGGGCGCACCATCGATTGCATCCAGTCTGAACTGGAGAAGCTTGCGCTGGTCATGTAAACGACATCATCGCACTTCCGCGCGCGCGCCCAGCTTCGATCCTTCAGGGGTAAGACTCCCGGTCGACATAAATCGTTCCAGCGCCTTGGTGGCGCAACCCTCTCCGCAGATATGGTGGACCTCAGAATTTCGAGATTCGTCATTATCCCAGGGCAATAAAGTGAAGTGGCGTGCCGGTTGGCCCTCTTCAAAGCAAAGCACATTTCCCAGCGTAACCAGCCACCAATGGTTCGATTCGAGCTTAGCCGTACCGCAAATGTCACAGGTAAAGGATTCATCCCACGCCATACATTGCCTCTGCTGTGAACGGGCTGTCCGTCCACATCAACTAGATGCAGCAACAAGACTTTCGTTGCTGAACCGATGTACTAGGAAGCATCCTGCTGGGGGTAAGTGACCCCGGAGATGCCTACCACCGTCATGCTTCTGTCATACAATAATCACTAACTCTGTGGAACTGCTACTCAATTTCTTATGGCTAGCCGCTTCTGTTGCGTTGGGCGCGCTCTTGCTCAAGTCCAGAAGCAGACGCCATTGCGTGTCTCAAGAATACGTCCACCCGCATTCGACCGCGTGGATTTCGTATCTCGTTCTGGTGGCGATGTTGCTTCCGGTCATTTCCATGACCGACGATCTGATGGCCATGGTTGCTCCTACCGACGGCGATCAGATTGTGCGGCGGTGTGATGGACCTGTGACCGGACAGCCGCCGGCTGCAACCCACAGAGTGCATGGAGCACTTTTCTTCCCCGTGCGGGATATGTCGTTCCTTCCGATTCCAAATGCCAGTCGTTTGGACGCTGCCGTGGAGATCCACTGTTCCTATTGTTTTGAGCGGCAAGGCATGCAGGGCAGGGCCCCGCCCACGACTGTGTAGCTGGCAGCGTTTGCGGTCCTGGAATGGACCGTGCGGTCTCCTGCTTTCTATCTTTCAAGGAAATGTACATGAAGCACTCCCGAATGGTGCGACTGGGGGTCTGTGTTCTGGTGCTGCTCGGTTTGCGACCCGCGCTGGCACAGGCGACCCCGGCTGCAGCGCTTACGTTGCAGCAGGCGGTTGCGCTGGCGCTTCGCCAAAATCCGACGCTGCTGGCGGCACAACGGAATCTCGAATCCACCCGCGCCGAGGAAATTACCGCCGGGCTGCGCCAGAACCCGGTCTTCTCGCTGAGCGGTACTGACATCACGCTGCCCGCCAACAACCCTTCCAACCCATATTCCTACGCAGGCAATGTATCGCGACTGTTTGAGCGCGGGCAAAAACGCCGTTGGCGGTTGGACAGTGCCCGGGCGTCCACCCTGGTTACAGAAAGCCAGTATCACGATCTCGAGCGGCAAACCGCACTGGCAGTGAAGCAGGCCTTTACCAATATGGTGGTGGCCAAGGCAGCCGTTCAACTGGCCGACGGCAATCTGACCAGCTACCGCAAAACTGTTGACCTGAGCCACGTGCGCCTGCAGGCGGGGGCTATCAGTCAAACCGACTTCGACCGCATCGATTTGCAATTGGCCGGATTCGAGTCCGACTATTCCAATGCTCAGGTAAACCTGGTGCAGAGCAGCGACCAATTACAGCAACTGCTCGGTGTTGAAAAGCCCAGCCGTAATTTTGACGTTGCGGGGACTCTTACTCCCCCAGTGCTCGACGTGAGCTTGCCAGAGCTGGAACAGAAGGCGCTGGCGGCCAGGCCGGACTATCTTGCCGCACAGTCGGCCATTCTGGTTGCGGATGCCAATGTGAAACTGGCCGATGCTAACGGAACGACCGATCCCACGCTGGCCGGTGAGTATGAGCGAACCGGCATCTTCAACTCCGCCGGATTCAGCATCAGTATTCCGCTGCGCATCTTCGATCGCAATCAGGGAGAGAAGCAGGTGGCGCGATTCACGGCGCAATCGAGCCACTTTACCGAAATCGCCGCGCGCAACCAGGTTCTTTCCGATGTCGACCAAGCCTGGGCGGCGTACCAGGCGGCGCAATCATTGGCCCAGCGATACAACACGCACTATGTGCAGGAAGCCGGAACTGTATTGAACAATCTGGAATTTGGTTATCGCCACGGCAGCTACACACTGCTCGACTATCTGGATGCGCTGCATGACGACAGGCAAACCAAACTGGACGCAATCAACGCGAACGCGCAGGTTTGGCTGAGCATTCATCAGCTAAGCTATGCAACCGCGACGGAGATCCTCCCATGAAATCGCCCAATTTAGCGATGGCGACAATGTTTCTCGCTTTTTGCGCAGCAGGCTGCAGCTCGGATTCCGCTTCTTCCGCGCCGCCTCCCGCGGCACGGACGATCGTGCAGACGGTGGTGGTCCACAGCCAGCCAGTCGTTGACAAATTAAATATTCCAGCTCGTGTGACTGCCAACCCGACGAAAGTCGTCCAGGTCTTTCCTCCACTGAGCGGACGCATCGTACGATTTTCCGTGTTGCCGGGGCAGGTGGTTCAGGCCGGCCAGGTGATTGCGATCTTGCAAAGCGGGGAGATCGCACAGGCACGCTCTGATTTTGAGAAGGCAAGGATCCAGGTCGTGCTTGCCGATGAAGCGCTGGCGCGAGGAAAGCTGCTCCTGCAGCATGAAGTCCTGGCCAAAGCAGACTATGAGCAGTTAGTAGCTGCCGACGATGCCGCGCATTCGGAGCAGGAACGGGCACGGCAGCTGATTCATGAACTTGGATTTTCAGAGAACAACAATAGCGACGAAGCCCCCATCCACGCGCCGATCGGCGGTGTGGTGCTGGACACGGGCACGGCGGTGGGGGAATGGCAACGCTCGCTGGACAATGCGACTCCGATCGCCACGATCGCCAACCTGGATCATGTCTGGATTTTGGGCGACGCATACCAGAGCGATCTGGCCAGCATTCATGTTGGGCGTCCGGTGAATGTAACCTTTCCGGCCTATCCAGGCTTGTCGTTGCCGGGCAGGGTGGACAATTTGTCCCAGTCGCTCGATCCCACCACGCTCGCCGTCAAGGTGCGCGTTGTGCTGGCGAACCCGCAGATGAAGTTAAAGCCGCAGATGTTCGCGAATATCATTGTTGAGCGTTCCACGATCCAGGGATTTCTGGTCCCTTCGTCCGCTGTGATCCACGAAAATAATTTCGATTCGGTATTTGTCCAGACCTCGCCGGGCAAGTATGAAAGGAATCCGGTCAAAGTAGGCCAGATGCAGCAGCAGAATGTCGTCGTTCTAAGCGGCCTGCACGATGGCGATCAAGTTGTCACGCTGGGGGCGGCGCTACTGCGCCCGTCCTCAGGAGACTGATATGAACAGCTTGATCCGGACCCTGCTGCAGTACCGTGTCGTTGTCCTGGTTATGTTCATAGCCGCCCTGCTGGTGGGTTGCTACGCGTACACCCAGCTCGACATTGAGGCATATCCTGACCCGTCTCCACCGCTGGTGGAAATCATCACGCAGAATCCCGCGTGGTCCGCTGAAGAGATGGAGCAGCAGGTCACCATCCCGGTCGAAAACGCCGTTTACGGTTCACCGCATCTGGAACAGGTTCGCTCCACCAGCATTTTCGGGCTGAGCGATGTGAAGCTCTATTTCAGTTTTGACAGTGACTATTTCCACGATCGCGAGGAGGTGCTGTACCACCTTCAAACTCTTAATTTGCCGAACAACCTGCAGCCGCAACTCTCGCCTACCTCGCCGATCGGGGAGATCTATCGCTATGTCCTCACGGGTCCTGGCTACTCCTCGAATGAAATCAAGGCGACGCAAGACTGGCTGGTCACCCGGGAATTGAAGCAAGTTCCCGGAATCATCGATGTGACGACGTTTGGCGGAACCACGCGGCAATACCAGGTCATCGTGGATCCGAACCTGCTGCTGGCGCATAACGTGACTCTGACCCAGGTAGTGAATGCCATCCAGAACAGCAACGCCAATGTGGGCGGGGATTACCTTACGCTGGGTGCGCAGAATGTCAACGTGCGGTCGATTGGACTGCTCAAGAATGTGGACGACATCGGGGCCATCGTCGTCGCCGAACACGACCATGTTCCCGTTCTGGTGCGGGATGTGGCTACGGTCAGCCGAGGGAATCAACCGCCGCTGGGTCGGGTGGGAAGAAACAATGACAGCAGCATTGTGGAAGGAATCGTACTGTTGCAGAAGGGAGCGCAGTCGCTGCCCGCCCTGAAGGCGTTGAAACAGAAGGTATACAGCCTGAACCACGGCAACCTGCTGCCGCCCGGCATGCAGATCAAGCCGTATTATGACCGGACCAACCTGATCAATGTCACCACGGACACGGTAAAGCACATCATCATGACCGGCCTGGCGCTGGTGACCTTTGTTCTGGTGATTACCATCGGTGACTTCCGCACGACCATGCTGGCCGTACTGACAATTCCGTTCGCCGTGCTTTTCGCGCTGACATTGATGGTGGTGACCGGTCACTCCGCCAACCTGATTTCCATTGGCGCCATCGATTTCGGAATTCTTGTCGATGCGTCGATCGTCGTTTTGGAAAGCGTGTATCGCAGGCTCTCTCGCAGAATGGAAATGGAGAATACCGCGGATCTGATCGTGGAAGGCGTCAGCCAGAGCGCAAAGCCGGTGATTTACGCCACCATCATCATTCTCATCTCTTTCATTCCGTTGTTCACCATGCAGGGAGTGCCGGGAAAAATCTTCGCGCCGATGTCGATGACGTACGGATTCGCATTGATCGGCGCATTGATTTACGCAATCATTTTTGCGCCTGTGCTGGGATTCCTGACCGCGTCGAAAGAGCCAACAACAGGCAAGGAAACCTGGCTTCTGCGGAACATGCATCGCCTCTATCAGCCGGCGTTGGAATTCGCGCTTAAGTATTCTCGGCTGGTCTGGGCAGCGGCCATTGCGTGCCTCCTGCTGACCGCGTTTGTGTTTCATTTCATTGGCGGCGAATTTATGCCGGCGCTGGAGGAAGGCAATCTGTGGATTCGCGCCACGCTGCCGCAGGATATTTCTTTTCCGCAGGCAGTGGCCATTGCAGATTCGATGCGCGCCACGCTGGATAAATTCCCTGAAGTGAGACAAACGGTGTCTCAAGTTGGGCGGCCGGATGACGGCACCGATGTGACCACCTTCAACAATGTGGAGATCTTTACCGACCTGAAGCCGGAGGGCCAGTGGCCCGGCTATCTGCACGGCAGCAAGGACAAGCTGATTGAAGAGATGCAATCCAAGCTGGCCAAATATCCGGGTGTGGTTCTCGGCTTCTCGCAAAACATCCAGGACAATGTGGAAGAAGCGATGTCCGGCGTCAAAGGGGAAAATTCGCTCAAGCTTTTCGGCAATGACTTTGACACGTTATCGACGCTGTCGGAGCAGATCCTCAAGGTCATGCAGTCCGTACCGGGCGTGCAGGACGCCGGCATTTTCAAAGTGGGTGGGCAACCCAACCTCATCATCCAGATCGATCGTGCCAAAGCCGCGCGGTACGGGATTGCGGCCCAGGACATCAACAATGCGATTCAGGCTGCCGTAGGCGGTGCGCCCATTACGCAAATGATTCTCGGCGACCGACGCTTCGATCTGGTGGTGCGCTATCCCCTGGTCGATCGGGATAATCCCGATGTAATCCGGAAGATTCTTTTGCCGACCCCGGACGGCAACATGGTCCCGCTGGGAGAAATCGCCGATGTCACCATTCGCGACGGAGCTTTTGCAATTTATCGCGAGGGTGGACGCCGATATGTGCCCATCAAATTCAGCGTTCGCGGCCGCGATCTTTCCAGCACGATTCGTGACTTGCAAGGCCGGCTGCAACAACAAATCAAATTACCGCCAGGATACGAATACACCTGGGCCGGTGAATTCGACAGCCTGCAGAAGGAATTGCATCGCCTCGCCTTTGTCGTGCCGGTAAGCCTGATCATGATTCTCGGCCTGCTCTACATTCTGTTTCTGTCGTTCCGCGATGCGCTGATTGTCATGGCCGTGATTCCGTTTGGCATGATTGGCGGTGTTTTTTCACTGCTGTTGACACATACACCTTTCAGCATCGCGGCAGCGGTTGGATTTACCTCCGTGCTGGGGTTGAACACGCTGGGTGCGGTCGTCTTTCTGCGAGGCGTGCGTCATTCGCAGTATGAAATGGGAGAAGAGCGAGGATTGCTTCGTGGATGCCTGGAGGAAATGCGTCCCGTGGTGATGGCATGTATGTGCGCCGCCTTAGGTCTTCTTCCCGCCGCCGTTTCCAACGGCATTGGAGCGCAGGCGCAACAGCCGTTGGCCCGTGTTGTCGTCGGCGGAATGGTGACGACTCTGTTCGCGGTTCTCTTTATCACGCCATTGCTGGCGCGCCGTCTGCCCCAGGAGCGGCCGAAACGCATCACGGAAATCTGACGTTGATCGGCCGGAGATCTGACCCGGAGCATTCGCGTGCAACTCTGGAGAAGATCTTCCCCGATCATCTGGCGCGGGCCAGCGAATCGGATCGATGCATATACTTGGAATGCCCGGAACCGGCGCGGCGCGACCACCCATGACAAGACCTGACTCTTCTTCCGCCATTGTCGAACTGGAACAGAACGCGGTCAGTCTGACTGCGATCTACCATCGCATCGCGCTGCGGCTGATTCCTTTTCTGATGTTCCTCTACCTGATCGCATTTCTCGACCGGGTGAATGTCAGCTTCGCTGCTCTCACGATGAACAGCGACATCGGCATCAGCAATACCGTGTTTGGAATTGGCGCCGGCATCTTTTTTTTCGGATATTTTCTATTTGAGGTCCCCAGCAATTTCATGCTGGCAAAGATCGGGGCGCGGATTTGGATTGCCGTCCTGATGGTGGTGTGGGGGCTGGTCTCGCTGGGCCTTGCCTTTGTCCACTCCGGTCCGGCGTACATTTTGATGCGTTTCCTGCTTGGCGCCGCCGAGGCCGGCTTCTTTCCTGGGGTGGTGCTGTATCTCACGTACTGGCTCCCGGCGTCCGTGCGCGGCGGCTTGATGGCGCTGTTCATTGTCGCGATTCCGCTCTCCACGGTGGCGGGCGCGCCCCTCTCGATTGCCATCCTTGGGTTGAGCGGCGTCGCCGGGCTGCGGGGCTGGCAGTGGCTCTTCCTGATCGAGGGCGGTCTCGCGGTGGTCTTCGGGCTTGTCGTTCCTTTCGTCCTCGCCAACGGACCACAAGACGCCCGCTGGCTATCGACGGGTGAAAAGAGTCGCCTGCTGGCCGCCATCGTCGCTGAATCCCCGGCGGCACCGCCTCATGCCTCCTGGATCCGGCTGCTCCGCAGTCGTATCGTGCTCGGCTTTACCCTTGCCTACTTCTGCTTGATGATCGGCTTGTACGGGCTTGGCTTCTGGATTCCGCGCATTCTCACCTCGGAAGGGCTTACCGTGGCGCACACCGGCTGGATCGTGGCATTTCCTTACCTTGTGAGCGCGGTGGGAATGGTGCTGTGGTGCCGGCACTCGGACAGTTCCAGAGAGAGAACCTGGCACGTTGTGCTCGCGTTTCTATGCGCGGCGCTGGGAATGTATATTGCGTCGGCCAGCCATTTGCTTGCCGTCAGCATTACGGGATTTTCGATTGCGGCGCTCGGCATCTTTTCCGCCATGCCGCTCTTCTGGGCAACCACGACCGAACATCTTGGTGAGAATTCGGTGGCTGGGATTGCGGTCGTGAACGCCCTTGGCAACTTCGGCGGCTTTGTTGGCCCGGTTTGGATGGGCTGGCTGCTGGATCGCACGCATTTCTTTTCTGCTGGCCTGCTTGCCGTCGCCATTACGCTGGCCCTGGGTGCGATCCTGATCGGTGGCCTCGTCCACATGGTCCCATCGCCCAAGGCGCGGGCAACGTGACCCTAGGAACTCCTGGCCACCGCACAATCTAAGTTTCAGGATTTGCTGGCAGCCAGCGTCAGAATCAAAACCTGTGGCTGACGATCGCGGAGAATCTGCAGTTTAATTGCCGCATTGCGGTTGGACCGCAGAGCATGGTTCCATTTGCTGCGGGAAGTCATCGGCACATCGTCGGCCTTGCAGATTACATCTCCCGCCTGCACTCCGGCGCGTATTCCGGGGCTATTCGGGTCGATGCTTTTGACCAGCAGCCCGGTAGAGTTCTTCAGCCCGAAGTATCGGGCCAATTGCGGATTCAAAACGTCCAGTGTCATACCTGTGTAAGGAGGCGTGCCGGGGATGTAGCTCATCAAGCCGCCATTGGAACTGAACGTCTTGCCAATTTCAGACGGCACAGCACCCAGAAAACTGGTCTGCGCGGGGGGCTGCGCATTCGGATCGGGTACGGTGTAATGCTGTGACCACGCTTCTTTCTCGATTGCATTGCGGTCCCCCAGCACGACGTGGACCTGCAGCGGAGTTCCGTCGCGCACCATGTCGAGAACCACGGTTTGCCCGGGATCCATCTTATGGAGGGCGTCAATGAGATCGGCCGCGTGCTGCTCCTTCTTGCCGTTCATTTTCAGGATGACGTCGTTGGAGCGCAGGCCCGCTTTGCCTGCGGGAGCATCATGATCGACCGCGGCGATGGCCACCCCTTGATTTGGGGCTACGTGAAGTTTGACTCTCTGCTGATTGGTGAGGTTTTCAAAATAAACTCCAAGGTACCCGCTATGGTGGTGGAAACTGGTGATGCCGCTGACGGCTCCCATTCCAGCACGGGCCTGAGTCGTCACGGGCAACGCCAGCAACGCAAGACAGGCAACATTGCATGGAAAGGACGGCTGTTTCATCATTCTTGCTTCCCGTTCTCAGCGAGCATTGACAGCTTCTTTTCGAATCCGATTTGCAACCTGGCCCCGCGTCCTGCATTTGTTCCCGGGTTCCTGAGCCCAGGACCAGGGAAGGATGCAGGCGCAATTTCTCGTAACAAAATGTTGCGTGGAATCCCGTCCCCCCGGTTCCACCACCCAAGCCCGCTCCAGCTTATCAGGCTGTTGAAATGCAGCGGATCCGTCGGACGATTTGTGGATTGGTCGATCTCCAGCAAGTCGGATCGATGAGCCGCTGAGTTTCTCAGCTTCAACGCAGCCGGATGGCTGCCTCGCTATTCCGTTGGCGGAATGGACTGCAACAACTTCAGCGAAGCCTCGCGCATGGCTGGGTTGTCGTCTCCGGTCGAGACGGTCTGCAGCACGACCCGTACGCTGCTATCAGCCTGGACCGGCTCCAGCATCTGCAGCGCGTGGCTCCGTACCGGCTGGCTGGGGTCATGCATCAGAGACTCCAGCACGGCATCACGCACCCGCACGTCCTGCCCCACGTATGGCTCCAATCCTTCCAGTGCCTTCAGCCGGACTGCAGGGTCGCGGTCGTAGCGTAACGCCACCATCAATGCCGTCCGCACGGTTCCTTCGCCGCAGGAATGACCCGCCTTGCATTGCTGGGCCAACAGTCCCACGGAATTGCTTTGTACGTCTGGATCGACGGCATTCTGCGCCGCCATCAGCAGCAGTTTCTGGACTTCCGGGTCGTCGACGGACCCTTCCACCGTGGCCGGCACCATGGTGTTGAAGTGCACTTCCACCATATCGGTATTCGGATGCTGGACGATTTGGCTGACGTTGAAAACTGACGGTGCGGAGGTTGTTGCCACAGCAGCAACTGGAGTTGCAGAGGGTGGCTGCTGGTATTGCGGAAGCTGCCAGCTGTGGAACTGGATGCTCCGTTCGGGCGTGTTTTCCATTCCAATAATGGCCGCCGCCCGCGCCGATGCCCAAACCTACAACCGCCACCGCTACCGCCATGCCAGGCGCGGCCTGTAATTGAGCGATGAATCCGCGAAACCCTGTTTCGAATCGCATGTAGAGGCTGGGAGGGGGTAGTAGATCGATCGCATCCTCCAGCCGGATCCGACTCTGGGCTAGAAAATTGGCGGACGGTTCTTCGACGGGAACCAGAGACATTTCCTGGCGGAGTGCTTCATAGGATTGAAGTTCGCTGCGGCAATGCTCACAGCCGGTAAGATGCTGTTCAAGACTGTGACAGCTCTCATCGGGCAGTTCTCCATAGATATATTGCACAATCGACTGCTGTGCTTTTTCGCAATTCATGGCCTGCTCCTGAAATTGAAACGAATCATTTTCCTTCACCACCTGTTATCGCATCACTGCTAATTGCGTACGCAATTTACGCGTCGCACGGAACAGCGTATTTTTCGCCGTTTCTTCCGTTGTATTCAACATCTCTCCGATCGTCCTCAACCGGAGTCCATGATAGTGCTTCAATTCAAATACGGTTCGCTCCCTGGGTGTCAGCGTCGCCAGCGCCGTCTGAATTTTCTCGCCTAGTATCTTTCTGTCGAGTTCCCGGGCTGGGTTCGCCATGGCGCGATCGTCCGACACGTTCACCATGGTGTCATGCTCTTCGCCGGTGGAGTCGATCATCACGGCGGGGTCTTCCCGGCGGGTCTTGCGTCGACGCAGCAGGTCGAGGCAAAGGTTGGTTACGATCCGGTAAATCCAGGTATAAAACGAGCACTCGAAGCGGAAGCTGCCGATATGGCGATAGGCCTTCAGGAAGGCTTCCTGATGAATATCCTGCGCATCCTGTTCGGAACCGGTCAGATGCAGCGCCAGGCGCAGGACGGCGTGGTCATATTGCCGCACCAGGACATCGAAGGCCGTCCGCGAGCCTTTTTGGGCCTCGCGAATTAACTCGGCGTCTTCTGCCCGCGCTGAACCATCGCCGTACATTCTAGACTTTGATTGTATCCGGGCAGCTTCAGATCGACTGTGGGGGGAAGTCCGTGGGGGGATGAAGCTCTCTTGCGGAAGGATGGCGAATCGCCGCGATTCCATAGATGTCTCTCCACTCATTAAGACGGTGTTTTCCGGCAAAGGTAAGCCCAGTGGCCCACTTTCAGTTCGCAAAACGAAGGCGAACCCTGGGTCGGGTCCCTTGTCCCTCCCTATTGCCTCAAATCCGAGATTCCAGGCTGAATCCCGGCGACCACAGAACTGGTCTAGACTGGGGCAGATGACATCCGATTTGAAGCGGTCCGCCGGTACAGCCCAATCCTCTTTTTTCTCAAACGACACAGGTCGTCCGACGGCCACGAGCCAATGGGCCGTCGCCTATACCGACGGGGGTTCCCGGGGAAATCCGGGGCCCTCCGGCTATGGCGTGGTGGTGCAGGGCGAAGATGGGTCGATCTCTGGCCGAACTGAGCGAATTTCTGGGAATGCGCACCAACAACGTCGCGGAATATTCCGGATTGCTGGCTGCCCTGGAGTTTGCGCTCGCGAATGGCCATCCCCGCCTACGCGTGATTTCCGATTCGGAGTTGATGGTGAAGCAGATACGCGGTCAATATCGAGTGCAAAGCCCTGACCTTCGCCCCCTGTACGAGCAAGCGAAGCGCTGCATTGCCAGGCTGGAAGCGTTCCAGATCGAGCACGTGCTGCGGGGAAAAAACAAGAAGGCAGACGAGTTGGCGAACCAGGCCATGGACCGGGGAATGCGGCGGAAGTCAGAATTGAAGAGCGCGACGGCGGTCTCCCCTGCATCCGCCTCAGTGCCCGTTCCGCCCCCGGTGCGACCGCTGCGCGGGATTGTCAAAGAGGGAAGGATTCATCTGCTGGAAGGCTCGATTCCGGAGGGAACCATCGTTGTCGTTATGCCGGAGAAGGCGCTCGGGCAAAGGGCGGCGAAGGTCTAGGCCCCCTGTGCCGCCTCAGTTGTTCCGACTCGTCCCACTGGAATGATCAGGAAGTCAGCGCAGCTTTCACTTGTTCGCTGACCAGTTTGCCGTCGGCGCGCAGGCCCGTGGCCTGAAATTTCGCCTGCACCGCCTTCATCACGGAGCCCATGTCTCTTGCCGTCGGCCGCGAGCCCGTCGCGGATATCTCGGCAATGACGCCCTCCACGATTCCGCGAATGTCGTCTTCCGACGCCGACTTTGGCAGATAGCTCTCGATGATAGGAATCTCCGCGGCTTCCTTGTCCGCCAGATCCATGCGATTGCCCTTGGTAAATTGCTCAATGGAATCTCGCCGCTGTTTGACCATGGTGATCAGCACCTGGCCGGCTTCGGCGTCGGTGAGGGGCGCGCGTTTGTCGATTTCCTTGTTTTTCAGCGCGGATTTCATCATGCGAAGCGTCGAAAGGCGGTCCGCCTCCCGCGATTTCATGGCTGCCACCATGTCCTGCTGCACTTTATCTGTCAAGCTCACGGAAAACACCTCTCAAATCTCGAGAAAAAAACGCCCAAACCTCTGATTATAAGCGTTCAGCAAAACGACTGGTTTTTCACTAGAATGGAGCCATGTTCCATAAGACCCGTCTCTTTACTCCAGGACCCACACCTTTGCTGCCAGCGGCGCAGTTTGCCATGGCTGCCGCTGACCTGCATCATCGCACCCCGGAATTTCGCGCGCTTTATCAGCGCGTGCTGGACCAGCTTCGGGCATTTGTTGGTTCCCGGAACGACGTCGTCCTGCTGACCAGCTCCGGTACAGGAGCGATGGAAGCAGCGATCGCCAATCTGACCTCTCCGGGCGACCGTGTGCTGGTGCTCACCGCCGGCAAATTCGGCGAACGCTGGACCGGCCTCGCCAAGGCGTTTGGCTGCCAACCCGATGTCGTCAGCGCTCCTTATGGCCAGACTTTGTCGCTGGATGCTGTCCAGGCCGCACTCCGCAGCGACACGCGGGTTGTGCTGATGCAGGCGACGGAGACCTCGACCGGCGTTCGCCATGACGTGCAGGCGGTCGCTGAGTTACTGCGCTCCGGCGGCAGCGACGCGTTGCTGGTCGTCGACGCGATTACAGGCTTGGGCACGACGCACCTCGACATGGATGCGTGGGGAGTGGACGTGCTGATCGGTGGATCGCAAAAGGCGGTGATGATTCCGCCAGGCCTCGCCTATCTTGCGATCAGCGATCGCGCCTGGAAACGCATGGAAACGACAAAAAATCCGCGCTACTACTTCGACCTGCGCAAGGAGCGGAAGGTCGCGTCCAAAGGCGAGTCTGCTTATACTCCTGGTGTCGCGCTGATCGCCGCCTTGGGAGCGGCATTCGACTACATTGCCGCACAGGCGAATGGAGACCTGGCGAAGGGGCGGGCGTTGCTGGTCGAGAATGCCGAAACCTGTGCCGCCATGATGCGTGCGGCAGTTCCCGCGCTGGGAATGCGTTTGTTCGCGCCGGATGCTCCCGCCTCTGCCGTGACCGCCGTGATGCCGCCGGAGGGAGTGGATTCCGGCGTCATCGTCAAGGAGCTGAAAACCCGCTTTGGCACCATCGTTGCCAATGGACAGGGAGAAATGAAAGGCCAGCTCTTCCGCGTTGCTCATCTCGGCTTTTTCGATCCGCTGGACACGCTGGCGGTGATTGGCGCTCTGGAACAGGTCACGGCCAGTTTGCTTCCGAAATCGAAGTTCGAGCTGGGCGATGCGCTCGCCGCGGCGCAGCGTGTCCTTGCAGAGCGCGCCCGGATCGTCGATAAAACTCTAGCTGCACCCAACCCCGCGAGCACGGAACCGGTTGCCGTGGGCTGATAGCTTTTTCTGCGGGTGTTCCACGATGGCTGCGTAAGTGGAACGCCCTTTGACCCAAGCCTTGGGAAGACTGTTTGACCCCCCAACGATAGGAAGCCAGCGATGAAGGTCGTTCTTGCCGAGAAAGTTTCTCCGGCCACGATTGCCGTGTTTGCGAATGCTGCCGATTGGAAAGTGGTCACTCATGACCAGATCAAGAATGGCCTGGCCGCTGAGCTGGCCGATGCGGACGGTTTAGTCGTTCGCTCCGCGGTGCAGGTGGATGCCGCGTTGCTCGAAAAAGCGCCGAAGTTGCGCGTGATAGGTCGCGCCGGCGTCGGCGTGGACAACATCGACGCCGAAGCGGCCACTCGACAGGGCATCGTTGTGATGAATACGCCTGGGGCAAACGCTGTAGCGGTGGCCGAGCTGACGCTGGCACTGATGGTGGATCTGGCCCGCATGGTGCCGCGCGCCAATGCAACCATGCATGCTGGCCTATGGGAAAAGAAATCTTTGCAGGGCACAGAATTGCGTGGCAAGACCCTCGGGATCGTCGGCCTGGGCCGAGTCGGCCTGGAAGTGGCGCGTCGAGCCTATGGCTTCGGCATGGATCTGGTAGGCCACGATCCCTTTGTTTCCGCGACCATTGCCCGCGAGCACGACGTGCGGCTGGCTTCGCGCGAGGAAGTTTTTCGCCAGGCAGATTATCTGACGCTGCATGTCGGCCTGACCCACGAAACAGAAGGTATGTTGAATGCGACCAATCTCGCCATCATGAAGAAGGGCGTGCGCATCGTCAACTGCGCGCGCGGCGAACTAATTGTCGAAGAAGCTCTCGCGGATGCTTTGCGCAGCGGTCAGGTCGCGGGCGCCGCACTCGATGTCTTCCGCAAGGAACCACTGAAGGATTCGCCCTTTTTCGAGCTCGAAAACGTGATCCTTACGCCGCACATCGCCGGTTCGACGGCCGAAGCGCAGGAGGCCGTCGGTGTTCAGATTGCCGAACAAGTTCGCGCCTATCTGACCACCGGCGTAGTCCAGAATGCCGTCAACTTTCCGTCACTTTCCTACGAGGAATATACCGCGCTCGCGCCTTATATTGAGTTGGGCGAGCGGCTCGGCAAATTTCTTACAGCGACCTTTGGCGCGAGCGTGGAAAGTGTCGACTTTGCATACTCCGGTCAATTGAAAGAAATGCGCACGGAACTGATCCGTAACGCGGCCCTCTGCGGCATTCTAGGCACCTCCGAACACGTCAATCGAATCAATGCATCCGCAATTGCGAAGGAGCAGGGGATTCGTGTCCACGAACAAAAGACGGAGGCAGTGCCGGGCGGCGCAGGCAGCGTGCTGAAGCTGACATTACATACCGCACAGCGCAGTATGACAGTCAGCGGTACGGCGCGTCATGGAAGATTTGCCCGCCTGCTCTCCTGTGATGGCATCGATATCGAAGCTCCGCTGGATGGGACATTGCTATTTCTCCGCAACCAGGATGTCCCCGGCGTTATTGGCAGAATCGGGACAACTCTGGGGGACCATTCCATCAACATTGCCAACTTTGCGCTGGGCCGCGCCGACGGCAACGATGGACATGGGGTGCGGCAGGCTCTCGCGCTTGTGCACGTAGACCCTGAAACGACGCCGGGGCAAATTCAAAAGGCGCTGGATTCTTTGAGCAAAATGGAAGCTATCAACAGCGTTCGGCTGGTAAAGCTCGACTAGGACCGGTCAAGTAGAACTGAAGGCTGGGTCACACCGTGGCTGCGCGGGTCTTGTTGCATCGAGTGGGCCTGCGGTAGCATCTCACTGGAGCGCCAACCCGGAACAAAACGAGATAGCGAAGCGATGTCCGTGGTTGTGGTCGAGAGGGTTTTCTTTCATGCCGTTATACGAGTACGAATGTAAGCAGTGCCATCAGCGTCTGGAAAAGATCCAAAGCTTCAGCGCGCCCCACGAGACGAAATGTCCAAAATGCGGTGGTGAGCTGGAGCGAGTGATTTCGGCACCCGCCATCCAATTCAAGGGCGCCGGCTGGTATGTCAACGACTACGCCAAGTCTGGCAGCAAAGCCGCGATCTTCCACGGATTCGGCCGGCAAGTCCGACAGCAAGTCGGACATATCCGCATCCGCTGGGGACAAGAAGTCAGACTCCGGCGACAGCAAGTCTGCCTCCTCGACGCAGGACTCTTCGTCGTCTTCCGCCAAGAGCACACCCGCCAGCAGCAGTTCGGGCGACTCCTCCAGCAGCAATCAGAGTTCCGGCTCCAGCAAGAAAAGCGACTGAGACGCTGAGGGGCAATTCTGGGGTACACCCTGGCGTCCATGGATTGACTACAATCAGCCTGTGCTCGATCACTCGCTCGCCATACCGGAGAAGGACCTGGAATCGTGGCTGAGGGATTTGCCGGCTCGTGCTGCGGTCTTTGCGCTGTTCGGTGGAGAGGCTCCCAGCCACCAGGGTCCCGCGCCGGAACCCTATATTTCAAGAACCGCGAACCTGCGCCGTCGCATGCATCGGCTGCTGGCGCCCAAGTCTGCGGGCACCCGGCGGTTGCACCTGGGTGGAACTGTGGTGCGGCTGGATTATTCCGAAGTTGGTTCGGAATTTTTCACCTCTTTGCTGCTGCTGCAGGCGGTACGCCGATACTGCGGAGAGCGGGTGCGCAAGCATCTGCACCTCCGTCCTCCCGTGGTATTACGCCTCGCATCTGAGAACGCCTACCCCCGCGTCTACGTAACCAATCGAGTCACGCAGCGAGCCCTGGCCTCCACCTATGGACCCTTCCCTTCGCGAGTTGCGGCGGAGCGCTTTCTCGACGATTCGCTGAATTTCTTTGAGCTTCGCCGCTGCACGGAAGAACTGCATCCCGACCCTGCATTTCCAGGATGCGTATATTCCGAAATGAAGATGTGCCTGGCGCCATGTTTCAAGGGCTGCACGGACCAGCGCTATGCCGAGGAGACGGAGCATGTGCGGGACTATCTGGCATCTCGCGGCGCGTGGACGATTGCCAACCTGGGGAAAGAGCGAGATGCCGCTTCGGCTGCGCTGGACTTTGAAAAGGCCGCCCGGGTGCATCAGCGCGTGCAAAAAATGAAAGCTGTTGCGCAACAGGCCGCGCCCCTGGTGCATCCACTGGCGGATCTCGACGCCATCATCGTGCAGCCAACGGTTGCGCAGCAGCAACAACCTTCGTCTGAACCAGGTGTCGGGCCGGAAAAAATGTCGAACCGGGCACTGCAAACCGAAGCCACCCACGTCGCCATTTTCCTGGTTCGCGGCGGCAGAATTCTGGGGCCCGGACTGTACTCCGTGGAAGGCATGCGGCATCCTAACGAGCGCGCCGGTTCCACGTCGCTCTTTGCGCATCCAACCCTGCTGGAGCCAACCCCACTGGAGACTCCGGCTGCAGTCCCTGATCCAGCCTCCTCCGTTTCTGGCTCGGCAGGTCGCTCTGCAGCGAAAGGCGCGCGCGGGCAACTCGAACAGCGCCTGCAGACGATACTGGACGAACTCGAAGCCGAGGCGCGCGCCGAAAAATTTCCAGTTGAACAGCTGAGCGAACATCTCTCGCTGCTGGCCCGTTGGTACTACCGGCCTGTAAATCGGCGCGTCGGAGAAATTTTCTTTCGCGATGAGAAGCAACCTGGGAATTCGGTCGACGAACCGGCGTTTCCGCTGTCTCGTGTCGTGCGCGGTATCTCCCGCGTCTTTTGCGGACAAAGAGAAGCGGTGGAAACCGCTGCTCAGGCTACATTAGGATGAGAGTTCAGCCTGGATGGGGAGAATGTTGACGAGACCGGCGCATCAAGACCTGGCTTTGCACGACCAGGGTATAAGCGGAGCGGGCGTGTGAGCGAGTCTTCTTTGCATGAGGACTCTTCTTTGGGTGGTCCCTCCTCGGCGGTGATTTGGAGTCGTTGGCGTCTGCGGCTCGAACCGGCGGCTGCCATCCTGGCTTTGGTCCCGATTGCGCTATTCCTCGCGGCTGCCGTGGCCCGCCTTTCCTACGGATTTCCTCTGGAGCAATTGGAAGGCTCGATGTTGCTGACGGCGATACGCGTGTCGCACGGCCTGCCCATCTATGTGCGCCCAAACTTCAGCTTCATTCCCTACATGTACTCGCCCGCATATTATTACGTTTCTGGATGGATGGTGCGGCTGCTTGGCCCTCGCTTCCTGGCGTTGCGTCTGGTTTCGGTGTTGAGTACGTGCGCGTCGCTGGCCATCATCTACCTGCTCGTTTTTTTTGACACGCCCGGCACCAAAAGACGCCGCAGCCTGGCCGCGCTGGCCGCGGCTGGTCTGTATGCCGCCGCCTATCCCTGGACACGCCAGTGGTTCGATCTCGGGCGCCTGGACTCGTTCTACATCCTATTGCTTTTGTTGTCGTTGCTATGCACGCGCCGCTTACACCCGGTGTTCGCCGCAGTCGCGTGGACATTCACATTCCTGGCCAAGCAAACCATCTTTCCGGTTGCTGTCGTTCTACTTTGTACCGACTGGAAACGTCCCCGACGGCTGTTGCTGGGACTGGGAAGTTTTCTGCTGATGGCGGCGGTCTGCACCCGGCTGTTGGACCACGCAACGCACGGCTGGTTCTGGTTCTATGCATTTACCGTGCCGCACGCCAATGCCGATCTGCTGCTGCGTCCGGCGCTGTCGTTTATTCCTTCGGAACTGATCGCGCCCTACGGTGTCGCCCTGTTGATTGTGGGCATTGCGTGGGCCTGGAGGCCCCCGGCGCTGGGCAATTGGGTGACGCGCTTGTACCTGCTCGCCGGAGTCTCCACCTTTGCGCTGTGCTGGTTCCTGCAGGCACACGCCGGCGCCACACTGAACACCCCGATGCCGATGTATGCCGTTGTTGCGATTGTTTTTGGAATCTCATTTGGCCGTCTGGATTCTCTCCTGGCCTTGAGATCCGCGGAAGCGGCTCGCGTCTTCCTGTTGGCGGCAGTGGCGATCCCACTGGTCAGTTGGGTCTACAGTCCACATGATGTGACTCCACGTCCGGAACTGACCGCTTCCAGGCAAGAATTGATCGCGTGGCTGCGCACGTTTCCAGGCGACGTCTTTCTGCCCTCCAATCCGTATGAAGCGGTGGCGGCCGGCAAGCCATGGCATCCGGATAATGCGGCGCTTCACGATGCTTTGCGTCCGGACCTCCCGGCAGTTCGGGGACCGGTGTTGGCTGAAATATCCGAGCAGATCGACCAGGAGAAATTCGACGCGATTGTGCTGGATGGGCCCCCGCCGCAGATACTTGCGGCGCAGACCTGGCTGCCGGCCGATCTCGGTGATCACTATCCCATCCTCGGAATCGTGCCCGGCGGCGAGACCGGCGACCCATTCGGGCCGCATCCCGTCTATTTTCTTCTGCCTTGTCGGGAGCGGGCACTCGCCATCGCCAAAAAATGGAACCTGATAGAAAGCGGTGGAACCTCCCCGTGCAGCACTGACTAACTCTGCGCGCCGCTGATAGACTAAAAGGACCGTGGTGGAACTGGCACCTTCAATTCTTTCGGCCGACTTCGCGCATTTGGCTGGGCAAATTCAAGCCGCCGAGCGGGGAGGGGCAACCGTCATCCATGTCGACATAATGGATGGCCATTTCGTGCCGAACATCACCATTGGTCCACCAGTGGTGGCATCCCTGCGCAAGGTAACCAAGTTGCCGCTCGATTGCCATTTGATGATCGAGAACCCGGACGAGTTTATTCCTGCGCTGGCCGAGGCGGGAGCCAATTGGGTGAGCGTGCATTACGAGGCGTGCCGCCATCTGCATCGCACGCTGGAACTAATTGATCAGCACGGAATGAAGCCGGCGGTCGTGATTAATCCTGCGACCCGGGTCAATCTGCTGATCGATATTTTGCCCATGGTGCACCACGTGCTGGTGATGAGCGTCAATCCCGGCTTTGGCGGACAGCAGTTCATCCCATTTTCGCTGGAGAAGATTCGGCATTTATGCGCCGTCCGCGCCGAACTTGGGCTGGAGTATCGAGTGGAAGTAGACGGCGGAGTTTCGCCCGATACGATTGTGCAGGTTGTCGAGGCCGGAGCCGAACTGCTGGTGGCAGGAAACGCAGTTTTTGGCGATGGGCATCCGGAAGAAAATACGCGCCGGTTGCTGCAGATGGCGCGACAGGCGGCAGGAACGCTAACCAAACAGAGCACGAAACATTCTGGTCCACGAAAAAATGCGCGCGAAAATGGCAGACCGCTTCACCGGACGACAGGGAAGCGCAAAAGTCTGTTGAGGGGAAGTACAGTATGAATCAGTTGATGAATCGTTCACCGAAACGCTATGTCGCTCTATGCGCGTCCGTCGTCCTCTGCACCGGCATGGCCCATGCGGGAATATTTCGCCACAAGCAAAAGCCGCTCTCCCAAAAAGATGATGCGCTGGCCAGTGTTGCCTCCAGCCAGCCGGACAAAGAGTTGTTTGATCGCGCCATGGTTGCCTTGAAAAAGGGCAAGTATGATATCGCCCGACTGGACCTGCAAACGCTGTTGAATACCTACCCCGATTCCGAATACCAGATGCGCGCCAAACTCGCCATCGGAGACACCTGGTATGACGAAGGCGGAACGGCGGCATTACAGCAAGCCGAAGAGGAGTACAAGGACTTCATCACCTTCTTCCCGGACAAGCCGGAAGCGGCGGAAGCGCAGATGAAAGTGGCGGACATCTACTACAAGCAGATGGAAAAACCGGACCGCGATCCAACCAACGCCATCCGCGCCGAGGAAGAATACCGGGCCATGATTCTGCAATACCCCGACTCCAGTCTGATTCCTCAGGCCAAGCAGCGCCTGCGCGAAGTGCAGGAGGTGTTGGGCGATCACGAGTTTGATATCGGCGCATTCTATGAAACGCGGATGAACTATGCCGCCGCCGTAGCCCGGCTGCAATCGATCATTGATGCCTATCCCCTGTACAGCCGGGTTGATGAGGCGCTGCTCGATGTTGGCGATGCGTATGCCGCGGAAGCGCGTAATATGCAAAATTTGCGGATCGATCCTGCGGCCAAGGCTCGCCTGATCAAGCTGTTCGACGATCGCGCCGCGCACGCCTACGACCGCGTCGTGCTGGAATATCCGATGGCGCCGCATGCGGATGACGCGCGCGACAGGCTGGAGGCAATGAACCGGCCGGTCCCGCAACCGACCCAGGAGCAGATTGCCGCGAGCGCAGCCATTGAACAAAGCCGAGCCCCTGTGAACCTGAAGTACAAAGCGTTTCTCTTGATCACGGCCAAGCCTTCCACCGTGCAGGCGGCGCGCGTCGGCGAGCCAAGCCTTACCACTCCAACGCAGATTATTGCCCCAAACCTGGTCAAGAGCGCAGGCGAAGACATTACCTGGGCGATCAAGCCGGATGGCAAGCCGGCTCCGAGCATCGCCGGTACCTCAAATAACCTGGCTGTCGTCGCCGCCGCCGGCAATGGTGGATCCGAGAATCCGTCCGCCACCGGCCAGCAGACCGGCGCCTCCGGAACCAATGGCCTGCAGATGAACGATATGTCTGGCGACGAGAACGTCACTGGGACTGTTACGAATGGGAATTCCAATCCGGGACCGGCCGCGCCAATGAACGCGGTACAGCCTCCGGCCGGTACCCAGAGCCAACCTCCAGCGACCGCGCCGTCGGTGGGTGGCAACGGCAATCCTGCTGTTCCGCCGGCCAACACCACGGACACGAATAATCCCCCAGCGGCATGGCCTTCCGCGCGGCAGGACAATGGTGGGTTACCGACCATTACTCCACCCAACAGCACACCGCTTCCCGCGGTACAAAAGGCGGCCTCGGCCCCCGACCAGGTGAACGATGTGAGCCAGAGTGCCCACCCAGAGAACACCGTGGACCAAACTACGGCCCAGACCGGCAAGAAGAAAAAGAAGAATCCCAAGCCGAAGTTTGAGGGCAACGAAGAATCTTCAAGCACTCATAAGAAGAAGAAGGGCCTGCACAAACTGAATCCGTTTTAATTGTGTGGTACGGCACGCGTCGCCGCGAAAAGCGGCGTCGCCAGCCAGTAGCTTTACATGTGGTTGCACAGCAAGGGGCATCTGGTGAGGCGATTCATGAATCCTGCCTTCGCTCGTTGGCGCTGGCCGATCGGCATCATTGTGCTTGCAATCACGGCGGCAGCATTGGGCGCGTATGCCCAACAGACGGCCGCAACAGTCAGTCATCCCACGGTGCCGCAGACTCCTGACGTTCATGCTGACCGCACCGTGACTCTCTACTTCCTCGATCCGGGTGCGAGCGAGGTCCGGCTCACGCTCGAAGGCCATCCCAAGCCCTTACCCATGGAGAAAGACAGCCAGGGTATTTGGAGCATCACGGTGGGCCCGCTGGAGCCGTCGATCTACGAGTATAAGTTCATAGCCGATGGGGTCCCACTGCTCGACCCCTCCAACTCGCACATTATTCCGAATCTGCGCAGTCCTTCCAACGTGTTCGAGGTTCCGGGCCCACTCCCCGAACTTTGGGACATGCAGGATGTAGCCCACGGGGTTGTTCACCAGCACTTCTACAAGTCTGCGATTGTCGGAGATCAGAGAGATTATTTCGTGTATACGCCGCCGGGTTACGATCCGCGAGCCCACAAGAAGTATCCCGTCCTATACCTGTTGCATGGATACAGCGACGATGCCCGCGCCTGGGTCGCGACTGGACGCGCCAATGTCATTCTGGATAATTTGATTGACCAGGGCAAGGTCAAGCCAATGGTCGTCGTCATGCCTCTGGGTTACGGTGCGCCGGAGATTGTTACCGGGCCCCAGGCCGACTTTAACGTCACGTCGCTGCGCAACAAGAACTTCGATCTCTTTACGCAGGCGCTTTTGCAGGAAGTGATCCCGCAAGTTCAGTCCGAGTATCGCGTCTCGGATAAGCGAGAAGATCGCGCCATCGCAGGGCTGTCCATGGGCGGGGCGGAGAGTTTGCTGACAGGTCTGAACCACATCGATACATTCGCCTGGGTCGGATCTTTCAGTGCCGGGGGATTGGGCACAGATTTTGCCCAGGATTTTCCTTCGTTGAATGCAAGCAGCGCCGCCCGGCTTCGTTTGCTCTGGATCGCCTGCGGTTCGGATGATCGCTACACCGGTAGGACGCCACTGATCACTCTCAATCGACAGGCCGTCGCGTGGTTGCGCGCAAAGAACATTCCAGTGACTTTCGTCGAAACTCCGGGTATGCATCAGTGGACGGTGTGGCGCAACAATCTGATCCAGTTTTCGCAGCTATTGTTTCAACCGAAGTAGTTTTACTCCAAGCCTGGCGCCGTGCCGCGTGTCGTCCATCTGCGCTGTGCTATCGTGAAATTTGGCCGGATGCCGAATGCGTCCGTCCCTCGCAAATCCATGCCCCGCGATCTCCCAAAAGCCTACGACCCGACTGCTATCGAAAATCGATGGGCAGAGTACTGGGTGCGCGAACGCCTGTTTGAGGTTCCCACGCCTCAGGACTCGAGCGCGCTTCCGCCCATCTTTACCATGTTGTTGCCCCCGCCCAATGTGACCGGTCGGCTGCACATGGGCCACATGCTCAATCAGACTGAGATGGATATTCTGACCCGCTGGCATCGCATGCGCGGCGAACTGTCACTTTGGATTCCCGGTACTGACCACGCCGGCATCGCTACCCAGATGATGGTCGAGCGCAGGCTTGCCGACGAAGGAAAGACTCGCCAGCAACTGGGCCGCGAGGCCTTCGTCGAGCGCGTGTGGCAGTGGAAGCAGGAGTATGGCGGCGCGATTCTCGACCAGATGAAACGCCTGGGCGCGAGTGTGGATTGGTCGCGTGAATACTTCACCATGGACGACCGGTTGTCCGTCGCCGTTAAAGAAGCGTTTGTGCGCCTGTACGAACAGGGGCTTATCTATCGCGGCGCCTACATTGTGAACTGGTGTCCGCGCTGTCAGACCGCGATCAGCGATCTGGAAGTTGTGCACGAGGAGCAGCAGGGTAAGCTGTATGAAATTCGCTATCCGCTAGCCGATGGCAGCGGCAGCATCACCATCGCCACTACCCGCCCCGAGACGATGCTCGGCGACGTGGCGGTCGTGGTGAATCCTGGCGACGCGCGCTATACGCACCTCCACGGCAAGAAATTGCGGCTGCCGCTGGTCGGCCGCGAAATTCCGGTGCTTCCCGACGAATGGGCGAATCCGGAGTTCGGTACCGGCGCGGTCAAAGTCACGCCTGCGCACGATCCCAACGATTTCGCGATCGCCGAACGTCATAAGCTGGTCCCTATCGCGGTGATGGACGAGACGGCGCGAATGAATGCGGAAGCGGGCGTCTATGCCGGCCTAGACCGCTACGAAGCACGCAAGCGCATCCTGGAGGATCTGGAAGCGCAGGGCTTGCTGGTCGGCATCAAGGATCACGTAAATTCGATTGGCAAATGCGACCGCTGCAAGACGGTGGTTGAGCCACGGCTGTCCATGCAATGGTTCATTAAGATTCAACCGCTCGCAGATAAGGCCATTGAAGCGGTCGAGAGCGGCGCAATCCGGTTCACGCCCGAGCAGTACAAGAAGACGTATTTCGAATGGATGCGCAACATCCACGACTGGTGCATTTCGCGCCAGCTTTGGTGGGGCCACCGCATTCCGGCGTGGCATTGCGCGGACTGCGGAGAAATCACTGTGGCGCGAGACACCCCCGCAGCCTGCGCCCACTGCGGCAAGAAACATCTTCGGCAAGAGACCGACGTATTGGACACATGGTTTTCCTCGGGGCTGTTGCCATTTACTGTCTTTGGGTGGCCGGCACAGACAGCCGACCTGGCAGTTTTCTATCCAACACAACTGTTGGTGACAGGTTTTGACATTCTTTTCTTCTGGGTAGCTCGCATGATCATGCTTGGCTGCCATTTCATGCTCGACGTGCCCATGCCCGATGGCTCCAGGCGCACGCTGGCAGACGCTGTTCCCTTCCGCGAAGTCTACATCCATGCGCTGGTCCGCGACGCCGACCGCCAGAAGATGTCGAAGACCAAGGGCAACGTCATCGATCCCATCGACATCATCCATCGCTACGGCACGGATGCGGTGCGGTTCACGCTCGCCTCGATGGCGTCGCCAGGAACGGATATTGCCTTCAGCGAAGCCCGCACCGAAGGCTATCGGGCCTTCGCCAACAAGATCTGGAACGCTGCGCGATTCATCTTCATGCAGATGGAGCGAGCCAAAGAAGCTGGAATTGAAGTAGAACTGCAACACCTTGATCCATCGCTGCGGCAGCCGGAAGATGCTCCGCTGGAAGCGCGTTGGATCAATTCGCGACTGAACGGATGCGCTGCCGAGGTCAACCTGGCGCTTACGAATTACCGTTTTGACGACGCAGCCAACTTCATCTACCAGTTCTTCTGGGGAGAATTTTGCGACTGGTATCTTGAGATCGTAAAAATACGCCTCGATTTTAGCGAGACGGCGGACAAAGCGGTCACTGTTTCGGCATTGACTATGCTACTGAGTACGTTCGAAGCTGCGCTCCGTCTGCTCTCGCCTTTCATGCCATTCCTGACGGAAGAAATCTGGCACGCTCTGTACAATGGCGAGCCGCCCTTGCGGTCCGTGGCCTTATCACGGTATCCCGAGGGGGCTGAGTATACAGACGGCGTTGCTGAAATCGATATGAGCCTGACCCAGGAGCTGATTGTCACAGTTCGTGCATTGCGCAAGGAACTCGGCGTGGAAGAAAAGGCTGTAATTCCAATCCAGATAGCGAGAAGTCCGCAGCTGAGAAATCACCGGGAATTGATCAAGCGCCTGGCCCGCGTTTCCGACGTGCAAATTGTCGAGGTTCTGACCGATCGATCGAGCAGCCGCAGCACCTTCAGCTTTGATGTCGCCGTGTTGTATGAAAAGCAAGTGGATATTCCTGTGGAACGCGAACGCTTGACGAAAGATCTGGCGAAGTTCGAGAAGGAAATGCAATCGAAACAGCATCAGTTACAAAATGAATCTTTTCTCGCGAAAGCGCCGGCAAAGGTGGTGGAAGGTTTGCGCGCGCGCGCCAATGAGTTGACAGTGCTGATCGAGAAAACCACGGCCGCTCTGGATGCGCTCGATACGGTTGGGAGCCGATAAGCGATGGACTGGAAGACCAAACGCGTCACCGCAATCCTGGAACTCGCGCTGATCGAAGATCGCGCTACACGCGACGCCACCACAGAATTGACGCTCGACCCAAAATTGCCCGGTTCTGCGACCATTCTAGCCAAGCAGGACTGCATTTTGGCCGGGTGGGAGGTGATTCCGCGCGTGCTGGAAGTTTTTCGTAAGCTCGATCCCGGCCCATCACGGCGCATTGAAGTGGTGCATCATCCGGAGATGTTCGACGGTGTTCGCGTGCACAAAGGACAGGCGATTGCGGTGATCCGTGGCAATGCCCGCACCATTCTGGCCTGTGAGCGCGTCACGTTAAATTTTCTGCAACGCATGTGCGGTATCGCCACAGAAACGCGCAAGTACGTCGATCAGGTGAAGGGAACGGGCGCGATCATCCTGGATACTCGCAAGACTGTGCCCGGCCTGCGACTGCTGGATAAATACGCGGTAAGTTGCGGCGGCGCGCAGAATCACCGTATGGATCTCGCCGATGGCGTGTTGATCAAGAACAATCATATTTCTTTGGGTGGCGGCGTCGCGCGAGTCCTGGCACATGCGATGAAACTGCGCAAACCCGGTCAGAAGATTCAAGTCGAGGTTCGTTCGTTCGACGAACTGGACGAAGCGCTGGCGGGCGGAGCCGACTCGCTGCTGCTGGATAACATGACCCCCGCAGACGCCAAGCGGGCCGTTGGCATTGCGCGCAAGCATTCCCCGAACATTCCTGTCGAAGTCTCCGGAGGCATTACGCTGGAGACCGTTCGAAAGTACGCCCAAAGCGGCGTGACCTATATTTCGGTCGGCGCACTCACCCATTCCGTGACGGCGATCGACTTGAGCATGCGGATCACGGCGGAGCTTTTCTAGATCGTCAGACCATGATAGACACCCTGGATTCCGATGCTGTAATGGCAGCCGTTGAAGATACGATCTTCGGCGGGGAAGTGCACATCTTTCCTTCCATCGAATCCACAAATACGCATGCCATGCAACAGGGTGCCAAAGGGGCGCCGCACGGTTCTGTCTACATTGCGGAGGAGCAAACTGCGGGGCGCGGGCGCGGCGCGCACGTGTGGCACTCGGAACCGTACGCCGGGCTGTATGTCAGCGTACTTTTGCGACCGCAACTGAAGCCTGCCGATTCGCTTTGGCTTTCGCTGGCTGCCGGGCTGGCGATGTTGCAAGCGGTAGAAAATGTAACAGGATTGGTTGCAGATATCCGCTGGCCGAATGATTTGCTTTTTGGGAGCCGAAAAGTCGGCGGAATTCTGACCGAGATGAATGCCGAAGCAACGCGGGTGCGCTATGCGGTCATCGGAATCGGTATTAACGTGAACCATCGGCAATTTCCGCCTGACCTGCGTAACCTTGCCACATCTCTGCGCATGGAAACCGACCGGGTTCCGCCGCGGCAAGAGTTGCTGATCGCAGTTCTGGAAGCTCTCAACGCAGAATTGGATTTACTTATTAATTCGGCGACTTTCTCCGAGGCGAAACGGAGCATTCTGCGGCGGGTTGAGCAGAATTCCACATGGGTTTGCGGAAAACAAGTCTCCGTGGATGAAGGCGAAGGGTACACTGGCGTCACGGCGGGCCTGGACGGCAATGGGTTCCTGCGCGTACAAACCTCAGCCGGAGTTCGCACGGTTTTGTCGGGCGGCGTTCGAGCGCTCACTAAAACCCCACAGGAAGCTAAGCATGTTATTGGCGATTGACGTTGGGAACACCAACACAGTGCTCGGCCTGTTCGATGATGCAGGCCTGCGCATCGCCGATTGGCGCCTCACCACGCAGCGCGAACAAACTGTCGACGAATACGGCGTCTTGTTTCGGAATCTTTTTTCTCTGCGCAATTTCGAAGTCTCGTCTGTAACGTCGATCATCGTTTCTTCGGTCGTTCCCCCGCTCGACACGACTCTAAGGGGGATGTGCGAACGGTACTTTGGCCACAAGCCTCTGTTTGTCGAACCCGGAGTCAAGACCGGTCTGTCGATTCACACGGATAATCCGGCGGAGGTGGGCGCGGATCGCATCGTGAACTGCGTCGCTGCGTTCCAGAAATATGGGGGTCCGTGCATTGTGGTCGACCTCGGAACCGCGACCACGTTCGACGTTGTCTCGCGAAAGGGAGAATTTATTGGCGGAGCCATCGCTCCTGGCCTGGGTATTTCCGCGGATGCATTGTTTTCTCGCGCAGCCCGACTGATGCGCGTCGACATTCGCAGGCCATCGAAAGTGATCGGCACGAATACCGTGGAACACCTGCAAATTGGCCTGTATTACGGGTATCTCGGACTTATTGATGGCATCCTGGAGCGGCTGCTTCAGGAGCTTGGAATGGAAGCGCGGGTGATTGCCACCGGAGGCCTGGCCAACCAGCTCGCACAGGATTCCAAGTACATTTCTCTGGTCGATGACTGGCTTACCCTGGAAGGTCTTTTGCTGGTCCATCAACGCAACGCGGAAGGCAAGCGTGTTCCCAGGCCCCGCCAGCATGCGCGGAAAGTTCCTAACCCGCAGAAGGCCTGAGCGGATACCCTTGCAGAACTATTTCAATTACTACACGGAGATCGAAGAACATTTCCAGCGGCGGCGCGGCACGCTACTGATGCTGTCCACGCTCGACTGGTCGCTGATCGCGATGTGGCAGGAAGCCGGTTTTCCACTGGAAGCGGTTCTGGCTGGAATTGACACAACGTTTGAAAAGTATGCTGCGCGGCAGGCAAAAGGGCGCGTTCGGCGCATCAACGGGCTTGCCTATTGTGCGCAGGAAGTCCTCCGCGCCGTGGAAGACATGCATGAGGCCGCAACCGGCGCCCTCCACAAACAGGCGTCCGCACCGCAGGACACCGGGTTTGAGACCTCCCGCATCGCCGCCTATCTGCGCCAGAACGCGGACCAGCTTCAAGGATGCACATCCCCTGAAAGCGCACGCGCAACGTTTCAGGAAACTGCGCGTCGGTTGAACGAGCTAGCGGCGACAATGGAAACCGCGAACGCGCAAAGCCATTCTGCTGTATCTACAGAGTCCCTCGAACAGCAGTTGCTGGTGTTGGAGGATCAATTGTTTGCCGTGTTGCAAGCCTTCACGACACCGGAAACGCTGCTGGGCTTGCGCGAGCAGTCGACCCGGGAACTGGCCCCCTATCGCAGCCGCCTGCAGGCCGTACAGATTCGCCAAATTGAACAACAATTTCTCCGTCGCTGCTTATTTCAGCAACTCACTATTCCTCGTCTCAGCCTGTTCTATATGCGCCAAACATGAAGCTCACAATCGAGAAGGTCATTTACGGTGGCCAGGGCCTGGCGCGCATTCCGGCCGACGTTGATGCTCGCGCCGGCATGAGCGTGTTTGTGCCTTTCACTCTGCCGGGAGAAGTTGTGGAAGTCGAAATCAAGCAGCAGCAACGTGGCTACTGCGTGGGCGAAGCGGTCGAAATTGAGCAGGCGTCTGAGTTTCGCGTCGCGCCCCCGTGCCCCTGGTTCGGCACCTGCGGCGGCTGCCAACTGCAGCACAGTAGCTATCCATATCAAGTGGAATTGAAACGCGAAATGCTGGTCGAGAGTCTTACCCGCGCCGGGGTCTTTAATCTTCCGCCCATTTCGGTGCTCTTTGGCAAGCCCCTGGGGTATCGCAACCGTGTCCGCCTCCAGGTGCAGGCGCAGCCGAAATTCTCTCTCGGATATCGTCAGGCAAAATCGCATCGGATGACGGCGATTGATAGCTGTCCGATTGCCGCGCCATTGCTGGAACAATGCATCCGCACCCTGCGCGTCCTGGGTGTGAAAGGCTTGTTCCCTGCAGATGTGCAAGAGTTGGAAATCTTCACCAATCATGATCAATCCGAACTCTTCATGACGATGTGGGCCAGCCGCCACTCTCGTTCAAGGCAGATCGCGCATAAAGAATTCTTCGCGAATCTGCAGAAGGAAATTCAGCAGCTTACCGGTGCTCAAGTGGTTCCGGCCGAGAAAGAGAAGGTTCATGTTTCCCGGCCGACGTTGCAATGGGGTCGGCAGAGTGTGCGCTATCGCGTTGCCGGACGAGAATATACCGTAGGCGCCGGATCGTTTTTTCAGGTCAACCGCACTCTCCTCGATGAACTCGTTGCCGCTGTTGTCGACGATGAACGCGGCTCCTGCGCCTGGGACCTATACGCCGGCGTCGGTCTTTTTTCGCTGGCGCTGGTAGAGCGGTTTCAGCGCGTGATCGCGGTCGAATCCAGCTCTTCAGCCGCGAACGATCTGCGTCTAAATCTGCGCGGTTCGCAACCGCAAGAGGCAGTCGTGGAGCAGGTTCAGTCCACTACCGTCAATTTCCTTCGGCAGGTGTCGCAGCGGAATGAACCTGCGCCCGATCTTGTTCTGCTCGATCCGCCGCGCGCCGGTGCAGGTGTTGAGGCGTGCAGTCTGCTGGCCGGCTTGAACCCTCGCAAAATCGTCTACGTTTCCTGCGATCCGGCCACCCTGGGCCGCGACCTCGTCACGTTGCTCTCCTCCGGCTACCATCTTCGGCGGCTGCAACTGGTGGATATGTTTCCGCAGACGTATCACCTGGAAACTATCGCGACCCTGGAGCGATAGAGCGGCTCCGTCGTCAGCGTGGGCGAGGCAAGGTTTTCGCTCCAGATCCGCTCAGAAAGGTGCGCTGCGGCTTCTTCACCGGGGTATAGTATCCGTGGAACTGCTCTACGCTCGCAGACTCCACCATGACTGTATCCGCACCACCCACCGAGACAGCACCGTCCACGCGGCAACTGCGCGGGTACAAGCCAGCCCCGCTGCGGGCAACTCGAAATAGACTTCGACGAGAGCGCCTGTCGCTCTCCACGGCTCCCATGCTGCTGGCGGCGGCGGGATTTTCTCTCGGAATCCTGGATGCGCGCTGGGTCTGGCATCCTCCGCTGATGCCGCTGCTGGCAGCGTTGCTGGCTGCTGGGATTGTGTTAGTGGCGGCTCACCGAGCCCCGCGTGTTCTGTGGGCTCCCTTGCTGCTGCTTTGGTTTGCCGCGGGACAATTCGCCGCGTTTGTGGCGCCTGTACATCCGGCTCCAACGGCTCTGGATCAGCTTGCCGACGGTCTGCAGCGTACTGTTAGCGGAACGGTAACCGCAATACGCTCCTCGCGTACCGAGACGCGAACCAGCCCTTATGGGCGGCAGGAAGAAACGGAGCAGGCGCAGCAGATCGACATTGCCCTGGATCAGGTGGAGGAGTTCAACGCGCAGGCCGACTGGCAGGCTCCCGTGGCTGGTGGGCTGCGTCTGAATATCTACACCTCCCCTGGAGAGGCGTTGCCACCGATGCGCTGTGGCGAGCGGCTCAACGTGGCGCTGCGTTTCCATGCGCCCGAGCAATACCTCGATCCAGGGGCGTGGGACTATCCAGCATATCTTGCCCAGCATGGAATTGCCGTTCTGGGCGGAGTGGACGCGAGCGCGATCCACGTAGGCGCCACAGCGTGCGCGCCCTTCCCTTGCATGCCTGGCAACGGCGGCGCAAACGTGGGCAGGCACGCGGCTGGATCAGATCGCCGGCGTCAGCGCGTCGTATCGATGGCTGCCATCGTGGCTGCGTCTGACTCCGGAGGACAGCAGCGTGCTGAGCGCGATGTTGTTCGGCGATCGCACCCGCCTGCAACATTCGATGCGCAGCGCCTTCGAACGCACAGGCTCCTTTCACCTGCTGGTTGTTTCCGGTTTGCACATTACCATTGTGGTCGGCCTGATTTTCTGGCTGGCGCGCAAACTCCGTCTGAGTCAAATGTCCGCCACGCTGCTGGCCATCTCACTCGCGTTGCCCTACGCATTCCTGACCGGGTTCGCTCCACCCGTGCAACGCGCCCTCTGGCTGAGCGCGATTTACCTCTTGAGCCGTATTCTCTACCGCGAACGGGCCGCGCTGAATGCAATTGGAATCGCCGCCGTGGGCGTGCTGGTCCACAATCCGTCCGCGCTATTCGACGCCAGCTTCCAAATGACGTTCCTCGCCGTCCTGTCGATCGCGGGCGTCGCCATGCCGCTGATCGAGTGCACCCTGGCACCTTACCTGCGAGGCGTTCGATTACCACGGCAACTGCGTCTTGACCCATTTCTGCCGCCGCCGGTCGCGCAGATGCGCGTAGCGCTACGGATGTACGTGGAGCGGCTGCGATATCTTATTGGACCCCGGTGGGCATGGCGTTTACCGTTTGGGACCGTGCAATGGGGCTTGCGCTGTGCAGAGGCGCTCATCGTTGCCTTTGTAGTTGAGCTCGCCATGGTATTGCCGATGGCAGTATATTTCCACCGCATCACCCTGGTGGCTCTGCCTGCGAACTTGCTCGGGCTACCCCTGCTGGCGTTTATGTTGCCGCTGGCTTTAGTGACGTTTCTTCTCGGCTGCATTCATCCTGCTTTGGCGGTTCCCACCGGATCGCTGACGGCGTTGGTACTGCACGCCATCTCCTGGCTGATCCGGTTGTTCGGCAACCTGGCAGCCTCCGGTCTGCGTACGCCGAATCCGCCCGCGTGGTCTCTATTTTGTTTCACTGCGGCCTGGATTGCCGCGCTGTGGATGGTTCGGATTTCCCGCCGCTGGAGGATCGTTGCGATAGGCGCGATTTTTGTCGGCTCACTGCTGGTTCTGTGGCCCGTTCCTTTGACCCGCCACCGCGGAGCCTTGGAGGTGACTGCGATCGACGTAGGTCAGGGAGATTCACTGCTGATTGTCACCCCCGATGGCCACACGTTACTGGTGGATGCGGGCGGTCCGATTGGCGGTCCACGCACAGTCGATTCGCAGTTCGACATCGGCGAGGATGTTGTATCGCAATATCTCTGGTGGCGACATATTCGCCGACTGGATGCTGTGGCGCTCACCCATGCCCACAGTGACCACATGGGCGGTATGCCGGCAGTCCTCAAGAATTTTCATCCTAGAGTTCTCTGGGTGGGACACAATCCCATGATTCCGGATTATCGTGCGCTGCTGGCCGAGGCCGGGCAGGAGAACATTCCTGTGCGGCGGATGGCAGCCGGCGAGCGTTTTCTTTTCGGCGATGTCCACGTTCGCATTCTGGCGCCGGCTGCCACGTATCAGCCCGGGCCGAGCGCGACCAATGACGATTCACTGGTGATGCGCCTGCGCTATGAAAAGACCGCGGCTCTGCTCGAAGGGGATGCAGAAGCTCCTGTGGAAGAGCGGATGGTGGCGACCGAGCCGTTGAGCGCCGGACTCCTCAAAGTGGGTCATCATGGCAGCAATACCTCAACCATTCCGTCGTTCCTGGCTGCCGTTCATCCTGAATTCGCTGTCATCTCGGTTGGCCGTCACAATCCGTTCGGACATCCGCGCGTATCTGTGCTCGATGAACTCGGTGCCGCGCATGTACGCGTCTACCGCACAGACACACTCGGGCTCAGCAGCTTTCTGCTGAATGGGATCGCGATTCAACCGCTGCGTTAGCCGCCCGCCGATCAACGGCTAGTATGAAGTGATAGGAAAGCCCGAGGACTCCTCGAATGACAGTTTCCATGGTGTTTGATGGTGCCGTTTCCGGCGCTACCCGCGATTGGCTGAGAGGCGAAGGACTGGTCGTCCTTCTTCTGAGCATCCTGTTGTATTGGAATTTGGGTGGACGGTGGGGACTCTTCCTTGTGCTGCTGTTGATTCCGGACCTTTCCATGTTGGGCTACCTGGTGGATCCGCGGGTCGGTAAACTCTCCTACAACGTTGTGCATAGCTACGTGCTACCGCTGGGACTCGCGGTCGCTGCCATCGCCACCCACAGCGTTCGCCTGTTGCCCCTGGTCTGCATCTGGACTGCGCACATTGGCATCGATCGCGTCCTGGGATATGGACTGAAGACTTCTGACAAGTTTGGAGATACGCACCTGGGCATCCTCGGAAAGAGGACAAGAATCACCGAGAATTCTTCGCTGATCGAGAAATAGCCAAGCGACGACAGGGGAGCACCGGCGGCCATGTGAAGAAATTCCGAAGCTGCGCAAGAAATTAGAAGAGAAACGGTCGCCGCGTGCTACTGATTGGCGACGCGGGTTAGATGCATGGTGATCGTTCCCCAGAATAAATGAGCGCGTACCTGCACCGGGAGATGTCGTGCGTCGTTGGAATACCAGATCCAGATGTTGCCGCGGTTCTTCACCACGCCGGCATCAGCGGTGGGCTCTACGCGGATGGTAGAAAAGGTCCCCGCGGGTGTCACTACCGGTTCCTTGGCTTCCACCTTGACCGTGACGGTGACAACGTGGCCTCCATCCGCCAGTGGAAAGTGCAGATCGTGGCCAACTTGAAGTGGTTGCGACGCCACATAGAAGATGCCGGAGAGGACGTCCGTCACGCAGCCGGGAATCGGCGAAGTCTGTTGCTTGTAAATTCCAGAGACCAGATTTTTTTCGCTCAGTTTCTGCAGGTGGCGTCCGTAGTCCAGTTCCATCAGGCCGGTCAGTCGCCGCCGCCCCTCTTGAATTTGCTTGCGATACTCAAAGGAGCAGCCGCTCTTTCGATCGAACACGCTGTCGTATTTGTCGTTCACTGGAAACAGAAGATTCACCGTGCCAATGGTCGCCGCCGTCGCGGTCACGTGTACATTGGTGCCTTCCGTCTGCAGATGAAATGTGGCGGTGCCGGCAGGGAAGACACGCCAGTCCACCGCATAGGTCAACGTTTCATTCGTGGGAAGTTGGAACTGCGGGTCGGGCGGCGCGAGGGTGACCGTCTGGGCGCATGCCGCCGTACATAAGACAGTCATCAGAATCCATTCGGTCGCAAAGGCCACTAGAAGTTTTTGCATAGTCCTTTTCTTCGTTGCATTTGTCTCGACCGGAACTCAGCCAGCCAATGTCGCAAACGATGGCTATCCACGCCAAAGGAGCATGCGTGCCACCAGAATAAGGTACAAGCACAATGAGCCCAAAAGCGAATTGTACTCGCGATGCTTCCTGTAAAGCTCGAAAGAAAATTTGCCCGTTGTTGCGGATCGCGAAGACCATGGCCGCGGCAGCAATCGCGGTACGCGATCTGCATACTCCGCGTATCCGGGAAATTCTGTCCGTAGAAACTCTTCTTCATCCAGGATGACTGGCCCATAAATGATAAGAAACAGAAGAGCCAATGCGACCGCAACCCAGGCACTGCGTGCCGCCAGCGCGAAGCCAAAAGCGATCAGTATCGAACCCAGATACAAAGGGTTGCGGGTATAGCCGTACGGCCCCGTCGTCGTCAACTCGGTATTCTTCTTGACATATCCGGAGGCGTAGCCGCGCAGCAGAATGCCCGGAACAACAAGGATCAGGCTCGTTAACAACGACTGGAGCGATGCGCGCGCCAGCCAGAGATAAAAAATGACGAACAGAAATCCCAGCGGGACGCGAATGCGTCGGGATATTTTTCTCCATTGCTGACGAAAGGTGGGTTGGCTCACTGCGTCTCTGCCGGCTCCTGCAAGAGCTGTTCTGCAGCCTCCAGTACATCGTCTGCGGTGATGGTCAACAGTCCTGCCTCCGGTTCGCGTTTCCGGCTATGATCTCTCTTGCTCGCCGGATGACGCAAAATGCGGTTGCGAGTTCCGTACGGACCGTTGCGCGCTGGATCTGTTGGTCCATAAATTCCAACCACGGGCGCCTTCAGTGCGGCGGCTAAATGGAGTGGACCGGTATCCCCGCCAACAAACAAGCTGGCGCGGCGGGTGCACTCGATCAGTTGCGTTATGCTTCCCCTCATCATAAAGGAGCGCGCACGTTCCTTGTCGCAAACAATTTCCGCCAGGCGCGCTTCCCCCGGGCCGACATTCACCACCGTGGCGTAGCCCATTTTCGCCAGCTCGGCTGCCACAGTAGCGTAGCGTTCGGCGGGCCAGCGCTTGGCCCCCCATCCCGCTCCCGGATTCATCAGAACAAATCGCTCGATCTTGCGCTTCTCCAGCCACTGCTCGCACCAGATTTCTGCGGCTGGATCAGACGGCAAAGCCGGGGGCTGATAGACAAAGTTTTCCTTGAAGGCGGCATTCACCACTTCCAGAGCCTGCTCCACGACATGAACTCCGGTGGTTTCGATTCCCTCGCGAAACAGCCAGCGCGCCAGCGGTTCGCGCGGATTCGCCTCGCCAATCATGCGCGATGCCTGCGCCATTCGTCCCACCAATGCGGAGCGGATGGCGCCTTGCAGGTCGATGCAGACGTCATATTGCTTGGCTCGCAATGCACGGCGCAAGTCGCGAATTCCAATGACGGTCGAAGTCGAAAAGGGATGGTGCGCCCAGCGCTTGGCTTTCACGGGATGCACTCCATCGACAACCGGCATTTGTGGTCCTCGCGTAGAGCGGCGTGGTCGAAAGCTAGCACTCAAAAGCGGGATCCACTGCGGTTCGACGGCCCACCCGATCCAACTCCCAGGCGATGTCGCATCAAGAGCGGTTCGCAGTGCAGTCACGGCAGGCAGCGCGTGCAATATGTCGCCCATCGCGCCCAAACGCACGATCAGGATACGCACGTTTTGGAAGTCGGCCGGCAAACATTCATCATCGCACGTCGCGCCGCGGATCATGAAGCCGTCGATTCAGCAACGATTCCAGCTTCCCCATTGTGCGGGCTTCATCCCGAAGAGAAAGCTCAAGCTCGGCGATGAGAAGCGGACCTGATTGCTCGATTTCTGCGCGGAACGTGCTGGGCAGGCGCACGTTGTCCTTCTCGGTGGTCACGAAGAATTCTGCTCCGCGCCGGCGCGCGGCGGCCGTCAAGCGCTGCATATCTTTCTTCGTATAGACGTGATGGTCCCGGAAAGCGATCTTCTCCCGGAGGTCGATCCCAGTCTGCTGCAACCCTTCGAAGAAGCCGTTCGCATCGCCAATTGCGCAGAATGCCAGCGCCTTCCCAGTCGACGGTGGAGAAGAGGGGAGGGTCGTCCTTCGATCCACAATCCATACATGCGCCGGGTCTCGGTCCGAACCGCCGCGACGCATCTGTTGCAGGACGCGATCGGATAAGTCCAGGTCCTCGGCACGCAGAACGCAGATGTCCGCTCGACCGATTGCACTCAACGGTTCCCGCAGCCGTCCAGCCGGCAGTAGGCGCCCGTCCAGATCTCCACGTTGCACCAGCACAATATCTATAGTGCGGGCCAGTTTGCGATGCTGGAACCCATCGTCGAGCAGGTGCAGTCTGCGACCGGGAACTAGGTCAGCGCCGGCGAAACTCTCCGCCAGGTTTCCTGGGTGGTATCGATGGGCTCCCACGTACACGGCAAGTCCACGGCGAGCCATCAGAAGTGGTTCATCACCAAATTCGTCCGGAGTGCCCAGGGGATCGACGCGCTCCACTTTCTGACTGCTGCGGCCATAGCCTCGAGTCAAGACATCGACCGTCCAGCCAAGTTTTGCCAGCGCATCCGCCAGCAAGAGCACCATTGGGGTTTTACCGGTGCCACCCACGGAAAGATTCCCGACACTGATCACCGGCCATCGCAGCCTTCCTGGCTCGATCCAATGGCGGTCGTAGGCAATGTTCTTCAGGCGCGCTCCGACGGCGTAGGGCAACGTCAGAGGCCATGAAACTGGCGACACTGCATATCGCAAGAGGTTTCCTACGGGCCGCGTCATTGCGGGTTATTCCCCTGTTTCGCGACGCTGTTGTCGGACAGAATTTGTTCGATGGCGGAGAAACACAACTGGGATGCGCCCGCCTGCTCCTCAAATACGCGCCGCGCATGGATGCCCATCTGCTGCGCCTCCGGCGAGGTCAGAAGTCCTCGCAACACCTGCGCGAATCGTTCCGGCGGAGTGAGGCGAATCGCCTCCCGCTCCAGCAGCGCGGCAACCATAGCTCGAAAATTTTCAGTAAACGGACCCATCACGATGGGCACGGAGAACTGTGCTGGCTCCAAGGGATTGTGTCCGCCTGCCGGGATCAGGCTACCCCCCACGAAAGCCACCGATGCGAGCGAGTAGACCGACGCCAGTTCCCCTACGGTATCCAGAAGAAAGATGCTGCCGGCAGAAATCGCCTGCGGCTGTTGCAGCCATTCTGTTCTCCGAATCAAGGGAAACCCGGCCTCTTCAATGATTCGCTCCACCGGCTTGAAGCGCTCCGGGTGGCGAGGCGCAAGGATCATCGTCAACTGCGGAAATTCCGGCAGCAGCTCGCGAAAGGCGTCGAGGAGAAGGCGCTCCTCACCCTCCAGCGTGCTGCCTGCGACGATGATTTTGCCTTGCTGCGGTAAATGTGTACGCAGCTCTCGGGTGATGGGCAATTCTCCCGCTGTGCGAACGTCGTATTTCAAATTGCCCGCGGTCCTCGCTGCATGGGAGGGAACGCCGAGCTCAACAAAGCGGCTGCGATCCTCTTCGCTTTGCGCCAGCACCAGCGTCAACTTGCGAAGCAGCGGCCGCCACAGCGATCGCAGCGCGCGATATCTTGGCAGGGAACGATTCGAGATGCGGCCATTCACCACGATGACAGGAATGTTCGCGCGCTCCGCTTCCACCAGCATGCGCGGCCATAGTTCGCTTTCAACCAGAACCAGGGCACGCGGACGCAAGACGCGCAGGTAGCGGCGCACGACCCATGCGAAATCCAGCGGGTAGTAAAAAACGCGTGTCGCTGCCGGGGCGGCCAGGCCGAGCCGTTGCCCGGGCTTGTCGAACCGCTCTTGCGCCAGCTTTTGCCCGGTGCGCGTGGTGGTGGAGATGACAACGCCCAGCTCCGGGTCAAGACCCTGGAGCAACTCGATGAGACGGCCGGCGGCAATTACTTCCCCAACCGAAACGGCATGGACCCAGATCGTGGAGCGCGATCCCACGAATGCGCGAAGGCCCGGAGAAATATAGCCAAGGCGTTGGCCCAGGCCATGCCGGTAGCGTCCGCTCCACGCCATGCGGAGCAGCCAATACGGAGAAGCAATCAGGAGGACGGCCGCGAAGGCCCAGCTATAAAGCAGCATCATGGATACATGTAGTTTTGTGAACAGTAACAAATCCGTGCTGTGCCCAGCAATTCGACGGCAAAGCTTTCTATTACCTTACTCTTCGCTGCCCGCGAATCGCGTCGTCATGCCTGTCGCGCAACCCTGCGGGCCTGCCCAGCCGTTACCATAGAGCAGGACCGAAATGAGTTTCTTCTGAATGAACCAAACCATTCCACGCATTCGTGTACTCGGCGCAGGGCTCGCGGGCCCGGAGGCGGCGTTGCAGGCCGCGCGTCGCGGTTGCCGCGTCGATCTTTACGAGATGCGCCCCGTACGTTCTACAGAAGCGCACCAGACGGCGGATTTCGCAGAGCTGGTCTGCTCCAATTCTCTCAAGTCAGAAAGCGAACACACGGCCCCGTGGTTGCTGAAGCAGGAAATGCGTCGAGCAGGATCGGTTTTGCTGCAGGCCGCGGATGCTGCCGCCGTGCCCGCGGGTCATGCCCTGGCGGTCGACCGCGTGGAGTTTTCCCGGTTTGTCGCTGAGGCCATTGCAGCGGAGCCTCGCATTACCGTCCATCGAGAAGAAGTGACCTCCGTGGACCCTGCCGAGGGCTGGACGGTCATCGCTTCCGGACCCTTGACCTCGCCGGCACTCTCCACGGCCATTGCGCAACTGACCGGCAACGAGCATCTGGCGTTTTACGACTCCATCAGTCCCATTGTGGATGCGGAGTCGATCGATATGGATCGTGTCTACATGGCTGCGCGCTGGGACAAAGGTACCGCCGACTATATCAATTGCCCGATGACCGCGGAAGAGTATGACCGTTTTTACGATGCCCTGGTTACGGCGGAATCCGTGCACGAAAAGGAGTGGGAGAAGCTTCCCTATTTTGAAGCTTGCCTTCCCATGGAAGAACTCGCCCGCCGTGGGCGCGACACACCACGGTTCGGCCCCATGAAGCCGGTGGGCTTGCGTGATCCGCGGACCGGGAAAACGCCGTGGGCGGTGGTGCAGCTGCGCTGCGAAAATCTGCGGGCGGATTCCTATAACCTGGTGGGCTTTCAAAATCATTTGAAGTTCAGCGAACAGGCGCGAGTGTTTCGCCTGATTCCAGGCCTCGAAAATGCAAAGTTTCTGCGTTATGGCCAGATCCACAGGAATACGTACATTAACGCGCCTCGATTGTTAACGGAAACGCTGCAGCTGCGCGACCATCCTCGAATTCTCTTTGCTGGGCAGATATCCGGAGTCGAGGGCTACACCGAGTCGATCGCTACCGGAATGCTGGCCGGCATCTACGTGGCGGCGCTGGCCCGCGGCGAGCAGCCCTCGCCGATACCGCGCGCAACCGGGCTGGGATCGTTGGTGCATTACATTACCCACGCCGATCCTTTGCATTTCCAACCCGCCAACATCACGTTCGATCTGTTGCAGCCACTGGAAGAAGAGGTGCGGCGCAAGGTCCGCGACAAGCGAGAGCGACACAAATTGCAATGTGAACGTTCCCTTGCGCAGTTTGATGGCTGGTGGAAACGCGTCTCAGAAGGCGTTGTTGCCGGCGATTTAAAATCCGGCTTTCCTGCGGCCGTATGCCTCTTCTTTCTGGCGCTGTTTCTCGCGTGCTTTGCGGTCCAACCCTCGTTCGGCTGGGGCAGCGATGGTCACCGAATCATTAACCGCGCTGCCATGGAAGCGCTGCCCACCAGCCTGCCGGGATTCCTGCGCACGCAGCAGGCGATGGACGAGATTGAATATCTTGGCCCGGAGCCGGACCGCTGGCGTTCCTCCGCAATGCCGGATTTGAGTGCATCGCTGGCGCCGGAACACTTTCTGGATATGGAACTGGCGGGTGTGGCCGCTCCCGGCGGCTTGCCTGCGCAGCGCTATGAATTTCTTCGCGACCTGGATACCGCGGGGCATCAGCACCCGGACCTGGCCGACCGACTTCAGCCGCAGAAAGTAGGTTTGCTGCCCTGGCAGGTGAATGAAGACTTTGAGCGGCTGACCGTCGACATGCGCGAGTACCGCGTGTTGCTCGCTGACCACCAGGACAAGGAGGGCGCCGAGCAGGCGGTTTTGTATGACATTGGATGCATGGGTCACTATGTTGCCGATGGCTCACAACCTTTGCACACAACAGTCAATTACAACGGTTGGGTGGAAGCAAGAAATCCTGAGGGATTCACCCGCCAGCACGGCATCCATAGCCAATTCGAAACGGAGTTTGTGCACAACAATCTCCGCATCGAAGACGTACGGCCTCTGATGCCGCCAGCGCGGATTCTGGAGATGCCGTTTCAGCAGTTCGTGTATTACTTGCAGACGTCGCACCGGCAGGTGCCCCAGGTGTATCGTTTGGAGAAGCAGGGCGGCTTCGACGGACGCGGATCGGCAGCATCGCGCAGCTTTACCGCGGAACGGCTGGCTGCGGGCGCAACCATGCTGCGCGACATGATCTATACCGCATGGGTTGACAGCGCGCAGTCTGCATCGGAGTGAGAAGAAGATCCATTGGCCTGCGCAAGCCCGCGCGACCCACTCCTTCAATTCGAGTTATTTCTTCTGCGACTGTACGTGCCGCCACTGTTCGGCAATAAAGTGATCCGTCATTCCGGCGATGTAGTCGGCGATCACCCGGGGAGCGCCTTCGGCGGCAATTTGTATCTCGTGATTCAAGGGCAGCTCCAGCGGATGCTGCATCCAGTGTTGAAACAGCCCCGCGATAATCTCCTCTGCCATGGCGTGGTCTCGTTCCAGGTAGTGCGCGTGGTAAAGCTCCTGCAGAAGATATTGCTTGGCCTCATGCCGGCGTTGTTCCATCTCCGCAGAGAACGATACCAATCGCCAGCCTGCGTGGCGGACCGCCGCCAGAGAATCGATTCCAGCTTCCGTGACCCGGCGATGGGTGGTGACCACCAGATCGTTGACCAGAGCGTTGAGCATCCGCTTGAGCGCTTCATGAAACAGCAATTTCGGAGCGGCATCCGGATATCGAATCTCCATCTTTCGATAAAACTGCTCAAATAACGGAACGTGGGCGCACAGTTCTTCCGGAGAGAGAATTTCGGCTTCCACTCCATCGTCCATATCTGCCGTCAGGTAGGCAATTTCATCGGCCAGGTCGATCAGCTGGGCTTCCAGCGGCGGCAGTTCCGTCAGCAGATATGGTCGCAGCTCGGGGTGCTCCTGCGGTGAATAATCGCGCGAATGCTTGATAATCCCTTCGCGCACGGCCAATGTCAGATTCAGTCCGCGAAACCCGGCATATCGCTGCTCAAAATATTCAACGATGCGCAGCGCGTGCAGGTTATGGTCGAAGCGAAGGCCATACCCTTGCAGCTGACAATCAAGCGCTTGCTCTCCGGCGTGGCCAAAGGGAGGATGCCCGATGTCATGCACCAGCGCCAGCGTTTCCGCCAGATCTTCATTCAAATCCAACGCTGCCGCGGCCGTGCGAGCGATCTGGGTGACTTCAATGGTGTGAGTCAGGCGGCTGCGGAAGTGATCGGAGTCGCGGTGCGTGAACACTTGCGTTTTGCCGGCCAGCCGCCGAAAGGCTCGAGCGTGAATGACGCGGTCGCGGTCGCGCTGAAACGCCGAACGGTATGCGTGCGGAGTTTCCTGATGCTCCCGCGCGGTGAGCGGATCGGCGGCATCTCCGACGACGGCGCAGAAACTGAGTGAGGTGGCCTGCATGAGAGGGCGCGAAACTCCGCTACTGGGGCGGAACGGATGCGTGAGTTTCTTCCTTGGCCAGCTTGACCTTCGCCTTGTCCAGCCGCTTGCGCACCTTGCTCACATCGGCAGGATCAGCGTCTGCCGGGGCGGAATCCGCATAATTTGCAAGCGAACTCTCCCATTGCGCTACCGCCGCCTGCAGGTGCCCGGTCGAAGCGTATACCTCGCCGAGATGATCGTGAACAGTTGGGTCCTTGGGCATCAGCGCGATTGCTTTTTGCAGCGTCTGTTCGGCTAGTTGGTACTGGCCGAGCTTGTAGCGGACCCATCCCAGCGAATCCAGGTACGCTCCATTTTCAGGGTCCAGCTTCACGGCATGTTGCACCAGTTGCAGCGCTTCATTCAGCTTTTGATCGTGATCCGCCAGCATGTATCCCAGATAGTTCAGTGTCAAAGCATTGTCTGGGTCCAAAGCCAGTGCCTGGCGAAATTCTTGTTCGGCCGCGTCGATATGCTTCTGCCGTTCCTCCAGCGCGCCGCGGAGAAAATAGATGAGGCTCATGTCCTGTTTGGAGGTGCCAAGTTTTTGCGCCTGATCGATCGCTGCTGAGGCATCCTTCCACTTATGCAGGCGAGTGTACATTTGCGCCAGGCTGAGCCATACGACCCGATCCTGCTTGGTGCCGTTCAATTGGGCTTTGGCGAGCGCGACCCCTTCTTTCACTTTCCCGGTATCGACCAGCTGGCCGGCCAGGGTCAGTTGCAGGTCCACGTTCTTTGGCAGCGCCTGCGCGGCCTGCTGCGCCGCCAGGGTCGCCTGGGGCAACATCTTGGCGTCACGATAGGCATCCACCTCGCCCTGATATCCTCGCTCGGCGTCGTTGCCGCCCAGCGCAATCATTTCCTTATAGACGGCGACTGCCTGCTCGGTCTTATTCTGGTCGCGGTAAACGCTGGCCAGACGATCCAGAAAAATTGCGCGATTGTTTTTTTCGTCGGCGGTGTACTGCTGACTGGCATGGCGGGTGCTGTCCGCCAGCTGTTGCAGAATCTCAGCGGCCTGGTCGAGACGGCCCTCCGCCTCGTTCACCAGCGCCTCGTTATACAACACCTCCACCGAGTCTGGATTGAGCGACTTGGCGTGATTCAGTGCAGCTTCGGCCTGCTTCCAGTGTCCCTGCGCGCGCTCCAGTTCCGCAATCCTCAGGTAGGAGTGGACATCTTCAGGATCTTGCGCGGCGACACCTTGAAAAATCTTTAATGCAGCATCGGGCTCGTCATTGGTAAGCAGATCCTCTGCCAGGCCGCGCTGTGCATCCAGGCTGTCCGGCTGAAGGTCCAGCGCTCCCTGATACGCCGCGATTGCGAGCTTCACATCTCCGGACTGATCGTACGCCGCGCCCAATGCCAGATCGATCTTGAAAGTCCGCTCATCTTCGGGAACGCTCTGCAGCACGCTGATGGCCTGGGGAAGGTTGTTTTGCTCCCCATAGAGGCGTGCCAGGTTCAGAACGACATCTTCCGCATTCGGATCGACTTTGCGAGCTGCCTCAAACTGCGCTTGAGCGTCCGCCGTGTCGTGCTTCAGCGTGAATAGCTGACCGAGGAGCAGCCGATCTTCTACGTTGCCGGGTTCCAGCTGAACAATCTTTTGAAATTCTTGAATCGCCAGGTCCAGCATAGGACCCGGCTGCTGGCCGGCTTCCGTGTCACCCAGCGATCGCAGATAGACCCGTCCCAGCAGCTTGTGAGCATCCAGATCGTCGGGATGCTCCTTGAGTATCCTTTGCGCGGTTTCAACGGCCTCGCGAATCCGTCCAAGCTTGAAGTAGGTGTCAGCCAGGGTGTTCTGCAGGAATACCGAGTCAGGATCCTGCTCCAGGGCGAGCTTGTATTGCTCCACCGCCTGGACGGCCAGTTCAGGACGTCCATACTCCTCGGCCGAGTCTTCGTACAGATGGCCGAGGGTGAAATGATAGTAGGACTGGGCGCGCTTGCCGGTCTCTCCAACCGGCTGGGACGACGCGGCGGTGCCGCTCTGCGCAACGGCGCTTTCCGCGCTGTTCTGGGGCGCAGCATCGACGTTTGATGAAGCACCGGGATGCATTGCTCCGGGGACTGGACTGCTTTGACCCATGGCGGCTGCGGAAAGAGTCACCATCGCGCCGAGCGCAATGACCTTTTGCCATCTCCACAGAGAAAGGGATTCTCCGCCGGCGACACGAACCTTCGTCATTTGAAACGCTACCTCGCACCCTGGGCCGCGGCGAATTCGCGCGGAAATGGGGCAATTGAGCCCCTTTTACCTGATTGTACGCTGGATTGTACGCCGAAACCTTCCCCCGGGGCCACAATTCGAGGCTTCGATCAGGCGGAACTTAGTGCCGGAAGTGTCTCATTCCAGTAAAGACCATGGCGGCATTCAACCGGTCTGCCGCGGCGATGACTTCAGAATCTCGCACCGACCCGCCCGGCTGGATCACTGCTGTAGCCCCTGCCGCCAGCACGACTTCCAGGCCATCGGGGAATGGGAAAAAGGCGTCCGACGCTGCCACGCAACCGGTCAGCGGCAAAATCGCTTTCATGGCGCCAAATTTCGCTGCATCGACACGGCTCATCTGACCGGCCCCAACGCTTAACACCTGGCCATTGTTCGCGTAGACAATGGCGTTCGACTTGACGTGTTTCGCGACCCGCCAGGCAAACAGCAGAGCCTCGATTTCGTCCGGCGTGGGCTGGCGTTTGGTAACGATTCTCAACCCGTCGGCTTCGATGTGGCCTCGGTCCGCATCCTGCAGCAGCAGCCCGCCCGAGATTTGCTTCAGCACGCGCGCCGTCTCGGTGGGCTCGACCTCCACCAGTCGCAGATTTTTTTTGGAGGCAAAAATCTCTTTCGCTGCTGTGCTGAACCTGGGCGCGGCGATCGCCTCGACAAACAACTTTACAATCTCAGCGGCTGCCTCTGCGTCCACTTCGCGATTGATGCCAATCACCGAACCAAACGCGGAAATAGGATCGGAAGCCAATGCCTTTCGATATGCCTCCGCAATGCTGTCGGCTGTAGCTGCACCACAAGGATTGGTGTGCTTGATGATCGCGACCGCCGGCTCCCGGAACTCCTGGACCAGCTCCCAGCATGCGTCCAAATCGACAAGATTGTTGTAACTCAGCTCCTTGCCCTGGAGCTGGCGCAGCCCAGCCACGCCGGTTCCGCTGCCATCGGCATACAACGCCGCCCGCTGGTGTGGATTTTCTCCGTAACGAAGCGACATGATCTGGGACTGGATCAGGCGCAGAGTTTCGGGAAAGGGAGCTTCCGTGGCCTTCGGCAACGACAGCGGCGCGCGCGCATCCGGCAGCTCTGGCAACGCGTCCAGCGCATTTGCAATAGCCAGGTCATACGTCGCGGTCAGTGCAAACGCTTTGCGCGCCAGCTGCCACCGCGTCTGCCGGCGGAGTTGGCCGCGATTCGCTCGCAGCTCCTCACTCAGGCCCGCGTAATCCGCCGGTGAGGTGACCACTGCAACATCCTCAAAATTCTTGGCCGCAGACCGCACCATCGACGGTCCGCCGATATCGATGTTTTCGATCAGTTCCGCAAAGCGCACGCCAGGTTTGTGCAGGGTGGCTTCAAAGGCATAGAGATTCACAACCACCATGTCGATGGGCTGGATCCCATGGGCTGCCACAGCCTTTTGATGCTCTTCATTGGAACGGATAAACAGAATGCCGCCATGAACCTTGGGGTGCAGCGTCTTGACGCGCCCGTCGAGCATCTCAGGGAACCCGGTCAGGTCGGAAATATCCAGCACCGTCAGACCTGCATCCCGCAGCGTGCGAGCCGTACCTCCGGTGGAAACAAGCTCGACGCCATAGTCCGCCAAAACGCGCGCAAATTCCACCAGACCGGTCTTATCTGTGACGCTTAACAGTGCACGCCGAATCGGCTTCATACGGTTTACAAGTCTCCGTTACGTGGGATGGGCTGAAATCTAAGTCTAATGCATTCGCAACCCTGGCTTCTCGACCGCGCTGGAGCGATTCCGGCACCGATTTGACCTCCAGGAGCAAATTGTCGTTTGTGTTCTGCTGTCTCGCTCAGTAGCCTGTAGGAACAAGAGCAGCAGGATGGGAGTTCGATCTGATCAACAGAAGCGACAGCCAGAATGAAAGGAGCGATCGCAGGGCGGAGATTCTGCCTCCCGCGTCTCAGCAACTGGAGCGCGACCACGCCGATCCGAATCAGCGTTCCGACTACGATCTGCGATCCGGATACTACACGCAGGCTCCGCCGCCCTCGCAGACTCGCTCGCGATTTCTGGCGGGCTGGGCCTACGCGCCTGCGACCTATGTGCTGGTCGGTATCAGCTGTGCGGTATACCTCGCCATGGTCCTCAGCGGCGTTTCCTGGTGGGATCCCACTGCGGACCAGATTCTCCATTGGGGCGCAAATCGTGGCGTGAATGAAATCCTCTACGGACAGTGGTGGCGACTGATTACAGCCACCTTCGTTCATGTCGGCATCGTTCACATCGGCACCAACATGTGGTGCTTGTGGAACCTGGGCCTGCTGGGAGAGCCGCTTTTAGGCCCGTTCGGGATCTTCGCGGTTTACATTCTGACCGGCGTCGCGGGCAATTTACTGAGTACCGCGGTGAACCCGGGCATTGTCGGGGCTGGCGCTTCCGGGGCAGTCTTTGGGATTGCCGGCGTCCTGATCCTGCTGCTCAACTCGCCGCATCTTCCGTTCCCGCGTGCCGAGTTACGACGCCTGCGAAGGAGCGTGATTTATTTTGCCGCAATCAATCTGGTCATTGGCGCTTCGACTCTTCTCTACGCCGGCGGTATCAAGATCGACAACATGGCCCACCTAGGGGGATTTCTCTCGGGCCTTGCCATGGGGGTTCCGCTGGCGCCGCTGCTGGGCACCGGACGCGAGCCATATTTCCAGCGTCAGCGCATCGTGTTTTCTGCGGTCGCCGGAATTCTCGCTTTATTCGGTTATGGCGTTTTTCGGTTCTGGAAGATGTAGGCGTGCGTGCCACAGGCCAAAGCAGCCGGTCTCAGGTCGTTTGCCAGGACCGCCAGCGAGCCGTCTAGTTTTTCTCCGCTCCGGCAAATTTCTTTACCATCGCCAGCAGCAGTCTTCGATCGCTTTCATTCAGGTTGGCTGCGTAACGCCGGATCTGCGTTAAAAAGCGTAATTCATCCTCGCTGAATCGCTGCGTCGGCATCTCATAGCTCAGCGCATTCTCGGCGAAGAAATGTGCCATCGGTACATCCAGAGCGCTGGCGATTTTGTGCAGCGTATCCAGCGATGGAACCGTGTGCCCGTTCTCTACCCGTGATAAATAGCAGCGAAGCAGGCCGGTTCGTTTTTCAATGTCGCCTTGCGACATCCCTTTTTGCAGTCGCACGCCGCGAATTGTAGTGCCGATATTCAACGCTTCCATCATGGCCTCGTATGTCTCGTAGTTGAGCTGAAGAAGTTCTCTCCCAAGTGCGTACGCAACAGACTTGTGTCTTCAAAACTATTAGTGACTATGTAGTTAACATGCGGGCCGGTGACTTGGCAACAAAATTGTGTCTGTCACCCGACTGCGGGCTGCGCAGTCGTTTCCACTTGCCGGCCGGTCCCGCCGCCCTGGGCAAAACTCGCTAGTCTTTAGGTAGAGTTTAATAGTGGCAGGTATTTCGTTCCGGTGAATTTTCAGCTTTGGCAACGGATAAGTCTCCGTCGAATCTAATAGCTTGATACTCATGAAGATTCCTCGACTACGCACATTGCCGGGCGCGTTGGTGCTGATGCTGGCGGCCGCCGCCGCCGCGCAAGTCTATACCAGCCCCACGGTTGCGCCCGACACCGTGTATGGCAGCGTGACCATGGGGCCTGCGGCGCCTGCGGTTCTTCCTCTTTCGCTCGATGACGCCATCCGTCGCGGTTTGCGCGCAAACCTGCAGACGACGCTCGCCGCGCAAGATCAGCAAATCGCTTCCGGGGAGCGCCTCGAAGCCATCAATTACCTGTCGCCTACGATCACCTGGGAAGCCAAACGAAGCCGCCTTCAGATCAACCTGGCAGCGGAGGGTTTCAACTCGAAACTCATCAATAGCTTTCCCCCGGGATTTATCCCGCCTTCTGAGATTGCCAATATCCCCACGGTGGTTACGGTCAACGCGGTCGTCGCCCAGGCCGACCTGGATCAAACCCTCTTCAATTTGCAATCGCTGGAACTCTACCGCGCAGCCAGGCAGGAGATCCGCGCAGTCGACTACGGCTTCCAGTCGGCCCGCGGCAACGTCATTCAGACAGTGGCCGACTCGTACCTGCAGGCTTTGGCGGCGGCCGCCAATCTAGCCAATGCCCAGGGTCTGCTGGACACCAATAAGGAACTTCTGCGCCAGGCCACACTCGAGCACCAGGCCGGAGTCGTGCCCAAGCTCGACGAATTGCGAGCGCAGGTTCAGTACCAGCAGCAGGAACAGGCAGTCATTGCGCAACAGAACGAATTTGAGAAAGCCAAGATCCGGCTGAATCGCCAGATTGGACTTCCCGCCGACCAGGAAATCCAGCTGACCGACACGGCACCCTATGCGGACCTGCAGATGATCCCACTCGACCAGGCACTGCAAATGGCCTATGCCAATCGCCAGGAGTATCTGCGTCTCCAGGCGGAATTGCGCTCGGCCCAGTATCAAAGCCGCGCTGCCCGCGACGAACGTTTGCCAACGCTCAGCTTCAACGGAAACTATGGCGTGACTGGAACGGTTGGAAGTATTTATCACGGAACGTTTCTGGCACAGGGGACGCTGAGCATTCCGTTGTTTAAAGAGGCGCAATTCCGCGGTGATCGCGACGTTGCGGATGCCGCTGCCCGCAATGCGATGTCGCAGCTCGCGAACTTCCGCCAGCAGATTGAAGCGGAGATTCGGGATAATATGCTCGACGTAGCCTCCGCGCAGAAGCTAGTCACTGTTGCCCGCAGCAACGTCGATTTGAGCCGGACATCGCTGAACGATGCCACCGATCGCTTCCGCAACGGCATCGATAACGATCTTCCCGTAGTTGAAGCGCAGTCCACTCTCGCCTCCGCGGAGGCACAACTCGTCAACAGCCTGTATGAGTACAACACGGCAAAACTTGCTCTCGCCAGGAGTCTTGGGATCATCGACCGCGAGTATCGCGCCTACCTGGGCAAATCTGTGGATTCGGCACAGTCCGACAATCCTCAGGCGGTCGATCCAACCGTACGCGCGGCAGTTCGCTGACGCGCAGACTCCTCGTCGAATGCCGCGCCGCCGAAAGGATACCAATACAGATCCACGCGGTCCGAATATCCCAGTCCTGAATCGAATGACATGGAGGGGCATACCCGCCCGGTCTACGCTTCATCGATCGTGATGTCATCGCTCCCGCTGCTACATTGATCTTGAAAGGAATTGCCTGATGGCCGACTCTCCGTCTGACGCGCTGGTGCTCTTTGGTGTAACGGGCGATCTTGCCCACAAGATGATCTTCCCCGCACTCTACGCGCTGGTGAAACGAGGCAAGCTGAATGTGCCAATCATTGGTGTCGCCTTTCCCAAGTGGACCCTGGCGCGGTTGCATCAACGAGTGACGGACAGCATCCGCCGCTCGGGCGGGATCGATAACAAACGCGCGCTTCAAAAACTGCTGTCACTCTTCCAATATGTCAGCGGAGATTACAACGACCCGGCCACGTTCGCTGCCATCAAGACCGCCCTGGGCAGCGCGCGTCGTCCCGCGCACTATCTTGCCATCCCGCCCGCACTTTTTGAAACGGTGATTCGAAACCTGGGAGCAGCCCACTTGGCGGAACACGCGCGCGTCATTGTCGAAAAGCCCTTCGGTCGCGATCTGGCTTCGGCACGGGAACTGAATCGGGTAGCGCAATCGGTTTTCCCTGAAGACTCGATCTTCCGCATCGATCACTATCTTGGAAAAGAGGCGATCATGAATATCCTCTATTTCCGCTTCGCCAATACATTTCTGGAGCCAATCTGGAACCGCAACTACGTGGCCAGCGTCCAGATCACCATGGCGGAGGATTTCGGCGTTGGAGATCGCGGCGCGTTTTACGAAACTGCCGGTTGCCTGCGAGACGTGGTCGAGAATCACTTGTTCCAGATCGTCTCTCTGCTTGCCATGGAGGCGCCCTCCGGCAGAGACTTTGGCGCTGTGCACGCCGAGAAGGCCAAAGTCTTTAAAGCCATGCGGCCTCTTCAGCCCGATGACCTGGTCCGGGGTCAGTACGCGGGCTACCGCAAGGAGCCGGATGTCGCAAAAAATTCCGATGTTGAAACGTTCTGTGCATTGCGGCTCTGCATTGACTCGTGGCGCTGGAGCGGCGTGCCTTGGTTTCTGCGTTCCGGCAAGTATCTCGCCGAGACCGCGACTGAAATCATGGTGGAATTAAAACCGCCGCCGCAGCAATTGTTTGCCGACTCGGTCTCGGCCACAGAGCGCTCCAATTATCTGCGATTTCGACTCTCTCCAGACTCCGCCATCGCCCTCGCCGCGCGCGTCAAGCTCGCAGGAGAGGAATTTACCGGAGAGCCGCGAGAGCTCTTTCTATCGGAAGAACAGGATGGGGAAGAGTCGCCATACGAACGTCTACTCGGCGACGCCATGAAAGGCGATGGCGCTCTCTTTACTCGCGAGGACACGGTGGAGGCTGCCTGGGCGGTGGTCGATCCGGTTCTCAAGAGTCATCACCGCGTCCGCCCGTATCGGCGCGGCAGTTGGGGTCCGAAAGAAGCAAACGCCATGATCGCCGCGGCCGGAGGATGGCACGATCCCCTTGTGATCCAGGACATCCGGCAAATAGGCTGAACCGTCGTTGATTTCACCGGCAAGTGGAACGGTCGTGCCCGAGACCGCTTTGTCGCGTCGCTGCTCCTCCGCAAAAGAAACACTAGGATACTTGTTGTGCTGGTTCGTGATTTTCATTTTGATTTGCCGGCCGAGCGTATCGCGCAGCAGCCGCTCGAGGACCGAGCAGCCTCCCGCCTGCTCGCGTTCGACCGAGCCACCAGTACGGTGCAGGACACCTTCTTTCGCGATTTTCCCCAGCGATTGCAGCCTGGCGATTTGCTGGTGATTAACGACACCCGCGTACTGCCGGCCCGGCTATTCGCTCTGCGCGCTGGAATCCATGCCCAGCCCATCAGCCCTCACAATCCAGCAGCCAGGCAATATCTGCACGGCACCGTTGAGGTTCTACTGACCGAGCAGCACGCGCCCCTGGAGTGGAGCGCGCTCGTCCATCCTGGTCGCAAGCTGCCCGTCGGGGAGCGCTTATCCTTTTTTGCGCCGGAAGAGCCGGAAGCCACCGCCGACGAAGCCCCGCTGTTGACTGCCGAGATCATCGGGCGCGGCGAATTTGGAGAACGCCGGTTGCGCTTTAGTCCGGTCGCCGATTTTTATGCCATTTTGGATCGCATAGGGCACATGCCGCTGCCACCCTATATTCATCGCGACGACGAACTCTCCGATCGCGAGCGCTACCAGACCGTTTTTGCATCGGCGCGAGGATCAGTGGCGGCTCCGACCGCCGGGCTGCACTTCACGGCGGAAATTCTGGCCGCCATTCAAGCCCGCGGAGTAGAAATTGCTCGCGTTACATTGCACGTGGGGTTGGGGACATTTCAACCGGTCCGAGTCGAGCGACTGGAAGACATTCGTTTGCACTCGGAACGGTATACTCTGCCGGAGTCCACTGCGGTGGCTGTTAACCGGGCGCGACGAGAAGGCCGTCGCGTCATCGCAGTGGGAACCACCACGGTCCGTACTCTGGAACACTGTGCGCGCGAGTCCGACAGTGCCGAACTCCGCCCCCATTCTGGCGAAACGGAAATGTTTATCTCTCCCGGCTATCAATTTCGCGTGGTTCGCGGGATGCTGACAAATTTTCATCTGCCGCAGTCGACGCTGCTGATGCTGGTTTGCGCCTTCGGCGGCACGGAGAAGGTTCTCGCAGCCTACAACCACGCGGTCGCGGAGCAATATCGCTTCTTTTCCTATGGCGACTGCATGTTCCTGACATAACAGCAGTCCGCGATTTCGATAGACTCGATGAAGATGGCCAGCCCGCCAACCAAACCCGCTGTATTTCTGCTGGACACGATGGGATTCATCTTTCGCGCCTATCACGCCATGCAGCGGCAGCGCCCGATGTCGACGCGCACCGGCATTCCCACGGCTGCGGCGTACGTCTTCGTGAACATGCTGAATCGCCTGCGGAAAGATTTCAAGCCGGAGTATCTAGCCGCGGTGTTTGACGTCAGTACGCCGGTGTTTCGCGATGAACGCGCCAAAGATCTGAAGATCCGAAAATTCAACAGCGCCACCCAGTCGTTCGACGAAGTGGAGTACGCAGGCTACAAAGCCAATCGTGCCGAGATGCCTTTGGATTTGGCGCAACAGATTCCTTACATTCGCCGCGCACTGGAAGCCTTGCGGATTCCCATGCTGCAGCAGGAAGGCTTTGAGGCCGATGATGTGATCGGTACCCTCACCCAGCAGGCGTCCAGACTGGGCCATCCCGTATACATCGTGTCGAACGACAAGGACATGATGCAGTTGGTGGGCGACAACGTATTCGTTTTGAATCCTGCGAAAGACAATCTGGTCCTCGACCGCGCTGGAGTCGTGGCTGCCCTGGGAGTTCCGCCGGAGCAAGTCGTCGATGTGATGGCTCTGCGCGGAGATTCCATTGACAACATTCCCGGCGCGCCCGGCATCGGCGATAAAGGCTCCGTTGAGTTGATCCAGCAGTTTGGCAGCGTCGAGTCAGCCCTGGAGCATGCCGAGGATGTCAAACGCAAGACTTATCGCGAATCGCTCTTGAACAATCGCGATACGGTGCTGCTCAGTAAGGAGCTGGTAACTATCCACTGCAGCGTTCCGTTGGAATTGAACCTGCAGCAAATGCAAACTCAACCGCCCGATCCCATCGCCTGCCGCGATTTATTTACCGAGCTGGAATTTACAACTCTGCTGAAAGAGTTGGGCGTCGGGGAGAGGCCAAAGCAAACGGCCGAACTGGTGCTGCAGCCGACGATGCAGGAGTTGGAGCAGTTGCTGGCTGCCGCCCGCGCGATGACCTTGACAGTCGCCAGCGAGTACGCACAGACTCCAGAGCCCGAACCAGACGACCCGGAAACAGCCGAACCCGCGCCCGCGCAACAAACTCTTTCCCTGCTGGATGCAATCGACTCGGCGGTGCGAGCGCAAGAGCCTGCCAATGCGAACAGACCTTCGCCTGCATCCGTATTTACATTGGGATTGGCAGCCAACGATAGCCAGGCATTGCGGGTGCGGTTTGAAGGGGAGGCCGCTCCTGTTCTTCGCGCCGCCCTGGAGGACGCGACACTTCCGAAATCTCTCCACGATCTGAAAGCTCTGCTGCGCGCGACGCAGACACATGGAATTCGCCTGGCTGGTGTGCGCGACGATCTGATGCTCTACTCCTATCTGTTGAATCCCACCCATAGCAGCCATCGCCTGGCGGATGTAGCCGCACGATTCGATAACCAATCGCTGGGCGGGGAGGGAGAAGAGGCGCTTCCCATGGCCGCCGCGACCATCGCGCGCCTCGCTCCCCAACTACGCCGGGCGGTCGAAGATTCTGACACATGGAACGTTTACGAAACCATTGATCTTCCGCTCATGCCCATTCTGCTCGATATGGAGGATGCCGGCGTTCGCATCGACTCTGCCTATCTGGAGCGAATCTCGGCGCGTTTAGGTGAACAGATGCAGGCGCTGGCCGAATGTATTTACGGCAATTGCGGTCACCGCTTCAACATCAACTCTCCCAAGCAGCTCGGGGATGTTTTGTTCAACAAGATGTCGCTGCCAAAACCAGTCAAATACGGCCGCGGCAAAGTGGTCTCGACTGCGCAGGATGTTTTGGAGGAGTTGGCCGAGCACCATGAAGCGCCGCGCCTGGTGCTCGAATATCGCCAGCTCGCCAAATTAAAATCGAATTACTCCGACAGCCTGCCTCTACTGGCGGACGCTCAACACCGCGTACACACCACCTTCAATGCTGTCGGCACCTCGACGGGGCGTCTTTCGTCCACCAATCCCAACCTGCAAAATATTCCCATTCGCACTGAGCTGGGCCGTGAGATTCGCGCCGCATTTGTGCCCGCGGATGGCAACGTTCTGCTTTCGGCGGATTATTCGCAGATCGAGCTGCGCCTGATGGCGCACTTCTCTGAAGATCCGCTGCTGCTGAAGGCTTATCGCGAGCATGTCGATATTCACACGCTGACGGCGTCGGAGGTTTTTGGCGTTCCCATCGATGCCATGGATAAAGAGACGCGGAATCGCGCCAAGGCCGTCAACTTTGGCATCGTGTATGGCATCTCGCCGTTTGGCCTGGCGCAGCAATTGAATATTGAGCCAAGCGAAGCCCGCATTTATATCGATCGCTACTTCGAACGCTATAGCGGAGTGAAGGCGTTTATCGAGCAGACGCTGGAAAAGGTGCGGCAGACGCAAAGCGTGCGCACTCTCTTCGGCCGCGTTCGCCCCATTCCCGACATCACCAGCCGCAATGCCAATATGCGCGGCTTCTCCGAGCGCACTGCCGTCAATACGCCGCTGCAGGGAACTGCTGCAGACCTGATTAAGCTGGCCATGATCCGCATCGCGCGCGAACTTCGCCAGCAGAGGTTGCGCACCAGAATGGTCTTGCAGGTGCATGACGAGCTCGTCTTCGATGTGCCCGTGGAAGAAGTCGATGAGGTGCGGGATCGCGTGCGCCAAGCCATGGAGCAGGTGATCGAACTGAAGGTTCCTATCATTGCCGACGTTGCTGTCGGCCCCAATTGGCGAGATCTCCAATAAAACTTATCGCAGCCAGCGTGCAGTTGCCATCTTCGGCCTGTCCCTTAGCTCAGACACCCAGCTCAACGCGAATAGCTTCGGCGATGCGTTCCGCATGCCGTCGCATCATCTGCTCCGACTCGGCCTCGATCATCACCCGGGCCAGCGCCTCGGTACCGGAATAACGAACCACAACACGGCCGTTCCCATGCAACTCCAGGTCTGCATCGTGAATCGCAGCGACCACGTTGGGCAGCGTCTCCAAAGGTTGTTTTTCCCGCACACGCACATTGACGATCACCTGCGGGAACACCTTTAAATCCCGGGTCAGGGAAGACAGTGACTTTCCGGAGCGCTGCACAATATCAAGCACAAGCAGCGCCGTCAGCAAGCCGTCTCCAGTGGTGCCGCGGTCCAGGAAAAGCATGTGGCCGGATTGTTCTCCGCCCAGGACTGCACCCTGCTTCTGCATCTCTTCCAGAACATATTTATCGCCGACCGGTGCTCGCAACATTTTGATGTGGTCCGCCCGCAGCGCAGCTTCCAGGCCCATGTTCGACATGGTCGTAGCAACCACCAGGTTCGCTTTCAGCAGACCGCGGGCATGCAAATCGCGCGCCGCAATCAAAAGTACCGCATCGCCATTCACCACTTTTCCGTGTTCGTCTGCAAACAAAGCACGGTCGGCATCTCCGTCAAAGGTCATGCCAAAGTCAGCTTTTCGCGCCAGAGTTTCCTGGGCGACGACCTCGGGATGCAGCGCGCCGCAATGGTCATTGATATTGCGGCCATCGGGACAAACATGGGTCAAAAGGATGTCCCCGCCAAAGTAAGCCAGGAGTGGTGGCGCAATCGCGCTGGCCGCGCCATTGGCGCAATCCACGACAATTTTCTTGCCATCCAGGCGCAAGTCTGGCACTTGGTCGCGCAGAAATTGGATGTAGGCCGCCGGCAGGGAAGGATCCAGCTCCAGCACCTCGGCCTCGGAAAAATCGGGTTCATGGGTCTCGGCAAGTCTGGCAAAAATTTCATGCTCAATGGCCAGCTCCACCGCATCAGCCAACTTATAGCCGTCGCCGCCAAATATTTTGATCCCGTTGTCTTCCCAGGGATTGTGCGATGCGGAAATGACAATGCCTGCGGCCATTCCGCGGGTTCTCGCCAAGTAGGCAACTCCAGGCGTGGGAATCACGCCGGCGCTGGTCGTCTCTGCACCCCCTTCGCTCAAGCCGCGAGTCAACAGTGCTGCAATCTCTGCGCTGGATTCGCGGGTATCCATGCCGACAAGCACGTGCGGCTTTGGCTGCTGTTTACGCAGCGAGTGCGCGACGGCCAGCCCGATCGCGTAAATTGTTTTTCTGTCGAGCGGGAATTGCCCTGCCACGCCGCGAATTCCATCTGTGCCAAATAGTTTTCTCATTGTCTCCCAGTAATATTTTCGTTCGTTTTCATTTCCGTTTCGGAGTCTCGATCGATAACCTGTGCGTGCGCCTGTCCGTGCGCGAATCGCAGCCGCAACAGATCGCCTGCATCGAGGCTTTGCGAACTCTTAATCAAACTGTCATGCCCGTCATACACCAACGCGTAGCCGCGTTCCAGCACCGCCAACGGCGAAAGTGCGAGTAGTCTGTCACCGGCGCGACTGCTGCGACTCCGGCAACGTTGCGAATAGGCAGCCCACGAGCGGCGCAGCCCCAGGTCGAGTGCCCGCAGTCGCTCCCCATGCAGACTCACCTGCCTGCGAACGTCCTGCTGCATCAGGTGCGCCTGCGCCATTCGGACGCGCTGATCGGCAGCCCCGCGCATTCTCTCCCAGGATGACTCCAGTCGAAAGCGTAATTCATCAACCCGCTGCGCGCGACGTGCCAGGCCATGCTGCACACCGGCAAACACGACGGCGGCATTCAATTGCGCAAGCCTCTGCCGAGCCTGCATTCGCTGGTATGCAACCGCGCGTTCCATCCGTGACGCCAGCGTTCCCAGATATTCTTCCACACGATATTGCGCGTCTGTGATGATTTCCGCTGCAGCCGACGGCGTGGGAGCGCGCAGGTCCGCAACAAAATCCGCAATCGTAAAGTCCGTCTCATGCCCAATCGCGGAGACCACCGGAATGACGGACGCGGCGATGGCGCGCGCCACGCCCTCGCTGTTGAAAGCGGCCAGGTCTTCCAGCGACCCGCCGCCGCGTGCCACGACCAGCACGTCGACGCAGGGATTCTTTTGAAACCATGCCAGCGCGTCCACCACTTCACTGGCAGCCGCCTCCCCTTGCACAGCCACCGGATACAGCAGGACATGCGCCCTGGAATGACGCCGCGCAAGAACGTTCAGTATGTCGTGAATGACTGCGCCTTTTTGCGACGTAATGACGCCAATCGTGCGCGGATACATCGGTAGCGGACGTTTTCTTTCCGAATCGAACAGCCCTTCTTCTTTCAAGATCGCGTACAGTTGTTCAAACGCAACCTGCAGCGACCCTTTGCCGCGTGGCTCCATGGATTCTGCAACAAGCTGCAGTTGTCCGCGATCCTCGTACACCGAGACACCGCCTCGCACCTGCACTTCCAGCCCATCTTTGGGAACGAATTTCAACAGCCGCGCTTTGCCGCGAAATAGCACCACGGGTAGCTGGCTTTGATCGTCCTTCAATGTGAAATAGATGTGACCGGAAGAAGCCTGGCGAAGATTGGAAATCTCCCCTTCCACTCGCAGATCGCGATATTCTTTCTCCACGTGGCCGCGAATTTCTGCAACCAGTTCCTTTACTTTCCAGGGGGGACGCGCCAGGTCGCTGGGTCGCGCCGTCGTAGTCGACGCTGGAAACAGCAAGTCCATCTGTGGGCGCGAAGCCGCTGCTGCGGGGGACGGTCCCCGGTCCCAGGGCGCTTTGTCCCGTGATGATTTCGATGACCGACTCATACTTAAGGTTCTCAACGAGACTCGAAACTCGCCTCGATCAGCCGGCCACCCGCGTAATAGAAAGATGTCGGCTTCAAACGATGAGTCTAGCATTGCATCGCCGGGTCGGCCGACGATCTCGCAAGACCGCCTCCTAGCGCCGCCAGCGGCTTAGTAGATAGAACAGCAATGAAAGAATCGCGCTCAACAGTAGGCATGTAGTGAAAGGGAAGTAGACGGAGGATCGCTTCCCCCTCCATGCGAAATCGCCGGGCAAACGTCCCAGCGGCAGTCCAGACTTTTCCGCCACCAGTACGATCACACCAAGGATCGCAACGAATACCCCAGCGTAGATTAGCAATCGTCCGAGGCCCTGCATCCATTCCAGTGTAGACCGCGAGGGAGGCGGTGCCGCCTTTGCATGCCGGCCAATACCACGCAATGCAGCTCGCTCCGTGGTAGTTTTACGAGACGGCAAGGATCTGCGGAAATCTTTGCGGTCCAACTCAAGTCATGATTGAATCGGGGAGAGACCTTTCATGCGTCTGTTCGCTCTCATTGCCGGCTTGGCGTGTCTTTCGGAAGTGCTGTTGGACGCGTTTCAAACCATAATACTGCCCCGCCGGGCGACCGGACGGCTGCGCGTTTCCCGGCTTTTCATGACCGCCACGTGGATTCCCTGGCGCGGCCTTGCCAGCAGAACTAAGAACACTCGTCGCCGCGAGAGTTTTCTCAGTTACTTTGGCCCGCTCTCGTTATTGATGCTGGTGGTGGTTTGGGCGACCGGCCTGATTGTCGGCTTCGGGTTAATCTTTCACTCGCTGGGCTCACCGTTTGCGGACGCTCACTCGATTGGCAAATGGGAAACGGATCTCTACGTTAGCGGAACCACGCTGTTCACGCTGGGTCTGGGTGATGTCGTTCCGTTGACGGTGGCTGGCCGGATTCTGGTGGCCCTGGAGGGCGGTGTCGGTCTCGCGTTTGTCGCCGGCGTCATCGGATATTTGCCCGTTCTGTACGGCGCGTTCTCAAGGCGAGAGGTCAGCATTATTCTGCTGGATGCCCGGGCCGGCTCGCCGCCCACGGCGTTGGAACTGTTGCGCCGCCACGCGGGTCCGGCCGGTCAACTGGCCTTGCAGACCTTGCTGGTGGAATGGGAACGGTGGAGCGCCGAATTGCTGGAAAGCCATATCTCGTATCCGCAACTCTGTTTCTTTCGTTCTCAGCACGACAACCAAAGCTGGTTGAGCGCGCTGGTGGCGATGTTGGATGCCTGCTCCGTGTTAATCGCCACCGTGGAAGGCGATGCCGCCCGGCAGGCGCAATTGACCTTCGTCATGGCCCGCCACGCCGTGCTCGATCTGGAGCATATTTTTTCCTCAAAATGGACTCGGACTGGCCCGGATCGCCTGCCGCCAGCCAGCGTTCAGAACCTTTGTTCGTTGTTGGCCGATGCCGGCTTTACGCTTTGCGCGGGGAATGACTCGATGGAGCGGCTGCGGGAATTGCGCGCCATGTATGAGCCCCAGGCCTACCGATTGGGGCAGGTGCTCATGCAGGGATTGCCGCCCTTTTATCCCGAGAAAGGAAAGAAAAGCAATTGGACAACGATTGCCGGATTACGTTCACAAACCGAAGCGTCTCTGTTGTCCGCGGAACAGAGGAAGGGCTTCGCCGTCACCCACGCAGCTTCCGATGAGAGCCATTCCTTCTAGCGATCGGTCGCGCCGTGGGAACAGTAAGTGGAGCGACGCTAATCCAGGCGTTTCGCGGAGAAAATCAGCCACGCCAGCGCTGCCAGTTCCATCCATAGCAGAATCAGCAGCCACCAGACCACGACGGGGGCGGCGAAAAGGTAATGTGTCGTTTGCAGCTCCGTTGGCTCGCTTAAGCTGGCTGCGTAATTGCTGAAGGCGCTCTCGGCACGATTCAGCGCAGCCATCAAGGGAACCGGGACCTGCCCGGCGAAACTGGCTGAGGATCCTGCCGCTTGATCCAGCGCCATTTTAAGTTCGGCCACGCTGGCGCGAATTTCCAGCAGCAATCCCTGGCGCCGGCTGTCATGCTCGGCCCATCGCTCCAATCCCTCTGAATCTGCCTGGATCTGCGTCCTCTGCAAGCGGTAATCCGCCCGATAGCTGGCGGCCGCGACCGGATCATTTTTGCCTGCGCCGGTCATTCCCAGCACATCCATGGCGGCGCGAGCCGCAGCCACCTTCAGCCGCTGGCTATGCTGATATCCAGGATTGAAAACGATGTCGCCACGCGACGCCCCCGCGACGGATCGCAGGCTGTCATGCATCATGAGCCACGCCGTGGCGGTGATGGCAATCAACAGCAGCGCTGCAACTCCGCGGCGAGTTTTCGAGAGCGCCTTCAAAGGGATGTCCGGAACGAGACGGCAAAGACTGCCGTTTGGCTTTCCATCAGAAATTCTACGCCGTCACCGGCTCCAGCAAACGGGCCCAGCGCCGCTCTTTCCGTTCCGCGTGGGCGCGCTGGTGATAGGCATATCCGGCGATCAGCGGCACTGCCAGCGTAGCCTCGCTGTACACCATCTGCTCATAGGTTGTGTCGACCTTGCCCCACGAACTGGCTTCCTTCAGCGTGCTGGAGGAAAGCGCGCCATCCCGCACATCCGCCACCGTGATTTGCACCGCGTATTTGTGCATGGGCGCGTCCGCACCCAACACGTCCGCTGCGACGACAATATCCTGCGCGAAATTCTTGGGCACTCCGCCGCCGATCATCAGCAGGCCGGTGGTTGGATTGGCGATTTTCAGCTGCGTCAGCTCATAAAAATCCTTGACGGAATCGATGGAAACCTTCGCCTTATCCTGACGCGCGTGCTGATGCGCAACCAGGCCGAATCCGGCGGAGCAGTCGCTGAAGGCCGGACAAAAAATGGGCACATCTTTCTGGTAAGCCGCCAACACAATGGAGTCGACGCCACCTTTGGCCGGGGTTTTTCCTTCCTGCTGTAAATACGCGCCCATGGCGCGGATAAATTCGCGCGAGCTGTGCGGGCGTGTCGGCAGGGAATCGGCGACTTTCTGCGTGGTTTCATCGCAGATGCGTAATTCTTCCTCGTCGATAAAGGTGTCGTAGATGCGGTCAATCATCAGTTCACGCAGCTCGCCGTCCCGCATTCCGGACTTGAACTCATCTCCGGCAATGTAATGCCGAAAACCCAATCCCTCAAAAAAATCCTGATCAACGATATTGGCGCCCGTCGAGACAATGGCATCCACCATGTTGTTGCGAACCAGGTCGACGAAAATCTGCTTCAGACCTGCACTGATCAGAGATCCCGCCAGGCACAGGATGACGCCGCATTCCTGGTCGCGGAGCATACGCTCATAAATCTCCGCCGCACGCGCCAGGTCGCGGGATGAGTAGGCCATGGAATGCATGGCATCCACCAGAGCGCGCACGTCATGCTGCTTGATGTCGATATGTTCAATGGGATGGCTGAGTAGTGTTTTCTTGTCCGGCATACTGCTCAGGATAGCAAATTCGCGGCTGTCGCTTCTGCCGTGGCGATGTGAATATCTTGTGGCTCGGCGAGCCAGGCCACGCGGATATTTGCCTTCTTTTCGCGGTCGATGAAAAACGGCTATCGCTGCGAGCGTGGCTTTCGCGCTCGTATCTTAAAGCGGATCGGCGAACCCTCAAACCCGAATGCCTCGCGAATCTGGTTCTCCAGAAACCGCTCGTAAGAGAAATGCAGCTTCACGTCACGATCGGTAAACAACACAAATGTCGGCGGCGCGACCCCGGCCTGCGTCATATATAGGATGCGCATTCTTCTCGACATCGGCACCGGCGCGCGCTCAAAATCCACCCGCTCCAGAAAGCGATTCATCTGTCCCGTCCCAACGCGCTTCTGTCGTTCCCCGGCCACTCGAACGACCGTGGCGAAGACTTGTTCGATGTTCTGGCCTTCTGCGGCAGAGACAAAAACCACCGGGACGTAGGCGAGAAACTTCAGCGAGTGTCGCAATTGCTCCTCGAAAACTTTGCGATCCGCCGGCGGCTTTCCGTCCGTCCGCTTGGTGGTCACCAGATCCCACTTGTTCACGACGATGACCATCGACCGGCCGCTCTCATACGCATAGCCGCCAATGGTTGCATCCCCCGCCAGCACGCCCGCCGTGGCATCGATCACCAGCAGCGATACATCCGCGGCTTCCAGATGTTTGCGTGCCATCAATACGGAAAGCTTCTCCGCCATTTCATGTGTCTTGCCCTTGCGCCGAATTCCCGCAGTATCGATGAAACGAAACTTTTGCCCGTCGCGCTCCACCAATTCGTCCACCGCATCCCGCGTCGTTCCGGCGATCGGAGAAACAATGGCCCGAGCCGTCCCCGTCAATGCATTCAACAACGTGCTTTTGCCCACGTTCGGCCTGCCGATGATGGCTACGTTCACTTCGTCGGGAGCCTTAGCGGGAATGGACGGAATCTCCTCCTCACCCTCCCGAAGATTTTCAGCAGGCTCGTCGGTCCGGGGGGCGGCGGATTCCTCTTCCTCTTCTTCCTCCTCGGAAAATTCGTCCACCGGCAGCACCGCGAACATGGCGTCCAGCAGATCGCCAATTCCGGTGCCATGTTCAGCAGATACCGGCACCATCTCCTTGAAGCCCAGGCGTCGATAATTTTCCGCCTGCGGCAGCAGGGCGTCGACATCCACTTTGTTCACAGCCAGGATCAGCGGCTTGCCCAGGCGCAGCAGCAGGCGCGCCAGTTCCATATCAGGCGCCGCCAGTTCGGTGCGTCCGTCCACTACCATCACAACCGCGGCGGCTTCATCAAACGCGACCTTGGCCTGGCGGAAAATCTCCGCCGGAATAAATTCCTGGTCGGAAGGCAGAACGCCCCCGGTATCGACCAGCCGCGCATGACGCCCCGCCCATTCCACCACGCCGTAGATGCGGTCGCGCGTGATTCCCGGCTCATCGCCGACAATGGATCGGCGCGTGCGCGTCAGGCGGTTGAACAGCGTCGACTTACCCACATTCGGGCGGCCAACAATTGCGACCAGCGGCCAGCGTGCATCTGCGGAGACATTCCCGCGTCGGCGAGTATGCGATGCGGATTGGGTGCCTTTTTTTATGGGAGTCATAGGATGGGAACGGCGCTGCTTCAGAACGTGGGAAAACCGCGCTGCTTCTCTATTATAGGAACAAGCAGTATTTGGAGTACTCTCACCCTTGCCCCCGCCATCCGCCACGGAACCCTCGACCGCTCGCAAGCTGCCCCGGCTGGAAGAGTTTTTCTCTCCCGGCGGCATCCTGTCGCGCTCCGGGTTGCCGTATGAATACCGGCCCGGCCAGTTGGAAATGGCACGCGCCATGGAACGGGCCTTCACGGAGAAGCGTCACCTGATCGTCGAGGCCGGCACCGGCACGGGCAAGACTCTCGCCTATCTGTTGCCTGCGCTGCGACTGGGTCAGCGCGTCATCATCTCCACCGGGACACGCAACTTGCAGGAGCAGATTTTTTTCAAAGACATCCCGTTTCTTGAGTCGCTGCTGGGTCCGCTGAATGTCAGCTACATGAAGGGCCGGGGAAATTATCTTTGCCGCCACAAGCTCTACGCTCTGCGCGATCAGCCCATCCTGACCGGCATCGACATGGTCGATCAATTCAATACCATTCGCGATTGGGAAAAGACCACGGAACATGGCGACCGCGCCGAACTGACGACGATTCCAGAGAATAGCCCGCTATGGGGCCGCCTGGATGCGCGCGGCGAAGCCTGCCTCGGCTCCGCCTGTCCTAACTACGAGCCTTGCTTCATTACCCAGATGCGGCGGCGGGCGCTGGAAAGCGACATCGTCATCGTCAACCATCACCTGTTCTTCGCGGACTTGTCGATTCGCAGGCAGGCGCAGAATGCGCCCGATGCAGGCGTGCTTCCCGAAGCCGCGGCGGTTGTCTTCGACGAAGCGCATGAACTGGAAGAGATTGCATCCAGCTACTTTGGCGTGAACATCAGCAATCTGCGCTTTGAAGAATTGGCTCGCGACGCGGAGATTCTGCTGCGCGCCCGGCAATCCTTGTCCGCATCGCTTACGGCTGCTGCGGAACTGGTCCGCGAACGTGGGCGCATGTTCTTCGCCGCACTGCCGGAACCGAAGGGCGCCGAAGGCCGCATGCCATTTACCGATCGGGAAGAGTTCCTGGAGCAGTCCGGCGATGCCTACCTCGGCCTGGTCAACGCGCTCGAACGGCTAAGCGGCGAACTCGATCGTGTGCGCGGCGTCGAAGAGGCGAGCGGCCTGAAAAAGCGCACCGCCGACCTCGCCAGCCAGCTGACCTTCCTGCTGGAGTCGACCGATCGCGGCTACGTCTTCTGGATTGAACGGCGCACCTCCACAGGTATGCGGCAGGGCAGCAATACCTGGCTGCAGGCCACTCCAATCGAGATTGCCTCGCTGCTCGCAAATGATCTGTTTGAATCCATTCCGTCCGTGGTGCTGACTTCGGCCACCCTGACGGTGCAGGGCAACTTTGACCACATCCAGCGCCGCCTAGGACTCACCAGTGCCCGGCAGCTGGTGGTGCCGTCGCATTTTCGCTATGGGGAGCAAGCGCTGCTCTACCTGCCGACCGACATGCCGGATCCGCGCGAGCCCGGATTTACCAGGGCCGCCGTGGACAAAATCTGCGAGATCCTGGAGATCACCCGCGGCCGCGCCTTTTGCCTGTTCACCAGCTACAGCCAGATGCGGCAGGTGCATGAGCAATTGATCGCGCGCGTGGGCTACCCGTTGTTGCTGCAGGGTACCGCACCTCGCAACGCGCTGCTGGAAGAGTTTCGCATCACCCCGAATGCCGTATTGCTGGGAACCTCATCTTTCTGGCAAGGTGTGGATGTTCAGGGCGAGCAACTCAGTTGCGTCATCATCGACAAGCTTCCGTTTGCTGTCCCCAGCGATCCCGTGGTCGCCGCCCGCATGAAAGCAATCGAAGCCGATGGCGGCAACGCCTTCGCCGAGTATCAAATTCCTTCCGCTGTAATCGCCCTGAAGCAGGGCTTTGGCCGACTGATTCGCTCTTTGAACGACCATGGTGTTCTGGTCCTGCTGGATCCGCGCCTGCAGCGCCAGCGTTACGGCCGCATATTTATGGAGAGCCTGCCGCCTTATCGCGTGACGCAACGCCTGGAAGACGTCCGCGAATTTTTCGAGTAGCACTGATCGCGACTGCTCGAAATTCCTTGACAAAGATTTGTCCGCCGTCGAGCATAGTTCATCCCTCAACTCCGTCGAAGAGGCTCTCTGCCGATGCAATCTTTGCCCGCTTTCCTCGCAACCGCTTGCCTGACCACCGTTTCGCTCGCCTGTATGGCGCAAATCGCGCCATCGAATCCGCTCGCGCCCTACATCTCCGTTTCCGATCCGGTGATCGCGCTCACCCACGTGGAGATGATCGACGGCACCGGCGCAGCGCCGGTCATGGATCAAACGCTCGTGCTCGACCATGGAAGGATTGCTTCCGTCGGCCCCAGCAGCAGCGCTCAGATTCCCGCTGGCGCGAAGGTCCTCGATCTGCACGGGCACACTGTCTACCCCGGCCTGGTTGGCATGCACGAGCACCTCTTTTATGTAGAGCCGGGCAGTGCGGTTCTGCACGGCCTGGTCGGCGGGGAAATGTTTCAGACCGGTCCGCGCCTGTATCTTGCCGCCGGCGTTACGACAGCTCGTACGACGGGCAGTATCGAGCCCTATGCCGACCTGAATGTTAAGAGATTGGTCGATGCCGGCCTGACCCCCGGTCCGGACTTCGACATCACAGGCCCTTATCTCGATGGTCCAGACCCTCTCATACCTCAACTGCATCAGCTCTCGGGCGCCGATGACGCGACTCGAACGGTCAACTATTGGGCTGAAGAAGGTGTCACGTCGTTCAAAGCCTACATGTTCATCACGCCGCAGGAACTGAAGGCTGCCATCGATGCCGCGCACGCGCATGGACTGAAGATCACCGGACATCTTTGCTCGATCGGCTTCAAAGAAGCCGCGGATATGGGCATCGACAACCTCGAGCATGGTCTGGTGGTCGACACTGAATTTTATTCCGGCAAGAATCCGGGCACCTGTCCGGGCATTCGTCCGGCCGCGAAAGAGATGGCAGATACCCTCGATGTTGCCGGCCCACAAGTTCAGGCTGTGATTCACGACCTGGTGCAGCACCATGTTGCGGTCACCTCCACACTTGCGGTCTTTGAGGATTCCGTTCCGTATTCGTTCCTGGCGCGCGAACAAACATCGATGATGCCGCAGGCGTGGGCCAGCACTCTCAGCATTCTGGCCCAGGTTGCAGAACACTCCGGTCAATCCCCGTGGCCAGTTCTGCTGAAGAAGGAAATGCAGTTTGAGCGCGAATTTGCAGCCGCGGGAGGCCTATTGCTGGCGGGCTGCGATCCAACCGGCTATGGCGACGTGTTGCCTGGCTTCGGCGATCAGCGCAATTTGGAGTTGCTCGTGCAGGCAGGCTTCACTCCGGAACAGGCGATTCAGATATATACCGAGAACGGCGCCAGGTATCTCGGCCGCGACGATCGCATCGGCAGCATCGCCGCCGGCAAGCAAGCGGACCTGGTGGTGGTGACTGGAGATGCGGGCAAAGATATCTCCGCCGTCGAACACGTCGATCTCGTCTTCAAAAAAGGCGTCGGCTACGATTCGGAGAAGCTGATCGAATCCACCCGCGGCATGGTCGGTATTCGGTGACGGCGCTCACATTCAAACAGTCTGATTCTGCTGCTACCATGGGGCTGAGCGGGTGCATTCCAAGCCCCGCGAGCTATCCTCATGTCGCGCAATCTCTATCTACTTTCGGCGGCGTTGCTGGTGTTCGCGCTGGCTTCCTTCGGCATGTCGTGGACCCATTCCGCGAACGAGCCGGGACTGCCAGGCGAAGCGCAAATGTGGCGGATGATGGCGCTCGCCCTGTTTGTGCTCGGTGCGCTTTCATGTTTCTTCGGCACCCTCACCAATCTGTTTGAGCAGGCAAGTCGCCGCCATGAAGAACGCGAGCGTCGACAAAACAAGCAGCGATAAGTTCCATGCAATATCAATCTGGTCATTCGTGTCGCCGCCCTGGCCGTAAACCGGTGGTTGATTCATCCCGTATTTCCCCGCGCGCTCCACCCTGTTCAGAACGGTCCCTGCCGGATTCGTGCTCGCTCGATACAATAGAAAAGGCTGGGTAACTCCCAACGCCGCTAAAGGAAAAACATGTTCGAAGTTACTGTAGAAGCGGGATTTTCCGCGGGTCACTACCTGCGCAATTACCGCGGTAAGTGCGAAAATCCACACGGGCATAATTACAAAGTCCGCATCACCTTGCGCGGGCGCGAGCTCGACGCAGCCGGTCTTCTGTTGGATTTCAAACAGTTGAAGCACGTGATGCGTCCCGTGATCGAGCGACTCGATCACCAGATGATCAATGAACTGGCACCGTTCACGGAACTGAATCCGTCAGCCGAAAACCTCGCGCAATATTTCTTCGACGAAACGAATGTGCAGCTGCGCGAGATGACGGAGGGCCGCGTCACCGTCAAGGATTGCACTATCTACGAAACCGATACCACCACCGCAACCTATTACGAGTGACCCTGTGGCTGCGAGCAATTCATTGGTCCTGATCGAGCTCTATCTATCTGTCCAGGGGGAGTCGAGTTTCGCCGGCCTGCCGTGCATCTTCGTGCGCCTGGCGGGCTGCAATCTCCGCTGCTCCTGGTGCGACTCGGAATACACTTTCAGCGGCGGCGAGAGATTTAGCCTCGAGCAAGTGGAACAGAAAATCGCCGCATTCGCACCCGTCACCCTGGTGGAATTTACCGGCGGAGAGCCGATGCTGCAGGAGCGTGAATTGCTGCCGCTGATGGATCGCCTGCTGAGCCGGGGCTACACCCTGATGCTCGAAACCAGTGGCGAGCGGCCCTTGACCAACGTGCCCAAGGCCGTCCATAAGATCATGGACGTGAAATGTCCCGGGTCTGGAGAAAGTGGCCGGTTTTATCCGGCCAATCTTGCCGCGTTGACTCTTCTGGACGAAGTGAAATTTGTCATCTCCGATCGCGCCGATTATGAATTCGCCCGCGACTTTATTCGCCAGAACAACCTGGCTGCGCTTTGCGGAGAGATTTTGTTGTCGCCCGCGTTTACCAAAACGCCCACCCCGGAACGCACGACAGAGAATTGCGTGCTCGACCCGCGCCTGCTGGTGGAATGGATGCTGGCCGATCATTTGCCCGCGCGCCTCAGCCTGCAAATCCACAAGTTCGTCTGGGAGCCCCTGAAAAAAGGGGTATAGAGCACTTCTGCGAATACTATGGAGGGGGGATAGTTTCACCCTGGAGTCGTTCTTCGATAGAACGACGGTGTTTACATCTCAGTTTGATCGAGAACTTTGGAAGCGATTCTCGAGTCGCGGGAAGGACCCATTCGCCATGAACCCAGCCGATCCAAACCCAAACTCGACCGCCCAGGATACAGAGGGCATCCTCACTCCAACGACGGTGAGCCATTGCCCCACGCTGAATGAGGCGCAAATGCTGGTGAGCCTTCTGGCATCCTTCGGCATTGAAGCACGGATCGAAGGCGAAAATTACTTTCGTATGCTGGGCAGCATGATTCCAGGAATTGACGGAATTAAAGTGCAGGTGCGGCAAGTGGATGCGGAGGCGGCCCTCGAGATTTTGAGCCAGGGCTCGGAACAGATGACAATGGACGAGTAGAGGTTTTTTGGGTTGTCGAAAACTTCCAGGCTGCAAAGTCAGGATTTGTGCGCGGAATAGAAAATCATGTCCATCGACAACGAGCCCGTCGAATCCGTCCGTCCCCGCGCCGTCGTTTCTCTGTCGGGCGGCATGGATTCCGCTGTCTGCCTCGCCCTGGCGGCTCGGGATTTCGATGTGTACGCGCTTCATTTCAGCTATGGGCAACGCACGGAGAGACGGGAGCTGGCCAGCGCGCGCGCAGTGGCAGAGCGCGTCGGAGTTCGCGAGTTTCTTCCGCTGAAACTGGAGCTCTTTCGCCGGATTGGCGGTTCCGCGCTGACAGATCCCACGATCGATGTACCCGACGCTCCCGTCACCAAACAAATTGGTCAGGACATTCCCGTCACCTACGTTCCATTTCGCAATGCGCATTTTTTGTCCGCTGCGGTCAGTTGGGCAGAGGTTCTGGGCGCGAAAGTCATCTTTATCGGTGCGGTGGAGCAGGATAGTTCCGGCTACCCCGATTGCCGACCCGCCTACTACGCAGCCTTCAATCAGGTCATCCGCACCGGAACCAAGCAGGGTGACATCGAAATACTAACTCCACTGATCCATCTGAAAAAGAGTGAGATCATCCGGCTCGGCATGGAGTTGCAAGCCCCTTTGCATCTCACCTGGTCCTGTTATTCGGGCGAGGACCTGGCCTGCGGAGTCTGCGATAGCTGCGTTCTGCGCCTGCGAGCCTTTCTGGAGGCTGACGCCACCGATCCAATCCACTACTCGCGGGACTAAAGAAATAACAAAGCCCCGGGAACGTCGACTCCCGGGTTTCGCGCCCGTTTCTTCCAACAATCGCGGCGAATGGCGATGCCCGACACAACAAGGCAGGTCCGGGCTTGCTCTGGTCCAGATTGGCTCAATTCGTGCAGCCGTCTTGCCGAATGCCCACGAATGTAATTCTCACGGTGTCGAGAAAGTTCGCCGCTAGATGCTTCTTTCTGCGGTTTAGACTTAGAATGGCTTTGGAGCTTGGGTGTAGCGGCGCTGAGTGAAAATCACCGTGTCGAGAATGTGTCAAGGAGATTGGGAAATGAAAAAGGTCGTGATCGCTTTATTTTCAAGGTCCGCAAACATGTCTGCGGCAATTTCTACCGTTTCATCCGCAGCATTGTGTGCGGTCCTGTGCATCATTGTAGGCAGTTGGATGGCTGGAGCGTCAGTCTGGGCACAGGCTGCTCCGAGCACTCCCCCAGCGGCTACAACCCCGGCGGCGACAGCAACCACCGCAAAGATCCACGGTCACGCCCAGGATCCATTGGCGCAACCCGTTCCTAACACCAAGGTGGAAGTCACCGCCGACGGGAAAACGCCCCTTTACACGTTTACGACCAATGACTACGGCGACTATCAGGGAGCTGGTATCACCCCGGGCACCTACACCATCCTCTTGTTTGGAACGATCGTCGGCAAGGATGGCAAACCAACGCAAGGCGTCGTCGATTATCAGCGAGACGTGAAGCTTACCGCGGGTCAGGACACCCAGGTCGATTTCGATATGACCCGGCAGGAATATATTTCGAAGCTGCCTCCGGATGTGCAGAAACATATCGCCGAGGTTCGCAAAGCCAATGCTTCAGCGGAGCAGGCCAACACCCAGATCAAGAATGTGAACAAGGTGATTATCGATGCCCGTGCGGCGCGCAAGTCCGGGAATTTCGATCAGGCGATTGCGCTCGACACCCAGGCCACGCAGGCTAAGCCCGATGAGGGATTGACCTGGTACGAGTTGGGCGACAGCGATCTAGCCGCTAAGAAATATCCCGACGCCGTGACGAATTACCAGAAGGCGTTGACGTTGATGAACGCCGAAAAAACTCCGAAACCGGCAGTCATCGCCGCCGCGAACAATAACCTGGGTGAAGCTCTGGCGGATTCCGGCAAAGCTTCCGATGCCGTCAACGCATACGAGGCGGCAGCCAAGGCCGACCCGACGAATGCAGGCATGTATTACACCAATGAGGCGGTGGTCCTGTTCAAAACCGGACAGGGTGACGCGGCAGCTGCAGCGGCGGATAAAGCCATTGCGGCCGACCCAACCAAGCCGATCCCTTATTACATTAAGGGTTGGGCCCTGGTGCAACATGCCACCATCGATCCCAAGACGAATAAAATTGTTTTGCCTCCCGGCTGTGCCGACGCCTATCGCAAGTTTCTGGAGATGTCCCCCACAGGGCCGCTCGCAGACGATGCGCGCAATATTCTTGCGCAGGCGGGCGAGACAGTCCATGGGTCATACAAGAAGCATTGATCGCACAGACCGCGCATGAACACGGACAAGCTACGAGCGGCTCCCAGCTACACGGGAGCCGCTCGTAGCTTTTACAGCAGATTCCGTCTGGCGCTATGGCCGCCCCAATGTGCCGCTCCTATCCACCATAAATTTAGCGTCGCGAGCGACGACCGACATCCAATCAAGTGCCGCCAGAGGCATATCAGATGAAAGAAAACCAACCACCGGCCGACCCTTCATCGCGCGAGATGGCTGCTCCCATCTCCTTCGCCGAGGCATGTTCCATCGTCGCGGAAAAGTCCGCCAAAATTCTCTCCGCAACTGCATTCGAAGCTGAGCGATGCGATCTTCTCCATGCTCTCGGCCGGGTGTTGGCTGAACCTGTTCTGGCGGACCGCGATCAGCCCCCGTTCCCCCGCGTCACCCGAGATGGCTTCGCCGTGCGCTCAGAAGACGTCGCCCGCGCGATCCCGTTGCGCGTGGTGGGACAGCTGCGCGCCGGAGAACCCTGGCCCACCGGAAATCCTCCGCTTGCCTCTGGCGAAGCTGTCGAAATTATGACGGGCGCCCCCCTTCCGCCCGGCGCCGATGCCGTACTAATGGTCGAGCATGCACAGGAAAGTCATCATTTATCGCCTGTAGACGGCGGCACCGAGGCGAACCCGCCCCGTTATGTGACCCCGCAGTCGGGGCGAACCCTCACGGCTGGAGAGAATGTAGTCCCCCGGGCCAGCGAAGCTCGCCAAGGTGAGCGATTGTTGCAACCCGGCACCCGCCTTGGCCCGGAGCAAATCGCCCTGGCCGTCTCTTGCGGTCTTCTTTCAGTCCCCGTCTTTCCACAGCCGAGAGTCGCAATCGTCTCTACTGGAGACGAACTGGTCGAGCCATCTCTATCGCTGCCGGGTGGGGATGAACTGAAAACACCCATCCTGTCCCATCAAATTTACGACTCGAACAGCTTTGCCCTTTCCGCCCTGGTACTCCACGCCGATGCCATTCCGTTGCGGCAACGGCCCGCGCTCGACCAAGTCGACGACCTTGCTGCCTGTATCCGTCAAGGATTGGATGGAGCGTCTCTGCTGTTGTTGACCGGCGGCGTTTCCATGGGAAAATTCGATTTGGTGGAAGAAGTACTGGCCGGGATGGGCGCGGAGTTTTTCTTTACCGGCGTCAGAATACAACCTGGCAAACCTGTCGTCTTCGGCCGCGTCCCCGCTACCAGGGACCGCCCCCCGCGCTTCTTCTTCGGTCTTCCCGGCAACCCCGTCTCCGCCATGGTCACGTTCCGCCTGTTTGTCCAGCCCATCCTGGCAGCCCTGACCGGAGAGCAACGCTGGCAACCGAACATTGCGTTGGCAACGCTCTCGGCGGATGTGCGAGTGAAGTCCGGTCTGACTCGCTTCCTTCCCGCCTGGCTGGACACTTCGCAACCCCACCACCCAAACGTAGCTGCGGTGCGAACCCAGGGTTCCGGCGACCTGGCCGCCAACGCGCGCGCAAATTGTTATGTCATCGTCCCCGACGAATGCGAACTTCTCGCCGCCGGCCGGATCGTGCAAGTACTCCTGCGCTAACCGGAGCCTACGACGCTCACGCCTCATCGGTCCCTAAGGTGCGATTTCGAATCTTCTCCTGCTACGCTGTAGGTCATGAGCAAGCTATCGCATTACGATTCCGCCGGTCGCGCCCACATGGTGGATGTCAGCGACAAAGTCGCAACGAAACGGGAGGCGGAAGCGACCGCATGGGTCGAGATGTCGGCTGAAGTGCTGGCGGCGCTCCCCAAAAACCCCAAAGGCAATCCGCTGGAAGTCGCTCGCTTCGCCGGCATTCAGGCCGCAAAACGCACAGCCGAGCTCATTCCGATGTGTCATCCGTTGCCTCTCACCTTTGTCGATGTTGCCACGGAAGTTCAATCCAAGGGTGTTTTCATCCGCGCAATTGTCGCCACAGAAGGACGCACGGGTGTGGAAATGGAGGCCATGGTGGCAGCCTCTGTTGCCGCTTTGACCATCTATGACATGTGTAAGGCCATGGACAAGGGAATCGTCATCCATGAGATTGCGCTTGCGCGCAAGTCTGGAGGCAAAAGCGGCGACTACCGGCGGACTCAACCGAACACGACCTAAGCCTGCTGTTCCGCATCCTTTGTCCATGCACAGCCCCAACGCATGGAGATAGAATGCCCGAAATCTTGTCCGCGATTATTTTTGCTTCCTCAACAAACCTTCTGCCCGTGATCGAGCGCCATGCTCACCGCCTGGTGCTTGGCTCCTTTGTTTTCAGCGGAGCCATGCTGACCGGTTTTGCCATTTACTGGATTATTTTTCGCCTCATCCTACGAAAAACCGTATCTCCCGCTCATCATGTTGCGCTGCGGCGTTTTCGAAAACCCGTGTTCTGCCTCTTCCTGATCGCGGCGGGGATGCTGGCCACCCCGACCTTTGGCCTCTCCAACTATGCTGAAGACTCCATCGAGCATGTCCTGCACGTTGCATTCATCGTCTGCCTGACATGGCTGCTCATTTGTGCCGTATATGCGGTGGAGGACATCCTGCTCCGCAGGTACGACATCAGCGCGGCAGACAATTTACGCGCCCGGCGGGTGCGCACCCAGATGGCCGTCATGCGGCGTCTGGCCATTGGCTTCATTGGTGTACTGGGTGTCGGGTTGGTACTTTACACTTTCAACCACACTCGGCTATGGCAAGCCGGCGCCGGCCTGCTCGCTTCCGCCGGCCTTGCATCTCTTGCTCTGGCCGCCGCTGCCAAGTCCACCGTCTCGAACCTGTTGGCAGGCATCCAGATCGCGTTCACGGAACCCATCCGGCTGGACGACGTGGTCATCGTCGATGGCCAGTGGGGTCGCGTTGAAGAGATTACATCCGCCTATGTGGTGGTTTGCATCTGGAACCTGCAGCGGCTCATTGTGCCGCTCAGTTACTTCATTGAAAATCCATTTCAAAACTGGACCCGGACCTCCGCCAATCTGATTGGCACCTTCTACATCTACGCGGACTACACCTGTCCCATCGAACCGCTGCGCGAGGAGTTCGTTCGCGTATTGAAGAGCACAGAGCTTTGGGACGGCAAGGCGCAAGTGCTCCAGGTGACGGATCTGTTTGAGCAAACCATGCAGATTCGCGCCCTGCTCAGCGCCGCCGATTCCGGAAAATTATTCGACCTGCGTTGCTACGCTCGGGAAAAGATGATCGGCTTCCTGCAGCAGAAGTATCCGCAGTGCCTGCCGAAGCAGCGTATCGCTGAACTGCAGAACGCGCCTTGGGAGCAGGTGAACGAACATCTTCAGCCTGCCTCCGAACTGGCGCCGGCGCAGAATGCGTAAGCCCATCGCGACGCCGGCTAGCGGTGCGGACCAGGCTTCGTCAAAATCCGAAACGTTGTCCACGCATTGGCGATGATCAGTGCGCTGATCTGAATCAGTACCGACGTGATATGTCCCGCTCGGGTCTGCCGTAAAGCAGGAATTGCAAACTCAAGCCCGACGCAGAAACCCATCGCAATCAAGATTGCAATTCCTGCGATGCGGTTCGCGCGATGCCACAGCGTGCGATTTCCACGCGTCCGATCGTTCCGAAATCCATAAAAGGCGTTCGGCCCCACCCACCCGAAAACAAGTGGAAGCGCGTACAGCGTCGCAAGAATCGGAAAGGCAATCAGGAGAAACATAAGTTGCTGTTTAGACGGCCTCTACAAACGAAAAGACCGCCCGGCAACAGGGCGGTCTTTTCTTCAAGGGAGAATAGTTCCAACGGAGGCAAAGCCATTAGAACTTTCTGGCGTCATACTATGGGCCCTGTCAGAGGGTGTCAAGGCATTTCAGGCTGAAATTTGACCCCAAAATAAAGTGTTTATTATGAATAGCTTAGTTAAAATGGCCGAATGGCTCGCAGGACGGCATCTTTCTCCATATCTTCGCTGCGGTTTTTCGTCACGTCTTGATAACCGAATGATTTCATGGTGTTTACCTGTTAACTGCACTGATTCCGGGTCAAGCATTGTTCGACGCATTGGCAACCCCTCGCCAGAATGTTGAGTTCAACCCCCATCGAACCTTCTGAAAGATCATCCCAAAGAGGTCATGCCTCGTCATCGCGTGCGCATCCGTGCAAAAGCGGACCAATTTTCCACAGCACGTTTCTTCGAGAACGATCTCCGCAAAAAATCTGGAGTGAGGATTTTTTCTACATCATTGTCGTTCAACTTTTAAGATTCAGTCGAATGAATTCTGAGGAATCGTCCTCGGGCAATCCGGTCTTATTTCGCTTTCGTTGCCAGGCAGCACGGCCCGCACCCAGCGACACTCCCAGAACAACCGCGATCAGCGCAAAGATTCCGACCAGGAAGGCGACATCAAGAATAATCTGAGCCACCATTTTTGGATCGGAGAAATGTTGGGCGTGATTGCTGAGTGTCACGCTCACCTCATAATGCACGCGCTGCAAAAGATCCTGCGCGGCGCCGCCGGACAGACCGCCAGAGGTGACGATCACCAGCGGACCCGAGCGACGTGTCTGGATCGCCGCGGGATTGCTGTCTGTCAGCGCCGGGGTCCATGGATTCTGCTGGTTGCCATGGCCGGAGAAGTAGGCTTGAATCGCGCGTTCCTGCTGCACCGCAATGTCTGAGTCCGGATAGTTGATCACGGTCAACGTGCCGGTTCCTCCCAATGCGTTGTACTGGGCCGTGACCACTTCCGCGCTCCGGTCAAAACCTACCAGGTTCGCGGGAAGCACTCCGCCGCTCATCCGATACGCTTGTGGTCCAATCGCATATTGCACCGTCATCGGCTCCAGGTGGGCCGCAGGCAGATAGTCCGGCAAACTCGGCGGCGTGCCTTGGCCGCCAGTTGCCTTAGGAAGCAGGGTGGCCAGGTCGCGTAGTTCTGCGGCGGACATGGCCGTGATGTGACTGAATCTCGCGTCGACCAGAACCGCGCCTTTCCAGAACAGCACGCGTGCGCCATCGAAGGCCGCGCCCGCACCAATCTGCGCTTCAGACATGGTCGGTCGACGATAGAACGTAAATGCTCCGTACGCGCCGGTCGCGTCTTCGAATTCCATGGCCTTGATTACCACCCTGCCATCGTCGCGGGTGTAGTTCGCCGTCTCGTATCGCTTGAATCCAAATTCCTGCAGCGGGGTAGCGTCGCTGGCGTCTGCGTCCGATGGAACGGCTGACTGCTGCGGAGCACCGGTCAGCTGCCACCCGTCAAACGTATTCGGCAGCAAAGGCTGCGATATGTTGGCGGTTGCCGCGCTCGGCGAGTTCGTCGCCGATGACTGCCCGGCAGAGCTGGGTGGGGATGACTTCGCAGGATGGGTTCCGGCGCTCGATTGCGCGCCAGCCTGGAAAATCGTCACACTGACGATCAGGAATACCAACAACGGATGAGATGCAGACGAAGGCTGAAGCATAGTTCCGCACTCAGACTACCATTGGCGCCGCTATTCAGCAGGGTCAGGAATTGCTTCGGCCGCCATCGTTTTCGTAACCCGAACACCGCTCATGCCTTGAACGTATTCGGCGACGCCGCGATAGAGCGCTTCGGCCGACCGTTCGCGATATGACGGACGGGACAGTTCCGCGGCCGACTCCGAGTTGGTCAGGAAAGAAATTTCCGCCAGAATCGAAGGCATCTGCGCCCCGATCAACACTACAAACGGAGCCTGCTTGACGCCTCGGTTTCTCAGTCCAGGATTGCCCGATGACAATCCATCATAGAGTTCCTGTTGCACGTCGCCGGCAAACTCGCGCGATTCGTCAATCTTGTCGCTGAGTGCGATCTTGCGCACCAGGTCAGACAACTCGTACACCGAGCGGTTGGAGTCGGCATTCTCCCGCGATGCCACCGACATGGCGTCCGGAGACGAGGTGAAGTTCAAGAAGTAAGTTTCGACACCACGGACCTGCGGGTCCGAACTGGAGTTGGCATGGATCGATAGAAACAGGTCCGCATGGGCTGCATTCGCGATTGCCGTACGCTCTTCCAGCGAAACATATTTGTCCGTGCGGCGGGTGTAGATGACCTCCGCGCCCAGTTGCTGCTGCAGCAGACGGCCCAGACGCAACGCTACATCGAGAGCGATGTCCTTTTCTTCGAGGCCGTTCGGCCCGACCGTGCCGGAGTCATGGCCGCCATGGCCGGCGTCGATGACAATGCGACGAACGCGCAGTCCCAGGACTCTCGCCATGGAGTGTTGACTGTTCGTGGCCGGCTCAGCGGTCAACGCGGGCGGAGGGGATGGTTCAGCAGGAGATTGTGCTGTGAAAGTACCGCCGTTCAGGTCGCCCCCGGCATGTGTACTCGCGGGAAGTTTGACCGGAGTTGCTCCCGCTGGGGTGACAACGGGAGTTTGCGGTGCCGTGGCCGTGCGGGTTGACGCAAAGTTTGTGACTGCCGATGGACGCAAATCCAGGATTAACCGGGCCGGATTAGACAGGACAAAGGAGGAAAGATCTACGGCGCGATTCAGTTGCAACACCAGCACCGTCTGACTGTTGGTTAACATGCTGACGCGGATGGATCGAAGATTCGCGTCGTGCGCCGCAGTGATGGTGTGATCCAGAAGAGCCGCGGAGGAATGCGCGCCAAAGAAAATCACCGAAATCTGCCGCCCATTCTGCTGGGAATAAATGTGGTACGGGCCTGCATCGCTCAGGTCCACGGCAAGGCGAGTCGTGTCACTCTCCGCCCAATATCGGACATCCAGTAAAGTAGTTGCCAGTGGCAACGACTTTGGCGAAGTAGTTGCTGGTGGCAACCAATTCTTTTGCCTCATATCCGGTGCAACTGCGAGCGATTTTGCCGGACTCTGGACGCTCCCGGGCAGATCGTTTATTTCGTTGGGAGCCGGCATCTCTCCACGCGAGGTCTCCGGGGCCCCAGGCGCCTCGGTCGGTTGCGGCGTTCGCGGGCGATCCTCGGCGGCTTCCTCCACTGCATGGCCGTGCAACGCGAGCCCGCGCTTGTTCCGCCAGCGGATCCTGGGGATAGTGCAGGAGGAAGCTGCGATACATTGCTTTGGCGGCTGTCTGGTCATGTAGATCGTGTTGTTCAATCTGACCTTCTTCAAACAGCGCTCGCTGGCGCAAGGAGCTGGTTGGATATTGGTGCCGCAGAAATTCCCATTGCGCCACGGCGTCGTGGGATAGCTTCGCATCGCGGAAGCAGCGGCCTTCGCCGGCCAGCAGATCCGCGACCGCGGCGATCGCGGGCGCGGCATCCGGGGAGGCTGGGTCGCCGTGATAGACCGCCCGATAGGCGTTGAGGGCGCGTTCATAGTCCTGACGGGAGCGCGCGGCGCAGGGTTTTGCATCGAGCCGCCGTTGCATCCCTGTCGCCCGACTGAAGGCCAGCTCACTTTCGTGATGGGAGGGGGATGCGAGCACAACGGGGCAAAGCAAGATACATCCCAGCCAAAGCGCACCACGGCACGCTACCAAGCTGTACCGGCGCGAAGGGCGGAGGGGAAGGAACCGATGGCAGAAGAGAAGAGGCACGCGTCTCAAGATGCAGACGAACACGCCAGAGCAAGTCCAGTATAGATTTTCCCGGAGGCGAAGCAAAGGAAAAAGCTGGTCCAAGTTACCGTTGGAACGGGCCGGATGAAAGCTGCGGCGCCACCGATTCGCATGCTGCAGGTAGTCGGGATGCCTCTGGTCGAGCGCCTTGCCGATGGCCTCCGCTGCGATGAATCGTTCGATCATTGCGAACAGCTTATCGGGCGACCGGCTTATGCCAGGAAACTACCGACAATCTGGGGCGCGCTGCGGAGGGCCGAATCCAGTTGGCCGGCATCCTTGCCGCCCGCCTCGGCCATGTCCGGCCGTCCCCCGCCGGAGCCGCCGACCATTTGCGCCAGTTTCGCGACGATTTTGCCGGCCTGGACGCGGCTGGTCAAATCCTTGGTGACGCCGACAATCAGCGCGACTTTGCCGTCTTCTTGTACTCCTCCCAGCACCACCACGCCGGAGCCTAATTTTCCGCGCAGGTTGTCCACCAGCGTGCGCACCTGGCCGCGATCGAGCGCGTCGACACGCTGCGCCAGGACTTTTACGCCGGAAACTTCCACCGCTTCCGCGGCCGCGCTGCTCACACGGCCTGCGGCCGACTTCATCCGCGCTTCGTCCAACTCGCGCCGCAGCCGCTTCAGCTCGTCTTCCTGTGCGTTCAACTTATTCCGCAGCGCATCCGCGGGAGTGCTGTTCTCCGCCTTGCCGGCCACCTGCTCCGCCACCTTGGCGACCGCAAAGCCGCGACGGAATTCCTGCAGCGCGCCGGTTCCGGTGACCGCTTCAATGCGGCGCACGCCGGAGGACACGCTGTTTTCCGCCAGCAGTTTGACCAGGCCGATTTCTCCGGTGGCGCCGGCGTGGGTGCCACCGCACAGTTCGGTCGAGAAGTCGCCGATCCTGACCACGCGTACCTTGTCGCCGTATTTTTCGCCGAATAGCGCCATGGCGTGGTATTCATTCACCGCGACATCAATCGGCACATCTTCCAGCGTCACCACGGGGGTGTTGACCAGAACATTTTTGTTGATCAGGTCTTCAATGTCCTGCAACTCTTCATCGGCCACGGCGGTGAAGTGGGAAAAGTCGAAGCGCAGATGTTGCGGGTCGTTCAGTGAACCTGCCTGTTTGACATGCGTGCCCAGGGTTTCGCGCAGCGCCGCGTGCAGCAGGTGGGTTGCGGTGTGGTTGCGCACGGTGGCGGAACGGAAGGCAGGATCGACGACGGTGTTGACCTTATCGCCGAGGGTGATCGTTTGTTTCGCGACGATTTTGTGCGCGAAGATGCCCTGCACCGGCTTGGTGCAACCGAGGACATCGGCAACAATCATGTTGCCGTCTTCTGAATAGAGCCAGCCATGGTCGCCAACCTGGCCGCCGGAGTCGGCGTAGAAACTGGTGTGATCGAGCACAACTTCGGCGCTCTCGCCCGCCTTCACTTCCTGCGCACCCAAGCCATCTTTCACCAGCGCCAGCACTTCGCAGCCGGTGGAGACGAGTTGGCGGTACCCCTCGAAGAGGGTCTTGGGCAGCTCGCGATAGACGGGGCTGGCTGTGGCTTTCGACCCACCTTTCCAGGAAGCGCGTGCGCGAGCCTGCTCTTCGGCGCGCGCTTTCTCAAACCCTTCCATGTCAAAGGCGATGCCGGCATCGCGCGCCGCATCGACCATGAAGTCCAGGGGAAGACCGTAAGTCTCGTAGAGATGGAAAGCTGCGGTGCCGGAATATACAGAGCCGGTTTTTCCTAACAGCGGAGCCAACTCACTTTCGAGCCGAGCCAGCCCGACGCTCACCGCTCGCGCAAACTGCCGCTCTTCGGCTTTGACCACTTTCGACACACGGTCTGCGGAGTCCTTCAGTTCCGGATAGGCATTTTGCATGTCATCGCGAACGGCGTAGACCATCTGATACATGAAGGGTTTTTCCTGGCCAAGTAAACGGCCGTGACGAATGCCGCGACGGAGAATCTTGCGCAGGACATAGCCGCGACCTTCGTTCGCAGGATGTACGCCATCCGAAATAAGAAAGGTGGCAGCGCGGGCATGATCGGCAATGATGCGCAGACTGGCGTCGCTGCGCGATTCGCCATCCTGATATTTCGTCCCGGTCAATTGTTCCGCTTTCGCGATCAACGGGGTAAACAAATCCGTCTCGAAGTTGGACACTTTCCCTTGCAGCACGGCGGCGATGCGTTCGAGGCCCGCGCCGGTATCGATGGAGGGTTTCGGCAGGGGTACCAGGATTCCTTCGCCGGTCTTCGCGTCGAGGCTGCGGTCGAACTGCATGAAGACCAGGTTCCAGATTTCGACGTAGCGGGCGTCATCTTCGCCAAAGGGCAAGTCCTTCTCCGGCGTCTCGGATGCGGCCTGGCCCATGTCATAGAAAATTTCGCTGCATGGGCCGCACGGACCGGTTTCGCCCATCTGCCAGAAATTGTCCTTCATCCCCATCTCAAAGATGCGTTCTTTTTCGACACCGATGTCGAGCCAGAGTTGGTAGGCCTCGTCATCGCGGGCGACGCCCTTTTCACCTTTGAAGATGGTCACGTAGAGCTTGTCTTTGGGCAGGCCAAACCACTCCGGCGAGGTGACCAGTTCCCAGGCGTAGGCGATGGCGTCTTTTTTGAAATAGTCGCCAAAGCTGAAGTTGCCGAGCATTTCGAAAAAGGTATGGTGGCGACGGGTGAAGCCAACATTTTCCAGATCGTTGTGCTTGCCGCCGGCGCGGACGCATTTCTGAGCGGTGGTAGCGCGGCAGTAGGGCCGTTTTTCCAGGCCGAGAAAAACATCTTTGAACTGGTTCATGCCCGCGTTGGTAAACAGCAGGGTGGGATCGTTCTGCGGAACCAGAGAAGACGAATGGACGCGGGTGTGCCCCTTGCTTGCAAAGAACTCGAGGAACATCTCGCGGATAGCAGGACCTGACAACGTGCGCATATTCCTTTAAGTTTAGCAACGCCGGCCAGTGTATAAACAGAATGCCATCCTCCCCTTATGTTTCCTTAGGAGGTCTCCATGCAAGTGATCCGGTTTCTGGCCGGTGTTATGCGGCAGGGTGCTGCGGCGCCGCTGGTGGGCGCGATCGCCATTTGCGTGAGTCCCGTGATGGCTGCGAACGGACAGGCAAAGCTGCCGCCTCCTCCGCCGACGAAGAAAGAGCCGGTCGTCGACACCTACCACGGCGTGAAGGTGACGGACGATTATCGCTGGCTGGAAAATGGCCAGAGTCCAGCGGTGAAACAGTGGGTTGCGGCACAGAACGCCTATAGCCACGCCTATCTGGAGCCTTTGCCGCAACGCGCTCCCCTGGTGCAATATCTGCAGAAAACACGTGAGGAAGCGCACCCCAGCTACCAATCGCTTGAATACGCCGGGCACTGCCTGTTCGCGTTGAAATACGATCCGGAGAAGTCCTCGCCACTGCTGGTGATTTTCGATTCCCCGGAAAAGAATGCGTCGGAACGTACCGTCGTCGATCTGAACACATTTTTGACGGGCCATGCCAGCCAGGTGGACTGGTTTCTGCCCTCTCCCGACGGCAAGCGGGTGGGTATGGCGCTTTCGACCGGCGGCAGCGAGGATGGCGCTCTTTATGTGGTGGATGTTGCGACAGGCAAGCAGGTCGGCGATGCGGTTCCACGTGCGAACTTTGCCACCGGCGGCGGCAGCATGGCATGGAAGCAGGACGGTTCCGGCTTCTATTACACGCGCTATCCGCAAGGCAATGAGCGGCCGGAGGCGGACCGAAATTTTTATCAGCAGGTCTACTTTCACAAACTTGGCACCGCTGCCTCGACGGACCGTTACGTTGCCGGCAAGGATTTTCCGCGCATCGCCGAGACTACGCTGGCGATGTCCCCCGACGGACGCGAGTTGTTGATCTCCGTTGCCAACGGAGACGGCGGCGAGTTTGAGTATTTCCTGGAGGGCGCTGACGGCGATGTGAAGCAGGTGACGCACTTTGACGACAAAGTGGTCCACGCTGCGTTTGGACCGAAGGATGCGCTGTACCTGCTCTCGCGTCGGCAGAGCGACCAGGGCAGCATTCTACGGCTGGCCGCAGACGACGTGAATTTTGCGGACGCGAAGACGATCATCTCTGCGCCGGGAAAGGCCAGCCTGGTCAGCAATGGGACCGGGTTCCCGATGAGCGACCGCAGTTACTGGGTGGGGGAGAATCGCATCTATGCGACGGTGATCGATGGCGGCCCGGAGGAGATTCGCGTTTTCGACCATGATGGAACGGCTCTGGGTCGTGTACCGACGCCGCCGGTCTCCTCGGTGGGGTACTTGGTTCCGCTGGGTGCGAATGCAATCCTGTATGGCGTACAAACCTACACCGTGCCGGAGACTTGGTATCGCTACACCGGCTCTGGGCAGCCGGAGGCAACAGGATTTCGTACAGAGTCGAATGTCAAGCTGGAAGACATTGAAGTGCGGCGCGCATTTGCTCGTTCCAAGGATGGCACCGAGATTCCGCTGACGATTCTCATGAAAAAAGGCACGCCACTGGATGGGAAAAATCCGACCTTAATTACCGGCTACGGCGGATTCGGAATTAGTTGGTCGCCCTATTTTGGCGGGAGCGCGGCGAGGTTGTGGTTCGACCATGGCGGGGTCTGGGTGGAGACAAATCTGCGCGGTGGCGGGGAGTATGGCGAGGCCTGGCACCAAGGTGGAATGCTGCTGAAGAAGCAGAATGTATTCGATGACTTCGCCGCGTGCGCGCAATATTTGATTGCGCACCACTACACGTCTGCGGCGCATTTGGCGGCGGAGGGAGGCAGCAACGGAGGCCTGTTGATGGGTGCCGAGATCACCCAGCATCCACAGATGTTTCGCGCAGTGGTTTCCGTCGTCGGCATCTATGACATGCTGCGGACCGAGCTTGATCCGAACGGGGTGTTCAATGTTACCGAGTACGGGTCGGTGAAAAACGCGGCACAGTTCAAGGCGCTCTACGCCTATTCTCCATATCACCACGTGGTGGCGGGAACGGCATATCCGGCGGTGCTGTTTGTCACCGGGGACAACGATCATCGGGTGAATCCAGCGCACTCCCGCAAAATGACGGCCGCGCTCCAGGCTGCAACCAGCTCCGGTCTGCCGGTGCTGCTCCGGACCTCGGCCAATGCCGGGCATGGATTCAGCACCAACATCGATGAACAGACGCAGGAGATCGCGGACATCGACGCGTTTTTATTCGCGCAACTGGGGATGACGTTCGCGCATTGAGGATGGAAGCGGCAGTTATTCCGGGGCGTCCAGATCGATTTCAGCCACGGCTTCCAGAGACGCCTCTTCTACCTTCCACTCCTTCAGCAGTGCGAAGATGGTTCCCACGGAGAACCCGGCGCGGACCATGGAGCGGACGATGCGGGCGGTTTCTTTGTCATTCATGGGCTTGCGCAGGCGTTTCCGCTCGATATAGCGGCGGGCCAGCTCGGGCTCCGGCAACTCCGCATAGGCCGCGTCCAGGGTCTTGCCGATGATGTCGCCATGGACGCCCCGCTGGATCAGGTCCTGTTGCACGCGACGGCGTCCAAAGCGTTCATTTTCAGTGCGCATGCGGGTGTAGTCGGCGGCGTAGCGGGTGTCGTCCAGATAGTGGTGCTCTTTCAGCCGGATCACGACGGCATCCACCTTGGCTTGGCCAGACTCATCCGGCTCGACTCGCCGGCGCAACAATCGTTTGATCTCCGCGACGGTGCGCATCTTGCTGCCCAGGCTGCGCACGGCGTACTCGTAGAGCGCGGCGGCGTCGAGCGGCTCTCGTTTCCGCGGTCCGGCTCGTTTTGACGGATTGGACCGGCCGCCGAATGCCATGGAATCCTCCTGCCCGCATCCTACTCTGACTGGCCGCCCCGTTGCGGTGGGGCTATGGTGGAACCAGCGTCCCGAATGGGCGAGGTTGGGACAACTATTGACTACTGATACACCTTGGTAACCCAGATCGAACAGAAAGCATCTATCCGAATGGTTACGGTCGTCTATGTTGAATAGTGGAAGGCGCGGCGACCAGGCTGCTGCCCGCGCCGAGGTCAGCTGTGTTTTCTATGTGTCCTTCTACTGCAAATCCTCCTGAGGCCAATCGATCGGAAGCGTGGCTGCGAGGAAAAGTTCTGCGTGCTTTTTCCGGGTCGCTCCCAATTCTCACTCTCACTCTGCTGAGCATCATGCTGGGCGTGGGGACGCCGGCAACAGGCCAATCGCGACTGCAACCGCCCGCGGCTCCAGGGTTCAACGGGGTGCAGGGATTTACGCCGGCACCGCTGGACTCCGGGTTTGGTCCGCTGGACACGTCGCGGCCCGCAGGCATCAAGCCGCAAGAAATCATCCGCCGTTTCGCCGTCAAGGAGAGCCAATTCAAGAGGGCTTTGGATGATTACACGTACCGGCGCACTGTCAAGCTCGACACCATTGATGGCAGCGGCGGCATTGACGGGGAATATCTGCAGGTGGATGACATTGTGTTCAGCACCACCGGACGCAAGCAGGAACAGGTGGTGTATGCGCCTGACAACACGCTGACGCGGGCCGCCCTGAGCCCGGCGGATTTCGACGACATTGAGCATCGGCTTCCATTTACCCTGACGACGGAAGATGTCGGCCAGTACCAGCTGACCTATGTTGGGAAGCAGCAGGTTGACCAGGTGAAGACGTACGTTTTTGACGTAGCCCCCAAGCACATGGATAAGGATCAGCGCTATTTTGAAGGACGCATCTGGGTCGACGCGACTGACTTCCAGATCATCGTAACCAACGGAAAGAACATCCCGGATGACACCCGGATGGGCCAGGAAGACCTCTCCATACCGTTTACGACCTATCGCCAGCAGATTGACGGGAAATACTGGTTCCCGGTCTATACCAAAGCGGAAGGCGTCCTGCATTTTCAGGACTGCAAGAAATGCCTGCCGAACGACCTTCATCTGAGAGAGATCGTAAAGTATGGGGACTACAAACGCTTTGGGTCCACGATCCGCATTATGTATGAAGGATTAGATCGGCCCGGCGATGTATCGCAGTCCTCCCCCATCTCCAGCCCATTGGGGAGCCCGCAAACGACCAGCGCGCCGGTGCCGGACAGCGCATTGGCAGAGGCGAGTTCCACGCAGCAGACGGCAACCAAGGATTAGAGCGGATTTTCAGGCAGCGGAGATGCACTCCCGTTGCCCGGGCGGTTATCGTGGCAGCAGGGCGGTTTTCTTTGCATGGCCGTCTACAGCCTTCTTCGCAGTTTTGGCGTCCTCATAGCGGTGCATGGAAGAGGTGATGGCTTCCCGGGCGCGCGCAGCATCGTGCCAGCCCTTGACCTCGACCCGCTTACCTTCCAAATCCTTATAAATTGCGAAGAAGTGCGTAATCTCCCGCAGCATGTGGGGATAAATCTCGGTGTAATTCCAGACATCGGCATAGCGTGGATTGCTGCGGCCGACGGTCAGGACTTTCTCATCCGGAACTCCCTGGTCCAGCATCAGCAGCAGCCCGATGGGACGAACGGCCATCACGCAACCTGAGAAACTGGGCGAATCGACCAGCACCAGCACATCCAGCGGATCGCCATCCTCGCTGAGCGTGCTGGGAATAAATCCATAGTCTCCTGGATAGTGGACAGGCGAATGCAGATTGCGGTCCAGGCGGAACACGTGGAGTTTCTTGTCGTATTCGTACTTGTTGACGCCCTCGTAGGGAATCTCAATGACTGCATTGATTACCTCCGGAGCTTTTTCTCCGGCGGGAAGTTCCAGATAATTCGTCATCCATTTTTCCTTGCTAAATTTTCCTGCTGTTGGATCTCTCTGGGAAAAGGGCGGCCCATCTACGTATAATCAGCTACGATGAAGGCCCATGTCTACGTAATGCTTCGCAAGACCGTGCTGGACCCCCAGGGGCAGACCATCCACGGAGCTCTTCGAAAGATGCAATATCGCGGCGTTGAAGATGTCCGCCAAGGCAAGTATTTCCTACTCACGCTTGAGGATTCCCTGACATTACCGGAAGCGCAAAGGGAAGTGGAGCGCATTGCCCGCGAAGTGCTTGTGAACCCCGTGATTGAAGAGTACACGTACCGGCTGGAACCGTGATCGGCGATCTTCGCTGCCCAGCGCCGCATTCATCCCACGTGCGGTGACGGCTAAAAACATGCGGAACTCCTCGTACAGTTTGTCGCGCCAAATCGGCAAACGGGATACCCCTACCTCAAACTCGCGGTGAGTCAACGGGTTCAAAAAGCAAACTCCTAAGTACAATGGGGAGACTATGTGCGGCATTGTCGGTTATGTGGGCAGCAAAGATCCTGTCCCTGTCATTATCGAGGGGCTTCGACGGCTGGAGTATCGCGGCTATGACTCGGCCGGCATCGCAGTCGCCGGCGGCCCCAACGGACTGGAACTGCGGCGGGCGCCGGGAAAACTGAAAAATCTGGAAGAAGTATTGCGCCAGCAACCGGTACAGGGAACTTACGGCATTGGCCATACACGCTGGGCCACGCACGGCCGTCCGACCGAGGAAAATGCGCATCCGCACCGCGACTGCACCGGGCGACTTGTGGTGGTGCATAACGGCATTGTCGAAAATTATTTAGAGCTGAAGCATGTGCTGGCGGCGCAGGGTCACAAGTTTGTAACAGAAACAGACACAGAAATCATTGCCCACCTGATTGAGTCGGAACTGGCGACAGCGGAAAAAAGCGGCAGCGCTATTGCCCTGGAGGAAGCCGTGCGTCGCGCTGTTCGTCATTTGACGGGAGCCTTCGCCATTGGCGTTCTTTCCGCCGACTTTCCGCAAAGGATTATCGCCGCGCGCAGCGGGCCGCCCGCCGTCATTGGCCTGGGAGATGGCGAATACTTCATGGCCTCCGACGTTCCCGGCATCCTGCACCATACCCGCAAACTTTATTTTCTGGCCGATGGCGACATGGCGATCCTGACTCCCGACGGCGTCACGCTGACGGATTTTGACGGCAATCCTGTAGAGCGGAAAGTACAGAACATTTTGTGGGACCCGATTCAGGCGGAAAAGGGCGGCTACAAGCACTTCATGCTGAAAGAGATTTTCGAGCAGGGAATGGCGGTGCGCGATACCACGCTGGGCCGAGTTTCCTTCGATACAGGCAAAGTTTTTCTGGACGAAATGATGATTCCCGATTCTGAATTTCGTGCGGCGACCAAGATCAACATTGCTGCCTGCGGCACCAGCTGGCATGCGGCGCTGGTGGGCAAATACATGATTGAGCGGCTGGCCCGGATGCCGGTTGAAGTGGACTACGCCAGCGAGTACCGCTACCGCGATCCCATCGCCGATCCCAAGGCGATCGGTTTGCTGATCACCCAATCCGGTGAGACTGCGGACACCATTGCGGCGCAGCGTGAAATCGCGGGGAAGGGTTCCAAGACGCTGGCCATCTGCAATGTCGTCGGCGCGATGATTGCGCGCGAGGCGAACGGCTCCATCTATACCCACGCGGGCCCGGAAATCGGAGTCGCTTCCACCAAGGCATTTACCGCACAACTGACCGCTCTGTTTATTCTGGCGCTGTACCTGGCGCAGCAGCGGGAAACAGTCGATGCGGCACAGAGCCTGGCGCTGGTTGAAGAGCTGACGCGCATCCCCAACAAGATTCGCGATCTGCTCAAGCAATGCGCCGCGCCCTGCGAGGCCCTGGCGAGAATCTATTCCAATGCCAGTGACTTTCTGTTCCTGGGGCGCGGCATTCACTACCCCATTGCATTGGAAGGCGCGCTGAAACTCAAAGAGATCTCCTACATCCACGCAGAGGGTTATCCCGCCGGCGAAATGAAACATGGGCCGAACGCGTTGATCGACGAAACCTTACCGGTGGTGGTTCTGGCGACAAAAGATGTCCACGATCCTACCTCGCGATTGCGGTATGAAAAGACACTTTCCAATATTCAGGAGGTTACCGCGCGGTCTGGACAGGTGATCGCCGTGGCTGTCGAAGGCGATCACGAGATTGCGCAGTTTGTCGATCATGTCGTGTACATTCCTCCTGCTCCGGAACTTCTGCTCCCGATTCTTGAAGTGATTCCGCTGCAATTGCTGGCGTATTACATTGCCGTTCGCCGCGGCTGCGACGTGGATCAACCGCGCAACCTGGCGAAATCCGTAACCGTGGAATAACAGCACCTGCACGTGGATGCCTGATTCTGGGGGAAGTATGAAATGCAAAAATTAGCGGCAGCGTCTCTGGCGGCGCTGCTTGTAGTGGGTCAATTGGCTGTTCCTGCAGCGGCCGGCGCGCAGCAAAGTGGTACCGCGACCGCGACTCCGATCAAGCACCTGGTGGTGATCTTCGACGAGAACATCTCCTTCGACCACTATTTTGGGACGTATCCCCATGCTACGAATCCCAAGGGGGAGCCCCGTTTTGTTGCCGCGCCCGATACTCCTACGGTGAACGGATACACCGATACGCTTCTTCACCACAATCCCAATTTCCTGAATACGACGGGCAATGGCACCGCGGCCATTAATCCGTTCCGCCTGGATCGTTCGCAAGCTGCGACCGCCGATCAGGACCACAGCTACACGCCGGAGCAAGAGGCCTTTCATGCCGGGCTGATGGATTCTTTTCCTGAATACACCGGCAGGCGCGGGTCGCCGATCAGCAGCTACGCGAATGGGCTGGTGATGGGCTACTTCGACGGCGACACCGTGACAGCGCTGTGGAATTACGCACAGCACTACGCGTTGGATGACAACTCCTTCAACACAAACTTCGGACCTTCCACACCGGGCGCAATCAATCTGATCTCGGGCCAGACCAACGGCGTGTCGGATGAGATTAATGCAGGCGGAGGAGTGATTGACGGCGGTAACGGAACTCGCACACTGATCAGCGATCCGGACCCGATTGGGGATGTATGCTCGACGACGACCGGCGCGCTGGTGCAGTTCGGCGGGCAAAACATTGGCGATCTGCTGAACCGCGCTGGAATCACCTGGGGCTGGTTTGAAGGCGGATTCGACCTGAGCGAGACAGACCCGAACGGGACGACGGGTTGCGCTCGCTCGCATACCTCGATCATCACCAAGGTACGGTCGCGTGACTATTCTCCACACCACGAACCATTCCAGTACTATCCTTCGACCGCGAATCTAAAACATCTTCGACCCACATCCACCCAGATGATTGGGCATGCCGGCGATGCGGCTAACCATCAGTACGACATGGATGACTTTTATGCGGCGGTGCGCGCGGGCAACATGCCGGCCGTCAGTTTTCTGAAGGCACCCGCGTATCAGGACGCCCACGCCGGAAATTCCGACCCGATTGACGAGCAGGCATTTGTGGTTCGCGTGATCGATTTTCTGCAGGACCAGCCGCAGTGGAGTTCAACCGCCGTCATCATCGCCTACGACGATTCGGACGGCTGGTATGACCACCAGATGGGGCCAATCGTGAACCAGTCGACGACTCCTTCCGACAAGTTGACTGGAAACGGGCAGTGCGGGACGGGGACCGACATTTCGTTGCCCGGGCCGAAAACTCCGCATGCTCAGGGACGATGCGGTTATGGGCCGCGCCTGCCGATGCTGTTGATTTCACCCTACGCGCGGCGGAATTTTGTCGATCATGCGTTGACCGACCAGACCTCGATCATCCGCTTTGTGGAGGATAACTGGCTGGGAGGTCATCGTATCGGGACAGGTTCATTTGACGCCATAGCAGGGCCGCTGACTGGCATGTTCGATTTCGCGCAGCCGGCTCGCCGCGACGTGTTGATCCTGGACCCCTCCACTGGAGAAGTCGTCCGGACAAGAACGCAGAGACGCCAACCGTAAGGGCGCTCATTACCATTTGAAAAATTTCTCCAAAATGTAACGCACTTCTAATGACCCGGTGCGCATGTGACCGGTATCACCTTCCTTATGCAGGCGGAAATGCCTGTTCCTGGAGGAAGTGAAATGCAAAAGCTAGCCGCAACGTCGTTGGCTGCGTTGCTGATGGTCGGTCAACTTGCTGTTCCTGCTGCGTCTTATGCGCAGGAAGACGGAGCGAGGACTGCGACGCCGATCAAGCATGTCGTTGTCATCTTCGGAGAGAACATTTCGTTCGATCACTATTTTGGAACCTATCCCAATGCCACCAATCCCAGGGGAGAACCCCGGTTCGTACCCTCTCCCAATACCCCCAGCGTGAACGGCTTCACCGAAGGGCTGCTTACCAGCAATCCAAATTTCTTGAATACCGCCAACGGGGCGGGGGCGATGAATCCATTTCGCCTCGATCGTTCCCAGGCTGCAACCGCGGATCAGGATCATAACTACACGCCAGAGCAGGAGGCGTTCCACGCCGGATTGATGGATTCCTTTCCGGAATATACCGGAACGCCAGGACCCCCGCCCACCGGTCAAACGAACAACGGGCTGGTGATGGGATACTACGACGGCAATACGGTGACAGGGCTGTGGAACTATGCACAGCGGTATGCGCTGAATGACAACTCGTTTGGGACCACGTTTGGACCTTCGTCCCCCGGTGCGATCAACCTGGTTTCAGGTCAGACCAACGGTGTGTCGGATCAGATCAACGCCGGCAGCAAAATCGTCGACGGTGGAGATGGCAGCACAACATTAATTGGCGATGCGGACCCGATCGGAGACGTTTGTTCCACCACGACGGGGGCGCAGGTATCGATGAGCGGGCAAAACATCGGCGACCTGTTGAACAGCCGCGGCGTCACCTGGGGATGGTTTGAAGGCGGGTTCGACCTGGCGCTGAAAAACGCCAATGGAACCACGGGCTGCGCGCGCTCGACTCTTTCTCAGGTTACGAACGTGGCGGAAACCGACTACATCCCACACCACGAGCCGTTTCAGTACTATGCCTCGACGCAGAACCTGAAACATTTGCGGCCGACGTCGACGGAGATGATTGGGCGTGCCGGTGACCAGGCTAACCACCAGTACGACATCAACGACTTCTACGCAGCAGTCCGCGCGGGCAACATGCCTGCTGTCAGTTTCCTTAAGGCGCCGGGCTACCAGGATGCACACGCGGGATACTCGGACCCCATCGATGAACAGGCTTTCGTGGTGGGCATCATCAACTTTTTACAAACGCAGCCGCAGTGGAGTTCGACCGCGGTGATCATTAACTACGACGACTCCGATGGCTGGTATGACCACCAGATGGGGCCGATCGTAAACCAGTCGACAACTCCGTCCGATATGCTGACCGGCAGCGGACAGTGCGGAACCGGAACCGACAGCGCGCTGGCCGGGCCGGATGCTACCCACGCACAGGGACGTTGCGGCTATGGGCCGAGGATCCCGATTCTCGTGATCTCGCCGTATGCGCGCCAGAACTATGTCGATCACACCTTGACCGATCAAACATCGATCATCCGGTTTATCGAAGACAACTGGCTAGGCGGTCAGCGGATTGGCAGCGGCTCATTTGACGCGCGGGCCGGTTCGCTCAACACGATGTTCAATTTCAACAATCCATCCAATCGCGGTGCGTACATTCTGGACGGGTCCACGGGAGAAGTAATTTCCAGCTCGCATAACTCCTGGTGGTAGATCGACGGAGGTTCGGGAGCGGCGAAAACCAGCGCTGCTCCCGGGCCTTACAATATGCAGTGAGGGTCCAGGTCTGATTACACGTCGCAAGTTTCTGCAGCACAGCGGTCTCACACTCGCCAGCCTCGCGGTCAGCCAGCAAAAAAGTGAAGCATCGGTCGCGGCGTTACTCGACCCTGGTACGCTCACGCCGTTTGTGGATGCGTTGCCGATTCCGCCGATCGCGGCACCGTCGGGAAGAGTCGCCAATCCAGAGGATCACAGCTCGCAGATTCCGCGCTATGACGTCGACATCCGCGAAGCGCGTGTGAAGGTGCATCGCGATCTGCCGGCCACGCGCATGTGGACGTTGGGCGGCACGTTTCCGGGCGTGACACTGGAAACGAAAGGTGGTCATGCAATGCAGGTGAACTGGAAAAACAGTTTGCCCGCGCAGCATTTTCTGCCGATCGACCACACGCTGGACGGCGCGGGGCCGGGTGTGCCGGAAGTGCGCAGCGTCATCCATCTGCATGGTGGCCGGACGCCGGCGTCGAGCGATGGCTACCCGGAAGATTGGGTGGTGCCCGGCAAAACGCAGACATGTTTCTATCCGACGCGCCAGGATGCGGCATTGCTCTTTTGTCACGATCACTCGATGGGAATCAATCGGCTGAATATCTACGCCGGGATGCAAGGATTTTTCATCGTCCGGGATGATGTCGAAGAGCAGCTCAATCTGCCCAAAGGGAAGTATGAAGTTCCGTTAATGTTTTGTGACCGACTGCTGCAGACGGACGGCCAGTTGTACTATCCGGTTTCACCCAACCCCAAGTCGCCGTGGGTGCCGGAGGTCTTCGGCAACGCGATTCTGGTGAACGGAAAGCTGCTGCCGTACCTGGATGTCGAACCGCGCAAGTATCGTTTCCGGCTGATGAACGGATCGAATGGCCGGTTTTATCGCTTTTCGCTGGAGAATAAGGCGACGTTTCACCAGATCGCCTCTGACCAGGGATTGCTCGCCGCGCCGGCGGCACGTACACGGTTGCCGCTGGCGCCGGCGGAACGCGCCGATATCGTCATCGACTTCAGCCCGATGAAGGGCGAGAAAGTCGAACTGCGCAGCGACTCATTTTCCATTCTGCAGTTTCGTGTGGGCCGCGAAGCCGCGCAGGATGAAAGCAGCTTGCCCGCGGTTCTCCATCCGATCCAAAGGCTGCAGGAAAGCGATGCGATTCAAACGCGCCGGTTGACGCTCGACGAGACGTTGGACCCCGAAGACCGCTCGATGGGAATGCTGCTGAACAATACACCCTGGCACATGCCGATCACCGAAAAGCCGGTGCTGAATACGACCGAGATCTGGGAGTTGATTAACCTGACGGAGGATTCGCATCCCATCCACCTGCACCTGGTGCGATTTCAAATTCTGGATCGGAGGCCCTTCGACACGTTCGACTACTTCGCACACCAGACGGTGCGCTATACCGGTCCTGCGGTTGCTCCTGATGTTGGGGAGATGGGATGGAAGGATACTGCGCGCACCGATCCGGGAATGGTAACGCGGATCATTGTTCCGTTCCAGGGCTACGCCGGCCGTTACGTTTGGCATTGTCACATTCTGGAGCATGAGGACAACGAAATGATGCGACCCTTTGAGGTGCTGCCCGCGGCTCAAGCCACGGTGTAGAGCGAAGTTGCCATCTCGTGCCATTTCCAGGCGTGTTAATGTTTTGGGGTGCTAGAATTTGTCGACCATGGTAAGGATGCAATATTGATTCATGCGCGACAAACTTTAGCGTTCGTGCTGCTGGTCGTGTTGATATTGACGGCGCCGACGGCGCGCGCTTACTCCGTACTATCCCACGAAGAAACAGTCGACATGGCGTGGAGCCATCATATCGTTCCGCTCTTATTGAAGCGATATCCGAATGCCACTCCAGATGAGCTGCGCGTAGCTCACTCCTATGCCTATGGCGGTTGCATCATTCAGGATCTGGGGTATTATCCGTTCGGCAGCAAGGAGTTCAGCGACATGCTGCATTATGTGCGAACGGCGGAATTTACAAATAATCTGCTAAAAGATGCCGACAATCTGAATGAATATGCGTTCGCCCTGGGGGCGCTGGCGCATTACCGGGGAGATACTCTTGGACATCCGGCGATTGGCGTGGCGACGGCGCGCGAATATCCCGATTTGGCTATGCGCTTCGGCCCGTTCGTCAGTTATTACGACTCCCCCAAAGCGCACATTCGAACCGAATACGGCTTCGACGTCGTCCAGGTTGCACAGGGCCACTACGTCAAAGACGACTACAACAACTTCATCGGGTTCAATGTCGCAACACCGGTGTTGGAGCGGGCTTTCAAAGATACATACGGCGTGGACATGAAGACTGTTTTGAAGCATGAAGGGCTGGCGATTAATACTTACCGATATTCCGTGAGCACGGTCATTCCGGAGATGACGCGGGCGGCGGTGCTGCACTACAGCAAGCAAATTCAGCAGCAGGTTCCGAATTTTGATCGCAGCCAATTCGTCTACCGCGTCAACCGGGCCGACTACGAGCATGAGTGGGGCAAGGAATATCACAAGCCCGGGCTGGGCGCGCACCTGATCGAATTCATTATTAAGATTCTGCCCAAGCGCGGCCCTTTCTCCGCACTGAAACTGCAAATGCCAAGCGGAGCCGACCAGAAGCTATATCTGCATAGCATGCAGACGGCGGTGGACAGCTATGAAAAGGACGTTGACCAGCTAAGAGCGCCGGCGGCCGGGGGTGGGACGCTGCCGCTGAAAGATCTCGATTTCGACACCGGGAAACCTACCGCACTCGGTGAGTATCCATTGGCGGACACAACATATGCGAAGTTGCTGAATGCGGTGACCCACGACAAAAATGCTCAAGTGCCCAGCGACGTTCGGGCCAGCCTGCTCGGGTATTATGCGAATTTCCATCCTCGGCACAGGAATCGCTTCGTGCCGGTGATTTTCTCGAGCCGCCGACAGCGAAAACTGCAGCAAAATCTGGAACTTTTGCGCCGGCAAAACGCGTCGGCAGGGGAAGTTGTCCGCGATTGGTCCCGACCACTGAGCGGACAATAGGTTTCACGACTCGTCGATACTTTCCCTTGAGATAACGGTTCTTTCATCTCGATGCGGTAAACTACTAGAGAGATCAGGATGGTTCCCGCAGTCTGCGTGAACCTGCGCTGTTGGCTCACTACCGGCATCACCCAGCCTATCTACATACCAGGACAGGAAACTTCATTTATCGTGTCGTCCGTTATCCGTAACATCGCCATCATTGCTCACGTTGACCACGGCAAGACCACTCTTGTCGACGCCATGCTCCGTCAAAGTGGCACTTTCCGTTCGAATGAAGCCGTTGCGGAACGTGTCATGGACTCAAATGACCTGGAGCGCGAGCGCGGAATCACGATTCTGGCGAAGAACACGGCCATCGTTTTCCACGACGCTAAGATCAACATTGTGGATACGCCAGGACACGCCGACTTTGGCGGGGAAGTAGAGCGCGCGCTGAAGATGGTCGACGGCGTGATGCTGCTGGTCGACGCCAGCGAAGGCCCGTTGCCGCAGACTCGCTATGTGTTGTCGAAGGCGCTGGAAGCGAAGTTGCCCCCCATCCTTGTCATCAATAAAATCGATCGCCCGGATGCGCGCCCCCAGGAAGTGTTGAACGAGGTCTATGACCTGTTCATCGATCTGGATGCGGGCGAGGACCAGCTGGATTTTCCCGTTCTCTACACCAACGCCAAGCTTGGGACCGCTACGACGGATCCAAAAGTTCCCGGCACGAATCTGCAGCCGCTGTTTGAGAGCATCGTTGCCGCCATTCCGCCGGCCACTGGAGATCCGGATGGTCCGCTGCAGATCCTGGTGACGAATCTCGACTATTCCGACTATTTGGGCAGGCTGGCGATTGCGCGTGTGTTTAACGGGACGCTGCACGCCGGCGACGAGGTGGCGATTTCCAAACGCGATGGATCGCTGGAAAAGACAAAGATCACCAAGCTTTTCAGCTTCTCTGGACTGAAGCGCGTCGATATTGAAGAAACGACTCTGGGCGATATTGTCGCGATTGCCGGCGTGAGCGGCATCACGATTGGAGAAACCATTACCAGCCTGGAAACGCCGACGCCATTGCCGACGATTTCCATCGACGAACCCACGATCGCGATGCAGTTTTTCGTCAACAACTCTCCATTCGCTGGCCGCGAGGGGCAGTTTGTCACCTCCCGCAATTTGCGCGAGCGCCTGGAAAAAGAGCTGCTGACAAATGTTTCCATTCGAGTGGAAGACGCGGGGAATGCCGACAACTTTAAAGTGCTTGGCCGCGGCGAATTGCAGCTTGCCATTTTGATTGAGATGATGCGGCGCGAAGGATTTGAGCTGATGGTCGGGCGTCCGGAAATCGTCACTCGCGTGGTCGATGGCAAATTGATGGAGCCGGTCGAATTGCTGACAGTCGACATTCCAGAAAATTTTGTCGGCGTGGTGATGGAACGACTGGGGCCGCGCAAGGCTGAGATGGTGAAGATGCACAACCACGGGTATGGGCGGGTTCGGCTGGAGTTTCGCATCCCCAGCCGCGGCCTGATTGGACTGCGCAGCGAGATGCTGACGGAAACTCGCGGCACGATTGTTATGAACTCGCTGTTCGACGGTTATATGCCGCACCAGGGAGATATTCCCCAGCGAAGCACGGGCGCCTTGATTGCTGATCGCGCCGGCACCACGACGACCTATGCGCTCGACGGATTGCAGGAGCGCGGCGTCCTGTTCCTGGGGCCGGGCAATGAAGTGTATGAGGGCATCATTGTCGGCGAACACTCGCGCGATAACGATCTGGACGTGAATGCGGTACGCGAAAAGAAGCTGACGAACATGCGCGCCTCTTCTGCCGACGACGCAATCCGGCTGGTGCCTTTCAAGCCGCAGAACCTGGAGCAGGCGATCGAGTTTATCAATGAAGATGAATTGGTGGAGGTTACGCCGAAAAGCCTGCGTTTGCGGAAGAAGATTTTGCAGGCCAATCGCCGGCCCAAGCGCAATGCCGTGCCCACCTCCGTCTAAAATCGAGAAGCGCCGCTTTGCCGACTTGGCTAGCGGGGTCAATTGAATCATGCCTCAACAACAGGACTTGTTTCCGTCTGAATCCGTAGAACCCGAGCCACCTACGTTGTCCCAGACACCAGACCGCTCGAATCTGCCGGCACCTCTGTGGCTGCAACGCGTGTCCATTGTCATCCTGGTGGTCTTCTGCTTCTACGTGGGCCTGCTCGTATTCCTGCTTCCGTGGACTCGGTACTGGAACGAGAATCATTATCTGCTGACCTTTTCCCTGTTCGGTCGCCTGATGGGCGCCGGCTACACGCGTGGAATCATTTCAGGCCTGGGTCTGCTGGACATGTGGATTGGGATTTCCGAGATCATTCACTATAACGAGTCTCGACCTTGATTGCCCACGACCGCCCTTCACCGACTACCCTTTCGCTGCCAATACGCGTCGACCCAGGATTTCCAGACACGGCCAATGAGGTCATCGATGAACAATAACAATCTGCCGGTGCTTGCTTACGAGGACATGTCATTCATCAACAGTCCCGATGGCCGCATTCTGCGCATTCTTGCGGAGTACATCAAGCCCCTGGCGCATTTTCGCCGCGAACGAATTCAGGATACGGTTGTCTTCTTCGGTTCCGCGCGATTTCGCGCACTGGATGAAGCATCGCGCAGCCTGGAGTTGCTTGACGCTCCCGGCTCGGCGAAGGCTGCGTCGGTCGACGAGCAGCCCGCCACGCCGGAGGAGTTGGCGAGTGGAGATGGAAGCCAGCTGCGTCGCGCCCATGCGGAAGCGGCCGTGGAGATGGCCCGGTATTACGAGGATGCGCGCAAACTCGCCTATCTGCTGACGGAATGGTCCATGACGCTGCCATCCCGACGCCGTCGTTTTGTGGTCACCTCCGGAGGAGGTCCCGGCATCATGGAGGCGGCCAATCGCGGAGCCAGCGAGGCCGGCGGGAAAACCATCGGGCTGAACATTCGTCTGCCGTTTGAGCAAGCGCCGAATCCTTACGTGACGCCGTCGTTGAGCCTGGAATTCCATTACTTTTTCATGCGGAAATTCTGGTTCGCCTATTTGTCCAAGGCACTGGTCGTGTTTCCCGGAGGCTTTGGAACCCTGGACGAAATGTTTGAAGTCCTCACGCTGACCCAAACTCGCAAGCTCGCGAAAGAAATGACGATTGTTGTCTATGGGCCGCAGTATTGGAACGAGATCATCAACCTGGACGCGCTGGTGAAAAAAGGAACCATTAGCCCCGAAGATTTGAAGCTGCTCCATTTTGCAGACACTCCGGAGGATGCCTTCGCGATCCTGAAAGAATCGCTTACACTTCATCACCTGAAGGAAAGAAAGCCTGACCTGGGTGCCGCAGAGGAGCCGCTGGATGAGGAATCGGAGATGTCTTTGCGCCCGGAAATCACGAAAACAAGACGCTAGGGTGTGCGATATGCTCGGAGTGTAGACCGAGCCGGGTCGGTGCACCCCACGGAATTAAAAAGCATCGATTCGCAGCAGCATCGAATCTTTTCATTCGTCATTGCCCGGCCGCCCACGAAATTTTCATCGAGGAGATCACCATGGAAATCAGTCAAGTGCTGTTGCCCGAGTTTGAATACGAGATGAAAAAGACGCGAGCTATTCTGGAGCGTGTTCCGGAAGGCAAGCAGGACTTTAAGCCGCATGAAAAATCGATGCCGATGGGCAAGTTGGCGGCACACACAGCGCGGCTGCCGGAATTCGCGAAGTACATTGTCGACATGCCGGGTATGGAAGTGACGGAGCAAAAGCATCCGCCGCTCGTGATGGAGTCGCGGCAGCAGTTGTTGGCGGACTTTGATGCCGCATCCCAGCAGGCACGTGCGGTGATCACCGGCGCCACGGATCAGCAATGGCAGGAAAAATGGAAGTTTACCTTCAAGGGAAAAACGATTCTCGATGAGTCGCGGGTGTTGACGTATCGCACCATGTTTCTAAATCACCTGATCCACCATCGCGCACAGCTGGGCGTGTATCTGCGCCTGAACGATGTGCCTCTTCCGGGTACGTATGGGCCTTCCGCAGACGACACGATGGGTTTCTAGCGCGGTTGCGGTGACTGGGCGTCGACGATTAACTTACCTGCAGCGTGAGTTGCTGCTTCCCCTGCAGTTCTTCGCGGGTGAAGTGGATGGCGTTGCCGGAGAGTGTGCCGGCGGAGGTGCGCCGCACCGGCGCGCTGTCGGGCGGATGGATGTGAATCATCAGATCGCCGGTAAATGTGGACGCGAAGTCGATCTGAATCTGCCACGACCGATCTGTATGAGCGACGGTTGACCAGCTAAGGTGGCCAAAGCGAGTGGGACAATTTCCAACGCGAATGTGCTCGCCGGCCGCGAACCAGTGCTTTGGCGCGGCTTTCTGCAAGTGGCATACCTCCGCGTCATTCTCTTCATAACAAAGCAGCCAGCGCAAGCCCAACGCAGGCTGCAGCACGCTGTTCACAACCGCTGACCAGGCATAGGATCCGCCCTGCATCGGCGTTCCTCCCGGGATCCACGCATCCTCCGGCGAATAACGGTTGCCGGAGTCCGCCGCATAGCATGTCAGTGCGTACAGAGTCAGTAAAAACGGCCGGTAATCCTGCTGCCGAATGCGGACCGCAAGCGTGCCATGGGCCATAAAGTTGGACGTTCGCTCGACAGCGCCGTCGGTGTGCAGTCCCATGATCTGCATGCCGGCCAGTTCACGGTGGCGCAGATGCCCCAAGTCCAGCGCATTGTTTCCCCAGTCCGCCGTGAACCAGTCCATCATGAAGCGGTGGTTTTCGTAGCTCTCGAGCTTGCGCGGATCATGATGCGTGTCGTCCGGAGTGAACGGCGTGATGCCGGATTTTTTCATTTCCGATGAGCAGGCGGAAAGCGTGGTCTCGAGCGAACGCTGGATCAGGCCGCGCATTTCCTCTGCGGTCGCGGCATAGCGATCCCCGAGCGCCTGGCAGTCGGGACGGTTCTGCTCCGCGGCCACGCGATGCAGGCAGCGCGCATGTTCAACCAGGCCTCGCCAGGTCCAGGTTGCATTTTGAAAGTAATACGGATGGGACTGCGGAAAATCGTTCTGCGGGTCGCCCAAATCGGCCTCGGGAGATCCCCAGATGAGGCCGCGCCGGGGATTGCCGGGCGGGAAATTCTGTTTGCTGTATTCGTAGCGGGCCAGCACGTAAGCCAGCATGCGCTCCAGAACAGGCAATCGCGCGGAAAACGCAGATCCATCTCCCGTGTAGTCATAGGCGCGCGCGGAGTTAGTCAGAAAGACGCCGGCGTTCAGCGGCGCCTCGACCTGATCCTGAGTGTTGTAGAGGAAATTGCCGTCGGGGAGAATATAGTGATCCAGATAATACTGAAAGTACGGCTCGACTTCCGGTGTCAGGTTCCACAGTTGCTGTGCCCATACAAATTCGTAATGTGCAACCGGGAATAGGGCGTGGCTGCGTTCTGGAATTTTCGTGTACGCGCCTTCGCCGATCTGGTAAGTCGGCCGGAGACCGCGATAGCTGGCGCGCGATAATGTGATTCCGGCGCGGGCAGCGTTCAGCAGCCACTCATCAGGAATTTCAACTGGCATCGACGATTCATAGAAATCGCGCCAATGATTCCATATGCCCGCGAGGGCGGCGTAGAACTCCGCGGCCGACGCGTTCACGTAGCGATCACCTTCAGCCGTCGCCGAATCCGCCGGACTGCCTTCATCGGCTTCCGCGGTGTAGCGAACTCGACCCATGACCTTGCCATCCTCACCTGGAGTGACAAGGACAATACATTCGTAGCCCGCTTTGTACTGTGGATTCCACACGCCAACATCCGCCACTGGAAGATAGCCTGCCAACAGAGTGCGCTTGCTGTAGCCGGGGACATACTCGTACAGTTGTGGATTGCCTTCCGGGAGCCTGGTTGTTGGATCGAAAATCCTTCCCACCGTGTCCGGCGCCCAGGCGGTTTCGTCGGTCGAATTCCACTCGCGACTTTTTCCAGCCGGATCCAGGAACACGGATTTCAGCGGACCAGCTTGTTCGTTGCCCGCGAAGGTCCAGCCGATATACTCCTTGCCCAGCGCTGCGACATTTTCATACGACGGATCCTCATCCGAATGGAGGATGTAGTTTCCTGGAACATCCGGCCCCGGAGTGAAGCGCGGTGTCCTCTCCAGACTCACACCTCCCGAGGTATTCGTTTGCCGAGGGCGAATGCTGGCCAGGTTACCGACCATCTTCGGGATGTTTGCAATCACGCCGCGCTCCGCCGTGACCATGGCAATGGCTCCGCGATGCGTGACATGTTTTTCAAACACAGCCGTGGCAGCGCCGTTGAAGTTGGAAATCGCCAGCAGTTTCCACCCGTCGAAAGATTCTCCCAAACGCAATCGACGTTCACCACCGTCACCGGCCAGCGAGACATCCCGGAGGCTGATGCTGGCGACGACCGGAGGGGAAGCCAGGGCGTTGCGTTCTCCCGCAAGAAAGAGACTGTATTCGTTTTGAATGCGCCCCGGCTTGTAGCCGGAGCCCGCTGGAAGCGCCGCGGCCATTGCCTGCGCGAGCGGAGAAAGCCGGGAAACTTCCAACACTCCTGCGGCACTCAAGCCCTGAAGAAATCTGCGGCGGTTACAATTGAACGTCAATTCTGTGGTCTCTTTTCGCGCACGCCTTCTGCGGCGCGCTGTCCATTATTCCAGACCGGAATCCTGCCGCTCGGAAAAGAAACAGTGGAACATCGGCAAGTTCACGTTGCGGAAGCAGAGTACCATGAGCGGCGTTCGAAGGTGGCGCGAGAGATCGATGCCGAAGCGAGCGACAGGGCAGGATTTTCCTGAATCTAAATTGGAGCGAGAGGGGAAAAGACTGAGACCCGCAATGGAAGCGGGTCTCAGGTCTTTCTCCGAAGGCAGCCATAATGCCGCCAGGCTTGCCGTTACGCTTTCAAGGCTTCGCCTTTACAAGCCGGATGATTGCATTGACAGGTCAATTCTGTCATTTTCTTTGAGTCTTTGCACCGATCGCTGCAGTAATCCTTGCCATCCGTTGTGGTGCAATTGCAGCCGGAATGTTTGCATTGCTTGGTCCGATTCATATTGTCTCCTCTCGCACAAATTCGTGCGGTTGCAAACGCTCCATTGCCCCGGGGGTGAACGGAGTGCTTTGATAGCTGAGATGAGGCGGAAGAAGTTATCGCGACGCTATCGTCAAATTTTATTTTGGTGTGGTTTCAAACACCGCACGATGCTTGATTCTTGCTGCGAACGAAGCAACGTAAGCCGCCTCTTTTTCAACTAACTCCATGTGTGTACGACAGGAGAGAAAAATGGAGATTCGAGGTATGAGCAAGAAAAGAACTGTCAGCCAGGCTTGCATGGTTGCGAGCCTGGGGCTTGGATTGATGATTGCAGGCTGCAACCATAGCCCTGCCTACCCGGATTCGAAAGACGCGGTCAACAACTCTTTAACGCAGAACAATCTCGGCGCGATTCATGTCTCCCAGGATCGGGACAAGGGCGTCATCACGCTGACCGGAACCGTCCCCGCCCAGGATCAGAAGAGCCAGGCGGAAACTGCAGCCCGGCAGGCCGCGCCGAATTATACAATCGCAGATGAGATTGCAGTGGTACCGCCGGAGAATGCCGGTGCAACCAAGGCAGCCAACTCCGATACCGACGATGCAATTGAGGACAGCTTCAAAGCGGAACTGAAGAAGCACCGCAATTTGAACGATCAGGATATCTCGATCAAGTCGAAAAATGGCGCCGTGATCCTGACGGGCAGCGTAAAAACGGAAGCGCAAAAGCGTGAAGCCGATAAACTGGCGAAGCACGTCGCCAATGTCCAGCAGGTAGTCAATGAAATTGACGTGAAATCTGGCAAGCATTCCACAGCCAGCTAAGGGATAGTTCGCGGCCTTCCCCCAGAACGCCAAAAAGCGAGCCTGCTAAGCAGGCTCGCTTTGTATTTGCGGCGGCGAATGTTTCGGTGATGCTGAGTTATTTCCTTCAGAGTTTTACTTCTCGAGCTACCCTACTCCGGCTGAAGTTCCTCTTTCCAGGCAATCGCGCCAAGCCGATAGAGGTAGCCGCGCTCCAGGTGGAACCGGCAACGAGTCTCCCGCAACAACGCCTGCATCTCCGCAAAAGTATAGGCTTGCCGGACTGAAGTCGGCCCGTCATGGCGGGATAATCTGCTGGGATCCATAAATCTGTACATGTGGGAAAGAAAATAGTTCATACGTTTTCGTTCCACGTCATTGACCAGCACCGCAACGCGAGCAACACGCAAGGCCTCCCGCAGAAATGTGCGTGCCTGATCCATGCTCAGGTGATGGAAAAACAGGCAGCAGGAAACCACATCCACGCTGTTGTCCGGCAGCGGAATGGCCAGCGCGTCGCCGGTCATGAGGGTGGGCGCCTGCAGATCTTTATGCCAATCGCAGAGTTTCGGCAAGTGTTGTGCACAGCGATCGAGCAGCGATATTTCCAGTGAAACGTTCTTCTTCCTCAACATGAGCGAAGCTGCCTGCAACACATCCGCATATCCGGAAGCCACCTCCAGCACTTGCAGCTTCTTCCCATGGAAATGGGACGATATACGGTCAAAAAGACGCTTGTGCATCCTGTGCCCGCCGTACAGCAGGTTAGCTCGGCCGATGGCCCCCAAGGCGCAGGCGACATCCGCGTCTGACCACCCTTCACAATCCAGAAGTTCCTGCTTTTCGACCCGTTCCATTCCACTGACTCCAGGTATTTTGGAAGCACCTTTGCAATCATCGCAGAAGTGTCCCTTGACGGCACAGTTTTTGTAGTGCCGAACTCGATTCAGCGGCGTGAAGGATGGCTCATCCTTCCATAGAATAGGTGTATGACATGGCGATCATGGACTGGCGGGGTTATTTCCGTCATTGCGTTGTTTTCTGCGGCTTCTTCCTTTCAAGCCGTCGCGGCCACGGCACCCTTTGACCTGTCAGGCCCGCGGGTGGAAATAAAAATTACCCGTGCCGGCGCCAGCCTGCCCATTTCCCAGGTTCCAAATCTGCAGGCGGGGGACAAAATCTGGCTTCGCCCCGATATGCCCGCCAACGAATCGGTCCACTATTTATTGATTCCTGTCTTTTTGCGAGGGCCTTTGAATCCACCGCCAGACGACTGGTTCACCAAGGTGGAGGCCTGGCGCCCGCAGGTGCAAAAGGACGGCGTCAAGGTCGAGGTTCCGGACGGCGCGCTGGAAGCCTTGATTTTCTGGGCGCCGGACACGGGTGGCGGCTTCACTACGGTACGGACCGCTGTACGTGCGCGGCCAGGAGTGTTTGTGCGGGCGGCTCAGGACTTGTATGCTGCCGATCTGACCCGGTCGCGGCTGGATACCTACGTGGACGCGGTCAAGAAAATTTCCGCTACTGATCCGACGCGCCTGGAGGCGCGCGCGAAACTGCTGACCCAGACCCTTTACCTGAAAATCAATACTGCTTGTTTTGCGTTGCCGACTGATCAACAGGAGGCCTGCCTGATCGAGGATCCGGACAACGTGGTGTTGAACGATGCCCAAAGTCAGTCGATGGTGGCGGCGCTTACTTCCGGGGCAGCCAGCGACATGATCAACCAGTTGAGCGCATCCTCTGCCGCCGGCGGCGGCGCCTATAGCCCTTACGTCGGCGCGGTGGTGGATATGGTGCGCATCATGGGAAGTTTGCATACCGCCCAATATGCCTATATCCCCGCGCTGTCGGTGGTTGACGATGACGCCATGGATATGAAGTTGAGCAGCCCTCCCTCGTTCAGCAATCCCAAATCCGTGATGGTGGCGAGTCTGCCTCCGGTAGCCGCGGTCCGCTTTCCGATGCTGCGCGCGGTGCATCCTGAAGAATTACTGTGCCTGGAACGCCCCTCGCTGGTGCTTTCCGTCGAAGGGGCGCCGCTGGTTTTCTCTACGGGCTACGCGCACAATCTCTCGCTGCATGTGAAGGATTCCGCCGGCCGCTTCCTGGAACTCCCGGCAACTCCCGACGCCGAGCGAGGTGGCTTTGTGGTGGATGCGCGCGCCTTGCAGGCCACCCCGGTCACCGGGACGGTGACAGGGCAGCTGCGCGGTCAATGGGGGTTCGATTCCTGGGACGGTCCTGACTTTGTTTTCACCAATTCGCGCCCGCAGGACTGGACCTTCGTGGCTCCCGAGACGAGCGCGGTGACCGCCGAGGATAAGTTGACGCTGCACCTGGAGGCCGACAGTGATGTCTGCGTCAAGAGCGTCAATGTCACCACCCCTCAAGGCGCAGTCGTCAAGACTCACTGGGACGCCACCCCGCCGAGGCTGATGCAAGTTGACCTTCCGATCACCAAATCTTCCCAGGGCCTTTACACTCTTGCGGTTGCGGAGTACGGCCAGAGCAAACCCGACAAGATTCCCGTGCATGTTTATCCGCCGTCCGCTGTCATCAGCGGTTTGGTCGTTCACGCCGGAGATGACGAAGGGGAGATGACGGGAACCCATTTGCAGGAAGTCACTTCCGTGGAGTTGGCAGGAATTATGTTTCATGCCGGAACGCTCGAACACAGCGGGGTTGAAGACAAACTGGAAGTTAAGACCGCGACCAATCTTACCGGGACAACCAAGTTGGCCGCAGGGGCTGCGGTCACGGCGCACATCCATTTGAAGGATGGCCGCGTGCTTGACATTCCGGTGACCATCGCACCGTCCCGGCCGCGGGTCCAGATCCTGGGCAAGAGCATTGCGCTCGGTCCAAATGGCAATGCCGCATTCATTCATCTTGGCAATGACAACGACCTGCCGCAATACGGGCGGCTTACATTCTTCCTGAAGTCGGTGGCACCCGATCAATTTCCCCGCGATGAAAAAATCGAAGTAGCGGCGGTCGACGGTGGATTCGACACCATGCTCAGCCTGGCGCAGAACACGTTGACGCTGCAGGACTCACAGACTGTGCTGGCCATGCTCGATCCTGCCAAGGCTTTTGGCGGGTCCGCTTTCGGTCCGCTTCGCTTCCGTCCCATCACCGCCGAAGGTGTCCCAGGCGACTGGCAGCCGCTGGCCAACCTGGTGCGACTGCCATCGCTGAAGCAGGTGGAATGCCCCTCGAATCCGCTGCGTTCCTGCACCCTGACGGGCGACGACCTTTTCCTGATCGATTCCATCGCATCCACCCAGGAGTTTACGAAGCCGGTCGCGGTACCGTTGGGATTTGCCGGCAACACCTTGACCGTCCCGCGGCCGAATGGGACCACGCTCTATCTCAAACTGCGGGATGATCCCTCGACCGTCGATCTTGTTTCGCTGCCGGTGGTTCCCGGCCCCGATCAGAATTAAGTTCAGCTGAACACCACAACGTCGAACGCATGGTTCTGTAACCAATGCGCGTCCCCCGCACGCGCAAAAATGTTCCCCGCAGAGAATTCCCAGCTCAGGTTGACATCCGACCCAAGCGGTGAGATTCTTAGGTCGGATGACTACCCGAAAGTCCGCCGACCATCCTTTTCCACGTGGTCGGCGATGCTGGACCCGCTGATCCGAAGGAGACGTACCTATGTTCAAGCGCAGAAGAACCCCAGAGGATTTTGCCGAAGAGATCAAGGCGCACCTCGAACTGGAGGCGGACGAGCTGAAGGGGGAAGGCTTGAGCGAGGACGAGGCGCGGCGGAAGTCGAGAATCGAGTTCGGTAATGTGGGCGCGGCGCAGGAGCGATTCTATCTAAAAAACCGTGTGGAATGGCTGGATACGGTCATGCGCGATGTGAAGTTCGCGATTCGCCAGCTGATGAAGAATCCCGGCTTCGCTGCTACGGCGATCGTTGTGCTTGCGCTCGGCATTGGAGCGAGTGTGGCCATCTTCGGTTTTGTCGATGCAGCCCTGCTGGAGCCGTTGCCGTATGCGAACCCGGGGCGGCTGATGTCGGTGAACGAAAGCAACGTGGAATCACCACGCTGGCCGCTCTCGTATCCGGATTTTCTGGACTGGCAGCGGCTGAATAAGTCCTTCAGCTCGTTCAGCGTGTTCAGCGGGACGGGCTATTTGTTGCGGACAGCGGCCGGCACAGAGCCGGTGCGGGCGGAGCGGGTGAGCGGCGGGTTTTTCAAGACGCTCGGCGTGCATCCCGCGATTGGGCGCGACTTTTATCCGGGCGAGGATCGGCTGGGCGGACCCAATGTCCTGCTGCTGAGCTACGGAGCATGGCTCCATCGCTTCGCTGGGCGGCGCGCGACAGTCGGCCAGGAGGTGGACCTGGACGGCAGGGCGTTCACGATTATCGGAGTTCTGCCCCGGGCGTTTTCTTTCGCGCCGAGCGGCAATGCGGAGTTCTGGGTCCCCATCAATACCTTGAGCTATCACGAGCATTCGAGGACCTTCTATAGCTTTATGGGGATAGGACGGCTGCGCGACGGTGTTTCGGTGGCAGCGGCGCAAGCGGAAATGACTGCTATCGCGAAGCAACTGCAGCGGCAATATGGCACAAACGGCCGCAATCTGAGCGCCAGCGTCGTGCCTCTCTCGGAGGTCATCGTGGGACAGGTGCGGCCCATTCTACTCACGCTGTTGAGCGGGGCCGGGCTGCTGTTGCTGATTGCCTGCATCAACGTGGCCAGCCTGGTATTGGTCCGGTCGGAAAGTCGCAGGCGAGAGATCGCCGTCCGTGGCGCGCTGGGCGCCACGCCGGCGCGGCTGGTGCGACAATTCGCGACCGAGGGACTTTTGCTCGCCGGGTTAGCCAGCCTGGGGGGTATCGCCGTGGGCGCCGGGATCATGCAACTCCTTGGGCGACTGGTTCCGAAGGATATGGCGTCCAACATGCCGTTTCTGGGGGAGGTTGGGTTGAACGCGCACACGGGAACGTTTGCCGCCACGATCGCGGTGCTGGCCGCGTTGCTGCTGGCTGCCACACCGGCGATGCTGCTCTCGTTTCAAAAGGTGCGCGACGGATTAGCAGACGGAGACCGTGGCGCGGCTGGCCAGCTCTGGCGCAGGGCCGGAGCGAACATGGTGGTGATTGAGCTGGCGATTGCAGTGGTGCTGCTGGCCGGCGCAGGACTGCTCGGCAGAAGCCTCTATCGCCTGCTGCACGTGCCCCTGGGCTTTGATCCAGGCCGCGTGGCAACGCTTCAAGTGATGGCTCCAGGCACGTATACGAGCGACGAACAGATCGTGGGTCTTTACCGGGAGATTACCCACCGCATCTCCGCCCTGCCGGGCGTGGAATCGGTCGGCATGACCAGCATGCTTCCCGTGCAATGCAACTGTTCCCAGGATAATATTCACTTCCCGGGAAGGCCCTACCACGGTGAACACAATGAAGTGGATGAGCGTCACGTGAGCCCGGCGTATCTGGCGACGCTGAAGGCCGGGCTGGTCCGCGGACGATTCTTCAGCGGTTCCGACGATGCCTCCGTGCCGGGCGTGGCCGTGATCAACCAGACGCTGGCGCGGAAGTATTTTCCCGGCGAAGATCCGATTGGCAAGAGGATCGCCGATGACGAAGGCGGGCTTCCGACGACCTGGGAGATTGTCGGCGTCGTCGACGATGTTCGCGAGGGACCGCTGGATGTCGACACGTGGCCGGTCGAGTATTTCCCAATCAACCAGACGCGGGACCACTCTTTCAGCCTTGTGGTGCGGACGCGGCAAGAGGCGGGGACCGTGCTGCCGCTACTGGTGAGCGCGCTCCATCAAATCGACCCGAACCTGGCTGTCTCGAACGAAGCGACGATGGTGGAGCAGATTGATGCGACGCAGGCGGCCATGCTGCATCGATCTTCAGCGTGGCTGGTGGGCGGATTCGCGGCCATGGCCCTGCTCCTCGGAGTGATCGGACTGTATGGAGTGATTGCGTACCTGGTGAAACAGCGGACGCGCGAATTTGGCGTACGCATGGCGCTTGGGGCACAGCGCAGCGCGGTGTACGGGCTGGTGATGCAGCAGGCGGCGTGGCTCACAGGAGTCGGGCTGGCCATCGGGCTGGTCTGTTCGGTGGGAACATCCCTGCTGATCCGAAACCTTTTGTTCGACGTGCGAGCGTGGGATGCTTTGACCTTGGTGGAGTTGCGGTGTTGCTCGGACTGGCCTCGATGGCCGCCAGCTTCCTGCCCGCGCGTCGCGCGGCATCTGTGAATCCCACCGATGCGCTGCGAGCGGAATAGTCGGGCGATGGAGCGGACCCATTGCTTTCTGTTGGCACAATGCCCAGGGATCGCAAACCAATCCGGGGCGGCAGGGGAATCGAAGAGTTGGAGATTCGCTTCTAATTCACAGATTCGGTGGGCGACTGCATCGGACCGAGGGTCTGGGGTTGCGGGATGAGTCCAATCATCGACATCAGGGAAAAGGTCAGTTGCGCGGAGCCCTGGAATTTCCACTCACAACGATCGAACGTCGCATTCACCAGGTCAAACGGGCCGCCGGAATAAAAGATGACGCACTCCCGCAAGACGCAGTTCACCAGCCAGGTCTCTTCCAGCACGATCACCTTGTTCGTGAGTGTGACTCCCTCAAACTTCGTCATGGGCATACGGTTTCCTTCGTTCGGGCAAAGCCTGGCCTCCTCGCGGTGAAGGAGGGTCGATCCTAGTGGAGCTTGCCGATTTCACCGGCCATCGAGACATCGCGACCGGTCACGCCACCGGAATCGTGCGAGACCAGCGCTACACGTACCTTGTTGTACCGGATGTCAATATCGGGATGGTGATTGGCTTTTTCGGCGGCCAGCGCCAGTCGCACGACAAAAGCGAAGGCTGCGGCAAAATCGGCGAAGCTGTAATCGTGAACTAAGGCGCCTGCTTCGTATTTCCATCCCGGAAGTGTCGGCAACTGCTCCTGGATTTCCTGATCAGACAGCTTCGGCATGATTGGGCTCCATCCTATTCTGCGGAATCAAAACTCTGCGCACCCATTCTCGTCGCCTGGATGCAGATTTGGCAAAGGGAGCCGGGCGGAACAGCCGGTGCAACGCCGCCTTATTTCACTTGGCCGAAGGTGTAGCTGAATGGGGAGAAGGCCAGGCCATCGCGCATGATGCCTTCGCGCAGATCCTGCCAGATGGAATCTGGCGTGGCGACAAATACGTCGACCACGGAGGGGTCGAACTGAGTGCCGGCGCAGCGAAGGATTTCCTTGCGCGCGGCTTCCATTGTGTTGGCCTTGCGATAGGGACGGTTGGATGTAATTGCGTCAAACGTGTCGGCGACGGCAAAGATGCGTGCTCCAATGTGGATCTGCTCGCCACGCAACCCGCGCGGATAACCGGAGCCGTCAAAGTGTTCCTGGTGGGAGTAGACGATCTCGGCGGCTTCCTGCAGATAAGGTATCTTGCGGATCATCTGATATCCCCGCTCGCAATGGGTGCGCATGATGATCTGTTCCTCAGGGGTCAATCTGGCCGGCTTGCGGAGAATGGCGTCCGGAATTGCCATCTTGCCGATGTCATGGAGAAAGGCGCCGCGCCCTACGACGCGAAGTTCCGTTTCACGCAGACCCACCGCGCGACCCAGGGCGAGCGTGTAGGCAGTCACACGCTTCGAATGGCCCTCCGTTTCCGCGTCTTTCAGATCCAGCGCATGGCCGAGCGCCTCCAGGGTGACATCGTAGGAGCTTTCCAACTGCTGCATGTTGTGTTCCAGCATTTCGGTTCTTGCCGTGATCAGTTGTTCCAAATGATGCCGGAAGAGCTCGTTCTGGGTCCGCAGCCGCTGATACTCGAGCGTTCGGCGGATTGCGGCCCGCAGTTGGTCGTCGGAAAAAGGCCGGGTTACATAGTCATACGCGCCTAATTGCAAAGCCCGCAGCGCCTGCGGCACATGGTCAGGGTGCGCCAGCACCAGAACAGGGATTTGGGGGCGATCGGAATTCGACTCGATTCCAAGCTGGTCCAACAGGGGATCCGAGATCTGCTTGAGCCACAGGAAAAGTTGTTTGTCATGCGAGCCGGTATCGAGCAGAATCAAGTCAATCCGCAAATTGGTGCCGGCTTCGGAAGCCAGGTGCTTCATCGCCTTGGCGGGCGAATGGAAAGCCAGCACCGGCAAGCCTTCGGTCTGAAGGATCTTCGTAACCGTCTCCGCCGTCGAGCGGTCGTCCGTGAACAGGAGAATGTGTCCCGCGGCCGAGCGCGATGAGGAAGAGTGATCAATCGTGATCGCTGGCGAATCGGCAGTCATTGGAATTTCCACAAGAAATTTACCTTCTCTGCTCATCCAGATCCGAGAAAAAAATCACGTCAGCGGTATGTAAAACTGTCAAGATTCAAGGTAAAAAGGCAGCGTACCCGGACTACTGCGGAATCGTCGGTCGTGGAGCCGACGTAGCATCCATTTGCCCAACGGTGGTATCCGGATACCACTTCGCTCCCGAAGGTGGGGTCTTCGGTTCCACTTGTGCCGCTGGGCATGGCAGACGTTGTCCCATTTTCCCGTGAAATACCGCGCCAAACTAAAGTAATACCCCGCAACAATCCCTCCGGGCAGGCGGTCGCATCTGAAGCGGAAGAATTGGCCCCCAGCTTGCATATGTCGGGGCAGGGCATGTCTATATTCTCCGATCCTACGTCGATGAACTCTGCCGGAATGATGGTACCGCGACCCGCGAATGTTTCCCAGTCTATTATCGTCAAGGTAGCCCATTGCTATAACATCTCCGACGAACAACGCGATATTTTCGAAAGCCACCGTCACCATGTTTTCTCGGTCGCATACTATATGACCGGCGATGAGCGGGAAGCAGAAAGCATTCTTGAGTCCACGTTTGTTCAATCGTTTGCCAAGGAGGCGAAGCCCTCCATCGCGACCCTGGACGAGAGCCTGATGGGCGAATTGCATCGTCGCCTCGCGCTCGAGCCAGTTCCCGCCGCATCCGCCGAGGGGCGGCATTTGGCTGGCAGAAATGTTCGTCGCACGGATCTGGAAGAAGCGCTGTGGGAACTGCCCTTGCGGGAGCGCTTGTGCTTCCTGATGCGGGATGTCGAAGGATACGACGTAGGCCGCATTGCAGGACTACTGGCGACCACGGAAGCCGACATCCGATGCACCGTCATTTCGGCGCGATTGCGGATGCGTAAACTGTTGACCGAGCACCGTTCGACGGAAGAGCGATGGACGGAACAGCGCTTCTCCATGGACGCCTGAGCTGTCTGGTATCGCGGGTTCTATCCTCGATCCAACTCATTGTCGTGAAAAGATCCCCCTCCCCCGACCACCCGATTCATCCACTTCCTCTTGATCCATTTCCTTACCGAGGCGGCTACTTTGTGTTTTCCGCCGCGCCGTAGATAAGGAACGGTGCGTCTTCCTCGTAGTCAGGTTCAATGCCAGGGCCCTTCAGTTTAAGCAGAACCGCATAGGCGCCATTCACCAACTTCAGCTTGGGATTGTCCAGTGGAAATGCTGTGGTGCCGACCAGACTGCCATCGGCGGCGGTCAGCCAGTGGATATGTTCTTCCGCCAGTTTGGAGCCCTGAATGTCGACCAGGAGAAAGCTGCCTTTCCAGTCATCGGCCGGGCGGCCAGCCAGTTTGCCGACCGGCGTGACGCGAACCAGAGTCCACACAATGTCTTGAGGCGAGTAGAAATGGCTGGGATCGAGCTGCAGATCGCAGTTGCCGGCTCGCAGGTAGTCCGCTGCCTGAATGGGAGCTCCCGCGGCTGGTGACGTGGGCGAAAATACGCAAGATTTCCCAATGACCAGTGAGCTTATCCTGACGCTTTCGTCGGGGTCGGTGGGAGCGACGGTGAAGGTCGCGGTCGTTCCAGCCGAAATTTTTCCGGTCACGTCGGCGGCAGCCACACGCAGTTTGTAGGTTCCCGGGCTCACCTCCATCGCGGTGTTCCACGCCGGTCCGGCGAACGACCATTCCATCCGGCCGACCAGGGTTCCGATCATGAATCCGGTGTTGATCTGCTCCAATTGCTGTGCCAGCTCCAACTGGCGAGGCGGCGGAGAGTCTTTGGTCCAAAACAACCCGGTGCTGATGAGTTGCGTGCCGGTCTTGCCATCTGGATGGGGGAAATATTCCATCTGCGTGGTGAGTTGGAGAGGCGCGGAAGCATCGGATGACGGGTGCTGCAACGCCTGGCGCACAGATTCCGAAACTCTGGACAGATCCTGCAGTTGGGCGAGGCTGGGCGCGATGTAATAGGCGGGGGCATCCACCGTAGTATTTTGCCGCCGCGTTGTCACAGACAGGAGATGCGGCAGGCCATCCATCTGCTTCGGCTCCAGATTCAAATCCAGATCGTAGGCGGCCATGCCGTCACGACGGATCTGCTGCAGGGTGGCGGAGACAGAACCGCCCATCCAGCCCGCCAGCTGGCCAGTCTGCGACAACAGCATCCAGGGGCCGGACCCGACGGTGGAGTAGCGCGGAGAGACTTGCCGTACGATATCGATTTCGTGAGCGCTTTCAGCAGCGTAGATCACAGCGCCGACGTTGCGGGCCGCTGTTGACACATCGGTCGCTTCAAAGCTGTCGTAGACAAGGGCTCCGCTTTGATAGACGACTTCGTGAAAGATATCGCCGAGCGACATGACCACACGGCGTCCGGGCAGATCGCGCATGCTGGCGATGGCCAGCGAAGCAGTGCCGCGCCACGTTTCCAGATCGGTAGGAGCGGGCCTTTCGGCGCCGATTTTTTCAAGTTCGGTGATGACTAGCGGTAGCTGGCGGGTAAAAGCCGTCTGGTTGCCGCTGTCGTCGAGAATGGAAATATTCCAGCCGGACGGGGGTACCGCTTTCAGGGCAATGACTGCCTCGTTGATGGCATCATCTCGATCGAGCGGCGATGCCGCAGGAACGATGATCAGCAGGTTCGGTCGGTCCTCGGCGGGAGGTGGGGAGGCGTCGGCAGGCCGACCCGCGGATGCCTCCGCCGGCTGAACCTCTCCGGGGTCAACCGCGAGCTGCCATGGGCGAGAAAGCTCGAAAGTGCGAGGCTTGCCATCCACGATCAGGCTGAGGTCGGATGGCTGCAGATCCTGAATCGCTGAGCCATCAGAGTGACTGAAGACATGAATTGGCACATGGACAATCTGTGCCTCCTGGACCAGATGCGCGGCCGTTTCGGAAGACGGTTCGGTCTGAGCCGCTGCCTCCAGGTTGGGCAATCCTGCAACAACCATGCAGCTAAAGAGAACAACCGAAGACGTTGCCCATTTGCGCCGGATTTTTCCAGTCACTCGATGCTCCCGGGAAGATTCTATGCAGTCGACTGGTGAGCACCTGTCGCGCCGATCGATTCCATGCAATCCAACGCGGCCGCAGCTCTACCACCGCCGACCTTTCAGTGTAGGCCGTCGCTCATTCTATTGGATGTTGGCATGGGTCGGAGCGATCAGCTATTCGGCGGCGCTTAGGCAGCCGTGTCGAGCACAAGAGGCCTGGCAATTTCCTGCTCACCGGATCGAACTGATTGGAGTTGCCCGACAAGCTATCCGGGGCGTGCCTTGTCTGATGCAACCGTGGCGTGGCGAGATTTGCCTAATGGGGCGGGTTTGGCGGATTGCTCCATAGAATGGCGTCAAAGTCTGAGAAAAAACCCGCCGCATCGGTCAGGCCGAACACGCTATGATGGCGGCGACTTTTCAGTGCAGGCCGTGGCTCACTATATTGGATGTACATGCGATCGATGACGAAAGTGACCCCGCCTGTTGCCCGTAAAGATCCGCGCACGCTGCCGCTCCATGGCCATATCCTGCAAGACGATTATGCGTGGCTGCGCGAGAAAGAAAACCCTGAAGCGCTGGGATATCTGACAGCGGAGAATGCCTACACTGCCGCCGTGATGGAGCCGCTGCAGCCACTCATTAACACGCTGTATTCGGAGATGCTGAGCCACATTCAACAGACGGATGTTTCCGTTCCGTATCGCGACGGCCGGTTCGATTACTACGCCCGGACCGTCGAAGGGAAACAGTATCCCATCTATTGCCGCGTTCCGGCGGAGGCCGGTTCAGCCTCGCGCCCGGTTCCCCCCGCAGAGGGATTTGCAGATGAAGAAGTGCTGCTGGATGTGAATCGGCTGGCAGAAGGCCAGGCCTTCATGTCGATTGGCGCGTCGACCGTGAGTGACGATGGAAACTGGCTGGCATACACAACAGACAACACTGGCTTTCGCCAGTACACGCTGCACGTCAAGAATCTAGTTACCGGGGAAACCCTGGGATCTTTGGCGGAACGCGTCGGGTCTGTCACCTGGGCGGCGGACGACCGCACGCTTTTCTATAGCGTGGAGGATGAGGAGACCAAGCGTCCCTACCAGATTGTTCGTCGGGCGCTGGATGAAGACGGACGTAGTTTTTCCGCGGGTGAACTGGTGTGGCAAGACGCGGATGAGCGGTTCAATGTTGGAGTAGGGCGCACGCGCGATGGGCAATACCTGATTGTGGAAGCTGCCAGCCATACCACCACCGAGCAATGGTTTCAAGCTGCAAATGATCCCACGGGCACGCTGCGATGCATCGAACCCAGGCGCGACAATGTTGAATATTCTGCCGATCATCGCGATGGAATTTTCTTCATCCGCGTGAACGATACCGGGCGAAACTTCCGGTTAGTCACAGCGAAGGTCGAACAATGCGGGCGCGAATACTGGCAGGAGATTTTGCCGCACCGTGACGAGGTAATGCTGGAGGACGTCGATCTGTTTCGGAATTTCTTTGTGGCGTTCGAACGGTTCCATGGCCTGCCGCGTCTGCGGATTTATGACTTGACGGGGAAGGGAGATCTAGCTGAGCAGGCCAGACAAATTCCGCGCGAAATCTCGTTTCCTGAGCCGACGTACACGGCGACGCCTGGAACCAATCGCGAATTCGACACGACAAGTTACCGGTATGGATATACGTCGCTGGTTACGCCCAGTTCTGTGTTTCAGTACCAAGTGGCAACCAGCGAGAGCACGCTGCTGAAGCAGCTGGAAGTGCCTGGCGGCTTCGACCGGAGCCTGTATGCGTCGGAGCGCATTTTTGCGACGGCGAAGGATGGAGTGAGGGTTCCGATTTCGCTGGTGTATCGGCGCGATCGCTTCGAGCGCGGGAAGAATCCGCTGTACGTGTATGCGTACGGATCGTATGGCTACTCGCTGCCGATCGGGTTCAACTCCAATCGGCTGAGTTTGCTGGATCGCGGAGTGGTCCTGGCCTATGCGCATATTCGCGGCGGCGGCGAAATGGGTAAGCCCTGGCATGATGCTGGACGCATGATGGAAAAGTTAAACACTTTCACCGATTTCATCTCGGCGACGGAGCATCTGGTGGCGCAGGGGTTTGGCGACAAAGATCGCGTCGCAATTGAAGGTGGCAGCGCGGGTGGTCTGCTGATAGGAGCGGTCGCAAACATGCGGCCCGATCTGTTCAAGGTAGTACTGTCGCATGTTCCATTTGTCGATGTCATGAATACCATGCTGGATGCGTCTTTGCCTTTGACGGTAGCCGAATATGAGGAGTGGGGAAATCCCAACGAGGAAGCGGCATTCCGTTACATGGTGGCGTATTCTCCCTACGACAATGTGGTGGCAAAGCGGTATCCGACGATGCTGGTGAAAACGTCGCTGCACGACAGCCAGGTGATGTATTGGGAGCCCGCGAAGTATGTTGCGAAGTTGCGCAGCGTGAAAACGGACGACAATTTGCTGCTGCTGCACACCAACATGCAAGCCGGCCACGGCGGAGCGTCGGGCCGGTACGACTATCTGAAGGAAATTGCGTTCGACTATGCGTTCCTGTTGTGGCAGCTGGGCGTGGAGACGATCGAGGCTTAGCTCAGCGGACGCCGCGGAGCGCCTGCGAGAAACTCAGGTCGGTGTTCTTCGCTTCGCGTTGATTATCAGCGTCGGGAATGCTGTCGCCTTCGCCGGGAGCGAGGAAAAGATTCGCCTGCAATCCATGCTGGCGAGTGTAGAGGTCCCAATAGCGGCCATGAGCCGCGTAGAGTTCGTCATGGGTGCCGCGCTCGACAATTCTGCCTTCTTCGACCACAAGGATCTGGTCAGCGCGGCGGATGGTTGAGAGACGGTGCGCGATGACAAAGGTGGTGCGGCCGCGCATCAGGTAGGAGAGACCCTCCTGAATCATGGCTTCGCTTTCTGAGTCGAGGCTTGAAGTCGCTTCGTCGAGAATCAGAATTCGCGGGTTGGCGAGAATCGCGCGTGCAATGGAAATGCGCTGGCGCTGGCCGCCGGAAAGCTTAACGCCGCGCTCGCCGACGATGGTGTCATAGCCTTCGGGAAAGCGCTCAGCGAATTCATCGACGCGCGCGATTCTGCAGGCTTCCAGCACTTCCGCTTCGCTGGCCAGAGGACGGGAAAATTGAACATTCTCGCGGATGGTGCCGTCGAACAAGAATGACTCCTGCAACACCACGCCAAGTTGAGTGCGGTAGTCGCCCAGGCGGACAGTCGCGAGATCGATGCCATCGACCAGCACCTGGCCGGAGTCCGGTTTATGGAAGGCGCAGAGCAGGCTGATGATGGTGGATTTGCCGGAGCCGGATGGTCCGACGAGTGCGGTGACCGTACCCGGCGCAGCTTCGAGCGAAATTCCGTGCAGCACTGGCTTGGTCGGCTCGTAGGCAAAGACCACGTCGCGAAATTCGACTTCGCCGCGAATCGGGCCGAGAGGCACGATACGGGAGGGATCCTGTTCTTCGTCGGCTTCCGAGAGGATTTCGCTGGTGCGATCGAGGCCTGCGATGGCTTCTGTCAATTGCGTGCCGATGGCTACCACCTGCACGATGGGAGCAATCAGATAAGCGAGGAAGAGGATGTACTCCACGTAGTCGCCGGTCGTCATTTTTCCGGCAACGACCATGTGGGCGCCAAAGTACATGACCAGTGCGCCAACCAGTCCCAGCAGAACCGTGGAGGCCAGGCTCATCACGGACTGAGCGGTCAGCGTGCGAATGACATTTTCCAGCAGCCGCTGCACCCCGCCCGCAAACACGCCAGCTTCCCGCTCCTCGGCGTGATAGCCCTTGACGACGCGTACGCCGCCCAGCGACTCGGTAAGACGGCCGGTCACGTCGGCATTGATGCGTGCCCGCTCCCGGAAGATGGGGCGGATGGTTTTGAATGCGAACTGAAGGACGATCGTGAAGGCGACGACCACGCCAAAGGCGAGCAGCGTCATCACAGGGCTGATGCGCATGAGGACGACGAAGGCGATGACTGCGGTGAGCAGGCCGCCAAGAAAATCGACCAACCCGGTGCCGATAAGATTGCGGACGCCTTCAACATCGCTCATGATTCGCGAGACCAGCGTGCCGGAACGATTGGCATCGTAGAAAGCAACGGGCAGGCGGCCGACGTGCTGCTGCACTTTCACGCGGAGTTCCGCGATCAATCGTTGTGCGGCTTTCGAGAGCAATTGCGTCAGCGCGTAGGAGGTGACACCTTGAATGCTGGTGGCGATGAGAACGGCGCCCACGATCCACGGCAGCAGGCCAATGCGATGCTGGTGCATGACACCGTCAATCAAATATCGGCTGGAGTATGGAAGCACCAGACCGGAGACGCGATTGACGATCATCAATAGCAGGCCGAGGGCAAGGATCCAGCGGCGCGGAGACACCAGCGCCCAGATCTCCGGCAAAACTTTTCGTAATTCGGGCTTCTTCTTGCTCTGTGGCTTGTCTGCCGACAGACGGCCGCCGGCGGATTCGGATTTTCGTCCGCCGTGTGTTCCGGCGCCTACCCATGCTGGTCGAATCGCCATAGATCCTTTCTTTACGTTCTAGCTCGCCGCGCCAGAATGAAGGAGCGAACGCACATCAGAACAAACACCAGGCAAATAGCCGCCATGGCAAACTCTTCTTTCACCGCGGCGGGGTGCAGCATCACGGCTCCGCGGGCGGTGGCGATAAATTCCGAAGCAGCGCGCCAGCCGGGGAAGATGACTCCGATAAGGCCAATGGTAACGGCGATATGCATGAAGAGCATGCGACGCTTGCTGTTGTCTGTATTCGCCAGCAGGCCAAAAATTCCAAGAAGGACTCCGAAATATGCCGGGATCAGCGCCGTCGGCGCGTGGCTGCCGGTCGCAATAAACACCGCCACTCCTAAAATAATAAGAACCGCCGCAGTCGCCAGCGTAAATTTCGCCATAGATTCAATCTCCTCTAATAATGTTTCTTCCGCTCTTTCCAGCATAGCCTGCTGGTGCCAGAAGCGATTTTCTCATTGAAACTACATTGCGGGGGCGGGAGGAAAACCGCCATCACAGCGCGCATCAGGTGCCAGGCCGGAGTTGCAAAGGAGTGGATGAGACAGCTTGCAATGCGGTCAGAATTTCCGCGACCATGGCGGGAACTGTTTGTGTGATGGAAATCTGAATGGCGTCATGCGGCGGCTCCAGCGTTGCCAACTGACTGGGTAGCAGAGACTCCGGCATGAAGTGGTCGCGCCGGGCTTCCATGCGCTGCTGAATCACCGCGGGCGGCCCCGTCAGAAAAACAAAGTGGACCGAACCCGGCGGGGTACCTTGAGTCAGCGTGCTGCGGTAGGACTCTTTCAGTGCCGAGCAGGTCACGATGCCATTCACTCCATCTCTTATCCATCGAACAATCTGGTCATGAATCGCTTGCAGCCAGGGCTTGCGATCTTCATCGGTCAGCGGGATGCCGGCATGCATTTTGGCGCGGTTGGCAGGCGAATGGAAATCGTCGGCATCGCCAAACGGCCACCCAGTTCGGAGCGCCAGAGCCTGGCCTACTGTGGTCTTACCCGACCCGGCTACTCCCATGATTACCACCACCATCGCTTATTTTTCCTTGGCGAGAATCTGCTGCACGTCTTGCAATATTTGCTGCGGTGTCCAGGTGTTGGTTGGATACCAGTCGCGAATCTTTCCATCTGGCCCGACGACGGCGGTGGAGAGCGAATGGGTCTGCACTGTGCCGTTGCCGGAAGTAACGCCGACATCGAACCACTGCAGTACAGATGCGAGCTGAGCCTGAGAAGGTGCGGCAAAATCCCAGTGTTGGAATGTTTCTTTTGTGTACCGGCCAGTGTACGCGCTGCCATAGCTGCGCAATACGGCGGGGGTGTCGTATTTGGGATCAAAACTGATGCTGAGGAGGTGGGTTTTTCGGTAAAGCTTCGGATCTTTGGCCAGCATTTGATCCAGTTCGGCGAAGTTGCGGCTCATCCGCACGCAATATTGGGGAAAAGGACATCGCGTAAAGATAAAAGTAAGCACCAGCACTTTGCCGTGGAATTGATGTAATGAAATTTCGCGGTTGCTTTGGTTGCGAAGCTTAAAGTCCGGCACCGCGTCCCCGGGTTGGGGCACGTGATACTGTACCGGTGGCAGCACATTCAAATTGGCCTGCTGGATGATGTCGATGTCGCTGAGGACCGCACCCTGGCCGGTGATTTGTAACTGAGCTGTGATTTTGTCACCGGGATGCAGGGCCGACGCCTCCGAAGGATTTGCCAGCGTGTAGGCCATGGTCATAGCTTCCATAAAGCCCGGTATTTCTTCCGTGTCGAGCGCAATGACGCCATCTTTCTGGTCTACCGAAATCACTCTGCCACGGACAGCATACTGCTTCTGCGCGGAGGTGGATGCACTACCCTCCGCGCCTGGCTTCGAGCCGGAATGACAACCGCTCAAGCTGATGAAGAGACAACCCAGCGCCATGGATCGACATACGGCAGACACCGGGCGCCGGATGGCGTGCTTCAATCTTGTTGCCAGGACCATCGAGGTCTCCTTATTTATGAAACAGGCCGCCGTAGCTGAAATGGTAGCGTACCTCGCCGTAGAATTGCCGCGGGGCGTTGTAATGAAACCCTCCAAACGTGAGGCTGTTATCCAACAGCACACGGTGATTGGTCACATTGGTGATGTTGCCGGCAATGGTGATATGTTGGCGAAACGTTTTTCCCAGCGACAGGCTCAAGTTGGTGTCGTGCGGCAGATACTCTCCCTGGTACGGCGAGTCAGGATCACCGTATTCCCCATTGCTGAAGCCCGAGCCGTAATAGAAATTGAACGACCCGTAGGCGTTGCCCGGCAAATTCGCGTTCATGCCAAAATTCAAAGTATTTCTCTGGTCGTGATCAAGCGCGACATAGTTGTTGCCGGAATCGCACTGCGGAGCGGTGATCGGAACGCAGACCAGTCCACCGGTAATGGCGCCGCGTTGCTGTGCCAGTTGATTGGAATAGGCGAGATGCGCTTGCCCGAGGTGCCATAGCGTTGGCGATTGGAGGGTAAGTTCCCACCCCTGAATGAGCGCTCCATCGACAGTAATCGGGAAGAAAATATTGGACTCGCCGACGTTCGAGTGGTCGAGAAAATTGTTGGCGCGCGTTTCGAAATTATCCGCGTCCAGGAGCCATCCGCGAAAAGGGATCTGCACGCCGAATTGATGTTCCTCATCCCGTTCGCCATGTAATGGAAGAAACGTTGTATTGTTACTGTTCGCATAATCCAGGAGTGGCCCGGAAGCAGTAAGGAGCGGCGGCGGTTGATAGTAGCGGCCGTAAAATGCGCGGAATACCCAGTTGATTCGAGGAATCTGGACGGCCACGCCGAAACGAGGATCCGCTTGTATCTCTGTAATGCTGGACATGAATTGCGATGCGCGCAGACCGGCGATGAGAGTGAGCCAGTTCGTCGCTTTGAAGTTGTCTGAAACATATTCTTCCGTCAGGCCAGCTGTAGCGCTATCCAGAATGCGAAAGTTCTGATAGCTCCCATCGTTGAAGACAGCACCGAAGACATAGCTGTCGTGTTGGCCAAAGGAATAGAACCCTCCGACTATAGTATTTCTTGCAAATTGCGTCGTCAGGGAAGCCTGCAGGCCGGCGTAGTTGGAAGCGCGGTCGGCAGTGGTGGCGACGGGAAGATCATTTGGGTCAGGGGTGTAGTTGCCGCTGTTGTAGTGGTAGTACGGAGATAGCTGGAGAAACGTCGTGGGGCTAAACGTATGCACCCAGGAAAAGACGGAAAAGCCATCGAGTTCACTCTGGCTGTCGCGAAGGCCGCTGGAGTCGTATTGTTGGTTCTCGTAGCTGTTCGGGTCGGGATCATAGGGAACCTGAAAATAGTCCGTGCGCAACTGTGAGACCAGGCGCAGCTGGTCGCGCGGCGTCCGGTTGTAGACGAAGGAAGAAAATCCACCATACCCGTTGGCCGCGTCATGATAAGGCTGCGGGATAGGAGGCATCAGACCGTAATTGGTCCGGTTTCCGTTCAGGCTGGCGTAGTAGGCAAACTTCTCGGTGTGGCTGCCTAAGTTGAGCTGATCATCTGTCTGGTAGTAGTTTCCCGCGCTCAGAAGAAGGTCGCCCTCATTGTTACGCTCAAAGCCGGTTCGTGGAGATACGTCGAACACCCCGTACGTGCGGTCACCAACGTCCGCGTTATAGCTGCCCCGCTCCACTTCGAGGTTGCCAATGTCCTTGGGATCGATCTGCGGGCCCAGATTGTCCGCAATGTTGGTGTTCGGAATTTCCACGCCATCGATTTCCCAACTTACCTGGTGACCGCCGCGCATGTGCAGCATGTCATGCACCATGTATGCGCCGGGCACGTAGTCAGTAATCATCGCAGGACTGTTGGTGAGATCGGCTCCGGGTGTTTGGGCGATTTCGCGGCGACTGATCAGTGTGGTTGGCGTGACGGAGTTTCCGTTAACAACGTTGGATTGGGCGGTGACGTGAACAGACTGCTGGATGTTACCCACCTGCAAGGGAAAGTGAAGGATCGGAGAATTGTCGGCAAACACCGTGATGGTTTGTTGCAGCCGGTTGAATCCAGTACTCGAGATTGAAACCGAGTAGTTGCCTAAAGGAAGGGTTGGAAAAGAAAAATAGCCATTCTGGTCGGTGCGGGCTGTCTGGGTAAATTGGGAGTCGGCGGCGTGAATCGTAACCTGCGCATTCGCGATGGGGCGATGCTGGGGATCATGCACGATGCCCTGCAGCTCGCCGAATACCGTTGCATGAGATTGCCTGGTGCAAGTCGAAGCAACAAGCACGACGAGAATTACTAGCCACAAACGCTTGTACATACCTCACCTTTCAATCATCTTTCGAGACAGTTCAGACGGGCCATCGGCTCTGTCCGCTGGCGCGCGACTCACTCATAGGGATGCAGGCCATCCAAGAGCGCCTCTATCGGCCAAGCAGACACTTCGACCCGTTGACAACGATCGAAATGCCGTTCGGCCTAGGCTTGGGAGACTGTGGTGGAGAGAAGGGTGACTGGAGGGGCGCGTGTGGAGCGCAGTCGCGCGAAGCGAACGAAGGAGAAAGCCGGCGCGGCAATGACGACATCCCCCACCATGGAGGGTCGGGATGCGGATGGGAGTGAGGACACTACCGTGGCCACGAGCGCCGGGATGACAGCCACCTTCCAGAATGGGCACGGAGATGGGGCGAAGAAAGGCTGCTTCCCGGAGTCGGTCATCGCCATCATCATCGCCTGCAACATCATGCAATGATGGGCGCCGTTCCGGCGGCAGCAGGCGGGCAGACTGGCCTCCGCCTGGGCGCTGGCGAAAAGCGGCTGCAACGGCAACAACGCCGTCAAAAGCAGCAGAATCGATGCGGACCAGCGCCTCATTGCTGAAGCATACCATCGGGCGCAGTGCTTCGGTAAGTGGTGCCGGACTGCCAGGTCGTATAACGTGGAATTGTCTCCACTCACCCGAGGGAGCGCACGGACGAGACATGCAGACGGAACAAGAATTATTGCAGGCGTTGCAGCAGAACATTAACGGCGCAGTCGTGATCACCAGCACCGTGCGTGCTGCGCGCGCGTTGCGAGAACTGTACAACCAGCAGCAGGCCAGTGGAAACCATGGCTGGCAGTCGCCGCAGATCCTGGCCTGGGAGCCATGGCTGGGCACGCTCTGGGATGCCGCAATCCTAAGTGGCGCCGAGTCGCGGGTACTGCTGACACGCGTGCAGGAAACTGAGCTCTGGCGGCAAGTGCTGGCGCGGGATGAAGCTGCTGCGCGCACGTTGTCAAGCGCCGGTTTGGCAGAGCAGGCGCAGCAAGCATGGGATGCGATGCAGCGCTATCGAATTCCTCTGCAGGATCTGCGTACTGACAGCAGCATGGATACACAGGCCTTTTTGGGGTGGGCCAGAGAGTTCGAAAAAATCTGCCGCCGGTCTTCGTTCCTCTCGTCCTCACTGGTTGAGGCCGCCCTCGCCGCAGTGGTCGGTTCAGGCAAGATTCAATTGCCGGAAACAATTTTTCTGGTTGGGTTCGAAAGGATTCCCCCATCACAAGGTCTGATGATCGAAGCTCTCCGTGCTTCCGGCTCCGATGTGCAGCGGGTGCAGCTGGAACAGACAACAATTGCAGCAAATTGGTCGCCTGCAATCGTGTATGCCAACACGCTGGACGAGGAGATTGAGGGGGCGGCGCGGTGGATACGAGCCACGCTTCTCGAAAACCCAGACCAGCGAATTGGCGTCGTGGTTCCCGCCGTGGGGGAAATGCGAGATCGGATCGACGCGACGTTCAGGCGGGTACTGGCGCCTTCTTCCATGGACATTCATGCATCCAGCGCGCGCCTGCCGTACGAGTTTTCTTTGGGCACCCCCTTGCATCGCATGCAGCCGATTCGCGCCGCATTGAGCTTGTTGCAGTGGCTAAGGAAGGCGATGTCGCCGGCAGAGATTTCCTGGCTGCTGGTGCATGGAGCGTTTGGTTTCGGGTCTGCCGATGCCCGCGCGATGCTGGATAAAAAATTCCGCGACCGAGACTATCAGCTGGGCGGTCCAGTCTCTCTTTTCGCATTTCGCCGATGGCTGGCGCAATTTGGGAACAAGGAAGACACTGCGCCTCTGCGGCGGCCCATCGAACGGGTTTTCGTGGAGGCAACGCGCCAAGACCTGGGTGGAAGCCGCTCTTTTGCCGACTGGCGCGACAGCATCGAAGAGCTGCTGGTCGCGGCCGACTGGAATCTACTAGCTGCCGCCGATAGCGTGGATTATCAACTACTGCGGCGATGGAACGCCCTGCTGAATGAATTTTCTTCTCTCAACGCGGTCGCGGGGCCGGTCACGTTTCCCGCGGCGATGGACAGACTGAATAGTCTGGCGGCAAAGATGCTCTTTACTCTGGAGACGAAGAATGCTCCCGTACAGATTCTGGGGGGTGCCGAGTCGGCAGGCCTGTTATTCGACCAGGTCTGGTGGATGAACGCGCAGGTCATCAATTGGCCGCCGCGCGGGCACGCGCAACCTTTCCTTCCCTGGGAAGTGCAACGGGCGGCACACTTGCCCTACGCCGATCCGGCGGAAGATTATTCATTCGCGATGGGCGTGACGAAGAGAATTCTTGTCTCCGCGACGACGGTGGTTGTCAGCTTTGCCCTGCAGGAAAGCGATCCGACAACGGCGAGCGCCCATGTTCCCAGCCCCGAGATTGCCATATCCCCGATAGTTCGGGAGCTGTTGCCGGATGCTTCCATGATTGTAATCGCAGATTTTTTTCCGAGGGAGAATCGGGGGGATAAAGACGGAGGTCCTGGAGCTCTGGAGGGGGTGGATGAAGAGCCAGCGGTTTCATTTCAGGCGGATCGGGTCCGCGGCGGCGTCAGCTTTCTTAAGCAGCAGGCTGCCTGCCCGTTCCGCGCTTTCGCGGAGCTTCGCCTCTCCACCGAACCGCTTGCCGAGCCTGAGAATGGACTCTCCGCCGCTGCGCAGGGAACCATTATGCACGACGTGCTGCAAAACTTCTGGAGTGAGATGGGGTCGCGGCAGAAATTGCTGGAGACTACGGATGAACAGCTTCGCCAGATTTTACGCGGGCACATCCGCCATGGGCTGCGAAGATTCTTCGAGCATGCCGACGAATCCTGGCAAACGTCGTTGCTTGAGATTGAGGCAGACCGCGTGGAAGAGCGGCTGATGGGATGGCTGGCCATGGAAAAGCAGCGTCCGGAGTTCACTGTGCTGAAAACGGAAGACACGTTGGAATCTGCACATTTGGGTGGCATTGAACTGCGCTGCCGAATTGACAGAATCGACGCAGTGGCGGAGGGCGTTGTCCTGATGGACTACAAGACCGGGCCTGTCAAAAGCAATGCCTGCGAAGGCGATCGCCCGGACGAGCCCCAGCTTCCGGCGTACGCTATTTTGCGGCCCTCGTTTGCGACCGAAGAAGATCCGCTGGTTGGAATTGCTTTCGCGGGACTCCACGCGCGGAACATGGGGTTCACAGTAGTCGGCTCGCTGCCTGGAATTTTTCCAGTATTGCCGGGAACAGCGAAAAACAAGCACGCCAGCTTATCGGCCGAAGAAATGGAACGGCAACAGGCAGATTGGAACGTAACACTGACGAGACTGGTAGAAGATTTTCGACAGGGCGCGGCTGTGGTTGACCCGAAAAAAGGAATCGAGACTTGTAGATATTGCGCGCAGGCCTTGTTGTGCCGCATCGGCGAGACGGGCGATGCGACGGAGAATGTCGACGAGGGAAGCCGGGACGCTTTCTCCGTCGGCGGCGACTGCAAGGAGTGGAGCGATGAGTAACCTGCGAAGGTTTCCCTCCGATCAGGATCAAGACGTGTCACCGGCGCGGAGGGAAGCTTCGGCGCGCGAAGACGCGTGGAACGTCGAAGAATCCTGGATTGTGGAAGCGCCAGCCGGCTCAGGCAAGACTGAGTTGTTGATGCAACGTTTTCTGAGATTGCTCGCGCGCGTGGAACAACCGGAAGAAGTGCTGGCCATTACTTTCACGCGGAAGGCTGCGGCGGAGATGCGAGACCGAATCCTGGAGTCGTTGCGGGACGCACAGAGCGCCGTGCCGCTCGATCCGACTGCTGCGCACAAATTGCAAACGCGCAAGTTCGCACTGGAGGCGCTCGAAACCGACGCGAATCTGGGGTGGAACCTGGTTCACCAGCCGCAGAGATTTAACATTCGCACCATTGATTCCTTGTGCAGCGAAATTACGAATCGCCTTCCACTGTTATCCCGATTGGGCGCGGAGATGCGCCCCATGGAGGATGCCTCCGATCTGTACAAGGCCGCCGCGCGGGCAGCGGTGGAGGAGATGGGCGGAAGCGATGCTCGCCTGCGCGAAGCGGTACGGAGCCTCCTGCTGCACCTGGATAACCGGATGGACACGGCTGTGGGGTTGTTGGCGGACATGCTGCGCAGCCGCGACCAGTGGGGGCACACTCTGCCCATCGACCGGGACTATACCGACGCGGAACTGGATGCGGTCATCCGCGAAAGATTTGAAGAACCGCTGCAGCAATATTGCGACGAAACATTGCAAGACACGGTTCCCTTGCTGCCGGAGAAATATTGGGCACAAATCTTTGATCTGGGGCGGTACGCGGCTGAGAAACTGGAGTCTTCAGGAATCCAGAATATACTTCTCGAACTGCTGCACACTCGTTCCGTTCCGCCTGCCACTCACGAGCACGTTGTCGCGTGGAAAGCAGCCGTCCGATTGCTACTCACGAACGAATGCTGTTTGCGAAAGGCGGGGGGAGTCAATATTAAGCTCGGGTTCGAGGCAAAGCACCCGCGCACAGTGGAGCTCAAAGCTCTGCTCAATTCCTTGCAGGGAGAAGAAGCCCTGGCGCGTGCGCTGGGCAAAGTGATGACGCTGCCTCCGGCTGGTTATGACGAGCAGCAGCGGGTAATTTTGCGGTCGAGCTTTCTCTTGTTGCGGCGTGCGCTGGGGCTGTTGCGCCTGGAGTTTGCGCGTTTCGGCAGCTCGGATTTCGCGGAAATTTCTTTGGCCGCCAATCAAGCGCTGGACGACGCACCGGACTCGGTGGCGCTGGCGTTTGGCACGACGATTCAGCATCTGCTGGTGGACGAAATGCAGGACACGTCGATTACACAGTTTGAAATGCTGGCCAAGCTGGTGCAGGGATGGGATGGGCATAGCCAGACGGTGTTTCTCGTTGGAGATCCGAAACAGTCGATTTATCGCTTTCGCCATGTAGAGGTAGAACTGTTCGCGCGTGCGCGCCATGAGGGACTGGGCGGCGTAACCCTGAAACCACTTCGTTTGAGCAGCAATTTTCGCTCCCGAGCGAGCCTGGTGCGCCAGACGAATGAGGCTTTCGAGCGGATCTTTCAAAACGAAGCGGAAGAAGACGCCGTTGAATTCGAGCCGTCCGAAGCGGCGCATGAGGAAGAGGAAACCGAGCGGTTGTTCTGGCATCCGCATATCCAGCGCGCGCAGAAGACGAATGACCATGCGAGCGATGAGCCCGAGGACGCGGATCCACTCGCCGTTGAGGCACGTCAGATTTGCGAAGTGATCGAACGTCACCGCAAGCGAACCACGCCTGGCGACAGGCTGCCGAGCATCGCGATTCTGGCGCGCGCCCGCAGGCATGTGGCGCCCATCCTCGACGAAATGCGCGCCCGCGGCATTTCCTATCGGGCCGTCGAGATGGATACGCTGCCGGATCGCCAGCCTATCCTCGACGTCGTGGCCATCGCGCGCGCAATGCTGCATCCGGCCGACCGCGTGGCATGCCTGGCGGTATTGCGCGCGCCATGGTGTGGGTTGGGATTGACGGATTTGCTGGCGCTGTGTGGCAATGATGATCCGCAGTGGAACAGCAAGACAGTGGCAGAGCTGTTCATGGAACGCGCTTCGCTGCTGAGTGCAGATGGACGGGTGCGAGCGGATCGCGTGGTGCGAGTGCTGGTAGCCGCCCGAGAACAATCGGAGCGCGAACGATTTGCGATGTTGGTAGAGCGGGCATGGCGCACTCTGGGAGGGCCACACTGCATTCCGGAGCAGGAATGGCCTGCGATTCAGGAATTTTTCAGAATGCTGGACAAGCTCGAAAGCGAGAATGGTTGGCCGACGACCGCGCAGTTGGAAGAAAAAATCAAGAAGCTGTTCGCACCGCCGGCTTCGACGGATAATTTCGCTGTCGAAGTTCTCACTCTGCATAAGGCGAAGGGGCTGGAGTGGGACATTGTGTTGCTTCCGGGACTGCATCGTTCCCTTCGCAACAATGCTCCGAGGCTGGCGGAGTGGATGGAACGGGTATTGCGATGCGAGAACCAGCCGGGCTCAGAAATTGTCAGGAGAGTGTTTCTGGCGCCGGTCAAGCATGTGGCTGAAGAGAAGGAAGCCATCAGTGAGTGGATCCGTGCAGCCAGCAGCGAGCGCGACCGCGAGGAGCTGAAGCGCCTGTTGTATGTGGGCTGCACGCGTGCGCGACTGGAAGTACATCTTTTCGCGCAGTGCAGGGAACTGAAAGGCGGCGACCTTGGCACGGCGCACGCGCAGACGCTGCTTCACACGGCGTGGCCGGTTGCCGCAGAGGTTTTCGTGCAGCATGCCGATCGGCAGTTGCACGGCGAGAGCGATGCCGGGAAGATTGTCGAAATGCCGTTTCCGTCGCCATTTTCCAGCGAGCGCCGCGCGGGCGAATTGCCAGGCCAGTTGGAATCTGTTGCTGCGAGCGGCGGCGGGAATTCGCCGAATCCCATGATCCGGCTCAAGAATTTTCAGCGCCTTCGCGACGATTGGCAGCAACCGCCGACGCTCACGGACGTTCCAATGTCGCGCAGGTTTACATGGCAGGCCGACATCGGGGAAGACGAGGGCGAAGAGGACCTTCCAGCCTTCAGCCGACCCAAGGGATCGTGGCGCGCGCGCGCGTTTGGGATCGTACTACACGCATTCCTTGAGCCATTGGCAAGAATTCTGATGCAGCACACAGAGCCGCGGGCAGTTACCCACGCGATTGATCACATGGCTGAGCCGATCCGCTTGCAATTGCTGCGCGCCGGCCATTCGCCGATGGAGGCAGGTAGAGAAGCCACTCGCATGCTGGGTGCCTTGCACAGCGTGGCGCGCGATGAGATGGGGCGCTGGATCCTCGCACCCCATTCCAATCCGGTAACACCGGCGGGAGTTTCTTTCGGAGGTGGATTTGAGGTTCCGCTGACCGCTCTCAGCCGCAATGTCATTCGATCCATTCGCGTCGATCGAATCTTTCCAGCTGGCGAATCGCCCATGGCCAGTGGTGAGGATGCGTTGTGGATTGTGGATTTCAAAACCGCTTCGTACGGAGCAGGACATGTCGAGGCGTTCCTAAGCGAAGAGCAAAAGCAGTATGGGGAGCAGATGCAGCTCTACGGCGATATTGCACGCGCGGCGTACCCGACGAGTCGCGTGGTGCGGCTGGGGCTCTATTACCCGCTGTTGTTACGCTTCCTCTGGTGGCCATACGAATCTGGTTCCTAGGAATGACAGACTCGTTGTGTGATCCGGGATGATATTGGTTGAGGCTAGTTCATCGCCTGCTCCCGAATGCCGCGCTCAATGGTGGCGTTGATCTCCGCACCCAGCAGTAGCATGAAGCCTGTTACATAAAACCAAACCAGCAGAACAATCACGGCGCCTAAGGACCCATACATACTGGCATAGGGATTGTAAATATGCACATAGAGCCGAAGTCCCAGGGATGCTGCCAGCCAGCCGAGCACCCCGACTACCGCGCCAGGAGAAAACCAGCGCCACTTATGCCCCTTGCGATCTGGGCCCCAATGGTACGTAATAGCAAACACAGTGGAGATAAAAAATAGGGATGCAACGATTTGAACGATCTTCCACGCGATCATGACGAATGCATTGGCCAGTAAATCGCTGATCAACAACTTTGCCAGGAAATCTCCGAGCACCAACAACAACATGGCGCTGAACACCAGGACAAAAATCGCCATGGTTAATCCAGTGGCGATGGCTTTGGCCTTCCAGTAGGGCCGGCTCTCGCGGGTTCGATAAATTACGTTCAAAACGGTTTGCGCCGACGACATTCCGTAGGTTGCCGCCCATAGCGCCGCGAGCGCGCCAAATGCAAGGTGACCGCTGGAGGTGGGTTTGGTCGTCTCGGTGAAGGCGCTCTGGACAACCGCGAAGGCTGATGGCGGAATCACTTTCGCCAGGTACAACATGAGTTCCAGATTCGCCGGCCCGCTTGCCTGGGTAAACAAGCCGAACATAGCGGACAGCAAGATGAGCGCAGGAAACAGAGCAAAGAGAAAATAGTAGGCAAGCTCGGCTGCCCGATCGACAATTTCATCCTGGTTTATGGACGACCACAGGCGAGAGAAAAATATTTTCGCGGGAAGCCCACCCATCAGAAACTTGTGTGCCGACCGTCCCCACCTGGATTGGTTCGGCCCGGGCCCTGCCTCTTCGATCGGTCGGTCGATACGCTCTGCCATGGCCATCCCGTGAGATCTTGATAACAGCCCCGAGAAATCTGGCTCGGTGCAACATGTTGCGATGCAAAGGGCCTGGCTCCGTCATCCAAAAATAGACTACATCGCGGTCTTCTCAATATTTCTATGCGTTACAAGATTTGCGAGGTTCGAGTCGCCGCAGTCATGCGATCCGGAAATCCTTAGTCGGTCAGATGGCTTCGCTTTTCAAAAGGCTGGTCCATCTCTGTAACAACTTCAGTTCGATTTCACAGGGTGAGACGCTGCACCACCTGGGCCCAAGACTCAATATCGAATCCTGCTAGCGAATCTCTACGGACCCGCGCAACTGAATGTCCACCGACGAAGAGCCGACCATGATGGAATAGGTGCCCGGTTGAATGCGCCAAGCGTGATCCTTCTGAGACCAATAGGAGAAAGATTGCGCATCGAGCGTCTGGGCCGCGGTCTGCGACTGGCCCGGATTTAGCGTGAGTCTTCGAAATCCTCTCAGTTGCTCGGGCGCTTCATTTCCCTCTTCAATCGGCGGGAAGCCAACATACAGCTGGGCAATCTCAGCTCCCGCAGACGGCCCGACATTCTTCACCTGGAATCGCAGTGTCACAGCATGTGTGGATGGATCCGCGGGAGTAACTGTGAGGTGGGAATAAGCAAAGGTAGAGTAGGAGAGACCGAAGCCGAATGGGAAAAGCGGCTTGACATCATGGGTCTGGTACCACCGGTAGCCAACCTGGATGCCTTCAGTGTAGTGAACGGTGGTTCCATCACCCGGATACTGCAACGGATTGTTCGCCAGAGTGTCCTCTACGCGCCGAGGAAAGGTGATCGGCAACTTGCCGGACGGATTGACCGCTCCAAACAAAATATCCGCCACAACATTCCCATCTTCCTCGCCGGGGTACCAGGTTTCAAGGACCGCGGGAACGTTTTGCAGCCACGGCATCAGCACCGCAGAGCCAGTTTGCAGTACAACGATGGTTCGTGGATTTGCGTGAGCGACGGCCGCGATCAGCTCATCCTGATGACCGGGCAAGGTGAGTGACTGATCCTGACCCTCGGTGTCCTGGTCGCCCACGATCACAATCGCCACCGCTGCTTTGGCTGCTGCGTCCGCGGCGGCGGCAATATCCGATCCATCCAGGACGGCCAACTTAGCCTGATCTGGAAGATGAGCGCGAATGCCATCCTCCGGCTGGATGGAATAGAAAGGGATGACAAGCGAGCTTCCGCCGCCGCCGGTCAGGGTTCGAACCGCGTACGGCCCGATGAGCGCAACGGAATGGAGCGAGCGATAGTCCAGCGGAAGAAGATGATTTTGGTTTTTGAGGAGAACCACTCCCTCCTCGGCAATGGAACGAGCTGTCGCGCCATCGGCCAGAACCGGGACTGCCTGCATCGGTCGGCGCTTTTCAAACATTCCAAATTGCATCATCGTGGCATAGCGGCGAATGAGTTTGTCGTCAATCAGGGAAGACGGGACCGCGCCGGATTGCACAGCCTGTTGAAGCTGCGAGGAAAAATATTTTCCTGTAGGCATCTCGAGGTCCAGGCCGGCGTTAGCGCTCGGGACGGTACTGTGAACGGCTCCAAAATCTGAAATGACAAAGCCTTCGAAATGCCAGTCCTGCTTGAGGACGTCTGTCAAAAGGAATTTGTTGGCGCAATTGAATTCTCCATTCACGCGCGGATATGCGCACATCACGGATGCGACGTGTCCCTCCTGAACCGCGGCTTTGAAAGCCGGCATGTAGATTTCCCGCAAGGCACGATCGCCCACAATTTCGTTGATGCTGCCGCGATCTGTCTCCTGATTGTTGGCGACATAATGCTTCACATTTGCCATGACGCCGCTGGACTGAATTCCTTCAATATTAGCGACCGCCAGGCGGGAGGTCAGAAAGGGATCTTCTCCATAGCCTTCAAAGACGCGTCCCGATTGAGGGATTCTGGCGATATTCACATCCGGAGCCTCCAGAAGATCGGATCCTAGATCGCCCGCTTCCGCTCCGGCAATTTCTCCATATTCGTGAGCAGCATTTGTATCCCAACTTGCAGCCAGGGCAATCGGTGCGGGCAAAGCGGTAGCGCGCAGCTGTGGGCTGCTCCCTCCGGGACCTGCGCCGGCTGGACCATTCGTCATGGTGAGGGAAGGAATACCAAGCCTCGCAACCCCAGGCACAAAACGGTAGTGCTGTTCATCGCGGATGCCGTGGAGCTGGCTTATTTTTTCTGGCAATGTCATTTGTTGCACGATAGCCCGGGCCTTTGCTTGCGCAGCGCTCGCGGTGGGCGACTGTGCGAGGGACGCGCAGGTTGCGAACAGGAGCAGCGCCGTGATCGTGCTGATTCTCGAAGTGTTCAAGGTTTACCTCTCCATTGCCAGGGAGTTATCAGGGGGATTGCCTGCAAAGGATCATTATCAGGGAGTTTGCAGAAGAACGAAATGCGGGCGGTTAACGTTCATGCAACGAGGCAGGCGAAAGACCGTCAGCAAGCCTGTCCGACTGCATCGGCGCGGTCCTGGAAAAGAAAAGCCCGCCGGAGCCGACGGGCTTTCGAGGATCACTACTCTACCGATTCGGGCAATCGGATTAGAGTGGTGCAGTGCTGCAAATTCGAGTTCGATCTGAACGGGCCTTAGAACTGGAACCTGGCTTGTAGCTCAACGGTGCGCGATCCCAGACTATTCTGAGCCTGCCCGAAGGACGGGTTGCTATGAACGCCGTCTGTGCTGATGATGTCGTTGACGTTCGTGAGGTTCTCCATGTTAAACAAGTTGAAAGCGTCGGCGCGGATTTGAAGAAACGCAGCGTTGCCCAGAATTTTCGTATTGGGTAAGCCGAAATTCTTCTGCAACGTCATATCTACATCACGATAGTTCGGTCCATTCAGTGAATTGCGTCCAACTCCGGGATTTTCAGGAAGCGTACCTCTGGCCGGGAAAGTAGGTCCTACAGTGAAGGTGGGTACTGTGTAGTACGCCAGTGCGCCCTTGGGATAGTTTTTGTTAAAGGCGCTGGAATGAGGTGACAGCCCGGATCGGAACGCAGTGTTACTCGTGTCATTCCCCGCCCCACCCAGATACTTTGCCGGGAATAACGTGCCCGCGTAAGGAGCACCGGCATAGTAGAGGCCATTTCCTGTGTTAGTGTATTCCGGCGTCCACGGAAAGCCGGTGTGAAGGTTCAAAATTCCGCTAAGAGACCAACCTCCAGCTACTTTCTCTACCCAACCCTGCTTGCCGTGGAAGAAGGTGGGCGACCAAATGCCGAATAACTTGAAGGCATGCTTCACGTTGTAGTCTGATCTTCCCCACATCAACTTCGGATTGTATTCATAGGGGTTGATGTAGTAGCGGGAAGATTCGTCGTCCATTCCCTTGCTCCAGGTGTAGAAAGCTTGAGCTTGAAAAGAATTGGCGAATCGATGCGTCAGTGTGGTTACCAGGCTATTAAATTCCTGACTTACGTTTTGCTCATAAAAATAATTGGTCTTGACCAGGGGGTTATAGGGGATTCCTTGCGCAAGAGCGATAACGTTCAGATCAAGTCGCCGGGTGAAATGCCGCGCATTGTTGCCGGTGTACCCGACATCCGCGATCCACTGGTGCCCCAGGTCATATTGAATGTCGAGCGAATCGTGGTAACTGACAGCGTTAGGCATGTGGTTCGCGTACCCACTTAGCGTGATGGGAAGCGCTCCTGGCACCGGCAGATTATTGCTGCCGACGGCTGTCTTGGCATATGGATTGGCAGGGTAGCCATTAAAGTTGGTGGTGTTGTTGGCGAAGCTATAGAGGATCTCGGTATCCGAAAGCGGAACATTGGTGGCATAAGGGCCGATGGTGACGCTTTGGGTGATAGGAAAATTCTGATACATGTTCGACTGGATGCTGATTTCCAACTGGCTGTAAGCAATGCCAAATCCACCCCGCACTACAAGCCGGTTGTTGGCGGCAACGGGACTCCATGCGAAACCTAACTGCGGTCCCCAATTGTTCTTTGTCGGATCGTATAGATGGCCGCCGATGCGGGTACTCATGCCGGTCAGCAGATCTTGACCGCTGCCGTACTGGACTACTGGAAGGTTGTTTTCTTTGGAATAGATAGATCCGAAATATTCCCAGCGCAGTCCCAGGTTGAGGGTCAGGTTTGGCATCACTTTATAGTTATCCTGCGCAAATGCGGCAAACTGGCGGGCTCGCATGTCTTCGCGCAGATCGAAAGGTACGCCGGTCGAAGGTTGGAAAGATCCGCTCTCCTGATACGGAGCATCGTTCAGAAGATCCCACATGTTGTGGAAATTGTATTGCGGGATGGCATTGTTCGGCGAAGTCTGGAGATACTGCAGCAGAGTAAATACCCCGCCAAATTTAAGCTGATGGCTACCCTGGACCTTGGTAAGCGTGTCTCCGTAGCTATAGGTCCACTGGTTTCTCCACGCAGGAACAAACGCGGTGCCATATTCGTTAATGCTGGCTGAGCCTTCGTTATCCATTGCCAGATGTGGAATTCCAAATGGATAGTGAGGATTCGACGTAATTTCATTAAAGCGAAATCCGGCTGCGTTCGCGCGAGCCTCGTTGAATAGATTGGGCGAAAAGGTGTGATCCCATGCCACGGTGAATGCGTTATTGATCGTCGATATATTACCGAAATTCGCCGCGCGAACATTTCCCAGGTATTGCGACTGGGTTGTAGGCACCCAATACAAGGTGCCAGTTAACAAGTCTTTACTGGTGATATTGGTGTCGACGCGTCCGTTGTATTGACTATAAGAGTCGCTGGTAGGGTTGACGGTCGTGTACTCCGCAATAGTCGGAGTGTCCGTCAGCCCATTTCCTGTGCCCGGGTGTCCAGTCCCCGTCCAGGTGGTGTCTTGCGATCCAAGTGGCGTTGTGAGCGGGGAACCAAGATTCAATCCCTGTCCTGGAACCGCATTACAATTCGTGCCCTGGATCAGTCCGATCGTTCCGCACGTCGTGGTCAAGATGGAAGAATACGCTACACCCTCTCCGGGGTAGGCGAGCAATGTGGCGGCAAGGCTGTCGGCCGGGGCCATGTCGAGAAAAGGCTTCGCCTCATACCAGCCCTGTCCAGTGGTCATGGAATTATTGCTTTCGCCCTCATAGGCGAAGAATCCAAAAATCTTGTTCTTCCATATCGGACCGCCTAAGCTGCCTCCGTATTGGTTGAACCGATTATTGTCTCGGTTTACGCCTCTTTGTGCGGGCGTGCCGGAGGTGAGAGAGGATGGACCGTTATATCTCTGGTAAGCGTTCAACCCAGGGCGGTCCGCCTTGATGAAGATGCTGCCGTGCACCGTGTTGGTGCCGTTCTGCGTGGTGATTTTAATTTGCGCTCCCAGCAGCCGGCCATCCTCAGCGTCATAATCGTTGCTGACGACGGTCATGTCTTTGACTGATTCCTCAGTGGGAGTAATGATGGTTTCGCCTCCGAAAACAGCATCGGTAGTGCTGACGCCATCAATGGTGATGTTATTAGTTTCGTTCTGAGCACCATTGCCGATGATCTGGATAGTGTTTTCAGTGGTGAAGATGCCGCTGGCGCCTCCAGAACCGACGCCCGATCCGCCGGAGGTCGACGCGGGCAGAGCAAAGGTGCCGCCGCCGGCGGATTGTGCGCCATCGCCAAATACGCCGGGCGCCAGTTGCGCGAGCTGTGTGACGTCTCGTCCGAAGGCGGGCATGTGTTGCACGTCCCTTGCGGAGATCGTTCCGCTGATGGTCGCGGTTTCACTATCCAGCCCGCTGCCGCCAGAGCCGCTGACCACCACAGACTGCGAGGACTGCCCCAACTCGAGCTTGACGTTCACCGCATTGGCCTGTTCCGGGATCACACGGATATCGTTCAACACTTTCTTCTTGAAACCGGGCGCTTCTACTGTGATGGAGAATTGGCTCGGAGGCAGCAAATTGAACGTGTAGATTCCTTTGCTGTCCGTCGTGTCGGTTTTAGACCAATTAGTTTCTTGATTGACCAACGTAACCGTTGCGCCAGGAACAACAGCTCCCGCCGGATCCTGCACAACGCCCTGGATACTGGCGTTGTATTGCGCGTGACTGGCGCGCGTCATGGAAAGAAATAGCACGACGGTTGCAAACCAGAAAATTCGATTGCGCGACTGCATGTTCATTACTGCCTCCACAGGTACCGCATCTTTTGTCGATCGATCAACGTCGCGGGAGGATGGTGGAGATTTGTTCCCCAACTCGGTCTACTGCTAACCACCCGCCAAAGCCACGAACTACACGCCCACACCACGGAACGGCCTAGCTTGCGACTCGAGTCGCAGAAATCCCAGACGCGATTTTTTAGAGAGTGAATGGGCTGACAAAGCACAGTCGTGCCGCTCAGACGTATATAAGCAGCGGAAAAGCCACTGTCAATTGACTTTTCTTCGAGGGTAAGTTCACGATTCGTGAACCTTTAAATGAGGCCGAAGGAATCGTTGAGCCAGGTTCGCAGGCCGCCGGCAAAGAGCGGCGAGTCGAATCAGGTGGAGAAGAATCGCTGGATCATTCCACGGCAAAGTGGGTTTGCGGGCCGACATCTGGCAAGGTGACGGATCGTGGAATCAGCGGCCAGGAAGGGATTTGATGGGACGCAGATATTTCCATCCGGTCCCGCGGGCCAGTTCGATAAATTCCATGACCGCGTTGGAAATGTAAGTGCTTTTCAGGCGAATCAGGGCGATGCGCGACATAAGAGGTGGCGCCTCGGTTTGCACGATCGTAAAGCGAGACTTCTGCAGGTCCGCGTTGATATTCCACAGAAACAACACCGACATACCCAGACCAGCCCGAATCATCGACTTGATTGCCTCTGAGCTGTCGGAGCGCATCACGACGTTGGGGCAAAAGTTTAATGAATCGAGATAATTCTGGACCACGACGCCCATGGGAGAGCCCTTTTGGAAAAGGATGAAGGGAGCCTTTTGCAGCGTTTTGAGCGGGCAGTTATGCGGCGCGGCGGCTAAGGCCGTGACGAATCCTGCCTGCGATTCCCAAAGCGCCATTTGCTCAAAGGAATCATTCTGCAAGGCAGCCGAACCAAGATCAAAGGCCACGTCAAGAGCGCCTGACCGTAGTCGAGCCATTAGATGGCTGCTGTCTCCTGTTTCAACGAATACGTTCACCTTCGGGAACCGGCGGCGAAACTGCTTGAGCAGCAGGGGAAGCAAATCACTGCTGAAGCTGGGGCCGGCTCCCACCCGAACCAGACCATGCTTTCCATCCTTCCACTCTGCCACGGCAGTAAACGCCGATCCGTGTCCGAGAAGGATCTCGCGTAGAAATGGCAATAGAATCTGGCCGGCCTCGGTTACGATGAGTCGCCCGTTATGCTTTCTATAGAGCTGTGTCCCGAATTCAGATTCCAGAGTTTTCAGGTGTTTGTGAATCGCAGCCGGAGACAGATGGCACAGTATGGCTGCCTCCCGAATGCTTCCTGACTCGGCGAGAGCGACCAGGCTCCTCATCTCGCGCAATTCCATGAGCGATAGTCTAGCGCATTCAGAAAACCTGGAACCATATAAAATTCACAAATCGTGAATCTCGTCTGGATCGGAATTAAATTGACCACCTTTTCATTCCAGCTTATATTGCTTCTGGCAACCGCTTATTCACGGGGAACTGTTGTGATTTGAGAGAGTTTGCTCATCTGCACGATGCGCCCATTTTCTACAGAGGTTCCATGAGTAAATTGTCGAGGCGAGAGCTAATTCAACATGCATGATTTGACGACGGAAGACTTCGCAGCCTTGCGCAACATCAGTTCGCCAACCATTGCGAACGCGATCGAGACATTCCAGATACGCCCACGCGGTGAAGGCTATACCAACGCCGGTATCCAGTGCCTTTTTCCAGAACGAGGAGTGATGCTGGGCTATGCCTGCACCGCCATGATTCTCTCGGGTCAGGCCGCGGCTCCCAACAGGCTGGTCTCAAGAACAAAATATTGGGAGTACACGAGACTGGCGCCCACGCCGAAAATCAGCGTTGTGCAAGACCTGAGCGCGATACCCCTTGGCGCGTACTTCGGGGAGGTAAACTGCTCAATTCACCTGGCTCTGGGGAGCGCCGGCGTAATCACCAACGGAACTGTGCGCGATGTTTCAGAGATGCGAGCGACCGGTTTCCAGGTATTTGCGAGCGGTGTCAGCGTCTCCCATGGTTTTGCCCATCTGGAGGATTTTAATCGCCCCGTCACCGTGTTCGGAATGCTGGTTCATCCCGGCGATCTGATCCATGCCGATCAGCATGGAGCGGTGGTCATTCCGCAAGCAATCGCTCGCGAAGTCGTCCAGGCCACGCAGAAAATTGAGCGTGATGAAAAAGTGATGATCGGATTATGCAAGTCGGACGCGTTTTCAATTTCGGAGTTGGATAAATTGATTTCTCCGGAGTACTAGCACGCCGCAATCCAGCTTATCCGGCTGTCACCGGGCTGCGGATTTTCGGTTCTCTTGCTGTCCGGCAACAATCACGTGGACCCCAGCTTCCCTAAGCGACTGGATATATTTCTGCTCAGTGCCGGAATCTGTCACCAGAGTATGGATATCCGTGGATGGGCCGACAAAGGCGAAACCTTGATTGCCGAATTTACTGTGGTCGGCTAATCCGATCCGTTCCCTGGCGACTTTTGTGATCAGATTCTTGATCAACGCTTCTCCTTGACTGGCCGTCGAAATGCCATAGTCCGGATCGATGGCGCTGATGCCCAGAACAGCCTTGTCTACTCGAATTTCAGTCAGCGACCGCTGCGCCCAAAGCCCGGAAAGGTAGAAGATATCGCGCTGCAAATCGCCACCGGTGCACATCACATTGATATGCGCGGCACGCTGCAGTTGGCAGACGATCAAAGGCGAGTTGGTGACCACGGTGAGTCGGTTCCGCTGCAGCAGGTGCGCGGCCAACTCGTACACGGTGGTGCTTCCTTCCAGAAAAACTGTATCGCCATCGAGAATTAATTTCGCGGCCGCTTCGGCGATCCACTGCTTCTGCTCAAGATTGGTCCGGCCGAGCGCCTCATACGACGGCTGGAAGTTGGTGCTGGTCGTCTTGGAAACGGCTCCTCCATGGGAGCGGACCAGCAGGCCTTCTTTCTCCAGAGCCGCCAGATCTCTGCGAATGGTCGCCGCTGTGACTCCCAGTGTCGTTTTCAGCTCGGTCGCGCTCACCGTGCGCTGCCGGGCCAATACCTCACAAATTCGAAAACGTCGTTCCTCAGCGAGCATCGCTTAGCCTTGTGTATGTTGTGCGAAAATGCATTTTGTCCTGCTGTCGATCATAACGAATCTGAGCATAGCAGCAAACCTTCAATTGCAAGCGAATGCCCTTCAATTCGATCACAAATGAATATTAATGAACACAAAGATTGACATTCGAACCCTAATTTCGATAGTTTATGGACAGTGCTCAGAGCCATACGCATAGAAACGATAAGTGAGGAAGCTTTGTGGGAGACGTGGGAAAGACCATTCGCCTCAACCGAATTCTGAGGGGGCCGGGACGCGGTTCCCTGGTGGTCGCGTTCGATCACGCGCTTGTCCTGGGGCCCATTCGCGGGACAGAAAATCCGATTCAGCAGATTAGAAGGTTTGCAGATGCAAGTGTGGATGGAATTTTGCTCAACCTGGGCCTGCTCCGCCACTGCGCGGAATCTCTGAGCCCCGGCAGGACACCGGGGATTATTGCACGGATTGATTGGACGACCGTGTGGAATTCCCTCTCGGAGGGTGCTGGCGGACTGCTTCGCAGCTGTATGCTGGCCAGTCCGGAAGAGGCGCTTCGCCACGGAGCCGACGCGGTGCTGACCTATATGGTGGTCGGTACCGGGGATGCCGATTTCGAATCCAAGGAGGTCGAGCGCAATGCTCGAGTTGCGCGGGAGTGCGAACAGATTGGAATTCCTCTGATTGTGGAGACGCTGGCCCGAGGTAAAGGGGTGGAGAACCCTGGCGATTCCAAGTGGTTAAAGCTGCATACTCGGATGGCTGCGGAGCTAGGAGCCGACGTAATCAAGACGGATTACGCGGGAAGCGCAGGGGCGATGCGATCGGTGGTTGAAGAGTGCCCGATTCCAATTCTGGTGCTTGGCGGAAGCCGGAATGAGGGCGCTTTGGATGTCGTCCGCGGTGTGGTGGAGTCCGGGGCCGCAGGGGTTTTCTTTGGCCGCAATGTTTTTCAGGCGGACGATATGCTGGCATTCTTGCGGCAGGCGCGTGCAGTATTGGATCATTCCGAGGCCGGGGTGCTGACCCAATGATGACAGCGAAGAGTGAGCCAGCCAACAGGGTCGAGCGCGTGGACAATCTACTGGACGGCCGTGCCGGATTCCGTCTCACGGGCGAATGGGGTCATGTTGCCATGCTGGAAGGAGGCGGCCATATCTGCGAGTTGATTTCGAATCACCATCCCGGGATCAATCCACTGTGGAAGCCCACCTGGACGACCATGGACCCCGATCGCTATGACCTGAGCCGGGATGCTGCCACTTATGGTCCCTTACCGGATGGCAGATTGCTCGCCGGGATTGCAGGACACAGTCTGAGCTTCGATTTTTTCGGGCCGCCTTCGGCAGACGAAATTGCCGCCGGCCTCAGCACCCACGGCGAGGCTCCTGCAATGCAGTGGAGTGTTTCCGCCGCAGATCACGCGTCCGGCGCAACTGCCGAATGCAGCGTGTTGCTGCCGGAAGCGAGGATACAGTTTTCCCGCAAGCTTTCGATCCATCCGCAGGCGACCGTGGTTTATATCGAGGAAAGCGCAACCAACCTCATGAGCTGGGATCGTCCCATCTCCTGGAATGAGCACGTCACGCTGGGGCCTCCGTTCCTGGAATGTGGAGCGACGATCGTAGATATGCCCGCGACCAGATGCAAAGTTTCTAGCCAAAGTTTTAGCAACCGCATGCTGGTGCGGCCCGATGCGGAATTTGATTGGCCCATGGCCCCAGCGAAGAATGGCGGGCAACACGACCTACGCAGCGTGCCGGAAGAAATCTATTCGCAATACACCGCTCAGTTGCTTGATCCGGAAGTGGAGTTCGGATATGTCGCTGCCGCGAATCCAAGGCTGCAGCTGATGATTCTGTACGTATTTCGTCGCGCGGATTTTTCCTGGGTGGGGAACTGGGAAGAGCGCTTCGCGCGATCCCATGCGCCCTGGAACGAGCGAGCTTTCTGCAGAGGCCTGGAATTCAGCACTACACCGTTCGCAATTCCCAGACGAGAAACAATATCGCAAGGCAAGCTGTTCGATGAACCTACGTATCGTTGGCTGCCGGCAAAAGGCACGGTCAGCCTGCGCTACACGGCTCTTCTCGTCGATGTGCCGACTGACTTTCAAGGTGTCGGCCATATCACGGTTGCGGACAATGAAGTCCATATTGCCGAGAGAAATTCAGGGCGAATCTTTTCGTCACCTTCGAGTGCATTTTTATCAAAATAAAAACGTCCAGGCGCTTGGCGAGTGATGGATGATCGTTAGGACAGCTGCATGAGTCTGCTGGCGATTGATATAGGATCGAGCCGTTGCAAGGGAGTGCTGTTCTCTCCCTCCGGCGACACCTTGGCGCAGTGCACTCAGTCGTACGCGCCAGACTTTCCCCGGCCATCATTCGCGGAAATGAATCCTGACAGTTTTCTGCATGCCGTAACCACGGTATCGCGGTCGATCTGCGGTTCACAACGCCGGGGAGCCGTTGAGGCTGTATGTCTTAGCTCGCACGGGGAGACGCTGATCGCTGTCGATTCCGCTGGAGTGCCTTTGCGTCCGGCGATTTTGAACATCGACAACCGCGCATCCGACGAAGCGGCGTGGTGCGAGCAACAGATGGGCCGGAAGCATCTCTTCGAGCTGACGGGCCATACCTCGCACACAATGTATCCCGTTCCTAAATTGTTATGGCTGCGCAAGCATGAGCCTGAATTGTTTCAGGCACAGACTCGATTTCTCGGCGTGATCAGCTATATCTTTTTGCGACTTGGCCTTCCTGCTTATATCGACTACTCGCTCGCTTCCAGGTTCATGGCCTTTGATATCCGAAAGAAGTGCTGGGCAGACGAGGTCTTGTCGCTTCTTGATATGCAGAAGGACTGCTTTCCGCTTCCGGTCATCGCTGGCACGATCGCTGGGAAGCTGTCTCCCGAAGCTGCCCGACAGCTGGGACTGAACGCTGGGACGTTAATGATTGTGGGAGGGCACGACCAGGCCTGTGGTGCCGTCGGAGTGGGCGCCATCAGCCCCGGAAAAGTCTTCGATTCGATGGGAACCTACGAGAGTATTGCGGCTACTTCCGATGAGCCACAGATCAGTGCCGATGCACTGGCCTATAGCCTGAATACGTATTGCCATGTAATCCCGGACAAATACATAACGCTGGCGTATTTTCCGGCTGGCATTATGATCCAGTGGTTTTCTGACCTTCTGCATTCCGCGGAAGTGGACGGCCTATCAGGCGCAGCAGAGGAAGCGTATTTATCTTCGCTCGAGGCGCTCGCCCCGGAGCAACCAAGCGGCTTGCTGGTCGTGTCCCACCTGATTGGAAGTTGCAATCCCGACTTCAATCCGAACGCGCGCGGCGCAATCCTTGGACTGACAGCAAGTTCGCAACGCGGGGACATCTATAAGGGAATCCTCGAGGGGATCGCGTGCGAACTCTCCCGCATGACCGAAATTTTCGACCGGACATTGGGCCGGTTTACGGACATCTATGCGACCGGCGGAGGAACACGATCCCAGCTTGGCATGCGCCTGCGTGCTGCGATGACCGAGCGGACGTTCCACTTGATGAGCTGCCCGGAATCGGTGTGCCTTGGCGGCGCAATCCTTAGCAGCGTGTCTGTAGGACATTACCCAACTATTTGCGAGGCGGTTCCGCACATGGTCCGGGAGGAAAAGGTATTTGACGTGGATGGTAGCTTGACGCGTGCTTACCACTCAATCAAGCAACAATATGTTGAGTTAAATTCTCTGTTAAGCAGATTTGAAAATCGCATAACAACCTCACAAATGAATTAGGAGTCGATGGGTGATTCAGCCAACGATTGGTTTTATTATTTACGGTGTTCATAAGGATGGCCTGTTAGATCCCATGGGCAAGCCATTCATCGATGAGGCGATAGTTGCTGCGGCAAAACAGCAGCTTATCGCCGCGGGCCTTCAGTTGGTCGAGTACCCAGTCGTGGTGGCAACCAAGGAAGAGGCGAAAGCGGCGCTGCGCCAGATGAAGCACGACGAGAAGGTCGATGCGGTCATCCTGTTCTCGGGCACCTGGGTCTGGGCGGCGAACATGGTGGCGGCCGTTCGCGAGTACGCCGCGACGGGCAAAGGCGTGTTGATATGGACGCATCCGGGTTCGCAGGGTTGGAGACCGGTCGGCGGTCTCGTATTACACGGCGGTCTGCTTGAGATTGGAGTGCCGCACAAGTTTGTCTATGGAGAAACAGAAGCCAAGGAAACCATTCGAAAGCATCGTCAGTTTTGCGCAGGGTGCGCACTTGAAGAGCATCCTGAATTTGTCCACGATGGGTACATTTGGCGGTCGCGGTATGGGTCAGACCTGTGGCGCAGCGGATCCGTCGCAATGGATGCGAATGTTTGGAGTCGACATTGATTCTCGCGACACCACCGAAGTAATACGAGTGGCGGAGCAGATATCGCCCGAAGAAATCATGCAACTGGGACCCCGGCTGGAGCAACTGTTCGGCTCTGTTCCGCCGGCGAACGTAGTGAACGAACGCTCGATTCGTCTCTACCTGGCGCTGAAACGGATTGTCGCACGCGAGAAATTCGATTTCTATACGATTCAATCTTTTCCTGGACTCGCGGATGACTATTCTGCCACCTGCTTTGCGCAAAGCATGATGCTGGAGGACGGCTACGGTACCTCCACACTGGGAGATTTCAACACGGCCCTCACAGTTTTCCTGCTGACCAACTTGAGCAAAGAACGTGTCTATTATGGCGATCTTCAGCATATTGATAAAAAGACAAACGAGATAAAAATTATTGGGGATGGCGCCTGCCCGCCGTCGCTGGCCAGCAAACTAGGACCCGCTGGATTTGCCGAACATGGCATCCCCACCGAAGGAGGGGCCGGCGGACTCTCCGTCAAGCTGGTTTGCAAGGCGGGTGAGGGAGTGTTGGCGCGTCTGGGCCGCGTGAACGGGGAGTTCACGATGGTACTGGTGCGGGCCAGCATCTTTGAACCTTCGCAGGATCAGTTACAACGGCGGCTGCAGGAGTGCAACATACCATTCTGGCCGCATGGTTTTGTAACTGCTCACTGCGATATCGAAGCTCTCCTTCAAAATTGGACGAATGAGTATGCATGCCTTGGCTACGGAAAACATCTCTATGCGGCCATGGTCGATTTCTGCGACCTGACCGGCATCCGAACTATTTTGCTGTGATCTAAACGAGCTTTTTTGGCTGGAGGAGTGAGTATGAGCACAACCATATCGTCAGTGCAAATGGAAGCACCCGTTGTCGACTTTCTTAAGTCCCCCAAGAAGTTTCTGGTCGATGGCAAGTGGGTAGAAGCCGCTTCTGGAAAGAGGTTCGAGACTTACAATCCGGCGACAGGAGAAGTATTGGCAACGGTCGCCGAGGGAGATACCGAAGATATCGATCGCGCAGTCAAAGCCGCTCGTCGAGCGTTCGACGGCGGGCCGTGGTCTCGCATGACTCCATCGAAGCGAGGTCAACTGATCTGGCGATTGGCCGACCTGCTGGAGCAGCACCTGGAAGAGTTCGCGCAGATCGAAACGCTGGATAACGGCAAGCCGTTCTCGGTGGCCCGCGTGGCCGACGTCCCGCTTGCCGTGGAACTTTTTCGCTATATGGCGGGCTGGGCGACCAAGATTACCGGTGAGACGATTCCTCTTTCGACGGGTGGTCATTTCGGATACACGTTGCGCGAGCCGGTCGGAGTGGTGGGGCAAATCATTCCGTGGAATTTTCCGCTGCTGATGGCGGCCTGGAAGCTGGGCCCAGCACTGGCCATGGGGTGTACGGTCGTCTTGAAGCCGGCAGAGCAGACTCCTTTGAGCGCGTTGCGCCTGGGCGAGTTGATCATGGAAGCGGGGTTTCCGGCGGGCGTCGTCAACATTGTGACAGGGTTTGGAGAAACCGCAGGAGCTGCACTGGCGGCCCATCCGAATGTCGACAAAATCGCGTTTACTGGTTCGACGGAAGTCGGGAAGCTGGTCGTACAAGCGGCATCTGGAAATCTGAAAAAGGTGTCACTGGAGCTGGGTGGAAAGTCGCCGAACATTGTGTTCCGCGACGCCGACATCGACGCCGCGATAGCCGGCAGCGCTCGTGCGATCTTCTTCAATCACGGTCAGTGTTGTACCGCGGGATCGCGTTTGCTGATCGAGCAGTCCATATTCGACCAGGTCGTTGAGGGTGTTGCGGCGGAAGCAAAAAAGATCAAAGTTGGGCCGGGACTCAGCCCGGATACCGACATGGGTCCGTTGGTATCAGAAGAGCAGCTAAGCCGGGTGTGCGGCTATCTGGAGTCTGGCTTTGCAGAAGGCGCGCGAGCCGCTGTCGGCGGAAAAAAAGTAAATGGTCCCGGCTATTTTGTGCAGCCGACTGTACTGACGGATACAAATCCAAACATGAAGGTTTGCAGGGAAGAAATCTTCGGACCGGTTGTAGCGGCCATTCCATTTCGCGAACCGGAAGAAGTGCTGTCCACGGCGAACAACTCTATCTATGGGTTAGCTGCCGGAATCTGGACGCGCGATATTGGGAAAGCGCATTTGCTCGCCTCCAGACTGCGAGCGGGTACCGTGTGGATCAACTGCTACAACGTGTTCGATGCGGCGCTTCCTTTTGGCGGATATAAGCAATCGGGATGGGGCAGGGAAATGGGCCGCGAGGTCCTGGATCTGTACACACAAGTAAAATCTGTGTGCGTGGCCTTGAACTAAGCGCGAGTCGCGTGATGAAGATGGATTTTCTGCATCCGTCGCTACGACTGATGATGGACGTGGGAAATTTTGTCGAACTTCACCAGAGATGAACCGGGGGAAATCGTATTCATGGATCGACGCCGGTTTATCTCTAACTCGATGTGGACTGCGGTCACAGCCTCATTCGCTGCACGGTCGCCCTTGCTAGCAGAGTCGACGAGTGAAGTCCCGGCCGAAGCCGCCGACTCCAATGCAGCACAGTCGCACGGGCATGATTTGAATCGTCATCGATTCGGATTGAATTACACCCCATCTGCGAATTGGTGGTTCTGCTGGAACGACTGGAATCCGGATCCGATCAAGAGAGACCTGGATGAAATCGCTTCCCTTGGCGCGGACCATCTTCGGATTCTGCTGCTCTGGCCCTACTTCCAACCGAACCCCGCCTGGGTAAGTCCAGTGCAGATGGATCGACTGAATCAATTGCTGACCCTGATGGGAGAGCGCAATCTCGACGCCGTGGTGACCGTGTTCACCGGGCAGTTGAGTGGCTGGTTCTTTTTGCCGCCGTTCAACAAGGCCGGATCCGCATTCTTTACGTCGGATGCAATGTGGGCTGCGCAGGAAGTTTTCATCCGGCAGCTGGCGCCCGTAATGAAAGCGCACACAAATATTATCGGGTTTGACATCGGCAACGAGATCAATACGTGCTGGAGCACCGAGCCCAGCATCGGCGATGCATGGATGGCGAAGATGTTCTCGCTGATGGAGAGCGTCTATCCCGCGGGGCTCAACGTGAATGGGGTGGACGAATATCCGTGGTTTGAGTCGACCACGTTCTCTCCGCACGCTTTGGCAGCGCGGCCCATGCCGACCATGCATTGCTACCCCTACTTTACGGGCGCGTTGAAGCACGGCGGACCGATGGATCCACCCAGCACAGAGCTGCTCGCTGCGATGGCAGCCTTGATCCGGTCGTATGCCGGCGATGCTCATAAGCCAATCTGGGCCGAGGAGTTCAACATCTGCGGCGTCGAAACATTGACCGACATCCAGCAGGGGCAATGGATCGAGAAAGCGGTGCTGGCGGCCATCGATTCTGGCGTGAGTTGGTTTACTTACTGGGACAGTCACGATCTGGATCCGAAGTTCAAGTTCAACTCACTGGAATACAAGTTGGGTGTGCTCACCAACGATGGCAGGGTGAAGCCACAGGGAAAAGTATTCCAGCAATTGGCGAATGCCTATCGAGGGAAAGCGGTGACTTTTTCCAAGCGGCCGATCGCGCCGCCTCCGGTCAATCGAACTTTCGATACCGCCTGGCAGTGGATGCTGGATTGGATAGGTTGGAAACCGAAGACCCCATAGATCGTTTTGCATTCTTCGCAGCGACAAACCGCTGAAAGGCGACGATTCATCCGCAGTGCATTGGCGGCCGCAGTACTTCAGTGAAATCACGGTCTGGTAGGATTTTCTGGTGGCGGCGCTACGTCATCCTGATGTGGCGTTCAGCGGTCGACAGATCTCACATGAGATTGGAGAGCAATTTTGAAAAGACGACAATTCTTGACTTCCTCCCTGGCTGCATCAGCCTTCGCGTTGGGTGCCAAACCTTCTGGCGCGCAATCCGGGTCCTCCACGACGGGCCGCGAATATTACGAACTGCGCCAATACCATCTGCAGACCGGACCGCAAACGAAGCTGACGAATGATTACGTATCGGGAGCCCTGATCCCGGCGCTCAATCGGCTCGGGATTTCTCCTGTGGGTGCGTTCAACCTGACCCTGGGCCCCGAGTTGCCAACCCTTTATCTGCTTATGCCAAGTGCATCGCTGGAAACTCTAGTCACGGCCGAACTACGCCTGACGCAGGATGAAACTTTCATGAAGGCTGCCGAGCCCTTCTGGAATGCTCCGGCGACAGCGCCGGCATATTCCCGGATTGAAAGTTCCCTGCTCATCGCGTTTGAGGGCAAACCGAAACTCACCGTTCCGCCCGTCACTGCGGATCATGGCAAGCGAATCTTTCAACTACGCACCTATGAAAGTCCTAGCAACCAGGCACACATTCGCAAGGTCGAGATGTTTCACAGCGGTGAGTTTGCCTGCTTTGAGCGGGCTGGTTTCTGGCCGGTGTTTTACAGCGATGCGCTAATTGCTCCGCGCCTGCCCAAGCTGACTTACATGCTCAGTTATCCGGATTTGGGAGATTTGAATGCCAAATGGGCCGCTTTTGGCGCTGATCCGGAATGGAAGAAACTTACGAACTCACCCCGATTCAATTACGAAGCGATCGTCAGCAACATCACAAACCTGATCCTCAGCCCCACTTCGTATTCGCAGATCTGAGGAGTTGGAGATCGAGTTGCGGTTTCGATCGCCGACATCGAAGTTCCTCCATTTTCCAGCGTCCGCGTTGTCGAAATCGACTGATTCCAGGACAGGAGTAAGATGGACGCCACGGAGGGACATCCATGGAGAAGTCAGATCGCGAGCTTGGGCGGATTTGGTTTGAGCAGGTGTGGAATCAGGGGCGACGGGAAGCGATTGGCGAGATTTTTGCACCTGACATCGTGGTGCATGATGCCGACAAAGTCTCGACGGGTTCGCTCGCTTTCTATCAGTTTTTCGACCGGATAGTCGCGACCTTCTCCGAAATACATGCCCAGGTGGAAGACACGATCGCAGAAGGCGATAAACTCTGCGTTCGCTGGTCGTTTACAGGCAGGCATGTTGGTGACGGATTGGGCCCCAGCCCCACCGGCATGACCATCCGCACCAGTGGCATCACCATCCTTCGAGTGGCCGATGGCAGGTTTGTGGAATCGTGGCAGAACTGGGACATGCTGGGGTTGATGGAACAGCTGAAAGGTCTCGAACAGTCAGCAACCTACGTGACCGAGGCTTAGAAGTCTCCCACGTGGGATGGGTCCAAGCAAGGCGCGCCGCCCGGTAAGTGAGTGGAAATGTTGGTGGACGCGGAAGGAATCGAACCTTCAACCTGTCGATTAAGAGTCGAATGCTCTGCCAGTTGAGCTACGCGTCCTGGGAAGGGTGTTGTTGCGGCGGCGACAGGGCTTGAAACCGTTCCAATCCAATCGCGATCAACGCAAGAATATCATAATCTGAATGGCTGCATGCAGGCTGGCGGATAGCTTAGAAAGAAAACGCCAGGCCGCCAGTGACCAGGCGCGGCGCTTGCGCAAAGTAGAGCGTCTGCCCAGCGGCTACATAAACCGGCCGATATCCCTGCGCCAGAATATTCTGCATGACCAATTCCAATTCCAGTCTGTCCGGAGAGGAATTCGAAGTTCCTACCGGCTGGTGAAGAATCAAACTGAGAAAGGGCGCATTCATTCCCGCATTGAATGGGTCGACCGCGGTGATGGTCTCTTCCGGCTGCCAGCGATACCCGGCGTTCCAGGTTGTGCCTGCACCGCCAACGCGTCCGCGCATACTCACCAGCACCGATTCCGTTCGAGTGGGAATCGCTCCCGTGATCGCATCGGCAAATGACGTTTGCGAGGCAAAGTCTGTCCCCGGCATCTCAATCGCCGGCCCCTCGGCATATTCGACTGTCGTCCAAACATTTCCTTTCATCTGGCGGGTCGCGAACACACGGAAACCGCCCCCTGAGAAGTTCGGACCTACAGAACGAAAGGCGCCGGTGACCGGGTCCAGAAGAACATCTCCGGAGGAAAATTCAGCCGCGCTGGCGTCGCCGTAACCGTTCAAGACCGGATCGACGAAATGATCGTAAAAATAAGCCGCCTCCAGTTGCACGCCGGCGAGTTTCCGTTGGATCGAAACCTCCTGGTGAAGAGAATGGGTCAGCCGAAGCGTTCCATCCTGCATTGCCATGGCCGGCACCGGACCGGAAGAAGCCAGGTCAGTCAACCCCTGAAGGTCGCTGCTGGTCGCCAGCCCGTAGGTGATTTCATTCCCCGAAGCCTGCAGATGGACCGCCATGAAGGGTAGAGCTGCCGTGACGTTTTGTTCCGCCTGCACTGCCTCGGTCTCGGCACCGAACTGAGCCATCACGTCGTCGCTCAATGCCAGCTGTTCGCCACCGCGCATTTGAAAGATCTGCAGGCGGCCGAGTCCTGAACCGAAGTCCATCGGCAAGGTGCGGAAGGACGCCACTGCACGAGCCGTATTACCGGGCATTGGGTCTCGTTCCACGCCGGCAGCCACGAAACCTGCGCCGCCCGTGGAGGATTGCACATGCAGGACCGCTTCATTGGAATTTCCTTCGCGCACCTGGAAGAATGCTTCCTGACGAAAACCGCCTTCACCAAACTGCGAGGACCCCGCAGTGAGCTCGGCATGGACCCGCACGGGATGAGCCGAGTCGCGTGCAGCAGCCGAATCGTCCTGCTGCGAACTGTTGCTGCTGGAGCTGTCGATCCATCGCAAAATCGGTCGATCCACGCCCGAGCGAAGCGTCCACTTCCAATCGTCGGCCGGCTCTCCCACTGCGCGAGGCACAGCGGGGAACCACTGCGACAAACCGAACATCGATATCAGATTCAGGTTGACGATGGCGTGGGTGGCGTTCTCGACCCGAATATTCTTGCGGTGGGCCGGCATGGAATCTACCTGCAGCACGCGAATGCTGTATTGTCCGGGAGCAAGGTTGGAAAACTGATAGTGTCCGTGAATGTCGGTAAACGCGGTCAGGACAGGGAAGGGCTCGGAGGCAAACAACTCCACCACGGCCCCCATTAAAGGAGCGTGGTTCCCATCCTGCACAACACCGCTGACGCTAGCCGGACCCGCCGCCCAAGCGGGAAGTGCTAACGACAAGAGTGCCGCCAATACGAATTTAGACGCGGACCGAGTCACCGATGGTTAAAGCTACTCAATCGAGGTTGCCCTCTCTGCGGCGGAAGATCGCTGGGGAGGCGAAACTTTCGCGCGCAAAAATTCCATCATGCCTGCGCATTAGACGCAGGACATCTCATTGCGTGACCTCAAAAGGTGCGGATTGCGCCAATTGCTGCTTAGATACTCCATCATTCACGCTGATGGTGAGTTCATAATTTCCCGGCTGTAAACCCGACAAAGGCATGGATTTTGCTAGCGTTACCTGGTCGGAGTTGGGATTGAGTCTTGATGCTGTTTCTGTTGTTTCGAAAAGTGTTTTGTGGGTCTCCAGATTGGTCACCAGATAATGAACAGTGGCCTCATTTTGCTTCGTTTTAGGGTTAATTTTCAAGTTATATACCTGCATCCAGAAATCGAGACTCTGGTCGCGGTTATAGCTGACCGGCTGACTGATCGTCGGGCTTACCCGCGGGCGAATGAAGGTGTTGCCGATCACAAACTCTCCCGTACCAATGTCTTTGGAGGGAACTTCCTGCATTTTGTCCGCCAGAATCAAAGACGATGCAGCCAGCTTATCGTCATCATATTCCGGCACGAGGAACGACCTCGCGTAGGTGCCCATGTGGTCCGGGTTGTTCACGTCCTTAATGACGATGTCCAACCGGTAGCGTCCTGGACGCAGCGGAATCGCCTTCCAATAGACTGACTTGGCGTCGAGAGTCTTTGCCAATAACTCCGACGGCTCATCCACTTCCACCGTGTCTTCAAAGGTCTGGGCGATACGGCCCGTAATGGTAGAGACGCGGCCAAGAATGTTGACAACGCCGTGGGAAACTCCGTCTTTGGTGGTGTACGTAATATCCCGGTTGCGAATCTGCAGGGTGATCGGCACCAGCACGGTATCGTCGGTGATCTTGACAAAATCCGTCCTGACATCAAACGGGAAGAACGGTCCAGTCAGCACCTTGTGGCTGGTGATGAATTCATCCAGATCCTTAAACTTGATCAGCGGGGCGGATTCCAGCTCGGAATACTGTTGGATTTTGCTGAATTCATCGTTGTTCCCCGTGGTCAGGTAGGACCCGTCGTTCTTCGACGAGCCGCTTGGATTCGCAGTTGTTGGAGTGACCAGGCTTCCAGAACCCGGGACATGCGCCAGCGCATTCTTTTCCTCAGGATTCATCGTCATGTGGTAATCGCCGCACTGGCACGTATCGACGAATTCAATATCAATGTTTTCGCCGACACCATCCAGGTGATGATAGTTCCACACTTCAAATGGAAAAGTCTGCTCCAGTCCGCCACCTTCATCTTTGGGACGATTGTACGGACCCCCCGCAGGGTGGGAATCGACGCTGTTGGGAGGTCCCCAGGCAATATACATATGGCCGCGATCGGTCATCCATCCCGGCTCACCTGCTCCAAAATGCTCGTTGGCATACGCGATACGGCGGTAAATTTCTTCCCGGTAGCTGTTGTCAGGAGACTCGGGGTCCGGATTGCGCCGGCGCCAGAACTGCTCGATGAACGCGTCGCGTTCTTCATCGTTTGACAGACTCAGAAACGCCTTGCGCTCCTGGTCGGTGATAATCCAGCGGACATCCTGATCCAGCCATTTCTTATACGGGCCTTTCAGTTCCTGCCGCAGTTGCTTCTGTTGCTCGCGAATTTCCTTGTCGCTCAGTTTCCTCTTTAAGGGGTTGGCTTGGGTTGCGTTGTCCGATGTGTTCATGGACGCGTCCTGGGGTTGGACCGCCTGTGCACGAGCTTGGTCGGCCGGATATCCCCAGAATGCAATGAACAATGCAAAGGTGACAATGAAACGTATCCGGGACATGAATGAGGCCTCAATTCTGTATTCTGATTGTATGGTGTTTGTAACGACACTTTCAAGCCGGAGCCCGACCCTTTGGACGGCCTTGGCTGCGAAATGTGGGTACGAACGAGTCACGAATTTGTTGATGGCTCGCCTGCACGAATTGCGATCCGTTCTGAATTCCGACCGCATGCCAGAACCGCTGTGTCCAGCCCGGCTCGATCAGGGAACTTTCCGGGCGCTGTGTCGTACATAATGAGAGCGGATGCGATGAGACCGGACACGCGAAAAAGAGTCCATGTGCATGATTGAACATTCCAACTGGACGGAAGAGACTGCCGAATGAAGACGAGCAAGAAGACCGTTGCTATTGTGGTGGCGATACTGATTGGCTGTGCTGCGCTGGTTGCGCTGACCGTGTACCGCAGCGATGCGGATGCGCAAAAGGTACTCACCGCCAAGGTGACGCGGGAGAACCTCTCCAGCATCGTCAGCGGCACAGGCGAAATCAAGCCCAAGAATTACGTCAACATCGGAGCGACTGCTTTTGGACCGATCACCCATCTGTATGTCAAAGAGGGTGACCACGTGAAAAGCGGCGAGGTCCTGGCGGTGATTGAAAACGTTCCGCAGGAATCCGCGGTGGGGGCGCAGAAAGCCACTATCAGCGGAGCACAACGCGACATCGCCGCGGACATCGCTGCCCAGCAGGTGGCGGTGGCGAATGTGGATCATGCCAAAGCGGACCTGGAACAGAAAGAGCTGGACTACAAGCGTGGCCAGGAACTCTACAAGGACGCCTTGATTTCGAAACAGGACTTCGACGCCGACAAGGCAGCCTACGACATATCCGTGGCGACTCTGGCGCAGGATCAGGCTTCGCTGGTCCAAGCCAATGCGCAGACGGCCTCAGCCCGCGAGAAGCTGACCAGCGCTCAACAAACGCTCATGGGGGATGTCGATCAATACAACAAATCCATCAGCATTGCGCCGTTCGATGGGATTGTGACCAATCTGCCGGTACGTGAGGGCGAAACCGTCGTGGAAGGCATTCAGAACGCGGAAGGCAGTACCTTGATGACGCTTGCCAATATGGCCGTCGTCACCGCGGAAGTGAAGGTGGACGAGACCGACATTACCGGGGTTCAGCTGGGGCAGAGCGCGGATGTCACCGTGGATGCGTTGCCGGGCAAGGTGTTCAAGGGACACGTGACGGAAGTGGGTGATCAGGCGCTTCTGCGCTCCACTGGCGTTTCCACCAGCCAGAGCACGACCGGCACCGAAGAAGCCAAAGATTTTAAAGTCGTCGTCACCCTCGACAATCCTTCCTCTGAACTCCGTCCGGGGCTTTCGGCCACCGCCAAAATCACCACCGCCCACAAGAACGATGTGGTCGCCCTTCCGCTCCAGGCATTGGTCATGGAGGTTCCGGACAGCGGCAAAAAGAAGGGCGCATCCAAGGTCGACGCCAGTCTTTCCAGCGGTCCTAAACCCGAGCCTGTACAGGGGGTTTTCGTCTTGCGGAAAGAGGGCCGAAAGCTGCGCGCCGTCTTTGTTCCCGTCCAGACAGGCATCACCGGCACGTCGGATATTGAAGTGACGAGTGGAGTAAAACCGGGGGATGAAATCATCGTCGGGCCCTACCGAGTGCTGCGCAATTTGAAAGAGAATGCCGTGGTGAAGCGCGACACGGCGGTTGCCGCCGCTCCGTCGGTATCGTGAGTCCGTGGTCGCAACGCTGCACCAGTTTCGCAACCCTTATCGTCCACTGCGCGGCAACAGGTTTTGGGTTGAACCTGCTAGGCTAGTCGATAGATGCCGCAACCGATGAAGGCGTACAACCACGGGAGATGTGAATGACATCCGACACAGTCGCTCAGGCAGCATTCCTCTCTCCAGCGACCACGGCGGCAGGTGTGGGTCCGGCTCCGGGGGAAGTGATCGTTGTCGACGATTTATGGAAGACCTACGACATGGGCTCGGAGCAGGTTCATGCGCTGCGCGGCGTCAGCCTTCGCATTCGCCATAATGAATACGTGGCAATTATGGGACCCTCGGGCTCCGGCAAATCCACGTTGATGAATCTGATCGGCTGCCTCGATACGCCGACCAAGGGTTCCTACTGGCTGAACGGGCATGAGGTCAGCCAGCTGAACGATGATGAACTGGCGCGTATCCGCAACAAGGAAATTGGCTTCGTGTTTCAGACTTTCAATTTGCTGGCGCGAGCGACTGCTCTGCATAACGTCGAGCTGCCGCTGATCTACAACGGTACCCCTGCGGCAGAACGCATCGAGCGCGCCAAGGCGGCCCTGGCCGCCGTCAATCTGAACGAACGCATGTATCACAAGCCCAATGAACTCTCCGGCGGTCAGCGACAGAGAGTGGCCATTGCCCGCGCTCTCATCAACCACCCCTCCATCATTCTGGCCGACGAGCCGACGGGAAATCTCGACTCCAAGACCGGGGCGGAAATCATGGCGCTCATGGACGAGCTGCATTCCGAAGGCAACACCATCATTGTGGTCACGCATGAACCCGATATTGCCGGGTACGCTGATCGCGTCGTTCACATTCGCGATGGCCAAATTGCCTCGGACGAAGCTTCTCCCCGCGTCCGCAGCTAGGCTGAAACCCGCAGTGGCCGGTTTCGCATTTCCCGTTTATTTCTGCTCAGGTTTCCATACATAGAGGAACTGCTCGTCACTGGAGGTGGCGATATCAATCCCTCTTTGCCGAGAGGCTCGACTCAGGGCGGCGCGGATGTTCTCTTTGGTGTCTGGAAGAGCAGAGAGCGGAATTTTCAGCGCAGAGTCTTTCTTCAACTGGCCGATGTCCTTCAGCAATAGCTCGACAATTTCCTTATGCTTTCCATCGCGACCTTTGGGAACGTCAACCTGGAGTACGGATTCAAATTTCATCGGAACCCCCCGGTCCCCAACTTGTGGTATGTACGGAAAGCGCAGCCAGGTCTAACGTCGCGCAAACCTCGCGTAAACGTAAAAGTAATCTAGCACAATCGAAGGGAAAGCCGCCAGCAAATCCAATCACACTCTAGCATCTCGTCTAACTTGATGTTTTTGAAAGATTTAACCCGTATCCGCGGGATGCTGCTACGTTTCAATCAGAGGGTATTCGATGTCCATGGAGACGAATTTCGAAACAGTTCCACTAGCTGAATTGACCGAAAAGGGCTTAAAGCCTGACGATGGGCGGACGAAGCCAATCGTGTTGGTCGTCGATGACGAGGTCGTCATCGCCGATACGCTCAGCACCATCCTGACGCGAAATGGAATGACAACCATGACCGCGTATGACGGACAAACCGCACTCGAAATTGCGCGCCTCATCCCGCCCGATCTGCTGCTCACCGACGTCGTGATGCCGGACATGAGCGGCATCGACCTGGCGATCGCCGTCAAGAACGCCGTGCCGGACTGCAAGGTATTGCTGTTTTCAGGGCAAGCCGCCACCAAGGATCTCCTGGCTGCGGCACGCGATGCCGGGCAAGATTTTGCAATCCTAAACAAGCCCGTACATCCAAACGAATTGCTGGCGTGTATTTCTGAAAGCTTGGTACCAACCGACGGGAATGCTGATCTCCAACTGCGCAGCTCTTGGTAGAAAGAGAGCCACGGGCCGCGGTGCAGATCGATCTGCGTTCGTCGAAAAGCGAAAACGTGCGGTGATATACTCGCGGACATCCCCGAATCCCGTTGCTGGCGCACGTTGCCCAGGAGAAACCCTTGATTTCGATGCGCAGTGTGCGCCCTGGTTCCATTGCGAGCCACTCCCTCCTGTTCGCCGTCTTTTCGGTTCTCATGGTATCGCTGCCACTGCACGCGCAGCAGTCCAAATCCATGCCGCTCGATCCCATCCATGCATGGAACGCGGGAAGTGACCCGGCATCGCTGGAGATGTGGGTGAATGAGCGGCTCGCCGCGGCCCAATCGGACGTCAACAAAGTCATCGCAGTCAACGGTGCCCGCACAGTAGCCGAACACGCTCCGGCCCTTCGACGACGCGGGGAACGAGTTGGCTCTCGCCGGCTACGAATCCTATTTCATGTTTGCCGTAGGCGACTCGGCCCCTCTGCGCGATAAAGCGCAGGCGATGGCGTCCCGGGTTTCGTCGGCATTAACGGATATAAGCCTGAACCAGAAGGTCTATCGCGCTCTTGCTGCGGTCCCCAGCCCGACCAACGACCCCGCAACCAGGCATTATCTGGAGCGCACGCTGCTGGAATATCGCCTCGCGGGCGTGGATAAGGACGATGCTACCCGCGCGAAGATTCGCCAGTTACAGGACAAAAACACCGCCCTTTCGCTCACCTTCAACCGCAATATTGACGATGATGTGCGCAAAGTAACGGCGACCAGGGCGGAGCTGGATGGCATGCCGGCGGACTACATTGCGCGCCACAAGCCCGATGCAAATGGAATCTATACCCTGACCACCGACCCACCAGACAGTTTTCCGGTGCGCAGCTTTGCCAGCAACCCCGACCTGCGTTTGCGGATGTTTATCGCCTATAGCCAACGCGCCTATCCGAAAAACCAGGCGGTTTTGATGGACCTGCTGCAGACGCGGCAGCAGCTTGCGACCGCGCTGGGATACGCCACCTATGCTGATTTTGCGACTGCGGATCAGATGATCGGTTCGTCGAAGAATGTCGAGGCCCTGCTGAACCAGGTGAATGCTGCATCTCACGGGCCTGCTACCCGGGAATACGCGCTGTTGTTGGCATTCGCCAAACAGCGCCAGCCGGGACTCAAGAACCTGTCGATTGCCGATACGGGTTATTGGGCAGAACAATACCGTCGCACCAGGTACGACTTCGACGCCCAGTCGGTGCGTCCCTATTTCCCATACGCCGAGGTACAGGCCGGCATCCTGAAAACTGCTGCGCGCCTATTCCATGTCGAGTTCAAGGCCGTTCCGGATGCAAAGGTCTGGGATCCATCTGTCTCCACATTCGACGTGTACGACAATGCGGCTCCGCACCAAGGGAAGAAACTCGGGCGCATTTATCTGGACATGCATCCGCGGGCCGGGAAAGACAAATGGTTCTCCAGCGCGCCTCTCGTCCCCGGCATTGCAGGGCGTCAGCTCCCAGAGGGTGCCTTGATCTGCAACTTTCCCGGCGGAACGGCGGGCGATCCCGGTCTGATGCAATATAGCGACGTGGTTGTCTTTTTCCACGAGTTTGGGCATTTGATGCACCACGTGCTCGGCGGGCAAACCCAATGGGCGGGCGCGGGCGGCTTCGACGTTGAGGGCGACTTTATTGAGGCGCCATCTCAAATGCTGGAGGAAATGTTCCACGATCACGCGATTCTTGCCTCCTTCGCCAAAAACTACAAGACAGGCGAGACCATCCCGAGTGGATTGGTCGATCGTATGAATGCGGCCGATGCCTACGGGCGCGCCGGCTGGGTGCAGTCCCAACTGCTCTACTCCACGTATTCCCTGCAGTTGCACGACATGCCGCCTGCCCAGGTGAATCTGGACGCATTGCTCAAGGAAGACTATGCGAAATTCGTGCCGGCCTCATTTGTCGATGGTGACCACATGTACGCTTCCTTCACCCACCTGACCGGCTATGCATCGAACTACTACACCTACGTGCTGGACAAGGTGATTGCCATCGACTTCTTCTCGCAGTTCAACAAGAAAGATTTGCTGGACGGTCCAACCGCCATGCGCTATCGCCGTACCGTTTTGGAGCCTGGCGCGACCAAGCCTGCGTCGGAGCTTGTCAAGGACTTCCTGGGTCGTCCGCAGAATATCGACGCGCTGAAAGCGTGGATGAACGTGGAGTTTCAAGCCGCTCCGGTGGCCAAGGCCGCGGCTGGCCAGTAGAGACGCGAACCGTGCCCGCCCTTGTTACACTAGGGGCTGACCTATGTTTGAAAACCTCTCAGAAAAACTTCAGCGCACTTTCAAGAACCTGCGCGGCCAGGGCACCATCACCGAGGAAAATATCGGCGAGGCGCTCAAAGAAATCCGCCTGGCGCTGCTGGAAGCCGACGTCAACCTGAACGTCGTCAAGGAACTGATCGAGCACATCCGCGCCAAGGCCCTGGGCCAGGAAGTGCTGACCGCGCTTTCTCCCACGGAGCAAGTGATCAAGATTGTCCGCGATGAGCTGATCGCGATGCTGGGCACCGATACAGCCCGCTTCAAATTTGCATCCCAACCGCCGACCGTCATTCTGATGGCCGGCCTGCAAGGCTCAGGCAAGACCACGACTTCTGGCAAGCTGGCCGCGTGGCTGAAAAAAGGCGGGCATCGCCCGCTGCTGGTCTCGGTGGACGTCTATCGCCCCGCTGCCCGGGAGCAGCTCCAGATCGTGGCCAAGGCTATCGGCACCAATCTGTATGAAGGTGACCTGAAGGGTGAGGCCGCGGGTCCCGCGCTTGTCGAAAGGCTGGCCAAGGAAGCTCGCCGCGAAGCCATCATTTCCGGGTGCGACGTGATGATCGTCGATACCGCAGGCCGTCTGCACATTGACGAAGGCCTGATGAATGAAATGCAGCGACTCAAGTCCCTGCTCAACCCGCAGGAGATACTGTTCATTGCCGACGCCATGACCGGGCAGGACGCGGTGCGTTCGGCAAAGGAATTTCATGATCGGCTCGCGCTGACCGGCATCGTGCTGACCAAGATGGACGGCGATGCCCGTGGCGGCGCCGCTCTTTCCATTCGCCATGTCACCGGCCAACCCATCAAGTTCATCGGCATGGGCGAAAAGCCGGATGCGTTTGAGCCATTTCATCCCGACCGCATCGTCAGCCGCATTCTCGGAATGGGCGACATCATGACGCTGATCGAGAAGGCGGAGGAAACGCTGGACCGGAAGAAGTCGGAAGAGTTCGCCAAGAAGGCGTTGATGGGCGATGGTTTCTCTCTGGAAGATTTTCGCGACCAACTGCGGCAGATTAAGAAAATGGGTTCGCTGCAAAGCATCATGAAAATGCTGCCTTCGGTTGGCCCATTTCAGGGGATGCAGCAGGCTGCGGGCAATGTCGACGAGAAGCAGTTCACCCGCATTGAGGCGATCATTAATTCCATGACAAAAGAGGAGCGGGCGCATCACGAACTTATCTCCGGCAGCCGCCGCAAGCGCATCGCGCGAGGTTCCGGCACCAGCGTGCAGGAAGTGAACCAGCTGCTGCGTCAATACATCCAGATGCGCAAAATGTTCAAATCCATGGGGAAGGGCGGGGCCGTGCAGCGGCGACTCATGGGATCTCTCGCCAACATGCGCACTGGCCGCTAATCGCCATGATTCGGCTACAGGACCAACTCGACCAGATCACGGAACAAACCCGCCAGCTTGTGCAGCCGGAGCGGCTTGCGCCCAATGAAAACGCGGTCGCCGAGTTGTTCGCCAGCGGCATCGAGCAACAGATACTCCCCGTTGGCAGCCTGGCGCCGGAATTTGCCCTGCCGGATGCGAATGGCCGGATCGTGCGCTCGGCCGATCTGCTCGCGTTGGCGCCTCTCATCGTCACGTTCTTCCGCGGGCGCTGGTGCCCGTACTGCATGGCGGAGCTTGCAGCCTGGCGCGATTTGTATCCGGAGTTGCGCAGACGAGGCGCGCTCCTGGTCGCTATTTCACCGCAAACAGTTCATCAGAACAGCTTGTTGCTTCAGCAACACCCCCTGCCGTTTCCGGTGTTGAGCGATAGCGAGTGCGCAATTGCGGAGCGCTTCCGCGTTGCGTATACCGTCCCGGAATATCACCGGCAGCATTACCGCCGCATCCTGGTCAACATTCCGTTTATGAATGGCGATTCGTCCTGGCGACTGCCGCTGCCGGCGACCTTTCTTCTGCAACGCGACGGAAGAATCGCATTCGCCCAGGCGTACGCAGATTTTCGCGTTCGTCCCGAGCCGGAAGAGGTGCTCGCCGCACTGGATAACCAGGCTTAGGCGCGCCTAAAAATTCAGCCCGAAGTGCGGGTTAGCATTCGTCCCTGTGATCTTGATGGGAATTTCGGTACCGGCGCCGTTCTTCGAAAAAAATGGATCCAGAGGCGTCAGCAATTTTCCCTTCCATCCGCCTACAATACTGGACAAATTCGCCTGCATGCGCGCGTGCCCGGTAAAGTCGAACTCCCGGCCATCCAGCGTGTACACTCCGGCCAACTGGATCTCTGCGCCCGGCACGGTGCAGACAAGTTTTGGCAGCCTCAGCTTTCCATCAGAAAGATCGAACTCTCCGTTCATGTTCGCCTGGACATCTTGTTGACCCGGTAGTTGCACTCCTTTTTCGTTGTCCATGTCCTTCGCTTCCGCTGCCTTACCGCGGCTGCGCAGGCTCAGCTGGTCCATCTTCTTTTGAATATTGTCGTTGCTGAACGAGATGTTCTCGACCGCGAACGTGCCTTGCAAATGAAGCTTCTGATTCACCGGCTTATTTCCCGGCGGCAGATAGAACTTTGTTTTTAGCTGCACATTGCCGGTCATCACGGGCGGATCGGTTTTCACCCCCAGTTGCAACAAGTCCTCGATACGTCCTTTGTCAATGACCACGTTGAGCTGAATATCATGGCCCGGCTGGTCCTGCGCCCGCACCACATCTCCCGTGGCCGTGATATCGGTGTGCAGGAAATGCGCCTTGACGGGCTGGAGGTAGGTGTTGCCGTTGGTTCCATTCACTACAGCATGGAATTGCGTGGTCAGATCCACTTTGTGCCCGCTCACGTCCACGCTGAAGTCGGGAGTATCAGTCGTGCCGTCCACGTTAATCGTATCCAGCTCGCCGGAATATTTTCCTTGAGACGAAAGCATGCCGGAAATCCCATGCGTCGTACTCAGGTCGGCATGGGTAAAGGAATAAGTTCCGCTTACCGGCGAGTCCGACGGCTGGTCCGCATTCCAGGGGCCGAAAGTCCCGCTGGAGGCAATATTCCCCAGCGGCTTGGGATTGACGAGCTGCGCGTCGAAATGCATCGGGCGGTGGGGGCCAACCCGCGTCAGCGTCAAGGCGTGAATCTTGAACTGTAGCGGAACCTTCCCCGGCTTGTCCGTCATGATGGTCAGCACCGCGTCGTCACTAACGATCTTGTCGATCACGATCGATATTTTCCCGTGGCTTCCTTTCGACTTCGGCATTGCGGCACGCTGATTTTTGGGTGGGACCATCAACTGCAGTCCGTGGAGCCGGACCAGCCCGATATGCATCGGTGACTGAAATACATCCAGCAAAGGGGTGCGGAAGCTGAACTGGGCCACCTGGATTTGCGGCGGCAGGCTGGGATCAAGATTGGATCGGAGGCTCAGATTCTTGCCTTCGACGTTCAATCCGTGAAGGACGGAAACGTCGAATTCTCCCAGCTGTACCTGGCTATTGAACCGCTGCGACAACGTCTGAATCACTCGCGCCCGTAGCATGGGCTCCGCATGATGGATCGCATATTGCGCCGCAATCAGACCCGCGACAAGAAGTCCGACAACGAAGGCGAGAATCACTAAAACAATATTTCGGCGGTGGTGAGGTTTTTTCTTATTGGGTAAGTCCTGATCTTTCTTCACTCTTCCTCCGATGCAGAAAGACCGCGAGAAGATTCTTCGCCGGGAAAAATGTAGGGTCGTGAGGCGTCGCCGCCCGGGAAAATCCCAGCGATTCGCTGGTGAAAATGTGAAAAGAAAAAGCGCACCCGCTGGGTGCGCTTTTCGTTGCAAAGCAGGTTTTCTCTTTACGCAGGAGTCAGCGCCTGAGCAGGCGTGTCGACCAGCGCCGTTCCAATGTCGGCAGCGATTTTCTCCGCGGTAAACGCTTCGATCACATCTCCGACCTTGATGTCGTTGAAGTTTGCGATGCTGATGCCGCATTCCATGCCGTTACGCACTTCGCTCACGTCATCTTTAAACCGCTTGAGAGATGCGACCTTGCCCTTGAATACCGGCACGCCGTCCCTCAGGACACGCACTTCGGAATCGCGCTTGAACATTCCGTCGGTGACACGGCACCCAGCCACGGCACCCACCTTCGGAATCTTGAAGACGTTGGCAACTTCGGCGCGGCCAAGGTAATTCTCCTTGATCGTTGCCTCCAGCAGTCCCAACATGGCTTTGCGCATTTCGTCCTGTAACTCGTAGATGATCGAGTGCAGTCGGATCTCCACGCCCTCTTGCGCGGCAAGTTCGGCAGCCTTCCGTTCCGGCCGTACATTAAAGCCGATGACGATGGCGTTGGATGCAGAAGCCAGCAGAATATCGCTCTCTGTAATGGCTCCCACTCCGGAGTGGATGACATTGACGCGTACTTTTTCCGTCGAAAGTCTGGGCAGCGATTCGGCCAGCACCTCGACCGACCCCTGCACGTCGCCCTTCAGGATGATTGGCAGCTCCTTCACGCCCGCCTGCTTGATCTGTTCTGCCAGGCCCTCCAGCGACACCCGTGAGGATTTTGCCAGCTGCGACTCGCGTTCCTTCATCTTGCGGTACTGGGCAACGTTCTTGGCTTTGTCGCGGTCGGCGACAACTGTGAACACATCGCCCGCATCCGGGATGCTTTCGAGTCCCAGAATTTCGACAGGAGTGGACGGCGTGGCCTCGACCATGGCGCGGCCGCGATCGTCGAACATGGCGCGAACCTTGCCGAAGGTATTGCCGACAACAAACGTATCGCCCAGATGCAGCGTGCCGTTTTGAATCAGCACAGTAGAGACCGCACCGCGGCCGCGATCCAGCTTCGACTCGATGACGGTGCCCAGCGCCGGCCGGTCCGGCGATGCCCGCAGTGTGCCAACATCAGCGACCAGGCAGATCATTTCCAGCAGCAGATCGAGATTGATGCGCTTCTTGGCCGACACGTCGACAAATACCGTGTTGCCGCCCCATGCCTCCGGCACCAGTCCGCGGTCGCCTAGTTGCTGTTTGACGCGATCGGGCTGCGCATCCGGCTTATCAATCTTGTTAACTGCAACAATAATGGGCACATTTGCAGCCTTGGCATGGTCGACCGCTTCCAGCGTTTGCGGCATCACCCCGTCGTCGGCTGCAACTACGATGACAACAATGTCGGTCACCTTGGCGCCACGCGCACGCATGCGGGTGAAGGCTTCGTGGCCGGGCGTATCGAGAAATACAATCTCGCGCCCAAATGCCGGAGAGTCTTCTTTCGCAATGCGAACTTTGTAGGCACCGATGTGCTGCGTGATTCCACCAGCTTCGCCGGCCGCCACCTCTGTTTCGCGAATGGCGTCGAGCAGCGAAGTTTTGCCATGGTCGACGTGGCCCATGATGGTGACCACCGGAGGACGTGTGACTTCCAACTCGCCGGTCGTCTCCTGCGTCAGCAGGTTCTCCAGCGCCTCGTTGGCCATCTCATCCTCAAAGCTGATGACCTGAGCTTCAGCCCCAAACTGGCGCGATACTTCCTTGATCAAGTCGGTATCGAGCGATTGGTTGACGGTCACAAACACGCCCCGCTGCAGCAGCGTCGCGATTAAATCCTTGGCGCGCAGATCCAGCTTCTCCGCCAGGTCTTTCACGCTGACGCCGTCGGTCACGGTGATCGTGCGGGTGATCGGAACCGGTCCGGTAGGAATCTGTGCTGCGCCCAGACGCGGCGCAACCATCCCCTTCATTGGACCTTCCTTCGATTTTTCGTAACGATTGTTTCCGCCTCGCCGTTGCTGATGTCCGCGCGATGGGCGATCCCCGGCGCCGGGTGGCGGCGCCATTCCGGGCGCGCCTCCTACTCCAGGACGCGGTGCTCCGAATCCAGGACGTCCCGGAACTCCAGGACGCGCTCCGGGCGCACCCGTGGGGTGCTGGCGGGTCGGGTGCATCGGACGCCGGATACTGCCAGGTCCCGCTCCGGGACCCGTCGCCGGACGCGAACCGTAGGGTGCTCCGCCGGTTCCACCCGGACCCTGGGGACGAGGGCGCTCAAAAATCGGCTTGCCGCGCTGCATTCCGCCCAACGTCTGCGCCGCTCCTGCCGGAGCCGTGTAGATGGGGCGAGGCCCGGTCTGCGGCATGATCACGCGCTTTGCCGGCGGCCCTGCAACTGCAGGAGTGGCGGGAGCTGTTGTGGGCTCCGCGCTGGGCACGATCTCCGCCACAGCGCTCGAAGCAGCGGCGGCCGGTTGTTCAGCAACCGCTGCGGGCGCGGCCGCGACCTCGGACGGCGCTGCCGGTTCCACGGGAGTCTGCGGCGGTCGTGACGATACACCAACGGTTGGCGGTGTCGTCGAAATTGGCGGCTTGGTTTCTTGCGGCGCGGGTTTCACGGGCGTTACAACGCCCGTGGCTGCACCGGTCGAAACAGTGGCCGGCGGTTTCACGATCACCGGTCCTGAAGGTGGCCGAGACGCGATGGCCGGTGTCGTCGCTGCCGGAGCTGAAACGATCTGCGGAGCTTGTCGCGGCAAAGGAACGATCTTTCGGGCAGCAGGCTTCGATGCGTTTGCTGCGCTAGCCGCTACAGTGTTGCCGTGCCCGGCAGAGAAAGGAGCATTGCTGACCACTGGCCGCGCGGTCGAAGCAGGCGCAGGTGATGTGGACATTGGCGCGGATTTCGCCACTGGAGCAGCAGTCGGCGCGGTGACAGGGGGCCGCTGCACAACGGGTGCGCCAGCATGCGGTCCACGCGGTGCTTCACGTTGCTCTTTCTGTTGCTGAATAGCCCGCAATACATCTCCAGGCCTGGAAATGTTGGAGAGATCGATTTTTGGCTTGGGTTCGTTCGCAGCGGGTCTCGCCGCGCTGGACGCAGGCCTGTCGCCGCGGCCCAGTGCCGCGCGCACACGTACCGCCTCGTCCTCCTCAACTGAACTGGAGTGGGTCTTCTTTTCCGTGACTCCAACTTCAGGAAGAATATCTAGAATTACTCGGCTCTTTACTTCCAGCTCTCGCGCCAGATCGTTAATTCGAACTTTACTCATCCGCCTCTTTCGCCTTCTTCAAAACTCTTAGCTGCTCATACGGTTGCCTCGTGGTCTGCCGTCAGATGCGCATCTTCTCTCATTATCCCCTGAAAGTCGCATCAGAATTGCTAATTTTCATCCGGTGCCGCCAGCCACCTTGTCCCCATTCAGGGCTTTTCCTTGTCTTCCCAGTTGTCCAGGGCAGGTTCCCGGGCTTCTGGAGCGTCGACCGAGACCGGTTGATCGTCGTTATCCGTACCCGTGGCATGCTCCAGAAAGTTCTTCATCAGGCTTTCCGATGACCCCTCGGTTTCTGCGTCCGCAATCTCTGAAACGTCACTGGCTTCGAGCTCATCGGCAACGTCCAGGATAGGAACCTCTCCGGACTCGCGCCCAACGACTTCTTCCGGTTCGGACAAGCCGTCGGCATCCGAAATTTCCAGATCGGCTCCGGCTCCCGCTTCGCGATCCAGGGCCGCCTCATTGGCATCTTCCTCTTCAGACGTTTCTGTTCCCAGCGGACTGGCGTCCGAATCGGCGCTCGCATCCAGCTGGGCAAAATAATGGCGCACCGCGGTGCCGATCTTTTCCAGCGTCTTTTCTCCGATTCCGGGAACTTCTTCAAGCTCTTCCGGAGTCATATCCGCCAATCCCTCCACCGTCGTAATGCCGGCGGCAATGAGCTTTTGGATGGTGCCTTCGCCCAACTCGGTCAGCTGTTCAATCGCCGTGGTGACGGGACCCGCCATGGCCTGCATCTGCTGCTCGACCTCCTGGCGCTTTTCTTCCTCGCTCTTGATGTCGATCTTCCAGCCCAGCAGCTTCGCCGCCAGCCGGACGTTCTGGCCCTTCTTTCCGATGGCCAGCGACAACTGCGTGTCATCCACAATCACTTCGATCTGCTTGTCGGCCAGGTCGACGATACTGACGCGGCTTACTTTCGCCGGCTGCAGCGCCTTTTCCGCAAAGGTCGTGATCTCTTCGCTGAACTCGATGATGTCGATCTTTTCTCCGCGCAGCTCGCGAATGATGGACTGTACACGCATGCCCTTCATGCCAACGCAGGCGCCGACCGGATCGACGTCCTTGTCCCGCGATACCACGGCGATCTTGGTGCGCTCACCCGCCTCGCGAGCGATAGCGCGTATTTCCACCGTGCTGTCGTAAATTTCTGGAACCTCGCTCTGGAAGAGGTTCTGCACCAGTTCCTTCGCGGCGCGGGAGACCACCACCTGCGGCCCGCGTGCGTTCCGATCCACGCGCAACAGGACGACGCGAACCCGTTCGCCAACCGCAAACTGTTCCAGCCGCGACTGCTCGCGCTTCGGCATGCGCGCTTCCGCCTTGCCGATGTCGAAGATGACATCCTGTCCTTCAATCCGCTTGACCGTGGCATTCAGCACTTCGCCCACGCGATGTGCATATTCGTTGAACACGGTGTCCCGCTCGGCCTCGCGAACCTTCTGAAAGATGATTTGCTTGGCCATCTGAGCGGCAATTCGTCCCAGCACATCGGTCGGCTTGTAGTAGCGCAACTCGCCGCCTGCTTCCACTTCCGGCGCGATCGCACGGGCCTCTTCCAGATTGATCTGGTTCAGCGGATCTTCCACTAGTTCCGGCGTTTCCACCACCGTCTTGTAGGCATAGGCCCGAATCTCGCCGGTTTCGCGATCGAGCTCGCCACGCATGTTTTCCAGCGTCTTGTAGTATTTGCGAGTTGCCAGGGCAATGGCGTCTTCCACCGCGGTCACCACAATCTGCGGATCGATGCCTTTATCCCGGCTCAAAACTTCAATAGTGTCGTAGAGTGCACTTGCCATAGTTCGTCTCAGCCTTATCTGGCGGAAGGATGTCGATCCCCTCCGATGGGTATCCGCCCAACAAAAGAGGATGCGACGCGTCTTGCCGCATCGTGTACAGCTAAATTTCAGGGATCAGGTTCGCCTTCAAAATGTTCGAGAACGCGATGGTGACTTTTTCCCCGGCCACCTTTTCCATCTTGTTCTTTCTCTTGCTCACCGTGCTCAAATCCAGATCCAGTGTCTCGTCCGTCACGTTCGTAATGCGCCCTTGCCAATGGGAGTTGCCATGGATCGGCTCCGCCGTCCGCAACTTCGCCAGGCTGCCGGCAAATCGCACATAATCCTCGCGCCCGCGTAATTTTCGATCCAGGCCGGGTGACGATACTTCCAGCGTATACTCCGCCCCGGGAACCAATTCCTCTACATCCAGTACGGTTCCAAAATCCTCGCTGAATACCTGGCAATCTTCGACTTTGATGCCAGCCAGCTGATCGACAGATATATGCTCGGGCAGCTTCAGCTCATCCTCTTCGCCTTGGTTATCCAGTGCCAGCTTGGCCCGGTTCGCTGCGTCCTTTTCTATATAGATGCGCAAGGCCCGATGCTTGGGACTGCCAAGATATTCAACGTCCACCACCGCCAGCCCATGAGACGCGGCAACACGGTCCGCGAGCGCGCGAATTTTATCCAGATCAAGGGCCATCGAAATCTACGCCGGGGCAGTTTTTTTAACGGAAGTCCAGAGCAAATAAAAAGTGGGCTCTCGCCCACTCATTTCTCCCGCCCCGGCCCATTCGCCATAGGCTGCCCAGGACAAACTCAGGACAAACTCATCTACTTGTCTAGGATACGCCCGTTTCGACGGGATTTCAAACCGCACCGCCGACAGCCCGCCGAACCGGCCCTTTCGTTGCCTGGACCAGCGATTTCAGGGGTTTGCGGGGCCAAAGTCCGGCACGACGGTTTCGACACCCCATAATGCGCTCCTCAAAATTGGGAAGGGTCATTCTGGTCGATGGAGGCAAGAAGTTCAGCAGCCAACCGGGGTTCCCCAGGAATGTTCGATCCCCGCATGGAACACAGCTGAAGAAAACGCTCACAAACTTCGTTGGGCTGACCAGACGGCAGCCGGGTGAGTTGAATCTCCTGTGCCAACTCCCGCAGTCGTTCTGCTTCAGGCCAGCGGTAATAGCGATAATATTGGCCTTCGGCGATAAGATCATTCTGGCCGAACAGCCCCCACCTACCTCGAGCACATTCCCGAAGACAAGGAAAGAGAAGGGTGCTGAATTCGTTCTCGATTTCGGAGAGTCTCGTTTCACGAATCCTGTTGCGCTTTGTCATCCGGTTTTGCGACCTCTATGGATGCGAAGTTTACTCCCCCGCCGTCGGTTGCTCTAACATAAGCGGAACATTACAATCAGGTATGCAACCTCCGACTGATCCTTCAGCGAAGCGGAAACGATTCCGCTCAAGCCGCCTACCCATCCCGGCACGTGCCCTATGATTGAACTCCCGGTTCCTGAAGCCCTCACATTCGACGACGTCCTGCTCATTCCCGCCTACAGCGAAATCGTGCCGACCCAGGTAGGCACACAAACGCAGGTTACACGTAACATCACTCTCAATATTCCACTGCTCAGTGCCGCGATGGACACCGTGACCGAATCGCGGCTGGCCATTGCCATGGCGCAGCAGGGCGGCATTGGAGTGGTCCATCGCAACCTCTCCATCGAACAGCAGGCTGCGGAAATCGACAAAGTGAAGCGCTCAGAAAGCGGCATGATCGTCGATCCGGTGACGATTGCGCCTGAGCAGCTGATTTCCGAAGCGCTGGAGGTCATGCGGCGCTACAAAATCTCCGGCGTTCCCGTCACCAAAAACAAGAAGCTGGTCGGCATCCTGACCAATCGCGATCTCCGTTTTGAAACCCGCACCGACATCCCCGTGGGCGAGGTGATGACGAAAGACAACCTGGTGACCGTGGCTGTCGGCACAACCCTGCAGGAGGCGGAGCAGATACTGCATCAGCACCGCATCGAGAAGCTGCTGGTGGTGAACGATCAGTACGAATTGAAGGGCCTGATCACAGTCAAGGACATCCAGAAAAAACTGAAGTACCCAAATGCAGCGAAAGATACGCAAGGCCGTCTGCGCGTGGCGGCTGCCATTGGCGCGACAGGAGATTTTCTGGAGCGCGCCGCCGAAATGGTGCGCAATCGCGTTGATGCGTTGGCTATCGATTCCGCTCACGGTCATTCTTCGCGGGTTCTGGATGCGATCCGGCTAGTGAAGAAGAATTTCCCTGAAATTGATCTGATGGCCGGCAACATCGCCACGTATGAAGGCGCGAAAGCCCTGATCGAAGCTGGCGCCGACGCGATCAAAGTCGGCATTGGCCCCGGATCGATTTGTACGACGCGTATGGTGACCGGCGCGGGCATGCCGCAGATTACTGCAATTTCCGAGGCCTACCGCGCTGCAAAATCCAGCGGTGTCCCCGTCATCGCCGACGGAGGCGTCAAGTATTCCGGAGATGTGACAAAAGCCATCGCCGCGGGGGCCAGCACGGTGATGATCGGCTCCCTGTTCGCCGGCGTCGACGAAAGTCCGGGCGAGACAATTCTCTTCCAGGGCCGATCCTTCAAGACCTATCGCGGCATGGGCTCGATCTCCGCAATGTCTCAGGGGTCGGGCGAGCGCTATTTCCAAAGCTCACGCGACCTGGGAGAGCAAGGCGAAGCCTCTGGCACCGTGGTCTCCCGCGAAGGCAGCGAACAAAACCGGCTGGGAAAATTTGTGCCTGAGGGCATCGAAGGCCGCGTGCCGTATCGAGGACCTCTCGAAGCCATGGTCTATCAGTTGGTCGGCGGCCTGCGCTCCGGTATGGGCTATCTCGGCTGCGGCACCATTGACGAGTTGAAGCAGAATTCGCGCTTTATTCGAATCTCCAATGCCGGCCTGCGCGAGAGCCACGTGCACGACGTCATCATCACCCGCGAAGCGCCAAACTACCACGTGGAGTGATCGGCGCAAGGTATACTGCTGAGCGCGTGGATTCCACCAACATTTCCGTCGTCTGAATCGCAATTTCGCCGCAGGTTGTTCCTTCTCGGAACGCCGTTGGCCTGCGCCTGTCCGCTTGAATGTTGGAATTTAGTCGACGCCAACGAAAGAGGCAACATGACAAAGATCATGTCCAGGACAAGACGGATGACGAACAGGTTTGTGCCTCTCGCGCTGGCCTCGGCGCTTTCACTCGCGCCTACAATGTGGGCGCAGCAGTCGCAACCGGCGGCCGGCCCGGATGCAATCTACCGGCAGGCCAATGCGCCCATTGAAAATCGAGTGAACGACCTGCTGAGCCGCATGACCTTAGAAGAGAAGGTGCGGCAACTCGATTTGTATGCGGGAGCGAAGGCGTTGGTGGACAAGCGGAAAGACCCCACCCATGCCGCTGCCGATGCCGTGTTTCTTCCGGAAAAGGCGCAGGCGCTGTTTGGCGACCTCGGTGTTGGCGGCATCCACGATCTGTACCCGACGCCGGAGCAATCCAACGCCATCCAGCGCTGGGTAATCTCGCACAATCGTCTCGGCATCCCTGCTCTGTTCATTGAGGAAGGCCTGCATGGATTCGATACGGGAACCGTATTTCCGGCGCCAATCAATCTGGCAGCAACCTGGAATCCGATGATCGCCCAGCAAACGGGAGCGGATATCGCAGCCGAGGCGCGGGCCACCGGCGTCGACATGATTCTGGCTCCTGTGCTGGACGTTGCCCGTGATCCTCGCTGGGGTCGCGTCGAAGAGGATTTCGGGGAAGACCCCTATCTCACAGGACAACTGGGACTCGCGTACGTTCGCGGTGCGCAGGGCAGCAGCCTGGACAGCGATGCCAGCGTGGTCGCCGAGCCCAAGCACTTTGTCGGACACGGCTCGCCCGAGGGTGGCACCAATACATCGCCGGTACACATTGGCGAGCGCGAACTGCGAACGGTCATGCTGAAGTCGTTTGAGCCTGCGATTCGTCAAGGACACGCCATGGGTGTGATGGCGGCCTATCACGAGATTGATGGAATTCCAATCACCGACGACCCGTACGTGTTGAAGACCATCCTGCGTCAGGAGTGGGGGTTTCAGGGATTTGTGCTTTCAGATCTTGGCGCAATCCGGCGTTTGTACACCGTGCACGACGTCGCCGCCACCCCCAAGGACGCAGTTTGCATGGCCATTCGATCCGGGGTGGATATGCAGTTTTACGATTTCGACCACGATGTATTTCAAAAGGCCCTGATCGACTGCGTGCAGGAGGGCTCCTTGTCGCAGGCAGATCTGGACGAGGCAGTTCGATCCGTCTTGCGCGTGAAATTTGCTCTCGGCCTTTTTGATCATCCCTTCGTGGATCCCGCGTTGAATGCGAAGGTTCATCGGTCGCCTGCTCATCTTGCAGTTTCGCTCGAGTCGGCGCGTGAATCCATGACGCTGCTGAAGAATGACGGCAACCTGCTGCCGCTTTCGAAATCGATCCAGCGCATTGCCGTGATCGGGCCGAACGCGGATGTGGCGCGCTATGGCGACTATGAAGAGGAATCGAACGGGGAACGCATCAGCATGCTCCAGGGCATCCGCGCAATGGTTCCTCACTCGACGGTCACCTTCGATGCCGGCAAAGATATTCCCTCCGCCGTAGCGGTTGCAAAACAGGCAGACGTCGTCATCCTGGGCCTGGGCGAGCGGCAAGGAATTTCCGGCGAAGGCCACGACCGTTCCAACCTTGACCTGCCGGGGAATCAGGAACAATTGCTGGAAGCGGTGGTGGCTGCGGGGAAGCCTGTCGTCCTGGTGCTGGAAAATGGCAGACCGCTGACCATCGGCTGGGCGAAGGAGCATGTCCCGGCAATCCTGGAAGCATGGTATCCGGGAGAATTTGGAGGGAAAGCTATTGCCGAAACGCTCTTCGGCGCCAACAATCCCGCCGGGCGCCTCACCATCACCTTTCCCTGCAGCACTGGGACTCTACCGGACTTCTACAACTCCGATCCGTCGCGCGTGGAGAAGTACATAGATGACAACGGCAAGCCCCTATTCCCATTCGGCTTCGGTCTCAGCTACACAACCTTCCGCTACGATCATCTCGCGGTGCAACCTCCCGCGCCCGGCAGTCATGGGGATGTTCAGGTAACCGTAGAGGTTACAAATACCGGGAGCAGGGAAGGCGATGAGGTTGCCCAGTTGTATATGCGAGAAGATGTAACCAGCGTCGAAACACCTCGCCGATCGCTCGCCGGCTTCTCTCGAATCCATCTCAAGCCGCAAGAGACCAAGACGATCTCCTTCCGCGTCCCGCAGGATCAGCTTGCTGTCTGGAATGTTGAAAGAAAATGGGCGATTGAGCCGGGGCCCTTCACCGTCTGGGTCGGTGGCTCCTCCGAGGCTTCGCTGATGGCGAAATTCGTTTTGAAGCCTTGACGAGGGAACTCGAGAATCAATGCGCCGAAGCCTGCGGTAGTTGGAAGGTCACCCCGGCCTCATGATTCACTTTTTCAGTCGCGGCCAGGTTGATCTGGTCCACGGAAATATCGCGATGAGGTTTGTCCAGAACATAGAGCGTCGACGCCGTCAGCGCGTAATTGTAAATGCGCTCCGATGGACGGCCATCGTTGAAGATCAGCGTAACGCCCTCTTCATTCTCCGGGGCAGGCGATGGCTGCTGCGGAGAATGATAGGAAGGCCGGTTGGAACTATAAAGTGACGGCCAGGGCGGAAGCGCCGGCTCCCCATTATCTTCTTCGACGTTAGAATCCTGAGGACCGGCTGACTCGTCGTAGCCCGCGGGTTCGGCGTAATCGAGATCGTCAGGGCCAATCCATCCCAGTTCCGGAACTATGTAGTACGTTCCCGTTCCGTACCCTGGCGCGCGAGGTCTGCGAGGCCGATACAGTCTCTGCCAGTCCCCATTGGGATGCATCTCGAAACTTCCAGGGTATCTTCTCTGATAAGTCGGCATGGAGTAGAAACTTCTACCGCCGAAGCGGGCAGCGCTGGGGACGCCATACGCCCGGGGAGAGGAGAAGCCTCCGCGAAATTCTGGGCCGCGGCTCGAGAAACCACCGTGCGACACCGAGCGCTGAGCGCAGGCAGGGAAAGCGAACATTGCGACCAACAGCGCAGCTGTCGCGAGGCGCTTCATAGCGATATTTTACGCCTCCCCGCGGGAATGGATCGAGTGCTCTCGCCGTGACGGATTCGCTGGAGTCAGCCTTCGATGCGCATCCCGGCGCGCATGTCGTCCTCACTCAGACCCGCTAGCGCATCGTATAGATGAGTCTGGAAGGTACCCGGACCCTGAGCGCGGTCCGCGGCAATTTCCCCCGCCAATCCATACGCAGCAAGTGCGGCTGTCGCTGCGATCGCGAAATCTGTTTCAACGGCTGCGCACGCCGCCACCACAGAAGTTGCCATGCATCCCGTGCCAGTCACGGCGCTCATCATGGGATGGCCATTCGCGACACGCATCCAGCGTGCTCCGTCCGTTACCACATCCACTGCCCCGGTGACGGCCGCGACACAACCAAACTTTCCGGCGAACTGAGCAGCTACCTGGGCTGCGTCTTCGGTCGAACCCATCGATTCGACGCCGCTGATTTTTGCTTTCAGACCGGCCAGTGCCGCGACTTCCGCAACGTTGCCACGCACGATTGCAATGGATAGTTCGTCCAGCAATCGATGGGCGCTGCTCGTCCGCAAATGTGTCGCGCCAGCGCCCACCGGATCGAGAACGATTGGAATTCCTATCTGGTTCGCGCGACGTCCCGCCAGGATCATCGATTCCACCTGTTCGGGCCACAGGGTTCCCAGGTTCAAAACCAGAGCACTCGCGGCAGCCACCATTTCCTCCACTTCCTCTTTGGCATGCGCCATCACCGGCAGCGCACCGATACAGAGGGTAATATTCGCGGTCGTGTTCATCACCACAAAGTTCGTGATGTGGTGCACCAGCGGCCGCTTGCTCCTGACCTTCGCAATCACGCCGTACGCGGCCTGCACTATGTCCTTCATGACCGACCTCTAACTAACTCTATCAACGCGCCTGCGGAATGGATTCCTGGCAGAGAGGTGTGAGCTTCAAGATACGTGATCTGGCGCACATACAATCGTCCATCGTGTTCTGGATAGTGGTGCTCTCAGGATGAATGGCGAAGAATCTCCTGCGAGTGACGTGAAAGAGGCCTGGCTTTATGAGCGCCTTCAAAGATTCAGGACACCTTTTCCGACTGGCCGCCCTCTACGCTGTGGGCACGTTGACATTTCTGGCCATACGCGGCTACTTTGTTCCGCGCAGTTTTGGACAATATGGTCACTACCGCGGCGCCGCCATCACCGAGATTGCCGCTCGTCCCATCCATTTTGCCGGCCACCAGGCGTGTGAGACCTGTCACACCGACGTTGCAACAATGAAAAATTCCGGAAAGCACGCGCACGTCAATTGCGAGGCGTGTCATGGGCCGTTAGCAACGCATGCCGATGATCCCGCGTCTGTGCAACCCGCCAAGTTGAATACAGCCGTGCTATGTGTTCGCTGTCACGCTGCGAGCGCCGCGAAACCGAAGGGCTTTCCCCAGGTGGTGGCGGCGGACCACTCCAACGGTCTGCCGTGTGAAACCTGCCACCAGCCGCACAGCCCAGCCATCAGCGCGGGAGGTACCAAATGAATATCAGTCGGCGTCAAATGCTGATCCTGCTGCCTGCAGCGGCCATCGCCTGGGAATCCGTGCTGGCCGGGACCCCGGAATCCTCCCCCAACTACAAAATGACCGAGCACTGGTGGGGAATGTTGATCGACATACCCAAATGCATCGGCTGCGGCAACTGCGTTCGAGCTTGTCAGGCGGAGAACGATGTGCCGGACGGATTCTTTCGGACCTGGGTGGAACGCTACCACGTGTCGGACTGGAACCTTGAAAATCCTGAGGTCATCTCGCCCGACGGCGGCAAGGAGGGATTTCCTTCTGCCAAATCAGACGAGGACGCGAAATATTTCTTCGTTCCCAAGCTCTGCAACCATTGTGCGGATTCGCCGTGCACCCAGGTCTGTCCCGTCGGCGCAACCTTTATCAGTCCGGATGGTGTCGTGTTGGTGGACCAGAAATATTGTCTGGGCTGCGCCTATTGCGTTCAGGCGTGCCCGTATGGCTGCCGCTACATTCATCCCCAGAAAAAAGTTGCGGACAAATGCACCCTCTGCTACCACCGCATCACCAAGGGGCTGACAACCGCGTGTTGCGAAGCCTGCCCCACCGGAGCGCGACAACTGGCGGACCTGAAGAATCCGAAAGATCCCATTCATGCGTTTTTGAAAACCCACGATGTGCAAGTACTCAAGCCTCAAATGGCGACCGGCGCCAAGGCTTTCTACTACGGATTGGATGGTTCGGTGCGATAAGTGCCGCTTGCGCAACTGGGCGGGCGAAGGAGATTGGCAACTATGACGACCGGCGTCGCAGGCTACATGTATCCAAACGAAATCACTCTCTATTGGAGTGTGCTGATCGTTTTGTACCCCTACATCACCGGGCTGGTGGCTGGCGCATTTATCCTGGCTTCGCTGGAACGTGTCTTCCGGGTGGAAGCGGTGAAGCCCACCTACCGGCTCGCGTTGCTCACGGCGCTCGCCTTTTTGCTGGTCGCGCCTCTGCCCCTGCAACTGCATCTCGGGCATCCGGAGCGTTCCTACGAGATGTACTTCACACCCCATCGCACGTCTGCCATGGCCATGTTCGGATTTGTGTATCTCTGGTACCTGATGGCGGTCCTGACCGTGGAAATCTGGCTGGACTACCGGCACGACATCGTGGTCATGTCTCAGTCTTCCACCGGCATCAAGCGCTGGATCTATCAGGTTCTGACTCTCGGTTCCAGCGACATCAGCGAGCGAGCGCTTGCCATCGACGATCGGGTAGGCTGGTTGATCACGCTGGTGGGCATTCCTTCCGCCTTTCTTTTGCATGGATATGTCGGCTTCATCTTCGGTTCGATCAAAGCCAATCCGTGGTGGTCGTCACCATTGATGCCGGTGGTATTTATCTTCTCCGCCATGGTGTCGGGGATTGCTGCGGTGATGCTGCTGTACATGCTCATCATGCGTCTTCGCCGGGAGAAGATCGACATGCTCTGCGTCGATACGATCGCCAGATACCTGTTCTACATGTTCATCCTCGATTTCAGTTTAGAAATGCTCGACCTGATTCATCGTATCTACGAGGCGGACGAGTCCTTTCGCAGCTTGAATTTCATGGTCCACACCAAGCTTTACTTTTCGCAAATCGTTCTTCAAATTTGCATCGGGACACTGACTCCCATCCTTTTGTTGGGCTTGACCCAGGTGCTGAAGTTCCGGGAAATGACGCGGAAGCGGATCTATTCCATTGCTGGATGCCTCACTCTGATTGGTATCTTCGCCATGCGCTGGAATGTCGTCATCGGGGGGCAGTTGTTTTCCAAGAGCTTCCTGGGGTACACGACTTACAAGATGACCCTGGTCACCCGGGAGGGTCTACTCGTCTCAATTGCATTGACCATTCTTCCCCTGGGAATCTTGTGGATACTCGTGAAGCTCCTGCCTCCGTGGCCGGAGAAAACTCAGGCAGCCGTACCCGCGGAACACAGCCGCAGCAGGGTAGCAGTGTTGTAGATAAATCGGTGGCGACGATGGACAACCGTTCCGACACCCTGGAACGCCTGATTGCAACCGTCGAGACTCTGGAGCGCCGCGTCGAAGCGCTCGAGCGTTCCCCGCGGGCGCCGCAGCAGATCGCAGCAGAGGCGCCAAACTCAACAGACACGGTGCGAATCGCCACCTCCCCCTATCTCGCCCAGGGTGGGGGAGTGGTTTCCGTATTGGGCAAAGCGATGCTTGGAATTGCGGGGGCCTATCTGCTGCGGGCCCTGGCGGAGTCGTCCACATTCCCCCGAACAGCGGTCGTTGCCATTGCGATTGGCTACGCTGCCACGTGGCTGGTCGCATCGACGCGAGTTCAGGCTGAGGCGTGGTTGGCAAGTGTTGCCTACGCCGGTACGTCGTTCCTGATCGTTGTTCCCATGCTTTGGGAACTTACCTTTCGCTTCAACGTTCTGCCCACCGCGCTAACGGCCGCGGTTCTGGGTTCGTTTGTCCTCGTAGCCTACGTTCTCGCATGGAAGCGCCATTTCGCTGCGGTTGTGTGGGTAGCCACGGCGGCGGGCTGTGTTGCCATGCTGGTTATGTCCATCGCGACCCATGATCTGGCGCCCTTTATCGTAGCTCTTTTCGCCACCGCGATTGCAAGTGAGTACGCAGCGGCCAATGATCGCAAGCTGCGCGTCAGATTTCTGGTCGCTGCGGTTGCAGACATCGCTGTGTGGGCGCTGATCTATATCAGCTCCAGGCCAGCGGGCGTCCGCACCGAGTACAAACAAGTGAGCAGTATGCTGCTGTTGACGGTGGGACCCACTCTGCTGCTGATTTATGCCGCGAGCGCCACCGCGCAGACGATGCTGCGGCGGCACACAATCACCTTCTTCGAAGCTGCGCAGACGCTGATTGCATTGCTGCTGACTGTTTGGAGTGTGTTCTTGTTCTGGTCCGGCGCTCGTGCAATTGTGCTCGGGTCGCTCTGCTTGCTTGCTTCGGCCGTCGGCTACGCAATCATCATCTACCGCTTCGGTGGCACGTCGGAACAGCGTAATTACCACGTGTATGCGGCCGGCAGCGCCGTTCTCTTTCTCGCAGGCAGCTACTTGTGCCTGCCGACTGTGTGGTTGCCACTGTGCTTGAGCGTAGCTGCGCTTGCGGCCACGAGTGTCGGCGTCCGGACATCCCGTCTGACGCTGGAGTTCCACGGGCTGGCGTTTCTGACGGCCGCCGCGTTTTCATCCGGGCTATTGGAGTTTGCTTTCCGCGCCTTTGCCGGCACGTTTCCTGGCTCACCGGCGTGGCTTCTCTGGTTCGTTTCCGTATGTGCCATTCTGTGCTATGCGGTGGAGGGCCGCTGTCCGTCCGATCGAATTGGCCACTTATTTTTGTACGTCCTTTCAGCGGCGATCGCCGTCTGCGCGTCGGCAGCCCTGCTGGTCTGGACACTGGTGCGCCTGCTGACCGTCGCCATGATTCCGGGAGTCTCTCACATTGCCGTCATCCGCACGCTCACTGCCTGCGCGATCGCGCTTGTACTGGCGTACGCCGGCTCCCGATGGCAACGAAGGGAATTGGGCTGGCTGGCTTACGGCGCATTAGTATTCGTCGCGCTGAAGCTGCTCTTTGAAGACCTGCGCCACGGTCACATGACATTCACCGCCGCATCGATTTTTCTTTATGCAATCACCTTGCTCTCGATTTCGCGCCTGGTGCGGCTCGGTCAGAAAGCAAGAGGCGCCGTCTGAGTCGAGCGTGACAACGTTCATGCAACTCCGCGCGTGATAACGAGACGGGAAAAATACGGGCCACGTGGACGTAGACTCTGCGCCTCAAACTCAGGCCGGGAGCGCGAATCCTGAAAGGTTTCGCGGGACTTACTTGGATCCGATCAGCCGGATGCGAGCCGTAAAGGCTCGACCCTGGAACTCGCTAAAGGTCCCGTAGTCCGGGGAATCGACGACGTTGTTTACTATGGCAGGGTTCTCGCTATCGGTAGCGTTCTCCATGATTCCTCGCAGTCCAAAATAGTAGCCGCGGAAGTGGAATTTCCATTCCAGGCCCGGGCTGAACGAAAGGTAGTCCGGAAATTGTTTGGAGCCAACCGCGCCGACTACTCGGTAGTTTGCATTCACTGAGGTGAAGGGAAACCCGGACTGCCAGTTCAGCGTGTAGATAAAGTCCCACCTCTTCTTAAGCTGCGGCAACAATAAGGGAAGCCAACCCCACGAGATGACGTGATTTGGCGTATTCCAGGGCAGCGGACCGCTCTGCTGCGGCCCAAACAGCGATACAGTCGGCACGTAGTCAATTGCCGAGTTGGTGCGGGCCGACGATCGCATATAAGAAACGAACAACGTATATCCGTTGGCAAAGTTACGTCGCGCGTTGAACTCCGCGGAGTAGTAATGGTCCTGTCTCGCATTCGTCAGCAAATAATTTCCGGATAATGTTTCGGCGTTTCCCTGGTGTTCATAGGTGAAGCCATCCAGAGTACGCTTCTGGATAAAATTTGCTTCCGCGTAAATTGCGCCCGGAAGCTTTCTTTGGATACCCACACTCCAGTTGATCGCGCGGGTCTGGTGAAGGGAACCGTCGTTCGCGGTGAATGTCGTTTGCAACGATGGGCTGACCGGCGTAACGCCATCGGCGGCGTAGTAGGTGTCGTAGCGAATCCCGGCCATGGCTTCCGTCAGATACTCAAGCTGGGTGTGCTCATAGTAGAGTCCGACGCCCGCCGATAATTTCGTGGTGGCCCCGCTGCTGGGCACCGAGTAGGTGGCTGCGATGCGCGGCGAAATCAGCGGCTGCCGAATGATCTCGTCCCAGTCGAAGCGTAGACCCGGCTCGAGGATCAGCCCAGGCCGCGGCAGCCAATGATCCTGAACATATCCTCCGACCGCGAAATTGTGGCCGCCGAATGGAGCTTGCTCCGGGAAAATGCTGCGGCGCAACAGTGTTCCGTCTTCGCGGAGATAACTGACCGGTGCTCGCTCCACCGCTTCATCAAAACTGGTGGCATCGAAGTCAAGCCCGGTCTTCAGGTCATGTCGTCCGAGCCAGTGGCGAGGCGGCAGGTAGAGCACTGCCGTTCCCTCGACGCGCTGCTCGTGCTCGGTGAGGTTCTCGAAGTAGCTGCCGTTGTGAAGCTCGGGCGTGATTTCATAGGGAAGGTTGCCATGCGGTTCATAGCCGTCGCGAAAACGCAGGACTGCCGCACCTATATCCAGCAGCGCGCCGTTGGGGAAGCTCTGCTGATCCCGCACGTACGGAAGCCACGCAATGGTATCCCGCTTCACCGTGCTCTGCTGCGGCGTCAGAGTGGAGATACCGTCATAAGGAGAGTGGTAGCCGTTGAACAGCAATCCCCCGGAGAGGATGTTGGAGGGCTTGAGATTGACCTGCGCCTTGATGAGATTGCTTCCGCGCAGCAAGTGATTGGTGTCGGCATTGTCCGGGAGCCCTTGAATGTAGATATCGTCATACTCCAGGTCCAGCCCATCGAAGAACCATGCGCGGTCGCGCACCAGAGGTCCGGAAAACGTGACGCGGGGAACAAATTTGTCGAAACGTATGCCATTCAGGTCTTGAAAGGAGGGGAAAAAATCAGTGGCATTGAAGCGGAACTTGTTGTCCCCCATTCCTGTGTAGAACGCGATGACGCCGCCAGTGGCTTTGCCAAATTGAACCGGATAGCGGGTCGTCTCCGTGTCGATCGATCGAACTGCATCCGCGCTGACGCGCAAATCCAGCAGTCCGCTCACCGGAGTTCGAATATCGAATCCGTCCAGCAAATCGAGCGTTTCGTAGGTTTCCGATCCGGCGACATGAACCTGACCAGTCGAATCCTGAACGACTCCTGGATTGAAGGGCAGCAGGTTGCGAATGTCCCGCGTTGTCGGATAGGGCACATTGACGATCTCCGCGGTATTGAGAGTGAATTTATCCGAGATTTGTTCGGAGTCGATGCCCACCTTGGAGGCCACGACCGTGATCTGTTGCCGGATCACCTGTTCGTGGGTCAGCGTTACTTCCACGCTTGGCTGGCCAGCATCGATCTGATTCTTCACGGTCTGGTAGAAGCCCGGCTTTTCGACGCGTACATCATACGGCGCGCCCTGCTGCAGTCGATAGGTGCATCGGCCGGCATAATCGGTATGTAGTTGGACTGCGGGGAACCCCGGTTCAGCAATCGTCACCTGGGCATCGGCAACCGCCAGCCCGTTCTCGTCGACGACGGTCAGGGCGACAGGCGCGCTTCTCGCCGGGCCCTGTCCGCTTGCAAGTACTGCACTGCAAAGCAGAACAAAGCCGAGTATTATCACGCTGACAGGGTGACAACGCGGCATCACGTTCAGTGTAGTCAGCCACGGAGAACCGTCCAGTACGGCATGCGGGATTCGCTCTCAAAACAAACGGCCAAAACGCACGATTCAAAGCTGCCGGAAAGCAAACCGCGCGGCTGCCCCTATTCGCCGCCTATGCCACTGTGATTCAATGAAATAGAGATGACGGAACGCTCCTCCACTTTGTCCCGACGGTCACCCGCGCGCCGCATCAAGGCAGCAACCCGCCGGATTCGCGAATTGGCCTCGATTGGTCATGCCCTGGCCTCGACGAGCCATCCCTACATGGCGCACATCGTACCGATGCGGCGTTGCAACCTCTCCTGTACCTATTGCAACGAGTTCGACGATGTCTCCGAACCGGTTCCCGTGCCGGAAATGCTGCGCCGAATTGATGACCTGGCCCGCCTCGGCACCAGCGTCATTACCATTTCTGGTGGCGAGCCCCTGCTGCATCCGGAACTGGAACAGATCATCGCTCGGATACGGCATCATGGCCGCATCGCCGGTATGATCACCAACGGCTATTTGTTGATGCCCGATCGCATCCAGCGCCTCAATCGCGCCGGTCTTGACCACATGCAGATCTCCATCGACAACGTCCAGCCGGATGAAGTGTCGAAAAAGAGTCTCAAAGTGCTCGACAAGAAACTGCAAATGCTCGCCGAGCACGCAGATTTTCATGTCAACATCAATTCCGTCGTCGGCGGAGGCATCAAGTATCCGCAGGATGCGTTGACCATCGCGCGCCGCGCGCTGGAACTGGGCTTTACCTCCACCATCGGCATCATCCACGATGGCGACGGTCAGCTCAAGCCCCTCGGCGACGAGGAGCGACGGATCTATTACGAAGTGAAGGGCCTGGGCAAAAAACATTACTCCCGCTTCAATCACTTTCAGGAAGCGATCGTCAAGGGCGAGCCAAACGACTGGCGCTGTCGCGCGGGAGCGCGGTATCTCTACATCTGCGAGAACGGACTGGTTCATTATTGTTCCCAGCAACGGGGCTGGCCTGGCACCCCGCTATCGGAATATCGGCGCCGCGATGTGCAACGCGAGTTCCTTACGGAGAAAACCTGCGCCCCCAACTGCACTATTTCCTGCGTGCACCAGGTTTCCTATATCGATCACTGGCGCGCTCCGCAGACTGCCAAAGTTTCACCCGGCCTGCCGCAAGGTCAAGCCCAGGATCTGGTTAACATCCAGCTCTCATAAATCGGCGCCCTTTCAGTACACTCCCAACAAGGGACAAGGGCACCCATGAACGTTGCTGAAGATGGAACGCCGCGCGCCACCCACGACCCGCAGCAGGACCGATCGCTCGAGTGGTTGATGTCGCGACCGGCTCTGTGGCTGGGAACCGTACTTGCGTTGCTTTCCACAGCGGATGCATTTCGCAACAGCATTCTGCATTCGCTCGATTTTCAATGGAGCCCGGCGCGCCTCCTGGCGCAGCACATCGACCCCTGGGCGACTTATCTTGCCGGCGACCCCGGCCACCGTATCCTGCTCAATCAAGTTCCCAACGATCTGCATGAGCTCTACGTCGCCATGCTGCCGCTCGGCTGCTTGCCGCTTCTGCCCGCCAAACTCATCTGGGCGGTGATGAATGTAGCGCTGGTGTTGTGGAGTTGCCGGCTTGTTGCGCGAATGTACGAATTAGCCGGGCGAAAAGCATGGCTTCTTACTCTGCTGGTGCTCACCAGCACATCCGCACGAGTCACCATCGGCAATGGTCAGGTGACGGCTTTGATCCTGACATCGCTGGCGCTTTGGGCCGTGGCATCATCTTCACGGCAACGCGGATTGCTCCTTGGAATTGCATGGGCCAAGTACAGCGTGCCGCCGGTGCTGGCCGCGTTCCTGTTCCTGCGGAGGCGCTGGCGTCTGCTGCTCTACTCGATGCTGCCACCGGCGCTCGGCTTCCTTTTTACCTATGGGTGGCTGCGGACTCGCTTCTGGACTTTGTTCTTCGAACCCTTTCGCACCTCGACGAACAATGTTTCCCCGGGTCTTGCCAACATCATGGCAGTCAGCGAAATCGCTCTGCGGCATCCACCGCTGTTTCGTCCGGCGCCGGATGCTTTCTACCTATCCCATGCAGCCGGCTGGACGCTGGTGGTTCCGTACCTCTGCGGAATCCTTCTAGCGATCGCAATTGCGACGTATTTCTTCGTTCGCGGTAAACGGGTTGACGGGCGCGTTCTCCTGGCATGCCTCGCGTCCGCCTGTCTGCTCTGCTTCAAACATCAAATCTATGATTTTCTCTTTCTGATTTTCCCGCTTGCCATCGCGCTGCAGGCACAGCGCAGCGCCGCCCGCAACTGGCTCCTCGCACTGATTGCTTATTTCTGGTACGCAGAGCGATTGCTTCACATTCGGCGGTGGGAGTTCTGGCCCGCGGTGGTCATCGTCAGCTTCGGGTTGCTGCTGGGCTTGATTGCCGCAACGTGGCAACTGCGTAACCGCATTAGGTGGAAGACAGATTGGGAGTCATGAGGGTGAATATCTAGGAACACAACGACAGGACTCCCGACTGTTCAGTACTTCGGCACTTTCGGATCTACTTTCTCCGACCAGGCTGCGATGCCGCCCGCCAGGTTGTGGACCCTCTTGAATCCGTTCTGCGCCAGGAACTCCGCCGCCATCTGGCTGCGTCCACCTACCTTGCATTGCACGACAATTTCTCGGCTTGCATCCAGTTCGCGGACGCGCCGCGGCAAATCGTTCAGCGGAATCAGATGGCCGCCGATTTGCGCAATCGCAAATTCATACGGCTCGCGCACATCGAGCAGAAAAACATTTTCGCCCGCATCCATGCGGCGCTTCAGTTCTTCCACCTGCATCTGTGGAATGCCATTCAACATCTGGGCAGGCGGAGCGGATCTCGAGGGAAGTCCACAGAATTGCTCGTAGTCAATTAGCTTGGTGACGGTCGGATGCGTGCCGCATGCCGGGCACTCCGGATTCTTGTGCAGCTTTAGTTCGCGGAAGCGCATCGCAAGCGCATCGACAAGTAGCAAGCGCCCCACCAGCGGCTCGCCCTGACCCAGGATCAGCTTGATGACCTCCGTTGCCTGAACGATCCCCAGCAGTCCGGGAAGAACCCCCAGCACGCCGCCCTCCGCGCAGGAGGGAACCAGACCCGGCGGTGGCGGCTCCGGATACAGGCAGCGATAGCACGGGCCGTCCGGGGTGGCAAAGACACTGGCCTGCCCTTCAAAGCGAAAAATCGAGGCATAAGCATTCGGCTTGCCCGAAAGCACGCAGGCATCATTGACCAGGTAGCGCGTCGGGAAATTATCTGTTCCATCGGCAATGATGTCGAAGTTCTCAAAAATCTTGAGCGCGTTTTCGCTGGTCAACCTGGTTTCAAATTTCACAATCTTTATGTTCGGATTGATCGCCTTCAGCGAATCTTCTGCTGAGTCCAGCTTGGGCCGTCCCACGTCGCTGGTGCTGTGAATCACCTGGCGATGGAGATTGCTGGCTTCGACAACGTCGAAGTCCACAATACCCAGCGTGCCCACGCCGGCCGCCGCCAGATACATCGTAAGCGGTGCGCCCAATCCCCCAGCCCCGATGCAAAGCACCCGCGCAGCCTTTAATTTCAGCTGACCCGCTTCTCCCACCTCGGGCAGAATCAAATGTCGCGCGTAGCGGCTCATCTCCTCCGGCGTCAACGCCACAGCCGCGGGACTCTCCGCAGTCGGCGCCCCGCCGGCGATCGATGGGATAATCGACAGCGAGTCCGAATCCTTGACCGGCGCATGTTCTTTTTGATCGAGATAGCGAATGTCTTCGTCATTCAAATAGACGTTCACGAAAGCGCGCAGCTTGCCTTGCTCCGTATAGAGGTGCCTGCGCAATTCCGGAAACTGCGTCGTCAACGCGGTAAGAGCTTCTTCAACCGTCTCTGCCGCCACGCTGACAACAGATTGCTTATCCGCATAGGAGCGCAGCGGAGTAGGAATATGAATCTGCATGATGCCATCCTCGCATTGTTATGCATCTGAATCCGGTGATTGTGTTCGGGAGTCGGCTTAACTGACGCCGACATCGGCCGTGACTTCGAAGGCTTCCGGCTCCAGGCGTTTATCTTCCTCATTCGTTCCCGTCAACAGAAAGGAATTCGTTTCCATGGCTCGACATCGGCTCGCGTCATCACCATTGCCCGCAACCTTTCCCATTACCCGCGTAATGACGTAGGAACATCCCAGCCAATGAGCCTCCTCCAAATCCGTCTTCGACCACTCCGCCGGATGGTCAGGATGCGAATGATAGAAGCCGATGATGTCGAGTCCTCGGCGCCGCGCCTGCTGCTGGATACGTATCAGCTCCTGTGGTGCAATCTGGTAGCGATTATGCGCGGAATCCACGCGAGCATTCTCAGCCGGCACTGCTTCGACCACCGTATTCATACCTTCTTCGATATGCCCAAGCAGCACGCCGCAGCATTCGTTTGGATACGCTGCTTCGCCATGCCGGCGAATCCGATCGAATTCCAACTGGCTCATGCGCATCGTCGAGATCCCTATTCCTGCCAAAACCGCTCGCTCAGGTATTTGTCCGCGCCATCGCACAAAATCGTTACGATCACCGCGGCTTCGCCCCGGGCCGAGCATTCCTCCGCAATTCGCACGGCACCGGCCACGGCTGCCGCAGCCGATATGCCGACCAGCAGCCCCTGTTCCTGTGCGAGTTGTCGCGCCATCGCGTGGGCTTGTTCCGTTTCCATCGTCATCGTGCGATCCGCCAGATGCGGGTCATAAATGCGCGGCACGATGGCGCCATCCATGCGCTTCAAGCCTTCCAGACCGTGAAAGAGTGAATCTGGCTCGAGCGATAGACATTGGATGCCTGGATTCAGCTCTTTCAAGCGCCGCGTGGTTCCCACAAATGTTCCGCTGGTGCCCATGCCGGCCAGGAAATGTGTCAACCGACCTTCTGTCTGCTGCCAGATTTCGTTCGCCGTCGTTCGATAATGCGCGCGCCAGTTGTTGTCGTTGGAGTATTGGTCGGCGTACCAATACAGGTCCGGTTGGTTGGCTGCCAGCTCGCGCGCCTTTCGAATCGAGCCGTCGATACCGTCCGCTGGATCGGTCCAGAGGATGTTCGCGCCATACGCGGTAAGAATGCGCTTGCGTTCCGGCGATACATTGGAGGGCATCACCAGTGTGACCGGAAACCGCAGGGCCGCGCCCATCATGGCATACGCGATCCCCGTATTCCCGCTGGTCGCGTCAAGCAGATGTTTCTTCTTGTGTGGGCCGATCCAGCCGCGTTCCATCGCGTCCTGCACAATTGCCTTCGCAGCGCGATCTTTCACGGAACCGCTCGGATTCGCCCACTCCGCTTTGCCCAGGATTTGCTGCCCGCGACTGCTCCATCCTTCGATTCGAACCAGAGGCGTATTGCCGACGCGATCCAGTATCCCGCTGCCTAAGCATCCCGGGTCGGAGGCAACTCTTCTTTCGCGTTCAGATTCTTCCATCGTCAGCATTGCCGCGTTCCTTGTCTACGTTCGCCTGACCCGCCGGATGGATGGATCGTGCGGCCCTGTTGCAGGAGCTTGCTCCAATGGGCTGTCAGACTGCCGGAGCAACCAGCCACACCGGCTATACTTAAAGTGTAGCGTTCCTCGGCGAATCGATGATCGCGATGCGACCCGCCGGATTCGTTCTTCTCAGCCATTTCCGAAACCGCAGTGCAATCAGGATCTCTATGAGTACCAGACAAAACCCACCGTCAAAAACGTTCGACAGCGCCTTGGCCTATTTCCGCTCCCACAACTTTGATGTCCAGGACATCCCTGGCGTCGCAAATCAGGTGCAAATCCGCAAAAATGGTTGTGGCGCCGTACTGGCTCGCAAGGCCGATGGGGGCGTTGCCTATATCATTCGCCCTGGAAGGTTGGTCGGCGGCGAAATCGCCACTTTGGTCGACCGCGGCTATCAAAAATTCCTGCGGACCAGCCGGCATGAAGTGGCAGCAACCGCCGCCCATCTTCACGCCCTCCATGCGTTTGACGAAGAGCTCTTTGAAGCGGTTGGAACCCCCGACTACTACAATCTGGCCCTGGGCACAGTCAGCGATCTCTACCTGTATGACCGGCTGAAAGGCCGCGAGCCAGAGGGCAACGTACCGCCCGACGCGCATTAAGAGTGATTTGCCTGGTGCCACTGGCGCGAAGTCGTTACTTGCGCCGCCCTTGCTCTCGCTGCCATTCTCGGTAAACTTCGCTTTTTGACACGCCTCGGTCGCGAGCCACTCGTTTCAACGCTGACTGCTCATCCAGTCCCTGCGCCAGGCAGGCAGCGATCGCCTGTCGAAGGCTGCCTGCACCTTCTGTGGCGGTCGTCCCGCTCTGCGCCGGGTCGGCACCGGCCAGCAACAGCGTCATTTCTCCCCGCAGCAAATCGCGGCCAGCGCACACTGCCTCCAGTTCCTGCAGCGTTCCACGTAGAAATTCTTCATGGATCTTGGTGATCTCGCGGGCCAGAACTGCGTGTCGCGTGGGACCAAATACCTGGATCGCATCCCGCAGCGACTCCACCACGCGGTGGGGAGCTTCATAGAAAATCAGCGTCGCTTTTTCGCCGCGCAGAGTCTCAAAATAACTGCGCCGCTCACCGGTGCGCGCAGGCGGGAATCCAACAAATAGAAACGATCCAGTATCCAGACCTGATGCGGCCAGCGCCGAGATGACCGCCGATGCGCCCGGGATCGGAATCACTGGGATACCCGCTGCGACTGCCTGCGCAACCAGATGCGCTCCCGGGTCGGAAACGCCGGGCATGCCGGCATCGGAGACCAAAGCGATGCGTGAACCGGCCAGCAGTTCGGCGATCAATTCTTCCGCGCGCTGCCGTTCGTTGTGAGCATGGCAGCTCACGGTGGGAACGGAAATTCCAAAGTGCGACAACAGTTTCTGAGTCTGGCGCGTGTCTTCACACGCAATGCGATCGACGCTGCGCAAGACACGCAATGCCCGCAACGTAATGTCTTCCAGATTTCCTATGGGAGTCGCAACGATATAAAGTCCCGGGGCAAGCGGCTTGTCCGTCGTCGGTAATCGCTCGTCTGCGTCTTGCGGGCTTATCGCCATCCGTGGCTCAGGAGGACTGATGTTGCAGCCGCCGGCTTTCCGCCAACAGGCCCATGCTGTGCATCAGGTTTTGCAGGGTCACGATGCCTACGATCCGCTCCCCGTCCACCACAGGCACCAGGGATAGACCACGCCCGGCGCTGATGCGGCGGAACGTCACTCCGAGCGAATCTTCCTGCTGCGCCACCTGGAACCCGCGCGACATAATCGACTGGATATAGCCATTCCCATCGATTTGCAATGTTTCCAGGATTCGCTGCCGGGAAATAACTCCCACCAGCAAACCGCCGCGCACCACCGGAAAATCATCCTGCAAATTATGGATCGATTTGTAGACCGCGTCTTCCAGTGTGTCGGAGGCAGACAAGCAGGCAAAATCCGTCAGCATAATGTCGCGCATGCGCACCGTATCCACTACGGATTGAAAGACCAAGCCCTGGTCCTCCAGTTGCGCGCCCACAAAAATGAAAAAGCCTGCCAGCAGCAGCCATGGACTTTGCAGAAACACGCCGGCGACGAAAAGGGATAAAGCGATCACCTGGCCGATCCCGGATGCGGCGCGGGTTCCCTGCAGGGCACCGCGAGAGCGCGAAAAACCGCCGCGGACCAGTCTGCCCGCGTCCAGCGGATAGGCTGGAAGCAGATTGACGACCGCAAGGAAAATGTTGAGCCAGAAAGCGCTACGCAACAGGTGGTCGGCGCTCACCCAGGGTTTGACCCACACCGAAACGCTGGGCGATACACCGAGAATGAAGCCCAGCAAAATCATCGCAGCCAAAAAATTGGTGATGGGACCAGCCATGGCTAAAGCAATCTGTGCGCTTCCCTCGGAGGCCCGCTCGGTCGACTCCGGCGTCGCGAACGACGGCAAACCGCCAATCGGAAGCAACATCAAGCTGCGTACTTCCAACCCGTGATAGGCGCATACCAGGCAGCGGGCTAGCTCCCGGGTCGCAACAATCGCCAGCAGCAGCAGCCACAACGAGATGCCTCGAATCGCAGCCACGCCGCTCATCCCGGTGTACAGCAACGAAAGTCCCAGCAAAAGGGCGAAAAAGAAATGCAGCCGAACTTCCACACCCATCCAACGTCCCAACGGAATGGACCAGCTGCGCATTTCTGCCCCTCTCTGGGTATTGTAGATGCAGTTGCCATTTGCGCATGGGGACGCGGGGTCAGCACATCGCCCGCCACGCCTCGGGTAACGGAGAAAGGTTCAGGAAGTCGGCCCGGCCGGCTCTTCATGGACCTGCTTCGGCGCCACTTATTGCCAGGAAATCAGGACGGCAAAACAAGATGCGTGATCATCGCTGGGAAATTCGGCTCGCAGCCATTACTCGCGCCCAAAGGGCGGAACACCCGTCCTACCAGCGACCGATTGCGCGAGACGCTGTTCAACGTCCTGGGGCTTCGGATTGCAAACGACATCTTCGCGGATTTGTACGCCGGTACCGGAGCTGTCGGCATCGAGGCGTTGAGCCGGGGCGCCAGGCAGGTATTCTTCGCCGAGAACGCGAAAGTCCCCCTCGAAACCTTACGCCGCAACCTCGCTCGGCTGGCCGTCGGAGATCAGGCCCAGGTCGAACCGGCCGGGACCCTGTTCCTGCTTCGCCGCCTGGCGCAACAGGGCGTACTCCTTGGCACTGTGTTTCTTGACCCCCCGTATAATGATCACAGAGGATACGAAACGACCTTGCGGTTTCTGGCCGAGCAGCCCATTCTCGCCGACGGGGCCGTGGTTGTCGCCGAGCATGCCCGGCGTTCACAACTGCCGGAATTACCCAGCCGGTTGCAGGTGTACCGGCGGATTGAGCAGGGAGAATCTGCTCTAACCTTCTTTTCTTGCAACAAAAGCGCCTGACCCACCTTAAATCGTCCAAGACCATTGCAGTACAGGTGTCGAGCTGAATATTCCATTCTGGAACCCATTCAGTACCTAGGTTACCTTGCGATAACTAAAGTGTCATAACCGTTTTCCTTGTTATGGTGTAGATGACTGGCTACCTTAAGCTCACTCCCGACAGTTAGTTCGGGGAGGCCAGTTGATGAGGATGGACATGAATATACAAACTTTTCTGCGCAAGACGGTTCTTTCGATGATACCCATTGCGTGTGCTTTTTCTATGAGTGCGATGCCGGCAGCCGCCCAGCAGTCCACAGAATTTGCGGCGCCGCATCTCCAGACCGTCGTGTTTGACGGTTCCACGCAAGCCGGATGGTATTCCTTCCCCGGCCAGAGCCCAAAACTGCATTTCAAGGGCGATCAGGTGCGGATCACGTCTCGTGAACATAGCACAGTGCTGCTCAGCCGCGATGCGGATACGTCGGGATCCGCAGCCGAAGTTTGGCTTACCCATCCTCCCGTCAGTTCGTCCTCGATTTCAGGTTTGGGAGTGCTTACCGACGAAGACCATGCCATGATCATCGGCCTCGAAGGCGGCTCCGTGGTTCTATGGCAGCTCGATCCAGACACCACCCGGGTCGTTGCCCGTCAGCAGGTCAACGAGGCTTCTCCGCTCGAATTTCGAGTGACGGGAGGCGATGCCAGTGATGTGCGTTTCTTCTGGCGTCATCGTGGAGACAGCGCCTGGCACCCGCTCGGAGATCAGGCAGTCAATGGTGTCCTCACCAGTTGGAAAGAACCGCTCCGGTTCGGACTTCTACTGGATGGCCCTCAAGGCAGCGAGGTTACATTCAGCAACTATCGTGCATCCAGCGCAAATCTCGCCAGCGCAGCCATGCAGGCGATGTTGGTCAGCGGACAGTAGTTTCACCTTACAGCAGCGGCTCAGGCCATTTCATGGCCTGAGCCGTTTTTGCTTTGTTTCGGCTCGATGATTCCCAGTCTTGCAATCCGGGACCGACATCCCAATCTCTTAGTGGGCGGATTGGCTTGGCCCGGCTCCGCCAGTATGCTGCCCTGTCGCCAGATCCACGGTGAATGCAACCTCTGTATCTGTATCCAGATCCCACCCGAACCCGCGCAACCGCCCCCCCTCAATTTCTGTCACGCGCAAGCCCTCCCACGATACCCGCGAGGTTTCCCAGGCCCGGCCGCCCGCGCCCAGAGCCCATAACGTATGAAACCTGGCGAACAGCAGCAGTGCCTGCTCTCGCGCCGGGCGAACCCAGGTGACGGGCCGGTATGGGATCTGCATCCACTCCTCAGGGCGATAGGCGTCGACAATGTAGGCATATCCGCCGGCAATCGCACAGACCTGGCGTGGATTGGGACAGCTCCAGACTCCGTGCGGCAGGGTTGGATCTGCGAAGCCAAGGGCGAAGGTCGCCATCACCGCAGCAGATTCCGGCTGCGCCCGCAGCAGGATCTGCAGCGCGCCGCGCTCGATCTCCTCAACCGCGCCCGGGTAGAAATAGTGCCGGGCCGGCGCTATCAGCGGCGACGTCTCTAGAATCTCGACCCTCCAGTCGTGGGGGAAAGTGGTGTCGACGGTGGTGGGTTTGGCCGCAGTCATCCGAAAATTCGTCGTTATGATGAATAGTATGCAGCACGACGCGGAGATACTCGACCAATTTACCAGGCAGGCAGAGCCCTTCCTCCAACGACATGCGCACAGCAATCAGGATTTATTGGAGCTGATGGCGGAATGCTCCGGCCTCGGTCCTGACCATTTCTTGCTCGATGTCGCTTGCGGTCCGGGAATCGTGTCCTGTTTCTTCGCCCGGCGAGTAGCCCATGTGACCGGACTGGATATCGTTCCGGCGATGCTGGAGCGCGCGCAACGGTTTCAGCAGGAGAACCAGTTGCACAATATCGAGTGGACGTTGGGTGCGTCGAACGCTCTTCCTTTTGCGGATGATACGTTCGACGTTGTGGTGACGCGTTTTTCCTTCCATCACTATATCGATCCAGCCACAGCTCTTATTGAAATGAAGCGGGTATGCAAACCAGGGGGACGGGTTCTGGTCGCAGATGTAACTCCCAGCAGAGAAGCGCAGGAAAATTTCAATCATTGGGAGATTTTGCGGGACCCGTCGCATACCCGGGCGCTGACGCAGGCAGAACTGGAAGGGCTCGGAGCACAGGCGCAATTGCAACTCCTTCATCGAGCGAATTTCGGATTGGTGATGAACCTTGAAGATCTGCTGGAAAGCTCATTCCCAAGGCCTGGAGACGCAGAAAAAATTCGCAGCCTCTTTCAGCAGGACATCCGGGCTCATGCCGATCAACTCGGTGTCGCTGCCCGATCCGAGGAAGGCCGCGTGAAACTCACCTACCCGGTCGCGGTATTCGCCTGGCAAAAATAGCTCCGAATCTAACGGCGACGGCTTAGACTGTGGCAGCCGAAAGCGCCTGGTCCAGGTCGGCAAGCAGGTCTTCAATATCTTCGCAGCCGGCGCTCAGCCGGATAAATCCTTCGGAAACATCATCCTGGCCCCAGCGCGCGCGCCGTTCCGCGGAAGAAGTAATGCCGCCGAAACTGGTGGCCTCCACCAGCAGATTGGAGGCGGCGAGAAATCGCTCCGCCACGGATCGGTTGGCAAGCTGAAAACTCACGACAGGCCCAAAAAATCGCATCTGGCGGCAGGCTAGCGCATGTGCGGGATGCGAAACCAATCCGGGATAGTACACCGCGTTCACGACCCGATGACTCTCCAGAAACTCCGCAATGATCTGTGCGTTCTGCGACTGCCTTTCCAGGCGCAGCGGCAGTGTTGCAACGGAACGTAGCGCCAGCCACGCCTCGAAAGGCCCTACGATCGAGCCGGACAGCGTGCGCCACCGTTCAATTTTGGCGTTCATCTCGGCATCCCGCACGGCAACGTGACCCAGCAGAAGATCGCTATGGCCGGTTAGCGATTTGGTATCCGACGCGACAGAAATGTCCGCGCCTAAAGCCAACGGCTGTTGGCCGAGCGCAGTGGGCGTGGTGTTATCCACTGCAACCAGCGCGCCGGCTTTGTGCGCAGCCTCGGACAGCAACTGAATGTCACAGACATCCATCCCGGGATTGCTGGGCGTTTCGAGCCATAGTAGTTTTGCGCCGGTCAGAACCTGTTCCTGGGCGTTGTTCGCGGTGGGCGCCAGCCGCACTTCGATTCCGAAGTTCGAAAAGAATTCCCGGGTCAGAATACGGGTCGTGTAATAGCTGTCGGAAGGCAAAACAACAATATCGCCGGGTCGGAGCAGCGCTGCGAACACAGCCGTGGTCGCGGCCATCCCAGAAGGGAAAATTCGCGCCACGCCACCCTCGAGCGTACCCAGAGCGTGCTCCAGTTCATCCCAGGTCGGGTTGTGAAATCGTTGATACGCGTACGCGGCCTGTCTTGGATCGCCCGGCGTGGAAAAGGCAGCGGCAAACACAGGGCCGGAATGGATCGGCGCTCCGGGCGCCAATTTCGCCGGTGGTTCCGGCAGTCCCGCGCGAACAAGTCGAGTCGTTTCCTTCATTGGCTTCCGCTCTGAGGGTAGCAGACCTGGTCAGGAATATTCTGGTGCAGCCGGCGCCGACACAGCTACCAGATCGCCGTACAGAAATCCTTCGCGTTCGACATTGTGAGTATGTTCCACAGAAATCGTGTGCGAGAACATCGGCCCCGCATAAGCGAAACTATGGAACTCTCCGCGCTCGCCGCACGGGTCAACCAAGGGGCGGCAAATCGTCCAGAAATTCTGCGTCGAATACACGACCGCAAAAGGAAGCCGGGAGATGTCGCGGATCCAGACAAGTGATGCGCGCCCGCAAGCCCGCTGCGACCATCTCGCGGGCCAGTTGATCGGTAGGGATTCCCCAGATCGGGAAGACCGGTTCCAGCCCTGTCCCGGTCAGATGTTGCATGCGATAAGCGCGAATTTCCTCCAGAAACAAGTCCCCGAATGCGACCGCTTCAAAGCCCTCCTGCACGGCGCGCACGCAAACCGCCGCCATGCGCGATTCATACTCTGCATTCGAGCAAGGGTAGGGAAGTGGAATCTTCCAAATCGGCAGCCCAACAGAGACAGCCTGCCGATCCAGTAACTCCTCGCGAAAACCATGGATTGCCACTCGGCTGAAGCGTTCGTTCACAGTGGTCAGTAATGCCGCCACGCTGTACGCAGGATTCTGCCGCAAGGTATGGAGAGCCCATGCGCTGTCCTTGCCACCGCTCCAGCTCAACAGCGTCTTTTTTGCTTGCATGGCTGACCCCCTTTGTACGGAAACGCGACTCAGTCTGCCTGGGATGGCGTAAGTGCCGAGAGAAAAAGTTTGGCGCGCTGTCCCACGTTCAGCACCGGCGTCGGCAGTGGCAGCCGGGATCCGGATTCCATCAGCGGAACCACCTTATCGAACTCGGGTCCGGAATGCGCGCCCGTGAGGGCGATGCGCACCGGATGGAAGAGCTCCTTGCCCTTCACTCCACTGGCGGCCTTCACTTCATTCATCACAGCCTTGAAAGTCTCCGCAGTGACGGGAGCGGGCGACGCGGCGATTCGCGCGGTAAACTCTTCCAGAACTTTTCGGGCGGAAGGGATGGCCAGAACCGCAGCATTTTCTTCGTTCGCCATGGCCGCCGCCGGGTCGAAGACAAACAGAAAGTGCGCCTTCTCCGGCAGCTGATCGAGCTGGTCTACCGCAGGCAAAAACAGCGACAGCAATTGATCAAACCAGGCTTCTACCTGCGTGTCGCCTGGCGCGGGTAGCCAGTTCCTGGCGAGAAAGTACGGTCGCGCGAGCGCCGCAACGCGCGCCGGGTCTGCGAGCTTCAGATAATGCCGGTTCAGCCAATGGAGCTTCTGAAAATCGAAGATCGCCGGCGAAGGAGTGACGCGTTCCAGCGTAAATTCGGCCGCCAACTCCGACATCGTAAATGTCTCGCGGGTTCCCCCTTCGGCGCCCCAGCCGAGCAGTGCAAGATAATTTGTCAGCGCTTCCGGCAGGATTCCCATCTCGCGAAAGGTCGAAATGGAAGTTGCACCGTGGCGTTTCGATAACCGCGTCTTGTCCGGCCCCAGGATCGTCGAGAGGTGCGCGAACTGCGGCACGGGCCAGCCGAACGCATGGTAGATCGCCACCTGCTTGGGAGTGTTTGAAAGATGGTCGTCGCCGCGGATTACATGGGTGATGTGCATCAGCGCATCGTCGATCGTGACCACGTAGTTATATACGGGCATGCCGGACGAGCGAACCAGGATCGGATCCGATACGGCATCGGCGGCGAACTCCACCGCCCCGCGAACGATGTCATGGAACGCGATCGGGTCCGGTCCGATGCGAAGGCGCACGGCAAACGGTTCGCCACTCCCGGCGCGAGCTGCACTCTCTTCCGGGCTGACATTTCGGCAGCGGCCAGAGTAAATCTGCGGCTGATGTGCCGCCACAGCCTGCTCTCGCTCCACGTCGAGTTGGCTCGAGGTGCAAAAGCAGCGGTAGGCACGACCCTCCGCGAGCAAGCGCTCGGTATGTTCGCGATAAATTTCCAGCCGCTCCGACTGCCGATACGGTCCATAGGGACCTTCCTCAGCGCGTTCGCCAGCGCCGGCATCGGCTCGCGGCCCCTCATCCCAGTCCAGCCCCAGCCAGCGCAAGTCGTCCAGCAACTGCGCCTCGTAGCGGACTTCGCTTCGTTCGACGTCGGTATCTTCAATTCTCAGCAGAAATTCTCCGCCAAACCGGCGCGCAAACAGCCAGTTATACAGCGCGGTTCGGGCGTTGCCGACATGCAGCTGGCCGGTGGGAGAAGGAGCGAAACGTACGCGAGGCTTTTCGAAATTCATGAATCCTGATGGTAACAAAGCAGCCGGTGGCGACAGCGTTCAACGGGATTGGTTGCCCCAACCTGGTGTTTACTTCAACCTTCCCGGTCGATCGAACGATCTACCTCCCCAATCGTCTTTCCCAAAATTGGGAACAGAATCAGGCAGCTCCGGAACTTAATATCTTCCTCCTGCGTATTATCTCTCGTTGGGAGGACATCAAAATGCATCTTCGTCACATCGCAGCCATCCTCGTGCTCGCGCTCACTCCCGCGGCCGTGTTCGCAGCCGAGGGCACATTCGACAAGACCCTCACCGTCAACGGCCCCGCCACACTCGACATCGGCTCTGGCTCGGGATTCATCCACATCACGCCCGGCGCTGCCGGCTCCATCCACATCGTCGGACATGTCCACGCATCCATGGGCTGGATGTCGGGCTCACCCGAGGAGAACGTTCGCAGCGTCACCGACAACCCTCCCATCGTGCAGAACGGCAACGACATTGAAGTGGGCCAGCACACTCACTACCACAATGTGTCCATTGACTACGTCGTGACCGTGCCTCGCGGCACAGCAGTCAAGGCCGGCTCCGGCTCCGGTGACCTCAAGATCACCAACCTCGGCGCGCCCCTCAAGGCCTCCACCGGCTCTGGAGAAATCTACGCCAGCGACCTCACGGGAGACGTTTCGCTTGACGCTGGATCAGGCGACATCCACGCCTGGCTAAATGGCTCGCAGTACACCAAGGCGGAAACAGGAAGCGGGACCATCCAGCTCGAAGGCGTAACCGGCGGCCTCAAGGCCGAGACAGGCTCTGGGGACATCACCGTATCGGGTTCTCCCGGCGACGGATGGAAGCTCGAAACTGGCTCCGGCTCAATCACTCTCAACACCGGGCACAGCGCCTATAACCTCGACGCCAGCACCGGCTCCGGCGATGTTCAGAGTGATCCTCCCTTAACCACTCACGGAACCCTGAACCACCACCATGTCACCGGACAAATCAATGGTGGCGGCCCCATCGTCCGTGTCGAAACCGGCTCCGGCAATATCCTTATTCATTAGAAGAGTCAACCCCAACGGGCCGCTGGGAATTTCATCTCTCTCGGCAGCTCGGTGGAGTTCGAAGCGAGTTTGGGATGGAACGAGGTCCGCACTCCAGCAACCGGAAAAAATCTCCTAGCCGAAATGTTCCCATCCGCCCGATATCAGCGGTCGCATGGTTCTACGACCATCCACTTGTCTGGCCAGCAAAACGCGCGGCGAGCTTGACCTGTATGCCCGCATTTCTCCAATGCGCGTAATCGGAACTCCTGCGATTCGTCGCGGAATGTGTGCATGCGGCGAAGCAGCGAACAGCAGTTCATAATCCTCGCCGCCATGCAGCGCCATTTCCACCCCAGACGCCTCTGCCATCGCCAACGGGTGGATGGGCAGCAAAGCCTCATCTACAGTTGCGGCCAGCTTTGACTCTTCGCAGAGGTGGTGTAGATCGGTGGACAGGCCATCGCTGATGTCAATGGCTGCGGAGGCGCGATGATGTTTGCGAAGCCACTCGCCGACAGCCAGCCGCGGGTCTGGAAATAGATGGGGATTGGCTGTGCCGTTTCCATCCGCTGTGGCGGATAGTGGCTTCTTCGATGTCCGAAAGCGGCGAGGATTTGCAGCAAGCTGCGCCAACTCGGCCGCCGCGCCCCCTAGAAATCCCGTGACATAAATGCAGTCGCCCGCTTTCGCTCCAGAACGCCGTAAGCTTCGATTGCGCGGAGCGCTTCCAATCAGCACAATGTCCGCGAATGCCAAACCCGTCGCCATGTTCCGCTGCAACGTCGCCCGAATCACGGGGGACTGCGCCGTATCCCCTCCGGCAAGAGGTACGTGATATCGATCTGCCAGTGCGAGGAATCCATCGAAAAATCGCGTCCGCCAGGAAGGTCGCCCTCGATGGCTTCTCACGAGTTCCGCTGGTAGCGCCAAAGATAGAAACGCTGCCAGAGGCTTTGCGCCCATCGCCGCCAGGTCGCTCAACCCGCGTGCCAGGCAGCGATGTCCCACGGACTCCGGCGTGTGCCAGTCGCGGCGAAAATGGATCGTTTCGAGAGAGAAATCCGTGGTGACCAACAGTTCGTGGCCCGCAGGCGGTCGCAGAATCGCGCAGTCATCTCCGATTCCCAACGCCACCGCCTTCGACGATTTAGATTTCTTCCCTGGCGTGCGAGATACGCCGCCGTTGCGATCGATTTGCGCTCGCAGCGACTGAATAAATGCGCGTTCTCCCATGCTGTGCGATTGCGCCATCGATTGCCAGAATACAGCGTGCCTGGTTCGCGATCACACTTCAATCTCCGTAAATCCCCCGACATACAATAAAATCAAGTATGGCCACTGCGCACGCCGCCGCCGCATCTCCGGATGCTGACAAGCAACAACTTGCCGAGACCTTCGACATGTTGCTCGCGACCGTGCGCCGAAATCGCCCCTCGGACGATATTGGAATCATCCAGCAGGCATACGATTTTTGCCTCAAACACCATGCCGGTCAACGTCGGGCTTCCGGCGATCCATTCGCCCTGCACCCTCTCGAGGTCGCTCGTGTTTTAGCGGAGATGAAGCTCGACTCCACCGCGATTGCAGCCGGCCTGCTGCATGACGCAGTCGAAGACACCCCGGTGACCAGCCGGCAGGTTGCAGAAATCTTCGGCGAACAAGTCGCCCACATTGTCGATGGCGTTACCAAAATCGACAAGATCCAGTTTGCCAACCGGGAAGATCGCCAGGCGGAAAACGTCCGCAAAATGCTTCTCGCCATGGTCTCCGACGTTCGAGTCGTGCTCATCAAGCTGGCGGATCGTCTCCATAATATGCGCACGCTGGAGCACCTGCAGCCGGAACGTCAGCAGGCCATCGCCCGCGAGACGCTCGACATTTATGCGCCGCTCGCGCACCGCCTCGGCATGGGCAAGCTCCGCAGCGAGTTGGAAGACCTCTCCTTCCAGTATGTCGATCCCGTCGGCCACGATCAGATCAGCTCCGCCGTGGAGGCGCACCGCCAGCAGGGCGAGCAGTTCCTCCGCGAAATCGACGCCATCCTGCGCGAACGTTTTCAGGAACACAACATCACCGCGCGGGTAGATTGGCGCATCAAGCGCCTCTATTCCATTTATCAAAAATTACAGCGCCAGCGCATCACTGTCGATCAGGTGTACGATCTGCTGGCCGTGCGTGTCATCACGCAGTCCGTTCAGGACTGCTATGCGGTTTTCGGCCTGATCCACAGCATCTGGCGCCCTGTTCCCGGTCGCATCAAGGACTTTATCGCGATGCCACGGCCCAACCTCTATCAATCCCTGCACACCACCGTCATGGCTGACGGGGGACATCAGTTTGAGGTCCAGATTCGCACCGAAGAAATGCATCGCGTCGCGGAAGAAGGCATCGCCGCGCACTGGAAATATAAGGCCGGCGGTTCGCCGGTCAACGCCAAAGATGAACAGCGCTTAGCCTGGGTTCGGCAGATTGTCGAGTGGCAGCGCGACATGACCGACCCCAACGAATTTTTATCGACCCTCAAAATCGATCTGTATCCGGAAGAGGTCTACACCTTCACGCCCAAGGGCAAAGTCGTTGTCCTTCCCAAAGAATCCACTCCCATTGATTTCGCCTACAGCATTCACACTGAAGTCGGCAACACCTGCACCGGCGCCAAAGTGAATGGTCGCATGGTGCCGCTCAAAACGCGTTTGCGCAACGGCGATATCGTGGAAATCCTGACGCAGAATGGACACACGCCCAGCCGCGACTGGCTGACATTCGTCAAAAGCTCCCGCGCACGCAACAAAATCAAGCACTGGCTGAATGAGCATCAACGCGAACGCGCCATTGAAATTGGCCGCAAACTGCTCGATCGCGAGGCCCGCAAATATAAGATCTCCATATCTCACCTCACCGAAGCGGACCACTCCCGTGCGGCGACCGAGTATGGCCTGGCCAATCCCGTCGACCTTCTCGCGGGCATAGGCTTTGGCAAATTTTCAGCCCGCCAGGCGCTCAACCGGCTCGTCCCCGGCGCCACCAGCACGCAGCAGCCGGAGACGGAATCCACGCCCGGCATGTCGGACGCCGTCAAGCGCGTCTACTTCGGCAAGGGTTCTGACTCACTCACAGTCGAGGGGCAGAACGACCTGCTTGTCTACCGCGCCCGATGTTGCAATCCAATTCGCGGCGAAGAAATCGTGGGATACGTCACCCGTGGCAAGGGTGTTGCCGTGCATGCTCGCAGCTGCCCCAACGTGCAGAATCTTCTGTATGAGTCCGATCGCCGGATCGCCGTCGAATGGGCGCGAATGCAGGGAGATGACAGTTCCTCCCAGCGCGCAACCTACCCCGTCAAGCTGACGGTCTATTGCGACGACCGCGCCGGCATGTTGCGCGAGATGACGGCCGTCATCTCAGACGATGGAACCAATATCCGCGCCGTCGATACCAAGGCCGGAACGGACGAGGAGGCCATCGTGGAGTTTGTCGTCGATGCCTACGACGTAGGCCACCTGCTTCGTCTGATGAACGGCCTTCGTCGAGTTCCCGGAGTTCGCGACGTCCAGCGCCAGCAAAAGCTGTAGAGCGAACCGGGTCCGGTTCCATCGCGCTTTTTTGAACCCTCGCCGTCTTACTTGGCGATCGACGAGGGTCCCTCGCTCGTGGATACGCTGGTCAGCGCGCAGCCATTCATCGTGTCTTTGAACTTGAAATATGGATGAAAGAACAGGGCTGCCCGCGCATCACCGTTGCCTTCCACCAGCTCCGGTAGCCACACCCCGTCCGGATAGCGCTGCTGGTGGGCATGGATCCAGAATCCTTTGTGCAGATCGGCCAGCAATCCTCCGCCAATCTTTACGTCATGGTCCAGATGAGCATTCAAATCGACCAGCTCACCTGTAGCTTCGTCCACCTCAATCGTTCCGGACATGTTGTGCAGAAAGTTTTCCTCGACGCCCTTCGGGTGTACGTCGGGATCGCCGCTCAGATCGTATGCCAGTGTCGATCGCCCTCCGCGATCAACTCGATGTCCGTTCGTAAACCGAAGCATATGCAACAGCATGTCGAGCTGTTTGCCATCATCCGCATCTCGCTTGGCGATGTATTTCGCGTCGGAGTCCTTCTGGATCTCCTTCTGCACCCGTTCCGTTTCTTTCTTGCGCTGGTCCGCATTGAGTGCGGTGCCGTCTTTGCCGGTTAACTCGTCAATCTCCTCGCCGTTGACGAAAAACATATCGTACTGCCGGATGCGACGCTGCTTTACATTGCCGTTTTTATCGGTGTTGTCCTCTTCGCGGATTGTCTTGCACACGTAACGTTCCTGCTCCGCTTCCGACTGCTTCAAGTTCTTCAGGACACGCTGTTTGAGCTCAGCAGGGGACGGCAAAGCTGCATTCCAGTCGATGGCTGTTGCGCTTGTCTGGGAGGGTTCTGCAGTTTGTGCGGGCGGTGTCGCCTCGGCGGAAGCAGAAAGCACGAAGATCCCGGCAATCAGTACCAGGCCCCCGCACGACAAACGTCTCATGTCTGCTCCCTTAAGCCGTTAGACTGTTCGCACGGCTTCTGGTCATAAGTGGGTAGAAAAAGTAGAAAGGCCATATTCCCGCGCCCACAGGAGTGAGTTGTCCTGCGAGGGGTACAATTTCCGGTATGAACCCGTCAAAATCAGCAATCCAGACCTCAGCAGCACCGGCTGCCATTGGTCCTTACTCGCAGGCGATTCGCATCGGGAACTTCGTCTTTACTTCCGGGCAGATTGCTCTCGATCCGGTCACCGGACAACTCGAGCCCGGCGGAATTGAGGCTCAGACTCGTCGCGTGCTGCAGAATTTGGAGGCTGTGCTCGGCGCCACCGGACTGGACTTCTCCAGCGTTGTGAAGACAACCGTCTTCCTCAAGGATATGAATCATTTCCCTGCGATGAATGCTATCTATGCGGAGTATTTCGAGGCAAAGGGTATCGCCTCCCCAGCCCGTTCAACCGTGGAGGTGAGTCGGCTTCCCAAGGATGCGCTGGTGGAGATTGACGCCATTGCAAGCTGACGCGAAGCCGCGATTGTGCCGAGTCAGCGACATCAGCTGGATTTCGTCCAGTCGCTAACAGGCACGCCTAAGCTCATTCGTTGCCAGAGACACTAAAGGGCAGAGGAATCTACCCCCGCCCTTAGTGATAAACCTAGCGCTTGGTTACAGCGGCTGAACGTCAGCTGCCTGCCAGCCCTTCGGCCCCTTCACAACGTTGAACTGCACGGCCTGGCCCTCTTGCAAACTCTTGAATCCGTTTGAATTGATCGCAGAGTAATGCACGAAAACATCCTCACCATTTTGGCGCGAAATAAAGCCGAAGCCTTTCGCGTCGTTAAACCATTTCACTGTTCCTTGTTCCATTTGAATCTTACTTCCTAATCGTTTTGAATTTACGTTGAAGGGAATCGGAGCGACTACAAGCAGAAACTTGCACTTTTGGGCAAAGTCTACAACTGCCCGGTTCTATTCGGACGCAGCCCTAGTGTAGCAGAATTTGGCCAAATGCAAGGAAAAAATGCACGTTAGCGCCGCACTCGAAAAACTGCCCACTTCCAGGTGCAATTAAATCCCGTCCAGGGCCTCTCGGCGCCACTGCGCTATCCTAGCTGACGATATGATTTTTGAAGGGGACTCGCTGCACTGGCTCGAATCCATGCTTCCCGTTCTCGCGGAGGGATTTTCCACGCTGCCGCTCACCCCCTCGCCGCAGCTCGATCCGACCGCCATGGTCGATGTGCTTCGGGAAACAGCGATTCGCCTGCGACAGAACTATCCCTATTTCCATCCGCTCTACGCCGGACAAATGCTCAAGCCGCCTCATCCCATTGCGCGCGCGGCGTACGAGCTTGCGATGCGGATCAATCCCAACAACCACGCTCTCGACGGCGGCCGTGCCAGCTCCCAAATGGAAATCGAGGCCGTTCAAGCTCTCGCGGCCATGTTTACCTGGAAATCGCACCTCGGCCATCTCACCAGCGGAGGTACCTTCGCCAATCTGGAGGCGCTGTGGGTTTCCGGGCAGATCCGTCCCGGCGCGACCATTCTCGCCTCCGATCAGGCCCACTATACACATCAGCGCATCAGCGGAGTATTGCAGTTGCCGTTTGCATACGTGGCCACCGACTCCCGGGGAAGGATCTGCCTGGATGCGCTGGAAGCCCGGCTGAAAAACGGAGATGTCGGCACGGTTGTCGTCACCCTCGGAACCACAGCCCTGGGGGCCATCGACCCATTGCCTGAAATCCTCGCGCTGCGCGACCGGCATGGATTCCGTGTTCACGTCGATGCAGCCTATGGAGGCTATTTCACGCTGGTATCGAATCTCGACCCAGAGTCTGCCGCCGCCTACGCTGCGTTGCCGGCAGTCGACTCCATCGTGATCGACCCCCACAAGCACGGCCTGCAGCCGTATGGATGTGGCTGCGTTCTCTTTCACGATCCGACAGTGGGCCGCTTCTACAAGCATGACTCGCCCTATACCTACTTCAGCTCGGACGAGCTGCATCTGGGGGAGATTACGCTGGAGTGTTCCCGTGCCGGCGCGGCCGCCGTGGCTCTCTGGGCAACGCAGCGGGCATTGCCCTTGATCCGCGGCGGCGAGTTCGCGGGAATGCTGGAATCCTGCCGCTCGGCTGCCCTCGAACTCTACCGTCGGCTCAGCGTTTCACCCTTCTTCGTTACACCCATCCGCCCTCAGCTGGATATCGTGGTCTGGGCGATGCGCGGAGCCACCGTCCAGGAAAGCTCCCATCGTGCCCGCGCGGTTTTCGACGCCGCGGCGCGCCGGGACCTGCACCTCGCCTTGGTCCATCTCCCCCGCAAGCTCTTCCCTCCGGAGACCTGGCCTACGTCGAATGTCTCTTCGCAGGATTCGGGTCCTGTTACGTGCCTCCGTTCCGTGCTCATGAAGCCGGAACATCTGTCCTGGATCGATCCCATTTGGAATCGGCTGGAAGCCGCCGCGCAGGAAGTCGATATGCGATAAATCTGGCGCGGACCCGGAGTTTAGCCATTGCGTATCTTTGGACCACCAAAAACTATTTCTCGGAAATCAAACTGTCCCGGCTGATAACATTCGGTGTAGACGATCCCGCCCAGACGGCATCTCAATATCCCATGCGGAGGTATTATTTCCGCATTGCAGAGGCCTGTTGTTGCGGTGTTAGGTTCGAATGGTGATTCGTTGTCTCCGCTACGGAGAGTAAGACCTATCCCCTTGGGAATCAGAGGTTTATGGCAATCAAGAGCCAGCAAGTTTTGGATCAGGACTCATCTCAAAGCGATTGGAAGCCGTTCCAAATCGCCTATTTCTCAATGGAAATTGCAGTTGCTGCGGATATCCCCACCTACAGTGGCGGCTTAGGCGTCCTCGCGGGCGATACGCTGCGGTCGGCCGCTGACACCGGTCTGCGGCTGCTTGCGGTGACCTTGCTCCATCGCAAAGGCTATTTCCGGCAGCATGTAAGCCCGGACGGAGTGCAGACGGAAGAAGATCAGCCCTGGAGCCCGGAGACGATGTTGCAGCCGCTGGAACCGGTCGCTGCCATCACCATTCAGGGCCGTCCGGTCATGGTCCGTGCCTGGCGCAAAGATGTTGTTGGCGTCGACGGCCATGTCGTCCCTGTCCTTTTTCTGGACACGGACCTCGATGCCAACGATCCATGGGATCGCCAACTGACGGACCATCTCTACGGTGGCGATACCCTCTACCGGCTCTGCCAGGAGACGGTCCTGGGCATGGGTGGCGTCGCCATTCTCGCAGCGCTTGGCTGTCAACCTGACGTGTACCACATGAACGAAGGCCATGCCTCACTGCTGACGATTGGTCTTCTGGAAGAACAGGTGAACGAGGGCAATCTGCTCGACGCCAGTCAGTCGGACCTGGACTCCGTTCGTTCCCGCTGTGTCTTTACCACCCACACTCCAGTGCCCGCCGGACATGATCGCTTTTCTCTCGATCAGGCCCGCCAGGTGCTGGGCGAAGAACGTACTCAGGCGCTGGAAAAATTTGGCTGTTGTCACGACGGCATGTTGAACATGACCTATGTCGCGCTGCGCTTCTCTCGCTACGTCAACGGAGTTGCCATGCAGCACGGCCGCGTATCCAGCGAGATGTTTCCTGACTATGTGGTGCATGCCATCACCAACGGGGTACACGCGGCAACCTGGATCCAACCCGCCATGAAAGCCCTGCTCGACGAAAAAGTTCCTAGCTGGCGGCGCGATAACCTCTACTTGCGTTACGCCATTGGCATTGCGCCCAATGAGATTCGCAGCCGTCATACCGAAGGCAAGCGACAGCTGATTTCCGCCGTTGCCGAGCGCACCGGAGTCTCGCTTCACGAAGACCGCTTCACCATTGGGTTCGCCCGTCGCGCGGCCGCCTACAAGCGGGCCGATATGCTGTTTGCCGACTCCTCGCGCCTGACTCGATTGGCAGAAGAATTTGGCGGGATTCAGATCGTGTATGCCGGCAAAGCCCATCCCCACGACGATCTTGGGAAGAACATCATTCACCACGTCATCGAGGCCAGCGCTCAGCTCAATTCAGACTGGCTCCGTATCGTCTACCTCGAAAATTACGAGTGGGACCTTGGCGCGATTCTCACGGGCGGCGCAGACCTCTGGCTGAACACTCCCCGGCGTCCCTATGAGGCTTCCGGTACCAGCGGCATGAAGGCCGCGATGAACGGCGTTCCCAGCCTGAGCACGCTCGACGGCTGGTGGATTGAAGGTTGCATTGAAGGCGCCACCGGCTGGGCAATCGCCGATCTTGACGACGAAACCCAGGAAGCCGAATCTCTCTACGACAAACTCGAAAACGATATTCTTCCTCTCTACTACCACTATCCCGATAAGTGGGCCCAGGTGATGCGCATGGCCATGGCCATGAACGGTTCCTTCTTCAATACTCAGCGGATGCTCTATCAGTACGTCACCAACGCCTACTTCCCGGGGGATACGCCGCTGCGGCGGAAGTTTCAACCCGAACTCGTCTTGACCCGCTGATCTCGCCGAAGGTTTCTTCTACGCGAGATTCCCATGGGCGAAGCGACCCGCTACGATGGAAACGGCAGCTCAGGCTTTCAGTCGTCGCGATGCTGCGATCTTCACTATCCCTGCCCAAGTCATAAAACTCTGGACCGTGGCGGAGCTCGGGCGATTTTTAATCCAGGTCAATGAATGAAAATCCTGATCGTATCGCTCATGTTCTTGTGGATGGCAGCTCCTTCAAAGGCGCAGACCACCGCGCCCGCAGTCGGCCTGCCGGGGTCGGTGCAAACCGACGGCATTCTTCAGTCGGTTGAGAATGGAAGCCTCCAGTCCGTCGGAGATCATTACCTGGTAACGAGAAAAGACAGCAGCGCGCCGGTCGAGCTGACCTTCAAGTCCTCTCAAGGCGTCGGCATCAATCGCGAACTCAACCAATGGTGGGTTTTGCCGATCAGCACAGCCGGCAATCAAATCGAAGTCAACACCAATCTCTGGGTTCTGCCTGAAAATCCACTCTCCCAGGAAAATTCCTGGTACATCAAGTTGCAAAGTGGGGAATCGATCGACGCCCGGCTTGATGACGTTTTGAGCGTCCGCGTACGTGGCGATAAGTTTGAACTGTATAAATCAGAAGCACGCCCGCACAGCGATACCTTTAACAATCGTTATTCTTTCGACATCGAGGATGGGGATGCGCTTGAAAACGCCTTGGCCGGTTTTTATTGGGGAACCATGTTGCCGTCGGTTGTCGAAAAGACAAAAGCGAAGAGTTATCCCTACCACGACGGCTATGTCGTCAGCACTTTGAATCCCAAAGCCTATGCCGGCACGTATCCCGATGTCGATCATGAATTTCAGATCAAAGGCCGCATCGCCGTGGGATCGGCGCTCGATCTGGATGTCGTCCGGCGCATGATCGCGCTCCAGTTCCAGGTCATGAACGACGATCCAGAAAAGCTATTTCGCATTCCCTGCTCAATCCAGCCTTCCGGTCTGCGCGAATACCACATCCGCAGAAACAGCCAGGACAGGAGAACCAATGCTGAAATGTTTCTGCTGACCGGCAATGTGGAGGTTCTGGAAGAGTCCTGGCGCTATTATCAGGCCACGAAAGACATCGCCTGGCTTCGCAGCAACATTGTCAATCTGGAAAACGCCGCTTCGCTGACCATCGCCAATACGGATCAGTATGGACGTGTGTGGTCCGACGTGTATTACGAAGACCAGGTGATCAAAGATGGGCGTGTCACCCAGGCAGGTGCCTTCGCTGCCCACACATTTGGTCTGCTGGCTGACATGGAAATCACGCTAGGCCGGAAAGATAAGTCCATGTACTACTCCGGCTATTCCAGGAAGATCGCCGATGCGCTGGTCAAGCCTCTCCCGATGGGATTTTGGGATGAGAAAAACCAGCGATTTATCGATTGGGTCGACCGAAACGGTCAGGTCCACGATCACATTCATCTCTTGTCCAATGAACTTCCTGTTCTCTTCGGCTATGCCTCGCCTGCGCAGGCGAAGGCCGTGCGGCTTCTGCTCGACTCAAACTTCGCATCCTTTGAAAGATTTCCCAGTTTCGTCGCCGCCGATGTCGCCGGCTACACCAAATCGGAGATAGGAAGCGGCGGCCCCTACGATCTAAGCGCTGCCGGCCGGTATTGGTATTGGGACGCCGCTTTCTGGAAATCCAGCAATCGCAACGGCATCCTCTTCAATCAACTCAAGACGGTGGCCAGCGAAGCCGCGCAAAGCGATTACTTCATGGGTGAGCGCTACGACATGGACCATGTGTACTACGTCGATGGAAAGGATTGGCACGGAGCGTCAATGTATTACGAATATCCATGCGTGTACGCCGCGGTACTCGTTTCGGATTTCTTAGGGTTTACAACTCCGGTGGACGCCGATGTATCCATCCAGCCGCACCTCAACGGCTATGGCAGCGTGGAGTTCAGGATTCCTCAGTACGACGTGAAATATACATATGGCGCCCAGGGATTTGTGCTGAAGAATCTTTCCGGCAGAGCGCGGCGCTTCCGGGTCGATCTCTCGGCTCTCTACCCTGGTACGACCCGATATAAACTCGCGCGGCCGTCGCACCATGCAACCGTAGGCGCAACCTCGTTGATCGAACTGTCGCCTCAGGAAGAAGCCACCTGGAGTCCCATCCACGGGAGCTAGGCGATCCATTACGAGCCGTCAAATGGAGGCTTAAACCGCCTCCCCCAATGCATGGAGCGCATTCGTGGTGGCATCCCGGCCGCCGCTCACGTATACTGATCGAAGCCGTAAAATTGCTTGTAGATTGGATTTACCATGCCGAAGTTAAAGACGCACAAAGGTGCGGCCAAGCGCTTTAAGAAGACCGGAAGCGGTCGAGTGAAGCGTGGCCAGGCCTTCATGCGGCACATCCTGACCTCGAAGGCAACCAAGACCAAGCGGCATCTTGCCGCCTCGGCCATGGTCTCGGATGCCGACCTGCCCAAGGTGCTGCGCATGATTCCGTACGCCTGATCGGCTTCTGTAAAAAGCTGGGCCCGCACGCGTTCGAGGCCCCCGGAACGAACACCTCCGCGACAGATCAGAGCAAGAAGCGAGTGAAGAGGTATTTAGCGCAGGCTTTCATGCCGGCGACTCCTGCCTCCAGCCGCACAACGAAACGCAAAAGGAGAAACCAACTATGCCTCGCGTCAAACGTGGCAACAAACGTAAAGAGTATCGCAAGAAGATCCTGAAACGCGCCAGCGGCTACTTCCTCAACAAATCCAAGCTCTATCAGGCTGCGGAAGAGGCAGTCGAGCGCGGGTTGAAATTTGCCTACCGCGGTCGTCGTGAAAAGAAGCGCCAGTTCCGTTCGCTGTGGATTGTGCGCATCGGCGCAGCCGCGAAGCTGAATGGCATCAGCTATTCACAACTGATCCACGGGCTGAAACTGGCCGGCATTGAGCTGGACCGCAAGGTTCTGGCCGACATCGCCGCCAAGGATCCCACGGGATTTACTGCGCTGGCGACCCAGGCCAAGACCGCACTCAGCAGCGCGGCCGCCTAGCCTCAGCCAATCGCTTCGACAACCCATAAGGCACTCCTTTAGGAGTGCCTTATTCCTTTGGAGGTATCGCCAGCGCGACGCCGGCAAAAATCGTGATCAGCGCAATCGTGCACTGCGAGATGACGCAGTACAGGCACCATACCTGCAGAATCGAATCTTCCACGTGCGAGAGATATAGCGCGAAGCCCAGCCCGATCAGCGCCAGGACCAGCGTCCAGGCTCGCCATCCCAGCAGGGCCAGCAGGCCGATTGCCAGATATCCGGCAATGCCAACCGCCGCAACCGGCACACCGTGAATCATGGAATACGAACTGTGATTCACGATGCCGCAATCCCAATGCGCATTGATGTCGCATGGCTCCAGTTTGTTCGAATAATGCACTTGCAGCGCCAGCGCTGACACCACGACGCCCAGAATGGACAACAGTACGATCGGGATTCCCAGGATTTTCTGCACGCCTTTATTGAACCACAGGGTCGATGGATCCCAAACCGGCCGGCCGCCCCGATCGAACCATCGCCCCGAAAATCGATCTTCGGGCCTTATCATTTATCCTCAAAAGCAATGTCTTCTACGCAAATTCCTGTTTTAGAAAGCTATCAACCCGCGGCCCTCGATTCCGCCTTTCAGGCGCTCCATGCGGAAGTCGCCGAGGAAGTCGCCGGACTCCGCACGCCGGAGGATCTCGAACAATTCCGCTTGCGCTGGCTGGGCCGCAAACAAGGCCGCCTCAAATCAATCAGCGATGCATGGTTGAAGACCGCTCCTGCGGAAGCCCGTAAACCCCTGGGCCAGCACTTTAACCAGCTCAAGCAGCAAATCGAGCAAGCGCTGGAAGCTGGGCCTGCGGGCGCGCACAGCACCCCCTCTGACGTGGACGCCATCGACATCACTCTTCCCGGCATCCGGCCCGCGCTGGGTGTGGAGCATCCGCTGATCCGCACCATGCAGGAAATCGTCCGCGTCTTTGAGCACATGGGCTACTCAGTCGGCGTCGGTCCCGAGGTCGAGACCGACTATTACAATTTCGAGGCGCTGAATTTTCCGCCGGACCATCCTGCCCGCGACACTCAGGACACGCTCGTCATCGCCAACCAGCAGCACAAACCGCTACGCGATCGTTTGCTGCTGCGCACCCACACTTCGCCGGTGCAGATTCGCACCATGGAGCGGCAGGCACCGCCCATCCGCATCGTCATTCCCGGCAAGGTGCATCGCAACGATGCCGCCGATGCCACGCATTCGCCCATCTTTCATCAGGTGGAAGGCCTGTGCGTCGATGAGAACATCACCTTCAGCGATCTGAAAGGAACTCTCGATCACGCGATGAAAGAGTTGTTCGGCTCCAGCGTGCGCACCCGTTTTTTCCCCTCTTTCTTTCCCTTCACGGAGCCCAGCGCAGACGTGCAGATCAGTTGCATTTTCTGTGGCGGCAAGGGCTGTCGCAAATGCAAGCAATCCGGCTGGATCGAGTTGCTTGGGTGCGGTATGGTGAACCCGGCCGTGTTCGAATTCGTTCGCGGCAAGCAGCCGGCCTATGACCCGAAAAAGATTTCCGGCTTCGCCTTCGGCATGGGCGTGGATCGCATCGCCATGATGAAATACGGCATCAGCGACATTGGCCTGCTCTACTCCGGGGACATGCGGTTTCTGGAGCAATTCGCATGAAAATTCTTTCCGCATGGCTGCGCTCCTACTTGCCCGCCTTTGAAGTTTCAGACCGTCAGCTGGCCGACGATCTGACTCTGCGCGGCATCGCTGTGGAGGGCGTGTTTGACCTTGGCCAGGGCAACGGCTCTTTGTTTGAAATGGACATCACCACCAACCGCGTCGATGCCATGAACCATTACGGCATCGCACGCGAGGCCGCGGCCATCTATGACATCCCGCTGGCGCCCCTGGAGCCATCCCTCCCTGCTGCGAAACCGGCACTGCAGCCTTTTCCCGTGCGCATTGAAGCGAATGATCTGTGCGGCCGTTTTACAGCGAGAGTGCTGCGCAACGTGAACATTGCGCCCTCTTCCAGCGAGGTCGCCCAGCGTTTCGCGCTGCTGGAACAAAAGCTGATCAGCAACGCTGTCGACGCCACCAACTTTGTCACCATGGCCATGGGCCACCCGACCCATGCCTTCGATCTGGACAAGCTGGAAGGCGGGATTGTTGTACGCCGCGCGCGGCTGGGCGAGCGTCTCCGTCTGCTCGACGGCACCGAGCGCACCCTGACCGCCGAAGACCTGGTGGTTGCAGATGAGCAAAGGGCACTGGCGCTGGCCGGTGTCATGGGCGGATGGGACACCATGATCACCCCCGAGACGAAAAACATTCTTGTCGAGGCAGCGTGGTTCGATCCCGGCGCGGTCCGCCGCTCATCCAGGCGGCATGGGCTGCACACCGACGCTTCACATCGCTTTGAACGTGGCGCAGATTTTGCAGCGGCCCCTGTCGCCTCCGCGCTTGTCAGTCGTTTGATTCTGGCCGCGGGCGGTCATATCGAAGGCGAATTGATCGATGTCATTGTCCCGGAGATCGCGGCCCGAACCGTCGAGCGACCGGCTGTCTCACTCCATCTTGGCGAAGTGGCGCGCATCCTTGGAAAGACAGCGACGGGTCGGCCCATCGACGCCTCCACTGTAGAGCGCTATCTCACCGCCCTGGGCGTCGGCATGCAGAAAGCTGCGCCCGAGAAGTATTTCGCCACACTGCCCAGCTGGCGGCTCGATCTGGAACATGAGATCGACCTCATCGAAGAAATTGCGCGACTGCATGGCTACAATCGTTTCGCCAACACGCTGCCTCCTTTTGCCGGGAGTGTCATCGAGTTACCGGGGGCTGCGAAAGAAGCGGCGCTTCGCCGCACCCTGCGATCTGCCGGATATTCGGAGGCCATCGGCAGCACCTTCTGCTCTGCATCGGACGCGGCTACATTTGCCCAACAGCCCAATTCCTGGGTGCCGCTCGGCAATCCGCTGAGTGAGGAAGTGGGTTGTCTTCGTCCCTCGCTGGTGCCGGGAATGCTCTCCATGTTGGCCCATAATCTGAATCGCGAGGTCGACGACCTGCGCCTGTTCGAGTTGGGCGCGATTTTTTCTGGCGGCACAGAGCGCGTGCAGGAAAGGCCTTCGCTAGTGGTGGGTGCGACCGGTGCGGCCATCCCCCCGCATCCTCTGGCAGGCATGCGCGACTATAGCTTTTACGATCTCAAAGGCGTCGCGGAAGAACTGCTCGCAAGCTTCGTCGCCCGGTCCATCTATTTCGACACCTTTCCCGCCTCCACAGGGCTCATGCCGTCATGGCTGCGTCCCGGCCGCGCCGCGCGATTGGTGGCCGACGGCGAAACCATCGGCTTCTTCGGCGAATTGGCGGTGCGCGAAGCGCAATCGAGGAAGATGCGGCGAACCGTGTTTGTCGGCGAATTCGATCTCGAACGGCTCTTTCGCCACGCGCTTCGCGCCCCTGTCGTCCGCGACCTTTCCCGCTTTCCCGCGGTCGTCCGCGACTTTTCCTTTACATTTCCTGATGCAGTCCGCTGGCAGCAGATCGCGAATGCCATCACCTCGCTCGCCATCGCAGAGATGCGCAGCCTCGAACCGAAGGAAATCTTTCGCGACACAAAAGACACGTCCGGCCATTACGCTCTGCTGCTGCGGGCAGTCTTTCAGGCGCCGGATCGCACATTGCGTCTGGAGGAATTGCACGACTGGGCCCGTCGAATCTTCGCCGCGTTAATGGAGATGGGAGGACAACCGCGGTTTCCTCTGGAGCTGCTCTAAGCTCGCCATCGGCTGCAGGCCCACGGACTTAGCTGAGAAATAGAAAGAGGCAACACGGGTACGTACCCCGTTCTCCACAAGTTTGGATTCGGCGGTGACGATCCGTGGCGCTATACTGCGCGAAGAGCATCTTATTTATTTATGACAACAACCATCGCAAAAGAGCAGGATTTGGAGGTGGCGACCGACACGTTCGCCGCCTTGGAGCAGCGCGTCGTTCGCGCGATCGAGCTGCTGAACCGGGAACGGGAACAGCGCGCCGAGGCAGAAAACCAGATTGCCGGCCTGCGCGAGCAGGTGGAAGCCCAACAAACCCAGGTGGCCACCCAGCGCCGGGAAATTGAAGAGCTTCATCGCGAGCGAGACACGGTCCGCACGCGCGTTGAGCGCCTGATGTCCTCGCTCGACGCCATTGAGGCCTCGTTTACGCAGTCTGCCTAATGGATCGCACCCAGGAGCGAGCATGGAACGCAGCGAACCGCAGAAGGATTTCCCCCAGGATGATCCAGAGCTGATGAACGAAACCGGCAGAGACGTCGCGCACGCCAATGCTGGGGCCAGTGCTGGACAAAACGAAAATCGCCCGGGAGAAGCCATCGAGTCCGCTCCGTCCAGTAATCTGGTCGTCGATATTTACGACCAGATCTATCATCTCCGCGGCCCGGATCCGAAATATCTTGAACAGTTATCCGCGTTGGTCGACGCAAAAATGCGCGCCGTGGCGCGTCATGGCACCACCGTAGATTCCCTGCGCGTGGCCGTCCTGGCTGCCCTCAACATCGCGGATGAACTGGTGACCCTGCGGCAGCAGCGCGATGCGTTGGCGGGCAACGTGGTCCGCAACATAAAGTCTCGCACCGAAACTCTGGCCGAGATGCTCGATGCCGCCCTGGAAGACAACCGTAAAGCCGGCTAAACAAATTCCCACCCCCAGGAAATCCTTCGATTGCCATTCCGTTCACTCCCCCTTGCCAATCGCCGGGATGCCGGTTAGCATCCAAGGTAGAAACCGGCCTGCAAAGCAGGTAGGGCGATCAACGCTGGTTGAACCTACATTCATTGAACAGGGAACTCGACTCGACAATCGGCTCGGTGCGCAGTGTCCGCCAGTCCGGAATGCCTAAAGAGCCGCGGCGGGTTCCCACCGTCTTAGGACGGGTTCACCGGCGCATTGTTCTACGGCCCCGTGGGTCGGTTTTTCCTTTCCTAGTCCCTCGTCCGCTCGATTTTCGTTCCGTAGTTTGGTTTTCTTCAGGATTCTGTTCTACTCCTCTTGTGTATCCCCGTCTCTTCACCTTCGGTCCGGTCAGCGTTCCCACCTACGGCGTATTTGCTGCCATCGCGCTGGTTGCGGGGCTGGTTCTGGCGATGCGAACGGCCGCGCGCCTGCGCGTTCGACCGGACGCCATGTGGAATCTGGGCATGATTACCGTATTCACCGCCATACTCGGCTCCAAGTTGCTGCTGATCGTCAATCATTGGCACGATTTTCTTTCCTACCCGTTCCTCATGCTCAGCCTCGAAATTCCGCAGACGATCGATTCCGTGTTGACGGAACTTGGCCTCGGCATTTCTGCCGGACTGGCCTATATGACATGGAAGAAAATGCCGTGGCTCGACACCCTGGACGCGGCCGCGCCGGCCTGGGCTCTGGCTCAAGCAATTCTTGCGTTGGGATGTTTCTTCGCCGGCTGCGATTTCGGACGCCCAACCTCGGCGCCGTGGGGGCTCGTCTTTCATAGCCGATGGGCTGCAATGTGGAATGAAACTCCTCTGGATGTCAGGCTCCAGCCGGTGCAACTGTATCTCTGCGCGGTCCAGCTGGCTCTGTGCCTGCTGTTGCTGTGGTGGCTGCCGCGCCGCCGCCAGCCAGGGGAATTGGCGGGTGCATGGATGCTCCTTGCCGGTATGGCGGAATTCTTTCTCAGTTTCTATCGTGCGGATGATCGGCTCCTGGTCCTTGGCGGCGCGCTTTCACTCACGCAGGCGATCGACTTTTTCCTGGTCGTGCTGGGAGCCGTTCTGCTGCTGGAGCAGCGCCCGGCGAGGGTGCATGCTGGATGAAACGCACCCGGAAACAGATCCAGAAGGAAAGCCCGACCATTCCGGCGTCGACGACTCCTGGTGAACCGAACTCCGGCGATCCGCGCGTATTTCCGGTGGCTGACGTCGATGTAGGGCTGCGGCTCGATCATTTCCTCGCCGCTCAACTGCAGGACGTCAGCCGCGCCCGTGTGCAGCAGTTGATTCAACAGGGCCGAGTGTCGGTCAGCGGCTCAGGCGGGGAAGTCCGCGCCATGAAGCCGAGCGGCAAGCTGCGCGCCGGCGAAGGCGTTTCCGTGTATGGGGATGCCGCAGTGGCTCCACTGCGCGCCGAGCCGGAGTCAATTCCACTGGATGTGATTTATGAGGACGCCTTCTTTGCGGTGATTAACAAGCCGGCCGGGATGATGGTGCATGCCGGATCCGGCGCGACCGACAGCGCCCGGAACCGCGGCACGCTGGTCAACGCGTTGCTGCACCACATGGCTACCTTATCCGCCACCGGCGGACCACTGCGACCCGGCATTGTGCATCGACTCGATAAGCAGACCAGCGGTCTTATTGTCGTTGCCAAAGACGATCGCACCCATCGCCGCCTGGCGGAAATGTTTGCCGCGCGCCGCGTGCATAAAACCTACATCGCCCTGGTTCACGGAGCGGTCAAGCTCGACCGGGGCACACTCGACGCCTCTATCAGCCGCGACCAGCAGCGGCGCACCCGCATGACGACGCGGCGTATTGGCGGCCGCACCGCCATTTCACACTATCGCGTGCAACAGCGCTTTCAGTCGCCCTTCGGACAGTTCACACTGCTCGAAGTCGACATCGAAACCGGGCGCACCCACCAGATTCGTGTGCACCTGTCTTCGATTGGGCATCCCATCGTCGGAGATACCCTCTACGGAGCCCCACAGTATATTTTGCCGCAGCTTCCAGCGCCCGCATCACGCCTTCAGAAAGCGGCTGCTCTGCAACAGGCCATCGCTGTGGATCGGAACTTTTTGCATGCCGCGCGTCTCAAGCTGACACATCCGGACTCCGGTAAGGATATGGAGTTCGAAGCGCCACTGCCGATAGATTTGCAACGTTGGCTTACTCGGCTCACCTCTCCCATCCCGCAAAATTAACCCGCCCGGCACTGGTAAAATGAATACAAATGATTGGCTGCAATCGTGAAGACTGGAACTCTCCATGGAAGAAAATCGGCCTTGGCATGGCCGTGGCTCTTCTTGGCTGCCTGGCCGGGACCGCGCCTCGCGGAACCGCGCAAACCTCTGCGCCTCCGGCGGCTCAGGCGCCTCCTTCCGCGGCTTCCCCGACGTCTGGTTCTCCCGCAAATTCATCGACGACCCCGCCGCAACAGGCTGCCTCCTCCAACGATCAAAATGGCGCGTACACCATCACCACGGTGGTCAATGAAGTCAATCTCTTCTTTACCGTTACCGACAAGCACGGTCATTTCATCCGCAATTTGAACGAAAGCGACTTTTCTCTGCTCGACGACCACATGGCTCCCGCCGAAGTCTACAGCTTTACCCAGCAGAGCAATTTGCCTCTGCGCGTCGGCCTCATGATCGATACCAGCAGCTCGATTCGAGAGCGCTTTCAGTTCGAACAGAATGCGGCGATTGAATTCCTGCTCTCTGTTCTCCGGCCGAACGTCGATAAAGCCTTCGTCATGGGCTTCGACGTAACCCCGGACATCACCCAGAACTACACGAACAACGGCGATCTGCTTGCCGCCGGCATCCGCAAGCTTTCTCCCGGCGGCGGCACAGCTTTGTATGACGCCATCTATACAGCCTGCCGCGATCAGATGCTGCCCCTGGCTGGCACCGGGTCGGTTCGCAAAGCCATCATTCTGCTTTCCGACGGAGATGACGACCAGAGCCACGCTACATTGGACGACGCGGTCAAGATGTGTCAGCGCTCCGAGACCACCATCTACACCATCAGCACCAACGACAGTCCCAGCCGCGACCGTGGCGATGACATTCTTAAGACGATGGCGGATGCAACGGGCGGTCGCGCCTTCACCCCGTACCGTATGGAAAATGTCGCCAACGCGTTTGACGGAATTCAGGAAGAATTGCGCAGCCAGTATTCGCTGGTCTACAAACCGGCCGATTTCAAGGCCGATGGCGCTTTCCGGCCCATCTACCTGACCGCCTATGACCGCAGTTACAAGGTGCGTGCCATGAAGGGTTACTTCGCCCCTAAATCGCCCAACTAGAGTGGCTTTATGGCGAATGTATCCCGGGCAAACAGATTTCCTCGCTAGCGAGAAGCAGGGAACTCAGCGATGGACAGAAGGAATTTCTTATCCGGAGCAGCGACTGCCTTGAGCGCCTTAGCCCTGGGTACAAGCGACAGCTTGGCTGCGCCCAATACCGTGGGTGTCTCGCAAGCGCCTATGTCCGACCAGATGATCCGGGTCGGATTGATTCAGATGGACGGCAGGCTCTTTGACAAGGCATATAACTTCGCGCGGGCGGAGAATTATATTCGGCTGGCCGCCGCCCAGGGCGCAAAGCTGATGTGCACCCCGGAAGCAGCGGTGCAGGGTTATGCGCGGGTGAGTTACCCGCCAGGGATGTCGTTCGACGATCCCAAACTGGTGAGCGAGCGGGCCAGGATCCTGGCTGCCGCCGAGCCTATTCCTGGGACCTCTACAAACCATTTCGCCGCCTTGGCGCGAGAACTCGGTGTCTGGATCGTCTTCGGCATCGATGAGAATCGCGCCGGCAAACTCTACAACACCGCCGTCCTCATGGATCCCCAGGGAACCATCATCGGTTGCTACAGCAAAGTGCACCTGCAGAACTGGATGGAGGCTTCCGGCGTAAATCACGGCGACAGCTTTCCTGTCTGGGACGTTGTCATCGATGGCATTCAGACCAAATTGGGGATCGAGATCTGCTACGACATTCAGCACCCGGAATCCACGCTGGAACTGGTCCTGGACGGGGCGGAAGTTGTGCTGAATCCGTATTGCACAGACGATTTTGCCCGAGCGCCGCTGGTGCACCTGTATCAGACCCGAGCCCTGGAAAACGCAGTTTTTATCGTTCGCGTGAACTACGCTGCGCCACACAACAATGGCACCAGCGGAATCTTCAATTTTGAGGGTGCCACCCAGGAAGAACTTGGCCCCGCCGAGGGCATCCTGGTAGGGGATCTGAATCTGACCGCGCTGCGCAAGTATCGCGGGAAATGGAATCCCGTGTACGGTCCGAAGTACCGCTATCCTTCAGCTTATAAGCGCATTTGCCAGGTTTGAGACGCAGCTGCCGGAAGCTCTACCCGAACAACTGATAACCGCAATCTGAGCGGCTAGCGCAGCCCGGCTGCCAGCAGAGACATGCTCCTGCGGTGATGACGACGATGGTGGACGACAACCGCTCGCCGCTCATGATGCACATAGTAGCTGTGCTCGTACTTATGCATCCGTTGCGCAACGGTCACAGGTCTCGCCGTGGCGTGGGCAGCTTCTGCCCCGCGGGCACCGACTGGATCTGTCGAAGGCATATCCGCGGCGGCCACCAGACGAGCCGGCATTGGGCTGTGCGGGGAGTACGTTTCGTAAATGGAGATATGGAAGCAAGCCTGTTCAAATTCTTCTTCCACGTCCAGCTTGCCGCTGGCTTGCAATTGTCCCAGCACCTCTCGCATCCACGCAATCTCATGCCACGACATCCCCTTTTTCCCGATGTCGATAGCCTGTCCTGTCAGATGGGGTGAAGCCGTATCGCCATATGCAGGCGCCGCATTTCCGTTGTAATGGGCAAGGTGCCGCTGAAAGCTGACCGTTCGCACCGCCGAAGTAAGAATCAGGGGATCGCTGAAGAAATGTGCGTGGGCGCGCGTCAAATCGCTCAAAAATTGGGCCGTCCAGGGCCGGCAATAGCGGCGGTTGAACGGCAATCTCGGGTCGACGGTTAATCCCGGGCTGTTCGGCAACGCCACCAGGCTGCCGGACCGGACCATGGCGTTCAGTTGCGCGTCGTCCTGGATGCGGTTCAGGCCTTCGACATCTGCGATTACGTTCTGGTGGACCAAAACCTGGTACGACCCGCGCAGCGGCATCGGCGAATAGCTCGGCACCGCGACATCAAAAGCCTGCGCGTTCTGACTGCTTTCCAACATGTGCTGATTGAGATCGCTCACGCTGCCGGGGTCGCTGGCATTCGTTTTCATAGCCGCATCCGTCAGCCGCGGCTCGGTGTCGGATTTCATGGCACTCTGGGTGGCAACGGCATCTTCCACCGGTGTTGCGGACTCGACCGCCGGCGGTGCAGTCACAGCCTCGATCGGGTCAGGTGTCACCGAGGGCTGATCGTGGCGCGTCGCAGCGACGTTCGTTCTGTGATAGGTCTCGCCTCTGCTGCGGCTCCGGTGCGAGGAGACACGTCGCTCTTCAACCTGCCGTGACGGATGCGCGGTTCCGGTGCGACGGACAGAAGCTGTCGCGGTTCCCCGTCGTCGATGTGAGGCAACTCCGGCCCGATGAACGGTCGAGTGCGTACGATGGCGTTGGCTGGCCGTCGCAGAGACGGTCTGTGCTGAAACCATGCCAGGGATAAACATCGACATTGCAAGGCAAAAACCCAGCACAATCGCTGCGCCGGGGCTCGGTCTGCCTCCGAACATAAAAGATAGTTTCCGCATCTCAACCTTATTTAGAGATTACGTGATTCGTGCTATCAATGATAGTGACCAATGGGGTACAAACTCTCCAATAGAGGGATGCGTAACTCCTGAGAACAAGGTGTATTCGCTCCTCAAAATTTCGCTACGCTCAGAAAATGATCGCCTCAATATTGAAACGGCGTAGGATGCTAACAAAATCGGTGAATGCGACTCTAATCAGCGATGGGCGAAATGGCCGAACCAGTCCACGTTACTGAAGTTTGCTTCGATCGGGATCGGCTTGAATTGAGGTATTCCAATGAGACCAATTTGGAGTAGCGGTTCTGGATTGTGTTCCGGGTTGCGCGCAGGATTCACCGCCATCGTGTGCGTATTGTTCCTGTGTGGCTTGCCTGGAACCGCGGTGGCGCAGCAGGTCCGCGCCAACTGGAGCGTCGCTGCCCCGTTTGCCCAGTACAAGACCTACGAGTGGGTGAACAGCGAAGCGACCAACCATCCCTTCTATCGTCAGTTTGTAGGGGAATATGTCAATTACGCATTGACCAAGAAAAAGGGTCTGCAGCAGGTTTCACCGGCGCAGAATCCTGACCTGTATGTGACCTACCATTTCACCACCCGGGATGTGATGGACTGGGAGACCTACGGCTATGGCTTCGGTCCTGGCTGGGGCTACGGCTGGGGATGGGGTTGGGGTGGCGGGTGGGGAGGAATGACCTATGCCCAGACCCGCCCCGTTCCGCGCGTCATGGGCTACCTGACCATCGATATGATCGATGCCCACACCCGCAAGATCGTCTGGCGCGGCGTGGCCATACAGGACAATGTGATGAAGAGCGGAAACGCCGAGGAGAAACAGGTAGCCCATTCCGTCTACAAGATGTTGGATCACTATCCTCCCAAGATCAAGCACTGACGCAGCCGATCTCGGTCATCGCAATCCGCGCAATCCACCACAACGGCATCAACGATATCCACCGTTGATGCCGTTTTCTTCTGGCGCCCGGCACACCCGCATTGTCGTCTTCGCACTTGCCAAAACCTCAGCCTTTTTGGCAGCATAGCTGGGGCATGTGATCTACGTCACATTGTAGGCAACTGAAAGCGGCAGGATTCGCGTCTAAATATCGGTTCACAACTCCCCGAAACCTGTCGCAGAAGAACGGTCGAGAGCTATTTTCCTATTGTCGTTGCGGAGGCTCCATGCGGTCCCAGCCGTCCATCCTGGTAGTCGATGACGACCCCGTGCATCTGCGCATTTATGGCTGGATTATGAATGCGGCCGGCTTTCGCGCGGTCACCGCCCAGGTCCAGTGCGGAAACGTCTGTTTGCCTGACGATGATGATTTTGATGTGATTGTGTTGGATTACCGTCTGACCGGTACCCTCACCGCTGTCGAAGCCGCCCTGCAGATCCGAGAGAAATATCCCGATCCGCCCATCGTCATCCTCTCCGACATGTTTGAAATGCCAGACGACATCCGCCCGTACGCCAAGCGGTTCGTGCGCAAGGGAGAGCCCGAAAAATTAATCCAGACCATCTCCACCCTGGTGCAGGGGAAGTGGCCGGGGTTTTCGGGGGGTCAGGCTTCATGACCCTGGGTACGAAGAAGGATCTCCGACAACTTTCTTCCTTCTCGGTTCGAATCATGGCCGCGTGTTTGTTCCTCGGCGCCGCCGTATCCTGGGCTGCACCTACCCCGCAAATGCTGCCCATGCAGGAACAGGAACTCAAATCCCTGTCGCTGGAGCAGCTCGGAGACATTCAGGTCACCACCGTATCCCGGCAGCCGGAAGAGGTGTGGAAGACCCCGGCACCAATCTTTGTCATCACCGCGGATGACATCCGGCGCTCCAGCGCGACCACCTTGCCGGAACTGCTCCGGCTCGTTCCTGGAGTGCAGGTTTCGCGATCGCAAAGCGACGCCTGGGCGGTAGGGATTCGCGGTTTTGCGAATCAGTTCTCCAAGGGCCTGTTGGTCATGATCGATGGCCGCAGCGTCTATACCCCTCTGTTCGAGGGTGTCTACTGGGACGTGCAGGATTTGCCGCTCGACAACATTGATCGGATTGAAGTGATTCGCGGACCCGCCGGCGCTGTCTGGGGGGCGAACGCCGTCAATGGAGTCATCAACATCATCACCAAACATGCGCGCGATACCCAGGGGTATTCTGTCAGCGCGCTCGGCGGCGGGCAGTTGGAGCATTTCATCGGAGAAGCCCAGGGAGGCTGGAGCCCGAAGCCACATCTGCAGGCCAGCCTGTTTGCCAAAGGATTCAACCGGGGTCCGGAACTGAATCCTGGAGGCAATCCCTACGATCATTGGCATCAGGAGCGGGGCGGTTTTCGTGCCGATTGGCAGCCCAATCGCCGCGACACGCTCATGGCGACCGGCCAGATCTATCAGGGCGAAAGCGGGGTCGAGAATTCGGTCGGCCACCTGGACCCACCGGGTCAGACCGTCGTCGATGCCTATCAGCCCGTGTCCGGCGGTGATATCCTGCTGCGCTGGGACCGCACCTTCAGCGCCACCTCCAATTTTTACCTGCAAGCCTACTTCGACCGCACCAATCGCGGCGGTCCGCTGGGCTATGAAGGCCGCGATACATTCGATGTGGAATTTGTCGACCACATCGGCTTTTTGCCCCGCCAGGATCTCATCTTCGGCGCCGATGCGCGCGAGAGTCCCAGCTATTTCATCCAGACCGCCGACGCGCTCAACTTTACGCCGGCCAGCCTGACCGATTCTCTGTATGGAGGGTTCGTTCAGGACCAGGTCAGCCTCCTGCCCAACCGTTTGGCCGTGGTCCTCGGCGCCAAGGTGGAGGACAACAACTACAGCGGCGTTGGCTTCGAGCCCAGTGCCAGTTTTTTGTGGAATCCCACTGCCACCCAGACCGTCTGGGGCAGCGTATCGCGGGCACTGCGCATTCCCGGGCGCCTCGATCGCAACGTCACGATTTTCGGGGTCGTCTCGAAAGCTCCTCCCATCTTTCTTGAGATTCACGGCAATCCCAACTTCAAGCCCGAAGTGTTGATTAGCTGGCAGGCCGGATACCGGCGGCTCCTGACGCGGAAGTTCTATTTCGACATTGCCCTGTTCCACAATCAGTACGATGATCTGGCAACCTACGGAAACCCTCCGCTGGTTCCCAGTTTCCCAACTCAGCCGTTTCGCTATGAACTTCTCACCGCGACCTATGCCAATGGGGCCAAGGGAATCACCGACGGCCTCGAAGTTACGCCCGACTGGAAACCTTTCCCATGGTTGGATCTGCGTGGAACGTATTCCCATCTCCACATGAACCTTCACGGAAAAGCGGGATTTGGCAACGTCGCATACATCACGCCCACCTATGTAGGCTCCAGTCCCGATGACATGGCGACCGCGCAAGGCCTTCTCACGCTGCCGCATGGAATCGAAATTGACCCGGATTACCGCTATATGAGCGCGCTCCCCGCGATGAAGATTCCGTGGTATCAAACAGCGGATGCTCATCTTGCGTGGAAGATCACAAAACACATTCAGCTGACCGCAGACGGCCGCAACCTGCTGCAGCCATCGCACATAGAATTCGTTGGCGATAACAACAATCTGGCTGGAATACGACGAAGCTTGTATGCTGGCATTCGCTGGACTCCATGATGCAGGAGCGGCCATGAATCTGCGAATGTGTCGCCGTCGCCGGTTACTGCATGTCAATTCGATTCAGGCCACGTCTGCACTTCGTCGCGCTGCCTGTGTCCTGGCCTCTGCCGCCTTGTTATTCCACGGCGCCGCCTCGCCCATCTTCGCCCAGGACGCGTCTTCCCTCCACCCCACGGAAACCGATGTCGAGGCGGCCTACCTCTATAACTTCGGTAGATTTGTCACCTGGCCCTCCAACCCACAGCCTCAACCGCAGGCCGGCGCTCAAAATCCTGTGCTGAATATCTGCGTGCTGGGTACCGACCCTTTTGGTCCAACCCTGGATCAGATCGTGGCCAACGTCGAGATCAAAAAACGGCCGCTGGCGGTTTTACGATTGTCAACAATCAGCTCTGCATCGGCCTGCTCGATTCTTTTCGTCTCGCATTCAGAGGCATCTCACCTGGAAAAGGATCTCTCTTCGCTGGCTCAATTGCCGGTGCTTACAGTGAGCGATATTCCCGGGTTTCTCGACCAGGGCGGGACCATCCAGTTCGTCCTTGAAGACCACCGGGTTCGCTTTGAAGTGAACCTGGTCGCTGCCCACAAATGCGGGTTGACTCTCAGCTCGCAACTGCTCAAGGTCGCCATCAAGGTGGTCGGAAATCCGCCAGAGGAGGAGCCGCGATGAGGCTGCTGCCGAAGACGACATCCATCTCGGCAAAACTGATCCGGATGAACCTCCTGGTCAGCGGAACCGCGCTGGTCCTGGCGTGTGTTGCCTTCTTTTCCTATGACCTGATCTCCTTCCAGCAGAGCCTGATTCGTACCGTCGCCGCGGAAGCCCGCATTGTTGGCTCCAACAGCGTCTCCGCCATACTCTTTAACGACAAGGAAGCGGCCCAGAACACCCTGGCCGCGCTCAGCAGCTCCCCGGATATCCTCGGCGCGGCCATCGTAACCAACGATGGAAAAGTATTCGCGGAATATCAGGCGCGCCAGGCTGGCCCCTTGCAGTTCAGGCCGCTGCCGCCGGGACGCCATCAAATGGACTGGGTCTCAGGCACCCAGGTGCTGCTGGCCCGGAGCATCCGCTTTCAAGGAACCACCGAGGGCACGGTCTACATTTCCGCCCGGCTGCAGGAGCTTGGCCAGAGAGCGCGCCAGTATCTTGTGATCGCCGCCATCATCCTGTTGGTTTGCCTGGCGCTGGGCATGCTGGTCACAGGTATGTTCCGTCGGCGTGTAGCCGAGCCTATTGTGGCGCTTGCCGAGATGTCTCGCGCGGTGTCGAGTGATCGCGATTACTCGCGGCGCGCCCCGCCCAGCCTCGATCACGATGAGATTTCCGTACTCATCCAATCGTTCAACGAAATGCTCGCTCAGATCGAACAGCGAGATGTGGCACTGCGCCATGCTCATGATGCGTTGGAAGAACGCGTTCAGGAACGGACAACGGAATTGAAGGCCGCCAATCGCGAACTGGAGGCATTTTCCTATACGGTTGCGCATGACCTTCGCGGACCGCTCGACGCCATCAACGGCATCGGCTTCGTGTTGCAAAAAGATTATGCGACCTGCATGGATGCCGAAGGGCAGGAGATGCTCGACAATCTGCGCCGCTCCTCCACCAAGATGGCTGGCCTGATCGACGATCTGTTGCATCTTTCTCGCGCTGCCACCACCAACCTGGAGCGTTCGACGGTCGATCTGAGCGCCATGGCTGCATCCATCGCCGAAGAACTTAAGTCAGCCGAACCGGATCGCAATGTGTATTTCAAGATCGCGCCAGGCGCCATCGTGCTGGCCGATGCGGCGCTGATACGGGTCGCGTTGGAAAATATCATGCGGAACGCATGGAAATATACATCGAAGATGTTGTCGGCGCGAATCGAGTTTGGATATAAGCGCGCCGGCTCTCAGATATTTTGCTTCGTCAGGGACAACGGAGCCGGATTCAATCCGGAGTTTGCCGATCGCCTGTTCAAGCCGTTTCAGCGCCTGCATACCCAGGGTGAGTTTGCCGGCACTGGCGTCGGCCTGGCCACAGTGCAGCGCATTATCGCCCGCCATGGAGGTCGCGTCTGGGCAGAGGGTGCCGTCGATCAGGGCGCAACATTTTATTTCGCGCTCGATACCTAGACCGGTTGCGCCGCCGATTCGACTATCTTTGGGAATTTCGACCGCCATTTATACACTGGAGTAGAAACATATCAGCCTCCATGAGGAGCAGGTTTGGAACGACCGATCTATACCGCTCGTTTGCGCGACAAGATGTTGCTCTCCGAGAGCGCCCAGTGCTATCACCTGGAGTTCGACGTGCCGGAACTGGAGCAGTTTGCTTTCGATGCCGGCCAGTTTGTTTCCATGCTCGCGGAGGACCCCAATGGCAAGCCTCAAACGCGCGCATATTCCATGGCATCGGCTCCCCGCGGCAATCAGTTCGATCTTTGCCTGGATCGCGTGGAGGGAGGCTTTTTCTCGAACCTCCTGTGCGATCTCGTCCCCGGAGACACCATGCAATTCGACGGACCGCATGGATTTTTCGTGCTGCATCCGCCTCTCGTCGATACCCTGCTGATCGCGACCGGAACCGGCGTCGCGCCCATGAAAGGGTTCGTCGAGCAATTGTTTCCCGGCGAATCCGAAGACCGCAGCCAGGGCGCTCATTTCTGGCTGCTCTACGGCACCCGTCACGAATCAGAGATTTATTATCAGCGGTACTTCGAGAAGATCGCGGCAGAACATCCCAACTTCCACTATCTGCCCACCCTCAGTCGACCCCATGACGGTTGGGAAGGTCTGCGCGGTTACGTTCAAACCCATGTGCGACAAATGCTGCGGCAGGATCCAGCGATTCTCTCGCGCGACCTCGCCGCGCCTCCCATGCACGCCTACATCTGCGGCTTAAATGAAATGGTTTCTGCCAATCGTGCGCAGTTGAAGGAACTGGGCTGGGACCGCAAGCAGATCCACTTTGAGCGCTACGATTAAATCGTCAAAGATTGAACAGTTCACGCAGCCGTTTTGTTTGCCCGCGGCTCACGGGAATCTCTGTGTGCCGCCGATCGTCCATGCGCAGCTGATAGCTGGACTTGAACCAGGGCACCACTTCCTGGATGCGATGGATATTCACCACGAACGAGCGATGGGCGCGCCAGAAAAGATTGGGGTCCAGCAATTCCAGCAGATCTTCAAGCGTCCGGCAATTGGAGTGACCTTCAATCGAGTGAGTCGCCACGCTGATCGTGCCTTCCTCAATTGAGGCAAAGCAGATGTCCCGCTGCTCCACCAATAGAAGTCGGCCGCCAACTCGCAGCACAACTTTGGCAGCTGTGTTTTTGACAGGCGCCTGTTGCTGCTGCTCCAGCAGTCGTACCAAAGCGTCCAAACGGTCGTCCACTGCAGTCGTCGCATGGATCGTTTCGCTCGCCGTATCTTTTGCTGGATGCACCTTCGTCGATGCGCCGGCAACGCCAGCGGTGCCTGCCGCCGCCTCCGCAAGCCGGCTCCTGACTCTTTCGAGCGTCTGGTGGACTCGTCGCTCGTCGAACGGCTTCAGCAGGTAATCGACCGCGTTCACCTCAAACGCGCGCACGGCGTAGCGGTCGAATGCAGTGGCAAAGACGATGTTCGGAAGCGGGTTTTTCCGGCTCTTTTCGAGCAGCTTTTTCAGCACCGCAAAACCGTCCAGCCCCGGCATCTGCACGTCGAGAAACACAACATCCGGCTGCAGCGCCCGTACCAATTCCACCGCTTCCACGCCGTTGTTTCCCTGGGCAACAATTTCTACATCATCGGATTTGCGGAGGAGGTACTCCAGCTCCTGGCGTGCCAGTTGTTCATCGTCGACGATGACCGCGCGAATCGTCATGGCTTACGACCACTCTACATCACACAGAGATATTTCGAGCAATTCCACCGTACCCGCAATCGACGGACGAATTGGATGCAGTGGCTCGGCCGCCGCGTGGTCGCATCAGTGAAGTACTCGCAGGTTCAGAAATTTGGGTCGAAGGAATGGTCGAGCGGCAGGCAACGATGCGGTGCTCAAACCCCGTAGGCGCGCAGGCGCGCAGGAGTATTATCCTCGGCCAGGTCGTGTCCGCAATTCGTGCAGTACAGGTCAGAGATGCGCACGCTCTCGTGACAGACACCACAATTCGGCGCCACCCGATGCGCGCACTGCGGACAGTAGTTGAAGTTGCTGTCCACCCGGGTTCCGCAGCAAGGGCATTGCGACAGGATCGGCTGCCGCAGGAGAAAGTAAATGACCGGACCGATGCCGCCTTGCAGGATGATGCACAACAGAATCCAGAGCCATTTCCCCATGTTGCGCCGGGGAGCATCCTCGCTGATGTATCCAATCATCAGCACGTAACCGGCAACCAGGGCGCCCCAGCTGGTGCCAAAGTAGATGTGCACCGGCAGCGGCGCGCGCTGATGGTGCGGCTGCGGAAGCACAAAATAGAAAAGGTATTGGATTCCGATGAAGGCCACAAATGCCAGCACAATAGACCAGCGGGGAATGAGTTTGAGCTCTTCGCTGACGGAAAACGACGAACTGGAATCGCCACGTGCCATTTTGACTAGAGATACTTTCCTGATGCGCAAAAAATCAACCGTCTGCTGGCCACCTGATCGAACAATGACACCTTAGGACATTCCTGGATGAAAATAAAGAAAATTCTGACGGCTTCGCCCAACATACTTACCGAACCATCGATCCTAACCGGGAAGCGACCCGGTGATCGATCTGGCGAACTCCTCCTCGACGCGTGTCTCCGCCGGCGCGGGCGCGCATGAAGACAAGAACCAAAGCGATCAGCGTAACCGGGAACAGACATCCGATCAGGTAGGCAAACTGCATTTCCGATTCGCTGTCCAGATGCACCAGGCTCCAAACCACCGGCGTCAGTACCAGCAGAAGCAGCGAGAACCCAAGAATCGTCAATCCGATACTGTGCCGCAGACGCTGGCGCCGTTCCATCATTTCCATCGCCTGCTCACGTACGCAGCGCTGCACCCGACAAACCATGGCGCGGTCCGCAACCCCGCCCACGGCCAGCAAAGCGGCGGCAAAATCCTGCTCTTCTAAAGGAGAGATCTCCGGCGCACCGTTCAGGTCCGCCTCGCTGTTCCAGCCTGTCGGGCAGCCATTCGCATCCATGTTGTTCATGACGGCCGCACCTCGCATCCTGCCTCGCGATAAGTCTCCAGCACCGGCTTCAGGGCTGCCATTCCGCGATACAGGCGAGATTTGACGGTAGAAAGCGGAGCGCTGCTCACCTGGGCAATCTCTTCCAGCGACATTTCTTCATGGAAGCGCAGCACCAGCACCTCGCGATAGAGCGGATGCAGCGCCAGTAACGCCTGCCCGATGCGCGCAGCCTGCTCTCCCGATCGAAAGTGGTCGAACGGCGAAGGCATATCCGCGGCAATTTCGAGAGGCCGATCCTTGTCGGGGTCGGTCGCTTCATCCAGACTGAGTGTCGTGCGTTTCCGGGTGTGATCAATCATCAGGTTGCGGGCGATGGCGAACATCCACGTCTCAAATCTTGCGCGCCCGCTGTATTGAGATCCACGTTCCAGCACCCGCAGCCAGGTCTCCTGAAACAAGTCCTGCGCCAGATCGCGGCTGCCGGTCAGGAACAACAGGTACCGAAACAGTCGGTGCTGGTACAGCTCGATCAGCTGCTCCATCTGTTGCGGATCATGTCGGCGCAGAGCGGCGACAACTTCGGCGTTCGCGGTGAGCGATTGTTCGGTGTGTGCCAGCGAAGCTGCGCGGGTAGCTGCCATGGTCTCTTTGCTAGAGACGCCAGTGGGCGCCAGAAAGACGCGCAACGAGTTTAAATTTTCTTTGAGCCGCATCATCGCCATTGTCTTTATCCTTGCACGATTCGGCGACCGCATGTTGAAAACTTCCTCACCCAGCATGACGATCGGGGCGAAAATAGGGCGAAATTGACGCGCACCTAACGGTACACTACAAAAACTATGCAACTGTTGTATGGATTGCATCCCGTCGAGGAAGCAATTCGCTCGGGCAACCGCCGCCTGGAATCCGTTATGATCGCGCGCCAGCGGCAGGATGCGCGCCTCAAGAACATTGCCGACATGTGCCACGCCGCGGGCATCCAGCTGCGGCTGGAGTCCAGGGATCAGCTGACACGGCTGGCCCACTCCGACGCCCACCAGGGTGTAGTCGCGGTCGTGGCCGAACGGGGATATTCATCGCTCCAGGATCTAACCCAGCCTCGTGGCCCGCATCTTTTTTTGCTGGCGCTCGACGGAGTCGAAGACCCTCACAACCTCGGCGCTCTGCTTCGAACCGCTGACGGCGCCGGTGTGGACGGCGTAATTCTGCCCGAGCGGCGCGCTGCCGGAGTGAATGCGACTGTGGTCAAGACCTCGGCCGGCGCAGCTGAGCATGTTCGCATCGCGCGCGTCACCAACCTGGTGCGCGCGTTGGAAGAATTGAAACGGGAAAACATCTGGTGCGTGGGACTCGACGAACGCGGCACCGTGGACTATGACGCCTTCGACTACGGCTGCAACTGCGTGCTGGTTCTGGGCGGGGAAGGCAGCGGTCTGCATGAGCTCACGCGGCGCACCTGCGATCATCTGTTGCGGATTCCCATGGCGGGTCAGGTTTCATCACTGAACGTATCCGTTGCGGGAGCCATCGTGATGTTTGAGGCGGCACGGCAACGACGGGCAACGCCTGGATTGGCTGCCGCCCAGCCGTCCACTTCGGCGGTGTCTCGGTCCGGACGACCGCTCAAGGGACTGGGTTCATGAATTTTCGGCTGTATGTGTCAGCTTTCTTTCTTTTGTTGTTCGCAGGCGGTGCGCTGGGACAGCAGTCTGTTCCGCCCACTCAAAACAAACCCTCATCGAGCGGCGGCCAGGTCATCTTTTCTCGGGGAGACAACAGTCCCAGCCCGCCAGACAACACCGCGGGAACTGCTCCCCCCTCGGCTTCTACCGGTTCACTCACCGCTGCCCCGGCGCCGTCAGCAGCTGCGCTGGTGACCAACGCCGAACGCACCGCACTCACCTACAGTTCGTACAACTTCGAGGTTCATCTGGAGCCGGCTCAGCAGTCGATCTCGGTTCAGGCACGTCTCACCGCCCACAACACCAGCGACAAGCCACTGGGACGAATCGCACTGCAGCTTTCCTCTTCGCTCCATTGGTATTCCATTCAGTTGGATGGCGCGCCGGTCAAATTCCAAACCGAGACAGTCGAGAGCGACATCGACCATACCGGCGCTCTGACGGAGGCCGTGGTCACCCTGGGCAAGCCGCTTGCGCCCGGAGCCACCATTCAGATGCAGGTGATTTACTCCGGCACAATTCAGAGGTCGGCGGTTCGACTCCTGCGGCTGGGGGCGCCAGAGAAGATCGCCGCATCTTCTGAGTGGGATTCGGTCGGCACAGACTTCACCGCGCTGCGCGGCTTCGGCAACATCATCTGGTTTCCTGTTTCCACCGCGCCGGTGCTGCTCGGCCAGGGAGCGGAGATGTTTGACTCCGTCGGCAAGTGGAAACTGCAGCAGTCCGATGCTCAGGTCTCGATGCACGTACTGGTGGAATATCTCGATGTGAAACCGAACATCGCGTTTCTCAATGGCTACGTCGAGCAGCCGGATGGATCCTCGCCGAAACCATCAACTGCGCCGTCCGTGCCGCCCTCCGCCCCGAAAAAGCCGGTTCGAAGCGGGCAAGCGGCGGCTCAATCAGGCTCCGCTTTTGTCCCTCCGCCCGAAACCATTGCTGGTAGCCAGGTCTTGCAGGTGGTGTCGTTTACTTTGCCCCCCACCCGACTCGGCTTCTCTCCCCTCAGCTTGTTTGTGATGTTCGCGGGCCATCAGGATATTCCAGGTCTGGATATCTACTCCCGCGCCGGCAATGAAGCGGCTGCCTCCACTTACGAAACCGTGTTTCAGCAGACCCTCCCAATGGTCCAGCAATGGCTCGGTCCACGCTCCCGGCGCCCGGTTGTGCTGGTGGATTTGCCGGATGCAGACGACTTGCCTTTTGAGCAGCGCAATATACTTTTTCTTCCACTGAAAACCGGAGCCGCCAGTGACAGCGTAGGTCCGGTCATGGCTCATATGCTGGGCCACGCGTACTTTCAATCGTCGCGTATCTGGCTGGATGAGGGCGTGGCCCAGTTCATGACACTGCTTTGGATCGAACAGCGAGCCGGCTTCGCCACTGCCATGGCTCAAATGGATTCTCGCCGCGCCGCCCTGGCCATCGCGGAAACCCCCGATCCAGGAGTCGATCCCGGACAATCCCTGATCGAGGCTTGGAGCGATATCTACTACCGCGACAAAGCCGCGGACGTGATCTGGATGCTGCGAAATATCGTTGGAGACGAACCCCTGGCGAAAGCGCTGCAAGCCTATAACCCGGCGGACGATCATGAACCCAGTTACCTCCAGTCCTTGCTGCAGAAGGTCTCCAGCAAGGATCTGGAATGGTTTTTCGATGACTGGGTCTATCGCGACCGCGGACTACCCGACCTGCACATCGTCAGCGCCTATTCTCGCCCGATCCTCAACAAGAATGGCACCGGAAAAAATTATCTCGTCTCGGTGGAAGTTCAAAACGAAAGCTTCTGTTCCGCCGAAGTGCCCGTCACGGTGGAGTCGCAGCTCAGCACCCAAACCCGCGAGTTGCTGGTGCCCGCCCACTCCAGTTCCGTGCTGCGTGTTTTGATTGACAGCAAGCCGGCGCAGGTGATGGTGAACGATGGCAGCGTGCCGGAGGTCCAAAACAGCCGCCACCGTCAGCCCGTTCTTCCCGCTCAGTAGCGCATCGCCGATGCCACCGCTGTTCGGCGGGTCGGCGCTATTACCCACGGATTCAGGCGGCGCGTGCACCGATACTGCGGCGTTCCCACTCGTCCGCCAACCGACGCGCCACCACGGGTACGCCGAAGACTGCGCTTGTCAGCAGAGTCGTTGCCAGCACGTCATTCCGATAGAAGGCCAATCCCGCCGCATAGCAGGCCGCCAGGCCGCTTACCGTGTGCGGGTAGATTACGGAGCCGGTCCAGACGGCAAAATTGCTGGCCAGAAAAAATGACGTCGAGGACGAAAGCGCTGCTCCCACCACGCGGCCGGCATTTGCCCGCCTGTGCAGGAACGCGTAGCCCATCCAGCAGGCGCCCAGATACCACGCCCACGTCACCAGATAATCCTGAATGTGAAACGGATAGCTGTAGGTAAAGACGGTCAAATAGTAGTCCGCCGCCGCCAACGCCAGTACCGGAAGAATGAACAGTTTTGGCGAGCGGCGCGCACCAAATACCAGCAGCGAAGCGCCAACCGCCGTAAAGCCGAACCACGGATGTGGCAGGATGCGGCTAAAGACCGCCATCAAAACAAAGAAATAACTGAACATTCGGTCCTCTTGCGATTGGAAATGCGGAAAGCCTCGGGCGTTCCGGTTGGAGCTTTCATTGTTCCTGCCTTTTCCGAACCAGGTCAAGGGATTTTTGGCGACATCAATACAAGTTTTCGCCGGCCTAACAAAATAGCTCCCCCTCAAATCACCGTCGAACCGCTCGGAGCCCTACTTTTTGCACGTGGTCACCCATCTCCATCTCGTCCACGCTTCCGTCGGGGGCAATCGTCACCTCTCCGTCCAGCGGGTTGCCCGTGTGGCCTCTCAGCAACAGGACCGGATAGGCGAAGCGCAGATCCTTGAACCGTACTCGCGTGTAGTGCGTCCCGTTGGGCAGCGCACCAAATGTTCCCACCGCTCCCACGTCCGGGAACTTCGACCAGTCGAGAAACACTCGTCCCAGCGGCGACTCCTTCGCTGCAAGAATTGCGGGCGTCTGCGGCTGCTTGTAGTAGAGATCATCCGGCACCTGGCTCACAAAGCTGTCCGTTCGCGTGTTCAGCTGCGCCGTCTGGTAGAAATCTTTTGTCTCGACGATGCCGAACCATCGAAATGGATTGCCAGGATACGGATTCACCGTCATCTTCAGCACGGCCTCGTTCTGGTAGCTCTGCTGAGCCAGCAGATGCAGCGCGCGCTCATGCTCCGCCCATCGCCAGCAGCCCAGCACCACCGCAAAGCAAAGCGCGAAGATTGCCCAGCCGCGACCACGAAATTGCGGCCGCCGAACTCCAATCTCGCGGTCGGCCAGTCCCAGAATCGCGGGCATCAGCACGGCCAGTATCAGCACGCCAAACAGCACCGGCTCAAACAGGTAAAAGATGCTGCCTGCATACCAATGTGGATTGAAAGGGAAGAACGGACGCACTCCGTAATTGTTCGTCCAGTCCAACAAAATGTGACTCAGGTCGGCCAGCAATGCCAGAAACCAGATCCAGCCCCAGCGCACCGGCGGAGTATAACCGGCCTTCGTCAGGTGGATGTTCGCATGGCTGCCGCTCTGCTCTTCTCGATTCCGTGTGCGCCAGCGATGCCACAGCCATATGAAGCCCGTCACTCCCAGCGCCATGAACGGCGCTCCCAGGAACGTGTGCGTAATGCCGCGATGATGTTCGAATTCCGCCAGCCGGCTGCGCAGGCCCCAGAACATATCCAGGTCCGGCGCCTCGGCTGCCAGCACCATGGTCAACGTTGCGTAGGCGGTGGTGCGGTTGAGCCCCGACCGCCCGAGACATGCGCCCGTAAGAAAGTGTGTGACCGGCTCCATCCAATTTCTGAGCATACACGGTGGCAGTCGCAGCTCAGCCGCGCAGTTCCACTCAGCACATCTCTATAATTTCCTTGATGGCCCAACACCCGCCGACCAAAGGTGTAGAGAATCAGATCGAGGCTCTGCGCGAGACCCTGCGCCGCCACGAGTATCTCTACTATGGCCTCGACACGCCGCAGGTTTCCGACGCGCAATACGACGCCTGGATGCGCGAACTGCGCGCCCTGGAAGATGCGCATCCCGAACTGCGCACCCCGGATTCACCCACCCAGCGCGTTGGCGGCAAGCCGAAGGAAGGCTTTGCTAAAGTGCCGCACTCGCGGCCCATGCTTTCACTCGACAATGCCTACGACGAATCCGAATTGCGCGAGTGGGATCGCCGTCTTCACGAGTTGGCCGGCGACGAGAAAATTGCCTACATGTGCGAATTGAAGCTCGATGGACTGTCGCTGGCGCTGACCTATCAGAACGCGCAGTTGGTGCGCGGCGTGACTCGCGGCGATGGCGTCATCGGCGAAGACGTAACTACCAACGTCCGCACCATTCGTTCCGTGCCCCTCAGCATTTCACCAGCCAAGCTGCGCGCTTCCGGCCTGCCGGAGGATTTTGAAATTCGCGGCGAAGTGGTTCTGCCGCTGGCAGCATTCCAGAAGCTCAACGCGGAGCGCGAGGAACAGGGGGTTGCTCCTGCCGCCAATCCACGCAATGCCGCCGCCGGCACGCTGCGCACTCTGGAGCCGAATATCGTTGCGCAACGGCGCCTCGATTTCTACGCGTACTTCGCGCTCAATCAGCAGGGCTATATCTTCCCGCTGCAGAGCCAGTCGCTCGATGCTCTCTCTACCGCCGGCTTTCGCGTCAATCCCACCCGTCAGCGGGTGCATACACTGGACGAAGTTTGGGATTTCATCGCCCGCGCTGAATCCATGCGCGAGTCACTACCCTACGAAATTGACGGCGTGGTAGTGAAAGTCGATAGCACCAACCTCCAGCGGAAAATGGGATTTACCGGCCGCGCTCCCCGTTGGGCCATTGCCTACAAATTTGCCGCCCGCACCGGGGTAACTCAGGTAGAAGACATTCTCGTGCAGGTCGGACGTACCGGCAAGGTAACGCCCGTGGCGGCCCTGCAGCCGGTCTTCATCGGTGGCACCACCGTCAGCCGCGCAACCCTTCATAACGCGGACGAGATTCAGCGCCTCGGCCTCAAGATAGGAGACTTTGTCTCCGTGGAGCGCGGCGGCGATGTCATCCCCAAGGTCGTCGCCGTGCTCCCGGAAAAGCGGCCTCCCGATGCCCACGATTTTTCTTTTCCCACCCATTGCCCTGTATGCGGCACCGCGCTGGTTCGAGAAGAAGGCGAAGTCGACTGGCGTTGTATCAATGTCAATTGTCCTGCGCGCCTGCGCGAGAGCCTCCTGCATTTCGCCGCGCGCGGCGTGATGAACATTGAAGGACTCGGCGAAGCCGTAGTCAATCAGCTCACCGAACGTGGACTGGTCGGCAACCTGGCCGACATCTATCAACTCGATCAGGCCGCGCTGCTGTCGCTCGACCGCATTGGAGAAAAGACAGCGCAATCCTTGTTGCAGCAGATTGAACGATCAAAGAAAGCGCCGCTCGACCGGGTTTTGCTCGGCCTCGGAATCCGGTTTGTCGGAGAACGCACGGCACAGTTTCTCGCCGATGCGTTTGAAACCATGGATCGCGTCATGGAAGCCGGCGCGGAAGATCTCGAACGAGTGCAGGAAATTGGGCCGCGAATTGCGACTGCGATGCTTGAGTTCTTTGCCGTGCCTCGGAATCGAGAGCTGATTGAAAAACTGCGCGCCGCAGGTCTCAATTTTCAGGCCGAGCGGAAGAAGACTTCGTCCAGACTCAGCGGACTGACGTTTGTCCTGACCGGCACGCTGCCCACCCTGACCCGCGAACAGGCCAAAGACCGCATCGAGCGCGAGGGCGGCAATGTCTCCGGCTCTGTGAGCAAGAAAACAAACTACGTCGTCGCCGGCGAAGAGGCAGGTTCCAAGCTCGACAAGGCACACAAGCTGAATGTTCCCGTCCTCGACGAAGCAGCTCTCATCGATCTGCTGGAACATGGCAGGCGATAAGGCTTCATCCCTCTCGCCAATTCGTGCCTGTGGAGCATGACCCAAGCACGCGCAAGCCAAAACAAAAAAAGCGAGGAGAAATGCTCTAGTGCGTTGAGGATTCCCGCAGGAGCTGGACGAGATACTGCTTCCACACCTCTGCGTGCGTATGCGTTCCGTGGCCGTACGTTTGCATCGATGCCGGAATCAGCACGAATTGGGCATGCGCCATGCGATGGACCAGCTTCTGCGCGATGTCCAGCTCCGGCGGGTTGATGAAGTCGTCGGCGGAATTGATCCACAGCACCGGCGCGATGATGGAGCTGAGTCGAGGCTCCGGGTTGTAGTCGCGCGAAGCATCCACCTGATAAATGAAGTCGTCCGCGTCGTCGCTGGAGAGGACGGCGTTCTGCACGCGATCGACATACGCCTCAGCCTGCTGGCGGGTGGGGTAATCTTTCTGCATTTGCTGCGGCGCGGAGCCGGCCAGGATGAGCATGTCCGCCGCGCCGCGCAGACCTTCGATAGGCTCGCGTGCGTAGTTGCCGTGGTCCCAGGCGGGATCGTCGCGGATCGACTGCATGGCCATGTAGCGCCACATGCGGTTGCGCCCGGCGATCTCAACGGGCAGGCACGCAAGCGGCATCAGCGCGTCTGCGAAATGCGGATACGTTTCGCCCCACACGAACGACTGCATGCAGCCCATCGAGGTGCCGAGGATGAGACGGAGATGATCTACGTGAAGGCCGTCGACGAGCATCTGGCGCTGGGACCGGACCATGTCGTCGTAGGTGTAGCGCGGGAAGTTCATGCGCAGCCCGTCCGAGGGCTTGCTCGATTCGCCGTGGCCAATGTCGTCGGGCAGGATGATGAAGTATTTCGTGATATCGAGCGGCTGGCCGGGCCCGAAGAGCACGTTGGAGAAGACCGGATTCAGCAGGGAGTGAGCGCTGCCTCCGGTGCCGTGCAGCAGCAGCACGGCATTGACGGTATGTCCGGCGGCATCGCGCCGCGGCGTGCCCAGAGTGAGGTAATGCAGATGCAGATCGGGAATCGTTTGGCCGGTTTCGAAGCGGAAGCTGTGAATGTCGTAGCCGCCGTTGACGATCGGCCATGGCGTCGGAGGATACGAGGGTTTGGGCGCGGCGCTGGTCTGTGCGGCGGCCAGAGCCAGAGCAGCGGTGAGGCCCATAAACAGGCAGAAACGGCGCATGGAGTTCCCCTCCAGAGACAGCAGCGATGATATCGCAATTCCCCGCACCCGCGACGCTACGCTCACTCATCCGATGAAGGAAACACAAACAAGAGGAAAGAATCTCGGAACCGGCGCCGATCCGGCAACCGCTGCCGGACGCTTCCCTGAATCAACTTCAATTCAGTTCTGCGGCTTCGCCGCCGCGGCTTCCTGTTCCATTCCCAGCAATTCAGTTTCGCTCAGTCGATCCACTTTGCGCAGGGAAGGAAACAACAGCGTCCATATCCCGGTGACCGCAATCGCGCCGATGCCGCCCACCACCACCGCCGGCACCGCGCCCCACCACTGTGCGGTCACGCCGCTTTCAAAGCTTCCAAATTCGTTGCTGGCTCCGATGAATAAGGCGTTCACCGCGCTTACGCGTCCTCGCATGGCTTGCGGAGTGGCCAACTGCAGCATCGACGCCCGCACGATCACGCTCACCATGTCCGACGCCCCCACCACAAATAACGCTGCCAGCGACAGCACCATATTGTGCGACAGCCCAAACACGATCGTGGCCGCGCCGAACACGATCACGCAAAACAACATGCGAACTCCGGCATGATGGGTGATCGGTCGCCAGGTCATCAGAACGGACACCATCAACGCTCCCAGCGCAGGCGCGGCGCGCAAAATTCCAAGGCCGCTCGGTCCGGAATGCAGAATGTTCTCGGCAAATATCGGCAACAGCGCGACCGCGCCGCCCAGCAGTACTGCAAACAGATCCAGCGTGGTCACACCCAGCAGCAGCTTTTTGTGCCACATGTAGCGGAATCCCGCCAGCAGCGTATCGACGGAGATCGCCCGCTGTTCCTGCCGCCCCGGCCGCACGGAAACCGACGCCAGCAGCAGCAGAAACGCTACCAGCGTAGCAAACGTGAATGCATAAACGATTGCGCCGCCAGCCATGTGCGTTCCCAGCGGGTCTGGCAGCCAGCGCGCCAGCGGCAATGTGAACAACACGCCTCCCAGCGCGGGGCCGACAAAATTCGCTAACTGAAAAATCGATGCGCCCCACGAGACCGCGTTGACGAAGTCACCCTTCGGCACCAGATGCGGCAACAACGCCGAGCTGGCCGGCCCGCTGAACGACCGCCCCGTCCCCACCAGGAACAGTACGGTGAACAACGCCGTTACACGCTGCGTGCCGATCCATGACAAGTAAAACAAGGTTCCCGTGCAAAGGCATTGCAGCGAGTAGCAAACCAGAATGACGTTCCTGCGGTCATAGCGGTCCGCCGTGTGTCCGCTGATCAGCAAAAATAAAACGCCGGGCAGAAACAGCGCCAGACCCGCATAACCCAGATCGATGGCTCGATGGGTAATCGCGTAAATCTGCCACGCAACGGCGACAGCCTGCGCTTCCGCGCCAATGATCACCAGCAAACGCGCCAGCTGATAATGGCGAAAGTCGCGGGAGGCAAATGCGGCAGCGGCTCGGGGAGGGTCTTGCGGATTCGGCATTCCTTCTATCCTGTCATAGTTTCGTTGCTGTCATTCCCTGCGAAAGATGGGAATGCTGCGGCGAGTCGAATGTCTTCGATTGGGCCGTCCCGCGTTCGACTCTGTCGGCGGAATCTCCTCCCGCCGCCGGTTGCGCTAGCCCACCTGCTGCAGGGTGGCCCTCATCCCACGATTCAGGATCGATTCCACGTACCCGCCCACAGTCGACGACATGCCGGGAAGCTGGCGCAGGTCTTTGCCCCACCAGCCCTCCCGCCGCAAAACTGCATCGGTCAGCTTCTGGATGCCTGCCGCCGAGCCATCAAATTGCGACCATAAATCGGCAAAATTCTCCAGAATCGATGGCTCATCCCGAATGCGGTATTCCTTGCCGTCGCGATGTCCGATCAGCTCGCCATCGCGAATTCCCGTGCCCCGATAAAACACGATCAATGCCGCCAGACCCAACGTCAGCCGAGCGGGCGCCTGTCCTCGCACCGCAACATACTCCTCCACCGATGGCAGCACCCGCGTCCTGTACTTCGAAACCGAATTTAACGAGATTTTTAAGAGCGCATGCCGGATAAATGGATTGCTGAATCGTTCGAACACAGACGCCGCGAATGCTTCCAGCTCATCCTTCGGCAGCGTCAGCATAGGAATGACCTCGTCATAGATTGCCCGCTCCATAAATCCTCGAATCAACGGATCCGTCATGCACTCGCCCACCCGATCTTGGCCTGCCAGGTACGCTGCCAATGCCATGCTGGTATGCGCCCCGTTCAGGATGCGCACCTTGCGGTCGCGATACGGCTTCATGTCGTCGGTAAAGATTACGTTGAAGCCCGCTTCCCGCAACGGCAATTCCTTGGCCAGCTCGGCGGGTCCCTCGATCACCCACAAATGAAAAACCTCGGAGGTATTGAACAGCTCGTCGACGTAGCCGGCCTTTTGCCACAAGGCTTCAATTTCGTCCTCCGGAAAGCCGGTCACAATACGATCCACCAGCGTATTTGTAAATACGTTGGCTTTCCCAATCCACTCAATCATCCCTGCGTCGAGCTTCCAATTCGCCGCTGTTTGCAGCACCGTCTTCTTCAGTGTGTCGCCATTGCGCTCAATCAGTTCGCACGGCAAAATCACAAATCCCCTGGTCACATCGCCATCGCATGCCTTGTACCGCTCGATCAGCAGCCGCGTCAGCTTCGCCGGGAACGACAAGGGCGGCCGGTCGCTCTGCTTGTCCTCGGCGCGATAGACAATCCCGGCTTCCGTCGTGTTCGAGATAATGAAACGCAGATCAGGACTGTGCGCGCACTTTAGAAAATCGTCAAATTGCAACGTTGGATCGATGCCGCGGCTGATCGACGTCACGATGATCTCTTCTTCCACGAGCTGGCCATTCTCCAGTCCCCGCGCCAGCTGGGTATAGGCGCCATCCTGCCGGTTCAGCTTGGTCACCATGGCCGGCGTCATCGACGGCACCACAACGACGCTGCCGCGGAACAGTCCCTTCCGGTTCATCCCGTCGATCATCCAATCCGCGAAGCCCCGCAGAAAAACACCGCCGCCGAACTGCATCACTCTTTCCGGCAGAGAATGACTACCCGCTCGTCCCGCCAGCTCCGGATGGTCCTTGAGAAATTGCCCATTCAAATGCGGCAAGGTTGCAGCCATCGACATCTCCACCTCGCGTGTCCCGCGTCATACTCAGTCGGCGACCCGACAAATCACCGCTCCCTCGGCTCCACTCTCGCTTCCGCATCGTGGTCGAGTTTTGCGTACGTGACGCGAAATCACAACCTCCAGCGTATACGAGAAAATGCCGGGCATATTTCGGTTCGCCGCGTCGCCGAACTTTCCGTTGACACCGTTCCCAGGCCGCATTTACGATCACTGAACAAGGCCGGCCCACGGCTACAGGCAATCGCCAGGCTCCCCTCCTGGTCGTCGCAAACGCACCTCAACTCTTTTAGAGATTTCGGAACTTTCGTCTCAATCTTTGCAGCAATTCCCACTCGACCCCCAAAGGTTCACTGAAGTCCACAAGGAGTTATCTTCACATGAGAAAGTCGTCGATCCTGTTGTGCGGTCCTGTCGCTGCGTGCATGGCCCTCGTTGTCCCCGCGCTGGTTGCGCAGAATTCCATTCTGCTGTTCAGCCCCGTCAACGTGCGCAGCTCCGTCACTGGTACCACCTATGACGCCCCCAATACCTTCAACAGCACGACGCTCAATCTGACCTGCCCCGCCTCGCCTACGGCCACACTTTCTTCAGCAAACGGCGGAAATATCCTGGTCGACAACAATATCCAGGTCAGTACCAGTTCGCCCTCCATCACTGGCCCAACCAATGCCTGCACCGGCGGAACATCGGATTACCCCAACGGTGTGCAGTCACCCAATTGCTTTACCAGCGCCTACCAGTTGCCTGCCGGCGATGGCAACCTCGTCGCCCAGAATCCTGACAATCTGGTCGCCGCCGGCGGCGTTGCGCCCCTCGATATTCACGAGAGTCTCGTCCCGGGAGCGAATCAGATTACCATCAGCTTGGTAGATGGCGGCGGCTACCTGGCCAGTTCTTCCGTCTATCTCAATACCGATTGCACCCAGACCGGTGTCACCGGCCCGGCGAACATCACGGGCAATCCCATCTCGCAGAACAATCCGACACCGCCGCAACTGACGCAGAATTTTAATTTCAATACCAATACAAATCAGCAGGTCCAGTTCACCTACGATCTTGCCAAAGCCCAGGCTGCTGGAACGTTGTCGATCACAGACGGAACCATTCCCGGAACCGAAGATTTGCCCGTCGATCCCGCCACATTCCAATCTGTCTACGTTCCGCAAACCTCGTTCTCTACCTCCAATTGCCTGGTTCATACCGGCGAGGCGCTTCCCACCAGCGGGCTGGCAGCCTGCAAGCTGTTTACGCTGGAATGCACGGTGGGTGCCGGCTCCAGCGAAAGCGGCGCCCTGTGCCCCGTCTCGTCCATGCCGAATGAGCTGTTCCAGGATGTCTTTGATGGCCCGGCCTTCACCCTCCCCGACATCCAGACACCCAACAATGGCCCCACGTTCCATGAAGGCGTAGGCTTCCTCATGGCCAGGGAAGACTGGAATGGCGGTCCTTGCTCCTTCGATCCAGCTTCTGGTTTGGAGAGCCTGCCATGCCCACAGAACCTGCTCACCAGCTTCTCCGGTCCAGGTCTCTATATCGCGAGTGGTTACACTTCTCACCCGAACTCGACATTCATTCCGGTGACAGGGGTTCCTGAAGATCTCACTACCGTCACGGTGGCCGGCGAGCAGAACGGCGGCTGGGTCAACAAGTCGACCGCGAATGTGACCTTCTCCAGCCAGCCGCCTAATCTTGCCGGGGTGACTGAATCGCAACTGCCCGGAGTTTCCAAATTTGTCGCTGCACCGATTTTGAGCATCACCTATGGGATTTCACCGGCCAGCAATGTTCCTGTTCCGGGTACCCCGGTCTCCACCGACACCACAGTGAACAGCAACGTGGTCTGCCCAACGGCGACCTCGTCCGGTTCTCCGGCGACCGTTTTCACACCTCCCGTGCAGAGTCTGACCGGGCTCGCCGATGGCAGTTACCTGATTCATTACTTCGCTCAGGATTGCGCCGGAACCGAGGAACTCAGCTTCCAGCAGGATGGCACCGGCAGCTGGTCCACGTCCTATTACACCGTGCCTCTCAACGTCGATACCATCGCACCCATCGTCGCTTCCGGGCCAACGCTTTCCCCATCGACCGGCAGTTATACGCTCGGCCAGGCCGTGACAGCCACCTACAGCTGCACGGATGAGCGTTCCGGTGTCGTCCAATGCGGTGGCTCGACGTTCTCGTCCACCACCCCGGTGTTGAACACTGGCATCCTGAACAGCCCCGTCAACACTTCGACGCCGGGTCCAAACACCTTCACAGTGACGGCTGTCGATGCCGCCGGCAACACGTCCTCAGCGTCTGTCAGCTATGTGGTCACGGCTGGGTACGATTCTTCGGTGAAGCTCACGCTCAGCCAGTCCACAGTCACCTATCCACTGGGCACCAACGTCGTCATTCAGGTCGCTCCAACCAACGGTCATACCCCCACCGGAACCGTGAAGCTCTACGACGGCTCCACTTTGCTCCAAACCTCCGGCTTGCAAGGGAACGGCGCCGCCTACCTCTACGTTCAGGGCCTCAATGTCGGCGCCCATTCGCTCACCGCGGCCTATTCCGGCGATAAATACAATGCCGCGGGCAATTCTGCCCCGGTGATTCTGACCGTCAATCCCGTCCCGGTCCAGCTCAGTACCGCCTGCTGGAATGCCAATTTCCCGTACGGAGCGAATTACTATTGCGGCATCTATACCAGCTCCGCCGCTGGACCTCCGCAGGGCGTCGTCACGTATCAGTACGATGGCGGCCCAGTTGTGACCTTGCCCTTGCAATCCGGCGTCGCGCAGTTTTCTATCCCTCAACCGCAGACCGGCACACATACGGTGGTGATGGGATACGCTGCACAGACAAACTACGCGGCGGCGAAATCCAGCACGGTAAGCTTCACGGTGACCAAGGCGCCGGTGATCGTGCAACTAACCCCTTCCACCTGGTACCTGACGGGAGGAAATCTCACCCTCACCGCATCGATCCAGTCCTGGAGTGCGGGCCCTCCAAACCAGCTTGGGACGGTGACGTTCTCCAGTGGCGGCAAGGTGTTGGCCACCGTGCCGGTCAGCGCCGCTGGAACTGCTGCCACCACGCTGGCTGCATCGTCTCTGACCAATGGCAGTCATACGCTGACTGCCACCTACAGCGGCAGCAGCAACTACTCTTCCGGCAGCGGTTCGGTCACGATTACGGTGGCCGTCAAATAGCTTGGACATGGATGGGGCCGCGCGTAAACAGGCGGTCCCTTCCAGCGGATGGCGTGCGGACCCGGCTGTGCCTTGACTTGCGCTCGCCTCAGCCGATCAGGAATCCGCCGCGACCGGTTCCAGGATAGGTGCGGTCAGCGACGTTGTCGATTCCTCGCCCGCCGCCAGCCTCGTTAGTGTCAGTACGGTAATGTCGTCTTCCTGGCCGAACGCGACAGCTGCCTGGGTGGCTTCCTGCGCCGATGGCCGAGACGCGAATAACGCATGAAGCCGCTCAAAACCGTAGATTTCTCCGCTATGGCTCCGCGCCTCTACCAATCCATCTGTGTAGAGACTCAGCTGGTCGCCAGGATGGAGCCGTATCTTCACTTCGCAATATTCGGCGGAAGACAATAGCCCCAGAGGCAGCGATCCCTCAATGTCGAGCTCTCGCTGATTCAGGAACGGCGGTAAGTGACCCGCATTGGCCAGCGTGATTGAGCCCGTGGGCTCAAGACGCAAAATCACCGCTGTGACAAAGCCACTTTGTAGGCGCCCGCACAGGCAGCGATTCAGCGTTTCCAGCATCTGTACCGGCCCGGAGCTTGAGTCGGCGAGTGACCGCAGGACACCCACGATCAGCGATACGCTCATCGCAGCCTTCAACCCCTTGCCGCTCACATCCCCCATCGCCACAATGGTCGATCCGTCATCCTGCCGGATAATTTGAAAGAAGTCCCCGCCCACCTCCAGCGCCGGCTGGTACGCGCTGGAAATTGCGAATCCCTCCAGCGACGGCAGCGTCTCTGGAATCAGCACGCGCTGGATCTCCCGCGCGCTGTGCATCTCCTGCTCCAGTGCGCTCTGCCGCGCCTGCTGTTCCATGTTGTACCGGTAGACGGCATATAGGATGGAAAGAAACAATGCAATCCCCGCCAGGTCGGCCGCTGTGAAACGCACCCCGAAAATCATAAACAGCGGCGTCGAGATCGTGTCGTAGATAGTCCAGTGCGTAAATCGCTGTCCCGCGGCGCTGGCATCCGCGACCGTGTCGATCATCTGCGAGACAAACGCGCTAATCGCCAGCCACCAGCGAGAAGGCTCCAGCTGCTGCCGAACACCCATGCCAATAAGGACGAATGGGAATACTTCGACCACCAGGATAATCGTGGTCAAAACCGCGTCCAGGCTCACCATCCACTGGCCTGCGCTGCCCCAGAAGAACGCCAGAGCTCCGTCAAGAACGCCCGCCGTCACCGTGACGATTGCCAACGCACGCGTCCAGCGGACCAGCATCGGATTGCCGTCCAGCCGCAGCAGGTAAAGCAAGAGGAACCACAGAGAAATGTGATTCAGCGCATAAATCGGCTGGTTCAGCCCTCTACCCCACCCGTAGGCAATCGGAATGAGTAGTACGCCTCGAATCACTGCGAGAAGCACCGGCGTCGCGGTGAAGATGGCAAGCCACAGAAAGAGTTTGACTTTGCGGTTCCGGCTCCACAACAACAGACTCATCAGGGTGACAAATCCGTAGAGAATCACCAGCGTGTAGTCGTAAAGGTTCTGTTGCATCGTCGCTGCATTCGACGCCGCCAGTTGCGCGGCAATGGTGTCGGCGTCGCCCAGGAGCGGCGGCCCATACATGCCGCCCAGGGTGGCCGGGTCGACAAATAGCAGGGGAGACTTCCACACCCGAATGGCAATGGTTCCCGACTCAGCCGCCGGGACAGCGAAGCTGCGAATCAGCGACGTGTAATACCAGTGCGGCCGCGGCGGCAGCTTGCCGTAGCGTCCAATCAGTTGGCCGTTCCAATACACCTCGTAGGCGTCATCGGTCGGTGGCATCAACAGTGCGTAGGATTGGCTGCCGTTCAGCGTGTGGATCTCCACATGCCGGCGGTACCAGGCATACCCCGTATACCCCGGATGATCCTGGCTTCCCCACGAGTTCGAAACCTGGATCTGCTCCCACCCAGAATCATCCAACCCCGGCGACGCCCATCGAAGATCGTCGCCCAGATGAAATTGCCATGGGCCATCGAGCAAAACAAAACCTTGACCTAATACCGGCAGCGTCAGTACAGGTTCCGCATCGGTCGACGAGGGTTGCGAAGTTGCAGCGCGCGGCTGTGCGGGCAGGCATGCGGCAAACAGGAAAATACATGCCGCAAGCTTCGCCCGGAGCAACATGCCACGAGAATATCACTCGAATCTGGCCGCCCAGGAGAAAGTATCGGGCGCGCTGGACAGTAACGACCATCCCACCGCGGCGCTACGTCTCCCCAGCATCGTTCCGCCCTCAAAGACCATTCGCAGTCCCATCAAATCTCAGACCGGCACGTCCGGCCATCTTGTGGGCGCTTCAATCCATCCACCGGGATGTACGACCTCATACCCTGCGCCGAATTCATCTGGCTCCATGCTCCTTCTATGATGTATCGTGCTGTTCATAGAGTCTGACTATGCCGGGGAGTGGTGGTTTCAGCCCTCGGTCGATGTGCGCCTGTCGGTGCCGCCCATGCAGAAGGAGCCGTGATGGAACCCGAAAGCACCCTCCACCTGCAGCAGCAAATCGCCCGTCTGCAGGCGTTGCTGGAGGCCAGCCATAAAATCCACGGCACCATCGAACTCGATAGCGTGCTGCGCTCGGTGCTGGAATTGAGCGTCCGCGAGCTGGAGATGGCCGGGGCATTCTTCACCGCCTTCCCGTTTTCCTATGGCGAGATTCAGCCCCGCTTTTTGCTGCATCCCCCAACCTCCGATCCCAAGCGCGGCTGCTTTCGATTTGCGCTGGTGGACAGAACAGGAACCCTGCTCACCGAGATGGTGGTCCTGACCCGCGATTGCGCGCCCCTCACCTTATATGAGCAGGACTTTCTCGAAAACCTGGCCATGCAGGCTGCCGTCGCCATTGAAAATGCCCGCTACCACGAGCGCACCCTCGACCTGGAAAGGGTGCAGCAGGATCTGGCCTCGGCGCGCGAAATCCAGCGCAGTCTCTTGCCGCAATCCATGCCGGTCATTGCCGGATATAGTATTGCCGGCCGTTCCCAGACCTGTTACGAGGTCGGTGGGGACTATCTCGATATTCTCCCGCTGCCGTCGGGGGAATGGATGATCGTGGTCGCCGACGTGGCCGGGAAAGGTCTGGCGTCGGCTCTGGTCGGCACCTCGTTTCGTTCCGCGTTTCGCGCCATGGCCGCGTCCGGCCTGCCGCTCGACGAGATGGCTGCGAAACTGAACGATGTCCAGCAGGCGGACGGCGCGGAGACACGCCGACGCTATGTCACGGCGATCTTTGCCAAATTACATCCAGGCGAGCACACCCTTGAAGTTGTCAATGCCGGCCACAATCCCGCCTTCTTGCTGCATGGCAAGTCGGTGCAGCAGATTGGCGCCAGCGGAACGCCCGTCGGCATGTTGGCCGGCATGAACTACAGTTCGATTCGGTATCATCTGGAGGAAAATAGTCGGCTTTTGTTCTACACCGACGGTTTGACTGAGGTCTTTCACGGAGAAGACGAGTTTGGTCCGGAGCGCCTTCTCGAGGAGCTTCGCGCCTGGCGCGGAAAAGACGCGGAACAGTTGCTCAATAGCGTCTGGTCCGCGGTAGAATCCTTCGACGGGGAAGCCGAACTCCGGGATGACCGTACCGCTCTGGCAATGTTACGGCTCTGACGGACGATATAGCATCAAGTTCATTGGATAGCGATGGCATGTTGAATGAGAAATGGAAGGATGGTTTCAGGAGGTGGGTATGGCGCAGGAAATAGTATCCGCAGTCGAATTGAGGCTTCCTTCCAAGCTTGGATTTGAGAAGGTGGCCATGCAGACCGCGGCGGGAGTCGCCCGGCTGATGGGCTTTCCCGATGACAGAATTGAAGACCTGAAGACTGCCGTCGCCGAGGCGTGCATCAACGCTATCGAACACGGAAATCGCTTTGATGAGCGCCTCAGCATTGGAATCATTCTCTCCATGGAAGATGGCAAGCTGGAGGTGAAAATCCTCGATTCCGGCTCCGGGCTCCATAAGAAAGTTCATACTCCCGATATCGACCGCAAGATGCACGGCGAAGAGCAGGCCCGCGGCATGGGGATGTTTCTCATGCAGGCCCTCGTCGACGAGGCCGAGTGGACCCACACCGCCCACGGCGGAAATTGCGTTCGCTTAATGATTCGTTTGGATAAGGAAGAGGAGTGAGAGACTAAGACATGAGCATGCAACCGCAACTGATCACCCGAGTGAACGTGGATGAAGTCAAGGCGCCGGATGGCGACGCGATTGCCCTGTTGCGCTTTTCCGGAGATATCACCAGCACCTCCCGCGAAGTTGTCTTTGGCGCCTACAACAAGGTGCCGGCCAGCACCCACCGGCTGGTTTTCGACTTCGCGAAAATGGAATACATGAACTCCAGCGGCATCGCGCTGATCATCGAGTTGCTGATGGCGGCGAACAAGGCCAGTCGCATCGTTCACAGCTTCGGACTCTCGCCTCATTTCCAGAAGGTCTTCGTGATGGTGGGTCTGAACAAATACACCCATCTTTATCCGGACGAGGCAGCCGCGTGCGCTGCCTTTGCAGACTGACATCTGGTTTGCGTACGGCGGCAATCAACACGGTCGCGCTGCAAGGTATGTCTCGACGCGACCTCCACTACGCGTTCGGGTCGCACTGGGCCCCATTTCTCAACTCTAACCCTCCCCTCCGCATGGTCCGCTCTCCGGCCGCTCCTGGCCGCAGTCCGGAGTTTCAGGCGTAGTCGATCGCAAGCGTCTCTCGGAGCGCTGCGCGCATCTCAATACAGGAGGAATCAACAGCTTTTTCCCCACAACATTCTGTTCAGGAATTCTCTACGATGAACGATCAATCTTTACATTCCACTCTGCGTACCGAATCCGCTCCGTCATCCTGCGCCATAGAAATCGATGGCGTTAGCGGCCACGCGACCCTGGGCGAACCTTTGGTGGATGTGCTGAATCGAATCGGCAGAATTATCCCTCAGGTTTGCTATCACCCACAACTCGGCCCTATCCAGACCTGCGACACCTGTATGGTCCAGGTCAACGGCGCTCTGGCTCGCGCCTGTGGAACTCCCGTTGCCGCCGGCATGACCGTGGTTACGAAGTCGGAGCTGGTCGATGTGGCCCAGCGCGAAGCCTTTGATCGCATCCTCGGCAATCACATGCTTTATTGCACCGTCTGCGATAACAACAACGACAACTGTACGGTGCATAACACCACCGCCCTGCTCGACGTGAAACATCAAAAGCGGCCCTACACGCCCAAGCCCTATCCAGTCGACAACAGCAATCCCTTCTATCGCTACGATCCGGACCAATGCATTTTGTGCGGGCGCTGCGTGGAAGCCTGCCAGAATTTTCAGGTGAATGAGACGCTGTCGATCGATTGGGAATCGCAGCATCCCCGCGTTCTGTGGGACGGAGGGGAAACCATCGGCGGTTCCAGCTGCGTCTCCTGCGGCCATTGCGTCACCGTATGCCCATGCAATGCGCTCATGGAGAAATCAATGATCGGCCACGCCGGCTACCTTACCGGATTGCCGCGCCAGGCTCTCGACGACATGATCGACATGGTCAAAGGCGTCGAGCCCGAAACCGGATATGGCCCGATTCTCGCCCTCTCTCAAGTGGAAGCAGCGATGCGCCAACAGCGCGTCAAAAAAACCAAGACCGTCTGCACTTATTGCGGTGTCGGCTGTTCCTTCGACATCTGGACCAAGGATCGCGACATTCTGAAAATCGAACCAGGGGAAGGTCCGGCGAATGGCATCTCCACCTGCGTCAAAGGAAAGTTCGGCTGGGATTACATCAACGCGCAGGATCGCCTCACCAGGCCTCTCATTCGCGATGGGCAAACGTTTCGACCAGCCAGCTGGCAAGAGGCTCTCGAGCTGATCGCGTCCAAATTGTCTGCCATCAAAAATGAGCACGGTCCGGACGCCATTGGACTGATTGCTTCCTCGAAATGCACCAACGAGGAAAGCTTTCTGATGCAGAAGTTGGCGCGCGCCGTCATTGGCACCAACAACATTGATAACTGCTCGCGCTATTGCCAGACGCCCGCCACCATGGGCCTCTCGCGCACCGTCGGCTACGGCGGCGACAGCGGTTCCATTCGCGATATTGAGGCTGCGAGCCTGGTTGTCATCGTCGGCAGTAACACTTCAGAGAGCCATCCCGTCCTGGCGACCCGAGTAAAGCAGTCGCATAAATTGCGCGGTCAGCGCCTCATCGTCTCCGACCTGCGAGAGCACGAAATGGCGCGCCGCGCCGACATTCTCATCCGGCCCAACCCGGGAACCGATCTGGTGTGGCTTTCCGCGGTGTCGAAATACATCCTCGACAATGGGCTGGCGAAGATGGAATTTGTCGATCGCTGGGTCAACGGCTTCGCGGAGTATCGCGACAGCCTCGCTCCTTTCACCTTGGAATATGCGGAGCGAATCACCGGAATTCCCGTCGCCACACTGCAGCAGGTCGCACAGGAGATTGCGCAGGCTAACAGCGTTTGCATTCTGTGGGCCATGGGCGTCACGCAACACTGCGGCGGCTCCGATACATCCACATCGATTTCCAATCTGCTGCTGCTCACCGGAAACTACATGCGGCCCGGGACCGGCGCCTATCCGCTGCGCGGCCACAATAATGTGCAGGGCGCCAGCGACTTCGGTTCGATGCCCAACATCCTCTCCGGTTATCAAAAGGTGGACGACCCGGAAGTGATTGAGCGTTTCGAGCGCGGATGGAATGTCAAGCTGCCGACAAACACGGGTCTGGATAACCATCAGATGATCGACGCCATCCACCAGGGAAAATTGAAAGCCATGTATTTGAAGGGGGAGGATACGATTACCTCCGACGCCAATGAAAATGACGTCAGAGCGGCCCTCGAAAAACTGGACTTCTTCGTTGTCCAGGATGTCATCCTGAGCGAGACGGCCCGCTACGCCGATGTGGTGCTGCCGGCCAGTCCGAGCCTCGAAAAAGATGGCACCTTCACCAATACCGAACGCCGCATCCAGAGGCTCTATCAAGTGCTCGAACCGTTGGGCGAAAGCAAGCCGGACTGGCGCATCATCCAGGACATTGCCAACGCGCTGGGGGCGAACTGGAACTACAATCATCCGTCGGAGGTGATGGACGAAGTGGCTTCGCTGACCCCTATGTTTGCCGGCGTCAACTACCAGCGACTCGAAGGCTACAAGTCGCTGCAGTGGCCGGTAGCCGCGGACGGTTCCGATCAGCCTCTGCTATTTACTGAGAAATTTCCGTTCCCCGACGGCAAGGCGAAATTCTATCCGCTGGAATGGATCGAGCCCTGTGAGCAGGTTAGTGATGAGTTCGATCTGCACTTGAATAACGGTCGATTGCTGGAGCATTTTGAAGCCGGCAATATGACCTTCCGTTCCAAAGGAATCATGGAAGAGACGCCGAACACCTGGGTGGAGGTTTCGCCCGAGCTGGCTGCGGAGCGAGGCGTCGACACAGGCCGATGGGTCCGCCTGCGTTCCAAATATGGCCAGGTCAAGGTGCGGGTGCTGGTCACCGACCGCGTTCAAGGAAAACAACTCTACTTGCCGCTGAATTCAATTGAGCAGCCAGTCAATCGGCTCACGGGCGCCGGACTCGATCGCGCCACGCACACTCCCGCATACAAAGAAACCACAGTCCAAATGATTCCCCTTGAGGAGCAGGGAGCCAATCCGCTGCCGCGTGTCAATTTCCGCTTCGGACATCCCACTCCCCAAAATGGAGTTGAAGTCGAACGCAAATGGCAACGCAGCGATTATCGTTTGCCCGGAACCGCACCGGACGACAAACTTGTACAGATTGCCAATTTGCAGGTCTAAACCAGGAGGCAATTCTATGGCCCAGCCGATTCGCACCTTCACTCCGCATCGAGACGAGCGCGAAGAGCTTCGCGCGAAGGTGGAGAATGCTCCAGTGCAGCATGGCAAAGCGCTTCTCTCGGCCTTCCAGTTATTGCAGGAGGCGCAGGATCATGGCGTGCTCGATATCCTGCGTGGCGCAATCGGCGCCCGCGACGCTATCGTCGACAAAGCGTCGCACTTCGCCGACACGCCCGAGGGCGTTCGCGCCGTGCGCAATTTCCTCGCCCTGTCGCGGGTCTTCGCCAACCTCAATCCGGAAAAAGTGGATGCCGTCGCCAACGCCATCACCGAGGATCAATGCCGCAAAAACGAACCGGGATGCGAGCCGCCATCATTATTGAAATCGCTGCAGCGGATCAACAGTCGCAACAGCCGCAGAACCCTGGCGACCATCGCCGCCGTGACCGACGCGTTCGGCACGGAACCCGATCTTCCGGAGGCGAACCCGGTCTTCGGCAGCGCTACCGGCTGGCCGCCGCCGCGAATCGTGCTGCCCCTGGTGGCGTTAACGCTGGCCGGCGTCGCAGGTTACTGGATCGGCCGGCGCCGCTAGCTAGACCGGCGCGCGTCCCGGCGAATTTCGCCCAGCGTGGCACCCTCTGCGCATGCGCGTGAATCTTAGTGTCTGGTAGAAATTTCAGAAAAGAGGCACCGTCCATGGCACGCCCATATTGGTCTGGACAGATTCAGATTTCCCTGGTTTCCTTTGGCGTTTCCTTGTTTGCGGCCACAGAAGCCGCCAGCCAGATCAAGTTTCATCAAATCGATCGAAAAACAGGCGAGCGAATTCGCCATCAAAACGTCGCCGAGGATCAGGAATCCGTCGATCGAGCCGACATCGTGAAAGGTTATGAAGTTCACAAAGGCGAATACGTCACCATTGAGCCGGATGAAATTGCGCATCTCCGCATTCCCAGCAAGAAAACTCTCGAGATCGTGCAGTTCGTCAACATCGACGAAATCGATCCCGCATTCTTTGAGAAGCCGTATTTTGTCGCTCCGCAGAACGATGCCCAGGCACAGGCGTTCGCCGTCATCCAGAAGGCGCTGCGGGAAACAGGCAAGGCTGGCCTGGGCGAAGCCGCTTTTTCCGGCCGCGAGCATCTCATCGCTCTCATGCCTCCCTCAGATCCAAAATCGCGCGGGCTCATGGCCTACACCATGCGCTATCAAGCTGAACTGCGCGATCCTGCGGAATATTTTTCCGGCATCAAAGAACACAGCATCGACAAGGATCAGCTCGCACTGGCGAAAGAACTCATCAAGCGCAGCACCGCAAAATTCGTACCCGCCAAGTTTGAAGATGATTATGAAGTCGCCCTTCGCGAACTGATCGACGCCAAGATTGAGCATCATCCGCTTCCGCAGGAAGAGAAAGCACCCAAGCGCGCTAAAGTCATCAACCTGATGGATGCGCTGCGCAAGAGCGTCAACGCGCCGCCCTCGTCATCACGCTCCGACCGCCCATCCGCATCGAAACACGCCACGGCAGAAAAGAAGAGTAAGTCGAAGTCCTCCGGACTGAAGCTGGTCAAGCCTCACGCCCGCAGAAAGAAGACGGCGTAAAGACATGGCGACCGCTCATCCCAGGAAAAAATCTTCACGCGCCCGCAGCTCTACCGCTGTCGAGAAGCAGCTCGCACGCTATCGCTCCATGCGCAACTTCGACGTGACTGCCGAGCCTCGCGGCGAAAATAAAGAATCGAAAAAGCGCGGCGCGGAAAAAAGTCCCGAACTTCCGTTTGTCATCCAGAAGCACGCGGCGACCCGCCTGCATTACGACTTCCGCCTCGGCTGGCATGGCGTCCTGAAAAGTTGGGCGGTCACCAAAGGTCCCAGCTACTATCCCGGCGACAAGCGGCTCGCCGTTCAGGTAGAAGACCATCCCATGGAATATGGCGGCTTCGAAGGCATCATTCCCAAGGGGCAATACGGCGGCGGGACCGTCATGCTGTGGGATCACGGAACCTGGGAACCGCACGGCGATGTGGACGAGGGTCTCGAAAAAGGTCGTCTGAAATTTACCCTCAAAGGCGAGAAGTTGCGCGGCGACTGGGCGCTGATCCGCATGGGCGGCAAGGCTGCCGGCGAAAAGAAAGCCAACTGGCTGCTCATCAAAGAGCACGATGGCAAGGAGCGCGGTCCCGACGATCCGCCCGTGACAGAAGAAGAGCCTGACAGCGTCGTCACCGGCCGCGATCTCGATGCGATTGCCGAAAATCAGGACCATGTCTGGAGCACGCACGGTAGCGAGCAGCGGAAGGAGGAAAAGAAAGCGCCGTCGCATTCGTCGGCGAAGGAATCTGCCGGCACATCCAGTGGTACGAATCATCGCCAGAACAAACGCAATGCCGGCACACCCCGGGCTCTATCGTTCACCAGCGAATTGAAGAACGCGCCTAAAGAGTCGCTGCCAAAATTTGTGCCGCCGCAATTGGCGCTCCAGGTGACCGAGGCCCCGGACGGTTCCGAGTGGATTCATGAGTTGAAGCTGGATGGCTATCGCATGCAGGGCCGCGTCGCGGCGGCTCGCGGCAAGGCATCCCGATCCGCAACGTTGATCACCCGCGGCGGCCTCGACTGGACGCATCGCATGCCGCAGATCGCCGCAGCCCTGGCCGAGTTGCCGGTGGACGATGCATTGCTCGATGGCGAAGTGGTGGTTTTCGACGATGAAGGGAAGACCAGCTTTGCCGATCTTCAGGCCGCGTTTCAGGAAGGCAAGAAAAAGCCGCTTACCTATGTGATCTTCGACTTGCTCCACCTGAACGGGCACAATCTTCGCAGTCTCCCGCTGGAACAAAGGAAAAATATCCTGGAGAAAATTCTCGTCCATGTTGTCGATGGCGACCATCACGGCGTCCTTCGATACAGTGAGCACCTCGGCACACGCGGCGGAGAGATCTTTGAGAAGGCGTGCCAGCTCGGCGCGGAAGGTATCATCTCGAAAAAAGCTTCGGCGCCATATTCTTCCGGGCGAAGCGGTAACTGGCTAAAAATTAAATGTGTGCGTCAGCAGGAGTTTGTCATCGGCGGATTTACTCCACCCTCAAAATCCGGCGTCGGCATCGGCGCTCTGCTGCTGGGCTACTACCGCGACGGAGAACTGGTATATGCGGGCCGCACCGGCACAGGGTTTACGCAGAAAGGGCGTCTGCAAATGCGCAAGCGGCTGGAGGAAATTCGTCAGCCGCGTCCTCCCTTTTCCAGCGTGCCGCCCGATGGTGCTCGCGACGCGCTATGGGTGGAACCGAAATATGTTTGCGAGGTAAAGTTTGCCACCTGGACTGCCGACAATCTGGTTCGCCAGGCGTCCTTCCAGGGCTTGAGAGAAGACAAGCCTGCCAAACAGGTGACCCGAGAGTTGCCTGTCGAACCCGGCGGCAAGAAGAAGTCTTCGCGGCAAAAGACATCCGCGAGCGCATCGTCAAGTGGCGCGAACAAAAAAAATAGCTCGGCCAGTGTCGCGCCCAGAAGCCATCGCTCCAGTCGAACCACAGCGCACTCGATCGCCTCCAAAACGAACTCAAGAAAGTCCAGCAACCCAGACGATAATTTTCCAATTCCGCTGACGCATCCCGACAAACAGGTCGACTCGGAAACCGGGCTCACCAAGCAGCAATTAGCAGATTATTTCTGGGCAGTCCGCGAACATATGCTGCCGCACATTGTCGATCGGCCGCTCAGCATCGTGCGATGTCCGCAAGGCAGTACCAAGCCGTGCTTCTTTCAAAAGCATGTGACCGACAATCTGCCCGACGGCATCGACGGCATCGACATTCGGGGACGCAGAAGCGGAGTTGTCGAATCCTACATCACTCTCTCCGGCGCTCTGGGATTGGCCGGATTGGCGCAGATGGGCGTGCTCGAAATCCATCCGTGGGGTTCCACCAACAACGATATCGAAAAACCGGATCGCTTGATCTTCGATCTGGATCCGGATGAGGCGATTCCGTGGAAGACGCTGGCAGAAAGCGCAAAGGAAGTTCGCTCGCGCCTGAAAGACTGCAAGCTGGAAAGCTTTCTAAAGACCACCGGCGGCAAAGGGCTGCACGTCGTTGCGCCCATCGCCCCACAGCATGACTGGCCGGTCGTCAAGGAGTTTGCGCACGACTTCGCCAACCGCATGGCAGCTGACAACCAGCGTCTGTATCTGACAAAAATGACCAAGGCCGATCGCAAGGGGAAAATCTTTATCGACTATTTGCGCAATGATCGAGGTGCAACGTCGGTCGCGCCGTTCTCTCCGCGCGCGCGTCACGGCGCGCCCGTCGCAGTGCCAATGGAGTGGAAAGAACTCGACGGCGCCAGGCCGCCGCGCTTTCTGGTGGCGGAGTTTGCGGAATGGAAAACGAGGCTACGGCGCGATCCGTGGGAGGCGATGCTCAAGAAACATCAATCGATTCCCGCCAACCTGTTGGAACCTTTTATTTCCGGTCCGGCGTCCGGTTCACGTCGTTCGGCGCGGAAGGATTAATCTCGCCCTTTTCTGTTTCTGGCGTGGGACTGCGCACAGCCGTGTTGCCCGGGCCGGCCGTTGCCGGATTTTTTTCATCGTAGCCGGACGGCTGTACCGCATGCTTTTGCTCCTCCGGACGATTCATTACTTTTTCTTTGGTGTGGGTATCCATCGTGTCCTCGCTTGCAACTGGCCGTGGCTCGTGCGTTCCTGCCACCATGGGAGAGTGGATGCCATCCGCCAATGACAGGTGGCTTGCTGCGCTGGAATGACTGCGATTAATGTCCAAGGCAAATTTGAACGAGCAGCCATCCGTTCAATCCGGCGATCAGGATCGCGGATGCCCATCCAACTATGCGGAGCCAGGGTCGATTGACGAATTCACCCATCTTCTCGCGATCACTGGTGAAGGCCACCAGCGGAAACACCGCAAAGCTCAATTGCATGCTCAGGATGACCTGGCTCAGGAGAAGCAGGCGCGCCGTGCCGGACATCCCCCAAAGGGCGGTAACAATCACAGTAGGGACAATGGCGAGAAGCCGTGTCAGCAAGCGTCGCTTCCAGGGAGTGAGTTTTAGATTGAGGAAACCTTCCATCACCACCTGTCCGGCAAGCGTACCGGTCAGTGTCGAATTTTGTCCGGAGGCGAGCAATGCGACCGCAAACATCGTGCTGGCGCCGGCAACCCCCAACAGTGGTGTGAGCAGTTTGTAGGCGTCGCCAATTTCCGCAACCTCATTGTGCCCACTGCGATGAAAGACCGCGGCCGCCACGATCAGGATGGCCGCGTTCACAAACAACGCCATCATCAGCGCCGCCGCGGAATCAAGACTGGCCAGCCAGATGGCTTCTCGCTTGCCCTTTACGGTGCGCGGATAATCTCGTGTCTGCACAATCGAGGAATGCAGATAGAGGTTGTGCGGCATCACCGTCGCCCCCAGGATTCCAATGGCGATGTAGAGCATGTCTCCGTTTTTCAAAATATCGCGGGAGGGGACAAATAGATTCCACGCAATCGACCCCCACTGCGGATGTGAAAAGACAATCTCGATGGCGAACATCACGCCGATCGTTGCGATCAGAACGATGACCACGGCTTCCAGATACCGAAATCCTCGGTTCTGCAACAGCAGGATCATCAGGACGTCGGCGCTGGTGATCAACACGCCCACCAGAAGGGGAACTCCAAAGAGAAGTTGCAGCGCAATGGCGGAGCCAATCACCTCGGCCAGGTCACAGGCCGCGATGGCAATCTCCGCAATCACCCAGAGTCCAATGGTGACCCGCTTGCTGTAGTGTTCGCGGCAAGCCTGGGCCAGGTCCTGTTCGGTTGCAACGCCCAGCTTGACGGAGAGTCCTTGTAGCAGGATCGCCAGCAGATTCGACACCATGATGGCGAACAGCAGGGTGTAGCCGTAGCGTGAACCCGCAGCCAGATCGGTGGCCCAGTTGCCTGGGTCCATATAGCCGACAGAGATGAGAAAGCCCGGCCCGATAAAGCCGAGCGCGCGACGCCAGAGCTGGGGTGAGGTTGAAACGCGCACGCTCGAGAACACGTCGGGCAGGGATGGCCTTCGTGCCGTGACTTCAGGTTCAACTCGGGCTGGGCTTCCGGGCATGCGGTAAAAGGGACCTCATCGAGCAGCTCCGCGGTTTCCGTACCGGCCCACAACTCCGCGGTGCAGCTTTTCTTTGGGGAGAAGTTGCGCGCAGGTCCAGTCGCGCGCTGGATGCAGCTGCCGCGAAACTACTCTTATCGCAGTATGCCACAATTGGTTAACGTTGGTTAAGTAGAAACGATTAATTTATGGTTATCGTTTTTGTCGCTTGACCCAGACTTTTTCTGCGGCAGGCCTGCCCAGGGTGATGGTCCCGGATGGCGTTTGGATGGTCACGGTTTCATCGTAATTTCGTCCGATGAGCTTCACGCGAGAATTGGGTCCGATTCCGGAATGGTGAAGGAAAATCAGCAGTTTGGGATCGCGCTCGTGCAGGCAGGAAACCGTGTAATTCACGCCTTGTGCTGCATCGAATAAAGGTGCAAGCCCACGCTTTTTCAGCTGCTCAGGACTTTCCGGAAGAATGGAATTGCCGTGGGGACAGGTTCCTTTTTCTCCAAGCTTCTCAATCAGTTTGGCTTCGAAGGCCGGGGATACGGCATGTTCCAGGCGCTCCGCCTCATCGTGCACGCGATACCAGTCCATGCCAAACATTTCCGACAGCATGCGTTCAATCAAATGATGACGCCGGGCGGTGTGATACGCAGTTTCCTTTCCCTTGGGCGTCAGCCGCACAATGCCATCGCCTTTTACTTCCACATATCCATCGCGCTTCAGGCGCTTCAAGGCCATGGTGACCGCGGGGGGCGAAACGGAAAGCCAGTGGGCCAGAGTCGAGGAAATGACAGTCTGGCCTTCCGATTCCGCTTCCAGAATGGCTTTTAGATAGTCTTCTTTTGAAATGGTGATGATTTCTTTCATCATGCTTTCCGGCTCCGAAGCAACGCCTACCAAGCTATGGTCATGGTATTCCATGGGAGAAGCGTGGCTGGTTTTTCAGGAGAATTCTGCGGCGCGGGTGACCCGGAAAATGTAGTTGCCTTAGCAACCACAATGCACGAGATAGTTGCTAAGGCAACTACATTTCGGGTGGAAATCAGGCTTGGGAAAAAATACTTCGAATTGGTGGCGCAAATTCAATTTGTCCGGCGTTTGTCGCCTTTCTGGCGTGGGATGGTTCCGCCTCGTACTGGCCCGCTCCAGCCGAGGAAAAAGTGGCTTCGAAATGGCGAGTTGAGTGGCACGCTTTCCATCACGCGCTTGAAAGAATAAAATGAAGGGTTCAGTTCATTTCGCGTGTTTCGTGGAGCCGCCCGGGCAGCAATTGCGCACGCCCGGGAAATTTCCGTGTGACGGTGAACACCGACGCTGAGCGAGCCAGCATGAGAAAATGCTGAGAACGAAGAGTGAGACGTGGACGAAGTGAGATTCAACATGGCGGTATCCCCAGACGTTATGCGGGTTCCATCCCGGAGTGTCTCAGGCGGCTCTGCCCGCAATTTTCAGTCGCAAGATTAGGTGCCGGCTTTTTAGCCGGCATTTGTTTTTTGAAATTTGAACAGGGGACAGGCACGTGCCGGTCCTGAACCGAGTGGAGATTACCGGGCCGCACCCGATGCGGTCCGCAGAAACAGAGGAGCGAGGATTTCCGATGAGTGCAACTACGTTAGAGATTTCGACGGGCGCCGATACGGCGGAGCGCAATGGAGCGCCAAAGTCAAAACAACCCAAGATCCAATACACCTACTTCTTTGGAGGAGGGTCGGCGGAAGGCAACGGCAGCATGAAGGAGATGCTGGGCGGCAAAGGCGCCGGACTGGCCGAGATGACGAATGCCGGGCTACCGGTGCCTCCGGGCTTTACCATCCAGACGGATGCGTGCCGCGAGTACATGAAGGGCGGGCTGAGTCCGCAGGTCGATATCCAGATGGACGCAGCGTTGCAGCGGCTGGAAAAGCTGCAGGGCCAGAAGCTGGGCCAGGGCGAAAATCCTCTGCTGGTGTCGGTGCGGTCGGGCGCAAAGTTTTCCATGCCGGGCATGATGGATACCATCCTGAACCTGGGACTGAACGACAAGTCCGTCGAGGCGCTGGCAAAGAACACCAACAATCCCCGCTTCGCGTACGATTCCTATCGCCGCCTGATCCAGATGTTCGGCGACGTGGTGCTGGACATCGACAAGCCTCACTTTGAGGAAGTGTTCGACGGCATCAAGAAGAAGAAGGGCGTCAAGCTGGACATGGAGTTGAATGCGGCGGCGCTGCAGGAGATCATCGCAGAATACAAGAAGCTGGTGCGCAAGCACACGAAGATGGATTTTCCGCAGGATCCGCATACTCAGCTGGTGATGGCCCGGGACGCGGTGTTCCGTTCGTGGAACAACAATCGCGCCAAGACCTATCGCCGCATCAATCAGATTGATGACATGCTGGGAACCGCGGTCAACGTGCAGGCGATGGTGTTCGGCAACCTGGGAGAAACGAGCGGAACGGGAGTCGGCTTCACGCGCAATCCTGCGACCGGCGAGCATAAATTTTTCGGCGAGTTTCTGATGAATGCACAGGGCGAGGATGTCGTTTCCGGCATTCGCACACCGGAGCCGATCAGCGACCTGCAACTGCAGATGCCCGACGTCTACAAGCAGCTGCAGACCCTGACCACCAAAATGGAAAACCATTATCGTGACGTGCAGGATTTTGAATTCACGATTCAGGACCGCAAGCTGTACATGTTGCAGACGCGCAATGCGAAGCGCACGGGACTGGCGGCGGTGCACATTGCCATTGACATGGTGGATGAAAAGCTAATCACAGAAGAAGAAGCTATCTTCCGGGTTGAGCCCAACCAGCTGTACGACTTTCTTGTTCCCCGGCTGGATGAGAAGGGCAAGAAGATTGAAGTTCTGGCAACCGGTCTGCCGGCTTCGCCGGGCGCGGCGGTTGGCCAGATCGTTTTCAGCGCCGAAGATGCGGTGAAGTTCACGCAGAACGGAAGCATGAAGTCGGTGATCCTGGTGCGGTCTGAAACCACGCCGGAAGACATCGCGGGCATGGAAGTTGCGGCGGGCATTCTAACGGCGCGCGGCGGCATGACCAGCCACGCGGCGGTGGTGACGCGCGGCATGGGCAAGTGTTGCGTGGCGGGAGCCGGCGACATTAACGTGAGCGAGAAGAACCGGGAAATGCGCGTCAAAGGCAAGGTGTTGAAGCAGGGCGACTGGATCTCCATGGACGGCACGACCGGCCGCGTGATCTTCGGCAAGCTGGGCATTCTGCCCGCCTCGCCGGACGATCCGGTCCTGGTGCGCTTCATGTCGTGGGTGGATCCGCTACGCAAGCTGCGGGTTCGCGCCAACGCCGATATTCCGCGCGATGCCAAGCAGGCGATCCAGTTTGGAGCGGAAGGCATTGGCCTATGCCGGACCGAGCACATGTTCTTTGCCGAGGATCGGCTGCCGCATATGCAGGCGATGATCCTGGCGGACAACCTGAAGGAACGTCAGGCGGCGCTGAAAAAGCTGCTGCCGATGCAGCGGGCCGACTTTACAGGACTGTTCAAAGCAATGAACGGCCTGCCGGTTACGGTTCGCCTGCTGGATCCGCCGCTGCACGAGTTTCTGCCCAAGCGGGAAGATCTGCTGGTGGAAATTGCTCGCCTGGAAATCACCAAGCCACGTTCTCCGAAATTGAAGGAGCTGCACAAACTGTTGGGCCGCGTGGAAGAGCTGCACGAAACCAATCCAATGCTGGGGCTGCGTGGCTGCCGCCTTGGGATTGCGTTTCCCGAGGTTACGGAGATGCAGGCACGCGCCATTTTTGAGGCGGCGGTCAGCATCAAGAAGCAGGGCAAAGAAGTCCACGTGGAAGTGATGATTCCGCTGATCAGCACGATTGAAGAGATGAAGAACCAGGCGGCGATTATTCGCCGGGTGGCGCAGCAGGTGTTTACCGAAAAGGGCTCGACGGTGGACTTTCTGGTGGGAACGATGATCGAGTTGCCGCGCGCGGCGCTGGTGGCGGATCAGATTGCGAAGGAGGCGGAGTTCTTCAGCTTCGGGACCAACGACCTGACGCAGACGACCTTTGGCATCTCTCGCGACGACATCAACCAGTTCCTGCCGGCGTACATGCAGCAGGGAATCTTCAAGCAGGATCCATTCGCGGTGCTGGACCAGGAAGGCGTGGGCCAGCTGGTGAAGATGGCGACCGCCAAGGGGCGCGATTCGCGGACGAATCTGAAGGTTGGGATTTGCGGCGAGCATGGCGGGGAACCGGAGTCGGTGAAGTTCTGCCACCGGATTGGGCTGAACTATGTGTCGTGCTCTCCGTTCCGTCTGTTGACGGCGCGGTTGGCGGCGGCACAGGCAGCGGTAGAAGAAACGCGGGCGAAGAAATCCGGATCGCACGCGACCGGCGACACGCGCTAAGGTTGTTTCTTCACAGTTTGAACCAATGCTGTCGATTGTGAATTGTTCCGCATGCAGTTTTTCTTACAGAAAAACTGCATGCGGTTTGTTTTTTTGCGGGGACTTTCGGTGAGGTTTGAGGTTGAAATGAACCGTAGCTTATTCGCCGGCGATCCCCATCTCCCGCTTCGGTCGTTCGCTGGCATTGCCGATTTTTGTTTGTTACCGAGAAGAGCGTTTATCGGGACTTTCTATCCGATCTGCTAAAGTGATTCTTTCCGCGGTTTCAGGGAGTTGCGACCTGACATTTGGACGCGTCTTTGCATTGGGACCAATCGTCTCCACCTCGTAGGCTTCAGGAGGTTCCATGAAGTGGATTGGCCTTGCAGTGATGGGATTGTTGACAGCTTCGATGTATGGGCAAGAGCACGGACGTAGCCGTTGCGGCGGCCAAGTCGGCATGAGGCCCGGGAGACCTCAAAGTTTTCCGTTAAGACGGAACCGGCCAAGCGATGTAAGGGCGAGCGACGAGGGCGAGGCGCAGCTTTACATTCTCGAGGTGCAGGACCATGTTGCGATCTGCCCGTTCGGGTGTGGGGAGACGGTGAAGCTCGGGCTGGATGGCAGATGGGCCGGGGCAACGAAAGGAAACTCGTTCTTGGTCCTGCCGGTAGAGTCCGGCGAGCATCATCTTTGCGTTGAGTGGGATGCGCACGCGTGGCGGCTGCACAAGCATGTGCAGCTGGCCGGGTTTTCGGCGGAGAAGGGGAAATCTTACTACTTTCGCGTGCATATTACTCCAGGGACGACGGAGACTATCGATCTGTTCCGCTTTGGCCTGTAGACGCGGATGAGGGAAAGCTGCTGGTCGCCTCGCGCCCACAGAGCGTATGGACGAACAAGTAGGTCTCAGACCTGTTGTAGATTGGGATGAAGTATCCAACATAGGCTGCCCGTGAGCTCTTACCTTGGATCTATAACGATAAGTCGGCTTGTTGGAAGTTTGCTTGCGCATCGTTCGTTGGCGGGATGGATCTTTCAACCCAGTCAAGCCCACCCTTCGGCGGGCTGGGGGTGGACTTGAATCGGAGATCCGACGGATTCCGGGATGCGAAGATTCGGACAATCTTATATCTCAGAAGATTCCGATTGGCAGTTGCGGTCAACGCGCTTGCGGCGCATCCGCATGCATGGCGAAATCTTCGGGCGCATGATCGCTCGTGTTTAGGGCAACGGGTCGCACATTCCGGTGGCAGTGCGATGACACGTTTCCGGGGCGATGAGCGCGGATGCAGCGGCCAGCAGTTCGAGAATGCCACGGCCGGAAATTGTTCTCACTCGCCTGCCGGGGCAGCCTTCTTGTGCTCCACGAAGATGTGGGCCTGGTGACAGGTCACACACGTCTTGCCGTTCATGAAGGGATCAGATTTCAGTTGTGCCACCTGATCGGAGTGACAGGTCGCGCATGTACTTAACGCCGGCGTGCCCGCGAAGTCCTGGGATGCTGGCTCGCCATGGCACACGGTGCATTCGACACCGTTGGCGGCGTGTGGGCTGGCTTTCCATTGGTCATAAATCGCCTTGTGGCAGGTGGCACAGGTATCCCCGGCTGGAATCCCGCGATGGAACACATGCGTGGCTTGATCCTGCTGAGCCATGGCAGGTTGGAGAGCGATCGCCAAAAAAAGAAAAGCGAACAGGGTGAGACCGAACATGCGAGCACAGAAACGATTCACGGACAGACCTCCTGAGTATGGTCTTTAAGTATCGAACGGGCGAGGGCTGCCGATCAGTGATACCTATCACGTCTCACCGGCAGGCGACCTGGGCACCGGCCGCGAGCCGTTTTGGCAAAGGAATGTTCAGCAACCTCGGTTGATTCCGGCGTATGTCGCCGCGGTGGTGCAGATCGATGCGCCAGGGTGCGCCCTTTCGGCAGGCTTGGGATGGGCCTGGATGGGGACCGTCTTTTTGGTGGTGCCAAGGGACGGCGAGAGTCGTCCACTGGTTTGGGGGAGTCTGGATAGCATTTCGTACATCTATGGGTAAGGTACAGACATGGACTGCGGAGGATTCATGGTGAACACACGGACGTTGCTCGCTCGGGCGTACGCTGCCTTCAATCGTCGGGATATCGACGGCGCGCTGGCGCTGATGAGTGATAGCGTCAGCTGGCCGAAGGCATCGGAAGGCGGGCGAGTGGTGGGGAAAGAAGAGATTCGGTCCTATTGGACCCGTCAGTGGAAGGAGTTTGATCCACACGTGGAACCGCTGGAGGTGATCGAGCGAGCCGGCGGAATTGTCGACGTCAAAGTTCATCAGCTTGTGAAGAGCGTTGAGGGCGATGTGCTTTCTGACAGCGAGGTGTGGCACGTTTATACGATCGCGAACGGACTGATTGATCGCATGGACTTGAAGGAGAGCGAAACGAACTCGGATGCAACCCCATCGACAGCGTTCTCCAGACACTAGCCTGCATCGAAAATTCTTCAACGCACCCAAATACCTGGAAGGCGGAGAACAGACTATCTAGAATGATCTCTGCGAAGTGGAGACGGTGCCAACCGCTGGATGCGTCTTCAGATGTTAGGCCCTTTTTCACGCGCGGACGAGGCATAGCCTGTTGAGTCGGGCGCTGTCCGACGGCAAGATCAGGAGAGTATGGGGTGATCGTAGCTTGCCTGGGTTCGAGCACGACTGCCGGTAAGGGACAGGCGCATGACTGGATCGGTTCACTGGCCCGGAACATGGCAGGGATGGATGTCCAGTTCCGTAATTTTGGTGTTGGTGGAGATCTGGCGTACAACGCATTGCAGCGGGTACCTGAAGTGGTACGCTCGCGTCCGGACAAAGTCGTTGTGCTGGTTGGCGGGAATGATGTGCTGGCACGAGCCTCAGCGAAAGCACGCCGCTTCTATCGGATATCCAAAGGCATTTCCGCGGAACCGACTGCCGAACTCTATCGCCAGAACATGACCCTTCTGGCGCGCCGGCTTATGCTCGAGACCACTGCCGAAATAGCCCTCTGCTCCCTGACGCCGATTGGCGAAAGCCTGGATTCGGCTGAGCCATTCCAGCAAATACTGAACGGATATCTCGCCGAATACAGTGCAATCGTGCGCGAAATCGCGTTGCAAGAAGGGCTTGCGTATTTGCCGGTCTTCGAACGTATGTGCGACGAGATCGCCGCATCCCCGGGCCGAGCTTTGGATTCGTTTCAATTTCTCCCGATGTATCGCGATGCTTTTCGTGTCATGATCCTGGGCAAGAGCCCAGACGAAATTGCCGCCATGAACGGCTGGCATCTTCACACAGACGGAGTGCACCTGAATAGCGTTGGTGGAAAGATTCTGGCCAATCTTGTCCAAGAATTCGTGGAACGGTCGACGAACGTGTCGGAGTAAATACTTTCCGGCCATTCAGTTGGGCGCGAGGAACGAGGACGAAGCGTTTGTAATGTTCCAGCATCAGAGGCAGCCTCGCCTGGGGTGACCTCTTCAGCCCCGAGAAACACGTTCGACTTCCGTGACTTTCCATTCCCAATGGAGCCTACCCTCGGATTTGAGGGTGCGAAGATTTGGACACCCGGGTTATAACTTCGGACGAGAGAAAGGAGGATATTTTCCCCTCCCATCTGTAGGATATCGTGCGCCGGGGGGCTTGCGGCAAGTCCCGAATCATGACGTAGAGTCGCACGAACACGCCAGATCGTATGGCGGCGGCGAGAAAAACGGAGACGGGAGGGATCGTGATGGAACATGCCGTAGTGATCGCGGGCGGAGGACCGACGGGAATGATGCTGGCTGCCGAACTGGCGTTGGCGAGGATCGACGTCGCGGTGGTCGAGCGGCGCACCGGCCAGGACCTCGTCGGACGGCGGGCCGGCGGTTTACACTCGCGCACCATCGAGGTGTTCGATCAGCGCGGAATCGCCGATCGCTTCCTTTCAGCAAGGAAAGCTCCATCGGATGGGGCTTGCCTTCCGCCACACTCCCTACGATACCGGCGGACTTCCGTCGAGGCATAACTACTTCCTTGGATTGCGGCAGAACAACATCGAGCGCATCCTGGCCGGCTGGGTCGACGAGCTGGGAGTGCCGGTGTATCGCGGACGCGAGGTGACTGGATTTGCGCAGGATGGCACAGGCGTCGACGTGACGCTGTCTGACGGCTCGTCGCTTCGGGCGAAGTACCTGGTTGGCTGCGACGGCGGGCGCAGCGCAGTGCGCAAAGCTGCGGGCATCGAGTTCCGTGGCTGGGACCCGACCAAGAGCTGGCTGATTGCCGAAGTCCAATTCTCCGAGGAGCCGGCGTGGGGCTTTCGCGAGGATGCTGTGGGCACCCATGCGATCGGCAAATCGGAAGACAGCCACGTCATGGGTGTTGTGTTGACTGAACAGCAGTTGAAGGTCGGCGGCGAACCAACGCTGAGCGAAGTTCGTGAGGCGCTCATCGCGGTGTACGGAACCGACTACGGTATCCACACTCCCGGGTCGATCTCGAGGTTCACCGACGTGACTCGCCAGGCCGCAGCCTACCGTGAGCGGCGTGTGCTGCTGGCTGGCGACGCCGCGCACGTGCATCCTCCAATGGGCGGACAAGGCCTCAACATCGGCGTGCAGGATGCGGTGAACCTGGGATGGAAGCTGGCGCAGGTGGTCCAAGGAATATCGCCGGAGAGCCTGCTCGACACGTACAACGCGGAACGTCACCCGGTCGCTGCCCGGGTACTCCGCAACACCATGGCGCAGGTCGCGCTTCAACGGCCGGATGAGCGCACAAAGGCGTTGGGAGAGGTGCTTGCTGAGCTTCTTGAGTCGGACGAGGTTCGCAGGCAACTCGCGGCGGAGAACTCGGGGCTGAGCGTTCATTACGATCTTGGCGAGGGTCACCCGCTGCTCGGCCGCCGCATGCCCGATCTGGATCTGGTCACGGCGAACGGCGCGCTGCGGGTCTTCAGCCTGCTGCACGACGCGCGACCGGTGCTGATCCATCTCGGTGAGCCTGGCGGCATCGACATCGCGCCCTGGGCAGATCGCGTTCGGTTCCTGTGCGCCACGTACAGCGGCGCGTGGGTACTTCCGGTATTGGGGACGATCACGGCTCCCACGGCAGTGCTGGTGCGGCCCGATGGATATGTTGCGTGGGTTGGGGACGCGACTCAGGAGGGACTGGTCGACGCTCTGACGACCTGGTTTGGAGCATCGGCTCCGGTTCAATAGGAGCGCTTCCTAAAAATCTTTTGGCCGCTGCCTCACGAGACAGGTCTTCCAATGCTGTATCGCTTGTCGCCAGGGGAAGCGAGACAGGCGGTTCATTGTTTACGTCAGCTGCGCAGGCTGGCGAGGGCGGGGTAGAGTTTGCGATAAATTTCGTAGCCACGATCGTACACAGCCTGGGCAGCGGGGTCGGGCTGGATGGTTTCGGCGATGCGAATGGAAGACTCGCAGGCGGTGTCGACGTTGGGCCACGCGCCTGCACCGACGCCGGCGAGCAGCGCCGCTCCGTAGGCTGCGCCCTCTTCGGCGACGAGAAGCTCGACGGCGCGGCCGTAGATGTCCGCTTGAATCTGACGCCAGAGCGGGCCGCGAGCGCCGCCGCCGCCGAGACGCACGCCGATTACCGGAATGCCCAGTTCCGCAAACAGCGTGAAGGTATCGCGGAGGCTGTAGGCCACGCCTTCTAAGACGGCGCGGACCAGATGCGCCTGACGATGCGATGCGGTAAGTCCAGCGAAGGCGGCGCGAACCTCCGGATCGAGGTACGGGGTGCGCTCGCCGAAGAGATACGGGGCCCAGAGGACACCGTCGCTGGCAGGGGGCGCGTCGGCAGCGAGGGCCATTAGCTGATCGTAGGAGGCAGGCTCGCCTTGCGTGCCCGCGCTGATGACATCTCGAAACCAGCGCAGGGAGAGGCCGGCGGCCTGAGTCACGCCCATGACATGCCAGCGACCGGCAACGGCATGGCAGAAGGTGTGGAGGCGACCGAGCGGATCGCGCACGGGCTGGTCGGTGGCGGCGAACACGACGCCGGAGGTGCCAATGGTGGCGCTGACCGAGCCGGGCTTGAGGATTCCCATGCCGACCGCGCCTGCGCCCTGGTCGCCTGCACCGGCCACGATGGGGGTGCCGGCGAGCAGGCCGGTTGCGGCGGCGGCGGTGTCGCTGAGCGTGGCGCAAATCTCAGCGGACTCGAACAATTGCGGGAGCCACTGCAGCGGAACGCCGGAGGCTTCGGCCATGGGCTGGGACCAGCGGCGATGGGTGACGTCGAGCAGTAAGGTGCCGGATGCCTCCTGGACATCCATGGCGTAGACGCCGCTCAAGCGGAAGCGGACATAATCCTTGGGGCAGAGGATGTGGGCGATGCGGGCGAAGACCTGGGGCTCATGCTGGCGGACCCAGAGAACTTTGGTCAGGGTGAAGTTGGGCAGCGCGGGATTGCAGGTGAGCTCAATGACGCGCTCCCGGCCGAGGGTGGCGTGGAGCCAATCGCATTGCGGCGCGCTGCGGGTATCGCACCAGATGAGCGATGGACGAAGAACTTTTCCTTCAGAGTCGAGAAGAACGGCGCCATGCATTTGCCCGGTGAGCCCGATGGCGGCGATGTCCGCAGGCTTGCAAGCGGCGGCGAGGAGCACGGCGCGAATGGATTGCTGCGCAGCGCGCCACCAATCTTCGGGGTCCTGCTCTGCCCAGCCGGGAAACGCGGATTGAAACGGCGCGTGCTCGGTGGCCTGAGAAGCGACAACTTTGCCGGCTGCATTGATCAGCACGGCGCGGGTTCCACCGGTGCCCACATCGATACCTAAAAAGAGCATGCAATTCCCCCTTGAGAAGTTTCCGGTACTTGGGAGGAATTTGCAAAGTTTCAACTCGCATTCTTGGGAGCGCCTCATTCTATTGGCGCGCTGCTGCCGACGGCTGCGGTGTACGGAAGGCGAAGCGATGGGCTCGATTTCTGCGGAATCTGATTGCGTCGATGAGCGCGCGTATCTATGTTGGGTCTATATGACCCTGAAGACGTCCGCGCGTAGGGAAGAGAAATCTGAGTCGCAACATTTCACCCGCGGTCTGGGCCTGTTCGATTCGACGATGATCGTTGTCGGCATCATGGTGGGCTCCGGCATTTTTATTGTGCCGGCAGATATGGCGCGGCTGATTGCGAGTCCAGGATGGCTGCTGGTGGCCTGGGTGGTGACCGGGGTGCTGACCGTGACTGCCGGGTTGACGTATGGAGAACTGGCGGCGATGATGCCCGAGGCCGGCGGGATGTATGTGTACCTGCGAGAAGCATTTTCTCCGCTGATTGGATTTCTCTATGGGTGGACGTTGTGGACGGTGATCCAGACGGGCACGATTGCAGCTGTGGCGATTGCGTTTGCGCGGTTCGCGGGGGTACTGATTCCTTCGATTGCCGAGAATCACTACCTGATCGCGCCGCAACATATCGTCGGGCGGTATTCTGTTTCGCTGTCGACGACGCAGGTGGTTGCGATTGCGATTATTGTGGCTTTGACGTTTGCCAACACATTGGGACTGAACTACGGCCGGATTCTGCAGAATATCTTCACTGTGGCCAAGATTGGCGCGCTGATTGCGCTGGTGGTGCTGGGCTGCACGATTGGAATTCATCACGCTGCCGTCGCGGAAAATTTTCATCATTTCTGGACGGTGCGCACTCCCATACCATTTGCCAGGGGGATGGATGCTTCGACGGGTCTGGGATTGTTTCTGGCGATCTGCATATCGCAGTCCGGATCGCTGTTTGCCGCCGACGCATGGCACGACATTACTTTTGTGGCAGCGGAAGTGAAGCGGCCATCTCGCAATTTGCCGCTGGCACTCGGCATCGGGACTTCGTCCGTGATCGTGCTGTATCTACTGGCGAACGTTGCGTACCTGCTGACACTGTCGCTGACCGCGATTCAACATGCGCCCGCCGACCGCGTGGCCACCGCTTCCTTGCAAAGCATTTTTCCCTACGCAGGCGCGGCGTTGATGGCGATCGCGATCATGATCTCAACCTTTGGCACGGTGAATGCGATGACGCTGGCGGGGGCGCGCGTGTTTTACGCGATGGCGCATGACGGGCTTTTTTTTCAGCGGGCGGGGAAGTTAAATCGGGCGCATGTGCCGGGCTGGGGATTGGCGATTCAGGGAATCTGGACGGTTTTGCTGGTGTTGCCGCGCACCTGGAATCCGCTGACCGGGCAATACGGGAATTTATACAGCAATTTGCTGGACTACGTGATTTCTGCCGCGCTGATTTTTTATATTTTGACGATTGCGGGCGTGATTCGACTGCGCAAGACGCGCCCGGATGCGCCGCGGCCGTATCGTGTGTGGGGATATCCGTGGCTGCCATGCATTTATATCGCGGGCGGCAGCGTGATTCTGACGGTGCTGTTTGCGTATCGTCCAGCGACGACGTGGCCGGGACTGGTGATTGTGGCGACGGGCGTACCGATTTACCTGGTGATGCGCTGGCGGAACAAAAATCTGGCGGCCTGATGATGCGGGGAGAGCTTTTCCGGCTCGCTACGGATGCGAGACAATCGTGCTAGCTGGCGCGTAGGATCACTCCAACCAACTGAGGACGATACCTTGCATTGTCTGAGTTCCCGGGTTCGCAAAGTTTTGCTGGTTGCGATTCCGGCAATCACATTTTCATCGATGGCACAGACGGTGCAGCCGTCGTCGCAGGGTGCACAGAAATATTTTGATGCGCTGCACTGGCGACTGATTGGACCCTTTCGCGGGGGCCGGGTCGTGGCTGTGGCGGGAGTGCCCGGAAGTCCCACAGATTTCTATTTTGGATCTGTCGATGGAGGGGTGTGGAAGACGGGAGACGCGGGTACGGTGTGGCGCCCGATTTTTGATGGCGAGCCGGTGGCCTCGATTGGCGCGATTGCCGTGGCTCCATCGAACGCAAAGATTCTCTATGCGGGCACGGGGGAGTCGGACATTCGCTCTGACCTGGCGTCCGGCGACGGAGTGTACAAGTCGGAGGACAGCGGCCATACCTGGAAAAACGTGGGCCTGCGTGATTCGCGGCAGGTCAGCCGCATCGTGATCGATCCTGCGAATCCAGACGTGGTGTATGTGGGTGTGCTGGGCCATGCGTATGGCCCCAGCGCCGAGCGCGGCGTCTACAAATCCACGGACGGCGGGGCGACATGGACGCGGGTGCTGGACAAAGGCCCGGACGTGGGCATCGCCGATATGGCGATGGCGAATGAACATCCGAATATTTTGTTTGCGACGACGTGGAATGCACATCGTCCGCCGTGGAGCACGTATGCGCCTTTGGAAGGCGCGGGGAGCGGACTCTATCGTTCGACCGATGGCGGGGCGAGCTGGAGCGAGCTGACGGGGCACGGGCTGCCGGGCGGGGCGTGGGGCCGCGCGGGAGTGGCGGTGTCTCCGGACGGCCAGCGCGTCTACGCCGTGATTGAAGCGGGGAAGGAGTCGGGGCTCTATCGTTCCGACAATGGAGGAGCGAGCTGGACGGTGGTGAATCACGACCCTCGCCTGACCAGCCGCGGCTGGTATTTCAATCGCGTGACGATTGATCCAAATCATCCGGACGTGGTGTACGTACCCAACGTGGCGCTCTATCGCAGTGAAGATGGCGGCAAAACGATTTCGATTGTTCGCGGCGCTCCCGGAGGCGACGATTATCACGAATTGTGGGTCGATCCGAAGGATTCCTCCCGCATGATTCTTGGCACGGACCAGGGAACGACGATCAGCCTGGACGATGGAAAAACGTGGACCACCTGGTACAACCAGCCGACGGCGCAGTTCTACCACGTGATCACGGACAACGGATTCCCCTATGCGGTGTACGGGGCGCAGCAGGACAGCGGAAGCGCGGCGGTGTATAGCCGGACGGATCACGGACAAATCACAGCGCGGGACTGGTTTCTGGTCGGCGGCAGTGAGAGCGGATATATTGCGCTGGATCCGAACCATCCGGAGATCATTTACGTGACCGATTCGTATGGAGGGGTCGTCCGCTTCAATCGGAAAACATCGGTCAGCCAGGATATTTCTCCGTGGCCTCTTCCGGCCTTTGGTGGGCGGATGTCGGATCACAGGTATCGCGATCCCTGGACGCCGGTGCTGGTATTCTCTTCCGACTACAAGGCGCTGTACCTGGGCACGCAGTTCGTGATGAAGACGACGGACGGCGGGCTGCACTGGCAACGCATCAGTCCGGACCTGACGGGCGCTGTGAAAGCCACAGAGTCGGACGGTGCTGGGAAAACGACAGTCGCGAACGCGGAGGAACAGGGCGATGGCGTGATATTTACGATTGCGCCCTCCAGCGTGAATCCACAGGAAATATGGGCGGGCAGCGATACGGGGCTGATCCATCTGACGCTGGATGGCGGGGCAACATGGAGCAATGTCACGCCGCCGGGAGTTTCGGCGTGGAGCAAGATATCGATGATTGAAGCCTCTCGCTTCGATGCGGGAACGGCGTATGCCGCGGTCGATCGGCATCGGCTGGATGACGATCGGCCTTACATTTATCGGACGCGCGATTACGGCAAGACATGGAAGCTGATCGTGAAGGGTATTGCGCCGGATTGCTTTCTGCGCGCGATTCGGGAAGATGCGAAGCAGCCGGGACTGCTGTATTCGGGCACGGAATTTGGCATTTATGTTTCGTTCGACGATGGGGACGATTGGCAGCCGCTGCAGCTGAACCTTCCAGCAGCTTCGGTGCGGGACATCGATGTGCATGGCAATGATCTGGTGATTGCGACGCATGGCCGGGCCTTCTGGATACTCGACGACATCACGCCGCTGCGACAGGTAGCGGCCGCGGAAAAGGCGGCATCGGCGTGGCTATATAAGCCGGAGGAAACGGTGCGCATCGATAATGACAGCTTTCCTGGAACACCGCTGCCGCCGGAGGAGCCGACGGCGGAGAATCCCCCTGACGGCGCGGTGCTCGATTATGTGCTGAAGAAGCCGGCGCGAGTGGTGACGCTGGCGATTCTGAATGCGGATGGCAAAGAGGTTCGACATTTTTCGAGCGCGGACAGCGTGCCGCCGTTGCCGCAGTTCGCGCCTATTGCGGAGCGGTGGTTTCCGAAACCGCCGAGGCTGGAGATCGCGCCCGGCATGCATCGATTTGTATGGGACCTGGCGTGGGGCAGCTCTGACCTGGGCGACGGAGGCGTGGACAGCGCGGGCGATGAAGAAGATTCTGTGCATGGTCCGCGCATCGTTCCGGGAACATATCAGGTGAAGCTGACGGTGGATGGAACGAGCTTCACAGAGCCGCTGCAGGTAGTGATGGATCCGCGAAGCTCCGCCACGCCGGCGGAGTTATTGGAGCAGCAGAATGTGGGACTCCGGATCTATGGGGACACGGTGCGCAGCCGGCAGGCACTGGCGGAAATCGAGTCGGTACAACGCGGGTTGAAGACGGTGCAGGCGCAACTGAGCGGTCAGCCTGCATTGGCGGAACGAACGCGCACGCTGGAAAAATCGATGGAAGAAATTGTGGGTGGGGAGGAAGACCAGGCCAGCAAAGGTGTAGGACTTCGCAAGGCGAATATGGAACTGAGGGCGGCATTGGAGGCGGTGGAGAGCGGAGACCGCGCCATTCCGTCGCAGGTGCTGGAGCTGGACCGGCAGGGGAGCCAGGCGATGAATGAGTTTGTGGAGCGATGGCAAACGCTGAAGCAGACCGAACTGCGACAGCTGAACCAGCGGCTGAGCGATGCCGGAGTCGCGCCGATTCAAATCTCTGAGATTGAGCGGGAAGTTTTCTACCAGATGACGCGCTAACGAAACGCCATCTAGTTCTTCGTTCGCAGTTTCCAAAGGATCTGGCGCAGGATGCCGAGCCAGGTGGAGGCGTCTTCGGACGAGAGATGCATGCGCCGCACGAGGCGGCGGATGCCGGCTGGCTTCGAGTCGGGAGATTCGGCGCGAATGTATTCGCTGGCCTCGAGGACGTCGAGCAGAGTCGTGGAAACACGCTCGACTTCCGCTGTAGGCGCGAGGGCAGGCGCGGCGGAGGGGACGGCGATGGCTGGGTCGCGGGCCAATTCATACAGACAGACTGCGACCGCGTGGCTGAGGTTCATAGAGGGTTGGGCTTCTCTGGTGGGGATCTGGAGGAGCCAATGGCAGTGACTGAGATCCTGATTGGACAGACCGAACTTTTCCGAGCCGAAGAGAATTGCGACGCGATGCTGCTGGGCGTGCGAGGCGGTCAATTCTTGCAGGATTAGCGGCGCGGCATCCGCCAGAGGTTTGAGAGGATGCTGGAGCTGGCGATGGCCGATGGCGGTGGCGCCAACCACCAGCGTGCAGTCGGCGACGGCTTCGGCGACGGATGGGAATTCTTCCGCAGTCGCCAGCAGAGCGGAAGCGCCGACGGCCGAACGCGCCTCGCGAAACGCGGTGTCGAAGGGATGGACGAGGCGGAGATGCTGAAAGCCGAAGTTGGCCATGGCGCGTGCGGCCGCGCCAATGTTGAGCGGATTGCGCGTGGCAACCAGGACGATGCTGAGGCGGTCAGACCCGACGGCGCTGGGCATACCCACTGATTCTAGAGCGGAGCGAGGTTGCACGTTGGTCTGACCATGGCACTAACGCCGCTGAAACCTGAGCACGGTGACGCTGGCGTGGGGGAAGGTGTGGGAAAGTTTTCCCGAGGGAACGGCGAGGGTGCTGTCGGCCCGGACAACTCGATTGGGGTCGACCTCGTCGTTGCCGACGCCGATGAGCGAACTGGTCTGCATATCTCTTCTCCTCCTACGTGGTGAATGGCAGACCGACTCACTGAATGAAGAGGATCGAGCGCTGCCCAGAAAAGACATACAGACTTAGGAGATGACTCCGCTCTTTTATTGGAATCTAGGTGAAGGGGTGTCGGTCTTTTACTTTGCGGGCAGGGATGCCGGCATAGATGGACCAGGGCTCGAGGTCTTTGGTGGCCACGGATGCGAGGCCGAGGATGGCGCCGTCGCCGAGATTGACGCCCGGGGAGACGCAGGCGCGCGCAGCGACCCAGGAGTAGCGGCCGAGGCGCATGGGAAACGAAATCACGGGAAATTTCGGGTCGTTGTAGTCGTGGGTTGCGCCGCAAAGATAGGCACCCTGCGACACGATGGCGTGGGACATGAGAACCATGGGTGCGGGATTGTAGAGTTCGGCTGCATCGGCCACCATGACTGTGTCTTCACATTGAAGGTTCCAGGGCGCCCAGATACGAGAGGCAGGATAGAAGCGGCAGGCTGGACCCAATTTAGCGCCGAAGCAGCGCAGGAGCCAGGAGCGCCACAGGAAGGCGATGCGGGGAGACGGGCGATAGAGAACGATCCAGACGATGCTCCACAATTGCCGTTGCACCCGGTTGGCGAAGGAGTATTGCGGCGAGGTGTAGGGATCTTTCGCGCGCGTCGGGTGGGAGACGGAGTCAGGCGCAGGCGAGCTGGTAGACGTAATGGGATCCATGGGCCGTGGCGGTTACTGCATGCGTTGAAAGAATCGTACTAGCTCGGCGACATTTTGATCCAAATTATAGCGAGCTTCAAAACAGGCGCGCGCGTTCAGCCGCATCTGCTGACGCAGATCCGGGGAGAGAGCCAGCCAGCGCCGCAGCAGATCTGTTGTTCCCTGCAGGGTATCGGGGGCGACGAGGCCGGCATTGTCGGCGTGAATTTCCGGCCAGATATTGACCTGATCGGAGATTAATACGGGGCGGCTGCAACCCAAGGCCTCCGCGACGGCAATGCCGAAATTTTCCTGATGGGAGGGGAGTACGAAGGTTTCGCCGGCATAAAAAGCTCCCCACTTGGCATCGCCGGTGATAAGCCCGGGCCAGTGCACGCGGTGAGAAAGTTTAGCGGATGCGATGCGGGCTTCCAAGCCGGCACGCATTCCTGCGTCGGGGCCGGCCATGACAAGATCGACGTCTGGAGCACTGGAGGCGATGGCGATGAAGGCGTCGATGAGCAGGTCGCAGCCTTTCTTGGGATGGATGCGGCCGAGGTAGAGGAAAAATCGTCTTCCACGGGATGCGGGGCAGGCAGCATAGAAGGCCTCGGTTTGCTGCTGCGAATCTCCGGTTGGCATTTCGGCGCCATAGGGCACCACGGCCGCATTCCAGGGGGGCATGCGAAAACTTTGGGGCGCGAGGCGCTGTTCCGTATCGCAGGTGAACAGGATGGAATTGGCATCGCGCAAGACGCGCTGTTCGGCCAGGTTCCAGTAGATCCACTTCTTGATGTGCTTGAGCGGATAGCGGCGCTTGAACCACGGATCCAGCATTCCGTGAGGAAAAAGAACATAGGGTTTTCTTCCGTGGATGGCGCGCCAGGTTCCGTAGCTCTGATACTGCCAGATACCGTGGATCACGACGCCATCGAAGCGATCGATATTGGCGCGCAGCCAGGGAACCCAGAGGCTGGAATAGCCGTAGGTGCCGCCGCCCTGGCCGAGTGCGTGGACGCGGAAATTGATCTCGCGCAGAAACGGTTCCGAGGCGTGATCGAGGCACGCGACTTCTCCTTCCCAACCAAGGCGCGGACCGGCGGCGACGATGCATCGCACCAGCTGGGCGGGCCCACCGTATTCCGGATGGAGAGAACGGATCACATGCAGAATATGCATCCGGGCGATCCTTTCGTGCTGGGCGGGATGGTCATGCGATGGGTGGGGGTGGTGGATTCGATGATTTTTTGTGTTGCGCGGCTGCGGCAAACGCCTGCATCAGTCCGCGAACGTTGTTATCGAAACTGAATGCCTGAATGAATTCCAAACTACGCTGTCCCATGGTACGGCAGGTGTCTGGATCCGCCAGAACGCGCTCCAGCGCGTCGGCGAGGGCGGAGGTGTTTTGCGCGGGGAACACGCAGCCATTGCCGCCGCCAACGACAAGATCCGGCTGGCAGCCGACTTGATCCGACACGATGATGGCGCGGGCGGCATTCATCGCTTCGTTGACGACGAGGCCCCAGGGTTCGTGGATGGAAGGCAGAACGAATACATCGCAGAGATCATAATAGCGGGGCAATTCCGACTGATTGCGAAAGCCAAGCAGGCGGATGCCACGGCGGTCTTCCGGATTTGCCGATTGCAGGCGCGCTTCAATCTGCGGGCGCTGCTCTCCTTCGCCGACGATGAGCAGGTAGGGCAGGGGACGAGATGGAGTCGCGGAGCGGTATCGCGCGACGAGTTCAAGATAAGCTTCCACCAGATCGATGCACCGTTTTCTTGCCAGCAGCTTGGATGCGAACAGGAGGACGGGCCGGTTGGCTTCGAGCTGAAGCTCCTGACGAAACGGTTCGCGGGTGAGGGCGGCGGCGCGGCAGCGTTCCTGAAAAAATGCATTGTCCACCGCATACGGGATGGCAAAGACAGGAATGTCCTGACCGAGATGATGGCGCCAGTATTCCGTGTTGCGCTGGCCGACGCTGAGGACGCCGTAGGTAAATCGGCGAAGAATGCGAAAGAAAATATCTTTCAAGGCGAGCTTGAGCGTGCCGCGGGGATGGTCGATGAGGGTGGAGTCCGTGCGCAGGAGAACGGGAATGCCTAACCGGCGCGCGGCCGCCATCGCGATCCAGGAATTCAACGTGGCGTAGCCGTGGATCCAGAGGACGTCGAATTGGCCATCGCGCAGGCGGCGCGCGAAACCGCGAATCAGCGGGCGAAAAAAGGAAATGTCGTTGCTGTCGAGAACACGGGGCAGAAACTGATGGTGATACCCGCCGAGCAGAGGCACGTCCCACTCGATGGGAACGCCGAAGCCGCGGTCGTGGTAGCTGCGCAGGGAAAAGTCCGCGGTATAGAAGACGGTGAGGTCCAGTTGGGGTTGCTGCGCCAAACGACGCAGCAGGGGAGACTGATACTGAATCGGATGACTCAGAAGATAGGCGACTCGCAGCATAGCTTTCAGTCGGTTGTACCGCCGTCGATCACTCCAGCCACCAGAATGCGCAAATCTCTACAGATCTAAAGATATTCACAGCAACGGAATCGCGTAGACCAGACCGATGGCGATGCCAACTCCACCACCCTTGATGGCGGCCTTGATCATGTTGGTGGGAACCATGACAATGTCGTCATTTTGCAGGATCGGGTCAGGGGCTTTTCCGGCGACGACTTTGGCCAGGTTGACGCGGATTTCACGACGCGTCCCTCCCGTGGTGCGAATAATGCGGGTGTCGGTGGTCTCCGCCTGAAAGCCGGTGTTGCCGGCCATGGTGATTGCCTGGGTCAGGGTCATGGGGGTATCGGGGTTCAAGGAATAGGCCCCGGAATGAAACACCGCTCCCACCACATAGACCACTCCGATGCGGGGCACGATCACGCGGTCCCCCGGGTAGAGCGGAATATTCTGATTCGCGGCATCGGCGGGGTTGGAGCTGAGCACAACCAGCAAGGGTTCATCGACGCCTTTGCGGAGGATAGAAATGCTGTGGCTGGCATCCGGCTTGAGACCGCCTGCGGAGGAGATAGCATCGAGCAGGCTCATCGGAGCGTAGGCCGGGATAGCCCTGGGGCTGCTGACTTCCCCCATGACGCCGATGATGTCGACCATGGAATCCGCCACCGAGATGAGGACATCGGGACTGATAATGAACTGGCCGTCAATCAACTTTTGCGCCACGGTTTGCTGCGCCTGTTCGACGGTCATGCCGGCGAGGTGGACAGCCCCGACGAGCGGCAGATCGACGACGCCGTTGCCGGCGATGCGGGCGTTGAGTTTATAGTCCGGCACGCCGTAGACGCTGACGCTGATCAGATCGCCGGGGTGGAGAACGATGGCTTTCCCGGGTAGAAGCTCGGTGGGTGCTCGCTGGACGAGGGGGTTGCCGGCGGGGTTAGGACTGTCGGCCTTGGTAGGGGCAGGCCCGGAGTATTGCGCGAACAGGACGGTTGCCGGGCAGGCGATTGCCAGTACGAGCAGCGATGTGAGACCGCGCGTGATGCGGGAGCGACGGCTGTGCGGGAACATTTTCTTGGATCGCAGGGGAAACATCATGAATCCTCCCGGCGCCAGAAGAAGGGCCATTTGCGCTTGCCCATGCCGTTGGCCGGCGGGCGCCCATTGGAGTAGGAGTAGCGCTGATATCCGTAATAACCGTAGTAGCGCTGGGAGGCGGCGTCGACAGCGTTGATGACGGTGCCGCCGAGACGAGTTCCGGCGCGCAGCATAAGATCGCGCGCGCGGCGCACGGAATGCTTGCTGGCGCGGCCATAGCGAACCACCAGCAGCACAGCGTCGCTGAACGGAGCGAGAATCAAGCCGTCGGTGATGGTGAGGATCGGCGGCGAATCGATGATGATGTGAGTGAATCTTTGCTTGGCTTCCTCCAGCATGCTGATCATGCGATTGGACGAGATCAACTCCGTTGGGAATGGCGGCACGGGTCCGCTGGGAAGCAGGAAAAGGTTGGGAGCCTCGGGAATGGTCTGGAGCGATTCATCGAGGGTGGTTGTTCCTGACAGCAGGGTAGAGAGCCCAACGCGGCTGGTGATGCCAAAGCGGCTGTGAATGGTGGGCCGGCGAAGGTCGGCATCGATCAGCAGGACGGTAGCATCGCGGAAGGCGAGGACCGCGGCGAGGTTGCTGGCGATGGTGCTCTTGCCTTCGGCAGGCGTGGAACTGGTGATGAGAATGGTCTGGGGCGGTTGGCCAACGCCAGAAAGCAGAAGAGAGGTACGAAGCGACCGGAAGGCTTCGGCAAACTGTGAATTGGGTTCGCCGAGGACGTCGACATTGCGTTGCGCGGTAGAGCGGGTATCTTCTGTGAGGCCGCGCGGAAGGACTTTGCGGGCGCGCGGGATGACGGCGAGCGACGGCAGTTCCGAGATGGTCTCAATATCGTGGACGCTGCGCAGGCTGGTGTCGAGACTATCGAAGAAGAAGGCGAGGGCGACGCCGCCGAACAGTCCGAACATCAAGCCGATGAGGACGCGGGAACTGCGCCGCATGCCGCTGGGGAAGAGAGGCTTGCGAGCAAAATCGACGACATCGATTTCGCTGGACTCCAGACCGGCTTCAATGCCGGCTTCGCGGAGCCGCCGCAGCAAGTCATCGTAGAGGGTGCGGTTGGAGTCAAATTCGCGCTGCAGCAGCACGAACTGGATCATGTCATCGCGCTTCTGATAATCCTTGGCTTCCTCTTCCTGCAGAACCTGCAGGGTCATCTGCTCATTGACGGAGGCAGCACGAAAGGCGTTGTTCGACTGCGCAAGTACGCGGGTCTGTTCTTTGTCGATGGCCTTCTGGTTTTGCGCCATTTCCGCCTTGAGTTGCTTGACGGCGGGATAATTCGGTCCAAATTGCGAAATGAGCTGAGCGTATTGAGCTTCCAGCGTGGCCTGACCGTTGCGCAGGGTTGCGAGCAGGGTTCCCGACCCGGAACCGAGCAGGGAAGGACTGCCGTCCAGCAGATCGGGATTCATCGACGTCAGCATGCGATATCGCGCTTCCGAAACAATGCGAGCGATTTTCGCATCGGCAGCGGCCTTCGATAAGTCGTCGAGGGTATCCAGGTTCAGGTTATGAGCCTGATCGCCGAAGCCGAGGACGCCCAGTTTTCTTTGGATTTCGGCGAGTTTTTCCTGCTCGTTTTCAACCTGCTGCTTCAAGTCGTCGAGCTGTGTGGAAAGCCACTGAGAAACGCGCTGAGTCGCCGCATAGCGGGTTTGAAAGCTGCGTTCGATGTAGTCGTTGATCAGAGTGTTGACGACGCGAGCGGAAAGTTCCGGCGAGAGGCTGGTGAAATTGATGGCGATCAGCTCGGTCTTGGGAACGCGTCCGATGGAGAGACCGCCGCGCAGGAATCCAATCATCCAGTCCTGCACCGCAGGATCATTGGGATCGACATGGGTGACGGTGGACTTGGGGCCGAGGAAGACCGGATTGTCTTCCAGCTTCAACTCTTTGGCAACTTTGAGCAGGAGGGAATCGCTTTGCAGGATGGCGGCTTCGGTTTCGAGGCGGGTGCCGAGGTCCTGCGGGCCGGATTCTCCATTCCCGATACGGTACTCGTTGGAAGAGCCCGGTCGCACCTGGATGGTGCCTCCGGCGATGTAGGTCTTGGGAGTGGTGACGGCGCGAATGACGCCAAAGACAGTTCCGATAAAAACGCAGGCCAGGACAATCCACTTCCGCTTGCGCAGAGTGAGAAGGTTTTCCGCGAGCGCGTTGCCTTCCTCGTTCGTGACCCAGCCGCCGCCGGTCTGGAAGGATCGAGGTTTAAACTCTTCTTGACGCGCTGGGTTGGTTTCGATTGGACTCATTCGAGGAAGGACCGCTCATTCATTCTTGCGCTAGGCTGCTGCATGCAGATGGTTCTGGAACCTCTATGTTCGGGCATGTTTCGTGAAAATCCGAGGCTGCTTTTGTGCCTGATCGTTGTGTGGGGTACGGCCATGCCCGCCGCGCTCACGATTTTCCGGTGACTCCACCTACTCGGCCTGGCATCATGACAGCGCTCTGCCACCTTCTCAACTTGCAATTGCAGCGAGGATTGAACTCGGTGCTGTCGGGCAGCGAGCGGATCCTGTGAAAGCGTTTTTAGCCATGCGTATCCTGAGGATAGGCGGAAGCGTTGTTGCACGTCAATTCCCCAGGAGTGCGCGCAAAATAAGAAGCTTTATAGGAAAAGGATACAAGATATCCAGGATAAAGATAGAGCAACTATTGGTAGTGTTCCCTGCGGAAAAACAGGACAAATTACGCCGCTCTGTCGGGTGGGCGGACGGTGCCCCGATGCAGGGGCGGTGGGAGTGCGCGGCTGACCGGCGCGGAAAGTTGTGAGACGGGCGCTGGTATGATCGTGCAGTATTGGGCCAGGAAGAGACTGGTGCGGGTGAACATTCCAGAATGGATTTGAGTCGTCCGATTGTCGTTGTCGGTTCCGGGTATGTCGGCCTGGTGGCGGCGCTCTGTTTTGCCGAGATGGGATACCGGGTGCTGTGTGTCGACAGCGATGCGGCGAAGATGGCGGCGCTGCAGGCGGGTCGCGCCACGATCCATGAGCAATTTCTTCCGGAATTGCTGGGTCGACACGGAAATCGCAACGTGATCTTTACCACCGAACTGGGGGCGTCGGCGCGACAGGCGGAGCTGATCTTCATTGCGGTGGGCACGCCGCAAGCGCGAGGCGGGAAGGCGAATCTCTCGCACATTGAGTCGGCGGTGAGAGAGATTGCGAAGAATATCGACCATTACACGGTGATCGTAGAAAAGAGCACGGTGCCGGTGTACACCAACGAGTGGATTGGCGAACTGATTGAGCGGTGTGGAGTGCCGCACGACCTGTTCGATGTGGTCTCCAACCCGGAATTTCTGCGGGAGGGCAGCGCGGCGGCGGATTTTCTGCATCCTGACCGGATCGTGATCGGGTGCAACAACGATCGCTCGGCTGCGCTGGTGGAAGAAGTGTACGGGCCGCTCACTTCCGGGTCGTACTACGAGAAGCCAGACAGGATCCCAGGGCAATGCTTCCCGGCAAAGCCGCCTGTACTGCTGCGAACCTCTCCGCAAAGCGCGGAGCTGATCAAGCATGCGTCGAATGCGTTTCTGGCGATGAAGGTTTCCTTTATCAATGCGATTGCCAATCTGTGCGAAATGGTGGGCGCGAACATTACCGAAGTGGCCCCGGGAATCGGCACGGATCAGCGGATCGGGACGCAGTTTCTTCATCCTGGCATTGGGTATGGAGGCTCCTGTTTTCCCAAGGACCTGACCGCGTTTCGTTCGATGGCGACGGAATATGGCATTGATTTCAGCCTGCTGGGAGCAATTGAGCGGATCAATGAACTGCAGCCTTTGCGATTTCTGGAGAAGGTGCGGAATGCCTTAGGGGGAATCGAGGGCAAGCATTTCGGGGTGCTGGGGCTGGCCTATAAGGGCGGGACCGACGATGTGCGCGAATCACCGGCGATGCGGATGGTGCAGTTGATCCTGGCGGAAGGCGGCACGATTGCGGCCTACGATCCAGCGGCAATGGAGCGTGCCCAGGAGGTGCAGCGGCCCAGTGCAGCCATGCGATATGCGAGCAGCGAAGTGGATGCGGCGGCTGACGCGGATGCGCTGCTGGTGCTGACGGACTGGCCGCAGTTTGTTCGGCTGGATCTGGAATCATTAGTCGAGAACGCTGCGCGAGCCGCTGCTGATCGACGGCCGGAACTTGTTTGCTCCGGAGGATGTCGTTGCGCAGGGAATGAGGTATTTGAGCATCGGACGCCCCGGCGAGATTGCCGGAGATAGCGATGGTCAGACGGAGGTGACGGAAGCGCCGCCGGCGGATGCGACAGCGGGCTTTGTGGAGCGAGGGGGCCGGAAGGCAGGGAAGGCGGCGCCGTATCTGGTGGCTGCTCCGCGCCGGAAGAAGAAGATGCGTGTGCTGCTGACGGGCGCAGCCGGCTTTCTGGGTTCTCACCTGACGGATCGACTGCTGGCGGATGGCCACCATGTGATCGGCGTCGACAACCTATCCACCGGGCATTACCGCAATCTGGCGTACTGGAGCAAAGAGCCGCGTTTTGACCTGATCGAGCAGGATATATGCGAGTTTTTCGATCCTGGGCCCGGTCGACTACATTTTCAACTTCGCCTGCCCGGCGAGCCCGCCGCAGTACATGCGGCTGGGCATCGAGACGCTGCGCGTCGGTTCGCAGGGGACGACGAACATGCTGGAGCTGGCGCGCAAGTATCGCGCGAAGATTCTGCACGCTTCCACTTCCGAGTGCTACGGAACGCCGGAAATCCATCCCCAGCCGGAAACGTATTGGGGGCATGTGAACCCAGTGGGGCCGAGGTCGGTATACGACGAGGCAAAACGGTTTGGCGAAGCGGCGGTGATGGCGTATCGAGCCCATTTCAACGTTGATGGGCACCTGGTGAGAATCTTTAACACCTACGGACCGCGCATGCAGCCCGACGACGGCCGGGTGATTTCAAATTTCGTGATGCAGGCGCTGCGCGGAGAGGACGTCACGGTATACGGCGACGGCTTGCATACCCGCAGCTTCTGCTACGTGACCGACCTGATTGAGGGAATCATTCGACTGTCGCGGATCGAGGAAGCGCTGCCGGTGAACCTGGGCAATCCGGAGGAAAACACGGTGCTGGACTGCGCCCGCCGGGTGATCGCGCTGACGGGATCGGCGAGCAAGATACGATTTGAGTTGCTGCCGCAGGACGATCCTCCGCGGCGCCGGCCCGACATTACGAAAGCGCGGCAACTGCTGGGATGGGAGCCGGTGGTATCGCTGGACCAGGGATTGAGCGAGACGATCAGTTATTTCCGGGCGCTGCCGACGGACATGATTGTGGCGGGATAAGAGCGCATATCCGCGGGCGGATCTCTACATCTCCGCAGGGATGGCCGAAGTTATTGCGCGAAAGCGATACCGTAGTGCGCGGAGATGGCCATCCACTGTTCGACATCCTGGGGCATGGTCAGAACAGAAATCTCTTCCTGGTATTTCTCCATGCCGGCTGGAGTGACGAAGACCAGCATCTTGCCCGTGGTCGTTCGTGCGTTGCGAAAGGGATGCAGGCCGCCATCCGAGAACATCGTAGCGCAGGTTTCCGGTGGCTCGGGTAATACCGCGGGAAGTCGAATCCGGTAACTTCCGGCCCCGGGCCGTTTCTCCAGGGACAGTGGCCACCCTCTGACCCTCTGACCCAAGTGAGCAAAATTGACCATTTCCTGGTCTCCGTTCGGGCGATACTCTAAGTATGTCGGCCAGCCGACAACCGTGCTTCAAGTGCCTTGACTTCGCCCATGAGGGTTTTGACAGTAGCGGAGGATTTGCTTCTGGACATATTTTGAAACGTGGCCGGACCTGTGGTGGGCTCCAATACGGTCCTCTTCGAGAGGAGCGATGGCGATGACCGAGTCCGAGAACAGAGCCTTTAACGCGGCCGCATTTTTGGCGAGCGCAGGTCTAGGGCGAAGAATCGTCTGCCTGAAGGCGAAGCACGACTTCTTTTCACAGGGCGATTCCGCCCACTCCATTTTCTATCTTCAAAAAGGCAGGGCGAGGCTTTCTGTTGTTTCAAGCAAAGGGAAGGAAGCGACGATTACGCTGCTTTCCGCCGGGGATTTTATCGGGGAGGAATCGCTGGCCACCGTGGGCGGGGTGCATATGGCGACAGCCAGGGCAACTACGACGTGTACGGCGCTCGAGATCGAACGGACAGAGATGATCCGGGTGATGCATGAGGAGCCTGCGTTATCCGAAAGGTTCTTGAAATTTCTACTGGCGCGCAGCATGCGAACCCAGGCCGACCTGGTCGATCAGTTGTTCAACTCCAGCGAAAAGCGTTTGGCGAGGATTCTGCTGTTAATGGCGGAATTTGGCAAGCCGGGGGAACCGGAACCGTTCATTCCGCGGATCACGCAGGAAACGCTGGCGGAAATGATCGGCACAACGCGATCCCGCGTCAGTTTTTTCATGAACCGTTTTCGCAGGCTTGGGTTTATCGAGTACAACGGCCGCATCCGGGTGTATAAGTCGCTGCTCAACGTGATTCTGCACGATCAACACCCAGAGGAGAACCTGGTGAATGCAGCTCTGCTCAATACGGGAGCAGGTGCTGGCAAACCGGCAACACGCCCGCAACGTCGATGAGCAAGGCGGCGGTTTTGCGCGCATGCGATCGATCAACCTCAAAAGATGCGTGGCTTGCCTGAGGATGGGCAAGATCGCGACCCGCGGCAATGAACTTGTCAGGAGAGAAGGCGTAGCTTGATGGGAAAACATGCGATAGCGGACGAATCGAACTCCGTTGCTGAACGGAACGGATTGCCAGCGAGGCCGACGGTGTTGCTGGTGGACGATACGGAATCCGTACTCATGACTCTGCAAATGGTCCTGGAACGGAACGATTTTGACGTGACTGCGGTGGGGAATGTGAACGATGCGCTGGGCCTGATCGCCACCCAGAAGTTCGATGTGCTGCTGAGCGATCTGCACATGCCCGGCGCCGGGGATGGGCTGACCGTGGTGAGCGCCATGCGCCACTCCAACCCGGGGGCGGTGACGGTCATCTTCAGCGGATATCCCGAAATGAAGGAAGCTGCGGCGGCGATCCTGATGCAGGCGGATGAAATTCTGGTGAAGCCTTTGGATCCAAGGACGCTGGTGGAAACGATACGGGAACGTTTGAAGCGAGGGGTGAAGTCCGTGCGACCGGTAGAAAACGTGGCAAATATTCTGGAGCGGGAGACGCAGTCGACGATCGACAACTGGCTACTGCGGGTTGCGCTGGAACCGCAAATCATCACTGCCCCGTTGGATTCCAAAGAGCGCAGCGGTCATCTGCCGCAGATGTTCCGCGACCTGGTGTCTCGTCTTCGTCATCCGCTTCCGCTGGGCACGCGCGCACTGGTGTCCTCGGCAGCCGCTGGGCATGGGCAGGCGCGGCGGCGGCAAGGATACAGCGCCGCCATGATGGTGGAGGAGTCGCGTATGCTGCAGGTGAGCATCTTCCAAACGCTGCAAAACAATCTACACCAAGTGGACTTCAGCCTGCTGCTGGTGGATGTAATGGCGATTGCCGATGAGGTGGATTCGCAACTGGCACAGGCGATGGCAGCCTATATTTCCGAATCGCAGATCGACGAGCTGCCAGTCCAGGCATAAATCGACGAACATGTTCCCTGGCAGGACGGCGCGGGGAAGAATTCAGACGATGGGCGCAACGTGAATTGCGCGATCGCCGTGTGAATTCTTCCCCGCTTCTGATGGTTACCATTTGCGGATGGTGTGTTTCAGCTCCGGATGCCAGGTGATCTGGATATTGGTTGTGACGTCGTTCTGGGCGCCGGCTTTGTAGACGGGGGCATTCCAGTGTTCGAACTGGAGCCACGCATTCAGCTCGACCTGGGGCTTGAGGCGCTTGACGAGGGTGACGGTGTAGTCATTTTGCGTGGTGCCGCCGTCGGTATAGGGTTCGGTGGTGTCGCCGGGAATAAAGTCCTTGGCGGCTTTGGCATTTCTGTAGGAAACCTGCACCATTTCACTGGGAGAGATGTGATAGGTGAGCCATGCCTGGCCGCCTTTGGCTTCGCGGCCGATCCAGTCGCCGAAGATGTTTCCCTTGTTGGTGTAGCCCTGGCGCTGAATGACCTCGATATACATGAAGCTTCCGTTGATGCTGTTCGCTACAGGAACGTCGGTGTAGACGCCTTCAGCGCGGAGGTCGAATTTCGGCGCGTGCGGGAGTCGATCCATGTAGAGACCGGCGCGGATGGCGGCACGGCGCGGCGCGCTGATCGGGGTGACATCATCGTGCGATTCCGAGTCGGTGTAGAGGGTGAGCAATTTACTGGCGTACGGAAGTCGCAAGGTGAAGTCAAAGGTGCTGAAGCGCGCGCCGGGGTCGTTGCGTGAGTACTTGGTGGCTTGAGAGACATTCTGGAAGCTGATGAAGCTGTTCCAGAAGCTGCCGAAGGTGATGGGCACATGGTTCTTGCCGCCCCAGATGACGGTGCGGGAAAATCCGAATTCAAAGCTGGGGGTGGGGTTGAAGGCAAACTTCTCCATGTGGACCCAGGGTTCGTTGGGATCGGTGTGGCCCTGGAGACTGCCGACAAGAAACTCATATCGCACCGGGCCGAGCACGTAGGAGAGGTAGGGAATGCGCAGCGGCTCGACGCGGTTGATGCGGAAGGAATAAATGTTTTCCGCGTTGTTGCTCCATGCGAATGCGCCGCCGACCGCGGGGCCGTCCCACACATCGCTTTTGCCGATGGAGAAATCATGGTTCAGGAACGTTGCGGAGAAGTTCGCCTCGATGAGCCGGAAATAATTCCGGGTGGGAATGGGGCCGGCGGGGATGGTGTCCTGGGGAACATCGGGGACCAGGTCGACGTTGGCCAGAGTGAGAGCGAGTGCGGGGTCATAGCCGTCGGCGCTGGGCACATGCTGATATTCGCCACGGACGTAGAGCGCAAATGGACCGGAGGTGGCGCGGGCGCTAAAGCCGGCGTAGTTGTTGAATCCCTGCTCGTAGGGTCGGCCATAGTCGTTGATGATGGTTTGGCCGAGGTGATAGCCGTCGTTGAGCGGTGTGCCGGCGATGGGCATGGCGCGCTCGTAGAGGGACTCGAGTGTGGCGTTGAGAGTCCAGTAGCCGTTGGTCTGGACATCGGATTCAAGTTCGCCGAGGACGGCGTTGTAAATCTCCATCGCCTCCTCATTGTTAGTCTCCGAATGAATTTTTTCCTGCTCGGCATAGAGCATGCGCAGGACGCTGATGCGGGTCCAGGGGCGCATATCGATGAAGGCGCGGTTCAGGTATCCCAGCGAGTAGAGGCGCAGCAAGGCGTTATACATCCAACTGTCGACGGGAATGTAGGTGGAACCAAGGTTGGATGCAAGCTCGGACGCAGGCACGATCTGATATGGAGGGAAGGCTTCATCCATGGCGTTGGAACTGTTGGATGGAGTGGGAGCGGAATAGGAATTCGGCGACGCCGGCTGAGGCTTGGGCGGAGGCGGCTGACGATAGGCCGGCATACTCTGGTCCTGCTGTAGACCGAGCGCTACCGGAGAATCCATGGGTTGCCAGGATAGGTTGGCCAGGAAGGCCGAGGCCGGGCTGAAGGCTATCTGTCGAGGCGCCGGGTTCGGGATCTGCTGCTGGGCGTCTGCCTGCGGGGGTTGCAGCGCGGTAAATCCAACGGCCACTGCTGTGCAGAGCAATCCTGCCAAAACATTCTGAATGCTACGATTCTTCACTCGCACCTCATCGAACGATTTTTGCGGCCTTGCCGGGATGCCAGTCGAAGCGGTTCCCGATTGCCGAAAGTTGCACGATATCGTCACAGGGTAGGATGGCGTCTGCGATTGATCCGTTCAACTTTGGCATCTACTGTTCTTTCGCCAATGTATCAACTATTCCCCTTCGATGTCAGGAAGCAGGCGACAGGGCGGGGTGGCAGGGACGAGAGGCATCCGCCGGGAATGCCCGGGAGTCGAGTGTGGTTGGATGCAGGGGATGTCGGGAGGAGGATTGGCATCGACGAGGAGGAAGTGGTGCATCCGCGGGCCAGACAGCCCGGAGAAATCATTGTGTCGGACCTTTTCCTTGTGTCGGTTCACGGTAGACATTAGACTTTTTGTTAGTCCCTCTGAATCTTCTTATTTCGCTTGACACAGCAATCGAATGCGGCAGGCTACGGCGGCTCAACAACTGGAGCCTGTGGGAATTCTTGCTTTCGTTTCGCGAACCAACCATGTTTTCACCAACTTTTTTCGAGTCAGGTTGCGTGACACCTTTTTGGAAAGACGGCGGTACATACGGTATGCGATGGATTTTGGCGCGCAAATTTTTCGTGTTTGCGCTGCTTGCAGGATTCGGAACGAGCGCCTGGGCGGTGGTTGCAGCCAGTACGGGCAGAGGTGTGCAGCCGACACCGGAAGATATGCAGCAACATCTGCTGCTGCTGGACCAGGCGGTGCGGCAGGCACAGCTTTCCGCGGACAACGCCTGGATGCTGGTGTGCGCGGCGCTGGTGTTGTTGATGACCATTCCCGGACTGGCGCTGTTCTATGGCGGGCTGGTGCGCAAAAAGAATGTGCTGAGCACGATGATGCACAGCTTTGCGATGACGGGCATCATAACGGTGGTGTGGGGCATCGTCGGCTTCAGTCTTTGCTTCAGTACGGGGACGAGCTTTATCGGTGGACTGGATCATGTGTTTTTGCGGGGAGTCGGCTCCGCGCCTGACCCGGCGTATGCGGCGACGATTCCGCTGGCGACGTTCATGATTTACCAGTTGATGTTTGCCATTATCACGCCGGCGTTGATCTCCGGGGCGTTCGCGGAGCGGATGAAGTTCAGCGCGATGGCGCTATTTACGCTGTTGTGGTCGCTATTTGTGTACGCGCCGATGGCGCACATGGTGTGGGGCAAGGACGGGCTGCTGAATGCGTCGTTGACCGGAGGCATCCCTACGCTGGATTTTGCCGGGGGTACGGTGGTCCACGTGACCTCTGGAGTATCCGCGCTGGTGTGCGCGATCTACCTGGGCAAGCGGCTGCACTATCCAAAAGAGCGGATGCCGCCGCATAGCGTGGTGTTGAGCTTTATTGGCGCGGGGTTGCTGTGGGTGGGATGGTTCGGGTTCAATGCGGGCAGCGCATTGTCGGCGGGGACGCTGGCGACCAGCGCCTTTGTGGCCACGCAGTTTGGGGCGGCGGCGGCAGGTATGGGCTGGTGCCTGGCGGAATGGATGCGGAATGGCAAGACCAGCGCTCTGGGGGCAATTTCAGGGGCGGTGGCGGGGCTGGTGGCGATTACTCCCGCGGCAGGATTTGTGGGGCCCATGTCGGCCCTGGCGATTGGATTTATGGCTGGATTGTTCTGTTATTTTATGGTCGCCAAGGTGAAACAATGGTTTGGCTATGACGATTCGCTGGATGCCTTCGGGGTGCATGGAGCGGGGGGCACCCTGGGTGCGATTCTGACGGGAGTGTTCGCTTCGCGGGCCATCAATCCGATCTTCAAGGATGCGCAGGGGCACGCGCTGCCGGTGGGCTGGATGGACGGCAACTGGATGCAGGTACCGCACCAGCTGGTGGGAGTAGCAATTGCTTGGACTCTTTCGATTGTGGGGACGCTGGTGCTGCTGAAGGTAGTGGATATGCTGGTGGGATTGAGGGTGAGTTCGTCGGAGGAACACGAGGGACTGGACCTGAGCCAGCATGGGGAAGAGGGATACGATTGGGAAATTGCAGCTTCCTAATGCCGCTCTGGTATCTTGGCGTTGAGCGGCAACGGAAGGGAAGGCATTCGTTGTTGGTTGCGGGAAGACGAGGAAGCAGGAAATGCAGAAGATTGAAGCAGTGATTCAGCCATCGAAGCTGGACGCCGTGAAAGACGCGCTGATCGAAATCGGGGTAGAGGGCATCACGATTTTGGAGGCGCGCGGCCATGGACGCCAGAAGGGCCATACTGAGTTTTACCGCGGCCGGGAATATGCGGTCGACGTTCTGCCGAAGATCAAACTAGAAGTTGTGGTTGCCGATGCAATGGCGGAACGCGCCGTGCAGGCAATTCTGATAGCGGCGCGGACGGGTAAGATCGGCGATGGCAAGATTTTTCTCTCACGCGTGGAGGAAGCGATTCGCATTCGCAACGACGAACGTGGGGAGTCGGCTTTGTAGAACAGTTTTCGCGAGGTGCATGCCATCCCGATCCACGATTCATCCTCGATGACGTCACTGCGTCTGGAGTATCAACGCAACTCTGACCAGATGCGGGAATCCTTTGCGGAATCGCAGAACGGACCTGCGCTGGTGCAGCGGCGGGCCGAGGTGGTGGACGATCTGATCGAGCGGCTGTGGCTGGAGCATATTGCCGCCGAGGAGTATGGGCCGCAGGGACTGACGCTGGCGGCCATTGGTGGATATGGACGCTGCCAGCTGTTTCCGTATTCTGACATCGATCTATTGTTCATCGCGAACGACGCCGGAGTGGAGAGCCAGCAGAAGGCGTCCATTCGACGCCTTTGCCAGGACCTGTGGGACATTGGCCTGCGGGTAAGCGCGACGACCCGCGGGGTGGATGAGTGCGAGCGGATCAGCGAAGAAAACCCTGAGTTCACGCTGTCGCTGCTGGACCGCCGCTATGTTGCCGGTGATTTCGCGCTGTTCGAGGAGCTGGATCTGGAGCGGATTCCATCTCTGATCGAACGCCGGCGCTATCCGTTGCTGTCGGCCATCGCTCGACTGGCGCGGGCACGGCAGGCAAAATTCCAACGAACGCTATTTCATCTGGAACCCAACGTGAAGGATGGCGTGGGCGGGCTGCGGGATTTCCATATCTGCACCTGGCTGGGGCAGGTGTTGCCGGACAGCGCGCGGGATTCGGCCAATCGCTATGAAAACGAATTGCTGGTCGAGCGCCAGGATGATTCGGCGCTGGCGCATCAATTTCTGATTACGGTTCGCAGTTTTCTGCATTATCGAAGCCAGCGCGATGACAACATGCTGTACTGGCAGGCGCAGGACGAGGCGGCGGCGCGGCGGCTGGGACTCTCGATCATGCAGTCCAAGCTGATGGAAAAGCGACCACCGGACACGGCAGGCTGGATGCGGCAATATTTTCGCCATGCCCGGTCGATCGATTGGCTGACCCGTCAAATGCTGGATGAAATCCCTAAGCGGGCGGCTATCGCTGGTCGACCAGGTTCGGCAATGGCGCAGCCGGACGGTGCTGGCGGGGTGCCCGGTGGCCGACGGCAGGATTTCGCTGAAGACGGCGGCGGAATATGCCGATCCCGATCGGATGCTGACGCTGTTTCAAATGCTGGCGGAGCAGCCTCTGCAACTAAGCCGGGAAGCGGAAGGTCACCTGAGTGAGTCGCTGGCAGTGCTGGCGGAGCGACTGCCTGCCGGAGCCGCGCTATGGGAGCGGGTACGGCGGATTCTGCTGGGGCCGGAGGTTGCCAACGCGCTGCGCGCCATGCATGCGCTGGGAATTCTGGAGCTGATTCTGCCGGAGTTTCACGGGGTGGACGCGCTGGTGGTTCGGGATGCCTATCACCGCTACACGGTGGATGAGCACACGTTTTTGATTCTTGAAAATCTGCATTCTCTGCCGCAGCCGGCATATGAATGGGAAGAACGTTTCGCGGCGATCCTGGAGGAAGTCGAGGAGCCGGAATTGTTGTATCTGGCTGCCCTGCTGCATGACACCGGCAAGGCGCGCGGAGAAGGCGGGCACACTCTGCAGAGTATGAAGATTGCGTCCGCAGTGTGCGAGCGCTGGCATCTGACGGCGAACCAGTGTGAAACTGTTTTGCGGCTGATCCAGCATCACCTGGAAATGTCGCTGACGCTGCGGAAGGACATTTTCGACGCGGAAACGGTGCGGACGTTTGGGGAACTGGTGGGGACGCCGAACAACCTGCGGCTGCTGACACTGTTGACCTATGCGGATATTCGTTCCGTGAATCCGGAGGCGCTGACGCCGTGGAAGGCGGAGAATCTGTGGCGGCTGTACATGGCGACCTCAAATTATCTTGATCGGAATGTGGATGAGGACCGCATCGAGGCGGACGCGGACACGGCAGCGATTCAGGACGTGATTGCGTTGTCTGCGAACGACGCTGAGGAAATCCACCATTTTCTGGCGGGCCTGCCGCAACGATATTTGCGTACGCGCTCGGCACAGGAAATCCTGACGCACTGGCAGTTGGCCCGGCAGTTGGAAGAGTCTTCGTCGAGGGTAGTGCTGACGCGGACCGGAGCGTCGTGGGAATGCACGCTGATCACGCACGATCGCCCATTTCTGTTTGCCGATATGGCGGGCGCATTGACGGCGTGGGGGATGGACATTATCAAGGCGGACGCATTTTCCAATGCGGCTGGGATTGTAATTGACAGCTTCCGCTTTCTGGACCGCTACGACACGCTGGCGCTGAACCCGGCGGAGACGACCCGGTTTGAGGCAAGCCTGACGGGGATTGCCAGCGGAACGGTGGCGGTGGCGCGACTGCTGGCGTCGCGGGCGCATTCAGCCCGAATTCAGAACAACAAGATGCAGGTGGAAACGCGGCTATCTGTCGACAACACATCCTCCACCCACAGCACGATTTTGCAGGTCATCACGCAGGACACTCCTGGACTGTTGCGGCGGCTGAGCCTGGTATTGGCGCAGATGCACTGCAACATTTCTGTGGCGCTGATCGACACCGAGGGCGAAGTTGCGATCGATGTTTTCTACCTGACGAAAGGCGCGAATGGCCAGACCTCATCCGGGAACGAGACGGATCATGCCAAGCTGGATCCGGAGTTCCTGGAGCGTCTGCAGAAAGCCTTATTGGAAGCGTTGCAGGCGCCCGGCGCGCTGCAGTGAAAGCATTGACCAGGGAAGGCGTGTTGGCATTTTTCGGAGACACGCGCCGGATTCCGGCGGCGCAGAGCCCGGGGTACACTGATGAAGTTGTCAGCGAATAAGGCTTGCCCGGCGGGCTAGCGGGCGAAGTGGACGGGTGTTCGCATGGTTCGCCGGAAGGCATCCTACTAACTGGTGAGTTCGGCATCGCGAGTGATCCACAACCCAGGAAGAAGATTCGATCCCGCCAGGGATGGGAATGCCATTGATGGAAACCAGGGTCCCCAATTTCCGGCTGCGCATCTGGTGCACGTGGGCGCTGCTATTTTTCTGCACCGCTGTACCGATGTTGGCGCGGGCGCATGGCAAGGCGCGGCGATCCGCGGTTCGACAGGGCGCCCCGGTGGTGCTGCAGGCGCAGCCGCCTAACTGGTGGAGCAATCTGCCGGACCCGATGGTGCTGCTCTACGGAAAGAATTTCATCAATGCGCGGGTGAGCAGCAGCGTGGCGGGAATTTCCGTGCGGCGCACGAGGATTTCACAGAACGGCCATTGGATTTTCGTATGGCTGGATATCGAGGCTGCCCCTCCGCAGAAATTTGATCTAGTGGTGCGCACCGCCAGCGGGCAAGCGCATGTGCCGTACGAACTGGATAAGCGGCACGAGCCGACGGATGGATTTCATGGATTCTCGTCGGCGGATGTGATGTACCTGATCATGCCGGACCGGTTCTCCGACGGCGATCCGTCGAATGACAAGCTGGTGCAGGCCGCGGGGACATTCGATCGCAGCAATCCCAACGCGTACCATGGCGGTGATCTGCGGGGAATCGAAAATCATCTGGACTATATCCAGAAGCTGGGCGCGACTACGCTGTGGATCACGCCGTTATACGCGCAGGCTCCCGCTTCACAGGATTATGACGGATACGAGCCGGTGGATATGTACGCGGTGAATCCGCACTTCGGCACGCTGCAGGATTATGAAGCGCTGGCAGCGGCAGTGCACAGCGACGGCATGAAGCTGGTGCTGGATATCGTGGCCAACCACGTAGGGCCGAAGAGTCCATGGGTGACGGATCCACCGGCGCCGGACTGGTTCCACGGAACACTCCAGAATCATCTGGAAGCGAGCGACGATTTTGGTTCGCTGACCGATCCGCATGCAGCGCCGCCGGCATCGACGGCGGTGGTGGACGGATGGTTTCGCAATGTGCTGCCGGACCTGAACCAGTCGAATCCGCTGGTCAAGCAATATCTAATTCAGAACGCGATCTGGTGGATTGAGTCGGGCACGCTGGATGGTCTGCGGCTGGACACATTTCCCTATGTCGATCGCTCGTTCTGGCAGGATTTTCACACGGAGTTGCAGGCGCTCTATCCCAACCTGACGACAGTGGGCGAAGTGTACAGCCCGGCTCCCACGGTGGTTTCGTATTTCGCGGGCGGGGTGAAGCGGGCGGGAATCGATACGGGCGCGTACACCCTGTTTGACTATCCTTCGTACTTTGCGCTGCGGGCGACGCTGACGGGGACGTCGCCGGCGGGCGGCGGGTCTATGAACACGCTGAAGAGCATCGAGCAGCAGGACTGGCTCTATCCGCATCCCGACCGGCTGGTAACGTTTCTGGGCAATCAGGACACGGCGCGGTTTATTTCAGAACCGGGAGCGACGGCGGCGCGGATGAAGATTGCCTTTGGACTGCTGGCGACGATGCGAGGCATGCCGCAGATTTACGCGGGCGATGAAATTGCCATGCCGGGCGGCAGCGATCCGGATAACCGGCACGACTTCCCGGGAGGGTTTCCCGGAGACACGAACAATGCGTTTCTAGCGACCGGCCGCACACCGGCGCAGGAGGCCATGCATGCATGGGTGGCAGGGCTGCTGGACCTGCGGGCTCACCACGACGCGCTGCAGACCGGGGCGCAACAGGACCTGCTGGTGGACGATACCGGTTTCGTATTTGCGCGGGTCGCCGCGACCGTGCCGGGCAAGTCTGCGCCGGTCAGCGCGCAGGACGAAAGCGTCCTGGTTCTGATGAACAAGTCCGACAGCCCGCGAACGTTTCATCTGGATTTCTCCGGCACAGCACTGGATGGAGTGACTTCTCTTGTTCCGCTATGGAATACGCAGGCCCAGGTGGGGGTTGACCAGAATCGCTGTGATGTTATTGTTGGACCCGAGGAATTGGTCGCTTTCGGCGCGCAGTGAGACGGAATGGCGTCGACGGTGTGAATGGAACCTATGCGAAATCCCCGGTGCGTTGCAGCGATTGGAGAGCTACTTTGGGACCTGCTTCCGGGCGGTCCGCAAATGGGAGGAGCGCCATCGAACTTTGCCGCCATGCTGGCGCAACTGGCGGTGAGCGGCGGCGGCCAGGCTGCGGACACGGTGTACATGGTGAGTCGGGCGGGCAACGATGCGCTGGGATTGAAAGCGCGGGATGAATTGAGCGCGCGCTGCGTGCGGACCGACCATATTTCTCTGGATCCAATCCATCCCACAGGAACGGTGGCGGTGGTGCTGGATGCGACGACCGGGCCAAGTTATGTAATCCACCGGGACGTGGCCTGGGACTACGTGCCGGAAACTCCACAGCTGGCGGCGCTGGCGCCGAGGCTGGATGCAATCTGTTTTGGAACGCTGGCACAGCGGGCCCCGGTAACGCGGGCGACGCTGCGTAGTCTGGTTGCGGCGACGCGGCCGGATTGCCTGCGGGTGTTCGACGTCAATCGGCGCGAGCCCGATTGGACGGCCGACGCGGTGCTGTGGGGCTGCGCGCACGCGACCTTTCTGAAAATGAATGAGGAAGAAGTCCCGCACATTGCCGAGATTGTGGGAGCGCCGAAGGATGAGAGAAAGCCCTTGCAGGTGGCGCATTTTCTGCTGCGTCAATTTCCAATCCAGATGGTTGCGATCACGCGAGGGCCGGAGGGAAGCCTGCTGGTGACGCGCCACGCAGTCCACGATCATCCTGGAATTGCTGTGCAGGTGGCGGACACGATTGGCGCGGGCGACTGTTTCACCGCGGCGCTGACGTATTATGCGCTGCGTTGCTGCCCTTTACCGGTGCTGGCCGAGGCGGCGAACCGCTGGGGAGCGTGGGCAGCGACGCAACACGGCGGGATGCATTTTCTGGATGAGGCGACTCGACGCAAGGTCGAGAGCGCGATAGAAAGCGCAAGCCGGGTATAAGAATATTTGCAGCATGGAAGTTGCTGCATGATACGGTCGTTATTGTCAGGGATGCGTGCTCCAGGCGCGCAATCGCTCGCGAGTTTCCATCCAGGTATCAGCTCGGCCGGAGCCAACCGGAGCAAAGTTCGTCAGGGTCGCCACTACTTTTTAGGAGGGTAAGTACAAAAATGCCGCGGAAGCTGAGTAGTTTCTCTCTCGCAGTGTTGGGTGTGATTCTGGCTGGAACATCGGTTCTGGCGCAGCCGCAGGACAAGAAACCGGGCGAACCGGCAGCGCAGCCGCCTGCCGCGACGGAGGCGGAGAAAGCTGCTCCCACGCCGAAAGAACAAAGCTCGGTGACGCAGCACACGCTGGCGCTGAACGGACAGACGATTCATTACACTGCGACCGCGGGAAACCTGATCATCCGTGACGATGAGGGCAAACCGAACGGCAGCATGTTTTATGTCGCCTACACCCAGGATGGGGCCGAGCCGAAGAACCGGCCGGTAACGTTCCTTTATAACGGAGGACCAGGTTCCTCCACGCTATGGCTGCACATGGGCTCGTTCGGGCCGATGCGGATCGAGACTGCCAGCCCGGAGGCAACGCCGCCGGCACCGTATCACCTGGTTCCGAACCAGTACAGCCTGCTGGACAAGACGGACCTGGTATTCATCGACGCCATGGGCACGGGGTTTTCCAGGCCGGTGGAGAAAGGGACGCTGAAGGATTTTCTAGGTGTTGATGAGGACGTGAAGGCCTTCAATCGCTTCATCATGCGCTATCTCACGGTGAATCAGCGCTGGAACTCGCCCAAATTTCTAATCGGAGAATCGTATGGTACGACGCGCTCGGCGGCGCTGTCGTATTCGCTGCAGCAGAGCGGCATTTCGGTGAACGGGGTGGTGCTGATCTCGTCAATTCTGAATTACGGCGACGCTGTGGCGGGAACGGACACGCAATATATCGGATTTCTGCCGTCGTTTGCGGCGATTGCCTGGTACCACAACAAGCTGCCCAACAAGCCGGCCGACCTGCAAACCTTTCTGGATCAGGTGCGGGCCTATGCGCGCGGCCCCTATGCGGAAGCGTTGTGGCAGGGCGACAACCTGAGCGCCGCGGATGAGGACCAGGTGGCGCAAAAGTTGAACCAGATGACAGGCATCAGCGCAGAGTACTGGAAGGAAGCCAACCTTCGCGTGTCTGCTTCGAATTTTCGCAAGGAATTGCTGCGGGACGATCGGCGAACGCTGGGGCGGTACGATGCGCGTTTTGAAGGCATCGACATGAACGCGATCGGAACGGCGCCGAGCTACGATGCATCCGATACGGGGATCACGGGAGCGTTTGTTGCGGCGTTCCATAACTACCTGGCAAGCGACCTGAAATTCAGCTCCGATGAAACCTACAAGGCCACCGCCTATGGGCCGGACTTCAAGTGGGATGAGAAACACCGGCCACCGGGTGGAGCTTTCGGTCCTGGCGGTCCAGGCGGGGAACAGCAATTGCCGGATGTGGCGCTGGATCTGGGAGCGGCCATGCGTGAGAATCCGCACCTGAAGCTATTTTCCGCGAACGGCTACTTCGATCTGGCCACGCCATTCTTCAAGACAGAGTACGACATTAGTCAGATGGAGCTGGATCCAACCCTGCAGAAGAATATTCATTTTGGATATTATCCATCGGGCCACATGATCTACCTGAACGTGGACGCATTGAAACAGCTGAAGAGCGACCTGGCGGCGTTCTACTCGAGCGCGATGACGCAATAAGGATTTGCAGCTGCGAACGATGTAGCAAGGCCACGCAATGGTTGCGTGGCCTTGCTGTTTGCGCGGGCCAGACCGGGGCAGAGGACGAAGCGTACTCTTTTACCAGGATTTCTTTGTTGTGGAGGGGGCGAAAGAGTGGCGCGAATGCAGGCCGTTGTGCTGGCTGTTGTGATGGGAGTGGCCGGGTTGGTGGGGGCGCAAAATGCCTCTCTGCGACCGGCGATTACGGGGATTGCGAAGGTTTCCGTGTATGGCTCGAACCTGGATAAATCAAAGCAATTTTATGGCAACCTGCTCGGGTTCCCGGAGACAGGCGCGAGCGGCGCGGCCGGGCCGGTGGAATATCGAGTGAATTCCATGCAGTCGATTGAAGTGTTGCCGCTGCCGAAGGGCGAAACGGACGATCTGGCGTATGTCGCGTTTGCAACGGCGAACGCCGAGTCTTTACGGCGCTATCTGATCGACCAGAAGGTTTCGGTGGAAGGGGAAGTCCAGACGCAGGCGAGCGGCGCGCAATTTTTCTGGGTGAAAGATCCGGAGGGCCATCGCATCCAGTTCGTGCAATTGCCGATGCATGGTCATCTGCTGCCTGTGGCGGAAAAAGCGGCTGCAGCGCCGGAAGAGCCGATTTCGCACCATATTCTGCACGCGGGATTCGTGGTGCATGACCAGGCGGCGGAAGACCATTTCTTCCACGACATTCTGGGATTTCGTGAGGGCTGGCAGGGCGGGTCGACGGCGGGCAGGACAGACTGGATCGATATGCAGGTGCCGGATGGTACCGACTGGATCGAGTACATGATGCACAATCCGGCGGCTCGAACCGCGCCCGACAGCGGGGTGGTCAACCATTTTGCCCTGGGAGTGCCGGATATTCATCAGGCGGCAAACTTACTGATGCAGCGTCACTGGAACCCAAGCTTCCGCGAGCAGCCGCAGGTAGGGCGGGACGGCAAATGGCAGCTGAATCTGTATGATCCGGACGGAACGCGGGTGGAACTGATGGAATTCGGGCCAGTGCGGACCCCCTGCTGCTCGCCGTACACACTGAGGCCGCCGAAATCGCCGGAAAACTAGTCAAATTGTTATAAGGAAAGGCTTTATTCCCAGGAGTGCTGGTGGGGGAGGGGCTTTTCGGGAAAAAGCAGGCGGAGCTGCATCCTTGTGGCGACAACTCGCATCAATTAAGTTGACAGTAAGGCACTCAACTGCGATACTGGAGAAGCGGAACCAGGCGAGAAATCTGTCAAAAGAGGGGCATTATGGGGAAAATTATCGGAATTGACTTAGGGACCACGAACTCGGTTGTCGCTGTGATGGAAGGCGGCGAGCCGAAGGTGATTCCCAATGAAGAGGGTGGCCGGACGACACCGTCCGTTGTGGCGTTCACCAAGGGCGGCGAGCGGCTGGTGGGACAGGTAGCGAAGCGGCAGGCGATCACCAATCCAGAGAGCACGATCTATTCGATCAAGCGGTTTATGGGGCGTCGTTACAACGAAGTGACGGACGAAATGAAGATGGTGCCCTACAAAGTGAAGCAGCAGGGCGATCACATTGTGGTGGTAGCGCAAGGCAAGGACTATACCCCGCAGGAGATTTCGGGGATGATCCTGCAGAAGCTGAAGAAGGCTGCGGAAGACTATCTGGGCCAGTCGGTGACGGAGGCCGTGATTACGGTACCTGCGTATTTCAACGACGCGCAGCGGCAGGCGACCAAGGATGCCGGCAAGATTGCCGGGCTGGATGTGAAGCGAATCGTGAACGAGCCGACGGCGGCGGCGCTGGCGTATGGGCTGGACAAGAAAAAAGACGAGACCATCGTCGTCTATGACTTTGGCGGCGGTACGTTTGACGTGTCGGTGCTGGAAGTAGGCGAAGGCGTCATCGAGGTGAAGTCCACCAACGGCGATACGCATCTGGGCGGCGACAACATCGACCAGCGGATCGTGGAGTGGCTGATTGAGGAGTTCAAGAAGGACGAGGGTCTGGATCTGCATGCCAAGGGCAATGAAATGGCATTGCAGCGGCTGAAAGACGCGGCGGAAAAGGCGAAGATTGAGCTGTCGACCACAACCGAGTCGGAGATTAATCTGCCCTTTATTACAGCGGACGCGACCGGGCCAAAGCACCTGGTGAAGAAGCTGACGAGGGCGAAGCTGGAGCAGCTGGTGGATGACCTGCTGCAGCGGTCGATTGGGCCGTGCAAACAGGCTTTGAAGGATGCCGGCGTGGACGCCAGCAAGATTGACGAAGTGGTGCTGGTGGGCGGACAGACGCGCATGCCGAAGATTCAGCAGATTGTGAAGGATCTGTTCGGCAAGGAACCGCACAAGGGCGTCAATCCGGACGAAGTGGTGGCCATTGGAGCGGCGATCCAGGCGGGCGTGCTGGGCGGCGAGGTGAAGGACCTGTTGCTGCTGGACGTTTCTCCGCTGACCCTGTCGATTGAAACGCTGGGTGGAGTGGCGACGCCGATGATTCCGCGGAACACAACGATTCCGACAAAAAAGACGGAAACGTTCTCGACGGCGGCGGACAACCAGACGGAAGTGGAAGTCCACGTACTGCAGGGCGAGCGGCCGCTGGCCAGCCAGAACCGCACGCTGGGCAAGTTCAAGCTGAGTGGAATTCCACCGGCGCAACGCGGAATCCCGCAGATTGAAGTGACGTTCGACATTGATGCCAACGGCATTTTGAACGTGACGGCCAAGGACAACGCGACGGGCAAGGACCAGAAGATTACGATTACGTCTTCTTCCGGTCTAAGCAAAGAAGAAGTGGAGCGGATGGCGAAAGATGCCGATGCCCACGCCGCGGAAGACAAGGCGAAGCGGGAAGAGATCGAAGCGCGGAATCAACTGGACGGGTTGGTCTACAACATTGAAAAGATGTTGAAGGACAGCGGCGACAAAGTTGCTGCGGGCGACAAGAGCGACGTGGAGAGTGCGCTGACGGAAGCCAAGTCGACGCTGGAAGGTTCTCCGAGCCCGGCAGAGCTGAACGCGGCGCGGGAGAAGCTAACCGCTGCTTCTCACAAGCTGGCGGAGGCGATGTACAAGGCGAATGCTGCCGCACCGGAGACCGCGACAGCGACGGAAGGCGCGCCGGAGCAACCGGAAGGCGAGTCGAAGAAAGACGAAGGCGTAATCGACGCGGAGTATGTGGACGTCGACGAGAAGAAATAACGGCAGGGCCGGAGCAAACGCGAGAGAAAAGAATCCGGCGGGCTGGTATCGCACGTACGCAGGACATGGGAGCGAACGCATCCCGTGTGAATGGAGGGTGTCCCGAGCGAAACAGCGGACACCCTCCACTGCTTTATCAAGGGTAGTAAATATTGGCGAAGGAGTTGTGATGACGGATACTGTATGGCAATGCGAGCAGCTGCGGGCAGGTCAGGTTTACAGCAGAGAAGTATTCCAGACGCGCGCAGAGGCCGAGGAGTTTGTAGCGAAGATGGCACGGGTGGCACCGGATATTTTTTGCCGCATCGAGCCGATCGGGGTGGAGAAGGTGTGGAACTGAGAAAGGCTACCAGCCGATGGATCACTCGATGCTAAGCACCACTTGGGATCTGGTATAAGCGACGTGGGGAGGCCCGCGCCGCGGAACCGGAAAACGGGCGGCCTGAAGCAGGCAATGACTGCATAAAGAACAATTATGGCGACACAGACAAAAGACTATTACGGCATTCTCGGGGTGAAGAAGACGGCGTCGGCGGATGAGATTCGCAAGGCGTTTCGGAAGCTGGCGCGCAAATATCATCCTGATGTAAATCCGGGAGACAAAAAGGCCGAGGAGAAGTTCAAGGAGATGTCGGAGGCCAACGACATCCTGAGCGATCCGAAGAAGCGGAAGATCTACGATCAGCTCGGCTTCTACTCCGACAACATTGACCCGGCGGCGGCGGAAGCAGCGGCGCAGGGCGGGTATGGATTCCGTGGCGGCGCAGGACCCGGGCCAGGGCAGCAGCAGCGTGGAGGCGGGCCGGTTGGATTTGAGGGATTTGATTTTTCGGATTTCTCCGGCGCGGGGCAACGCGCGGGCGCAGGACAACGCACCAGCGGGGGAGGGGCATCCTCGTGGGGAGGATTCCGGGATATCTTCTCGGGAATGTTTCATGGAGATCAGGCAGAGGCGGGTCCGCAGCCGGGAAGCGATCTGGAATACCAGGTAAATGTTGATTTCTGGACGGCGATTCGCGGCGGATCCCTAAAGCTGCAGATTACCCGTCAGGTGGATTGCCCAACATGTCACGGCTCCGCGACCAAGGGCGGCGAAACGGTGTGCTCGGAATGCGACGGCAGCGGGCAGGTGACGCAGATGGGCGGACGGATGAAATTCAATATTCAGTGTCCACGCTGCGGCGGCACCGGGCAGGTGAAGCAGACATGCGAGACTTGTCACGGACAGGGAACGGTGGCGCGCACGGAAACGGCGGAATTTCGCATTAAGCCAGGGACGCGCGATGGCCAGCGCATTCGCCTGGCGGGGAAAGGAAATGCGGGAGTGCACGGCGGACCGCCCGGGGATTTGTACCTGATCGTACGCACGGGAACCAATCCTGTGTTTCGGCGGACGGTAGATGACATATATGTAACTGTTCCTGTGACAGTTGCGGAAGCAGCCCTGGGAGCGAAGATTGAAGTGCCGACGATCGATGGCCGCGCGCATTTAAAAATTCCGCCCGGCACCCAGACGGGACAGAAATTGCGGTTGCGGGATAAGGGAGTTCCGTCGGCTGCCGTAGACGGAAAACGCGGCGATCAGATTGTGGAAGTGCAGATCGAGGTGCCGAAGGTGCAGGATGAACGGTCGAAGGAGATTCTGCGGGAGCTGGCGCGGCTGAATCCGGAAGATCCGCGACGGGAACTGTTCAGCAAGGTTTAATACCGCGCGAAGAATGAGGCGTTACTGGCATGGACCTGTGCGATGGGCGGTAGCCTGCAACTGAACTGAGGTGTGCTTGGGTTGAACACCCTGGTAGACGGTGTCGGTGGTGGTGGTTCCGACCAGCGTAAAGCTGTTGCCGTGGTCGGAGAAAGTTTCGACCGCCTCGGAGTGAATTTCTGAATGAAGATGATCGCCGTCGAAGACGCAGTGGACGTGAACGCGCAGAGAGTCGCTGGATTCCGGGGCGGTTTTTGGAGGCTTGCATGTTAAGCCTGCCTGCTCGACCTTCCAGAAATCCATCTGTTCCCTGGCGCATAGGGTGGTTTTCGACGTAACCATTCTGCCGGCGGATGCGGTGGTTGCAGAATCGATTTCCCATGCGCCGGGATTGAAGTCAGGTTTGGGCGTCTGGGCAAGCAGGACCGCAGGGCAAAGAGCCGCAATTGCTGCGAGAGTCACGGGAATGTTGCGAGCTCGCATGGTCGAGAATTCTAGCATACGCGATGGATCGTAGCGGCAGGGATTTGGGGTAAGGCAAGGGGGAACAATGGCTACCAAGCGCAAGTCGAAAGGCGCATACATGATTTCGTCGGTTGCCGAGATGTACGGCATCCACCCGCAGACGCTGCGTCTCTACGAGCGCGAGGGGCTGCTGAAGCCTTCGCGGACGGAGGGCAATACGCGGCTCTACACCGAAGAAGACCTGGAGCGGCTGGAGTTCATCCTGAATCTTGCGCGCGACCTGGGCGTGAATATCGCCGGGATCGCGATTGTTCTGCAGATGAGGGAGCGGATGGAAGAGATGAACCGGCAGATGCAGAGTTTCGTGGACTATGTGCGCACCGAGATGCTGACGCGGGCGCAGACGGGAATCCATTCGTCGGAGCCGGGATTGGTGCCGATGCGCCGCCCGATCATTGTGACGGTGCCGCGGGACTCGAAAAAACGATCGTAGGGCATGCAAGTTGAGGCTTGAGCGAGCCGAAAACGCTGACGATTCAGTGTTCCAAATTGGAGAGCAGCAAGTCTTCGCAATCCAGTATCCTTTCTTCTATCATCTGTTCTGCCATTCGCATTTGTTCTTCTATCCATGGAAAAGCTGCTTGATTTCGTGCTGGGGCTTGGCCTGTTCGGAATGGTCACGTCGACCATCTACACGGGGTTGGCGATGCTGGCGGTTTGGCGATTTATCCACCGCGGCGAGGGTGGCTCTGCGGCAGTTTTCGAGCCTCCGGTAAGCCTGCTGAAACCATTGCATGGGGCCGAGCCTGATCTGGAAGCGCATCTTGCCACCTTTTTCCAGCAGGATTATCCGCAGTACGAAATTCTGTTTTGCGCGCGGCACGCGGATGATGCCGGATTGGTTGCGGCGAGGAAGGTGGCGGCAGGATACCCGCAGGTGCCGGTGCAGTTTCTGGCGAGCGGAGAGCCGACTGTGCCCAATGCGAAGATCTTGTCGCTGGAGTTGATGGCACACGCCGCGCAGCATGAACTGCTGATTATCAGCGACAGCGACGTGCGGGTGGATCGCGACTATGTGCGCGAAGTGGTGGCGCCGTTTTCCGACCCGCATGTAGGAGCGGTTACATGCATGTACCGCGGGGTTGCCGGCCAAGGCGGGCTGTGGTCGCGAATTGAAGCGGCGGCCATGTCGATTGAGATGAGCGCGGGCGTGCTGGTTGCCGACATGATGGAGGGGATGAAGTTCGCGCTGGGTCCGACCATGGCGATACGGCGAGCCTGCCTGGAGGAGTTCGGCGGATTTCTGCCGATGGGGGAGTATTGCGCGGACGATTTTCTGCTGGGGAACTGGGTAGCGGAGCGGGGGCATGCGGTGGTGTTGTCGCGGCATGTGATTGACCATGTCGTGCTGCATGCGTCCTTCTGGCCATCTATGCAGCACCAGGCCCGGTGGATGAAGAGCACGCGTTTTTCGCGGCCCAAGGGGCACTTCGGCACGGCGCTTACGTTCAGTGTTCCGTTCGGGCTGCTGACTGCGGCGGCGCTCTGTGGATTGCATCTGCGGCATGGGCTCGCCCTGGCGGGAGCTGCGCTGCTGTGGAGCGTCGGGACGCGGATGCTGCTGGCCCTGGCGGTGAGCAAGAGCGTTCTGCGGGAGAAATCCGGGTGGCAAAGCGTGCTGCTGTATCCGGTTCGCGACCTGCTGGGGATCTTCTTCTGGACAGCCAGCTACTGCAGCCGTAACGTTCTGTGGCGCAATGAAATCTATCGACTGGAGCGGGGGGGCAGAATGCGCCGGGTGGCTCGATAATCGCCGGCGCAGCGGGCGAGGGTGTGGAAGAAGAAGCTCCTTTTTTAGCATCGGTTGGATTGGGGGAGCATCCAACGGGGTGTGGATAAGGAGAGCTACACGATGGCTACTGCAACGCGAAATTCATCCTCGACGGATCACATTACGCCGAACGCTAATCAGCATGGTGGAGAAATTCAAAAATTTGGAACGGTCATTCAACGGCTGTCTCTGGGGCTGAGTGCGGCGGTTCGGGAGCAGATGGCAGAAAAGCTGAACCTGATGCTAGCCGACACAATCACGCTGCGAGATCTATACAAGAAGAGTCACTGGCAGGTGAGCGGACCTACGTTTTACCAGCTTCACCTGCTATTCGACAAGCATTTTGGGGAACAGTCCGAACTTGTGGATACGTTGGCGGAACGCGTACAAACACTGGGCGGCGTGAGCGTGGCGATGGCGCATGACGTGGCCGAGTTGACGCGGTTGAAGCGACCGCCGCGTGGGCGACAGGAAGTTCCAGTGCAGATTGCCGGGCTTCTGGAGGCGCATGAGCACATCCTGGTGACGGCGCGTGCGCTGGCCCGCGAGGCTGCGGATAAGGGCGATGACGGCACCAACGATCTGCTGGTAAGCGACGTGGTGAGGACGAACGAGCTGCAGGTGTGGTTCATCAGCGAGCATCTGGTGAACATGCCGCTGGTGCACGCGGGCAAGTAAAACGTAGCAGAGGTTTGGGATAGCCACGCGGCGAGCTTGCCGTGTGGTTTTCTTTTTTTGCCGTGAATTGAAGCTTCGCGAGAGGTCTCCACAGGGCGGGTGGCGGCAGTGTAGAAATGAGACATGCGGCGACCCGTTCCTCCTCGTCTGGCACGGTCTGTTCTTCTCTGTTTTGTTGCGGGGCTGTTTGCGTTGTGCCATGGCCAGGAGGTGCCGACACTGCGTACGCGCACCAACCTGGTGCTGGTTCCGACGCTGGTGGAAAGCAAAACAGGGGAGCCGGTATTCAATCTGACGGCGAAGGATTTTGTCGTGGCGGATAACCGGGTGGAGCAGAAGATCCATCTCGACCCGGAAACCTATGACCAACCCATCTCGATCGTGGTGCTGGTGCAGGTGGGCCGGTCGGCAGTGCGGGAGTTCTATAAGTATCAGGGTTTGCCGACCATGGTGGAGGCACTGGCGGGACATAATCAGCATCGCGTTGCGGTGGTGGAATTTGATAGTCGACCGAGGATGCTGCAGGATTTTACGAGTGACCCGGACGCGGTGGAACACGCTGTCTACTCGATTCAGCCGGGAGACGATGGAGCGGCGATCTCAGACGCGGTATGGTACGCGGTCGACATGTTGCACGATGAGCCGGAACAGAACCAGCGTGTGATTGTGCTGTTGAGCGAAACCCGGGACCACGGCAGCCTGACGCCATTGACGGCAGTGCTGCGCAAGATCGGGCAAAGCGACGTGATTGTCTATAGCCTGGCTTTCAGCCCGGGGCGGATGGACTTACTGGATTTCACGGAGCCGAGCGGCAGCGGTTTCCAACTGCTGCCGGCAGTAAAAATGGCGATTGCGGCGCTTCGCAAGAATACGGCTCAGGCGATTCCTAACATGACGGGCGGACAATATCTGCGATTCAATAGCGGGAAACAATTGGACAACGAGATGGGAATGCTGGCCAACCAGGTGCATAATCGTTACATCCTCAGCTTTCAGCCCTCCGACCCAACGCCAGGGCTGCATGTGCTGACCGTGAATCTAAGGCAGCCGCTGGACGTGCGGGTGCTGGCACGAACAAGCTATTGGGCGACCTCTCCGACTACGGTGGAAGAGGATACGCCTCAACCCGGACCGCGCTGAAATTGTCCTGGTACTTTTTCCAATTTCAAACATCAGAGGAATGCGGGTATCACGAGCAGACGCGGCATTGCTGTAAGCTGTTCTGACCCTGCGCAAGGCGGTCGACGGTATGCACTTCACTTCTCAGCTTTTTCTCGATTACGGTTACTGGATCGTGTTTGGATGGGTCCTGGTGGAGCAGCTGGGGGTTCCCCTGCCAAGCTCGCCCATACTGCTGACTGCAGGAGCGTTGACGGCGACCCACCACATGAGGATCGTGGGGATCGTGCTTGCGGTGATGGCGGGGAGCGCGATTTCAGACTTCGTCTGGTTCAGGCTGGGAGGGCGGTACGGCAGCACGGTGACGCACTGGATCTGCAGGTTCTCTCTGGAGGCTGCGTCATGCGTGCGCAAGACGGAAGATGTGCTGACCCGGCATGGTCCGGCCGCGCTGCTGCTGGCAAAGTTCGTTCCAGGATTGAATACGATGGCGGCGCCATTGGCGGGCCAGAGTAAGATGCGGTACCGGGTTTTCTTTTTGTACGACATGGGTGGGACCTTCTTGTGGGTGACCACGCTGGTGCTGGTGGGACGATTTTTTGGGGACGCAATCCGCCGCGACGCGCCGATGTTGCACTGGATGGGCCGGTCATCGTTCGTGCTGGTGGTGCTGGTGGTGGTGGGAATCCTGATCGCGCGACTGGTAAGGCAGCAGCGTTTTCTGCGCAAGATCAGGACGCTGCGAATTGAGCCGACGGAGTTGAAGCTGATGATGGATCGAGGCGACAACCTCTACATTATCGATCTGCGGCATCCGCTCGATATTCTGCCGGATCCCAGAGTTTTGCCGGGCGCGGTCTGCCTGCCGCCGAATGAACTGATCGCCCGAAATTCAGAGATTCCGCGGGACCGGGATATTGTGCTGTATTGCACCTGCCCCAGCGAGGCGACCAGCGCGAGAGTGGCGCTGACGATGCGTCGCTTCGGGATTGAGCGAATCCGCCCACTGCGGGGCGGTTTCGATGGATGGAAAGACCAGGGGTATCCGCTGGTTGAGCTGACGGGTTCGCTTGCGCAAAGCTGATGCTTGCCGCCCACGGCAGGGGACGAGGGTTGGCTGGGTAGATTCTCCAGCCAGCCGTATCGACGCAGCAGCCACCAGCTGCCGCAGCTGAATTGGTCTACACTGTCGATTCATCGCTTGTTTACAAAAGATTGATAGCCTTACAGATGCGGGTCGTCCGTGCACCGTTCGCGTCAGCTGGCGGCATTGTTCCGAGCATGCTGGACGGGTTCGTTGGTCCCTCGCCTGGATTTGGAGGGTGGGGCAGCTGAGCTTGTCCGCCGGAACACAATCATCTGCGTGGTATGCCTGGGCCTGGGCTTACCGGGCAGGTGTGAACGACGACGTGGGGGGCGTACGTGGGCGCAGGACTCGAAGTGCAGAATCTGAATGCCTGGTATGGCAGCACGCATACTCTGCACGACATTAACTTGGCGATTCCAGCGAATCAGGCGACGGCGTTGATCGGGCCTTCCGGCTGCGGGAAGTCGACATTTGTACGGTGTCTGAACCGGATGCACGAGACGAATCCGATCGGGCGAGTGACGGGCTCAGTGAAGCTGGGCGATCTGGATATCTACAACGATGCGCCGCCGGTCGAGATTCGACGCCGGGTCGGGATGGTATTTCAGCGGCCGAATCCGTTTCCGACGATGTCGATTTATGACAACGTAGCCACGGGGCTGCGTTTGGGCGGAATCACGAAGCGCAGGCGACTGGACGAAATTGCCGAGCGCAGCCTGCGTCGAGCCGCGTTGTGGGACGAAGTAAAAGACGTGTGGAAGAGCAAGTCGGGCGCCAGCCTTTCCGGCGGCCAGCAACAGCGGCTTTGCATCGCGCGGGCTCTGGCGATTGACCCAGAGGTACTGCTGATGGACGAGCCTGCTTCGGCTCTTGATCCCATTTCGACGGCGAAGATCGAGGACTTGATCTTTGAGCTGAAAGTGGACTATACGATTGTGATCGTCACTCACAATATGCAGCAAGCGGCGCGAGTTGCGGAGATGACGGGTTTTTTTCTGAACGGGTATCTTGTCGAGTTTGATGCAACCACGAAAATTTTCACCAATCCGACGGACAAGAGGACGGAAGATTACATTACAGGCAGGTTCGGATGACACGCACGCGGTTCCACCAAAATCTCGATGACCTGAAAGAGAAGCTGCTGGTGATGGCCGGCATGGCAGAGCAGGCGACGCAGCGCGCCATCGAGGCTTATCGGGTGGGGGATGTTTCGATCTGCGACCTGGTGGCGCGGTCGGAGCCGGCAATCAATCGCATGGAGCGTGACATCGACCAGATGGCGCTCGATCTGCTGGCCATGGAGCAGCCGATGGCGATTGACCTGCGATTCATCTTGTCGGTGATCAAGATCAACGCCGACCTGGAACGGGTGGGCGATCAGGCGGTGAACATCGCAGAGAGAGTCCGCGACCTGCAATCCCTGGAACCGGTCGAGCTGCCGGTCGACATTCCCAAACTGGCGACACTGGCGGCCACGATGGTGCGCAACGCGCTGCAGGCTTTTATTGATGCAGATCCGGCGATGGCTGAAAAGGTGCTGTTGATGGATGATGAAGTGGACGAGATGAACCGCGCCACCTTCCGAACGCTGACGCGCTGCATCCAGGAGCGGCCGGAACGCTCTCAACAAGCATTGGACGTGCTGATCATCGCGCGGAATCTGGAACGTGTGGGCGATCACGCGACCAATATCGCCGAGGACGTCATCTTCTGGGTGCGGGGCGCGGACGTTCGCCACCACCTTGCAACGGGCAGCTAGTACGGGTCGGGTAGCGGTCGATCACGATCGCGAGCGGCAGCCGGGATGAATTGCGCAGACGGTTGCAATCCAATTTCGTCCTCCAGTGGAATCCAACTTCTTCCTTCCAGCGGCAGGATCGCGCCGGGTCCAGCCGGCCTGTTTTCCCTTTCCTGATCGACACGACGCGGCGCGAGCGAGACCGATTGCATAATCGCTGGTAACATGGTGGACGTTTGCTTGATGTGCGATTCGACTTCTGGAGGATATATGCGTTTGGTTCGTCATTTCAGCCTTGCCGCCCTGCTGCTTGCGGGGATCATGTTTGTTTTCCCGTCGTGTGGGTTGGCGCAGGCACAATCTGACTCGCTGGCAGCGACGCCGCCGATGGGATGGAATAGCTGGAACCATTTTGCCGGCAAGGTGAGCGATGCGGATGTGCGTGCAGCCGCAGACGCGATGGTGGCCAGCGGGATGCGCGACGCGGGATATGTCTACGTGAATATCGACGATACCTGGGAAGGGCAGCGCGACGCCCAGGGCAACATCCAGTCGAACAGCAAATTTCCTGACATGAAAGCGCTGGCGGATTATGTTCACTCGAAGGGTTTGAAGCTGGGGATTTACTCTTCGCCGGGGCCAAAAACCTGTGCGGGCTACGAGGGGAGTTATGGCCACGAGCAACAGGATGCGGATACCTATGCCAAATGGGGCATCGATTATCTGAAATACGATTTGTGCAGTTACGGCAACATTATGAGGAAAGAGGCGCCGGACGACCAGCAGAAGCAGTGGCAGATGATGCAGCAGGCGTACGAAAAAATGCATCAGGCGCTGCTGAACACGCACCGGCCGATCGTATTCAGCCTATGCCAGTACGGGTTCGATGCGGTGTGGAACTGGGGGCCGGAAGTTGGCGGAAATCTGTGGCGCACGACGGGCGACATTAAAGACACCTACGATCGGATGTCGGTGATCGGTTTCGCGCAAGCGGGCCTGTCGAAGTATGCCGAGCCCGGCCACTGGAATGATCCTGACATGCTGGAAGTGGGCAATGGCCACATGAAGCCGGATGAATATCGGACGCACATGAGCCTATGGGCCATGCTGGCCGCGCCGTTGCTTGCAGGCAATGATTTAAGCCAGATGGACGATATGACCAAGAGCATCCTGATGAACAAGGACGTGATTGCGGTCGACCAGGACCGGCTGGGAATCCAGGGAGATCGCGTGAGCGCAACCGGACCGTTTGAAATATGGATGAAGCCTCTGGCGGGCGGAGCGAAGGCTGTGGCGCTGTTCAACCGGAGCGAGGCCGATTATCCCATTACAGTGCAATTGAAAGCTGTGGGGTTCGGCGGCGCGGTACATGCGCGCGATTTGTGGGCGCATAAAGACCTGGGCACGCTGCGCGGTTCCTATACCACGGTAGTTCCGAAGCATGGTGTGGTGATGCTGCGGCTATCCAAATAAACGCGGGGCAGCGGACGGGCACGGGGATGAGACTACTCGCGGACCATCTTGATGTAGCCTTTGGAGTCGAACTTCTTGCCTGTTGAGGCTGCCGACATGTAGCGGATTTTTCCGAAGATTGGCCGGTCGAACCATGGCCGGTCGAATTTTCCAACGATGGCCCAGGCGATGCCTGCATAGCCGTTGGGATCACGGCCGTCGAGCTGATAGCGGTCATTGAGCGTAACGGCATGGGCAAAGGCGGTCGCGGGGTTGGGGGACCACTCCAGAATTTTCTTCGCCCAATACATGCGCATATAGTTGTGCATCCAGCCAAATCGGACCATCTGCAACTGCGACGCGTTCCATAGTTCGTCGTGTGTTTCGCCGCGTTCCAATTGCTCCAGTGAATAGTTCCACTCTTTGCGATCGCGGGCATGTTCGGCGAGCGACTGCCGGGCCCAGGGTTCGGCGCATTCCTCTGAATCGTAGTTGGGTGTGTACTTGACGAAATTGACTGCGAGCTCTCGCCAGACGATGAGTTCATTGAAGAACGAATCCCGCGCATGGGAGAGCGAGGGGGTCTTGTGGACGGCTGCGTCGACGGCGAGCGCGATTTCCAGTGGACCGATGTGGCCGAAGTGGAGATATGGCGACAAGCGGCTGGTACCATCCACGGTGGGCTGATTGCGCTGTTCGTCATAATTTGCCAATAGGTCGGTGACGAAAAATTGCAGGCGCTTGCGCGCGGCTACGGAACCGCCGGTAAAAGTTTCTACCGGGGGCACGCTGCGGTCGAGCAGTTTCCAACCTTGGGTGATATCGCTGGCGGTGGGATAACGATCGAAGCCTTTGGGACATTTCCAACCGTGCTGTGGGTTGGGGTTCTTGAGCGGATGAAGATAGTTTGGCAGCTCCTTATACAAGCGTGGACGAAGAACGAAGGCGGCATATTGCGCCCTGGGAAACAGATTGCCGGGCACGATTACGTCGGCGTCCACGGTCCAGAATGGTATGCGAAGACGCCGGGCAATGACCTGTCGCCAGCGTTCCGGTTCGCGGCAGGGATTCTCATCGCCGATCAGCAGGGCTGCATTGACTTGCTGCAACAACTTTTCGAGTGAATTGTGCGGCGGGCGTCGCACGACGAAGGAAACATTGCGTTGGGCAAGGTCGGCTTCAATGTCCGGCAATCCCTGATTGAGAAAAACGTAGTGGCGCAGGTTTGCGCCGGGGAAGTTGGAGATGGCGGAAAAATATACCAACAGCGGCAGACCCAGTGCATTGGCAGCATTCACTGCGCAGTCCAGCGCAGGGTTATTCAGGCCGCGCTGGGCGCGCTGCATCCAGTAGACGACGCAGGAGCCGTCGCGGCTGGGTGGGCCGTCGCGGCGAACGGTTACGCGAGGGTCGGCAGCGAGATTCCGCAGCGCGAGGGGTAAAGATGGAGGACGTCCGAGAGGGCTCTCCGTCATCGATTCGATTGTAGAGACAGAAGTTTATGCTGCGTTGTGCGCGCAGGAAAGAAGCGGACACCTTTCGAGCGCGTGAAATAAAGACAGGTCCGCGATGCGGGCGGTGAAAGTCAAAAGCGCAGTTCTACCGGTGAGAAGCCGATGGTTTTGGCTTTTCGCTCGACCCATAGAAACATCGTCTTGGGATCGTTGTTAATGCGAACTCCAATGACAACTCCACTGCCATACTCTTTGGTGACGACAATTTTGGCTTTGGTAATGACACCATAGTCGCCCGACGGGCCCCAGTCCGACATGAACTGTTTGAACGGATAGACCTTGTACTGATCAGGATGCTGCTGCCAATTCGGATCGTTATTCCAGATCGCGAAGGCGTGCGAGTAATCTTTGACTTCAATGGCGTGAAAGAACTGGTTGACGCGATGCTCCTCCGGCCAGTTCCACCAATACCAGGTAAAGAAGGCAACGAAGGGAATGGCGATAATAATGCCGACGACTATGTTGCGCCGGATGCGGGCTTTGCGCGCGTCGTACTTGGGTGCGTCGAGCAGCGTCATGGCTACATTGTAAGATGCGCCGGTGCGGGGAGGGAAGAAGGCAGCGGACCGGAGCTTGCAAAGCGGTTTTGATGCCGGTTATCTGGGGCGTGAAAGATTCGGCTCCGCGGCGGCGGCAGGATGGGATGTGGGGCAGAGCGCAAACAGGGTCCAGAGAAACAGGGCGAGGCCGCCGAAGTACTCATGGGAGAGAAGAAATGATCCCCGGGTGAACATCAGCGGCGTCAGGGGCGCCCAGGTATCCGTCATGAGGAAGTAGATTGGCACGAGGACAAAGAGCAGGTTGGGGCGTTTCAGGGCGACGGGCATCCAGAGGAGGAAGACCAGGAAAAATACGCCGTAGTGGTGCTGCCACACGACCGGCGAGGCCATGGTAGCGGCCATGGCGAAGAGCAGAAAGTCGGCGGTGCTTTGTGCCAGGTGGCGAAGGACGGGCACGAGCAGGGCGAGTAAGAGCATGGTCGCCGAGGAGAAGAGCGTGGCCAGATCGATGGTGCGATTGAAGGGAGGATAGCCATAGAACGATGTCACCGGCGAACCGATGTGCATGACCCGATGCAGCAGCCCGTTGAGGGACTGATTCCAAAACATCGAATCGCCATGTCGGCTGAGGTAGGCGAGCACCACCGTGTATTCCGCGGTGTTATGCCAGCCGAAAACGGCGAGGGAAAGTAGCAGCCCCGCAACCAAGGTGGCTGCAAGGGAGGCAGCAAAACTCCATTGACGCCGGAACAGCCCCCAGAGGAGAAACAAGCTCATCTGCGGCTTGAGCCAGCAAGTGAGGCCGATCAGGATTCCAGGGGGGATGCGGCTTCCACGCAGCCATAGAAGCGCGCTGGCCATCACCAGAAAGTTGAGCAATGTTTGAATCTGGCCAAGGTCGTACGCATTGATGAGCGGCAGGAACACGAAGACGAGGATGGCGACCAGAATACGGATAGTCCAGCGTTCCCGGGCGGTCGAGCCGTGGATTGTTGGTGGAGGAAGCAAGCGCAAAAGAAATTCGCCGGCAACCGCCATTGTGCCCAGCAGCGATAGCAGCAGCATGGCATTCATGGCGACGAGGGTGGGAACATGCAGGCACTGCGCAGCCTGCCAGGTGCGATAGAGAAGGAGCGATGTTGGGGGGTAAATGAAACGGATGCCGCGCTGAAAAAATACCGTTTCGTAGATCGCGTTCGGATGTTGCTGCCAGGCTAGATTGCCCTGAGCCATGTAATAGGAAGAATCTTTGTCGACGCGGAGGAAGAGGGAATCTTTCGCCATCCTGAGCACGCTGCCGGAGTGGAACCGAGGCGCAATCGCGATGAGGAGCACTTCAAAGAGCAGCACCAGAGCGAGGAAGAGCGCAAGCTTTCGCGCGACTGCCGAGAGGGATTGATTCTGCGCCGGGTGGGTCATGTTGAGGAAATGCCAGTGCAGCCGATCGTTGCAATCCGCGAGGACTTACAGGTCATAGCGGTTGTTTTTCTTTTCTCCGTGGCGCTCCAGTGCGAATTCGATCAGGCGGTCGATCAGCTGGCTGTAGGGAAGGCCGGTGGCCTGCCACAGCTTGGGATACATACTGATCGCGGTGAACCCGGGGAGGGTGTTGACTTCATTGAGGTAAATCTTTTTCGGACGAGCGCTGCTGGATTCGCCTGGCTCCATGAGGAAGTCGACGCGAGCCATGCCGGCACAATCGCAGGCACGAAACGCATCGATCGCCATCTGCTGGACCTGTTTGGTCTGCGGCCTGGTCAGCGGCGCCGGGATGATCAACTCCGAGCCTTCGCTGAGGTATTTGGCCTCGTAATCGTAAAACTCCTTGCAGGGAATCACTTCACCCACCACGGACGCCTGAGGAGAATCGTTACCGAGGACGGCAACTTCCAATTCGCGGGCCTTGCCTCGCGTTCCGCCAATACTTTGCTCGATCACGATTTTGCGATCGTAGGAAGCGGCCAGATCGACAGCCGTCATGAGTTGCTTGCGATCATGCGCTTTGCTGATTCCCACCGAGGAACCGAGATTGGCCGGCTTGACGAACATGGGATAACGGAGGGCAGCCTCGATGCTTCGCGTAGCCTTGCGCGGATTCTCCTGCCAGTCTTTTCGCAACACGGTGACATGTTTCGGAATGGGAAGTTTGGCGGCGGAGAACAGGCGCTTCATGACGTCCTTATCCATGCCGGCGGACGAACCTAACACTCCGGATCCGACATAGGCGATATCCGCGAGCTCAAACAGGCCCTGGACGGTGCCGTCTTCGCCAAAAGTGCCGTGCAGCACCGGGAAGATGACATCCACATTGAGAGAGGTTTCGGCGCTGGAGCGGAGGGTGGCGAGAGAGCCGGCGGCATGTTCGGCGCGTGCCGGGACGGGCGCGACCAGGACTTCTGCTCCAGTCTCGAGCAACGCGGCTCCGGGGGTCGCCTCGGGATCTCCGGCACGCAATTGCTGCGGTTTCGCGGTGGAAGACGGAAGCAGGTGTGCAGCATCGGCGGCGGTGAGCCAGCGGCCATCCCGAGTAATGCCGATCAGATGGACATCATACTTTTTCTGGTCGATTGCCTGAAGAACCGATGCGGCGGATAGCAGAGAGACTTCATGCTCGCCGCTGCGACCGCCAAAGAGAATGCCTACGCGTAGTTTTTTCATGTGTAAGGTTGGTCGAAGGTTCAGTGTACTGCGAAGAGGTGCGGACAAACGCGAGCATTGCAGGGGGAGAATTCAAAGATGTATCGATGAGATGGGAACCGCCCGCAGGGTAGTTTGCAGAAACCGCCATGGAGCAGGCCCATGGCGGTGGTCGCACAAATCAGCCGATCGATCGCGGCGTTATTGGCTGACTGTGTGGTGATGCGTGTGGTTGGCAGCATGGGAGGAGCTGGGACTCTCCTTGCTGGTTTCTTCCAGGGCCTGATCGATGATCTGGTAGAGGTTGTCGGGATTCACGACTTCCACGTAAGGCACTCCTGTGGTCTGGTTGGTCACCACCCAGATGGTAGGGGTATGTTCCACGCCGACGCGCTGGCCCAGCGCGTAATCCGCTTTGACCTCTGCCGCGAGTTTCCCTTGCGGATCGACGACAAAAGGAAATCCGATGCCGTGCTGCTGTGCGAACTTGTCGACAAAGGCGCGCAGTTCCTGAGTGGTTTCGATGCTCCGCTGATTGGCAAATACGGCGTTGCGAAAATCGTCGCCGAGCTTTTTAGACTTGGTATCGAACCATCGCGCATCGACGGCAGCCTGGAAGCTCCAGACATGGAATGGCAGCGGAAAGTCGTAGCGCACCCAGGGGATGTGATATTTCGCGGTGGCTGCCATGAGCAGCGGATTGACGGAGGCGCACATGGGGCATTCCATGTCGTCAAACTCCACAATGGCGACACGGGCGCCGGCGGGAGGCTTGAGGGGTGCCGCATCGTGAACCTGAGTATGCTCGGATGCCTGCGCGCGAACAAAAGGAGTGGCGGCCACAAGGGCCAGGAGTAAGAGAAGAGAGAAAATTCGTTTCAAGTATGCCTGCTGGATCGCTGGTTGCGACCTTCCTTTATTTTACGGCCTTGACGGGGGATTTCGCGCGGATGGAACCACGAGTGCAGCCAGGATCGGATGGATTGCCGACAACATGAATCAACAACCGCAGCGTGTTTCCGTGGACGGAGGGCGATGATGGTTGGGCTTGATGGAGGGTTATGAGCGAAGACCCGGGGGCAGAGCGGAAATGGTGACAGCGGGCCCGGTGGACGCAGCTATTTCTCTTTGAGCTGCTGGGGCCAGCGCGCCGAGCCCGCCAACACGTGGTATTGGGATTTCGCCTGCATGGTTTGTCCGCCGCCCGGATTCGCAAGGACGGGAAGCCAGATCGAGACTACCGTACCGACACCTTCGCGGGAACGGACCCGCAGATCGCCGCCATGTTTTTCGATGATCTGGCGGATAATCCAAAGACCCAGTCCAGTGCCGCTGGAGCCCTTGGTGCTGAAAAAGGGGGTAAACAGATTGGGCATGACTTCGCGGGAAATTCCGTGTCCGGAATCTGCCACGCGGAGACTGTATCCAGGTTGTCTCGTGGATAGTTTGAAGCTGGGGCGCACGGAAATGTACATGTTGCCGCCGGGCGACAGCGCGTCCAGGGCGTTCTCAATCAAGTTGATGAGGATTTGCCGCATTTCGCCAGGATGGGCGGTGATGATGGGATCGTTTCCAACGAATTTTGTAGCGACGGAAACCCGCGAGGATGCGATATGGGCGCGCTCCAGGCCGAGGACATCCTGAGCGACTTGCTTGAGATTTACCCGGATCGGCTGAGCCGACTCACGGTAATAGGTGAGGGTGTGGTTGGCGATGGTGGCTACGCGCTTGAGTTCCTCTTCGGCAAGTGCGACCGAGGGCTGAAGGTCGGCAGGCAGCTCCGGATGTGTACCGATGAGATACATCAGGTTCATGACGGCTTCCAAAGGGTTATTGATCTCGTGGCTGATGCTTGCGGAAAGTCTGCCGACGGCTGCAAGGCGTTCAGAAGCGACGAGGGCTTCGCGACTGGTATGCATTTCGCTCAGGTACTGATTCATTTCCTTGGCAAGCAGCGGGACCTTTCGGTGAAAGACGATGGCGGTGGGCACGGAGACGAGGGCGCACAAGATTTTGACCGAGGTGGAAAGCGGGTAGAGCGGCCACCAGATGGTCACGACTTCCATTAAATGGGTGAGGCCGCAGGTGAGGATGAACAAGCCGAAGGCGAGAAAAATCCACAAATAAGGGCGCATCTGGCTACGCACCAGCCAGGCCAGGAGAAACAAGGACTGAAACAGGACAAAATATGCGAGGAAGATGGCCATGTCCGCCGGGGCGTTGGTCCAAATGAGCCACGGCTGCGCGAGGTAGCAAAAGCGATGGGGCAGGTAACGGGCAGAAAATAAAACCGGACCAAAATAGATGATCAAAGGGACACAGATGCCGAGCAGCAGCAACACGCCCAGCGCGATGCCAATCCGTTGACGGGGCTTCATGTGGAACGACTCACTTTCACCTAATTCAGTGATCCATCATCGAAAGGGTAGTGCTGATGTCGGGCTAGAGTAAACTAGCGTCCATCCTCGCCGACTGAAACAGTGGGACTGATTTGCCATCAACAGAAGAAACTATTCGCGTCGTGTTCGGGAAGCCCTTAGCGCAGGATTATACGTGAATATGCAGACTTCCCTATGTGGATGTGGTTATCCGGCGGTTTGCGGGAATTTGGGCAAGGATCCGGGTGGGGTGACGGGCGGACCCGGGGGGCGGGATCGATCTCCACGGTCGCGGGTTCTGCGTGAAGAAATGTCGGATCGAGGAAGGTTCGCTATACTGGATTGGCGCGGAGAGATGGCCGAGAGGCTGAAGGCGGCGGTTTGCTAAACCGTTATAGGGCCAAAAGCTCTATCGAGGGTTCGAATCCCTCTCTCTCCGCCAGCGAGTCCCCCTATCCGCTCTCCTTTGCCCAACGCAATATATATTCCGCCGTTCATGCGGGCAAACTCCCTCGCAACTTGTGTTCACGAGAATCTCTGAGTAGAACTTTCAGTCAGCAAATCGGCTTACGGAGGGTACTCTTCTCTCCCGAGAGATTTGGATCTAATTGCTTCGTCGTGCCCACGATGCCCGGCCATCTGTTTCGCAGAATAGGCGACGGTTGGGGGTGTCCCCCTTGTCAGTGACCGCGTTCTAGCCCAGTCACCTGGGGTGGGCTGTCTGCAACTCGGAATTGTCGTCGCTGAGCGAACTAGCTCGACACATTCGGCGTAACATATCGGTCTATAACGTAATTCATTCGCGGGGCCCTCCCCATTCGCGGATTCGATATTATCTCTGTCGTGCGTTGGGCTGATAGATGCCAAACACGCAGTCATATGCGAATGTCTGCTTAGACAGTGCGTAAATGGTGCCATGAGGTTAATGGCAGCTAGATCGGAATTCGTCAAGGTATGCTTCTCCTACTACTGATATTGGACTTGGTTTGGAAATGAGTCTGAGACTGGTGCTCCGGCAGTCATGAACATTGTGTATCAATCAAAAAAAAAGAAATTCCTCGCTCATTTAGGTGATTCCGGCGAAGACCAGCGCCTGAGCAGCCATCTGCTCCAGGTTTCCGTCATAAGTGCTCGTCTCGCAGCGAAGATCGGAATGGAACGTGCTGGAGAACTGGTCGGTCTGACGCACGACCTCGGCAAATACTCGCGGGCATTCCAGCAATATCTTCAGGAGCAGGCCCTCAACGAAGCGATGGCAATGGAGCCCGATGTGTCCGCGAGGGGCAGCGTCGATCATTCGACGGCAGGCGCGCAGATCGTTTGGAACAACCTCAACAGCTTAAGTACCAGCCAAGCAAGACACGCTGCCGAGTTCCTTGCTTTGTGCATCGCATCGCACCATTCGGGGCTGATCGACTGCGTGAAACCGGACGGGAGCGACGATCTCAGCAGAAGGTTGAACAAGACCGACGCCAACACGCACCGCACGGAAGCATGGAGCAACGCTGATGCAGTCGTCCGCCAACGCATCGAAGCATTGCTGGCCGATCCAGATTTGGTTTTGGAACTCACGGACGCATGCAAGCGCATCCTCGCGAAGAACACCGACCTAGTGATTCAGCCGTTTCAGCGGGGCCTGCTCGCGCGGATACTCTTCAGTTGCCTGATCGATGCTGATCGCATCGACAGTGCGGATTTCGAAAAACCGATCGCCGCCCGTTTTCGTCAGCACAGTAATTACACGCCGTGGAGCGATCTGATCGACCGGCTGGAAGAAAGGCTGAGGCGCTTCGAAACTGAGGAAACGGTAAAGTCGCCGTCTGAGAAAGAGGTCGACGACTCGCGGCGGCAGGTTTCGGCCGACTGTCTCGAAGCGGCGGCGCGGCCCAAAGGAATTTACACGTTGACGGTGCCTACCGGAGGTGGGAAAACGCTGGCCAGTCTGCGGTTCGCGCTTCACCATGCCCGCTACCACGGGGAATCGCCGGACGATCCCCTGCCCCACGGCATTGACCGGGTGATTTACGTCAGCCCCTATATCTCCATCGTGGACCAGAACGCTCAAGTTGTGCGTGAAGTGCTGGAGCCGGAAGGATGCGATTTCGCGTCCATTGTGCTCGAACATCATTCCAATCTGACCGGAGAGAAGGAGACCTGGCGCAGCGGTGTGCTAGCGGAGAACTGGGACGCCCCGGTAGTCTTCACCACGGCAGTACAGGTGCTGGAGGCGCTGTTCGGTGGAGGAACGCGCGCGGTGCGCCGGATGCATGCGCTTGCCAATGCGGTCATCATCTTCGATGAAGTGCAGACGCTACCGGTGAGGACCATTCACCTTTTCAACAACGCGGTGAACTTCCTTGTTGAGCAGTGCGGGTCGAGCGTGGTGCTGTGCACGGCGACGCAGCCCTTGCTGCATAAGATCGATAAAACGAAGGGAGCGGTCCGGCTCGCTCTGGAGGCAGAACTGATGCGTGATCCTCCCGCGCTGTTCCGCGCTTTGAAAAGATTTGAGACGTTCGACGAAACGAAGAAGGCAGGTGGTTGGCAACCCGCCGAGGTCGCCGAATTGGCGGTGGCGGAAACGCTCGGCGAGGGAAGCTGTCTTGTGGTGGTGAACACCAAGCGCGATGCGCGGGCGATTTATTCCTCATGCAAAGCGCGCCTCGAAGCGCTGGATGAGCAACTCGAAGAGGGCTGCCTGGTACACCTGAGCACACACATGTGCCCCACTCATCGGCTTCAGGCGCTGGCGATGATGAAGAAGGCCCTGCAAGAGAAACGGCGCGTCCTGTGTGTCAGCACGCAACTGATTGAAGCGGGCGTCGATATTGACTTCGCCACAGTCATCCGCGATCTTGCCGGGCTGGACTCGATCGCGCAGGCGGCAGGCCGGTGCAATCGCAACGGGGAACGCGTCTCCGGAAGGGTGCATATCGTGAAACTGGCGACTCCGTTGCCGAAACAGCTTGAGGAGATCGCAAGCGCACAAAATATCACATTGCGAATCCTTGACGAGTGGAAGGAGGCGATGGGCGACGTTCCGTTCGACCTGTCGGACCCGCGACAGATGAGTATCTTCTTTCAATATCACTTTTTTGACCGGCAACATTTGATGGACTATAAGGTGAAACATCCGCCCGCCGAAAGAGACGACACGCTGCTGCGCATGCTGGGAAGAAATGGAATGGCGGTCGCCGATGGCCCACAGCCGCATCTGCGCCCCGGTGGATTGATGCAGTCTTTCATGAGCGCGGCGCAGGAATTCCGCGCTATCGACAGCGTGACCCAGGGAGTGGTGGTTCCATTTGGAGAAAAGGGACAGGAGATCGTGAATCTCTTGTGTTCCACACGCGATCTTGACCGGCAATTTCGCCTGTTGCGAGAGGCGCAACAGTATTCCGTCAATCTATTTCCGCACGAATTTTCGAGCCTGCAACTGAAAGGCGCTATCCATGAGGCACAGCTCGGAACCGGCGTGCTGTGTCTACAACCTGGCTTTTACTCCGAGGAGTTCGGCCTTGACCTGGAAGGTATGGGAAGAATGGAGACGCTGCATGTATGACACGCCGAAGAACACCATCGAGTTCCGCGTCTGGGGGCGCTATGCGATGTTCACCGATCCGCTGACCAGGGTGGGCGGGGAAAAATGCTCCTACCATTTGCCGACGTATGAAGCTCTGAAGGGAATCGCGAAAAGCATCTACTGGAAGCCGACGTTCATCTGGTACATCGATCAGGTGCGCGTGATGAAGCGAATCCGCACGCAGACCAAGGGCATGAAGCCTCTGGACTATGTGAGCGGCGGGAACACGCTTGCGATCTACACCTATCTGACAGGCGATCCAGACGCTGTGACCAAAGAGCCTCGGGTCGAGTATCGGGTGCGGGCGCACTTTGAATGGAATATGCACCGCCCGGAGCTCGAAAAAGATCGCAACGACGGCAAACATTTTGAAATCGCGAAGCGCAGCCTAGAACGTGGGGGCAGGCAGGACATCTTTCTCGGAACCCGCGACTGCCAGGGGTATGTGGAGCCATGCGTCTTCGGCGATGGCGACGGAGCTTACGACAACGCGGGCGAGGTGCAGTACGGCCTGATGTTCCACAGTTTCGATTATCCGGACGAGACTGGAGAAAACAAGCTCGCGAGCATCTTCTGGGGGCCGAAGCTGGTCAACGGGGTCATTGATTTTCATCGCCCGGATGCGCGCCGACTGAAGAAGGAAATTCGCGCCATGACGCCGAAACGCTTCGGCGTAGATGAAAATCTCCAATACGTCGAGACTGAAGTACTGAAGTATGCCTCCGGCACAGGAGGCACGGCGTGAGCTGGATACAGAAACTCTACGAAACCTACGACCGCTGCGCCGGGATGGAGCAATTCGAGAATAATCCACTGATGCCTGTCTACCACACCGAGCAACAGACGCATCTGGAGATCACGCTCGACAGCGCCGGAAAGTTCCGTCGCGCCGCAGTGGTTCCGAAAGAAACGATCTTCATCCCAGCGACGGAAGATTCAGCCGGGAGAACTTCCGGCCCGATCGCGCATCCATTGGTGGACAAGCTGCAATACGTGGCGGCGGACTACAAGAGTTTCGGCGGAGAGAAAGATTCTCAACACTCACTCTATCTCCAGCAACTGCGCGACTGGGAAGCAGCGGAGCCTAACGCGGAGGTTCAGGCCGTGCTGCGGTATGTCGAAAGCGGCACGGTGATTGCAGATCTGGTGCGCGAGGGGCTTCTGCCCTGCGATGCGGCAGGAAAGTTGATGACAGAGTGGCCGACCGAGAACGGCGCTCCTCCGCCCCTTTTCAAGTTGCTGACGGCCAAGGCCGGCAAACGCGATGCCGGTGATGCGTTCGTGCGCTGGAGTGTGGAGACGCCGGGAAAGCTCGGCTCGAATCTCTGGAAAGATGAAGAAGTCCAGCATTCATGGGCACGGTTCGTCAGTGGCAGGGATGGGAAGAAATCGCTGTGCATGGTCACCGGCGAGGAACTTGCTCCCGCAGCCAGCCATCCCAAACGTCTACGGCATGGTGCGGACGGCGCGAAACTCATTTCGTCGAACGACGCGTCCGGCTACACTTTCCGAGGCCGCTTCGATTCTCCAGAGCAAGCTTACGGAGTCGGCAGCATTCCAACGCAAAAGGCACACAACGCACTGCGATGGCTGATCGCGCGGCAAGGATACAAACAGGGCGATCAGGTCATCGTCGCCTGGGCAGTTGCCGGACATCCGCTCCCGCCTGTCATCGCGGCGTCGGACGACATTCTGGATAGCGCTAACGTTAGCGAAACTACGCTGGAGCCTTATGGCGGCGACGCCGGCCAGCTCTTCGCGAAACGGCTGAACAATCGCATCGCCGGCTATGCCTCCCAACTCACGGATCGCGACGACATTGTAGTGATGGCGCTCGACTCCGCCACGCCCGGCCGGATGGCGATCACCTACTATCGCGAACTGAGCGGTTCGGAGTTTCTTGCACGCATACAAAAGTGGCACGAGAAAATGGCGTGGCAGCAAAACATGGGGAAAGACCGCCGCTTCATCGGCGCTCCGGCGCCGCGCGATATTGCCGATGCGGCATACGGCAGGCGCGTGGATGAGAAGCTGCGCAAAGCCACTGTGGAAAGACTGCTGCCGTGCATCGTCGACCAGCGGCCCATTCCAGGCGATCTGGTCCAGGCCTGCGCACAACGCGCGGCGAACCGCGCCGGTCAGGAACATTGGGAGTGGGAGCGCACGCTCGGCATCGCGTGCGCATTGGTCCGGGGAAGCAGAAAAGAGAAGGAGTACTCCATGTCACTTGAAGAACAACGCACCACCCGGGATTACCTTTTCGGACGACTGCTGGCCGTCGCGGAAAAGATAGAAGGCCACGCACTGTACTTGCAAGGAGAGAAGCGAGACACCACGGCTGAGCGTTTGATGCAGCGCTTCGCTGACCATCCGGCATCGACCTGGCGCACCATAGAATTGGCGCTCGGCCCTTACATGGCGCGCCTGCGCAACAGCCGCGGCGGAGCGCTGCACGTCTGGAAGACCCAGCTCGACGAAATTGCCGCGAAGTTTCAGGGCGACGACTTCACCCGCCCGGGGCGTCTCGACGCCGAGTTTCTTCTCGGGTACCACTGCCAGCGCGCCGCGCTGAATGCGAAACGTACCGTCGACTCCGGCGACGGACAGGCCGACGCGACCAATGACACTACACATCAGCAAGGAGACCTCTAGTGAGCACACTGCAGCATAAGATCGATTTCGCCGTCATCCTCCGCGTCCATCATGCCAACCCGAATGGCGATCCACTCAACGGCAACCGTCCGCGCATCGACTACACCGGCTATGGCGAAATTTCCGACGTCTGCCTGAAGCGCAAAATACGCGACCGCCTGATGGAACTCGAGGACGAGTCTCGGAAGAAACTCGTCGAAATATTCGTCCAATCAGACGACCGCAAGAATGATCCCTGTCGGAGCCTCCGCGCCCGCGCGGAGTCTGCGGAGTACGGCCTTGGCAAGCAAGCATTCGCCTTTGCGAAGAGCAAGAAGAAGCCGAAGAAGGACGCTGAGAGTCGGGATGCGCCGAACGCAGCTCCTGCTGAACTAGCTCAAATGGGCAAGACTGTCGATGCGGCTTGCGCGAAGTGGTTCGATGTGCGGGCTTTTGGAAACCTCTTCGCGTGGTCATCGGGCACAAGCAAGAAGAGCGAAGACGACAACGCGGAAGCTAGCGAAGATGCGAGCGGCGCGGGCATCTCCATCCCCATCCGCGGGCCGGTCACGGTGCAATCGGCGTTCAGCCTGGAACCCGTCGACGTGACCAGCACGCAGATCACCAAGAGCGTCTCCGGCGACGGCGACGGCACAAAACGCGGCTCTGACACCATGGGCATGAAACATCGCGTCGATAAAGCGGTGTACGTCTTTTACGGCAGCATGAATCCGCAGCTTGCCGAGCGCACCGGCTTCAGCGACGCGGACGCAGAGGTCATCAAGCAGGTGCTACCGAAGCTGTTTGAGAACGACGCTTCTTCCGCGCGCCCCGACGGAAGCATGGAGGTGCTCAAGGTGCTCTGGTGGCGGCATCACTCCAGGGCCAGACAATATTCTTCCGCTAAGGTGCATCGCTCGCTGCGGCCCTCGCCGGACGGAAGCTACACATTGGATCCGCTGAAAGATCTCGTTCCGGAAGAGATCGACGGTTTCTGAATTTCGTCCCATTGCCAGAGAACACCCACGAGGTGCGACCATGTCCGAACCCGATGAAGACAGTCTGCCGATCAGCGGACTGCAGCATCTCGCATTCTGTCCGCGGCAATGGGGACTGATTCATCTGGAGCAGGTCTGGCACGAGAATTTGCTGACCGCGGAGGGCCGCCAGCTGCATGAGGCTGTGGATCTGCCCGGTCAATCCCGCCGCGACCAGGTCCGCACCGTGCGCGGCATGTGGCTCTGCTCGAAGCGGCTCTTACTCACAGGCCGTGCGGATGTGGTCGAGTTCAAGCCCGAGCCTTACCCGGTGGAATACAAGCGAGGCAAACGCAAGCCCAACGATTGCGATGCCGTGCAGCTGTGCGCCCAGGCGCTGTGCCTGGAAGAGATGCTCGGCGTTGCCATTCCGCGCGGCGCATTTTTCTACGGCAGCCCACGCCGCCGGCTGGAAGTTGTTTTTACCGCCGAGCTACGCAGCCGGACCGAGTTTCTCGCCGCTACCATGCACCGTCTCTTTCGCGCCGGAACCACGCCCGCGGCGCAACCCGGATCGCAATGCCGCAGTTGCTCACTGATCGACGTTTGCCTCCCGGACTCCACAGACGGAACAACCGGCGCGCGCAAGTGGCTGGACCGGCAGATGCGCAGCTTGTCTCAAGACGCACCTGGAGATGAGGAAGCATTCTGAGGGCCGACGCATGAGAAAACTGCTCAACACGCTGCACGTCACCACGCAGGGCGCCTACGTCCACCGCGATGGCGAGACCCTCTCGGTCAAGGTCGGCGATGAGGTGCGGCTACGGTTACCCATCCATACCATCGAGGGCCTGGTCTGCTATGGGCAGGTCAGCTGCAGTCCATTCGTCCTTGGTCTCTGCTGCGAACGCGGCGTCGGCGTGTCGCTGCTGACGGAACATGGCCGTTTCCTGGCGCGTGTCACCGGCCCTGTCTCCGGTAACGTCCTGCTACGCCGTCAGCAGTACCGAATCGCCGATTCGCCCGACGCGGCGCTGCCCATCGTCGTCGCCATCGTCGCCGCAAAAATTGCCAATAGTCGGTTGGTTCTGCTGCGCGGCGCTCGGGAAACCGATGAGCCAGAGCGCCAGAACAGACTGCGCGCCAGGGCCGACCAGCTCAGTTCCATCGGTGCGGACGTCGGAAGCGCCAGCTCCGTCGATGAGGCGCGCGGCCACGAAGGCCTCGCCGCACAAAATTATTTCGCAGTCTTCAACGATCTTGTTGGGGGCGACCGGGACGCGTTCCGTTTCAACGGTCGCTCGCGCCGGCCGCCGCTCGACCGACCCAACGCCATGCTGTCCTTCGTCTATGCGCTGCTACGCCACGACATCGAGTCCGCGCTCGAATCCGTCGGCCTCGACCCCGCCGTCGGGTTTCTTCATACAGACCGTCCTGGACGCCCCAGCCTTGCGCTCGACATGATGGAGGAGATGCGGCCTCATCTGGCCGACAGACTGGTGCTGACCCTCATCAATCGAAGACAGGTGCATGCATCGGGGTTCACCACGGAAGACGGAGGCGGGGTCGCCATGGATGACCCGACACGCAAGGAAGTGATCTCCGCCTGGCAGCAGCGCAAACAGGAGGAAATTGAGCATCCGTTCCTGCGTGAGAACATTCCCGTTGGCCTGATTCCGTATGTGCAGGCGCTTCTGCTGGCCCGCCACCTGCGCGGCGGCCTGGACGCGTACCCGGCTTTTTTCTGGAGGTAAAGCAACATGACTGCCCCCAACACGGGGAGTGGAGTAAAACTGGAGGGAACGCGGGATGATGGTGCTTGTCAGCTACGATGTCAGCACGAAGGACGACGCGGGTCGCAGGCGTCTGCGCAGAGTGGCGCGGGCCTGCGAGGATTTCGGGCAGCGAGTGCAGAACTCGGTTTTCGAGTGTCTGGTCGATCCGGCGCAGTGGGTCAGCCTCCGCGCTCGGGTACTCGCCGAAGCGGATGCCGCGCAGGACAGCCTGCGATTCTACTTCCTGGGTGCGGAATGGAAGCGCCGGGTCGAACATGTCGGAGCGAAACCGGCCTACGACCCGGAAGGTACCTTGATCGTGTAGATGCACATTTTACGCGGAAGCTGGAAGCGGTACGCGGACCCCAAGCATGCACGCATCCACCGTGAGATTCGCGCCCGGCGGAAGCCATTGCAATGGTTGGAGATGCACAAACTCATTGTGGAGGAACAGGCAAATCAAAATTCTCTGGCGCAGGGTCCGCGAAAAGATCATGATAAGTTCAGTAGCTCGTGCAGGTTGGCCGAGCTGCCGTCGCCCCCCGTACGGGGGCGTGGATTGAAACAACATCCTGTGCACCACCGTGGATGTACGTCGCCCCCCGTACGGGGGCGTGGATTGAAACGCGCGGAACGCGGGCAGAGCATTCAGGTCCACGTGTCGCCCCCCGTACGGGGGCGTGGATTGAAACGGATACGCATTCGTCACTGCAACGGTTGCATATGGTCGCCCCCCGTACGGGGGCGTGGATTGAAACAGCATCCGCGAAACGTAACTCTCTGGCAGCATCCGTCGCCCCCCGTACGGGGGCGTGGATTGAAACAGCAATGCCGCAAAGATCACCGCCGCGGCCCATCCGTCGCCCCCCGTACGGGGGCGTGGATTGAAACTTTCGCCTGGTCGTCTCTGGCCTTTCCGGAACCGGTCGCCCCCCGTACGGGGGCGTGGATTGAAACGACTGTCCAATCGCAGCGAAGCGCGCATCGGACGAGTCGCCCCCCGTACGGGGGCGTGGATTGAAACAACAGATACCGAACCGCATCGCCGCAGATCCTGCATGTCGCCCCCCGTACGGGGGCGTGGATTGAAACGATCGATATGCCGTCGGATGATGTCATGGCCGACGAGCCGTCGCCCCCCGTACGGGGGCGTGGATTGAAACGCAATCCAACTGCCGCTGGCGTCGCAGCCATGCGTGTCGCCCCCCGTACGGGGGCGTGGATTGAAACCCAAATGGCCTGGCTTATCGTTGCTGTTGCTGCCGTCGCCCCCCGTACGGGGGCGTGGATTGAAACTGTTCCGCCCTGCGGCGCGCCGCTGAAGGTGTTCTCGTCGCCCCCCGTACGGGGGCGTGGATTGAAACCACCACTGCCGTTCGCGATCCCGCCGACGACTCCGTCGCCCCCCGTACGGGGGCGTGGATTGAAACCCGGTGACGTTCGTGATCGCCAGGTTGTCAGTGACGTCGCCCCCCGTACGGGGGCGTGGATTGAAACAGCTCTCCCAGCCAGAGAGGAAACTCATCCTTAATGTCGCCCCCCGTACGGGGGCGTGGATTGAAACCATTGCCCAAAGCCGATCGCAAACATCGTGCCGTGTCGCCCCCCGTACGGGGGCGTGGATTGAAACCATGTCCTGCTCATTGGAAGGCTCGCCACCACCAGTCGCCCCCCGTACGGGGGCGTGGATTGAAACTGAAATATCGGAGTTCCGTCCACCAGCAGCGTTTCGTCGCCCCCCGTACGGGGGCGTGGATTGAAACCCCTGTACGGTCCTCTGGCATGATCGACACGACTTGTCGCCCCCCGTACGGGGGCGTGGATTGAAACGCGTGGTCAAGATCACCGTGCACAAGCCGTCGCATGTCGCCCCCCGTACGGGGGCGTGGATTGAAACCGCAACGGCGTCGAGCAGATCGCGTCCGAGAACGCGTCGCCCCCCGTACGGGGGCGTGGATTGAAACCACATGCCCCGGCGTTAGCATCGAATCATCGCCGTCGCCCCCCGTACGGGGGCGTGGATTGAAACGTCTGTTTGCGCGCACGGTGATTAAGCTGCGGGATCGTCGCCCCCCGTACGGGGGCGTGGATTGAAACGGATTTTCCTTCGATGCGGCTCCGAGACTGTGCAGGTCGCCCCCCCGTACGGGGGCGTGGATTGAAACCCACCCTGTTGACCATACTTTCCAACGAAAGCGCATCTGTCGCCCCCCCGTACGGGGGCGTGGATTGAAACCCACCGTCAAATGATCGGGCCTTTTGAATTCCATGTCGCCCCCCCGTACGGGGGCGTGGATTGAAACCCTGTTCTATTCCGTGAGTATTCAACGTTCGGCGGTCGCCCCCCCGTACGGGGGCGTGGATTGAAACAATGGACACGTGTAACTTAGTGTATAATCTTGCGGTCGCCCCCCCGTACGGGGGCGTGGATTGAAACAGGAAGTCGTAAACCGCCGCGCCAATGCCATCGCCGTCGCCCCCCGTACGGGGGCGTGGATTGAAACTCATACTTCGCGCGTGGCGAATGGTTCACCGCACGTCGCCCCCCGTACGGGGGCGTGGATTGAAACCAGTCTTTTACTGACCCAACAATTGCGTCCGCTGCTGATTCCAATCGTCCGGGATGTGCCCGAGACAAGCATCGAGCGATAGATGAGCCGCTTGCTGACCTTCAAGAATTGCTTCCGTTAGATCTGGAGCGAGAAAGGCGAGCGGAAGGATTCGGCTAATGTATCGCTCATCTAGACCTGTCTCATTCGCAATGGACCGCTGGTTTACAGTCTCGCCCCGCAGAATGCGATCGACCCAGTCGTGCGCCCGCGAGATCGCGCGAATCAAGGAGGGAACTGAGCGCGGCTTGGTACCCGGAGAATCGGGGGGTAATACCAAACGCACTTCACCGCCGCATCGCTTCAACTGGGCAGTAACTTCAATGATGCCCAGGTCGTCCGCGCTGTTGCTCGGCGTCGCTGGGTCGTCGTGCATGCCCAATACAGATTGTCGAAGGGCCGACTTGTTGATCGCGATCTCAGTCTGGTCATTGTGAACAACGATTCTTTGCACCGCGGATCTTAGGAGGCTTTGAATCTTGTCAGTGGTGGTTGTATTCCACTCTCGAGACGCCTCTGTAACAGCCTGCACTTCTGCCGGGGATGCGTCCGTGCCGACCAGGATGTCCATCATGCGCTGGGGTGACTGCAGTAACGACGTGAGTTGCGACAGCACCAGCTCTTCGATCTCCAACGCTGGAATTCGAACTGAGCCACTGCATTTGTTTCGGGAGTTCTTAATCACGGCTTGGGAAACGTAGTAGCGGTAACGTCGCCCTTTCTTGGTGGCGTGCGAAGGTGTGAATCGATTACCTTGTTCGTCATAGAGCAGGCCCATCAGCAGACTTTGTTCTGTGGCTCGGGGTCGTGTCCGCGCTGCCTGGAGGTTGGACTGAAATTTCAGCTGCACCTGCTCCCATAGCTTCTGCTCGATGATCGCCGGATGCTGGCCAGGGTACGATGCTTCCTTGTGAGTGATCTCGCCCAGATAAATCCGGTTGTGCAGGATAAGGTAGAGAGCGCCGCGAGAATACGAAGCTCCTCCAGAGGCTCGTCCTGTGCGGCTCATTCGTTTTTTGCTGAGAATACCTGCTTTTTCTAAATACTCTCGCAATTTCGTCACACAGCCCAGTTTGAGATAGAGCCTATAGATCTTCTGCACCTGCTCCGCTTCGGTTGGATTAGCGACAAGATGCCGGTCTTCAAGGTCATAGCCGAGCGGAACGATGCCGCCCATCCACATGCCTTTTCGTTTTGAGGCGGCAATCTTGTCTCGAATACGCTCTCCAGTCACTTCCCGTTCGAATTGTGCAAACGAGAGAAGAACATTCAGCGTCAGACGTCCCATCGAGGTCGTGGTATTGAACTGCTGAGTGACTGAGACAAAGCTGATGCCTTGTTTATCGAACTGCTCCACGATCTTGGCAAAGTCGGCCAGAGAGCGTGTCAGCCGATCTACCTTATATACGACAACATTGTCGACCCTCTTTGCTGCGATATCGTCGAGAAGACGTTTGAGCGCCGGCCGTTCCATGTTGCCGCCAGAGAAACCGCCATCGTCATACTGGGCAGGAATCAGCTGCCAGCCTTCGTGCCTCTGGCTGACGATATAGGCCTCGCAGGCTTCCCGCTGAGCGTCGAGGGAATTGAAGGACTGCTCCAGACCTTCTTCTGAGGATTTTCGGGTGTAGATGGCGCAGCGGATCCTGGTAGGGGTTGTCATGCCTTGTTCCTGGTTCCGAAGAAGAGTGGGCCAGACCACTGGGTTCCTGTGATCTCTCGGGCGATCTTCGACAGGCTAGAGAATGTAGATCCGCGATAGACATAGCCGGTATCGGTCACGATGACCTCATGCACTTCGCCATGCCAGGAACGAAGCAGGCGCGTGCCTTTCTCGGAACCGGATGGAATCTCTTGCTGTGGCCGCTTTTCGGAAGCGATCGATTTCGCAATCTCGCGCAGTCGCTTTCGGGCCGAGTGCGATAAACCGCCGTGTTCTTTCTCCTGCATTCGGTAGGCGAGAATGGGCACCATCAGTTCTTTGCGCAGCTTGGGTGGTGGAGCTTTACTGAAGTTCTCGCGCCAGAGAAGGAGTAATTGGGCCTTATTGAGGCCCGGTAATGCCGAGATCCGATCGGTTAGATTGTTGTCCATTGATGCGTCCTGGGCCGGATTTTCCCTTTGAGAGAAGGCCAGCACACACAGTGACGCTCTACCTGGGCGGACAGTCAAGTCCTATCTGAGAGCGGCAGATCGGCTGCCAGCACGTCCATTAACCAATAGAAGGAGACAAATCGGTACCGATTTATTTTCGGTGAGTGAATTGGCGATTTGGCATAAACCGAGACGCTGCGGTCCTGGCGCGCGTTTTGCTGGAGGAGACCCCGTTTATAGGGACTCAATCTCTTGTCATTTCAAAAATGAGACTTGAGAACTTCCTGAGATGAGCGTATTCGCGTTCGATGCACCAATTCGCGACGCGCCAGGGCGAAGTAGTCTTCTTGATCGATCGCCATTCAAGGTGTCCCGCCGAAACACTGCTGAAACAGACACCGTCAGAACGCAAGCGGAATCTCCGAGCGATGAATCCGTGCCGCTTTGTAGTCGTAACGATCGAGCAGCATGCGGACGGCCATCCCCGTCGAAACTCGGTCGCCTACCGGGCCGCAATGGACGCTCTCGATCGGTAGGTTCTTGCCATCGCCGGTTACCGGAAAAGCAGTCCCCGACGGAATCAGTCTCACGTAGGGTGTGAGTTGTCCCCTCGCGGCTCGAAAGCGGATCGGGAGTTTGGTGTGATCGCTATCATCGGTGCCTTGCTTCAGCAGTTCACGGCTGCGGGCCTATGCCAATGGGTCTTGTGGTCGAGTGCAATCGCCGCCAAACCAGTGTCGGGGGATAGTAGGCTCTGCAGCAAAACGCCAGCGCCAAGTATCAATCAGTATTCGAATGTGTCCACTTTTTTCCCTATTCTTTATCCTTCCGACCAGCAGCGAGGAGATTCATAAGTTCCTGGTCGCTTAGTTCGTTAACGTTGTCGCACCTTTCGCGGTCCCTTTCTTGTGCTGCTTTCACCAGAGCAGCTTTCTCGGATGCTCGTACATGATGATCAAGGTAGGTCCGAGCGGCAGGCATGTTTCCCTTCGCAGCTTGGTTCATCAGTTGCTTGACTACAACTGCATGCTTCGAAATACTGCGGCGGCGTCCGTTTTCGTTGATGGTGACGGAGGTTCTGGATTCTCGGAGCAATTCATCGTCGAAGTCTAGAGGTTTTTGGGGACGGCCTTTGGGGTTTCCGGAGACGCCCTTTATGAACTGGGTGTTCCTGGGAGGCTTTCCGTAACCGACTTCGTAGCTGTCTGGTGTGTTCTCCTCACGCATCATCTATTGGCTCCTTTCGTTGTCCCTGCTGTTGAATGTGTTGCCTGTCTCTTGATGGACGGCATCGAGCTTCGTCTGCCTCTGCCATCGACGGATGATGGTGTCGACGTAGAGCGGATCAAGCTCCAGTCCGTAGCAGATCCGTCCGCAACGTTCGGCAGCGATCAGAGCAGTTCCCGAACCAAGAAACGGATCTAGAACCAGGTCCCCTCGGGCGGTGCAGTCCTTGATGGCATCCGCGATCAAAGCGACAGGCTTCGGGGTGGGGTGGAGGGCAAGGAGGTTTCCTTCCGAATCTGATCGAGAGAAGCTGTTGGCTCCTGGATAATTCCAGACATTCGTTCGATAACGCCCGAACTTGCCCAGCTGAATGTTATTACGGTGCGATGCCGTTCCATTTTTGAAAAGGAACACCAGCTCGTGGGCGCTCCGATAGAAGCTTCCCATGCCGCCGTTGCTCTTCGCCCAGACACATAGATTCAGGAGCTCCGTGTAAACCTCCTGTCCGGCGGACAGGATCTCGGTCATGTGTCTCCAATCCATAAAGTAGTAGGCAAGGGAACCGGCGATGCTATGGTCCCGAGCTCGGAGCATCGCCTGGCGGAGAAAGTCTGTAAACTCAGCCGAGTTCATCTCGCCCGATGTCATTCCAAACTCCCGGTGGTGAATCTTTCCAAGTCCGGTCGCATGCCCGTCGATGACGACATTGTAGGGAGGATCGGTGATCACAAGATCGGCTTTGGCGCCGTCCATGAGACGCTCATAGCTGGCTGCGGCCAGCGAGTTCCCGCAGAGGACACGGTGCTGGCCCAGCTGCCATAGATCACCGGAAACGCTAACCGCTGATTCCGATATCTCTGGCAAGCGATCATCAGGATCGGCCTCGGCGACTGTGTTGAGGCCATCGATGAGCAGATCGATCTCGGCAACCTCGAAGCCAATTGCTTCCAGATCGAAGTCGAGTTTCAGCTCGGAGAGAATCTTGAGTTCTTCGCCGAGCAGCCGCTCGTCCCAGGAAGAGTTCTCGGTCAAGCGGTTGTCGGCGATCAGGAAGGCCATGCGTTGCGACTCAGTGAGGTGACTCAGCTTGATCGCGGGTACCGTGTCCCATCCCATCTTGCGCGCGGCCAGGAGTCGCCCGTGACCAGCGATGACTTTCTGCTGGTCATCGATCAGCAGGGGCACGTTGAATCCAAATGACTCGATGCTCTGAGCGATCTGGCGAATTTGTTTGTCGCTATGGACCCTGGGGTTTCTCGGGTCGGGTTTCAGAGATGTCGTACGGAGATAAGTAACCTCCAACGGTGTTGTCGACAATTGCATAATTTACCTCCGGTTTCAACTGAGCAAATGTAGCATAATGCCAAATACGAGACCCCCGTTTCGGCGCCGAGTTATCGAAATCGGCTAACTCGGTAGGAAAATGTTGGGAAGAAGTTATGCAGGCTTCCCTGACGGAGGTGTCTAACTACCCTTTCCGGCGCCGGGGCCGCCCTTGCTGATTTAGACCTGTAACGCATCGCTCTGAACGACCACGCTCGAAACAGTCCGGCTGATGAACTGGACTTTTTCTTGCTCGGCGCCCATCCTCAGCAGGGTCGCCCGTTGGGAGGCTGCTTATCGCCGAGCTGTTGGCATCTCTCCTCCATCCGTGTTCCGACAGATGTCGGGCTTTGTTTGCCTTCGAGAATCGTTTCCGTGAGAGCCGGAGCCAGGAAGGCCAGCGGAATAATGCGGCTGATATAGCGTTCATCGAGCCCAATTTCCTTCGCGATCCATCGCTGGTTGACGATTTCTCCCCGCCGGATGCGGTCTACCCAGCCCGTGGGCTCTCGAAATTGCGCGGATCGAAGAGGGAACTGAATGTGGCTTAGTGGCTGGCGAATCCGGAGGTAGGATCAGACGCACTTCGCCGCCGCACAGCTTGAGCTGAGCAGTAGCCGCGGTCACGACTACTTCACCAGGATCATTGCCAGGTTGGGCATCTTTTCCAAGGGTACCCAGAACGGTTTGCCGAAGGGCCAACTTGTCGGCTGGATTTCAATACTCTAGTCATCAACAACAATCTTTTTCACCCTGGATTGCAGCAGCTCCAGAATCTTGTCGGAGGTGGCTGTGGTCCACTCTGGAGACGCTTCAGTCATGGTGTGCACTTCTGCCGCAGAGGCGTCCGTGTCGACGAGAATGTCCATCATTCGCTGGGGGACTGCAGCAATGCGATCGATTGCGGCAGCGCACCAGCTCTTCAATCTGGACCTCGTGGTCGAATAGGCAGTGGAGAAACGAAAACAACCTGTTTCATTCCTAAATTTCCACAGCCTGTCCCGAATCGGAACTCGCTTCCAACCGGCATTTCTGCCGCGCCTATTCATTTCTGTTCCGAGTCGATGAGCTCTGGCCTGGTGCAGGGAGCCAAGTCATAGCCGTTATAGTCACTTCGCACTCGAGAAGTTCGTATCGAAACTAGCTTTCGCCACCCACTAGGTCTGATTGCTGTAAGTCGCAACCTGGCTCAAGGCGAGCAGAACAGTAATAGCCGTCGTAATTAAACAGTAAATATACAGTTGGCCAGCATGACAAAGTGACATAAAAAAATAACTTGACTTCTAACAAGAGTTCTCTCAAACTCGCGATCACCTGCTGTTCAATCTTCTACTTCGCTGAGGAAGACCATGCTGATTGCAGGACATTCGTCTACCCGTCTACGGATTCGCTTGCCGCGTGTGAAATCGCCGGAGGGAGACAAACTCCGGAAAACAAGCTTTGATCATCACTGCCGCAGCTCGGTCGATCAAGTCGCCAACCGCCGACAACCATTCCTCGACACAAGCAGTACGAAGTCTCCATGGAATCAGCTCTGGAAAGGTATCATTCGGTCGCGAGTACTCCCATCTGCACTCATAATTCTGGTGGGATCCGCGGTTGCGCATCCTCAGGCGCTCTACCAGGCGCCAGGGCCTATCCTTCCCGCCGGTAGTCAGACCGAGGGCGTTGCCGTCGCTGACTTTGCCCGTTCCGGGTATTCAAGCATAGTTGTGGTCAACACGGCCAGTAATAACATGACCGTGTATCTGGGGACCGGGACAGGTACGTTTTCGGCGCCAACGACGGTTGCAACCTGTACGGGTCCGACAGAGGTGATTGCCGCAGATTTCAACCATGATGATTATCCAGACGTTGCCGTTGCTTGCTCCACGGCGAACGAAGTGCAGATTCTCTTGAACAACCGGGCCGGCGGCTTTACACCATCCACGCCTATTGCGGTAGGTGCGAGTCCGGAGGCGCTTGTCGCTGGAGATTTCAATGAAGACGGGTTCCCGGATCTAGCAGTTTGTAATCTTGGAGACTCCACCATAAGTCTTGTGCTTAGCCAGAACACTTCTGGGAATATCACCTATAGCACTAGTGTGATCGGCGCCACAAATCCCGCATATGGCATCGCGGCAGGGAAGTTCGATGGCAGCGGGCACGTGGATCTCGCCTATACGGACTTTCTTTCTAATGCGACGCGCATTTTAATTGGCGACGGAACAGGCAATTTTACGCAGGGTTCTTCCATACTAGCTTCCCAAGCCGAGCCAACCGGGATTGTAGCCGCAGATCTAAATCACGACGGCAAAACTGATCTGGCGTTTGTGAACGCCGGGGCGGCTACGGTGAGTATTTGCCTGGGGAATGGAGACGACACCTTTACTTGTGAGGACAACACTATTCCACTGTTCCTGCCTCATGGGGCTTCGGACTCCGCATCCATTGTTGCCGTCGACATCAATGGAGACGGAAATCTCGATCTGGTTACCAATGCGGTTCTGCAAAATGAAGTCTATCTCTTAATGGGTAATGGTGATGGAACCTTCCAGTCTGCCGAGCAAATTGAAGGGGATGGAAACAATACTTCGATATCGACCGAGCAGTATCCAGTGAGCAGTGGACCGGCGTATCTGGCGGTGGGTGATTTCAACCGCGATGGGAAACCTGATCTCGCTGTTACCGAGTATGGGGGCGGCGCAGTCGCACTGTTGATGAACAACACATTGCCTACGCCGGAGCCTGGCGGAGATAGTTTTGCGACACCTACCAGTTGGACCAACATGACCGGCAACATGGCGGACAGTATCACACTGGCCGATTTCGACCATGATGGATACGCGGATAGCGCTGTCGCGTATCTGGAGGACAACGATGTGCGGGTCCTCATGCACGGGAACACCGGCGTGGTGGCGCTTTATCCAGTCGGCAATCAACCTTACGACGTCGTTTCCGGCGATCTCAACGGGGATGGGTACCCCGACCTGGTCACCGCCAATACCGGCGACGGCACAGTCAGTGTCCTTCTCAACAATGGGTCAAGCGGCAGCGGAACCTTTGCCTCCGCGGTGACCTATTCGGTCGGGCATGACCCATTCCAAGTGGCAATCGGGGATCTCAATGGAGATGGTATCCCCGACCTGGCAGTTACGAACAATGGCGACAACACTGTTTCCATCTTGTATGGCGCGGCTGGCGGAATCTTTACTGCCGGTCCGACCTTGACCACCGGAGCGCAGCCGTACGGTGTCGCTATCGGCGATTTCAGCAATTCGGGACGAAACGACATTGCCGTCACCTGCTATTCCACCTCGCAGCTGTATGTTTTCCCCAATACCGGCGGTGGGACATTTGGATCGCCCTACATTTATGCGACGGATTCTAACCCAGCCGGGTTAGTGATCGGCGATTTCAATCGTGATGGAAAGTTGGACATCGTTACTGGAAACACGATTGCCAACGACATCTCATTCTTTGCGGGCAATGGCGACGGCACCTTCCATCCGGGCATCACCAGCGGAGCCTTGAATTTTCCCAACTCGATCGCCGCAGGAGATGTGAATGGCGATGGCATATTAGACCTCGTCACGGTTGCCTCCAATTTCAACGAAGTTGCAGTTCTTTTAGGCAAAGGCGATGGGACATTTCAGGCGCGCACGAACTTTCCTGCTGGAACGCGTCCATGGGCGGTCGCCTTGAGTGATTCTAACGGCGATGGCAAAGTCGATATCGCGACAGCCAATGTCTACAACACGGTGGATTTGGCGACTGTAGCGGATCAGCAGAGGTATGAGACCGAATATCCTCCCGTCGGAGGAGGCAATCCGAGCGGCAACCTCTTGCTCAACCTGTCTGGGACGCAGATCACGCTGGGTGATTCCCCGAACGATTACTTCCCGATCGCCGACAATTCGGCGATCACGCTGACGGCTACAGTGGCATCGCCGCTCGGTGGAATAACCCCCACCGGAACTGTGATTTTTGAGGACAACAGCGGGCTCGTTCTCGGGACGGCTGCCTCGAGCGTCAACAGCAGCGGAACAGCCTCTTTGACGCTACCGAATCTCGGCAGCGGTCTGCACATTTTCACTGCTCTTTATTCCGGAGATACCAACTACCAGCCCAACAATACTGCTTCCAACCCCGGCGACTTCATCGTGATTGCCGGTTCGACGCTGAGTCTCAGCCTACAGTCTTCTGCCATAGCGACAGGCAGCAATCTAACTTACACAGTTACCGTCGGCATGGCTGGGGGAGGAGCAGACCCCGCCGGAACCATCACCCTCTATGGGATCCTTCCGTCCGGTGCAACTCAGGCGTTCGACTCAGCACAGACGTTGGTTGGCAACGGCAACGGAACCTCGTCTGCCTCCAACAGTGTTGACACTGGCATGTCGCCGGGCAATTATGAGCTGTACGCGGTCTATACCCCAGACGCGGGGAGCAGCTACACCACCGGAAGTTCCTCCGATGAGCCGTTCACCATCTTGGCTCCCAATCCAACTTCTACCACTTTGAACTGCGCGCCGGAGATTTACTTTGGTTTTCCCACCGGTGAAGACGAGTGCTATTCCCAGGTGACGGCCAATGCCGCTGTGCTTCCGCAAGGCGATGTGGATTTTGCCATCAATGGCGGCTCAGAAAACGAGGAAGCGATTCAGGATTTGGCCGACTATTATTCCACGCCCACGCTGATCGGCTATTACGCGGCCTATATATTCTCCGCGCCTTCCGGCCCCTATACAGCGACATCTGCATTTCAGCCAGGGGACATAAATGGCACCTATTATTCGGGCTCATCCGCTTCGGGAACGTTTTAATTTCTAGCTTCTGCCGAACGAATAGTCTGTCGGGACTCGGCGAGACAGGAGAGAGCATGCTCCAATTCGATCGAAAAGACTCAGCAACCGGTGTGAAACAACTCTGGTATGTCACGCGGCGCATTCTGGCAGGGTTCAGTCTGGTTTTGATCGTTGGCCTCGGTCTGCCGGTCCGGGCCCAGGCCGCGAAGCCGTCCACCGGCGAGCCTTCCATCGATAAGGGAGTTGTGTTTCCCCCGTCGCAAGGGATGCCGTCGACGCGCCAGGATGCGACCGCCTTAGCGATCCTCCGTTCCTATCAGAAGTCGGTAGGACACACCCCGTGGACCAGTATGGACGGCACCGGGGAAATGATCCCGGAAACACTCCGGGTTGCAGGCGTGACTTCGGAACAGAATGCAACCCTCTCGATCCTTGGGCATCGTGGGTACCGGCTAGACATTCAAACACCGCAAGGCATGATCAGCATTCGCATGGATGGTATGTACGGAGCCATGCAACGTCCTGATGGGCATGTGATCTCGATGGACGCAGGGGATGCGGCAACTGGGCTGCTCGCGTTTCCGCAATTCGAGGATCCGGCGTTTCCAGGCGACAGCGCGAGTCTCCTCGATCAGGGAACGGTGGTGGTGGACGGCACGAAGCTCCGGCGCATTACCGCCGAAACTCCGTGGGCAAATCCCTCTGCAAAAGGCCAGCCGCAATCGGGAATCAGCATTACAGATTTGTATTTCGATCCGGGAACCCACCTGCTGATCAAGAGCGCCAATGTTCTTCAGGGAACAGATCCGAGGCTAGCGCACTACATGAGAGTGATTACCTACGGCGACTATCGCATGGTGAATGGAGTCCAGATACCGTTTCGTTTTAGAGAATCCGTGAACGGACGGCGGATCTGGACGCTGCAATTAAGCCAAGTGCAGTTCAACGGCGGAACGAGTGAAGAGAATTTTCGATTTTGATAGCGGTCAATTGTCGTGTTGCGATTGCAGTTTTTGCTCGGTCGAGGGCATAGCCGAGTCAAGGGGTGCAGAGGACATGGAATAAGGGTTGAGTTCGCGGGAAATCTCGTACTAAGGCTGTTGCGTGATCGAACGATCCTATCTTGCATGTTGAAGCAGTTGGACTTGCTGGAGAGAGAAAATCATGAATTCGCTGCTCGTTGTTCACAAGGGACTGGCAATAACGCGGCTGACAAGGCGGGGCGTGGCCGTGGTGATGCTGTTCGCCTGCACGGTTCTACTTACAAATCCCCGAGCACACGGTCAAACAACGACCAACAACATCATGAATGTCGACGACACAACCTCAACTCCGATTCCGGGAGCCGGGCACGACTACATTCACCTGTTGTCGGAGACGGTGAACCCAGCCAACGGTTCGGTCAGCCTCCGCATCGAGCTTCCCATTCCCAAGGGGCGCGGTATGACGCCATCTTTTTCTATTAACTATGACTCAGGCAGCGTTCAACATGTGACGGGTGGCGCCACGCCGGGAATTGCTATCTGGTCATCCGATGGAGATACGAACTCTGCATCTAATACCTCCAGTCCACCGGGCGGATGGTCTTTCGGAATTCCGAGCCTCTACCACGCTCAGTGGGACGTGCAGAAGGGGTCCGACCCGAACTACTATACCTGCACCGCCTACTCCAATTACATGTTCATGGATCTGTCAGGTCAACTCCATGCTTTGAATATTGGGACGGAGGTTTCTTTATCAGGCGGCATCTGCGATGATAGCGCTCCACAAGGAGGAGATACTCAGGCGGAGGCAACCCTTCTTGATGGGGCAAATCCACTCGATCCAAGTTCTTATCAGCCGGCGCCCGTAAAGGTCAACACGCCGGACGGAACGGTCTACACCTTTCAGAGCCAGTTCACCACATTTCCCTCTTCTGTTGAGGATCGTAATGGCAACATGTTGAACTTTACCGACAATGGAAGTAGCCCGGTAATCATCTACGATAGCTTTACGGTAAACGATACCGCTGGCAGACCTGTGATTACCTCCAGTGGAGGTAGCACGAGTGAGACGCTTACGGTTGGCGGGCTCGCGTATCAAATCTTCTGGACAACCGTATCGGCGAATGCCTCGATTCCATCGCAATGGGCAGGATATCCTGATGGTCCCGCCAGCGGTGGTGAATCCGGCGACGGTTGTACTGGATTTCCTACTACTATGCAGGACACACAACAGGCTATTTCCCAGATCAAGCTGCCGAATGGCAAAAGTTATTATTTTCACTATGGGACGGATAATACCGATCCAAGTTTCCGAAATCCCTACGGACTTTTGAACGAAATTGACTACCCCACGGGCGCCTGGGTGAAATATTCCTGGAAGCTCAGCGACAATGACAATGAGATTGCCAGTTTTCCTGGCAGTACTGCTTTTACAGAGTCGTGCAGCGATCCTGGTCCTGGCTGCCCGAATCCATCGACGACAGTTTTTAACCCTATGCCGAACGGCTGCATGTACCAATATGACGGTCCAGTGATTGCCACCCGCAAGGTCGGGTTTACCTCAGGTGGGACTGCGGCGCAAACGCAGACGTTTACATATTCGACTTCATGGGAGGACCAACCGGGGACTTACGGGGGTACAGTATGGAACTCGAAAGCGACAAATGTGGTGACGACCGACAACGTGCGGAATAAGAGCGCAACCACGCACTACGCCTATTCCGGATATTCTTTACCTGCCAACGACCCACTCGATCCGTCGGCATTGCCGTCCGAGGTTCCACTCGAACAAGAAACCGTCTATTACGACTACAGTACGAGTCAGCCCGGGAATTTGCTGAAGACCGTCGATAAGACATGGGAGAACCAATACCAGCCCTTAACCATCACAACCACGCCGGCGGGTGGATCGGCGTCGACCGCGACGTATCAGTACACCACCTCAAACCATTACAGTCTGATGGCGGGGAAAAACGAGCAAGATGGTGTCACGGGTACGAATCACACGACCAGCATCGCCTACCAGCCGTTCACGGGTGCGCTCGGCGATCTGGTGGACCGCCCCTGCCAAGTCATGACCTGCTCCTCTGGAACGACCTGCACGACCGCAAACAGGATCGCCGAGACGGATTACATGTATGACGGCGGGACGAGCGTATGCGGAGCGTCGGGGGGTGCGTCGACAGCCTCCGTGAGTGGCCTGCCAACAGGGACGCACGATGATACTCTTTTTACACCGAGTTCCAGTACGCCCAGGGGCAACGTGACCGAAGTGGTCCGCTATGCGAGTTCCGGATCTTCGCCGGCGACGACGTACGCGTATGACGAAACCGGCCAGATCGTTTCCATGACCGATCCAAAGGGCCACACGACACAATACTCGTATGCGGATAGTCCTTCAGGAGGAAACAGCTATGGGAACTCGAACGCGTACCTGACGAAGATCACCTACCCGACGGTGAATGGCGTCACGCCGATCGAGAGCTTTTCCTATAACTATTCGCTGGGGTATCTCACCCAATCCAAGGATGAAAACGGGCAGGTGACGAACCTTGTAACGAATTACACGTACAATACTCCACCTGGCTGGTGCACTTCTCCGGACGACATGGACCGGCTGAGCGAGGTGGACTATCCGGATGGAGGACAAACGACCTATTGTTATGATGACTCGGCGCTCACCACGACCACCACGACTCTTCAGACTCCGAATCCATCGAAGACGACGGTGGCCATGACGGACGGGGTGGGTCATGTCATCGAGAAACAGGTGAGCGACTCTTATAGTTCCTCCGGCAGTGATACGGTCCAGACGAGCTACGATGGCGAGGGGAACGTCTACATGGTGTCCAACCCATTCCAGACCACAAGCGATCCAACCAACGGCGTGACGACCTATACCTACGATGCGATGAACCGCAAGGAGATCCAGACCAATCCGGACAGTACGACGGAGAGCTGGGCATACAACGGCTACAACGTTACATTCACAAATGAAGATACAAATGTCTGGACGCGAAGCTATGATTCCTTCGAGAATTTACGCTCTGTGGTCGAGCCATCGCCGGGAGGCACGGCCAGCTATGCCTATGACACGCTGAACGATCTGACCGGGGTGACGCAGGGAGCGGAGACGCGTTCGTTTACCTACGACGGTCTGTCGCGGCTGTTGACGGCGACCAATCCGGAATCCGGAACGACGACGTATACCTACGATCCCGATTCCAATGTGATTACCAAAACGGACGCGCGCGGGATTACCACGACGTATGCCTACGATGTGCTGAACCGGTTGACGGGGAAGACGTATTCGGACGCGACCTATCCTGTCACGTACGCGTACGATGTGAGCAGCGGACCGAGTCCGCTGAACACGATCGGCAGGCTGACGGACGAGAAGACGAGCGTGCAGGGCGTGACGATGACGGAGCACGCCATCGACCAGTACGATGCCATGGGGCGGGTGCAGTCGGAGCGGCGGTGTTTTGTGGGCGGCTGCGGCGCGACGACGAACTACACGCTGACGCATAGCTACGATGTGGCGGGGAATGAAGTGCTCTCCAATAACGGATTGCCGAGCGGGAATGCGAATGCGGTGACGCTGGGCTACAGCTACGATGGAGCCGGTCACCTGACGTCGGTGAGCAGCACGCTGAACGACGCGGAGCATCCGGAGGTGCTGTTCGAGGCCACGAACTACAGTGCGGTGGGACTGACGGGGGCTGACTATGCGCTGCCGACGGCAGAAGGGACGCCGGCCTACAGCCAGGCGCTGACGTACGACACGCGGATGCGGCTGACGGGAGAGACGGACACAGCGACGAATCCAACGGCGAACCTGCCCTACAGCTATACGGTCGAGCTACGATGGAGCGGGCAACGCGACCGGGGTGACGGACAGCCTTATGGGGACATGGACGTACACGCCGGATGCGCTGAATCGGCTGAGCACGGCAGTGGCCAGCGCGGGGATGTACGCGGGGCTGACGCTGACGGAGAGCTACGATGTGTACGGGAACCGGACCAACCAGGTGCCGAGCGGGAGTTATGGCGGGCCGGTGCCGTCGGCCATGCTGTTGACGTTTAACGGGAACAACAATCGCGCGGACCAGTGGGGGTACGATGCGGCAGGAGACGTGACCTACGATACTGCCAACATGTACGAGTACGACGCGGAGGGACGGCAGACGGGGGTGCTGGACCCGACGACCGGAATCCTGACGGGATACATTTACGACGCGGAAGGGCAGCGGGTGGAGAAAGTGTTGGTGAACGGGTGGAACACGCCCACTCCGACGACGACGGTTGAGAACGAGTACCTGCTGGGGCCGAACGGGGAGCAGGTGACGGTGCTGGGTGTAAATGCTGCCTGGCAATGGACGAATGTGTATGCGGGGGCGAGGCAGTTGGCGAGCTATGACAGCGCGGGGACGCACTTCACGCTGACGGACTGGCTGGGGACGAAGCGGATGCAGTTGGGGGCGAGGGCGGCTTCGACGGTGACGGTGGGCGAGCAATGCACCAGCCTGCCCTATGGCGACGGGCTGAACTGCACCGGTTCCGATGTGAATCATCTGTACTTCACCGGCAAGGAACGGGATACAGAAAGCGGCAACGATTATTTTCTGGCCCGGTATTACAGCAGCAACATGGGCGGCCGGTTCCTGACGCCGGACTGGAGCAAGAACCCGCAGGGGGTGCCCTATGCCAATTACACCAACCCGCAGACGCTGAATCTGTACGCCTATGTGGGCGACAATCCGCTCTCCCTGGCCGATGCCGATGGGCATCAATGCACCGACACCACCAACGGACCCTGCAAACTGGCTCAGGCAGCGAAGAAAAACAGCGCCGCTGCGCAAAGCAAGAGCCAACAACAGGGAGGATGCGATGCGGTCAGTCATCCCTGCACAACTGTCACCGTCCACGGCAATTCAATGGGCGGCTCAATACTTCCGGCGCTGAGTCAAGCTTGGAGCTACGTCAAATCTCATCCCCTCACAGGAACCTTTATATACCCGCTATTCGGTGGTTATATTGGGCCTGCTGTGAACATTACATACTTGCCAAAGACCAAGAACCTGTGCGTTGCGCCTGGGCTAGGTGGCGCGGATGGGAGGAACATTAGCGTAGGACTTGATATGGTGGGAAATCTTGCGAATGCGAAAAATATTACTAAAGGTGGGAGTATTTCCGTCGGTGCCCAGGCTACTCCTTTTCTGGGGGCTCAGGCGACAGGAAATTTTAGTGGTATTATGGGCGGCCTTACTGTTGGCAACCCAGGAGGCTCCGTCACGGCAACCTACGGCTTCTGTTTCTAGATCGTAAAGATGTGGACGAGGAGAAAGTATGCGCATTATAGCCATTGCTTTGGTAGCTCTGTTGGCGTTGGCATTTTCAATTGTTAATGGCCTGTTAATGTTTGTTTCGCCAAAGCTCCATGCAAAATTTCAGCGGTGGTATTCGCGCTCTAAAAATCAAGAGTTGGAGGTTAAACCTGCCCATCAAATTCAAATCAGGCTCGCTGGCATCATCATCGTCGGTGTCAGCATATTTTTTGCTTGGATGCTTGCCAAGAAATTGTGAGATGTTGTGGAATTTATGATCCACGGAAAGATTTTACATTGCGATGACGGAAGACAGCAATTGGTTTGGCCTGCTTGCCGGAGGACTTGCCCTTATAGTTGGGGTATACGCACTCCTCCAAACGAGCTCGGCACTGAGTTGGTTACTAAGGCATGGGGTTAAAAGCGCACCACAGCGGATCAAGACACTCGGAATTCTTTTTGTTCTGGCAGGATTATTCTTTGTCGTTGTGGCAATCAGAAATCACTAAACAACTCTCACTATTGGGCGGGTGGCCCAGGTCTGGATTTTCAGACCTGGGAGGATGACGGGTTTGGGACGCAGAACCCGACGACGACGGTGGAGAAGGAATACCTGCTGGGGCCGAGCGGGGAACAAATCTCGGTGCTGGACGGCAGCGGTAGCTGGCTATGGACGAATGTGTATGCGGGCGCGAGGCAGTTGGCGACGTACGACTCGGCGGGGACGCACTTCACGGTGACGGACTGGCTGGGGACGAAGCGGATGCAGTTGGGGGTGACGGCGGCCTCGACGGTAACGGTGGGCGAGCAATGCACCAGCCTGCCCTACGGCGACGGGCTGAACTGCACCGGTTCCGATGTGAATCATCTGTACTTCACCGGCAAGGAACGGGACACGGAAAGCGGCAACGATTATTTTCTGGCGCGGTACTACAGCAGCAACATGGGCGGCCGGTTCCTGACGCCGGACTGGAGCAAAAACCCGCAGGGGGTGCCCTATGCCAATTACAACAACCCGCAGACGCTGAACCTGTACGCCTACGTGGGCGACAATCCGCTCTCCCTGGCCGATCTGGATGGACATCAATGCACGGACATCACCAACGGACCCTGCAAACTGGCTCAGGCAGCGAAGAAAAACAGCGCCGCTGCGCAAAGCAAGAGCCAACAGCAAAGCGGAATTGTTGGTACTATCAGGAGCTGGCTCGGGAAGCACCCTGTCGCTTCGGCGGTTGTCGGGTACTTTTTCGGTCCTGGATCTTCTGGTGGGCCGGGGGCAGGAAAGCGATTCTCAGCCGGTGCTAAGCGCCAGATTATCAAGGATAATCAAGATGCTAATGGGGGCCAGACGACATGCGAGAACTGTGGTAAGCCAACAGTTCCGGCCCAGCAGTCACAGAGGGGTGTAACGCCCCCGGGGAACGAGACGCAGGTTGATCACAAATATCCGATGTCTCGGGGCGGTAACAATACCAAGGAGAACGGTGGGGTTCTTTGCCGCGATTGCAATGTCCAAAAGAGCGATACCATGCCCGGCCAAGAGCCCGAAGCTGTCCCCGATGTTCCCGAAATGCCCGTTCCGGAGGTGCCATTTATCATCGATATTCCTTGAGGCGGTAGATTCAGAAGGCAGGAAGTACAGAAGGAATTCAAGCGAGGAACAAACATGGATGGGCATCAAACTCCATCGGATACGCGCAACTTCGTAAGGATCATGTTTCCACTCAATCGCAACGAGGATGGCTACCCGCCAGTGGACAGCGAGACCATGTGGGCAGTTACTGACAGGCAGGGTGCCTACAAGCTCGACAATATACCTTTCTATGCGTGTGGTATCAGCTTCGAGGATGTCGTAACCGCCGACGCTGAAGAAAGTGGGCTTCTGAAGTTTAGAGAAGTTATTGAGCCATCGATGCACTCCACCGTCAGAGTGGTACTGATGAAGAATGGCACGGATGCGCGTCCCATGGACGAGCGGATGGCTGAGCTTCGCCATAAGCTCGAAAAGATTGGCTGTAGCACTGAGGCTAACTATCCTGGATTTTTCGCGGTGGACATCCCTCCATCGGTCACTCTTTCCAGCGTTCAGGGAATCCTGTCTCCAGGTACCAAGGCTGGTCTTTGGGACTATGAAGAAGCTACGCTTTGGCACTCGCTGCGCTGAAATGACGTTCCCTGTCGGTGACCAGATTCCATCTGAGTGCATCGAATCTGGCGGGTGGCTGTAGAAGGTCAAGAGGTTGTTCCGCATTCGGAGCGGCGGTGTTTTGTGGGCGGCTGCGGCGCGACGACGAACTACACGCTGACGCATCAGTACGATGTGGCGGGGAATGAAGTGCTCTCCAACAACGGATTGCCGAGCGGGAATGCGAATGCGGTGACGCTGGGCTACAGCTACGATGGAGCCGGTCACCTGACGTCGGTGAGCAGCACGCTGAACGACGCGGAGCATCCGGAGGTGCTGTTCGAGGCCACGAACTACAGCGCGGTGGGGCTGACGGGGGCTGACTATGCGCTGCCGACGGCAGAAGGGACGCCGGCCTACAGCCAGGCGCTGACCTACGACACGCGGATGCGGCTGACGGGGGAGACGGACACAGCGACGAATCCAACGGCGAACCTGCCCTACAGCTATACGGTCGGCTACGATGGAGCGGGCAACGCGACCGGGGTGACGGACAGCCTGATGGGAACGTGGAGTTATACACCGGATGCGCTGAACCGGCTGAAGACGGCAGTGGCCAGCGCGGGGATGTACGCGGGGCTGACGCTGACGGAGAGCTACGATGTGTACGGGAACCGGACCAACCAGGTGCCGAGCGGGAGTTATGGCGGGCCGGTGCCGTCGGCCATGCTGTTGACGTTTAACGGGAACAACAATCGCGCGGACCAGTGGGGGTACGATGCGGCAGGAGACGTGACCTACGATACTGCCAACATGTACGAGTACGACGCGGAGGGACGGCAGACGGGAGTGCTGGATCCGACGACGGGAGTGCTGACGGGATACATCTACGACGCGGAAGGACAGCGGGTGGAGAAGGTGTTGGTGAACGGCTGGAACACGCCCACTCCGACGACCACGGTGGAGAAGGAATACCTGCTGGGGCCGGACGGCGAGCAGGTGACGGTGCTGGGTGTAAATGCCGCGTGGCTATGGACGAATGTATATGCGGGCGCGAGGCAGTTGGCGACGTATGACAGCGCGGGAACGCACTTCACGCTGACCGACTGGCTGGGCACGAAGCGCATGCAGTTGGGGGTGACGGCGGCTTCGACGGTGACGGTGGGCGAGCAATGCACCAGCCTGCCCTACGGTGATGGGCTGAACTGCACTGGTTCCGATGTGAATCATCTGTACTTCACCGGCAAGGAACGGGATACAGAAAGCGGCAACGATTATTTTCTGGCCCGGTATTACAGCAGCAACATGGGCGGCCGGTTCCTGACGCCGGACTGGAGCAAGAACCCGCAGGGGGTGCCCTATGCCAATTACACCAACCCGCAGACGCTGAATCTGTACGCCTATGTGGGCGACAATCCGCTCTCCCTGGCCGATGCCGATGGGCACTGCACGGACACCACCAACGCACCCTGCGAACTGGCTGAGGCAGCGAAGAAGAATAGCAACGCTGAGACGAGCAAGGCCCAACAACAAGTAACCGCTTCAGTGCAGGGAAAAACAGTGACGTATACATATGCTGATGGGACACAAGTTACTCGATCTGGAACCCATCCGTTCCGTGATAACAACCCAGGTGACCTAACAGGAGGGCACGGTTCAATTGGCCGCGATGCTGGATTCGCGATATACGGTACGCCTGATGCAGGTTGGAGTGCCTTGCAAGCCACGCTGACCGGGAAATACGCGGACTCCACAATTGCACAAACGATGAACGCCTTCAATCCGGCCGACAATGGGAAAGATCCAATGCTAAAGGGAAATGATCCTGTTAAATATGCGGCAACATTAGCTGGTGCGATTGGGGTGCCCGTGAGCACCAAAATATCAGCGTTGACCCCCGCGCAACTTTCAACCGTGATAGCCAACATCGGCAGGGCGGAGGGGTATTATGCTCACGGAAATTCTGTCTCTCAGATAAACCCAAATCAATAGGATCATCGAGGGTGTGTGATGTACAAAATGATTTTGAAATCTAGCGTCGTTCTGTGGGTCCTGGTGTTACTACTTCCGACGGCTGTAGGTCAGCAGATAATTCTTGAGCCAACCGATCATGAAGTTGCTCTAGCTGGAACTCTCGAATTGGTACATGGCTTCGGTCCGCCTGGATATGGAGAGGACAAGAAGAATGATCGAAAGATAGTGTATTGGGTGGTGAAGTTACAGACGCCAGTCAACACGCCTTGCACGCCAGAGAGACCTGAATGGGCCGATACAGATTGTGCATCAACAAATCGGCTCAGGCTTTTTCTACCTCTTCTTCCGCAAGGTAAGAATCTGGAGGCTGAAGCTCAGAGGCTACGTGGACATAAAGTCATTGCAACTGGAATTCTACACAGACGCGAAACGATGGGAGAGATTACCCCGATCTATATGAATGTGACCGATCTTGTGCTGGCAAAAACATAGGCCCAACAACAGGGATTATCGTCAAAGTCTGGTAAGGCAATCGACAAAGCCTCAAAAAAGTATGGGTATGACGCATCCGCATTCAAAGCTGCGATGACTCAAGCAGGCAGCAAATACGAGCTAAATCCCAATCTCCTCGTTGGTTTAGGGATGCGTGAATCAAGTCTGAATCCGTCCCAGTCGAACGGCGGCTTGTTCCAGATCCAAGACCCAAAGGCGTACGGGATTGATCCAAAAGACATTGGAAATTTCGAGGTTCAGATACCTGCTGCTGCGGCTTTCCTTTCAGGTAACATCTCCCACTTCAACGGCAATGTTGATCTAGGTGTAGCGGCGTGGACCCTAGGCAGGGGTGGAACCAGCCACTTTTTCAATGAGGGAGGAATGCCTGCAGTTCGCGGTGCATTGTTGTCTGCCAAGCATCCAGACTATGGAACGGTTGGCGGCTACATCGATTTCATAACAAGCTTCTGAGGTATGTCATGATTAGGATTCTTTTGGTTATGCTGCTTTTTGGCTGCGGTCTGCTGGCTGTGCCGTGCGCTGGCCTGCAGGCGCAAGTTGCCTCGTCTCAGGCAGGTGTTTCCGCTGACCAACTGCGAAGCTTCGCTCAGGAATTGCCTAGTGAGCCAGGCCGGATTCAGAGTCTGCAAATCTTACAGAGCGGACAGGGGCCTTTGATCGGCGTCGCTAGGTTTTCCGCCAATGATGGATGGGAGCTTTCTGTATACGGGGCCACCAGCGAAGGAAAATTCGTTGAACGCTGGCATTCCGGAAAGCTCGCAGATTCATTTCGGGTTAGCTATCCAAGCGCGCTGAAGACCTTTAGCTTCGGGAATGAGGATGGTGTTGAATTCGAAGGGTGTGCTCCGCACTCTTGTCCCGAAGTGTTCTCCATACTTCTCTACGTCCCGTCAATCGGCAAGGATTTTGTTGTAACGAGTATTTTTGGGAAAACCACATACTCTCAAGACTCGCTTTTGCCACAGAACCAGCGCTATAAGCAAGCCTTGGATCAACTGCTCAAAGATCACTGAGCGCGACTGTGAGGTTTAGGCCCAACAACAGAGCGGGCCAGTGCTTCCAAGCAACCCGTCTGGTCTGGGATCAGGGTGGCAGGATGTGACTCCGACCCCAGGAGGCAAAGTCAATCCGAAGATTCCGAAGAGATTCAGAGGACCAAAGGGAACCGAAGTCGAATTCGATCCGGGTGTTGCGGGCAAGCCAGGATGGGGTGGCAAAGATCACTGGCATGAGGTAGGGCCCGATGGAAAGCGCGAAGACGGTCATCTCGCACCCGGCGCTCCTATCCCGGGACCGGACGGTGTTCCGGAACCGCCAGCTCCAGCAGAGAGAAGCATGATGGATCGGATGAGATCAATTACCCCTGGTCCGATCTTGAAGTTGGGAACGGCCGGCATCATCACGTACATCATCACCGATGAGGGTTCGAGGTTGTATCCGCCCAGAAATCTCGTTCCAGTTCCCTAGTCGTTGGATGGGATTTTGAAAAAGGAATTTTATGAACCTGAGTGATATAGAATCGCGACTTCCAAATGGCCTTCACGACGCAAAGATCAATGCCATCTGTAGAAACCTAAAGACTGAATCGGTTGACGTGCATTTAGACGTACTGGTGGGTTTACCTGATGATGAACCTGCCCGTCAGAACGAGTTCCGCCAAGGAGTCTTGAGGTTTCAGGGGGCGAAGATCGTCATCGCCGAAGGGCCGGACGTGGAGTCTCCGTTCGCTCACGCTGGGGGCGTCAACTTCGTGCTAAGTGAAGATGAGGCAGGAAGCATACCGGATGAGCTGTTGAAGAAGCTCAAGGGCGAATACCACACGTACACGTTTTTTGTTCAGGAGTGGCTCTCTAACCTGAAAATCGCGGCGAGCAGCTTAGAGTTCACTTGGAGCTAGTTCCTCGCAGTAAGGCCGTCTCTCCGGGGCGGCCTAGCTGCGTCTCGGAGGGCCGTGGACGCGCCGGGGGCTGTTGTCCGGGCCTCTGCCTCGTCAGATCGAAAGGCGACGCTGCCTACGGCATCGGGATGAGGGTGACACGTCACCCCCGAATGGGAGCTGCGGAGAAACCTTAGGTTCCCCGGCGGGAACGTGTCTGGAATGAGGAGCCTACAGTCAATAGCCGCGAAAAGACTGGCGTTTACGAGTTGCTGGGATGGGGATTACTGAGGACGAGTACGTTACACCGCGAACAAGCCTTAACAAGAGGTCGTAAATTGAAAGCCAATCTGTGGACGAGGTTCCATTTCGTGCGGGGGACCACATGCGGAAAATAACCACAATTATAGTAGGCATTATCGTTGTAGCATCGTGTGTCCCGTGGCTACGTCATCAACGTTTATTCTCAATATTAGTGGGAGTCATTGCTGTTACTCTCGTCGGACTAATGGTGTTTAGAGGAGGGCAGGCGTTATTTGCCTGGTCAAGAAAAATTCACCAACGGGCGGATTCGATGCAAACCGGTTGGTGGCCACGAAGGTTCCGCAAGCTACTTTTAAGCGCAATTCTCATCCTCGTCCTGATGCTCACCATTCCTCATTTCGTGGTGACGATGAGTGCGCCTTACAAACTAGCCGTAGCGATAGCATATCAATCACCGCAGTTCAAGAGGGCGTTGGGTGTTCCGGTTACAGAGGCATGGTTTTCCGAAAGCCAAATGGGATTGGGGAACTCCGCGACAGCCGATTTGCTCATTCCTGTGCACGGTCCAAAGCGAACGGGAAAACTGACAGCACTCGCCATTAAGGATGATGGGCATTGGAGAGTGACGAGCTTAGTCTTAAAACTCACCCAACCAGACGAACAGATCGACCTGTTACGGTCTACCTATGGGGCAACTAAAGACCACCGCTGATGCCATCGCCGGGAGGCACGGCCAGCTATGCCTATGACACGCTGAACGATCTGACCGGGGTGACGCAGGGAGCGGAGACGCGTTCGTTTACCTACGACGGTCTGTCGCGGCTGTTGACGGCGACCAATCCGGAATCCGGAACGACGACGTATACCTACGATCCCGATTCCAATGTGATTACCAAAACGGACGCGCGCGGGATTACCACGACGTATGCCTACGATGTGCTGAACCGGTTGACGGGGAAGACGTATTCGGACGCGACCTATCCTGTCACGTACGCGTACGATGTGAGCAGCGGACCGAGTCCGCTGAACACGATCGGCAGGCTGACGGACGAGAAGACGAGCGTGCAGGGCGTGACGATGACGGAGCACGCCATCGACCAGTACGATGCCATGGGGCGGGTGCAGTCGGAGCGGCGGTGTTTTGTGGGCGGCTGCGGCGCGACGACGAACTACACGCTGACGCATAGTACGATGTGGCGGGGAATGAAGTGCTCTCCAATAACGGATTGCCGAGCGGGAATGCGAATGCGGTGACGCTGGGCTACAGCTACGATGGAGCCGGTCACCTGACGTCGGTGAGCAGCACGCTGAACGACGCGGAGCATCCGGAGGTGCTGTTCGAGGCCACGAACTACAGTGCGGTGGGACTGACGGGGGCTGACTATGCGCTGCCGACGGCAGAAGGGACGCCGGCCTACAGCCAGGCGCTGACGTACGACACGCGGATGCGGCTGACGGGAGAGACGGACACAGCGACGAATCCAACGGCGAACCTGCCCTACAGCTATACGGTCGGCTACGATGGAGCGGGCAACGCGACCGGGGTGACGGACAGCCTTATGGGGACATGGACGTACACGCCGGATGCGCTGAATCGGCTGAGCACGGCAGTGGCCAGCGCGGGGATGTACGCGGGGCTGACGCTGACGGAGAGCTACGATGTGTACGGGAACCGGACCAACCAGGTGCCGAGCGGGAGTTATGGCGGGCCGGTGCCGTCGGCCATGCTGTTGACGTTTACCGGGAACAACAATCGCGCGGACCAGTGGGGGTACGATGCGGCAGGAGACGTGACCTACGATACTGCCAACATGTACGAGTACGACGCGGAGGGCCGGCAGACGGGGGTGCTGGATCCGACGACGGGGGTGCTGACGGGATATATCTACGACGCGGAAGGACAGCGGGTGGAGAAGGTGTTGGTGAACGGGTGGAATACGCCCACTCCGACGACGACGGTGGAAAACGAATACCTGCTGGGGCCGAACGGGGAGCAGGTGACGGTGCTGGGTGTAAATGCTGCCTGGCAATGGACGAATGTGTATGCGGGCGCCAGGCAGTTGGCGACGTACGACAGCGCAGGGACGCACTTCACGGTGACCGACTGGCTGGGGACCAAGCGCATTCAGCTGGGGGTGACGGCGGCCTCGACGGTGACGGTGGGCGAGCAATGCACCAGCCTGCCCTACGGCGACGGGCTGAACTGCAGCGGAAGCGATGTGAATCATCTTTACTTCACCGGCAAGGAACGGGACACGGAAAGCGGCAACGATTATTTTCTGGCGCGGTACTACAGCAGCAACATGGGCGGCCGGTTCCTGACGCCGGACTGGAGCAAGAACCCGCAGGGTGTGCCCTATGCCAACTACGCCAATCCGCAGACGCTGAACCTGTACGCCTATGTGGGCGACAACCCGCTGTCGCTGGCCGATGCGGATGGGCACTGCACGGACACCACCAATGCACCCTGCGAACTGATGCAGGCAATCGAACAGATGGATTTGAATGTTCAGCAGCAGCAAACACAACAGCAGCAATCACAATATCCAGATACAACTGTCTTCGTGCATGGGAACGTTGGGGGCTGCAATCCATCCTCCGACGCACTGTGCGGTCTGATGTTCGACTACTTTTTCCATCCAAGTATAAACAACGGACTTAGCCTTGCCGCCTCAGTGATCACAGGTGGCTTCATAGTGTATTCGAAGGCAATTCAGCACAATAATCCGAAACCGGCAAAGGGAGCGCGGCCAGTCAAGGACAAAAACGGAAAGATTGTTGGGTGGCAAATACCGGGTAAGGGCGCGGATAAAGGAAAGCTGATAGACAAGAGTTTGGAGTGGGGAAGGCAGAATGGTCTTGACCCCACGGCTTCAAAATGGATGATGGGGGCCACCGGTGCTGCCGCCACTGGAGTTACTGCGGCTCAAATTCTAGAGGGACTGGGCGGTGCAGCTCTCGCTTTTTAAATAAGGTTGGACACACTGGATGACCACACATATGAGACAGAAACCGACTGATTATGAGAAGGCCGAAGAATTGTTCCGGGATGCCGAGCTAAAAGAAGAACGTGGCGATTTTAAAGGCGCGTTTAAAAGTCTCTTGACCGCAGCGCGGCTTGGGGATGTTTCGAGTCAGATTAATTTAGGCAATTTCTATGCCAGGGGTAAGGGCGTCAGAAAGGACCTAAAAGAGGCGGCGCGATGGTACAAGAAGGCCTATCGCAGCGGACGTTCCGCCGGAGCGGTGAACCTCTCAGTTGATCTGCAACGGCAGGGAAATATGCGAGGCGCCATTGCCTGGCTAAAGAGGGCCGTCGCCATGAACGACGGAGATGCGTGTGTACAGCTTGCGAAATTGTACATGGCAAAGCGGGGCGGTGCTAAGACCGCTGCTGCTCTCCTGAAGACAGCTTTATCTTTGAATCGCAGCGAAACGAGCGACGAAGCAAGAGAACAGGCGCAACGCATGCTCAAAAGTATGAGGACCCACTTATGACAATGTGGCGGGTGGCCCAAGTCCAAGAGCTAAGTTAAAAATGGGGGTGGCCACGCCTCGCCGTTGCGACGTGGGATTCCGAACCAGGTGCCGAGCGGGAGTTATGGGGGGCCGGTGCCGTCGGCCATGCTGTTGACGTTCAACGGGAACAACAATCGGGCGGACCAGTGGGGGTATGATGCGGCTGGGGACGTCACCTACGACACTGCCAACATGTACGAGTACGACGCGGAGGGCCGGCAGACGGGGGTGCTGGATCCGACGACGGGGGTGCTGACGGGATATATCTACGACGCGGAAGGACAGCGGGTGGAGAAGGTGTTGGTGAACGGGTGGAATACGCCCACTCCGACGACGACGGTGGAAAACGAATACCTGCTGGGGCCGAACGGGGAGCAGGTGACGGTGCTGGGTGTAAATGCTGCCTGGCAATGGACGAATGTGTATGCGGGCGCGAGGCAGTTGGCGACGTATGACTCGGCGGGGACGCACTTCACGGTGACGGACTGGCTGGGGACCAAGCGCATGCAGCTGGGGGTGACGGCGGCCTCGACGGTAACGGTGGGCGAGCAATGCACCAGCCTGCCCTACGGCGACGGGCTGAACTGCAGCGGTTCCGATGTGAATCATCTGTACTTCACCGGCAAGGAACGGGATACAGAAAGCGGCAACGATTATTTTCTGGCCCGGTATTACAGCAGCAACATGGGCGGCCGGTTCCTGACGCCGGACTGGAGCAAGAATCCGCAGAGTGTGCCCTATGCCAATTACACCAACCCGCAGACGCTGAACCTGTATGCCTATGTGGGCGACAATCCGCTGTCGCTGGCCGATGCGGATGGGCACTGCACGGACACCACCAATGGACCCTGCAAACTGGCTCAGGCAGCGAAGAAAAACAGCGACGCTGAGCAAAGCAAGAGCCAACAGCAGGGGAATTGCAACGCGGTTAGTCACCCCTGCACGACGATCACCGTCCACGGCAGCCCGGATAATACAACTCCTGACTTGCTGACCGCCGGCATAACCAACATAATCAGGCGTGTTCCTTATCCACAACCCTCCGGACCTTTTCCCTTTGTTGCAAATAGTGTGGTGGTTCAAACCCCTAAACCTCCAGTCAAGAAACCGTCATATTCTGCATTCTTGGGTTGTTATTACAACTCGGTCATTCAAACCATTACTAGCGAAGAAGACGGACGTGGTCAGACTGCTTATGGTTTTATGAACGCCGGTGCTGCTTGGGCGATAAAGCGCGAGGCATATAACCCAATAGGTCTTACGTTTGTAGCGTCAGCAGCCCTTATGGATACAGGCGCGATGGTGAAAGCAAACGTGGACTGCACGAAACAAGCCGGTTACTGAGCTAATGGCAGGATGAAAGGACACGATGCGGCTATTTGATGCAACTAGTACTTATGTCTATATTTTCTGTATGTATGCGTTAAATGCACTGTTTCTATTGCTTCATTCAACAAAGAGTCCGATATCTTCTCATAGATCACTCGACCTTCTGGTACTGGTACCGATGGTTGTGGGTATGATGTTCGGTGCGTTCTTGTCGTTTGTTTCGATACAAAAGACCTCGAACATTATCGAGAAGGCTGTTTTGATCTTGACTGGAATTCTGTGCCTTCTCTTCCTTATCAGCGTCTTGCCGCAAGTGGGTTACGAATGGGCAAACTTTCCGTTTAGTCATGCCATATTCGTCATAGTTAGCTGCGTAGCTGCTGTACTAACGGGAATCCGAGTGTTTCAACTTGTGAGATTTTCGAAAGAAAATAGTGCTTTGTCATAGACTTCATTCCTATGCACTCGGCGGGTTCTATAAAAGGGGATGTCAAGAAGAAACACTTCACCTGATGCGCCGGGGGAAGATATTTTTCTGACATCCAGCCCCTGTTGGCAGCCGCAATACCTTTGGCTTGGGCATGGTTTTCTTTCCCGCTTCCGTGGGGGTGACCTGCCCCCGGAAAACTCAGCCAGTTAAAACTGGAGTTCTCTCGTAAATTGAACGGGAGGACTGGGTATGAAGAAGAGCCGGTACACGGAAGAGCAGATCATCGGGATTTTGAAGCAGCATGAGGCCGGGGTGAAGACGGCGGACCTGTGCCGGGAGCACGGGATCAGCGCGGCGACGTTCTACGGCTGGAAGTCGAAGTTCGGCGGGATGGACGTGAGCGAAGCGGCGCGGCTGCGGCAGATGGAAGACGAGAACCGCCGGCTGAAGCAGCTGGTGGCGGATCTGAGCCTGGACAAGGAGATGCTGAAGGCGGTGATCCGAAAAAACGGCTGGAGCTTGCCGAGCTGAGAACAGAGGTGGCGTTCGTCTCGGCGGAGTTTGGCGAGAGCGAACGCACAGCCTGCAAGCTGCTGGGTGTGGATCGATCGAGTTATCGCTACGAGCCGCGGCCGGACCGTAACGCGGAGTTGCGCGAAGAGCTGGTGAAGCTGGCGCGGCAGAAGCCGCGGTTCGGCTATCGGCGGCTGCACGCGATTCTCGAACGTCGCGGGCAGAGGGTGAACGTAAAGCGGGTGTACCGGCTGTATACCGAAGCCGGCCTGGCGGTGCGGCGACGCCGGCGCAAGCGGCTGGTGCGCGATCCGCTGGCTGCGGCGCGGCTGACGCGGCCCAACCAGGAGTGGGCGATGGACTTCATCGTGGACGGGCTGGCGAACGGACGCATGGTGCGCATCCTGAGCGTGGTCGACGCGTTCACGCGGGAGTGCCTGGCGCTGGAACCGGATGTAAGTCTGGGCAGCGGGCGCGTGACGCGCGTGCTCGATGAATTGATCGCGGAGCACGGACGCCCGGAGAGTCTGCGGTCGGATAACGGGCCGGAGTTCTGTTCGCGCCGGATGCTGGGCTGGGCCGAGGAGCGGAAGATCGCGCTGGTGCACATACAGCCCGGGAGGCCGATGCAGAACGGGCATGTGGAGAGCTTCCACGGCAGGCTGCGCGACGAGTGCCTGAACGCGCACTGGTTCCGCACCCTGAACGATGTGCGGGTTACACTGGCAGGCTGGCGGCAGGAGTATAACTGCGAGCGGCCGCACAGTTCGCTGGGCTATCGCACGCCGGAGGAATTCCGGCGCGCAACAACCGGCTATGCAGATGTGGAAACCGCTTCGCGCTTCCCACATCCGCACAGCCTCGGCGGCGACGAGACGATCTCGGCGCCAAACCTCAACCGAGAATCTCCAGCTATGAATGGATGAGAATTCGGGGGCAGGTCATGCCGAACTAGATCAGGTGCACGGCGCCTTCTCTTCGGCGTATATAGTACCCGGTTCAGTTCACGAGATCGAACCCAATTCATACGTCACTTTGGGGCTAGACTTTGCTGGTATCTGCAATAGGCCCGACAGAAGAATAGCCAGCTCGCACCTACCAACCCCGATGGAAGTCCTCAGTCCCCCTGAGGGGATGTTCCCGCATCGGCGGGTGGCCCTCATCTCAGATAGATGAAACTGGCTGCCCAGAACTGGATTTAGGTCTGCGATGTCGGGTGTTATTTCTCCTCCAATCACAGCCGGGCGGGCGTGACGATATGCTCTCCGCAATTGTGTCCGGCGAAAACTTTATCGACTTCCGTAATGGTGTCTCTTACGGATACCGTGATTCCCCACCTGCAATGGCTACAGTGGTACCCGACAATACCACCCCCACTAGAGACTTTTTGAAGCAGTTTGCGATCCTTGGGATTCATATCACCTCCGCTAGACAATCTATCACGCACCCTCTGCCTGTCGTTGGATCTCTGTGTTGGTCATCGTGGGGTACCGAAGTCTAATTATCGCGGCTACTTTAGTCACTTCAGGGGGCGAAACATAACGCGACGGTCCTACGTCTCATAGCAAGGTGTGCCTCCCCCATGAGGGGCGTCAGCCCGTTAGGAGTCCTGTATCGACGGCGGATTATGCTGCGCCGGCGATACAGGGCTCGAACACATTGGCGTGCCTAGCACCGGAATCTGTATCCGCTATCCTCTGGTAAGCAGAATCTTTCAATTCTGTTCTTTTCAATCTACCCAGATTTCTCATGATGACAAGGAGGAGATGTTCCGTCATCCGCCCGACAACAGTGACAATCTGCAGGAGCTGCGCGAGAAATTGCGACAGGATTCCCGCGACAGCTTTCAGCTGCTGAAGAATTTTTGGGACAACCCGATCTGCTCCATCATCCACGATGAGGCCAATCACTGCATCAACGTGGTTTGGAAGGAGTACGCGTCTCAGATCCAGCTAAGGTATATCCATGAGAGCCTGCTCACGCTCATCTGCAGACAGCGCGTCTACAAGATTCTTGGCGACGACACAGCTCTGCCTGCCATCCCTACGGAAGACCGGTTCTGGATTATCGATGAGTGGTTTCCGCGAGCCGCCGAATGCGGCCCTGCGCTTTGCCGCCAGTAAAAGGCCTGCCGTCTATTTTGGCAAGATTGCTGTCAGCTACATCCAGTCGGCGGCTCCCGCCGGGATCGAGTGCCGGTCCTTCGAGCAGTTGCACGAAGCGAGGGAGTGGCTCGAGACTGTGACGGCCGGGTAGGCCTGCGCCGCCCCCCGTACACCACAGCAGCGAAGCTGCACGCAACATCAAATGAGCATCGGGCGGCGAATGACGGATGAAATGAGAGTGTCGTGCTTTCGTATGCCCATCTCCTCTGTGCCGTGCTTCTGCACTCCCGACAATGACAAGGTCCGCAGCAGATCCGAAAGTTACTGTGCAGGGCGGTCATCCTTTTTTGGCGAACCCTGAGTACCCGGTTTCCTCGGTGGCCAATTGAAACGCAACCTTTGCGGTGAAATCGCCGGAGAGTTCCTTTACAAGGTTTATCTTCTTTCCGTCGATTGCTCGTTGATGAACTCGAAGAGCCGCCTCTATTATTGCAGCCAGATCAGTTCTTTTTGGTTTGTCTGAAAACCGCGCCAGGCTCAGTGTGCGGTTCACGATTTGGCGTAGTCGATTGCTTTCCTGAATGGCGCCGGACCTTCTCTTGACGATCAGCAGCCGCGGTGTAAACGTCCACACCGTTGGCAGTTAACAGGGAAATGCAATTCCCTGCTATCGATTAGTAATTCCCTGATACTGGATTAAAAATTCCCTGTTAAGTTTGTGCCCTAAATCCAGCTCTGACGCCAGAACTCCTCTAGATTCAGACTAATAGAGCGATCCTACTCTCGAATATTGTGGGCCAATTTTGAAAAATTCCCTGTTAATTTCCCTGTTAGCAGGGAATTGGGGCCTAGAGAGCAGTTCGCTCAAGCCTCCGCCCACCGCCAACCTTGCTGAACCCC